>NZ_CP018620.1:4232173-5642897 GCF_001908275.1 Paenibacillus xylanexedens | reverse complement strand
TTGAATCCTATCATGAGTTGCGTGAAGATCTGGTCAAGGCCTCTTATGCCTCTTATGCGTGTGAACTATTGGATCGGGTGCTTCAGGATGAAGAGACAGGTACATTTTGGTTCAAACAGTTAAAGGCGTGTTTGCAGGCGTTGAAGGAAGAGAAAGATCCGGTTGTTATTACAAGTCTGTACGAAATGAAAATATTACAGGCATCCGGGTATGGTCCACAGTTCGATGAGTGCATCTCCTGCAATCAGGAGCGACCAGATGAGCAGTTGTTTATAAGTCCCAGACTTGGTGGCGTCTTGTGTCGAGCATGCAAACATTTTGATCCTCCAGCGATGTCAGTTAGTCCAAAGGCTCTGAAGTTGTTGCGTTTGTTCGCACAGTTGGATCTGCAGCGCTTGGGGAATATATCAGTGAGTGAGTCTACCCGTGATGAGATCAAAAAGTTGATGCGTGCTTTTATGGATCATCAGCTCGGTCTGAATCTTAAATCCCGTTCTTTCCTCGATCAGATGGAGAAGTACGGGATTTGAGGCGTTTTGGTGGAAGCGAAACTATATCTTGACTTCATACTAGATTTTATATATTATGAAATATAATTTCTCTTTATGAGACATGCATTGAACGAGAAAGTAAAAGACTGGATTTATTGCATTTATGGAGACAAGTCGTTGTATAACACTTGCGAATCATGAATGAGCGAGCCGGGGATGGTGGGAGCCTGGCTGAATCGGTTTTTGAAACGGCACTCGGGAGCATGAATGGACACGGAAAAGTGGGCTGGAACGAACAGGATCATCTTGTTTGATCTAAGCCAAGTAGGGTGGAACCGCGGGAATAGCTCTCGTCCCTACGTCTGTACAACAGGCGTAGGACGGGGGCTATTTATTGTTGTCTTCACCGTCCTAAGCTTGCTAACAAACCATTGAAAAGGAGCATGATTATGAATTTTCAGCAGATGATTCTAACGCTGCAACAATTCTGGGCCGAGCATAACTGTATTATTGTCCAGCCATACGATACGGAAAAAGGGGCAGGTACGATGAACCCGATGACCTTTTTACGCTCGCTTGGACCCGAACCTTGGAAAGTAGCCTATGTGGAGCCTTCCCGTCGTCCTTCGGACGGACGTTATGGCGAGAACCCTAACCGGCTGTACCAGCATCATCAGTTCCAGGTCATCATCAAGCCTTCACCGGACAATATTCAGGAAATTTACCTGGAAAGTTTGAAGCGTCTGGGCATTGATCCGCTCAAACATGATATTCGGTTTGTTGAAGATAACTGGGAGAACCCTTCCCTTGGTTGTGCAGGTCTTGGTTGGGAAGTATGGTTGGACGGAATGGAGATTACACAATTTACGTATTTCCAACAGGTTGGTGGGATCGAGACAAATCCGGTAGCTGTTGAAATTACGTATGGTATGGAGCGTTTGGCTTCTTACATTCAGGATAAAGAGAATGTGTTTGATCTGGAATGGGTGGAAGGTATCACTTATGGTGATGTATTCCGTCAGCCAGAATTCGAACACTCTAAATATACGTTTGAAGTATCTGATGTCAAAATGCTGTTTACACTCTTCAACATGCATGAAGAAGAAGCAAACAAGGCCATGGCGCAGCATCTGGTATTCCCGGCATATGACTATGTGCTGAAATGTTCCCACACGTTCAACCTGTTGGATGCACGTGGAGCCATCAGTGTAACGGAACGTACGGGCTACATCACACGTGTTCGTAATCTGGCTCGCCAAGTCGCTGCAACATATATGGAAGAGCGTGAGAAGCTAGGCTTCCCGCTGCTCAAGAAAGGGGGAGCCGAGCATGTCTAAGGATCTGTTGTTTGAAATCGGGCTGGAAGAAGTACCTGCACGCTTTATGCGCGCAGCAATCGCACAGCTGCAAGAGCGTGTCGTGAAATGGCTTGACGCATCCCGCATTGCTTATGGTGAAGTGAATGCATATGCTACACCGCGCCGTCTAACTGTTTTGATTCAGAATGTGGCTGAAAAGCAGGAAGATATCGAGGAAGAAGTGAAAGGTCCTTCACGCAAAATTGCCCTGGACGACAGTGGCAATTGGAGCAAGGCTGCACTCGGATTCGCCCGCAGTCAAGGTGTTGAACCGGACCAGTTCACGTTCAAGGAACTGAACGGTGTTGAATATATCTATGCAACAAAGAGCAGCAAAGGTGTGGAGACGGCTTCTGTAGTTGGCGAAGGATTACTTTCTGTATTACATGCCATGACGTTCCCAAAATTCATGCGTTGGGCTTCCTATGATTTCAAATTTGTACGTCCAATCCGCTGGATTGTGGCTATGCTCGGCAGTGAGGTTATCGATCTGGAAGTGACAGGTATTAAGTCGGGTAATGTAACTCGCGGACATCGTTTCCTCGGTAAGGAGGCTGTGATCTCCACTCCGTCTTCATACGTGGAAGTGTTGCGTTCTGAACATGTCATTGCTGATATCCAGGAACGTGAACAGATGATTGTATCCCAGATTCAGGCACTGGCTGCGGAGAAAAAATGGGATATCGCGATTAAGGAAGACTTGCTGGAGGAAGTTCTGTTCCTGGTGGAAACACCTACCGTATTGTTCGGGACATTTGACTCCTCATTCTTGAATATTCCACAAGAAGTATTGATTACTTCCATGCGTGAGCATCAGCGTTATTTCCCTGTACTGGACAATGAAGGACAATTGTTGCCATTCTTCGTGACGGTACGTAACGGTGGAAGTGATTCACTGGACGTTATTGCCAAAGGGAATGAAAAAGTTCTGCGTGCACGTCTGTCTGATGCCAAGTTCTTCTATGAGGAAGATCAGAAACTACAGATTAAGGATGCATTGTCGAAGCTGGAAAGTATCGTCTTCCAGGAAGAATTGGGAACGGTTGGAGATAAAGTGCGTCGTATTCGCAAGATTGCCGATGGACTTGCTGCCAAACTGCAAGTATCCGGTGATGTAGCTGAATCCGTTAGCCGCTCAGCAGATATCTGCAAATTCGATCTGGTGACACTGATGGTGGGAGAATTCCCGGAACTCCAAGGTGTGATGGGTGAGGATTACGCTCGTAAAGCTGGCGAAAAAGAAGAGGTGTCCAAAGCGGTATTTGAACACTATCAGCCACGTTTCGCTGGAGATCAATCCCCTGCTTCTCTTGTTGGTGCCATTGTGAGTGCTGCGGACAAAATGGATACAATCATGGGTTGTTTCTCCATCAACATTATTCCAACGGGTTCTCAGGATCCGTACGCGCTGCGCCGCCAGGCTGCAGGTATTGTACAGATTTTGCTGGATCACAAGCTTCCGCTGACATTGTCAGACGTGTTCGGAGTAGCACTTCAAGTGCATGCCCAGATGAACCTGTTGAAACGTGCAGATGAAGAGGTTCGTAAAGATCTGCAAGACTTTTTTGGTCTTCGTGTGAAAAAATTGTTGTCCGAAACAGTTCGCTACGACGTAGTGGATGCCGTAATTTCTTCCGGATTCGATGATATCAGCGCTGTGGTTCCAAAAGGTGAAGCGTTGATGGCGGCTGTTATGACAGGAGACGCATTCAAAACAACGGTTGAATCGTTCAACCGTGTGGGCAATCTGGCTGCCAAAGCATCCAATGCTTCCGTACATCCAGAACTGTTCACAGAAGATGGAGAACGTCAGCTCCATGAGGCATGGAGCAAAACGAATGCAGAATATCGTCAGGCGTTGACTCAGCATCATGCTGCTGAAGCACTGGCTATTGCATCTGCCTGGAAGGATGGTATTACCTCATTCTTCGATTCGGTCATGGTTATGGCCGAAGATGAAGCTGTTCGGGCGAACCGACTTGCCTTGCTCGCGGCTATTGATCGTGACTTGAAAGGATTTGCTGATTTTTCCAAGTTGGTTTGGTAATTGGGCGTATTTCATGAGTCCTTGTCCACAGACTTGGCGCAAAGCTAAAATTCAGTATTAAAGAAGGATATATGAGGGTATAAATATACGGAACGGGTTGTGAAATGTATTTTTGACAACCGCTCCGTATTTTAGCCTTTGATTTCCCTCGTTCCGGCAGAAGGATTTTGCCTGGCCGGGGTCGTATATAACAATATGCAGCTATTTTATGAAACCGGGTGGTCTGGGTTTGAGTGAGTTAAATATACGCCACATTGTTGTGGATGGTGATGCTTGCCCGGTTAAAGCCGAGATTGCGCAAACCGCTCGCCTTTTCAACATCCCTGTACTGTTAGTCTCTTCATTTGATCATCTGCTTCAAGGAGGAGAAGGGGTACGAACCGTGCAAGTGGATCGCAGTGATCAGAGCGCAGACCTGTATATTGCTAATCATATTAAGCCATATGATGTGGTTATCACTCAGGACTATGGACTTGCGGCACTTGCGCTTGGCAAACGTTGTTATGTTTTGTCCTTTCGTGGTCGTGAGTTCAACGATCGTGACATTGATTTCATGTTGGATTCTCGTCATACTGCGGCCAAAGCACGAAAAAGAGGCCATTACGGGAAAGGCCCAAAGCCTTTCACAGAGCAGGATCGAGAAATGTTTCAACATAAACTGACAAAACTTTTAAAAGATTTGCAGGAGAATGTGTAAGTTTATCGAATTATATTTACGTGTTGAAGAGATGAAGGTGGCCAGAGATGAGTACCGGACAAGGCGGTATACCCGAAAGTATTATTGAATCGGTGTTACAGCAGAATGATATTGTCGATACGGTGAGCCGATTTGTGCATCTGACCAAACAGGGGAAGTATATGAAAGGCCTCTGTCCTTTTCATTCCGAGAAGACGCCTTCGTTCACCGTTACACCTGAGAAACAAATTTTCTACTGCTACGGTTGCGGCACGGGTGGAAATGCCATCAAATTCAGGATGGAAATCGAAGGGTTATCCTTTCCCGAGGCTGTCAAAACGATGGCGGAAGAAAGTCACATCTCTATGGGGGACTGGCAAGGGCGTGAATCTGCTCATGTGAATCCGGAGACGGAACGTCTGTTGGAGGCTTATGAGCTTACCGCGAAGCTGTATCATTTTTTGTTGAAAAATACAGAGCACGGCAAGTCAGCCATGGAGTATTTACGCTCAAGAGGTTTTGGCGACAAGTTAATCGACCAGTTCCAGATTGGTTTTGCACCAAATCGTTGGGACACACTGGTACAATTTCTTGAGAAACGTAACTATCCGCTCGAAGAGATGGAAAAGGGTGGACTTCTGTCACCCCGAAATGAAGGTCAGGGATATGTGGATCGATTCCGAGACCGGATTATGTTCCCGATTAATGGCAGGAGCGGTAAGCCGATTGCATTTGCAGGACGCATATTGGGAGATGGGCAACCGAAGTATCTAAATTCACCGGAAACCCGGTTATTTAACAAAAGCCGTGTTCTCTATAATCTGCATCATGCCAAAAATGCAATTCGCAAACAAAGACAAGCCATTTTGTTCGAGGGATATGGTGATGTCATCTCCGCATGGGATCAGGATATCCAGAATGGTGTAGCGGCAATGGGCACTGCGTTAACCGAGAATCAGGCACTGATGCTTAAAGGGATGTGCGACGAAGTCATCATATGTTATGACGGCGACAGAGCAGGACAGGCTGCTGCACTCAAAAACTTCCCTATTCTTGAGGAAGCTGGATTGCAGGTCAAAGTGGCTCTCATTCCCGAGGGACTTGACCCGGATGATTTTATCCGGAAGCATGGTGGTGAACGGTTCCGAAACCAGATTGTGGACGGTGCCGTGACAACTACAAAATTTAAACTTATAAACTTAAAAAAAAGCCATATACTGCTAGAGGGTGGCGGACAAATCGCCTATTCGAAAGAAGCAGTAAAGTTGATTGCACCCTTACCTTCTCCAACAGAAAGGGAAGTGTATCTTCGTGAACTGGCTGCAGAAGTGGACGTATCCTTCGAAACATTGAAGCAGGAGTGTAATGAAGAACGGGAGGCGATGAAAAATAACCTCCAGTTTGGGGATAATAACCCGAAAAGGTGGAATAATGGTAGGCAACAAAATAGGCAGGTGCCTACACCCAATCTGTTGCCGGCTTACCACGCAGCTGAACGCAAACTGATCGCCTGGATGTTGCAGGATGATGAGGCTGCCCAGTACGTGAATGAGCATCTTGGTGAAGCTTTTAACTTGGATGATCATGCAGCTATTGCTGCTTATCTATATGCCTACTATGCGCAAGGCAAACCGTCGGATACAAGCCGTTTTATGTCTTCACTGCATGACGATCGCCTGGAAAAAACGGTCAGTTCAATCTCGATGATGGATGGTCCAGGTGAATGGAGTATTCAAATGCTCGATGATTGCATCAGGGAAGTGCTGAAGCATCCGCGTAAGAAAGAGTACGATTTGAAAAAAGAAGAAATGATTGCTGCAGAGCGGGCAGGTGATTCTGTACGCGCGGCACAGATTGCAATTGAAATGATTGCCCTAGAGAGACAGTGAACGTCTGATGATTAGATGTTTCTAGGGAGGAGGGAGTCGAATTATGGCGAATGATCAGCATACTGAACTAGAAACAGAATTGACACTGGATCAGGTTAAAGATCAATTGATTGAATCAGGTAAAAAAAGAGCTTCGCTGAATTACAAGGAAATTATAGAGAAACTCTCTCCTTTTGAGCAGGATGCAGAGCAAATGGATGAGTTCTATGAGCAACTGAGCGATCTGGGTATCGATGTAGTGAATGAAAACAATGAAGAGGTTACACTTCGTCCTAGTGAAGATTCCGAGAACAACACCAGAGAGGGAGAGGACGAATTCCACTTTGATGATGATCTGAGCTTGCCGCCAGGTATCAAAATCAATGACCCTGTCCGTATGTACCTCAAGGAAATTGGTCGTGTGCCACTGTTGTCCGCAGATGATGAAGTACAACTGGCTAAACGGATTGAGAACGGGGATGAAGAAGCCAAGCGTCGTCTGGCTGAAGCTAACTTACGGCTCGTTGTCAGTATCGCCAAGCGTTACGTTGGACGTGGAATGTTGTTCCTTGATTTGATTCAGGAAGGTAATATGGGTCTGATCAAAGCGGTTGAGAAGTTCGACCACAAAAAAGGATACAAGTTCAGTACGTATGCTACATGGTGGATCCGCCAAGCGATCACTCGTGCTATTGCTGACCAGGCGCGTACCATTCGTATCCCTGTGCACATGGTGGAGACGATTAATAAGCTGATCCGGGTATCCCGTCAGCTGTTGCAGGAACTTGGGCGTGAACCGACACCAGAAGAAATCGCTGCTGAGATGGATCTGAGTGTAGAGAAAGTTCGTGAAATTACGAAGATTGCACAGGAACCGGTTTCTCTGGAAACACCGATTGGTGAGGAAGATGATTCCCATCTGGGTGACTTCATTGAGGATCAGGAAGCACTTGCTCCGGCAGATGCTGCTGCGTATGAGTTGCTGAAAGAACAGCTCGAAGATGTATTGGATACATTGACTGAACGTGAAGAGAACGTGCTTCGTCTACGTTTTGGTCTGGACGATGGACGGACGAGAACGCTGGAGGAAGTCGGCAAGGTATTTGGTGTTACGCGTGAGCGTATTCGTCAGATCGAAGCCAAGGCTCTTCGTAAGTTGCGTCACCCGAGTCGTAGTAAACGACTCAAGGATTTCCTCGAATAATCGAACTATGGGAGACTTTCCGCAAGACGCTTTAGCGGCGGCGGGGTCTCCTTTATTTTTAATTTAAACGTCTTGATTTCTTGGTTTTGGAAATTCATCCTTGAAATGTTTTATTGGATTTTATTTTATCGCTTTTCCTTGTTCAATGCAAATCAATAAATTAAATGAATGGTGTAGGTGCTTCATGAAACTTTCGAATCGATTACAGCGAATACATGATCAAATTCCCGATGCCAGCCGCATGGCTGATATCGGTTCGGACCACGCGTTGCTGCCAGTAGCCGCAATCCGCAGTGGGAAAGCTGCAAGTGCAGTAGCCGGGGAAGTCAATCCTGGCCCTTATGATGCTGCATGCAAACAAGTCAGCGATGCTGGCTTGAAAGAAAAAATCACGGTGCGTCGTGGAGACGGTCTTGATGTGATCACTGCGGGTGAAGTGGATGTCATCACCATTGCAGGCATGGGTGGTGCCCTGATTGCCTCTATTTTGGACCGAGGTTTATCCAAACTGGCAGGAGTCCAGTTACTTATTTTGCAACCAAATGTGGGAGAGGATATCCTCAGACGCTGGTTACTGGAGCATCACTGGGTGGTTGTAGCAGAACAGTTGCTCGAAGAAGATGGCAAGATTTATGAGATTATAACGGCGATGCCACAATCTGTAAGCCCGATTGCTAATGTAGAGGTGTATCGTGCACGTCCGCTTCAAGGCGGGGCAGAATTAACGGAAGATTTGCTGCTACGGATGGGGCCTTATTTGGTTGATCGACCGACGGATGTATTTTTTGCCAAATGGGAAAGTGAGATCGTCAAACTGCAAGGGGTTGTTAACTCCATCTCCAAATCCGATCAGGATTCTTCCCGGGACAAGGCGGCTGAGGTAGAGCGTCTTATCGCAAACTTGAAGGAGGTTTTGGCATGTTTGCCAAAGGTCAAACTGTAATTCAACTGATGGAGCAACTCGCTCCCAAACATCTGGCTGTACCGGATGACCGAATTGGTCTCCAGCTCGGCAGTTTGCAAAAAGAAATCCGTCACGTGTTAGTAGCTTTAGATGTGACGGATGAAGTGGTGGACGAAGCGATTCGCATTGGAGCCAACCTGATTATCGCTCATCACGCCATCATTTTCCGTCCGGTTAAGTCACTGAGTACAGATACACCTATGGGTAAATTGTATGAAAAGCTGATTAAGCATGATATTGCTGTCTATATTAGTCATACAAACCTGGATGTGGCCGAGGGTGGTATGAATGACTGGATGGCCGAGGCACTTGGCATCGAGAGTAAAGAATCGCTGGAAGATGTACACACAGATCATCTGTACAAGCTGGCTGTGTTTGTGCCTCGTACCCATCATGAACAGGTTCTTCAGGCCATTCTGGAAGCCGGAGCGGGGAGTATCGGTCAATACAACAAGTGCAGCTTTAACACGGAAGGTACAGGAACGTTTGTACCTGGTGAAGGGACTCAACCGTTTATCGGTACCCAAGGGCAGATGGAACGTGTGGAAGAAATGCGGATTGAGACCATCGTACCCCAAAGTCTGAGAAGTAAGGTCGTTCAGGCGATGCTTAAGGCTCATCCGTATGAGGAAGTGGCCTATGACCTGTATGCAATGGATTTAAAGGGCCGTACGCTCGGTCTGGGACGCTTGGGACCCCTTAGGGAGCCTAAGACATTAGGTGAGCTAGTGGAGGTCGTGAAGACCCAATTCAATGTGCCTCATGTGCGGGTAGTAGGAGATCTGAACAAGCAGATCAAAAAAGCAGCGGTTCTTGGCGGCTCTGGCAGCCGTTACGCGCTCACTGCCCGCTTCAAAGGTGCGGATGTTATTGTGACTGGAGATATCGATTACCACACGGCTCATGATGCGTTAATGGCAGGTATGTGTATCATCGACCCGGGACATAATTCCGAGAAGATTATGAAACCAAAAACAGCGGATTGGCTTCGTTCCCGTTTGGAAGAAAAACGATATGATACGCAAGTTACAGCTTCAGAGGTAAATACGGAAGTATTCCAGTTTATCTAAAAAGATCGTTGATGTGCAGCTCCCAGTAATATTAAGCTTGTCTGGGAACCTAAATGCCTGTATACTATGTAATGTTGTTCGGAAAGCTTGACAGACAATCGCTGGTGGCCTTTGTTGCCACGAGAGGAAAGTCCGGGCTCCACAGGGCAGGATGCTGGATAACGTCCAGTCAGCGCGAGTTGAAGGATAGTGCCACAGAAATGGACCGCCGATGGCCGGATTTTCCGGCACAGGCAAGGATGGAACCGAGGTGTAAGAGACCCCGAGGAACGCTGGTGACTTCGTTCCTGGTAAACCCCATCTGGAGCAAGACCTAATGGGACACAGCCGCCTCTTCGGAGGAGGCAACCTTAGCCCGAGGTGTGTCTAGGTTGGTCGCTTGAGCTGTGCAGCAATGTATGGCCTAGATAGATGATTGTCGCTTCTGGTGGGAGGGTAGTTCCCGTATGAACCACGAAGAGCACAGAACCCGGCTTACGGTAAGCTTTCCTAACTGCAACAACAACACTATTGCAACACCATGTAGTCCACCTATCAGTCGAGGACAACTCGTATGAATCATCCGATGGCCTGACTGATCAGAAGGACCCATGAACATCTGAAAAAACATAACTCCTGTTGATAACAGGTTCTATAAAAATAAGGCGGCAGTTCCGAGGTTCTCGGGCCTGCCGCCTTATTTTTGTTTCTCATGTCAAGTTATTAACCTTCATACGCTAATGAAATAGTCAAACGTTTATGACAGTTCATTACAGTGTAACAACACTGTCGGATGTTAAGGAAGCATGCCAACGTTGGATGGCGCGATCCATTCTTTCCACGGCTTCCGGAAGGAGCTCAGGGTCCGTATGAGTAAAGTTGATCCGCATGCGGTTTAACTCTGGTGTACCTGCATAGAAGGAATCACCTGGCACAATGCACACTTTCTCCTGGATACCGTAAGTGAACAGATTGCTTGCAAGCATGCCTTCAGGCAATTGCAGCCACAAGAACATGCCACCTTGTGGTGAATTCCACGAGATGCCTTCCCAAGCTTTGGCTGCCATAAGAGTAGTCAGTGTTTTCATGCGTTGTTCGTAATCCTCTGAAATATGGCGGATATGCGCATCCAGATCGAAAGATTCAAGCAGTGCATGAAGCGCTCTTTGGTCAATGCTGCTGGAGTGCAAGTCGGCACCTTGTTTGGCTCGTGCTGCCATTTTGACAATATCGGGAGCAGCCAGTATCCAGCCCGTACGAAGGCCAGGCGCTACCGTTTTGGAGAATGTACTGGTGTAGATAACGTTGGAAGGGCCGTCATAGGATACTGCATCCAGTTCTGCGAGAGCAGGGACATCCAATTGCTCCGGATTAAACCGAATTTCACCATAGGGATCATCTTCCAGAATGAGTACACCATACTTGCGGCACAGATCCACAGCCTGCTGTCTTCTTTCTCGCGACCATACTTTTCCCGTAGGATTGGAGAACGTGGGATTAATATAGACAAGTTTTGGACGATGCAACTGGAGCTGTTCCTCCAGAGATTCAGGCAACATGCCGTGATCATCACAGGCTACGCCGTGAGATTCAGCCTGATAGGAATGAATGACTTGCAGAGCAGCGAGGTAGGTTGGTGATTCAACCAATACGCGGTCACCCGGGTCGAGAAGGATGCGGCAAACCAAGTCAATGGATTGCTGTGAACCTGTAGTGAGAAGCATGTGATCGGGTGAAGCGGGAATGCCCTTGGATTCAAGACGTTCGGCGATTTTGGCGCGAAGAGGACGGTAACCCTCAGTCTCCGCATATTGAAGAGCGGCTGCTCCGCTCATAAATACTTTTTCATATGCAACGCGGATGGCTTCCAGCGGGAATGAAGTCTGGGCTGGTAATCCACCGGCTAGTGAGATCATTCCAGGTGCCTGAGCGGCCTGGAGCATGTCGCGAACGACAGAGGACGGGGTGTTTTGTGCCATTTTGGACCAAGGGATACTCATGTTATTCTCATCTCCTGTTATTCACTGTTATACTGATATTATAAACTATAATAGACGGACTACACTATAACAGTAAAATGAAGATCATAACAGTTGGGGGAGCACATATGCATATTGAATTAAAGCGGGGAAGCAGTACCAAATTGTACGTGCAGATTGCGCTAACGATTGCCGATCGCATCAGATCAGGACTCATTGAACCCGGAACCAGACTTCCTTCTGTTCGTAAAATGACCGCGGATTTGGGTGTCAGCCTGGTCACTGTATCCAAAGCGTATGCTGAACTTGAAGCGATTCAATTGATCACCTGCTCCCAGGGGAAAGGTTGTTATGTGAGAGGTACATTGAACGTGGATCAGATGGAGGATGTGGACCGAACGCAGCGAAACAATGCCAACAGTGAATCCAGTACGTCATGGAATTGGCAGATGGCACTGGTGGATTATTTACCGCGAGCCCAGCTCTGGAGACATTTTGATACGTCACCTCAAGTGCGGTATGAACTTCATATGTCAGCGATTCAGCCTGAACTGTTGCCTACACGAGAGATTATCGACAGCGCCTACCGACTCTCCTCTGATCATACAGAGCGTATGGCAGCTTACGGATCTTTTCAGGGGGATCGGGAGCTTAGACAGATCTTGGCCGAACACTTTGCCGAGCGTGGACTACAGGCTGCACCTGAACGCATGTTAATTACAAGTGGTGCTCAGCAGGGGATCGATCTTGTGGCACGAACTTTTGTCGGACCTGGGAATGTTGTATACATGGAGGCACCAAGCTATACCGGAGCCATTGATGTATTTACGAGTAGAGGCGCGAAGATCATTACGGTCCCGATGGATGACGAAGGCATGCGTATTGATCTGTTGACCCGATTATGTGATACCTATCCGCCCAAGCTGATCTATACGATCCCGACCTATCACAATCCAACAGGTATCACGATGAGTGCAAGAAGACGAGCACAACTTCTTAATCTCGCGCAAAGTTACCACTGCCTCATTCTGGAGGACGATCCGTTTGCAGATCTTTATTTTCGGGACCCTCCCCCGGCTTCCATTAAATCGATGGATGGGACAGGTCATGTCGTATATATTAAAAGCTTCAGCAAGGTGTTGTCTCCCGGTTGCCGTATAGCCTGCGCCATCGCAGACGGAAGTGTATTGACCCGGCTTGTGGCCGCGAAATCTACGGCGGATCTGGGGAGTCCGCTGCTTACACAAAAGGCACTGCAATCTTTCATTCAGAATCAGTACGGTGCCTATGTATCCCTATTGAGGGATGAATTGTATTCTCGCTTGTGCGCAGCATCTGAAGTGCTGGAAGAGCATGCTACTATGGGCATGCAATGGCGCTTGCCAGAGGGAGGACTCAATCTGTGGCTCCAACTTCCGAGTAACTTGGATATGCGTGAGTTGCATCATCAGTCACTTGCTGCAGGGGTCTCTTTCCTCCCCGGTTCAGCCTGTTATGTAGGGGAGATGGATACACCAAGTCTGCGTATCTGCTTCACTGTAACAAACGTTGAGCTTTTGTGTGAGGGACTTCGTGTACTGTGCCAAGTCATTGACAGAGTAACACCTGGGCAGGGTGGGACAGTGGCGGACAGGCTACCGCTCATATAATTTTTCGGACTATGGACATACATCCAATCCACTTTCGATCTGTTGCAATAGGTTATAGTATCACCAGAAAGGGAGTTGGTTTTGAAATGAACCATTACTGTCCACCGCTTTGCCCGATTGTCTGTGACCCGATCCAGGTTGTTGAGGATTATTACATCCCACAAATCGTGCCTGTAATCCACCCGATTGAAGTGATCAAAAAACATCACTGTGTTCCGATTCATCACCACATGTATCCTGTTGTTGTCAAAGAAGAAGACCCTTGTTATGTATCCAGCCATAATCCGAAGAAAAAATCCGTGAAAAAATCAAGCAAAGCCCGCACAACTTCTCGCAAACGCTAATCGCAGCGGGTGCCCCGGGGAATTGGATATAAACCAAAAGAGCAGCGTACGCCCCGGGGCGCAGCTGCTTTTGTATTTTTTACAGATTATCCTCATTACGCTTACTGCGTATACTTTTTCATCGTATTATCCATTTGTTGTCTGACATGTTGCGGCCAGAACTGCAAAGGAGCGCTGTTGCCTGATGCGGCCTGCAGTGCCTTATAGACATCGATTTGCCCATAGCCGAAATACTTATCGTGACCCGGATCACCGAGGTCAATAACACTTTGGCGCATCAAATCCATCACTTCCGTGTTGGTCAAGTCCGGGTTCAACGAACGAATCAAACCTGCAAGTGCGGCTACATGAGGGCTGGCCATGGACGTTCCAGACAAGGCCGCATACTGATTGTTTGGATAGGTACTGGCGATACTGGACCCCGGAGCCATCACATCCACATAGTCCCCGTAGTTGGAATAGGAAGCTTTGCTCATATCCGGGTCCGTAGCAGATACGGCAAATACTTCCGGATAAGCAGCAGGGTATCCTGGACGCTCGGTATTATCGTTCCCCGTGGCTGCAATCAGGACGATATCCCGGTCAAAAGCGTATTTAATGGCATCATGAAGAAATTGCGCATCAGCATAATTGCCGAGACTCATGTTGATAACCTTGGCTCCATGATCGGCTGCCCAGATGATGCCTTCGGCAACGGCATACGTGGTACCAGAACCTGAGTTGTCGAGTACTTTAACCGGTAGTACCTTGTTATACCAACTCATGCCTGCCACGCCTTCATTATTGTTGACAATAGCTCCGATAATGCCTGCGACGTGTGTTCCATGTCCCACATCATCCATCGGTTGGCTTCCCGGCTCGACCACATTATAACCCTCAAGGAGCTTGCCCTTCAGGTCAGGATGATTCATATCAACCCCCGTGTCGACCACTGCTACGATGACATCTTTGTTTCCCTTGGTAATATTCCAACCTCTATTTGTCTCAATCGCAGGCAGGTTCCACTGATAATCGGAGAACAAAATGTCATTGGGTATCGTTACATCTGTTTGTTCAGTTACAGTATCATTGGTTAAATACATATAGTGGGGTTCCATATAAAGTGGATTCCATTTGCTTTCGAAATAACTATGCAATTGTTTGTAACTCATGTGTTCTGACCGAAAAACATACGTGTATCCCAGCTTGCGCGCAGATTGCGCTCTCAGATCGGATTTAATGATACGTATATCCCGTTCACCGGGATCTTGGCGAAAACGGATGACGATCTCATTTTCATAAAAATGACTGGCATTTGCATTATCATGTCCGGTCTTCACTGTAATTTCGTTAAGCGTATCCGGGTGAACAGACTCAATTTTGAATTTACCCTCACGCGGATAAGGGATCATGCGGAGATTTTTGCGCTGATGTTGTTCAACAGCATTTAATACGTTCTGACTGAACAAGGCAATTACAGCTCTTTTGCCATCTTTGGAGGGTTGCCCCATAACAAAGTATTTTTCTTTTCCCAAAGGAAAAGAAGAGGATTCAAAACTTTGACGTTTGTTTACCGCTTTTTTGGCAAGGTTGAGCGAATGTTGAAGCTTCTGTTGTTCCAACTTGCTTCCTTGTGTGGAGGCGTGATCAAAGGGCTTGTTAAAAGAGCCATTGGTATTCATGAGATGAATGGATCTGATATGTTCATGTGAACTTTGGAGATCATTCACATATCGGCTAACCTGCGCAGCATTCATTGTGGCGGTTTTCTTCAGCATGATACTGAGATGTTGCTTGGCATCCATACGGGTCAGAAGATCGGTTGCCTTGATATCCTGCACTTTCAGACGCTGCTTACTCGTGTGCTCTTCATGAGCAGAGTTGGACAGGGCACTTGGCTTAGGTTCGGGACGATTGGATGTTGGAAGCAAGAGCGTCAGGGCGAGTGCTCCTGCACCAGCTGCAAGGGCCCAGTTAATCCATTTCGGTCTGGACATGGTGGATGGAACCTCCTTCGTTCATTTTGGACAATCATTAACAGTGCTTCGTCGTTGTCACTGGTTATATCTATCGTTAGAAAAAGCGGATATTTTTATGCAGGCGGGTTCGAGTCTAACTGCGTATAATAGGCATGTTTAACGGCAGAAGCGGAAAGCATGATTAAGGGATACCGCTCGTCATCTTTTTATGGTAGGATTATAGCTGAGAATTCAAAGGTCAGGGGAAAACCACCGTTGGCCGACCTATATGTAAGGACTTATTTAAGGGGGAGCTACCTTTATGTCAGCAGCCAATGTACAGAAAACATGTGAGTCAACTAGGGAAAAGTTAAAACCGGCTATCGATCGGATTGAAAATTTTTTGAATGAGAATGCTTTGCCTGAACTGGATCAGAATCAGACGGAAGAATCAACAGCCTTCTACAAAGGATTTCTTTCAGATCTCCGTCATTTGCTCGTTTTTTCTGAAGTTTCTTACGAAAAACTTGGCGTTGTGCTGCGTCGTGCCAACTTTGATGTCGATTTTGCCGAAAAGGCTCTTTATAATACGTATCACCAATGCGTAAACAGCTTTTTCTATCCCAAAAATGAATGTTATTCCGAAGACGGAAGATACGCTTACACAGGACAAGATGCCATTCGTTTCCGTGACAAGCCAATCCGTGCAGTACGGGATGTCATTCTTGAGGTTTCCAAAACGTACGAAGAATTGCGCGATGATCTGGCATATTATGAAAGTGATTACCTGACTCAGCGCCGTATGCAAAATCAACGGAATCACGCCTAATTAACGTTTTAACCTGAATATGAAATTGGACGAAACCGCCCTTGTGGCGGTTTTTTTGTGTTTTTAGTGAGAATCAGACGAAGTGTGATCATGTCATCATCTGGCATTTTGACGGGGAATATCAGGTTTGTGGCGGGGAGACAATAGTAGTCGAGGTGATAAAAAATGAGCCAAGACAAACCAATTGTCAAATGCAGCGTCTCCAACTGCAACTTTTGGGGAGAGAACAACTTCTGCCACGCTGATGCCATCATGATTGACATCGACCAACATGCCACCCGTCGTCTGCATGAGGAATTTGCCGGTGAGACATTTGACTCCGATCACCATGATCATGCACGCACATCCTCTGCAACATGCTGTCACACGTTCAAACCCAAGTGAGCAGTCATCCCTATTCATAACGGAGGTGCTTCCCAATGAAAAATGACGATAATAAGTTTAATTTTCAGGATCGCCCTAAAATCAATGTTGACGGTGAAAAACAGCGTATGCGCGTCGATTATCCCAGAAAAGCACATCGGGAAGAATACGGGGCAGAGGTCGCTCCTCCGACTGTCGTAAGAACTGGAGGTACCGAACGGGCAGAGCCTGTACCTGAGAAGCATGAGGCAGACCGGGTCATGGAATCAACAGGCAAGGTTGCGGGTTATATGGGACTTGCCTTTGGGATCGCGTCTTTGTTCATGTGGTCAATCGTACTTGGACCGGCCGCAGCCGTACTGGGTTACTATGCATATGTGAATGGTCGTAAGACAGCGGGAGCCTGGTCCATTGGACTGGGTGTTGTAGCTACGCTAAGTTATTTTTTCATGATTCCATTCGCTCGTTAACGTGTAAAATGATTCATTCAAAAGCCTTCTGTTCTCACCCAAATGCGGTGAATTGCAGAAGGTTTTTTTCGTATATGCGCAGGTTATGTGGAGAGATTCATATATTTTTTTGAAAACAATGGAACCTTGCTGTAAAACGATGTAGAATAAGGTCATAATACGCTTAATTATACGGGAGTGGGTATAACTCATGCAGATTGATCCAAGCGGATCGCGACAGTTGTTGGAACTGCAATTGTCCAATGTGAATAACCAAACCAGTGGATCACAATCGGATGCTGGTTCAACAGTGGATTTCGCCAATGTGATGGACGGGCTGTTAGGTACGGGTGCCAATACGACGAGCAATACAGATTCCACCGCGACGGTCTCCAAAAGATCCAGTGATGGTCTGTTGTGGCTGCAACTCGGAAGCACGTACAATCCGGATATAAATACGGCAAGATCATCCTCTGTCTCCAATAACATCGTTGAGTCTTTATTATCTTCATCCAATACAGGAATCGTGGATTCAGGTGCATCTGTACCTACGGATTATGAATCTTTGATTGCCGAGGCAAGTGCGAAGTACGGTGTTCCTGAATCATTGATCAAGGCGGTCATTGACACAGAGTCCAATTTTAACCCAAATGTCGTGTCCTCTGCCGGTGCCAAAGGGCTCATGCAATTAATGGATGGCACGGCTGCAGGGCTGGGTGTGAGTAATTCATTTGATCCTGCCCAGAACATTGATGCGGGTACGAAGTATCTTTCCCTTCAGCTCCAGCGTTTCGGTGGAGAAGTGAAGATGGCACTTGCTGCGTATAATGCAGGACCGGGCCGTGTTTCACGTCTGGGCGTGTCGAGTGATAGCGAACTGATGAGTGTACTTAACCGTCTGCCTTCAGAAACACAGAATTATATCTCCAAGGTGGAGAAGGCACAGTCGAAATATGTGATCTAAAACTCACAGATAGACATTTGTGAAAACACATGATAGGCAGGATGAGATCAAATGTGGGAGCAGTAGCGCTTGAAACGCCTGTTCCCGGTTGGTCTTTTTGTGTTGTAGGGGTATCGTGTTACAATGCTCACTGTAGGTTCAAGAACGAAGAGATAAGGGAGGTCTAACCTCATTTGAAATATTTTGATTATGCTGCAACCACACCTCCCCATCCTGATGTGATTCGTACGATGGCCGAAATTATGGAGACACAATTTGGTAATCCGTCCTCCATCCATGGGTATGGAGAGCGTGCCGATCAGTTGCTGCGTCGTGCTCGATCCGGATGTGCTACGGCAATCGGCGTTAAGCCTGAAGAGATTGTATTTACTTCCGGTGCCACCGAGAGTAATAATCTTGCGATAAAAGGTGCGGCATTACGTTATCAGTCACGAGGCAGACACATCATCACAACAGCTACCGAGCATGCCTCGGTGTACGAAAGTTTTATGCAATTGCAGCAGTGGGGATGGGAAGTGACATTAGTTCCCGTGAATTCCGATGGAGAGGTCAACGATCAGCAGGTTGTAGACGCGATCAGGCCAGACACGGTGCTTGTAAGTCTGATGCATGTAAACAATGAAACAGGAGCCATCCATCCGATTGCAGAGATTGGCAAACAGCTCAAAAAGAAAGCACCACGCGTGCTTTTCCATGTAGATGGTGTTCAGGGTTTTGGAAAAATGGAGGCGAGGCCTGCCGCTTGGGGTGCAGATCTGTACAGTCTGTCTGCTCACAAGATTCGTGGACCGAAGGGAGCAGGTCTCCTGTATGTGCGAAGTGGAGTGGAGCTTACGCCACTATTGTCAGGAGGATCACAGGAGCAAGGCCTAAGAGCAGGCACAGAAAACGTGGCCTTGCTGGTAGGCATGGCAAAGGCCATGCGAATGGCAGCAGAGGATCAGGTTGATTTTGCCCGGCGTACAACGGTGCTCCGTGATCGATTGATGGAAACGATACGTGCCATTCCTGAATTTGAATTGAACAGTCGCACAGAGGGTGCACCTCATATTGTACACTTCTCCTATCCCGGGATGAAGGCAGAAGTGGCGCTGCACACCTTGGAGCAACTTGGCGTAACCATATCGACCCAATCTGCCTGTTCTTCGCGTTCGGCTGAACCGAGCCGTGCTCTACTTGCGATGGGCAGAGATGCAGCTTGTGCTGGTGGCGGATTGCGTATTAGTCTTGGAGATGAACATACAGAAGAAGATGTAGCCTTGCTTGAACAGGCTTTACATCAGATGGTGGCGCAGTTGCGGCCCCTCGAAAGGCGGATGTAATGGATATGAAATATGATATGCTGCTTCTCCGTTTCGGAGAGTTTATGTTAAAAGGGAAAAATCGTGCCCGATTTGAGAAAACGATCATTACACAGGTTAAAGCTTTGCTTAAACCTTACCCAGGAGCGAGCCTTCGCAAAGAATATGGCCGTGTCTATGTGGATCTTGGCGGTGAATCACATACTGAACTGATTAAGGTGCTGAAGCGGGTATTCGGTGTGATGTCGATTAGTCCGGTTAAAGTTACTCCATCCGAGCTTGATGAGATTGTGAAAACAGCAGTCGCGTTTATGGACGAAAGGGAAGACGAATTCAAGGAAGGCACCACATTTAAGGTAAATGTAAGGCGGGTATGGAAAGAGTTCCCGAACTCTTCCCATGAAATGAACCATTTGGTCGGTTCCCCGATCCTTCGAAAATTCCAGCAATTGAGTGTTGATGTTCGTGAGCCTGATATTGAGCTGCGAGTGGAAATTCGGGATCAGGGCACCTATATTTTCAACGAAACTATTCCGGCAGTAGGCGGATTTCCGCTGGGCACGAATGGAAAAGCGATGGTACTGCTATCAGGTGGAATAGACAGCCCGGTTGCAGCCTGGTCTTCCATGCGCCGTGGACTTGAAGTGGAATGTGTACATTTTTATAGTTACCCGTTCACAAGCCAGCGTGCCAAAGAGAAAGTCATCGATTTGGCGCGTGCCCTTGCTGATCATGCAGGAACAATCAAGCTACATTTGGTTCCATTTACAGAGATCCAAACGGCATTTACCCAGCTGGGTCAGGACAATCTGATTATTACGCTGATGAGACGTTCAATGCTGCGAATTGCATCCAAACTTGCCGAGCGTGAGCGGGCACTAGCACTGATCACCGGGGATAGCCTGGGTCAAGTAGCGAGTCAGACTCTTCCGAGTATGAATGTCATTGGTCGTGCGACGGACCTGCCGCTTCTGCGGCCACTGGTTATGATGGACAAACAGGAGATCATTACCCTGTCCAAACAGATCGGAACGTATGACATTTCTATTTTGCCATATGAGGATTGCTGTACTCTCTTTGTGCCAAAGTCACCTTCAACCAATCCAAATCTTCGAATTGTGGATAAAATAGAATCAACAATGAGCCATCTGTCAGAATGGGTGGATCAGGCGGTGGAACAAACTGAAACGATCACACTGCATGCCGGTGAAACTTCTGTGGTAACGAATCAGACAGAAGACAATGGCATGAAGGATGACTGGTTCTAAACTCAATAAAAATTAGCATGGCTGACATAATAAGGGCTATGTTAACTGCAAAAAAGGACTGTTCGATGAAATATCGTTCAGTCCTTTGCTGTATTCAGATGAAATTGTTAGTTTAATTAGCCTACGAATAAGATCGCTGCTGTTCCCCACCAGATCCCTTGTGGCTGGAACTGCTGGAGCGTTTGCGATAACCTGCAAAGACTACACCTGCAATAACCACAACGATAAAGAGAATGCGCAATGCCGGATGTTCCGTAAAGTAAGGCAAGAGTCGCTGTTCCTCAGTGATCATATTGGAAGCCGTATACCCCAGAACAATGGCTCCGACATAGATAATCCAAGGAAAGTGATTAATTAGCTTGATAAACAGGGTACTGCCCCAGACGATAATAGGTACACTAATCAGGAGTCCAAGGATTACAAGCACGAGATGCTGCTGCGCTGCTCCAGCAACTGCAATCACGTTATCTAATCCCATGGCTGCATCCGCGATCACGATGGTACGAATAGCAGTCCACAAGGAAGTTCCCGCCTGGACATCATTGTGTTCATCTCCCTGATCCGCCAATAATTTATAGGCAATCCAGATCAGAAGTATGCCTCCCACAAGCAAGAGCCACGGAACTTTAAGCAACCATAAAACAACAACTGTTGCTAAAATTCGAATCAAAAGTGCGCCGCCAGTTCCATATAGAATCGCCTTTTTCTGCACGGAAGGGTGCAAGTTTCGAGCTGCGAGACCAATGACGATGGCATTATCCCCAGCCAGAATTAGATCAATAAAGACAACGTTCAGCAAAGCCAGCCAGAATGTGGGACTAAATAGCTCCATGATATATGTCACTCCTTATATACGGTTCAATCATTAAGAATAGCATGGACAACTCCGACATACAAGTTAATGTGGGGGGATGAGGACATGGATACACTATGGCTGTTAACTGAAATTTTAATGATCAATCTGGTATTAAGTGGAGATAATGCGGTTGTTATTGCGCTTGCCAGCAAGGATCTGCCACCAATACAACGCAAAAAAGCGGTATGGTGGGGAGCTTTTGGCGCGGTGCTGCTGCGTTGTGTGTTAACCTTTGTAGCGGTATTATTGCTGGGAATTCCCTTTATCCAAGCGGCAGGTGGGCTGTTGCTACTCTGGATTGCAGTAAAGCTGCTGCTTCAAAATGAGGATGAAGTACATATTCGAGAAGCTTCTACGACCTGGAAAGCCATTCAAACCATTCTGATTGCCGATTTTGTAATGAGTTTGGATAATGTTTTGGCCATAGCGGCTTTGGCAGATGGAGATTTGGCTCTGATCGTCATTGGTATTGCAATCAGTATCCCCATCGTCGTATGGGGGAGCGGCTTAATTGTTGGTTTGTTGAAGCGATTTCCGATTCTTGTATTCGTCGGATCAGGCATCCTGGCCTTCACAGCAGGTGAGATGGTGATGAAAGACCCCAAGTTAGGAGAATGGCTGGGAGGTATGGCATCAGAGGTGCATATGTTATTACCGATTTTTATGTCTTGTTTTGTTGTTATGTTGGGATTTTTTGAGAAATTTGTGAGGATAAAATGAAGTGTTGATTTAGTTGGTTATAAATCGTTTAAAATACTTTTTTGTGAAAAAATATAGAATAATATACATTTTTGTGGTATTATCTGGATGTGATTAAATTATAATTTGGAAGGTGAGATCAATGAAAAAAATATCAATTATCCTGTCTGCTTCTATTTTATCACTCTCTATGGTGACACCTGCATTAGCATCCAATGCTTCTACACTTAATGTAATTCAGGCGTCTCAAAGTGTATCATCAATTAAGGATCCAATAACTATTCAAAATCATTCTAAAAACGTTAAAATTGTGAAATATTATCCAACATCTGAATATGTTGAATCCATGATTCCATTATCAATAAGTTACAGTGCAGAGGTTCAAGATGGATATTATGGAATTCTTAAATTGTCATCAAGCCCCAAGATTGTAGGAAGTAACTGGACGGTAGTATATTCCGGAACTGTTCAGGAGCTAGATTGATCATCACCTATATTTACAAGGTAGTTCGTTAATAGTAAAATGAAATTAGAATCTCATCTTATTAAGATGGGGTTCTAATTTTTTATTAAGAAAAATAGAGTTATCATTCTTAACATATTTAAATCAAAATGCAGTTTTTGGTGAAAATGGATAAACTAGACGCAGGTCAATGAAAGTGTCATCATGAAACGCTAGTTGATTAAAATTTACATCATACATAGCCAGCCATGGTATAAGAGGTGATTGAGGATGAGAAATGAAAAAGCGATTGGACTATTTATTGTAGCTGCGGGAATTATTATTCTGCTTGGCAAGTTTGGCGTGTTTGGATTTATTGGTCGTAATTTCTGGCCTTTGCTGATCCTGCTGCCAGGCATCGCCCTTCATGCGTTATATTATGCGCGTATTTCACCATCGTGGTCACTCGTTCCTGCCGGCATACTAACGGTGTATGGTGTGTTATTCAGTATAACGAATACATGGGGCGCTGGACTTATGAGCAGGCTGTGGCCAGCATTCTTGCTAGGGATCGCCATAGGGTTACTCGAATATGGAATGGCTGAACGACGAAGACCGGAATATGTGTTACCTGTGGCTTTGATCCTTGGTGCGGTGTCGATCATATTATTCGGATTTACCTTGCTGCAAACGGGAATAATCTATGTACTTGCTGTCCTTTTGATCTTGGGCGGAGTCTGGTTATTACTTGGACGAGGACGTCAAGGGAGAGGCTGGTAACATTCCCAGTGGTCTTTTCGTGCGAAATATCTTGATTTTTACCTATAATAAACTATAATATAAGGGATATAGACATGCGTCGGGATATCACCGACGCTTATTTTGTGAGTAACCTGCGAAATTGCGGGAAGTTTAAGTAGATATGATTTGAAATTGGAAAGGATATGGATACAAAACATGCATTCAAGAGAACACATTCGCAATATTGCGATTATTGCCCACGTCGACCACGGAAAAACAACACTCGTTGACAAGTTGCTCCAGCAATCCGGTACTTACCGAGATCACGAAACGGTACAGGAGCGCGTAATGGACTCCAACGATTTGGAGCGTGAACGCGGTATTACGATTTTGGCCAAAAACACGGCTATAACTTATAAAGATTACCTGATTAATATTGTGGATACACCAGGACACGCCGACTTCGGTGGTGAAGTTGAACGTATCATGAAAATGGTTGACGGTGTATTGCTCGTTGTTGATGCTTATGAAGGCTGTATGCCACAAACGAAGTTTGTACTTCGTAAAGCACTTGAGCATAACCTGACACCAATCGTTGTTGTAAACAAAATTGACCGTCCAGCGGCTCGTCCGACTGAGGTTATTGATGAAGTATTGGACCTGTTCATTGAACTGGGTGCCAACGATCAACAACTCGAATTCCCTGTTGTATATGCTTCCGCATTGAACGGAACATCCAGCATGGATAATGATCCTGCCAAACAAGATGACAACATGATGGCGATCTACAATACCATCGTTAGTCATATCCCACATCCTACCGAAAATGTTGAAGAACCGCTTCAATTCCTCGTTACTTTGATGGACTACAATGAATACCTTGGCCGTATTGCCATTGGTCGTGTTAACCGCGGTGTGATCCGTCAAGGACAATCGGTAACGGTTATTATGCGTGATGGTAAGAGCAAAACTGCACGTATCGAGAAACTGTTCGGTTTCCAGGGTCTCAAACGTATTGAGACGGAAGAAGCAGGAGCAGGCGACATCGTTGCCATTGCAGGGATCAAGGACATCAACATTGGTGAAACCATTGCCGACCCTAACAACCCGGAAGCTTTGCCAGTTTTGAAAATTGATGAGCCAACACTGCAAATGACGTTCCTCGTGAACAACAGTCCATTCGCAGGTCGTGAAGGTAAATGGGTAACTTCCCGTAAACTTCGTGAGCGTTTGTTCAAAGAGTTGGAAACAGACGTTTCCCTTCGTGTTGACGAAACGGATAGCCCGGATGCATTTATCGTTTCCGGACGTGGTGAGCTTCACTTGGGTATCCTGATTGAAAACATGCGTCGTGAAGGATATGAGCTTCAAGTATCCAAACCAGAAGTTATCGTAAGAGAAGTTGACGGTAAGAAAATGGAACCTGTTGAGCGCTTGTTGATTGATATCCCTGAAGAGAGCATGGGTTCCGTAATGGAGAGCCTGGGCGCACGTAAAGCAGAGATGGTTAACATGGTTAACACAGGTAGTGGTCAAGTTCGTCTGGAGTTCCTGATTCCAGCACGCGGTTTGATCGGATATAGCACAAACTTCCTGACATTGACTCGTGGTTACGGTGTAATGAACCATGCATTTGACAGCTACGCTCCAGTAGTATCCGGTCAAGTGGGTGGACGTCACCAAGGCGTGTTGATCTCAACTGAAACGGGTACATCCACGTTCTATGGCATGATGGGCGTTGAAGATCGCGGTACGCTCTTCTTGGAGCCGGGTACTGAAATCTACGAAGGTATGATTGTTGGTGAACATACACGTGACAATGATATCGTTGTTAACATCTGCAAAGAAAAACAACTGACTAACGTTCGTTCTTCCGGTAAAGATGATACGGTTAAAATTAAAACTCCGATTATCTTCTCATTGGAACAGGCGCTTGAATATCTGAATGAAGATGAATATTGTGAGATTACACCAAAATCTATTCGTCTTCGTAAAAAGATCCTGAACAAATCCGAGCGTGAGCGTGCAGAAAAACAACGCAAAATGGCTTCTAAAGCCTAATAACAACAAAATAAGCTATATAAGTTAGCATTTGATGGAATACAGAAGTCAACGATGTTATGCACAGTGGAAGTAGTGAAGGGATCGGAATCGATTCTGTAGAAGCGAAGCGTTCGCCTTTATCCCCGGATTTTACCATTGAAAAATGGATCAAAAAAATCTGGGGATAACAGCGATCAAAAGAACGATCCGATACCGGAACGGTCACTTCCGATGTGTGTTTTACTCAGAGTTATCGAAAGGGTTTCACAATAGTTAACTTATACTCTAGCATGAACACGAAAGGAGCTGGCTGTGCATGCAAGCATGGTTCGCATCACACCCGATCGTAGCCTACATCGTCATCTTTGTATTGATTACTTACGTATATAACAAGGTGTTTCGGGTACGTCAGAAATTGCCACTTGGTAAGGAAATCGTTCTCTATATTTTGATGGCGATGGGCACATTCATGCTTCTTATTTTTCAAATCGACAAGCTTCCCATCATTCAATGTTTGCTGGTGGCAGTTGGTTTGATGTTATTAGTGAGAGTGCGTTATTTTATTGAAGGTCGTCAAAAGAAAAAAGCGGAAGCTGCCGCTCGAAACTCATAAATCCTGTCTTGGTACAGACCATCCGTTTTCCTTAGGGAAAGCGGTTGTCTTTTATTTAGACAAAAACAGATGTGATAAAGGTGTTGAAGATATGAACTCAAATTCGAACGGACTGCCTCCACGGAGACAGGCACCAACGCAATCCGGTGCTTCTGGATCGAAGAATGGCAAGGGCAAGCAGCCTAAGAAGAAAAAGAGAATGAATGCTTTTGGCAGAATCCTTTTAAGTCTATTGGTTATTGCCATTGTGGTAGGCGGTGGATATGCGTACTGGGTATACAATCAAGTCGTGGATACAGGCATCGATAAACCGGTACCTCCCGGGATGTCAGCCACAACCAAACCGATCACGATGCTGTTATTAGGCACAGATAACCGTCCTGAAACTGGCACATATCTCTCGGATGTTGTTATGGTGGCTTCGTTGAATCCGAAGACCAAGACGGCAACCATTGTATCTTTGCCTCGAGACACGCGTATTCAATTGGATGGGTACAAATCCAACAAGCTGAATTCCTATTATCCAAGATTCAAAGCACAGGAAAAAACCACTGGCAAAAATGCAGAGGATCAGATGAAAGAAATGATGGGCAAGTATTTGGATGTAGATATTAATTATACAACCGTCCTGAATTTCCAGGCATTCCGTGATGCTGTCAATGCCGTGGGTGGCGTGGATGTGACTGTGGATAAAAATATGTGTTATAGAGATACAGCCGATGGTACAGATATCAATCTGGTCGCAGGCGCACAACATCTCGATGGTAAAGCAGCACTAGATTTTGTTCGTTACCGCAAATCCAATTGTAATCCAAAGACTGATGAATCCAACGACTTTGATCGTAATAAACGTCAAAACCAAGTGCTGAACTCCATGCTGGATCAGATGAAATCTCTTGGGGGCATTACAAAGATCAGCAAAGTGATTGGTGCAGTTGACAAGAATATGACGACAGATGTGGAATCGGAACAAATGAAAAACTTTATCTCGACGTATTGGAACATTTCCACTTCGGATGTGCATTATACTCCGGTTACCGGAGAGTGGAGAAGTCCATATGTGTATATTAATGAGACGGAACTCGCCAATGCCAAGCAGGCATTACAAGATACACTTTCAGGTAAAGTAACGGCTTCACCTTCAGGTGAATAACCATCATTCTTTTGGGATTGGAAGCACGTTAATCGGTATGCTATAATAACATAAACCAAGTACAAGAATTGCATAAAGAAGGTTAGGGGGCTGGTTGAATGTCCGAAGCCGTCACACAATTAACTGAATCTCTTTTACAGCAATTCAAGAATGAGACCTTTGTGCTTCTGAGCACAGTGGATGTAGAATCCGGAGGTCCGACTTCAACAGCCATCTCCTGGATTTATGCGGAGAATGCTTCTACTTTTCGTGTAGCGATCGATCATCGTTCACGTTTAGTGAATAACATGATTACTAATCAGCTCATTACGGTAACTGTCTTTGGAGAAGAGACGGTGTACGCAGTGAACGGACGTGCTGCGGTACGACAAGATCCGCTGCTGGACGTTCCATTTAATATGTGCTGTTTCGACATTACAATTGAAGCGGTGAGGAATGCTCTGTTTTACGGCGCTCAATTGTCCTCTGTGCCTCAATATGTCAAAATATATGATCAGCGTGCTGCTGAGAAATTAGATGAGCAGGTTTTTGCTGCCATGAAAAAAGCCTAGTGAGAGATCACTGGGCTTTTTGTTGTCTTTTGTCCGATGAATGCAGCTGCTGCATTTGTTGTTTTTGATTCATGTGTTCATCCGGATTTTGACGGACTTTGACGTCTTTCGGGAGTTGAGGGATAATTCGTCCCACCATGTCAGCGAGTTCTGAAGCAAAACCCGAAATTGGGTGCCCTTGACGAATATGTTCACCAATCTCTTTAATTCGTTCAGTGACATCTGCATCAGCAGTAACGATGGAATCTATACCTTCGGGGTCTTTGCGAAGTGCTTCGGCAACAGCGTACTTAATGGTACCCACCCGAGCACGTTCCAGTTCACCATCAACATCGATGCCAACTACAGCTGTATTACCGAGTATGACGCAGTTCGCATCTTCAACACCTTCTACTTGTTTGGCAAGGGCTTTAAGGTGATTGATTCGTTTTTCATTTGGCATCCGGCCACTCTTTGCATCATCTGCAGTATTGGTATCATGGACTTCACCTGTATTCTCATTGAGACGGTCCAAACGTGAAGGATTCATCCGATCTTCCTGTGCATTGAGCATGTGAGATCCTTTCCCTTGATCTTGCTGAGTTGTTACATTTCCTCCGTAACCTTTCGCATGTGTACCTTGATTCGGCGAAGCGCTGCGTGTGGAACTGTTGCAACCTGTAAGTATAAAGATCAGAAGCAGCGTGTAAACCCATATTTTCATAAATGTTCATCCTTTCTTGGAGTTTTTCAGAATGGTTGACAATTATTTTGCCCTAGTCGAATACATTTATGTATGGGATCATGATTGTCCATGCCGCTGCTGAAAGATCACACTATTCATGCCTTTAACGACGCCGCTTTGGAGGGGATTGAATGAAAAAGATTTTTGTATTGGATACCAACGTGCTTCTGCATGACCCCAATGCCATATTTGCCTTTGAGGAACATGAGGTAATCATTCCCGCGGTTGTACTGGAGGAGATCGACTCCAAAAAAAGAAATGCCGATGAAATTGGGCGTAATGCCCGTAATGTATCCAGACTGTTAGATGGATTACGAGAGCTGGGTCACTTGCACAGTGGGGTACCTTTGGCTAATGGAGGTAACCTGAAAGTAGAGCTGAATCATCGGAGTTTCGTGAAAGTTCAGGAAATGTTTGGTGAAGTGTCCAACGATAATCGCATTTTGGCTGTCGCACTGAATTATCAGATTGAGGAGAATGAAAAGGAAGTAGTTGAACGTCAGGTCGTGCTTGTCAGT
This sequence comes from Paenibacillus xylanexedens, assembly GCF_001908275.1. Taxonomy (NCBI): domain Bacteria; kingdom Bacillati; phylum Bacillota; class Bacilli; order Caryophanales; family Paenibacillaceae; genus Paenibacillus; species Paenibacillus xylanexedens. Next base: position 5,613,817 of record NZ_CP018620.1, on the reverse strand, counting down.
AAAGATGTACTTGTGCGTATCAAAGCGGATGTACTTGGTCTGTTCACGCAGGATTACTTATCAGATCGGACGGCAGGACTCAGTGAGTTATATCCAGGTTATACGGCCCTAAAAGTTCATCCGTCAGTGATTGATGAGTTTTACACATATCGTTTTTTACCAATCAAACCATTGCAGTTGTCTTATTCGTTGTATCCGAATGAATTTGTCATTCTCAAGGATGAGATGGGAACCAATAAATCGGCTTTGCTTAAAGTGAACACAGAGGGAACAAAGCTGGAGCCGCTTTTCCTCAGTAATGATAATGTCTGGGGTATTAGTGCACGTAACGCACAACAACGCATGGCACTGGAACTGCTTTTAAATGATGACATCCCGCTTGTTACTATCACCGGTAAAGCCGGAACAGGAAAAACCTTGCTGGCACTTGCAGCAGGTCTGCTTAAGGTAGAGGATGATCATAAATACAAAAAACTGTTGATTGCTCGTCCTGTCGTTCCGATGGGGAAAGATATCGGTTATTTGCCTGGTGAGAAGGAAGAAAAACTTCGTCCATGGATGCAACCGATATATGATAATCTGGAGTTTTTGTTTGACACCAAAAAAGCCGGAGATATCGATAAAATCCTGATGGGGCTTGGCAGTATTCAGGTGGAGGCCTTAACGTATATTCGTGGAAGATCAATACCTGGACAGTTTATCATTATTGATGAAGCCCAGAATCTGTCGCGCCACGAAGTGAAGACCATTGTATCAAGGGTCGGTGAAGGCAGTAAGATTATTTTGATGGGAGACCCCGAACAGATAGACCATCCGTATCTTGATTCTGCCAGTAATGGTCTGATGTATATCGTGGAACGGTTCAAACAAGAGGGAATCAGCGGACACATCATGCTCGAAAAAGGAGAACGGTCCAAACTGGCACAACTTGCAGCTGATTTATTGTAAAATTCAGGGGATTTATTTCCCGGAAAATGTTGTTATTGAAGCCGGCTCCTGGAGCCGGTTTTTTGCTGAAAAAATAAGTAAGCGTTATTACACAGAACTCGATATGCTCGTATTATGCAAAAATCCGAAAAAGTGTTTTTCGGCAGGGTAGGACAAGAGTACTACTTATTTGTTACAATAATTGCTGCAGGAAAAAACTAGGTGAACAGGGAGGGAAGTTAATGAAGCGTAGACATCAGGTTGTTTTATTCGCGGTATTGCTGCTTTCGTTAACGATCTTGTCACCGAGTTTTGACTTTAGAGGTTCGCAGCTCAATCAGGAACGGGATCAGGAGAAGGATGCTTTTCCTGGGTCTTCGTCCCGTAATGAAGATGCTCAAGCTCCGCTGGAGATTGTAGTGGCCATGTCGGATGAAGAGTTCCAAGCCTTTCAAAAAATAGCTAAAGAAGTTGCTGCTTCCCAGCTGGTAGAGATTAATCTTCGGAATGAGAAGCCGGATACATATAAGCATGTTTTGGATCTTGAATTTTCACTAGGAGAGAACGGTGATGTTGTTCTGCTTGATAGTGAGGAAGTGCAATACTATGCCCAAAAAGGGTACCTGTATCCGTTAAACGGAACCACATTATCGAAGTCGCTAGGAGATACGGTAGTTGGGTTACGGGGAATGACAGAGTGGAATGGTTATCAGTGGGGAATGCCTTTTGATTTTGATCCGTACATTCTGGCTACACAATCTTCATTTCTGAAGAGAGCTGGTCTGGAGTCATTACCTCGCAATAAAGATCAGTGGGTCAAACTTACTCAACAAGCCATTGCGGAAGGCACCCCTTTAATTACAATGAACATCAATGATATGTACGGGACAAATGCGTGGCTGAATCATTTGGAACCGAAAATGGCACCAGACCAAGTTAAACGAACACAAATAGATTCGCAAACGGGGAATCTTCAGCAGGGGATTCAGTTGATGAATCAGATTCAGCCCCTTATTAAGCTGGAGTCTACCAATTCAGAGTTCTCTCCAACTGCTGACCAGAACGGCACACCAATGGTTGTATCATTGTTATCTCAATTATTGAATGCGGATCAAGCGAGTGCAGTTGATAAAGATTCTTTGGAGCGGACTTCTTTCGAAACCTTGGAAACCGTAAACTCCAGAAGCCTTGTTATTACTGCGGGTTCGGTTGAGGCTGAGGAGGCCAGTAGATGGATTGAAGGAATGACGTCCGCTACGACACAGCTGAAATGGTACCAACAGGTTAACCGGTTGCCCGCAAAGCAACAGGAGCTGGATTTGGAGTCTGAGAAACTCGTTGGACGTTATGACATGACAAAGGGACAATCCTGGTTCCCGACCACCCAAGATGTCCCTGCTGCCACGACCGAAAGTCATGCTCTAATAACTCGTTTTCATAAAAAAGTACAACAATTCTTAAAGGGTGAAATTACAGCGAATCAATACGTAGACAGTATTAAAACGACGAATTAACTTTAAGTTCGTGTTCAACCTCTTTAAAAGGATATAGCTAGTTTTACTTCCAGTATGCCTTCACTTGTCGAAACATCGGTTGCTTTCACAAACGAGAGGATTTTCTGTGGATAGAACCCAAGGTCAAATTCTCTTTCCAGCATTCGGCGAGTGGTGTCTGGTAATTCAAGCTGGTTGAATACAAGTTTGTCCACATGAAAACGAATGGAGTTTTGGGGTTCATTTTCTACCGTATAATGTCCTTCTATGCTTAATTGCAACTGATCCCGCTGACCGGAAGCTATAATCTTATCCTGATTAAACTGAAAGGCAAAGTCTTCAAAGATTGAATTTTGGGAACGAAGAAATGCATTAAGCTCATCCTGCCTAATTCGAATCGTATACGTTGTTCCAGTCGTGGATATACCTCCGTTTTGTTTTTGGATAAAATCAGGCAGGTTCTGCATGGCAGATGCCAATGCTTTGAAATATCGTTTCACCTCATAGATGCCGATGTTCTCCCAATAAAGGGTTAATTCATCCATCAGTTTCTGAATCGCTGCCACATCTCCGCTGGTGGCTATTTGGGCATCCACTTCTTTTTGCAAGGCGACTACACGTTCCCGCTGGTTTTGAAGATTAGTCTTCATTTCGGTTAATTCTGTTGTAGTCTGACGAATCTGAGTGGAAGTCTGTTGCAGATTGCGATAACGGTCCTGATACTTGTCCAGCACAGCCTGATCCCGTCCGATAATAATCTGGTAATAATCATACAGTACAAACAGGTCTTTGAATGACCTGGCTCCCAGGACCGTCATGAGGAGGCTGTCGCGTTCTCCTGTGTAGTAGGACCTCACTACAGCTCCGGCCCGATCTTGCTGAATATGTATCTGCTCTTCCTGTTCCTGCAGCTGGACGGATAATGTCTCGTGTTGTTGACCCAGCTGCTTCTGCCTTTCGGTGATGCGTTCGATTTCATGATCGATTTCAACGATGGATAGACTTTTTTGTAATATCTCACGTGTATCCTCAGGTGAAGACTCTCCATAGGCATAGGCTAAAGGTAGCTGGAGGAATAAAATGATGCATAATATAAAGGCGGAAATGCCGTGTTGACGTTTCACCGATCCATTCTCCTTTCCACTTCTTAAATGACAATCGTACAGGCTTGTTGTCTTCCAGACAATATATGAAACAAATACGTGAAATATCCTTAGTGGTTACATAACACCATGAACATTCATTTAATCTGAACACAACAAAAAAGCAACCCGACAGATATCGGATCACTTTGATGCTGCAGGTGGATTAGAGCGGCAAACCCATTTCGAATACGGTCCAGTAGCTGAACCCCGTGAATGTTACGATCATATAACCCCAGAAGAGCAATATGTACGTTCGCTCGGTAAATTTCAAGTATCCCAAAATGACAAAAAACGCAGTCTGCAGGAAAAAAAGCAAAGCCATTTCGACCAGATCTCCCGCAAAAGCCATCAGGCCAATTGCAAGCGTGAAGAACCCGAGTACCCGAAACATGCGTGCCACGGTAAATCCTCCTCTCCTAAGTACGTTCATAGATTGTCTACACAACATTATACCGGGAAAGGAAAAACGTGTAAACAAATTTGGATATGAAAGCGAATTCTTTTTTTGCTCAAAGTAAGTATGGAGGGATATGTTTTACGTATGTCACGTATGAGCAAGCCTGAATGTGGAAATACATTTTAGTATGAAATCAATTCTATGAACTCTATGAGAGGCATAAGAATGAATGAAGCAGCTTTTATACCTAATTCACATACCGGGCTTCCGGTAATGCGGACGGTTATTTTAGGATGTTGTTAGGAGGGTATTATAGCATGACTGCAGTGAGACAGGATGCTTGGAGTACAGAGGACGATTTGATATTGGCTGAGGTTACTTTGCGTCATATTCGGGAAGGCAGTACACAATTGGCCGCTTTTGAAGAGGTGGGCGAAAAAATAGGCAGAACATCTGCTGCATGCGGTTTTCGCTGGAACAGTTGTGTACGTAAAAAGTATGATTCTGCCATCAGTAACGCCAAGGCACAACGACAAAAACGAAGTTATCTCAGAAAGCAACCAGCTATGCTCGGACCGCAGGTTGCAGCACTGTCTACACTGGACACTGAAGAACATCTGTACAAATCAGATGGGATCTCAGACGATTCATTATCGATGGATGCAGTAATCCGCTTCCTGCGACAATGGAAGGGAACGGTGCAGGAGAGTAGTCGTCAACTCAAGATGCTGGAGAAGGAGCTGCGGGAGAAAGAAGATGAATTGCTTGAACTACGTCTTGAGAATGACCGTCTCTCCAAGGAAGTGAATGAAGTACAGACGGATTACCGTGTGGTGAATGACGACTACAAAGCTTTGATTCAGATTATGGATCGGGCTCGCAGACTCGCATTTTTGTCCGAAGAAGAAGAGGAACTTAAGACACGTTTCAAGATGGATGCCAACGGGAATCTGGAACGAATTGAATAACAAATTCAGACGTTTGATTTGTGAAAGTCAGGTATGAACCCGCCACACCTCCGTTACACAACGGCAGGTATGACGGGTTTTTAGTTTGGTGTTTTTGTTCTATTATAGATAATAGAAGAGAAACTACTGAAGCGGAGAGGAGTGCATCATATGATCTTTGACATCGTAGGAGCGGGGGCACTTGGTCTTTTGTATGGCGGGAAACTGCTGGCGTCAGGTAACCAGGTCAGATTTTGGACCAGAACAACAGCTCAGGCAGACCTCCTCAGCCATAATGGAGTAACCATTGTGGAACAAGACGAGGAGATACATATTCTACCGGATCAAATACAGGCGAAACCAATAAGTAAGCTGACTGACACATGGAAGAACACACCAGGAGAATGGTTACTGCTCATGGTTAAGCAGACAAGCATTGATGATTTCATTGATGAGATTAGTCCATTACAAGATCATGTGCTGAATGTCGCTTGTTTTCAGAATGGGATGGGCCATCTTACAAAACTTCAAGCAGCTTTGCCAAAGTCGCTTCTGTGTAGTGCGGTTACAACAGAAGGTGCGAAGCGAACACAAAGTCAGGTGACTCGTGCAGGTACAGGTGAAACTAGGCTGGGGAGGTACAACATACATATAGGAGCTTCTACCTCTATAGAGGAGAAGAGAACATTTACTCTGTCGGGATCGTTGCAGCAGGCAGGATTTGACTGTACAGTGTCGAATGAAATCGATAAGCTGATATACAGGAAACTATTGATTAATTCAGTCATTAACCCGCTCACGGCACTATGGCGAATCCCTAATGGAGAATTGATCGTCAAGGAAGAACGAAAGAGGCTAATGCGCCAGTTATATGATGAAGTATTGTTAATCTACTCTGCAAGTGGAATATGTTTGGATCAGGATATGTGGGATCAACTGATATCGGTCTGTCGTTCTACTGCCACGAATACTTCCTCCATGCTTGCAGATGTTCTCGCTGGACGTGGTACAGAAGTGAGGTCAATTAACGGTCATATTGTAAAGATGGCACAGAAGTTGGACCTTTTTGCACCTACACATGAAATACTGCTTCATCTGATTGAAGGAATGCAACCGGAAGGAGTGAATTAATGGGACTTTTTATTGTGTTGAGCATATTGCCCTTTTTTCCGTTCTTTCTTGTCTATTGGGGCATGTACGTATGGAAAAAAGACAAACGTAAAGCATTGCGAATGGCAATGGATGTAACCACTTTTTTTCTTGTATTTTCAGTTTCAGCGTTATTCAACTTAACATTTGATTCGAATTTTGGTTTTTATCTGACATTAATACTCATACTAGTAGCACTTGGATTCATCGGGGGTGCGCAAAATCGACTAAAAGGGAAGGTCGATAGGGGTAGAATGTTCCGGGCCGTATGGCGCATGTCTTTCGTCATCATGAGTTTCGGGTATGTTTTGTTTACTTTATTTGGATTATTTAGATACTTCATGCAACAGATGTGAGGTTACATAACGCAAAAGAGGCGAAAAATGTGTCGATTTTGTCGAAAACTGAAAAAAACATTACTTTCTGAAAAAGTAATGTAGATTTTTTTGACCGGTGGTTGTATAATCTATAAACATATAAACCATATCAATTTAGGGGGAACGTGTTAGATGAAAAGGAAAAGTCTATTAGTCCTTTTGACGCTGATTTTGGCGTTCGGTACCGTACTTGCAGCGTGCGGATCGAAAAACGAAGGCACAGGTAACACCGATACTGGTTCTGCAAACGAAGGAAATGGTCTTGCTAAAGATCAAATTCTGAAAATCAACCTGTCAGCTGAGCCTCCTACGTTTGACCCGGCTCAAGCAAAAGACAGCCAAACTAACACAGTTCTGAAATTCTTGTATGAAGGTCTTGTACGCATCGATGCTGATGGTAAAGAAGCTCCAGGTGTTGCTAAAGACTGGACTATCTCCGAAGATGGGTTGAAATATGTTTTCAACCTGAACCCGGAAGCAAAATGGAGCAACGGTGATGCACTTACTGCCGAAGACTTTGTACGTTCATGGGAACGTGCTTTGAAACCGGAAACAGCTTCTCCATATGCTTACCAATTGTACTACATCAAAGGTGCAGAAGGCTTTAATATGAGCCAAGACAAAGACTTCAAAGGTACTAAAATCACAGATTTCTCACAAGTAGGCGTTAAAGCTACTGATGAGCACACGCTTGAAGTAACGTTGGAAAACCCAACACCTTACTTCTTGGGTCTAACAGCATTCTACACGTACTACCCAGTACATGCATCTGCTGATACAAATGACAAGTTCTTCACAGACTACAAAAACATGATCGTTAACGGACCATTTGTAATGGATCAATACGCTAAAGGTCAAAAAATTGTTGTGAAGAAAAACGAAGGCTATCATGCAGCTGCTGACATCAAATTAGCTGAAATTAATATGTCTCTGACAAATAGCAGTGCTTCCGAACTACAAGCTTACAAATCAGGACAATTGGACTACACTGGTGCACCTAACGGTGAAATTCCATCCGACCAAATTCCTTCTGTAAAAGCGGAATTGCCGGACGAGTTCAAAGCTACTGGTATTGCAAGTACGTACTACTACCAGTTCAACGTAAACGAAGCACCATTTAATAATGCTAAAATCCGTAAAGCATTTGCAATGTCCATTAACCGTCAGCTGATTGTTGACAAAGTAACACAAGGTGGACAAATTCCAGCATTCGGCTTTGTACCTCCAGGTATCCGTGGTGAAAACGGTGAATTCCGTGATGAGCACAAAGACGATTACTTCACTGAAAATGTGGACGAAGCTAAAGCATTGCTTGCTGAAGGTATGAAGGAAGAAGGCTACACAACATTGCCAGCAGTGACTTTGATCTACAACACAAGTGACGGTCACGCGAAAATCGCTTTGGCGGTTGCTGACATGTGGAAACAAAATCTCGGTGTTGATGTGAAAACAGAAAACCAAGAGTGGAAAGTCTTCCTAGATAACCGTCAAAAACAAAACTTCCAAGTTGCTCGTGCGGGCTGGTCTGCTGATTACAACGATCCGTTCAACTTCTTGGAAATGTGGAAAACTGGAAATACAAACAATGACTCCAAGTTTAGCAACGCACAGTATGATAAAGACCTCGAAGATACTGTAAAAACAACTGATGTTGCTGCACGTATGAGTGCTTTTGCTGACGCAGAGAAAGTTCTGATTCAAGATGAAATGGGCGTTATGCCAATCTATTATTACACTAACGTATCTTTGACTAAGCCTTACCTGAAAGGTGTACAACTTGATTTCAGTGGAGCTATTGACTACACTCGTGCATATCTGGAAGAGAAATAAGTTGTTCTGAAGTCTAATATGATTACTTCGGGATATATATGTGGAATTCCATATATATCCCGATTTTTTTGTATGTGCACCGATTTTCCTTATAATTCTTGAAATTTCCGATAAATGGATTGGACTTTATTTCTGTCTAATTCTACAATCGATTTGTATACAAAATATTGTTTGTGGAGGTGTGCAAGGGTTGGTTAAGTACGTATTGAAAAAACTACTATTTATGCTGCTATCTCTTTTCATACTCGCATCAGCTACCTTTTTCCTGATGAAGGCCATTCCGGGTGATCCTTTTACATCCGAAAAAAGAGTATCACCTGAAATTCGGGCCCTTCTTGAGGTGAAATATGGTCTGGACAAGCCGATGTATGAACAATACCTGAAGTATATGGGTGGTATTTTAAAGGGAGACTTCGGGGTTTCAATGAACTACCTTAATCAAAGCGTGTCTGACATGATTGTCCAGACTTTCACCGCTTCGCTGAAGCTTGGAATCTTTGCGATCATTATCTCCATTATTGTTGGTGTGTTGCTGGGTCTTCTGGCAGCGGTTTACCATCGCAAATTGCTTGATGATGTCACGATGGTCTTTGCCGTTATAGGTATAGCTGTTCCGAGCTTCTTGCTTGCTTCACTATTGCAGTATCTCTTTGCTACTAAATTAGGCTGGTTTAACGTAATGGGCTTTGATGGTCCATTGGATTATGTTCTTCCGGTTGCAGCGTTATCTGCATCACCAATTGCCTTTATCGCTCGTTTGACGCGTTCAAGCATGCTTGAAGTATTACATGCAGATTATATCAAAACAGCTAAAGCAAAGGGTTTGAAATGGCCTGCTATTATGTTTAAACACGTTGTAAGAAACGGTATTTTACCAGTAGTAACTTATGTTGGTCCAATGACAGCGAATATCATCACAGGTTCCGTTGTAATTGAACAGATCTTTAACATCGGGGGAATTGGTAAAGTATTCGTAGAGAGTATCACAAACCGTGATTACACTATGATCATGGGGATCACGATTTTCTATGGTATCCTCCTGATGTTGGCTCGTTTCTTTACGGATATCGCTTACGTGCTGATTGATCCTAGAATTAAGCTGGAAAGCCGGAAGGGGGCATAACGTTGTCTGGCACGAATAATAAAAAGAATGAAACGGCGAACACGAACCTGACTAGTCAGGCAGCGGTTAAACCGCAAGAAAGTGTATCCCTTTTTAAAGATGCCATGTACAGACTTGCAACCAATAAGGCTGCAATGATCAGTCTGAGTGTGTTGGTTCTTGTCGTGATTTTCTCTTTGATTGGTCCAACTTCTTTGTTTACAAGTTATAATTATTATTCCAATGATTTGTTGAATGCCAATGCAGCACCGAGTGCGGAGCACTGGTTCGGTACGGACGAGCTTGGTCGCGACGTGTGGGTAAGAACTTGGGTAGGAGCGCGTGTATCCCTTACTGTAGGTTTGGCCGCAGCCTTGATTGACCTTGTTATCGGGGTTATTTATGGAGCGATCATGGGTTTCTACGGTGGACGTGTAGATGGAATTATGAACAAGTTTTCCGAAATCCTCTACTCCTTGCCGTACATGCTTGTTGTAATTTTGTTGCTGGTTGTACTGGAACCAAGTCTGACAACGATTATCATTGCCCTCACCATCACAGGCTGGATCAGCATGTCATGGATTGTGCGTGGTGAAATTATGCAACTCAAAAACAGAGACTTTATTCTTGCTGCAAGGTCCATGGGAGCAAGCACAGGGCGTCAATTGTTCCGTCATTTGTTGCCCAATGCAATAGGACCGATTCTTGTAACATTGACGTTGTCCATTCCAAATGCAATCTTTGCTGAAGCGTTCCTGAGCTTCCTTGGATTGGGTGTATCAGCACCAAGATCTTCACTTGGTTCTATGATCAATGATGCACTTACAGGCTGGACGCTATTCCCGTGGCGGATGTGGTTCCCAGCAGGTCTGATGGTTCTTACAATGCTTGCATTTAACTTGCTCGGAGACGGTCTGCGTGACGCACTCGATCCGAAATTACGTAAATAGAAACAGGAGGTGGGATTATGGAGCCGATTTTAACTGTCAAAGACCTGAGTGTGTCGTTCTCAACACGTTCTGGTGAATTTGATGCCGTTAAACATGTGAGTTTTGAACTTGGCAAAGGAGAGACGCTGGGGATCGTAGGTGAATCGGGTAGTGGTAAGAGTGTTACTGCCCAAACCATCATGAAATTGATTCCCTCCCCGCCTTCGAAGGTCAAAAGCGGAGAAATTACTTTTCACGGGCAAGACCTGCTGAACAAGACAGACAAACAAATGGAAGCGATTCGTGGTAAAGATATCGGTATGATCTTCCAAGATCCAATGACTTCATTGAATCCTACTATTAAAATTGGTAAACAAATTACTGAAGTATTGCGCAAGCATCAGAACATGTCCAAACAAGCGGCGAATAAAGCGGCTTTGGAGATGCTGGAACTTGTAGGTATTAAAAATGCGGCTATTCGCATGAATCATTATCCTCACCAATTCTCTGGTGGTATGCGTCAGCGTGCCATGATTGCGATCGCGCTTGCATGTCGTCCATCCCTTCTGATTGCGGATGAGCCGACAACTGCACTTGACGTCACAATTCAGGCTCAAATTCTGGATGTCATGAAAGACATGCAGCAAAAGCTGGGAACATCGATCATGCTGATTACGCATGACCTTGGTGTCGTAGCGGGTATGTGTGACCGTGTTGTTGTTATGAAGGAAGGCGAAGTTGTTGAAACAGGAACAACTGCTGAAATCTTTAGTAACCCTCAACATCCATACACCATTAAATTGCTGAATGCTTTGCCTCGTCTGGACGAGCCCAAAAAGGAAAAACCAGCTCCGGCTGGTATTATCAAAGGCAGCAATAAGCCTCTGGTACAAGTGAAAAACTTGAAACAGTACTTTAATTTGGGTAAAGGTAACATTCTCAAAGCGGTCAATGACGTAAGCTTTGATATCTTTGAAGGTGAAACACTTGGCGTTGTAGGCGAGTCTGGCTGTGGTAAATCCACAACAGGTCGTACCATTCTGCGTCTTTATGAGCCAACTGGCGGAAATGTTAACTTCAACGGAACGGATATCTACAAGTTGTCCCCGCGTAAAATGAAAGAAATGCGTAAAGATATGCAGATGATTTTCCAAGATCCATATGCATCTCTTAACCCGCGTTTCAATGTTATGGATATTATCGGGGAGTCACTCGATATTCATGGTCTGGCTTCCAGCTCTAAAGAGCGCAAGAGACGAGTGGAGGAACTGCTTGATCTGGTAGGTTTGAATCCAAGTCATGCACTTCGTTATCCACATGAATTCTCCGGTGGTCAAAGACAACGGATCGGGATTGCGCGTGCGCTTGCTGTAGACCCTAAATTCATCATCTGTGATGAGCCATTGTCTGCACTGGATGTATCCATTCAGGCGCAGGTCGTTAAATTGCTTGAAGAACTTCAGCAACGTCTCGGCTTGACATACCTGTTTATTGCGCATGACTTGTCAATGGTTAAACATATCAGTGACCGTGTAGCTGTAATGTACATGGGTAAAGTGGTTGAGCTCGCAGAAAGTGAAGAACTATATGCGAACCCTGTCCACCCTTACACCAAAACATTGCTTTCCGCGATCCCTGTACCTGATCCGGAAGTGGAAGCGAACAAACGTCGCATCTTGCTGCCAGAAGAGCATATGAGCCCGATTCAGAATGGATCTGGCGGACCTGCAAATGATCCGTACAACCTGGAAAATTCTCAATTGATTGAGGTTTCCAAAGGTCACTGGGTTGCAGAACCTTACGTATAATAGGAATATTAAAGCGATATGCTATTATTGATGTATTAAATGCCGCCGACTCGTTCGGCGGTTTTTTTTCGTATTTTAATCACTTTCTTTTGACGAAGCGGCCTTGAATTCGGTACAATCAAGAAAGGCTCTTTGAAGCAGAATAGGAGGCAGACCTCATGAACGGTATTACCGAGGCACTCCGCAGCGGATCAAGACTTGCAGAAGATTATATCTGTTCAAGAGATGCTGCGCGTGGCCTTTACGAGTATGACATTCGCTGGGAATCAGGACTTCAGGCGCGTGCCGAGTGGCTGGACCAATCGGAAAACACACGTATTGATCGTCGTGATCTGGCAGAGTATTTACGTATATATAATAAGCGGGTGAACGACCATGGAGAGGTTCATGCGTCCATCACACGCCTTGCAGAACAAGATGCACTAGTGGTTACAGGAGGACAGCAGAGCGGTCTGCTCACCGGACCACTGTTCGTCATATACAAAGCCGCCAGCGTAGTGGCAGCTGCGCGTGAAGCGGAAGAAAGACTTCAACGCCCGGTAGTCCCAGTATTTTGGATTGCCGGTGAAGACCATGACTGGGATGAGGTTAACCACACATATCTACCTGATCATCAGGGAGACATGAAGAAGGTTAAGTTACAAGGACGATTCGCAGGAAGGGATTCTGTGAGTAATGTTCATGTGGATTCGCAGCAGTGGGTGAATGTACTCGAACAGGTGGAACATCTTTTACCTGATACGATACATAAACCAGGACTGATGAAATGCATCACAGAGATCCATCAATCCAGTTCAAATCTGAGTGATGCATTTGCCCGCATGATATCTGTCTTGTTTGCCAGTAGTGGACTTGTTCTAATGGATGCATCGGATCCAGATTTACGCAGGTTGGAACAGCCCGTGTTTGAGCGGTTGATACGAAAAAATGAAGTGCTGCGCAGCGCATACACACAAGGTGCTTCGCTGGTACAACAAGCTGGTTATGCTATGCCTGCCGAAGTAGCAGAGGATGGAGCCAATCTGTTCTACATTCATGAAGGTACGCGTCTACTCTTGTTGTTGAAGGACGGTTTATATAGTGATCGCAAAGGTCTGGTTTCTTTCACAGAGGAACGTTTGCTTCAGGAACTGGGAGAACATCCGGAGCGCTTCAGTAACAACGTATTGACACGACCATTAATGCAAGATTCCGTGTTGCCTGTAGCCGCTGTTATTTTGGGGCAAGGTGAAATTGCATATTGGGGTTTGACTCGGGAAGCATTCCGTCAGTTCGGCCTGCAAATGCCCATTTTGTTGCCGCGGTTGTCTTTCACCATTATGGAAGATATTCATCACAAACATATGAAACAATATGGACTTTCTTTTCAGGATGTTCAATATCATATGGAAAAAAAGAAGGAGCAGTGGCTCGCACAGCAGGAGACGTTCCAGGTAGATGAACAGTTTGACAAGGTTCAGGAAGCGTTTCTTGATCTGTATGGACCGTTGCTAGATGAGATTGCGGAGATTCATCCTGGGCTGGAACGAATTGGTGACACCAATTTGAGTAAAATCAACGAGCAAATGCAGTATCTGAAACAGCAGACTCACAAAGCTATTGAAGATAAACATAATGTGAGTCTAAGGCACTGGAACGGCATTCAGAACTCCTTATTCCCAACGGGCAAACCACAGGAACGAGTACATAATGCACTCTTTTACCTGAATCGTTATGGCACCGGGTGGATCGATGAACTGATTAAGGCCTCAAGCGAATTCCTTGGAGAGCATAAGGTTATTGCACTATAGAGCCCTTTATAATAGAAGAAACACCAAAACGAGGAGGATATGATATGACTACACCTGCATTGCAAAACAGTATTGTTAAAGATATGGGACTCGCTTCAGAGGGTCACCTGAAAATTGATTGGGTAGAAGCGCATATGCCGGTACTAAACCGCATTCGTCGCCAGTTCGAACAGGATCTGCCCTTCAAAGGTTTAAAGGTTGCCATTTGTCTTCATCTGGAAGCGAAAACAGCTTACTTGGCAAAAGTGATCCAAGCGGGTGGTGCAGAAGTAACAATTACGCATAGCAATCCATTGTCTACACAAGATGATGTTTGCGCAGCATTGGTGGAAGACGGCGTTACGGTGTATGCGAAGTACAATCCGGAGCCTGCGGAATTCAAATCACTGCAACTGCGTGCGCTTGAGGTGAAGCCTGATCTCATTATTGATGATGGTGGAGACTTTGCAACCATTATTGCATCCGAGCGCCCTGACCTCGCAGCAACAATTCGCGGAGGAGCAGAAGAAACGACAACGGGTATTATCCGTTTGAAAGCATTGGCGAAAGAAGGCCAATTGAAGTTTCCGATGGTTGCGGTTAATGACGCATACTGCAAGTATCTGTTTGACAATCGCTACGGTACTGGACAATCTGCATTCGACGGGATTATTCGTACAACTAACTTGGTTATCGCTGGTAAAAACGTAGTGGTAGCAGGTTATGGCTGGTGTGGTAAAGGTGTAGCGATGCGCGCCAAAGGTCTTGGTGCGAATGTGATCGTAACCGAGATCGATCCAATCAAAGCGGTAGAAGCACACATGGACGGGTTCCGGGTCATGACGATGGTGGAAGCCGCCAAATTGGGCGATTTCTTTATCGCAGTTACAGGCAATAAGGATGTTATCACAGGTGAGCATTACGATGTGATGAAGGACGGAGCGATCCTGAGTAATGCGGGACACTTTGATGTTGAAGTGAATAAACCTGAACTGGCTAAACGTTCGGAATCGATTCGCACAGTTCGTCGCAACATTGAGGAATATCGTTTCAAAGACGGTCGTAAAATGTACCTTCTTGCAGAAGGTCGTCTTGTAAACCTGGGTGCAGCAGATGGTCATCCTGCCGAAATCATGGATACGACGTTTGCTCTGCAGGCGCTTGGTCTGCGTTATGTAAGTGAGAATTATGAAAACCTGGGTAAAAACGTTGTTAATGTACCTTATGATATCGACCAACAGGTTGCTAGCTATAAACTTGAAAGCCTGAATATTGGCATCGACTCCTTGTCAGCTGAGCAAGAGAAATACCTGGACAGCTGGAAATTTTAAGCACTATCCAATAATTACAAGCTGATGAAATGATTCAATAGGTATAGAATGGTTTATTGATGATATGGCTCATGTGCGGGTAGACATACGATTGCCCGTTTAAGGGAAGCGTCTTTGATCCTGAGTGACAGGATCAAGGACGTTTTTTTATGCTGAAAAATTAAAAAATCAAGTCATGCAAGAAGGGTTTTGATTTTTTTGTGCGAATCTATTATGCTTAGGTGGTGGAAAGTGGGGCAAAGTGGGAGAAACGGGTGAGGAGTGAGTGGGCCAATGTTTATGGGGGAGTTCCAACATAGCATTGATGATAAGGGCCGGGTTATCATTCCGGCTAAATTCCGCGAATCTCTGGGACCGTCTTTCGTTGTCACACGGGGTTTGGACCAGTGTCTTTTCGTGTACCCCATGGAGGAGTGGGGGGTCATGGAACAGAAGCTCAAAGCACTGCCATTGATGAAATCTGATGCACGTGCGTTTACCCGGTTTTTTTTCTCGGGTGCAACCGAATGTGAACTGGACAAACAGGGCAGGGTAAATCTGCCGGGCAATTTAAGAGAGTATGCCAAGCTGGACAAGGATTGTGTTGTTCTTGGCGTGTCGAACCGGGTGGAGATTTGGAGCAAAGGCATATGGGAGAGTTATTTCAATCAATCCGAAGAAGCATTCAACGACATTGCCGAAAAGCTGGTCGATTTTAATTTTGATTTATAAAGTCAGGAGGGGTGCAGGTTGTTTCACCACATAACCGTACTCAAAGAAGAGGCAACAGAGGGATTAAACATCAAGCAGGACGGTATATACGTGGACTGCACTTTAGGCGGTGGCGGACATAGCTCCGTGATTGCTTCCAAGCTCGGTCCAGGGGGACGTCTGATCGCACTTGATCAGGATGATTGGGCTTTGGATAATGCTCGCGAGAAGCTCGCAGCTTATGGAGAACGTGTAACATTGGTGAAAACCAATTTTCGGGATCTGGAACAGGTACTCAAGGATCTGGATGTGCCAATGAAGGATGGTGTACCACAGGTCGACGGTATTTTGTACGACTTGGGTGTGTCATCTCCGCAATTTGATGAAGGAGAACGTGGATTCAGTTACAATCATGACGCTCCGCTCGATATGCGAATGGACCAGGATGCAATGCTGACGGCCAAAGAGATTGTGAATGAGTGGCCAGAAGAAGAGATTGCTCGAATTTTGTATCGCTATGGTGAAGAGAAGTTTTCGAGAAGAATTGCCCGTGTTATCGTCGGAAAACGAGCGCAGTCTACCATTGAGACGACAGGTGAACTCGTGGAACTGATCAAGGAAGGCATCCCGGCGGCAGCTCGACGTACTGGTGGACATCCTGCCAAACGCAGCTTCCAGGCATTACGCATTGCCGTCAACGATGAGTTGGGTGCCTTTGAAGAAGGCTTGCATCAGGCTGTTCGTTGTCTGGCACCAGGAGGACGTGTATCTGTTATTACCTTCCACTCCCTTGAGGATCGGATATGTAAACAGATTTTCAGCAGTTATCTGGAAAAATGTACATGTCCACCCGATTTTCCGTTGTGTGTATGCGGCGGCAAGGGGACCCTGCGTTTAGTTAACAGAAAACCGTTGATTCCAACGGAAACGGAATTGACCGAAAATTCACGTGCTCGTTCAGCCAAGCTGCGCGTAGCCGAGAAATTGTAGATCAAGAGT
The DNA here is from genome assembly GCF_001908275.1 of Paenibacillus xylanexedens. Taxonomy (NCBI): domain Bacteria; kingdom Bacillati; phylum Bacillota; class Bacilli; order Caryophanales; family Paenibacillaceae; genus Paenibacillus; species Paenibacillus xylanexedens. The sequence goes on along the minus strand of NZ_CP018620.1, from coordinate 5,596,924 downwards.
GGAGGAGAGAATCGGAGTATGGCATATACACGTGGTAATCTCGCTGTAAAAGAAAAAGCGTCCCAGGAACGTGTGACCCAGCAACGATACAAAGAAACCACCAAAGTGGTGACCCGACGTACGGGTCTTCCGGCACGCGAGAAGATTTTGTATCTGATTACCCTGGTTGCAGTTATCCTTGTTGGAGGAGCCTTGATGTCTCGTTATGCTCATATCTATGATCTGAACAAGCAGGCGCAGTCCACTATTTCGGATATCAAGGGGTATGAAAAGACGATTGCAGACCTGCAGGTGGAAAAAGAAACATTGAACAACCAGGTCATCGAAAATGCAAAACAACTTGGTTACGTTGAAGCTTCCGGTAAAGATGTCATTTATGTACCTCGCTCAACAAGTACGAAATCAACTGGCACTGAATCGTCCTCAAATACAGCAAGCAGTAAGTAAAGAGGTGTTCCGATGATAAAAAGAATAAAGATGCGCACGTTGCTTATAGGGGGATGTATTACCCTCTTTTTTCTTGTACTCGTAACCCGAATCTTTTTCATTCAAGTTGTGAATGGCGGTGTATGGCAGGAACGGGCAGCCGGTTTGGTAGAGCGGGAACAGACGATTAAGGCTGCACGTGGAACGATTACGGATCGAAATGGTAATATTTTGGCTACCGATGCCCCTGCGTATACGGTTTCTGTTAATCCGTTATTAATTAATGAACTCGGAATTCAGGATGTTGTTACGGAGAAGCTCTCTGCCCTTCTAGGGAAAAATGAGAGTGAGATGCGTACTCTAGTCACAGCGAAGAATAAAGATGGTGATTTTTTTCAACAACGTGAAGTACGCAGTGAAGGATATAAGATAAGTCCAGAGCTTGCGGAAAAAGTCAACGAACTGCGTGAGGAATTACAAGAAGAGTACAAGGCTCGTAATGCAATTGTGATGGCACAGGAGTCGAAGCGTTTTTACCCTGAAGAAACACTTGCTTCTCACCTCTTGGGGTATATGAGCCGTGATGGGAAAGCTGTCAATGGACTTGAAGTCTCATATGATGAAGCACTGACAGGCACAGATGGATATCTGAATTATCAGAAGGATGCCAAAGGCATTAAACTTCCGGATTCACAGGATAACTATCTGCCACCTCAGAACGGTAAGAACCTTACGCTGACCATCGATGATACGATCCAGTTCTACATTGAGGATGCAATGAAAGAAGCGGTCGCCAAGTATAATCCACTGAGCATGACGGTCATTGCCGCGGACCCAAACACGATGGAGATTCTAGGGATGGCGAACTGGCCAACCTTTAACCCGAATACGTATGGGAGTACACCTGATCAAAAGAATTTTATCAACCATGCTACTCAATCCATCTATGAGCCAGGTAGTACATTCAAAATCGTTACACTGGCAGGGGCTGTTGAAGAAAAACTCTTTGATCCCAATGCAAGTTTTGAATCCAAACGCATGTATATCGGTGGTTTCCCGATTAGTGACAATGGTCATTCCTATGGTTGGATCTCGTATCTCGAAGGTGTCAAACGGTCAAGTAACATTGCTTTTGTTAACTTGGGTTACAACATGCTTGGCGGCGAACGTCTGCGTCATTACATAGACGAATTCGGCTTCGGCAAAAAGACGGGTATTGATCTGCCAAATGAGGCAGCGTCCCCGATCAAGCCACTGGTTTACAAATCCGAGATTGCTACTGCTGCCTACGGTCACGGTCTTGTACAGGTAACACCAATTCAACAGGTCGCAGCCATCTCTGCGATTGCCAACGGCGGCAAATTGCTGGAGCCACATCTGGTGAAGGAGATCAAGAACCCGAATGACGGGACCACGGAAGTGATCAAACCCAAAGTTGTTCGTCAGGTGATTTCCAAGGAATCTTCCAAACTGGTGAGTGGTTATCTGGAACAAGTGGTTGCAGACCAAACGATTGGTACCGGTCGTAACGCCTATATTGAAGGTTACCGTGTAGCTGGTAAAACAGGTACGGCAAGAAAGGTTGTTAACGGAGCATACAGCAAGTCAAAAGACGTTGTATCGTTTATTGGATTCGCGCCCGTGAATAATCCGAAGATTGCTATACTTGTTGTCATTGACCAACCGGATGGAACCAACATTGGGGGAGGAACCGCAGCTGCGCCGGTGTTCAAAAAGATTGTCAGCCAGACTCTTCAATACATGGGAATACCCAAAGATACAGCCAAAACTCCTGACAAAAAGTCAAAAGAAGTCTCTGTCGTGCAAGCCAAGGCGCCTGACTTGAGTGGCAAGACAGCCAAACAAGCCAGAAGCCAGCTTCTAAGCGCAGGTATTGCTTATGTGACTCTTGGTCAAGGTGATAATGTAATTCGGCAGTATCCGGTTGCTGGCGCCTCTATGAATCCAGGCCAACGAATCTATCTGCTAACGGAAGAAAGCAGCAAGATGAAGATTCCCGATCTAACAGGTGAATCTCTCCGTGATGCCCTAGAAGTACTTTCTCTCATGAAAGTGGGGGTTACGGTCAAGGGCGAGGGTTATGTCGTGAAGCAAACCGAGCAGGTCGCAGGTGAGCAGAGAACTGTACAGTTGAACTTGCAAACTGCCAAAGCTGCAGTGACAGGTATAGCCGATGAAGCGCCAATCTCTTCTGATCCGTCGTCAGAAGCTGAAGTGAAGGAACAAGAGGCTTCGGGCGGAGAAGGTAAAACCGACGGAACAGACGAAACAGATGAAACAGATAACAACAAGGCTCCTGCCAATGAATCCGAATCCTCTGACGATCCAGCCACAAACGGAGCTTCGCTTCCTTAGAGAGCTCTGACAGCTTGTTCTAACCCCCGGTTGTCCTGAATATTCATGAATGGAACGAATGTCATGATTTTGGGACGAGTGGGGGGATCTTTTCGTGAAGGGATCAAGCGTAAATCTGCGACGCAGGTTGCTATGGAGTTTAATGATTTTAGTTTTGTTATTTTCGGCCCTGATGATCAGGCTTGCTTATGTACAGCTCGGAGAAGGCCCTGAATTGTCAGCAAAAGCAGAAGAATCCTGGCGGCGTAATATTCCTTACTCAGCCAAGCGAGGGGAGATCCTGGATCGAAATGGAACCTCTCTGGCCTATAATGTGACAACACCAACCATTATGGCCATTCCGGCTCAGGTTAAAGAAGCTGAAACGACGGCTAAAGCGCTGGCCCCATTGCTTGGGATGACGGAAGAAAAAGTGCTCGCAACCATCAAGAAACGAGAACTCATTGTACGACTACAACCCGGCGGCCGCAAAATTACGATGGAGAAAGCTCAGCGCATCCGTGATTTGAAGCTTCCGGGTATCGTTGTTGCTGAAGACAATAAACGTTTTTATCCTTATGATGATTTGGCTGCCCATATTCTTGGTTTTACGGGCATTGATAATCAGGGCTTAACGGGTGTCGAGAAGAAATATGATGATAAGCTGAATGGTTTGAATGGCAGTGTGTCCTACTTGTCCGATGCGGCCGGAAGGCTAATGCCGGGCTCATCCGAGAAGTATGTGGAACCGAAGGACGGCCTTAACCTCAAGCTGACCATTGATAAATCCATTCAGTCCATCATGGAGAGAGAACTGGATCAGGCCATGGTGAAGTTCCAGGCGAACTCAGCATTGGCCATAGCGATGAATCCCAAAACGGGTGAAATCTTGGGGATGTCCAGCAGGCCGGGATACGAACCTGCCGATTATCAGCAATATCCAGCGGAGATATACAATCGCAATTTACCGATCTGGATGACCTACGAGCCGGGCTCCACATTTAAGATCATTACTTTGGCAGCAGCGCTTGAAGAGAAAAAGGTCAATCTGCAACAGGATCAATTTTTTGATCCCGGATATGTTGAGGTGGGTGGAGCCCGTCTGCGTTGCTGGAAAAAGGGTGGCCACGGAAGTCAGACCTTCTTACAAGTTGTGGAGAACTCATGTAACCCGGGCTTTGTGGCTTTGGGGCAGAGGCTGGGCAAAGAGTCGCTCTTCTCCTATATTAAAGACTTTGGTTTCGGTACCAAAACAGGGATCGACCTCAGTGGAGAAGCCAGTGGAATTCTGTTCAAACTGTCCAGAGTGGGACCTGTCGAGCTTGCAACGACGGCTTTTGGTCAAGGTGTATCGGTAACGCCCATTCAGCAAGTAGCTGCTGTGTCAGCGGCCATCAATGGGGGGAAACTTTACAAGCCTTATGTTACGAAGGCGTGGGTCCATCCGGTCACCGGAGAAGTCATGGAAGAAGCCAAACCGGAACTGGTTCGTCAGGTGATCTCGGAGAATACATCCAAACAAGTACGTGAAGCACTCGAAAGTGTTGTCGCAAAAGGTACCGGGCGTCCGGCATTCATTGATGGATACCGGGTCGGTGGCAAAACAGGTACAGCCCAGAAGGTTATCAACGGACGTTATTCCTCAACCGAGCATATCGTATCCTTTATCGGATTTGCACCGGCAGATGATCCGCAGATTGTGGTCTATACCGCAGTTGATAATCCCAAAGGAATTCAATTCGGAGGTGTGGTTGCCGCCCCGATTGTGCAGAACATCCTTGAAGATGCTTTGCATTATATGAATGTCCCTGTTCGGAAGGATCAGGTCGCCAAAGAATACAAGTATGGTGAAACCAAAATCGTGACAGTCCCAGACCTGACAGGAGCTACTGTCGAAGATCTGTACGAAGACCTGAATATGAATTTTATGCTGGCGAAGTCTGGGAGTGGTAAATACGTGATTAATCAGGCACCTAAGCCTGGGGCGAGGGTAGATCAGGGATCAACCATCCGCATTTATATGGGGAATGTACTGAACGATGCACATGATCACACAAAGGATGAATAACAGGACTTAGGGTTAGTTTGAGGCTTCTAGCGCAACAAAATTCATCCAAGTGCGTTTCATTATAGGGTTGTATTGACGATATTAATAAATACAGACATATGTTAAAACAGAAGTATAATTGGAAAAGTGAGGTTATTCATGTGCTTTTAAAACAATTTGCATCGATGCTGACCACCGCCCGCCTCGTGGGCGAATCAAATACAGAATGCCAAAACCTTCAGACAGATTCCCGGCAGGTAAAACCGGGTGATCTGTTTATCTGTCTTCCGGGACATACGGTAGATGGTCATGATTATGCAGAAAAAGCTGTAAATGCAGGTGCAGTTGCATTGGTGGTTGAACGGCAACTGGATCTGCCTGTACCACAATTGCTGGTGAAGGACAGCCGATTTGCGATGGCTGTTCTGGCAGATTTCTTTTTTGACTCGCCAAGCCAAAAAATGAATATGATTGGTGTAACGGGAACGAACGGAAAAACAACGACCACCTATTTGATTGAAAAAATCATGAGTGATTACGGACGCAAGACGGGATTGATCGGTACTATTCAAATGCGGTATGACGGTCGCACCTACCCGATGTCAGGAACAACACCAGAGGCGCTTGATCTGCAGCGTAGTCTACATGATATGGTTCAGAAGGGTACGGACTGCTGTGTTATGGAAGTTTCTTCTCACGCATTGGAACAAGGGCGAGTAAAGGGAACAAATTTCCGTACTGCGGTATTCACTAACCTGACGCAAGATCATCTGGACTACCACCATTCCATGGAGGAATATCGCGGGGCCAAAGGATTGTTTTTTGCACGTCTGGGTAACGGTTATACGGAAGATGTCTCACAGCGTAAATTCGCTGTCATCAATGCAGATGATCCGGCTGCGGCTTATTTCATCTCTGTGACTGCGGCTGAAGTGATTACATATGGCATGGGTGAAAAGGCGGATGTACGCGCATCCCAAATTTCAATCACGTCTCAGGGAACTTCTTTCCACGTGGATACATTTGCAGGCAGCGCAGATATTCGCTTGCGCATGGTAGGCAAATTCAATGTGTACAATGCAATGGCAGCCATCTCTGCAGCGCTGGTGGAAGGTATTCCGCTGGAAGAGATCAAGCGCAGTCTGGAGACGGTTCCGGGCGTGGATGGACGTGTTGAAGGAGTGGACGAAGGACAGCCATTTGCTGTTATTGTCGATTATGCCCATACACCGGATGGACTGGAGAATGTGTTGCGGACGGTGAAGGAATTTGCCGAAGGGCGTGTAATTTGCGTGTTTGGCTGTGGTGGTGACAGGGACCGTACCAAACGCCCTCTCATGGGGAAAATTGCTGCGAATTATAGTGATTTTGTACTGATTACTTCCGATAATCCACGGACAGAAGATCCGGATCTCATTCTCAAAGACATTGAACAGGGCCTGATTGAAGAATCCGTTCCTGCTGAACGTTATACGATGATTGTGGATCGACGCCAGGCGATTCATGAAGCTATTGAAATGGCAAGCCCAGCCGATGTAGTATTGATTGCGGGCAAGGGTCACGAGACCTATCAGATTATCGGCACAACCAAAACCGATTTTGATGACCGAATCATAGCCAAAGAAGCGATAAGGGGCAAATCCAATTGATAAAAAGAACATTGGCACAATTGGCCGAGATGTGTGGAGGAACATTAAGTGATGTTGCCACTCATGGCAATGTAATGGTCGAAGGGGTGTTTACCGATTCGCGTAAACCTCTGGAAGGCAGTTTGTTTATTCCGCTAGTGGGTGAAAGGTTTGACGGACACGAATTTGTGCAAGCCTGTTTAGAGAAGGGGGCTGCAGGCGCGATCTGGCAAAAGGATCATGGTATTCCGCCACAAGGAGCTGTCATTGTTGTTGACGACACACTTGTCGCGCTGCAAGCACTCGCATCTGCTTATCTAACGGAGAATAAAGCGGCTGTAGTCGGCATTACAGGCAGCAACGGCAAGACAACAACAAAGGACATCGTGGATGCCATTCTCTCGACGACGTTCAAAGTGCATAAGACGCAAGGCAACTTCAATAATCACATTGGTTTACCACTGACTGTACTAAGCATGGACCCGGATACCGAGATTATCATTTTGGAGATGGGTATGAGTGGTCGCGGGGAAATTAACGATTTGTCGGTTATTGCGCAGCCTGATGTAGCGGTCATTACCAATATTGGTGAATCACATCTGCTTCAGCTGGGGTCCAGACTGGAGATTGCCAGAGCCAAAGCCGAGATTGCCGCGGGATTGAAGCCTGGCGGATTACTGATCTACAACGGAGACGAGCCTTTAATTGCACAAGTCCTTGAAGAGCCCGCAACGAAACAACCCGAGGGATTGCAGCGGTATACATTTGGTCTGCAAACCGATAATGATGACTATCCTACCGGACTTATGAATGCGCAGAACGGCGTAGTTTTCACCACCAAACAGTCTGGAGAACATGCATTTACGCTACCTCTGCTAGGAACGCATAATGTCGTTAACTGTCTGGCTGCTTTGGCAGTAGCCCGTCATTTCAAAGTGACGACGGAGCAGATTGCCGCGGGATTGTCTCGCTTGAAACTGACAGGCATGCGTATTGAGGTTACGCAAGGCGTTAGTGGTCTAACCCTGCTGAATGATGCATACAATGCAAGTCCAACCTCCATGAAGGCCGCAATCGATGTACTAGAAGGTCTGAAAGGATACCGCATGAAAGTGGCTGTGCTTGGTGATATGCTTGAACTCGGTCCCCAAGAGCAGGATCTGCATTACGGAATCGGAGAGTATATCACATCGGCCAAAATGGACATGGTGCTGGTATATGGTCCGCTATCAGCCAAGATTGCTGAAGGAGCAAGCAAGCATATGCCGGCAGAGACTGTGCATGCTTTTATAGATAAAGAAGAAATGACCCGTTATTTACTGGAGAAACTACATCCCAGAGACGTTGTCTTGTTCAAAGCTTCAAGAGGCATGAAGCTGGAGGACGTGGTCGAAGCACTACAAATAGCACCATTACAGAATCGAGTAGACTAGAGGGGTGAACCCATGGATTTTCAGGTATTACTGTTAACAATCGGCGTTTCATTTATTTTGGCGGTGATTGCCGCACCGCTCCTGATTCCGCTGTTACGCCGGATGAAATTCGGACAGCAAGTTAGGGAAGATGGGCCTCAGAGCCATTTGAAAAAAAGCGGAACACCTACAATGGGTGGAGTCGTCATTTTAGTTGCGTTCACATTGGCCTTTTTGAAATTTTCGGCAGTCAAGAATACAGACTTTTATGTCTTGCTTGTGGCTACGCTGGGATTCGGGCTGATTGGCTTCCTGGATGATTACATCAAAATTGTGTTCAAACGTTCGCTGGGACTGACGGCCAGACAAAAAATGCTGGGCCAATTGTTCTTCAGTGCAGTGATGTGTTTCTTGCTGATCCAGAATGGACACAGCACAGCCATCTCTATTCCGGGAACGTCATTCTCGTTTGACTGGACCGGATGGTTCTATTATCCGTTTGTCGTATTCATGATGCTTGCCATTACCAATGCGGTTAACTTTACCGACGGTCTGGATGGTTTGCTGTCAGGGGTAAGTGCGATTGCCTTTGGCGCGTTTGCCATTGTGGCGATGCAAGCCACGTCGATGCCGGCAGCAGTGTGTGCAGCAGCGATGATCGGAGCCGTACTCGGTTTTCTGGTATACAATGCACATCCGGCCAAAGTATTTATGGGAGACACCGGTTCTCTGGGGATTGGCGGTGCGATTGGTGCGGTAGCCATTGTAACCAAAACAGAGCTTCTATTTGTCATCATTGGCGGTATTTTTGTTATCGAGATCCTGTCTGTCATCATTCAAGTGGTATCTTTCAAGACTCGTGGCAAGCGTGTATTCAAAATGAGCCCCATTCACCATCACTTTGAATTAAGTGGTTGGTCAGAATGGCGGGTTGTTATTACCTTTTGGGCGGTAGGCGCAATTTTGGCCGCTCTTGGACTTTATCTCAACAAGGGGTTGTAGATCATGAACCATCCTGAATCATATCGCGGACAACAAGTCGTCGTGCTAGGATTGGCCAAAAGCGGCGTACAGGTCGCCAAAGTGCTGGATCGCGTCGGAGCGAAGGTTACAGTAAATGATAAAAAAGAGAGAGATCAATGTCCCGAAGCTTCCGAATTGGAGGCTTTGGGAATTTCTGTTGTATGCGGAGGGCATCCGGATGATCTGATTCACAGTGGTGTGAAGCTGGTTGTCAAAAACCCGGGTATCCCATACCATGCAGCTCCTGTGCAGCAAGCATTGGCATTGGGCATTGAAGTGGTGACCGAAGTAGAGGTTGCTTATCATCTATGTGCTGCACCCATGATTGGGATTACGGGTTCGAACGGCAAAACAACAACAACCACTTGGGTGGGGGAAATGTTGGAACATGCCGGCCTCAACCCGATCGTTGCCGGTAATATCGGAACACCTCTCTGTGAAGCGGCAGAGCAAGCTTCTCCAGATAACTGGATGGTTGTTGAACTTAGCAGTTTCCAGCTCAAAGGAACGGTTGATTTCCGTCCCCGGATTGCCAGCTTGCTTAACGTTGCAGAGACGCATCTGGACTATCATGGGGATCTGGATGATTATGTGGCTTCCAAAGCGAAACTGTTCGCGAATCAGCAGCCTGACGACGTGGCCATTCTGAATTGGGATGATGCGGTATGTCGTGGTCTAGTTCCTTACATCAAAGGCAGATTGCTTCCCTTCTCAATGATTGAGAAGTTGGATGTAGGTGTGTATGCAGATCCTCCTTATGTGGATGGAGAAGAGGATGATGTGAAGCGTCAGATTATCTACGCGGATGAAAAGGGAAATCACCACACCATTATTGACATCGAGAACATTGGCATCGCTGGACGATTCAATGTGGAAAATGCAATGGCCGCTGTGGCCATTGCCGTAGCGGCAGGAGCTGATCCAGCAGTGCTGGCTGCTCCGCTTGCAGATTTCAAGGCGGTTGAACACCGACTTGAATATGTTCTAGAGCATAATGGCTCTGCGTACTACAACAACTCCAAAGCGACCAATTCAAAGGCTACGGTCATGGCCCTGAATTCGTTCAAGGAACCGGTCGTATTGATTGCAGGAGGGCTGGATCGTGGATCAGACATGATGGAGTTGTTGCCCTTGTTCCAGGAACGGGTAAAAGCTGTCGTTGCAATTGGTGAGACACGGACAAAAATTGCCAAGGTCGCGGAACTTGCCGGATTAAAGCAAATTAAGGTCGTCGATAATGAGGAGGACGCTGCCCGGACGTTAACCGTTGCTGTGCAGGAAGCATCGAAGCTTGCCAGTGCCGGTGATGTCGTTTTGTTATCCCCGGCATGTGCAAGTTGGGACATGTTCGCTTCCTATGAAGAGCGGGGACGCATTTTTAAAGAGGCGGCGCATAACTTGTAAGTAGGGGGGTGGAAAAGCCCCTACTTCCATGCAAGGGGTGGCCTCCTGATGAAACAGACGCGACCGGCACCAGATATTTGGTTGCTGATTTGTATTTTGGCATTGCTTGCCATCGGCATTATTATGGTATATAGTGCGGGCTCGGTGCTTGCCTTTCATGACTATGGCGATTCATTTTATTTTGTAAAAAGACAGGCCCTGTTTGCGGTGCTTGGGCTTGTGGCCATGTTCGTAACTGCTAATGTAGACTACCGGGTGTGGAGGAAATATGCCAAGCCTATATTGATTGCCTGTTTTATTATGCTCATTGCGGTGCTCATTCCTGGAATTGGTGTGGTTCGCGGTGGTGCACGAAGTTGGCTGGGCATTGGTTCGTTCGGTATTCAGCCCTCAGAATTCATGAAGCTGGGCATGATTCTGTTTCTCGCTCATTGGCTGAGCAAGGAACCGGGTAAAATCAAAACCTTCACATCGGGGCTTCTGCCACCGCTGGGATTGATCGGGTTGGCTTTTGGGATTATTATGCTGCAACCTGATTTGGGGACTGGCACCGTGATGATGGGCGCATCGATGCTTATTATTTTCACAGCCGGAGCACGAATGAAACATCTGAGCCTGCTTGCTCTTGGTGGCGTAGCGGGGTTTGCAGCTTTGATTGCAGCAGCACCCTATCGGCTGCAGCGTATCACAGCGTTTTTGGACCCGTGGTCCGATCCGCTGGGTGCCGGATATCAGATCATTCAATCCTTATACGCAATTGGTCCTGGTGGACTGGCGGGATTGGGACTGGGTATGAGCCGGCAGAAGTACAGTTATGTACCTGAACCGCAAACGGACTTTATTTTTAGTATTTTGGCCGAAGAACTCGGCTTTATAGGTGGAATGATTGTATTATTGTTGTTTCTGGTGCTGGTGTGGAGAGGGATGCGTGTAGCCATGACCGTTCCGGATGCCTTCGGCAGTCTGCTTGGTGTTGGTATCGTAGGAATGGTCGCCGTACAAGTTATTATTAACATTGGTGTTGTCATTGGCATGATGCCTGTTACGGGCATTACATTGCCTCTGATCAGTTACGGCGGATCATCATTGACCCTCATGCTCACAGCACTGGGCATTTTAGTGAATTTATCCCGTTATGCGAGGTGACTATGCGATGCGAGTCGTTCTAAGCGGTGGCGGTACGGGTGGACATATCTATCCGGCCGTTGCCATAGCAAGACAATGCGAGGCGGAGAATCCGGACTCGACATTTCTATACATCGGAGGAACCAGAGGGCTGGAAAGCAAACTGGTTCCCCAAGAAAATATTCCTTTTAAATCCATTGATATTACGGGCTTTCGGCGGAAATTGTCCATCGACAACCTGAAAACGGTCATGCGTTTCATTCAAGGTGTACGCAAGTCCAAAAAAATGCTAAAGGAATTCAAACCGGATGTTGTGATTGGTACAGGTGGATATGTATGTGGACCTGTGGTATATGCAGCAACAAAACTGGGAATTCCGAGTATAATTCATGAACAGAACGCCATCCCTGGTCTGACGAACAAATTTTTGATGCGTTATGTGGACACGGTTGCCGTTAGCTTTGAAGGTTCTGAAAAATCGTTTTCCGGTGCAAAAAAGGTGATCTACACCGGTAATCCGCGAGCGACTACGGTAGCCCAGGCTAGCCGTGATCGTGGTTTTGCCACATTAGGTGTACCGATGAACAGCCGTGTTGTTCTTGTGGTTGGTGGCAGTCGCGGGGCAAAAGCAATCAATCAGGCCATGGTGGACATGGCTCCAATGCTGGAACAACTGGACGATGTACATGTCGTTTACGTGACAGGGGATACCTATTTTGATGAAACACGTGAAGCCATTCGCAGCTCATTGGGTACGATGCCAAACCACCTGCATGTCCTGCCTTACGTGCATAATATGCCTGAGGTGCTTGCCTGCACATCCTTGATTGTAAACCGCGCAGGTGCATCATTCCTTGCGGAGATTACATCACTGGGTATTCCTTCGATTCTGATTCCGTCACCTAACGTGACTAATAATCATCAGGAAGCTAATGCACGCACGCTTGAAGGTGGAGGCGCATCACTCACGATGCTGGAGAAGGATCTTACAGGCAAAGTCCTGTATGAAGCCATCGCCAAGATTATGAATGATGAATCTGGACGTAAACGAATGGCTGAAGCCTCCCGGAAACTGGGGAAACCCGATGCAGCTGAAGTGCTTGTTCATGAAATTCAGCGTCTTGCTGCACGCCGATAAAGTGTGTTTGTGGGCGATTGTCACACACAAGACGGGGCTGACATAAGATACCGTATAAATCGTGACCATCGTTCCATGGCGCCAGAACACGGTCTGTAACAACAGAACATACCGTGCTCATCGGTTTTGAAGCTAAGGAGGAAGCAAACATGCATCAGTGGATATCGTTACTATCCCAGAATAATGTTGGCAGAGTTCTTGAAAACGAATCGCTAGCCAAATACACCACATGGAAGATCGGCGGTCCTGCGGATGCACTGGTCATTCCCGAGAATAAAGAGCAGATGATGAATCTCTTTCAATTGCTTCACACGTATCAGATTCCGTGGATGCAACTTGGACGGGGCTCAAACATGCTGGTGTCAGACAAAGGAATACGTGGTGTTGTGGTGAAACCAGGCGAGGGCTTTGATTATGCCGAATTTCACGAAGGCGGTGTAACCGCCGGAGCGGCGCATTCTTTTGTTAAACTCAGTGTGGTTGCTGCCAAAAAGGAATGGACCGGTCTGGAATTCGGCAGCGGTATCCCCGGCACTGTCGGTGGAGCCGTATACATGAATGCAGGCGCGCATGGATCGGATGTGTCACGGATATTCAAATTCGCTGAGATTGTACTGGAGACAGGGGAATTGGTACGTTACAGCAAGGAGGACATGGATTTTGCCTACCGCCACTCTGTTCTGCATGATCGGAGAGGCATTGTGCTGGAAGCTGCATTTGAACTCCAGCATGGGGAGCGCAACGTCATTTCGGAAACGATGGCGGCTTACAAAGATCGCCGGCGCCGCACACAGCCACTGCAGATGGCATGTGCAGGTAGTGTATTCCGAAATCCACCGGGTGATCATGCAGCCCGCCTGATTGAAGCAGCAGGGCTGAAAGGAATGACCCAGGGAGGCGCACAGGTATCCACCATGCATGCCAATTTCATTGTTAATACAGGCCAAGCAACAGCAGAGGACGTTATCACCCTAATGCAGCAGATACAGAGCACTATATCATCTCAAAACGGTATTAACCTGGTACCGGAAGTCTTCGTAGTGGGTGAGCGGTAAACCCCGGAGGTGATACATTGGACAAATTGGTGATTGAAGGCGGGAAACCCCTCTCAGGATCCATACGCATCCATGGAGCAAAAAATGCCGCTTTACCGATTATGGCCGCAAGTTTGTTGGCAGATGGAGAAGTTACACTGCATAACGTTCCACACTTGCTGGACATTGAAGTGATGCTGTATATCCTGGAACGGCTTGGATGCACGTGTCGGCATGAACAGGGAACAGTGACGATTAATACCTCGTCTATCCGGTCATATGATGTGCCAGAAGATCTAATGAAGCAGATGCGCTCTTCCATTTTTTTGATGGGACCATTGCTGGCTAAGTTTGGGCAAGTGTCAGTGTATCAGCCAGGAGGCTGTGCCATTGGAGAACGCAAAATTGATCTTCACCTCCGGGGCCTGGAAGCGCTCGGAGCTTTGATTGAAGAGCAGGACCAACAGATTATCTGTCATGGGCACAATCTGGTGGGTACAGATATTCATTTGGACTTCCCAAGTGTGGGAGCGACCGAGAATATCATGATGGCAGCCGTTATGGCTAAAGGGACGACAACCATCTGCAACGCCGCAAGAGAACCTGAAATCCAGGACCTGCAACACTTTTTGAATGCTATGGGTGCAAGCATTATTGGTGCAGGAACGGATACAATCACGATCAATGGCGTTGAGAAACTGAAGCCTTGCTCCTATGAGATTATACCGGATCGAATCGTTGCCGGAACCGTGATGATTGCAGCAGCAGCAACACGAGGCAATGTTACGCTTACACACTGCAATCCTGCTCATCTTACTTCACTTATACATGTATTGAAGCGCACTGGTGTTCAAATCACAGTCTGCAATGATATAATGACGGTGAGCTGTATGAGCCGTCCCAAATCAGTAGACCGTATTGTGACTTCTCCGTATCCTTCGTTTCCGACAGATTTGCAATCTCAAATCATGGTGCTGCTCAGTCTGGCAGACGGATTCAGTGTGATGAAGGAAACGGTATTCGAGGGTCGGTTCAAACATGTGGATGAACTGAATGTGATGGGGGCTGATATTTCAGTCGATCTGAACGCAGCATTTATCCGTGGTGTTCCCCGTCTGTACGGGGCTACAGTAGAAGCAACCGATCTTCGTGCAGGTGCAGCTCTTGTAATTGCTGGTCTGGCTGCTCAAGGCAAAACGGTTGTGGAGCAAGTGCATCATATTGACCGGGGCTACGATCAGATCGAGAAGTTATTCCAAAGTCTTGGAGCATCGGTTGAGCGACAGTCGCCCGTTTCGAAACAGTTGGATTTTGCCAATTAACGTCCTTGGCGTCCCCTTCTTGAAGGGAGGGGACCTGAGGCTTTGTGGAGCGCTACTTATGCCTAAAAGTCAAATTCCGGTTCTGAAGAAGAATCGGCCAAAAGGAAACACAAGCCGCAAAATTGTAATTATTCTCTTATTATTATTTATTGTATTGCTGGCTGTATTATTCTTTCGTTCTTCCATGAGTCGGATTTCGGCAATTGAAATTACGGGTAATGTATATACAGCAACTTCAGAACTGCTGGAGAAAAGCGGACTGAAAGAAGGCGAACAATTTTTTGGGACAAGTACTGCCGAGGTTATTGAGCGTCTCAAGACCATCAAGGCGATTTCCACCGTTACCGTGGACAAGCAATTTCCGGGGATTATCCATATCAAGGTTCAGGAATATGCCACGGTTGCTTATGAGCTTGGTTCTGACGGTACGCTAAAAGCGATATTAGCCAGTGGGACAAGTTTGACGGTTCCGGCAACAATTGGTGTTGCTGTGGAGAAGCCTATATTGACCCAATGGAAGGCTGATGATCCACTCAAAGCCAAACTGAGCCAGACACTGGCTAAAATTCCGAATGAATTGACGACGGATATTTCGGAAATTATTCCGAATCCAACGCCTTCATTTCCGGATCAGATTCGGATGTATACCAAATCGCAGTTTGAAGTGATTACAACCGTCTCTCTTTTATCGGATAAAGTGGAGTATCTGAATCAGGTGATTGAGACCGAACGGCCTGGGAAAATCACCATGCTTGAGGCAGATACCTATGTCCCTTTCATCCCGGATGACCCGGAAGATGATGCTGAACCAGGAGCAAGCCCCTGATCTTTGCCATGATGAGGCTGGACTGAATATGAAAGCCTAGGCAGGTCGGGGTTTGACCCCGTCAGAGCAATGAAACTTGTTCTTTCTGAGATGAAGAAAAAATGATACACTTGAACTTATGGCACATGAGTTGCCTCCTTCTTTTTTCTTCAATGTTTTATGTCTGGCAACCAGATTTTGACACCCAAAAACATTGTAGAAAAAAGAGGGAAAGCCTGAAGTGTGTTGAATATGTTTTAAGAGTGTTTAAATTCGAACGTAATTTACTATTGGAGTCAGGAGGTGCCACAGACTTGAGCAACAATGACATCATTGTTAGTTTGGACATCGGTACATCCAAAATTCGCGCTATTATTGGGGAAATGAATAATGGAACCTTTAATATTATAGGAGTTGGATCTGCCGACTCGGAGGGAATTCGCAAAGGTGTAATCGTAGATATCGATCAGACGGTGCAGTCGATTCGCAACGCAGTGGATCATGCAGAACGTATGGTAGGTATTCAAATATCCGAAGTGTATGTTGGAATCTCGGGAAATCATATCGGACTGATGAGCAGTCACGGCGTCGTGGCTGTGTCTAACGAGGATCGTGAAATCGGAGAAGAAGACATGGAACGGGTGTTGAAAGCAGCCGAAGTCATTGCAGTTCCGCCGGAACGGGAAATTATTGATGTTGTCGCCAAGCAATATGTTGTAGATGGCTTGGAGGGCATACAGGACCCCCGTGGTATGATTGGTGTTCGTCTGGAAGTTGAAGCAACGATCATAACGGGTGCAAAAACCGCGATACATAATCTTTTGCGCTGCGTGGAAAAAGCGGGTCTGAAAGTAAGCGATCTGGTTCTCATGTCGCTTGGAGCGGGTCAACTGGCTTTGTCCAAAGATGAAAAAACGATGGGTTCAGTGCTTGTTGATATTGGAGCAGGTGCAACAACCATCGCCATTTTTGAAGAAGACAGTCTTGTTGCAACCTCAACGTTGCCTATAGGTGGGGAATTCGTAACAAATGATATCGCCTATGGCTTACGCACGTTAACGGATCAGGCAGAGAAGGTGAAACTGAAATATGGCTGCGCCTGGCTGGATGATGCTGCTGCGGATGTGATGTTCAAAGTCACCCGAATTGGCAGTAATGTAGACAAGGAGTTTTCACAGGAGGATCTGGCAGCAATTATTGAACCTAGGGTTCAGGAAATATTCCAGATGATATCCCAAGAAGTGAAGCGTCTTGGTTACAACGAGCTTCCTGGAGGTTATATACTTACGGGAGGTACGGTCTCTATGCCGGGGGTTCTGCAGGTCGCTCAGCATGAGCTTGCTGCTTCGGTACGAGTTGCAGTTCCGGATTATATTGGTGTGCGTGACCCCGGGTTTACAAGCGGAGTTGGCATATTGCACAGTGTAATTCGCAGTTTACGCATTCGTCCCTCGATCAATAACGGCGGTGGAAATAACAACAACAACAATAATAACAACAAGAAACCGACCAACCGTCCGAAGCCAAATACGGCACAGGAATCGGAGCAAAAACCCGGTCTGTTCGAGCGGCTGAAGAATATGTTCAGCGAATTTATATAACAGGTTGGATCCATTTCATACATTCTTGAAGCCGTCTGAATGCGCCGGTACTAAAATAAACGCTTTCGTTCGTCGATATATGAAATTGATTCGGTTCAAATCAAAAATTGGACGGGCCATCCATGCACATTGAGGGGGAGATGGAATAATATGTTGGAATTTGATTTCGAGATGGAGAGCTTGGCTCAAATTAAAGTCATCGGTGTAGGCGGCGGCGGAAGCAATGCAGTCAACCGTATGATTGAAAATGGTGTACAAGGTGTTGAATTTATTACGGTGAATACGGATGCTCAGGCGTTACACCTGGCGAAATCCGAGCATAAATTGCAAATCGGTGATAAATTGACTCGTGGTCTTGGTGCTGGCGCCAACCCGGATGTAGGTAAAAAAGCAGCGGAAGAGTCCCGCGATCTGATCATGAACACGTTGAAAGGTGCAGACATGGTATTTGTTACAGCCGGTATGGGCGGTGGTACAGGTACAGGTGCGGCTCCGGTTATTGCCGAAATCGCTAAAGAGTGTGGTGCACTTACAGTGGGTGTCGTAACTCGCCCATTTACATTTGAAGGACGCAAACGTTCCAGCCATGCAGAGCAAGGTATTGAGGCTCTCAAGGAAAAAGTCGACACATTGATCGTTATTCCTAATGATCGTTTGCTCGAAATCGTAGATAAAAAGACACCTATGCTTGAAGCGTTCCGTCAAGCGGATAACGTACTTCGTCAAGCGGTACAAGGTATCTCTGATTTGATCGCTGTGCCGGGTCTGATCAACCTTGACTTTGCTGACGTCAAAACGATTATGCACGAACGTGGTTCAGCCCTCATGGGGATTGGTGAATCGACTGGTGAGAATCGTGCCGCAGAAGCAGCACGGAAAGCCATTATGAGTCCTTTGCTTGAAACTTCTATTGAAGGTGCTCGCGGCGTAATCATGAACATTACGGGTGGCGTTAATCTGTCCCTGTATGAAGTGAACGAAGCGGCAGAGATCGTAACATCTGCTTCCGACCCGGAAGTGAATATGATCTTTGGTGCCATCATTGACGAAGACCTGAAAGAGGAGATTAAGGTTACAGTTATTGCAACTGGTTTTGAAGATAAACCTGCTCCACCACCACCAGGACGTAAGCCAGCTCCAGCAACAGCGGAGACAACAGATACGCGTTCGCCGAACCTGCGTCCTTTCGGAAATCAGCCGAGCAATGATCAGCTGGACATTCCGACATTTTTACGCAATCGTTCACGCAATAATAACAACGATTAATACGCAAATTAATTTATTGGAAACCCGGTACTCCTTATGGAGCGACCGGGTTTTTTTGTTTATTTAGATATCATAGCATACAGTAATGAACAAATTCTGAACAAAGGGCCTGAGCAATTCCGACAAAAAAAGTTGGAACCACACCCCCATGATTAGACAGACTTTGAACAGGGGGCTCCGTATACTTGTGAATATGCTCATGAATATCAGGATATCGGGTACCGGTATTTCGATATGTTGCGCGCAGGCAGGTGAAGACTTTGGTTGTTTATGTGGATCTGATTTTTTTGACAAACCTGTGTATTGACGGTGCACTCATCGGAATGACCGCCTGGATGCGCAAGACAAAGCTGGTTTGGTGGCGATGGTTGCTGTCAGCCATTGTGGGTGCATTATACGTGGTCATGATGTTTGTACCGGAGTTTGATTTTATGTTCACCTTTCTGATCAAGTTCGGGTTCTCGCTGGTCATGCTTACGATTGCTTTTGGTTTTAAAGGTCTGCAGGCTTTTGCGAGGACGCTCGGTACCTTCTATGTGATTAATTTTGTCGCTGCCGGAGGTATTCTGGGTGTGCATTACATGCTTCAGAGCTCCGGTGAGTTGTTTAACGGCATTTGGTTCACGGCTTCTGGCGGTATGTCATTTGATCTGAAAATTGCTTTCTGGTTCACGTTTATCGTATTTTTTTCTGTCCTGTTTTTATTCAAAGCTGTGCAGAGCTCAAAACGGAAAACGGATCGCATGACGACCTATTTGGGTAAAGTTGAGGTCTGCATCGATGAGGTAGTCATTTCTTGTACAGGCCTTCTGGATACGGGCAATCAACTTACAGATCCCTTATCGCGCATGCCGGTCATGGTGATGGAGGTTTCGTTATGGCAAGACATGTTACCCGCTTCATGGAAGGGTAGACTCAAGGACGAGGCGCCGGACAACCTTATTCTGGAGCTTGATCAGGAAAGTTTTCAGTGGCAGGATCGACTGCGGCTGGTGCCTTATCGGGGCATTAACAAAGGGACTGCGTTTATGCTGGCAATGAAGCCGGACCGGGTGAAGGTGACGATGGAGGAAACATGTTATGAGACGACAAGAGTACTCATTGGGCTGGATGGAGGTGTTTTGTCGTCGGATGGGAAATACCAGGCCGTGATTCATCCTGAACTTGTGCAAGACGCTGCTTCTGCGCAGTCTACGGCTCTCTCTGCGGGAGCAACAGAAAAGCCGCTGAATGTGGTATAGGAGGAACGTACATGCTTGTGAAATGGAAACTGGTGGCGCAGCTGCAATATTACCGTCTGTTATTTTTGTTGGGACTCAAAAGCGAAGAGATCTATTATATTGGGGGAAGTGAGGCACTTCCGCCGCCTTTGACAAGGGAAGAGGAAGAATTTTTGCTGCAAAAATTATCCTCGGGAGACTCGGCCATTCGCGCGATGCTCATTGAGCGCAACCTGCGTCTGGTGGTGTACATTGCACGAAAGTTTGAAAACACAGGAATCAATATTGAGGATTTGGTCTCCATTGGAGCGATCGGATTGATCAAGGCAGTTAATACATTTGACCCGGAAAAGAAAATCAAACTGGCAACCTATGCTTCACGTTGTATCGAAAATGAAATTTTGATGTACCTGAGACGTAATAGTAAGATCCGAACTGAAGTTTCTTTTGATGAACCGCTCAACATTGATTGGGATGGAAATGAACTATTATTATCCGATGTATTGGGTACAGAAAACGATACAATCTATCGGAATATTGAAGAGCAGGTAGACCGGAAACTTTTGCACAAGGCACTGGAAAAATTAACGGAGCGTGAGCGAATGATTATGGAGCTTCGTTTTGGCCTGACGGATGGGGAAGAAAAGACACAAAAAGATGTAGCGGATCTCCTAGGAATCTCCCAATCCTACATCTCTCGTCTCGAAAAAAGAATCATTAAAAGACTTCGCAAGGAGTTCAATAAAATGGTCTGAAATACATCATTGGTCAGAATGGGTATTACTGGCAAGGGTGCCAAGTACGAATAAAAAAGCCTGCCCCGGAGATAATGTACATTAATGTTTCTCCTTGGGAGGTAAATCACGATGACCCGAAACAAAGTCGAGATTTGTGGCGTGGACACCGCAAAATTGCCTGTCCTCACCAACACTGAAATGCGGGAATTGTTTCATTCCCTTCAGCAACACCATGATCGCTCAGCAAGAGAGAAATTAGTGAATGGCAACCTGCGTCTGGTACTCAGTGTCATTCAGCGTTTTAACAATCGGGGGGAGTTTGTCGATGATCTGTTCCAGGTTGGTTGCATCGGCCTGATGAAAGCCATTGATAATTTTGATTTATCCCAGAATGTCAAATTTTCAACCTACGCGGTGCCGATGATTATCGGTGAAATCCGTCGATACCTGCGTGATAATAACCCAATTCGGGTATCTCGCTCCTTGAGGGACATTGCTTACAAAGCACTTCAGGTCCGTGACAGCCTGACGAATAAAAATTCCCGGGAACCGACGATATTCGAAATTGCGGAAGTACTGAATGTGCCGAAGGAAGATGTTGTTTTTGCATTGGACGCCATTCAGGACCCGGTCTCGCTCTTCGAACCGATTTATCATGATGGTGGAGATCCGATCTATGTTATGGATCAGATCAGCGATGACAGAAACAAGGATGTGTCATGGATCGAGGAAATTGCACTTCGTGAAGCGATGCATCGTCTTGGTCAGCGGGAAAAAATGATTCTGTCGATGCGGTTTTTCGAAGGGAAAACCCAGATGGAAGTGGCTGATGAAATTGGCATTTCCCAGGCTCAGGTATCACGTCTGGAGAAATCAGCGATACAGCAGATGCAAAAACATGTAAAGTCATAACACGATGCAAAGGCAGAAGGACGATCAATCGGGGCAGTGTATACCGTTGGTCGTCTTTTTGTTTTGGACCGTTTCCACATTTGATGAAAAACAGGACATTTTTCGCCCCTGAAACATATATTGTATAGAAGCGTGAAGAACGGGAAGAAGAGGAATAACAGGGGGCGGGAATGAATGAAAGTAAATACGAGCGAAGTAGCGGCACGAGGCATGAAAATCTCGGACTTTCAGACAAAGGATGTCATTAACATTACGGATGGTAAACGCCTCGGTCAGATCAGTGATTTGGAGCTGGATCTGAAGCAGGGACGAATTGAAGCGATTGTTGTGCCAGGGTACAGCCGTTTTATGGGTCTTTTTGGCGGGGGAACGGATCTGGTGATTCCCTGGAGAAACATTGTGAAGATTGGTTCAGATGTGATACTGGTGAAGATGGATGAGGTGAAGGAAAATACGTATGACGAGCGTGATCGCGAAGCACGCCTGTATGATGAACAACAGCATAACCGCACAGAGCGAGTGGAACGCATTGAACGGTCGGAACGTAATCAGCGTCGAACGATATAAATGAGACAGAATGTGGCTCATTTGGTACACTGGAAGTGGTGAGGTGAGATAATGGAACCCTTTGTATTGGATAAAGAATTACTTGAACGGACCAAGAACCCAAATTCAGATTTCGGTCCTGATCCGTTATTATTATATGTTGAGCCTTGGACACAGCAATTTGAACAGCTGGCAGTCGGGTTTACGACGAGACATGGTGGAGTTGGAAAAGTTCCGTATGCCACGCTCAATTGTGCTTATCATGTGGGGGATGACCCTGAAGTTGTACTTAACAACCGCAGGCTAGTAACCGACAAGCTTGGCTTTGCAGCAGAAGCATGGACCTGTGGAGAGCAGGTGCATGGCAAACATGTAGCTGTAATTACCGCTGAAGATCGGAGCAGAGGATTACTTGATCGTCAATCTGCATTGCAGGATACGGATGGATTGGTCACGAATGTGCCTGGTGTGCTGTTGACTTCTTTCTACGCAGACTGTGTTCCGCTTTATTTCTATGACCCTGTGCAGCAGGCGATAGGTCTTGCTCATGCCGGCTGGAAAGGTACAGTCGCGGGTATCGCTGTATCCATGGTGGAGACGATGGAACGGGAGTATGGCAGCCGTAGGCAGGACATTCGAGCTGCAATCGGTCCGTCGATTGGGGATTGCTGTTATGAAGTGGATGAGGCGGTCATGCAGCATGTACGGGTTTGGTTTGATGATTCCCCGGTTAATGATAAATACAAGGATTCTGCTTCTAAACAAGCATATCGAGCCGTGAATAACGGTAAAACGATGTTAAACTTGAAAGAATGTAATCGACACATTATGATGAAAGCAGGAATAATGCCGGATCATATCGAATGTACAACATGGTGTACAAGTTGTCATCCCGAACTATTTTTCTCCTATCGGAAGGAAAATGGTGATACAGGACGGATGGCGAGCTGGATTGGGCTGGAAGAGAGGTGACCCTCTGTGTCATTGGAGGAGCGTATTCAACAGGTAAATCAGAAGATCGAGGACGCATGTCGGCGCAGTAACCGTCATCGTGATGATGTGAATGTGATTGCGGTCACGAAATATGTCTCACTTGAAACAACGGGATCGGTGCTGGATCATGGTCTTGAGCATATTGGAGAAAACCGGTGGCAGGATGCACAGGCCAAATGGGAAGCTTTTGGTCAGCAGGGTACCTGGCACTTTATCGGTCATTTGCAGACAAACAAGGTGAAAGACGTGATTGGCAAGTTTCGTTACATACATTCACTGGATCGTTTGTCATTGGCGAAGGAGTTGGATAAAAAAGCAGCTTCACTTGGCATCCAAGTGGAAACGTTTTTGCAGGTGAATATTTCGGGTGAAGAGAGCAAATATGGATTACAGCCTGAACAGGCAAGTTCTTTTTTGCGTGATATTCGTTCGTTCAACAATCTCAAGGTCGTTGGCCTAATGACTATGGCACCTCATGAGGAAGATCCGGAGCTGACGCGTCCCGTATTTCGTGGATTGCGTGAGCTGAGAGATCAATTGAATGGACAAGCCCTTACAGCAGAGCCATTGACTGAGCTGTCGATGGGAATG
This sequence comes from Paenibacillus xylanexedens, assembly GCF_001908275.1. Lineage (NCBI taxonomy): Bacteria > Bacillati > Bacillota > Bacilli > Caryophanales > Paenibacillaceae > Paenibacillus > Paenibacillus xylanexedens. Next base: position 5,573,339 of record NZ_CP018620.1, on the reverse strand, counting down.
TCCAATGATTTTGAAGTGGCCATTGAAGAAGGGGCAACCTGGGTACGGCTAGGATCGATTCTCGTAGGAAAAGAGGAGGGTTCACGATGGGCGTAATGAATAAATTTATGAATTTCCTCGGACTTCAGGAAGAGGAAGAGATTGTGGAACGTGAACGAATGGCTGCGCAGGAGGAAAATGAGGCTGAACATCAGGAAGCTGAAACCTCCAGTCTCGATAAACGTAGAAACCAAAGGGGGAATAATGTGGTGAGCATTCATTCCCAGAAAAATGTTAAAGTTGTCCTGTATGAACCGCGTTCTTATGACGAGGCTCAGGAAATTGCCGACCATCTGCGTTCGCATCGTACCGTTGTGGTGAACTTGCAACGAATTCGCCAGGACCAAGCGCTGCGCGTTATTGATTTTTTGAGTGGCACGGTATATGCATTGGGTGGCGGTATTTCCAAAATCGGCGGAAACATTTTTCTCTGTACGCCAGATACGGTTGAAATTCAGGGATCAATTACGGAAATACTGGCTGACAGCGAGCAAGATTATAACAGAATGAGGTGAGCCACTTTTGTATCAGATTGAAAGCGTGTTGTACACGTTATACCAGATTTACTTTTACATGGTCATTGTCTACATATTGATGTCTTGGCTTCCCAATGCGCGGGAAAGCTTCATCGGTGAATGGCTGGGCAAATTAGTGGAACCATATCTAAGACCGTTTCGCCGATTTATACCGCCTTTGTTCGGTGTGCTGGATATTTCCCCGATTGTGGCGCTGATCGTTCTGCAACTTGCGCTTAATGGGCTGATCTCCATACTTCGGTATTTTGCATATTAGAGGTTGTTCAAAAAGTCCGCTTTTGATTACGAAGGATGCCTAGTGGCATCGTCAGCATCGAATATGGAATTCAGCCGAAATGTCCGTTGCTCACGTAGTTTTTTCTACGCTCCGCTACTCCATTTCTAGCTTTATCCCATCTTCTCGGTACTGAAAACCGGTCTTTTTGAACACGGACTATTAGGGTAGGGTGACATAGATGAGCGGTGAAATTTACGAACATTTTAGCCATGATGAGCGGGATTTTGTAGATAAGGCTTCGGATTGGGTTGAGCAGGCGGGTAAGTATCATGACATGAAGCTAACTGACTTTCTTGATCCAAGACAGGTTTTTATCTTACAGACTCTTGCCAATCGCCGTAACGACGTTCAGATTCGTCTGGATGGTGGTTACGAGGCTGCTGAACGCAAGCGTGCGCTGGTTGCACCTGATTATATGTATCTGGATGATGAGGATATGGGGATGCAGGTGCTCAGTATTACGTCTGATGATCAGAAAATCTCGGAGCTGGAGCATGGGGACTATATGGGTTCCCTGCTCGGGCTTGGGATGAAACGTGGAAAGATCGGGGATATCCAAGTGCTGGAGGACGGTTGCCATACAGTGGTGGCGGCGGAAACCGGCGCTTTTTTATCGCTTCAACTGAATCAGGTGCATCGGTTACATGTGTTCACAGAGTTACTTCCTTTGGATCAGATGCGATGGTCAGAGAGCAAACTGGAGACGATGGACATTACGGTCGCTTCTCTTCGTTTGGATGGAATCTGCGCAGATGTGTATCGGCTTAGTCGCAGTAAAGTGCTGGTGCCGATCAAAGCTGGTCGCTGCCGTGTGAACTGGAAGGTTGAGGAAGATCCCTCCAAATTGCTAAAAGCGGGTGATGTCGTATCCATTCAGGGATTTGGCCGTTTCAAGGTTATGGAACAGGATGGGATGACCAAAAAAGGGCGTTGCCGAGTGAAAATCGGCAAATTTGCCTGAGTCTGTTGCAGGAAAATCCCCTTTCTTGTCGAAATGTTTATCATAAAGGTGTAGAAAATACGCGGTGTATCCGATAAAGATTAAGTCAAAGCTTTACATGAACGTTGGAGGATGCAATTCTGATCCTGCATTCCGTATACGTTGCCAAGGTTAGGCATCAACGATACGGCCCCTTGGGTGGTACCCATATGCTGCAAACCTTCTCTTGACGGGAAGGAACTTTAACAGGAGGTGGACAGCATGCCATTAACGCCGCTGGACATACACAACAAGGAATTTTCCCGACGTTTGCGCGGGTATGACGAGGATGAAGTCAATGAATTCCTGGATCAAGTCATCAAAGATTACGAAGGCGTCATTCGCGAGAACAAAGAGCTGAGCAATCAGTTGCTGTCCGTTCAGGAGAAACTGGATCATTTTTCTACAATTGAAGAGACGCTTAGCAAAACGATCATCATTGCGCAGGAAGCTGCTGATGATGTGAAGGGTAATGCGAAGAAAGAAGCGCAGTTGATCGTGAAGGAAGCAGAGAAAAATGCAGACCGGATCGTGAACGAATCGTTGGGAAAATCGCGTAAAATTGCTTTGGAAGTGGAAGAACTGAAAAAGCAGGCCTCGATTTATCGTGCCCGTTTCCGCACGCTTGTTGAAGCGCAGCTTGAACTGTTGACTCAGGATGGTTGGGAAGTGCTGGAGAGCCGGGAGCAGGAAGTGCGTGACCGTGAGCGGGAGATGAAAGAAATTTATTAGTCTGTCGCCTGGTTGACTTTTGTCTGCAAAGAGGCTATAACTATATTCATAATGAATAGTGATTCCATGACGGGTTCAGTACGTTATGATCTCATCCCTCAGAGAGTTGGTGGTTGGTGCAAACCAATGGATGAGTTATAGCCGAATATCTCCCCGGAGAAGTGACGCTGAAGCGGTGATCTTGATTGCCGTGTGTAAGCCGAACCGTAAGCCGTACGTTATAACGGCACCCTGCGGTAGTATAGCGGGGCATAAGCGCTGTTGATGACAGAGCATACCCAGGCTTGCCTGGATGTGGTTTGTGATGAACAGAATTAGGGTGGTAACGCGAGTATAGCCTCGTCCCTTTCCAGGGACGGGGCTTTTTTGTGTCCAAAAAAGGCGAACGTTCATGAGGCCCGCAGGGACCTCAAGGAGAGAGCCACCCGCCGGGAAAGCGAAGCACCCGGCAACACCCACCTCGAGGTAAGGCCAGGCGGCGTTCACGCAGGGAACAGCCGCAAAATGGCCGCCACTACGCACATCCCCCCTCGCCCATAAGCGCCACCGATCCCCCACCGACAACCTATCCCGGGTGTCCAGAGGGCGGAGCGCCTATGGGGTCCCCCTTGGCAAGGGGGATTTAGGGGGATTGAAACGCTTTTTGTGGACGGTCCACAATCCAACCAAAGAAAGGGAAGATAATGATCATGCAACGAGTTGACGTCAAAGAGAAGGCACGTGCCAGAGAATTACGCGTGTTAGATAAATGGAAAACGGAGAATACATTCAAAAGATCCATCGAAAACCGGGAGGGCAAGCCAAACTTCGTATTTTATGAAGGGCCGCCTACAGCAAACGGTAAACCGCATATCGGTCACGTACTGGGACGGGTAATCAAGGATTTTGTTGGACGGTATAACACGATGAAGGGTTACCGTGTTGTTCGTAAAGCAGGTTGGGATACACATGGTCTGCCTGTAGAACTGGGTGTACAGAAGAAGCTTGGTATCTCCCACAAGTGGGAAATCGAAGATTACGGCGTGGAGAAATTCATTAACGAATGTAAAGCGAGCGTATTCGAGTATGAGCAACAATGGCGTGATCTGACAGAAGGTATCGGATATTGGACGGATATGAATAACCCGTATATCACCCTTGATAACAACTACATCGAGAGTGTATGGAACATCCTGGCGACAATCCATGAGAAAGGCCTGTTGTATCGTGGTCACCGTGTGAGCCCGTATTGTCCTTCTTGTCAGACAACACTGAGTTCCCATGAAGTTGCACAAGGGTACAAAGACGTCAAAGATCTGAGTGCTACAGCGAAATTCAAACTGAATGACAGCGGAGAATTTGTACTGGCTTGGACGACAACACCTTGGACACTGCCTTCACACGTTGCACTTGCCGTGAATCCCGATATGGACTACTCCCGTGTTCGTCAAGGTGATGAAGTGTACATCATGGCAACCAATCTGGTTGAAAAAGTGATGAAAGATACCAAAGGTGAGTATGAGATCATCGGTGCACTGAAAGGTGCCGACCTGGTTGGCAAAACGTATGATCCTCCGTTCAACTACGTACAGGCTGAGAAAGCCAACATCATCCTGGGTGCAAGCTTTGTAACGGATGCAAGTGGTACGGGTATCGTACACATGGCTCCTGCCCATGGTGAAGATGACTACCGTGTATGCCGTGAGAATGGGATCAGCTTTGTGAACATGGTGGACTTGGAAGGCAAATTTGTCGCTGAGGTTACTGACTTTGCGGGACGTTTCGTGAAGGATTGTGATATTGATATCGTAAGATATCTGTCTGAGCATGGACGGTTGTTCAGCAAAGAAAAATATGAGCACAGCTATCCATTCTGCTGGCGTTGTGATACACCGCTTCTGTACTATGCGATGGACAGCTGGTTTATCCAAACAACAGCCATCAAGGACCAATTGATTGCCAACAACAGTGAAGTGGATTGGTACCCAGGTCACGTTCGTGAAGGTCGCTTCGGGAAATTCCTTGAGGATCTGGTGGATTGGAACATCAGCCGTGATCGTTATTGGGGAACTCCGCTGAACATCTGGGTGTGCGAGGAGACTGGCGAACAATTTGCACCACACAGCATTGCAGAATTGCGTGCTCGTGCGGTAGGTGATGTGTCTGAGAATCTTGAATTGCATAAACCATATGTGGATGACGTTAAAGTCATGAGCTCTTGCGGCAAATATGAGATGAAACGTACACCGGAAGTGATCGATGTCTGGTTCGACAGCGGCTCCATGCCGTTTGCCCAGCAGCACTATCCATTTGAAAATAAAGAAGTATTCGAACAGCAGTATCCTGCAGATATGATCTGTGAAGGGATTGACCAGACACGTGGCTGGTTCTACAGCTTGCTGGCGGTTTCCACCCTTTTGACAGGCAAAGCGCCTTACAAAGCGGTTATGGCTACAGGACACGTTCTTGACGAGAACGGACAGAAGATGTCCAAATCCAAAGGTAACGTTATTGATCCTTGGGAAGTAATTGAAGAATACGGTACAGATGCATTCCGCTGGGCTTTGTTGTCTGACAGTGCACCGTGGAACAGCAAACGTTTCTCCAAAGGTATCGTAGGCGAAGCAAAATCCAAAATGGTGGATACGCTGGTCAACACCCATGCATTCCTGACGCTTTATGCTACCATTGATGGATTTGATCCACAGGAGCACCCGTTCCAACTGTCCGCACACAAGCTGGATCGCTGGATTCTGTCGAGACTTAACAGCCTGATCCTGGTTGTAGAAAAAGCGTTGCTGGTTAATGACTATCTGAACTCTTCCAAAGCGATTGAAGCATTTGTTGATGAACTGAGTAACTGGTATATCCGTCGTTCCCGTGACCGTTTCTGGGGAAGTGGCCTGACAGAGGATAAACTGGACGCATATCGCACATTAACTGAGGTTCTGGTGACTACTGCGAAGTTGGTTGCTCCGTTCACACCGATGCTGGCAGAAGACATCTATCTGAACCTTGCAACAGGTGAGAGTGTGCACATGGAAGACTATCCGGTAGCTAACGAAGCGCTAATTGATGCAGGACTGGAACAGGATATGGAGACGGCTCGCCGCGTGGTCGAACTTGCTCGTAACGTTCGTAACGAAACAGGCATCAAGACACGTCAGCCGCTGTCCGAATTGATCGTTTCTCTGGATAAAGGGTTTGACCTGGCAAGTTATGAAGAGATCATTAAAGAAGAGATTAATGTAAAAGGAATCCGTACGGAGCATAATGATGCGGAATTTGTTGACTTTACATTGAAGCTGAACCTGAAAGTTGCAGGTAAGAAATACGGTAAAAACGTAGGATTCTTGCAAAACTTCTTCAAGGGAATGTCGGCTGATGAGACGCGTAAAGTGGTTTCGGAGGGTGTGCTGAACATTGTTTCTCCGGAAGGCGAAGAGCTGCAAGTGACGAGCGAAGAATTATTGGTTGATAAACAGGCCAAATCAGGTTTTGCTTCAGCATCAGGTTACGGTCTGACGGTTGCGCTGAATACCGAAATCACGCCAGCCTTGGAACAGGAAGGTTGGGTCCGTGAAGTGGTTCGTGCTGTGCAGGATACCCGGAAACGTCTGGACCTGCCGATTGAGAAAAGAGTACGTTTGACACTGGATGTGGATGCATCCCTTCAGGAAGCTATTCAGGCGTTTGATGATGTGTTGCGTGAAAATGTTCTCGTAACCGAAGTGACATTTGGCACAAATGAGGCCATGGAACGTGTTGAAGCCGGAGGCAAATCGATCGGTATATACATCGAAGCATAATTTGGATTATGTAATATTCAACAAGGACAGAATATAGGATATAAATAAACGAGCCGCAGAGGCAGGGACATATTCCCTGTATCTGGGCTCGTTTGTTTTTTAGGCAATAAGGCAATGATTCTATAGTGCAGTCAATCTATATTGATCAAAGGAACTGACCAAAACATGAGCGAACATGACAAGCAAACCGCATCCACTTCACAACAATCAACGTCAGATAATCTGAATTCCCATGACAAAATTGAAGAGTTACATACCCTGACGAACCGTCTGGCGAATGAACTGGAACGTTCCCGAATAGCGCAATACACAGAATTGCTGAACAGACCATGGAAATTGATCGGGCTTAACCTGTTATCTGGAGCCGCAAGAGGTGTGGGGATTGCGATTGGGTTTACCTTTTTTGCAGCAACGATTATTTACGTTTTGCAGCTACTTGGGGCGCTCAATCTTCCCATTGTTGGAGATTACATCGCTGATATTGTGCGCATTGTCCAGCGTCAGCTTGATATGAACACATACTAAGCGATTAGCAATTAAAGGTGAAAGATATCAAAGTGCATTTAGTACATGTCATCCGTCTCCATATCCGGTTCTAACAGACCCTCGCCCTCACGGTTCTCCAGGTACTGGCGATATTGCCGATTGCGCACGATGGAGACGTCATGACCATAGATGTCCGTGGCAACAAAGCTTTCGTACGCTTCAACGCAGCCTTCCACTTCATCGGTGGCTTCAATCGCCATAACATCATAGCTGTCGATATCGCGTCCTTCAGCCATGGCTGGTGAGTTCGATGTGCCCCAGCTTTCAACAATCTGCCAGGTGTCTTCACCATCGAAGCCATTTTGATCATCACGCTCGTCCAGACTGGTTCGACCAAATGCCGGGGCGAGGAATTCTTCCTCTACAGGACGGTTCTCAGAGACAACGGTTTCCGGTTGATGTTTTTTGCAGTATTTGGTGTAGGGAACAGCTTCCATGCGTTCATAAGGGATGGGTTGCTGGCAGACCGCACATGTACCGTAATGTCCTTCTTCGATGGAGTGCAGTGCAGAATCGATTCGTTCCAATTGGAATTCATCATGTTCCAGCAGGGAAATATCTTTCTCGCGTTCATACACCTCCGTGGCTATGTCACCAGGATGGTTATCAATCGGTGATAATTCCCCTGTCTGTAGTTTAAGGGAGTCTCCAAGGCCATAATGCTCGTTTTCCGAAAGTCTATGTTCAATATCGCGCTTATCGGACATCAGTTGGGAACGTAAAAATTGTAGTTGTTCGTTAGTAAAATGTGACATGATTTTCCCCTTTCTGCGTTCATGCTGGAATCCGGATTTTGACTCTATTGTAGGATGTGCCATTGAGGGCAAGATTACAGAAGGGAAATGTTATCGTTTTTGCCATAAGCATTGTGATGTAGCGCGTCGTGGACGATTTCCAAACAGCTGTGCTACAATAAACAAGTCTGGCGTAAGCCTGGTATCGTTTGGAAAAGACAAGAACGGAGTGACAAACAAACGTGGTGTATTATATCCTCGCTTTTATCGTATTTTTATTGGATCAGGGAACCAAGTATCTGATTGCAACCCGGATGGAACTCAGAGAAGAAATTCCGGTCATCGGCAATTTCTTTGTCATCACATCACATCGTAATTCAGGTGCAGCTTTTGGCATTCTGCAAGACCAGCGTTGGTTCTTTATCGTGGTTACGTTGATTGTGGTCGTTGCCTTGATTTGGTATTTGCAAAAGGTAAAAGATACCCCCCACAAATTGCTGCCTGTGGCGCTTAGTTTGGTGCTTGGTGGAGCAATTGGCAACTTCCTTGATCGGGCATTGACCGGAGAAGTTGTAGATTTTGTACAACTTAATTTTGGAAGTTATACGTTTCCCATTTTTAACATCGCCGATTCGGCAATCTGCATCGGTGTAGGGTTGATCATAGTGGAGACATTGCTTGAAGGACGGCGCGAAAAAGCAGCCGCGAAGATTGAAGGGAATGAACATCATGAGTAATCCGAATAAGGAACAGAATAACGACGAAGAACTAATGAATGGCAATGAACGTATGGAATGGACCGTTGCCACTGAACATAAAAAAGAACGAATTGACAAATATATTACGGAAGCCGTGGATAACGTATCTCGCTCCCAAGTTCAATTGTGGATCGGAGACGGAATGGTTACGGTAAATGGTGCTGTAGTCAAAGCCAATGCCAAGTTATCCGAAGGAGATCTGGTTGAGCTACAGATTCCAGAACCAGCTGCTGTGGAGATCATTGCCGAAGATATTCCGCTGGAAGTGGTATATGAAGACAGCGACCTGATCGTGATTAACAAACAGCGTGGTCTTGTGGTGCATCCAGCACCAGGACATACGTCGGGTACGCTCGTTAATGCACTTATGCATCACTGCAAAGACCTCTCGGGTATCAATGGAGAGTTGCGCCCGGGTATTGTGCATCGTATCGATAAGGATACATCAGGCTTGATTATGGCTGCCAAGAACGATCGTGCCCATGCATCACTGGCTGCTCAGTTGAAAGACCATACGGTGAACAGACGGTATATTGCGCTTGTTCATGGTCATCTTAATCATGATCAAGGGACCATTGATGCACCGATTGGACGGGATACCAATGACCGCAAAATGTATACGGTCACAGAACGTAACAGTAAACATGCCGTTACGCATTTTACCGTGACAGAGCGGATTAATGATTACACCTTGCTGGAATTGAAACTGGAGACAGGACGTACTCACCAGATTCGGGTTCACATGAAATTTATCGGTCACCCGCTTGTAGGAGATCCAACTTATGGACGGAATAAAGGCATCAAAATGCAAGGACAGGCTCTTCATGCGGCTATTCTTGGATTTGTGCATCCAACAACGGGAGAATACCTTGAATTTTCAGCTCCGATTCCGCAAGATATGGAAGACGTGCTTGCCTCGCTACGCAGTCGTTAACAGTTCCATGAAAGTACAAATGTTCGGATACTTTGTCCATGGCTTTGATCACGCAAATGCTTCATATTAAAGTGTAGAAATTTGCGTCAAATGAGGAGATGAACAACGTTATGAGTATCGATAAATATCAAGAAACTTACATTCAGACTAATTTTGCCGACCGTATCGGTGGCTCCAACTATGGTAAAGACACGAACATTTATAAATTCGAGAAAATCAAACGTGCCAAAGCTTCGGCCAAAAAAGATTTTCCCGATGTGGAACTGATCGACCTTGGTGTAGGTGAACCGGACGAAATGGCGGATGCAGGCATTGTGGGTGCACTCGCAGAAGAAGCTTCCAGACCTGAGAACCGTGGTTATGCCGACAATGGTATTCCTGAATTCAAGGCTGCTGCTGCTTCTTACCTGAAAAACGTATTCAACGTAGAAGGTATTGATGCAGATACTGAAATCGTACACTCCATTGGTTCCAAACCGGCTTTGGCGATGATGCCTTCATGCTTCATCAATCCGGGTGATGTGACCATTATGACCGTTCCAGGTTATCCGGTTATGGGCACACATACGAAGTATCTGGGTGGAGAAGTGTATAACATTCAGTTGACGAAAGAGAACAACTTCTTGCCTGATCTGACGGCTATCCCGGAAGACATCGCAAAACGTGCGAAGTTGCTCTACCTGAACTATCCGAACAACCCAACAGGTGCAAGCGCGACGGTGGAGTTCTTCACTGAAGTTGTGGAATGGGCTAAGAAATACAATGTTGTGGTTGTACATGATGCTCCATATGCAGCATTGACGTATGATGGCAAAAAACCGTTCAGCTTCCTGTCGGTACCTGGTGCTAAGGATGTCGGCGTAGAGCTGCACTCTCTATCCAAGTCCTACAACATGACGGGTTGGAGAATCGGATTTGTAGCGGGTAACCCGCTTGTAGTCAAAGCATTCAGTGACGTGAAGGACAACAATGACTCCGGTCAGTTCATCGCGATTCAAAAGGCTGCTGCGTATGGATTGAATCACCCTGAAATTACGGAAAAAATTGCAGAGAAATATTCTCGCCGTCACGACATGCTCGTTGCCGCATTGAACGATCTGGGCTTCCAGGCTGAAAAACCTAAAGGTTCATTCTTCCTGTATGTAGAAGCACCAAAAGGTGTGGTTGGCGGACGTCGCTTCGAATCCGGCGAAGATTTCTCCCAATTCCTGATCCGTGAGAAACTGATCTCATCCGTACCATGGGATGATGCGGGTAACTTTGTTCGTTTCTCTGTAACCTTTGAAGCGAAGGGTGAAGAGGAAGAAAAACGTGTTATTGCTGAAATCAAACGTCGTCTGAGCGACGTACAATTTGAATTTTAATCGCATTACCCAATAGTTAAATCATGTACTAACGAAGAGACCGGAAACGGTCTCTTTTTTTATGCCCATATTAGAATTTTTTCATTTACTCCCTTTACAAAATTATACAAGCAACATATGATTAGATCTTTACGTTATTTGTTATATACAGAAGTTGTTGTTGAAGGGAGTTATTACAATTGTTATCATCACGAACAAGTACGGTGTCCTCACCGGCTACAGGAACAGGCAGTACAGTGTCAGGATTAATCAGATTGTTAAGACCCAAACAGTGGACTAAAAATCTGCTGTTATTTGCTGCGTTACTATTCTCTTTTGAGGAGATTCGGACTGAAACCATTCTTGCGACGTTGCTTGGTTTTATTCTATTTAGCCTTGTTGCAGGCTGTGTGTATATTTTAAATGACTTTGTAGACCGGGACAGGGATCGACAGCATCCGGTGAAAAAGTATCGTCCTATGGCTTCTGGGCAGGTGAATCCGAGTCATGCTTTGTTGTTTGGCATTATTCTATTAATCCTTTCCGTAGGAACGGCCTTCATGATGAACCCTCTATTCGGGGTGTTATGTATCGTCTATTTCCTGTTGAATGTATCGTATTCATTTGTGCTGAAACATCTCGTTATCCTGGATATGATGACCATTGCAGCCGGCTTTGTACTTCGTGCCATTGCAGGTGGTGTGCTGATCCATGTGCCATTCACGCCGTGGTTTTTGATCTGTACCATGCTGTTGTCGTTGTTTTTGGCCATTGGAAAACGCAGAAATGAACTCACGTTGCTTGAGGGAAATACGGGATCACATCGTAAGGTTTTGGATAACTACTCCATTACATTACTGGATCAATTCAATACAATTGTGACGACAGCTACGATTATCAGTTATTCCCTGTTCACATTCACTTCAGATCGAACCATTCATCTCATGTGGACGATTCCATTGGTCATTTACGGCATGTTCCGTTACCTGTATCTGATCCACATGAAGAACCAGGGAGGTTCGCCCGATCGTGTGCTGTTTGAGGACAAGCCCATATTAATTACGGTTATGTTGTATGTGATAAGTGTTGTTACAATCTTTGCAATCTTTGAATAAAGGCTGAGGGGGATCAGGGTGAAAAGCACGAAAGTCGCAATTTTTGATATTGATAAAACGATCATACGCAGTGATTCCATGTTTCAATTTGTGCATTACGGTGTTCGCCGTTACCCGTGGCAGGTATGGAGATTACCTGTCATTGCATTACATACCGTGTTATTCAAGGCAGGCTTCATGACGGTTGAACAAGTCAAACGATCCTACTTTCAAGAAATTGAGCGTATGTCTGAAAAAGATCTCGAACATTTCTTTGATACTCGCTTGCGTACGTCCATTTTTGCCGAGGCCAGTGTAGAGATGCAACATCGCAAAGAAGCAGGGTATCATGTCTTGCTGGTAACTGCATCTCCGCATGCCTATATGAAATACTTTAATAATTTTCCCTGGGTGGATCATGTAATTGGAACTGAACTTGTCCGTCATGAGAATGGTTACACATGCAGAGTTGATGGCAGCAATTGCAAAGGGGAAGAGAAGGTACGCCGAATTCAGGCTTATCTGAGTGAAAAGAATATGGTCATTGATTATGACCAGTCATGTTCCTACTCTGACTCCTTATCCGACCTTCCCGTCATGCAACTTGTGAGTCAACGATACTTTATTAACAAGCGTGTTCCGGACATGGAGGCATTAACGTGGGGGAAATAAAATCGCGTCATACTGGTAAATGGTTAATGCTCGTTTCCGCTTTTCTGACAGCAACGGGTCAATTGTTCTGGAAATGGGGACTAACCGAGTGGATTTACCTGGGTGTAGGTTTTCTGTGTTATGGACTTGGAGCGATTTTGATGATTAAAGCTTTTGCTCTGGAAAAACTCTCTGTTGCTTATCCTCTGATGTGTGCTAGTTACGTATTTGCCTTAATCTATGGATATTTTTTGCTTGGGGAAGAAATTACGGTGCAAAAGCTGGCAGCAGTTGTGTTGCTTGGAATCGGGGTGACATTAACCAGTGTTGATCGATAGCTGGATGGTTGCCGTATTAATTGTCATGACGTTGTGTGGTGCACTGGGCGGGGCCGGACTGAAAGCTTATGCTTCCAGTCGCAATCGTCTGCATGTACTCATGGGACTTGGATTCTACGGAACGGGCGCTTTGCTGAATATTGTATTGTTGAAGTTTCTTCCATTAACCGTAGTGTTGCCTGCGAACGCATTAACATATGTGTGGACTCTTATCATAGCTCGGCTGGTATTTAAAGAGACGGTGGGCCCTTTACGCTGGATAGGTGTGGCATGTATTATGGGTGGCTTACTGTTACTGGTGTTTTAATTTGAACTAAAGATTATTTACACAAGCACTATAAAATTTATTGGATGTGAAATGAAAGCATGAACTTTTTAGATTACTTATTTTATAATCGAAGAGCCAACTGGACAGCCTTTTACCTGTTTGCGGGATTTGCTCTGTTCTATGGTTTAATGAACGGCTCGTATGTTCTGTACATAGAAAATAATGCAGAACTGCTTGGGGCGTATAGCCCATTTAATACGACGCTGTTTCCAATCAACTTATTCAACTTTGATCCTTCAATGTATTATGGGGACAACAGTTCTTCCGTGATCCATCCGCTGATTTCCTTTCTCGCAGTCACCCTTGCGGCTGTAGCGAAACTTTTGGGAGGCAACTGGTTCTTTCTAATCCTGCAATCGCTGGTGAATGCGGGTTCGGTGGTGCTGGCGTATCTGTTCCTGAGTCAAAAAGAAGATAAACCGACCATCGTACCGCTACTGTTTGCCTTATTGTTTGGTTTCAGTTCCTACCTGATGTTTACCTCATTGATCCCGGATTCGTATCCTTATGTACAGTTCGTTATTCTGTTGTCGGTGGTTTACATGCAGTATACTCGTGAGCGTCAGGACGTACGTTATGTACCCAATGCATTGCTTGCATCGATTAACTTTGGACTAACCTCGACCAATATCGTACCATTTGCTGCTGCGACATTCTTCAATATGCATGCATGGCGCAATAAAGCTAGTTTAAAAAAGTACATTGGAATCATGGGACTGGCGGTTCTGATTATTGTTGTGTTTACTGGCATTCAGTATGTTGCCTTTGGAGGTCGCAGCTGGGTTAGTAACTGGCTGTTGGGCATTCAAAATGGTGGAACCAGCTATGCAACGCCATTCCAGTTCGCTGTTCACTGGAAAGCATTGAACATGCTAACGATTAATCCGATGCTGACACCGAAGATGCATTTACTGGACCCGGGCATGGCAGCCTTTGTTACGGATCTATCCCGTTCCAATCCACTCTATGTGCAGATGACAGGTATCTTTATTTTACTGTTGGCACTCATGGGCTTCATTAAGGGCATTCGTGAACGTGAAGTGTGGACCCTTGTGCCATATATTCTGTTTGCCTTTTTGCTTCATGTCGTAGTGGGCTTTGGTCTAGCTGTGTTTCAATACGATATGTACCTGTATGCGGGACATTATCTGTTTGCGTTCTTCCTGTTGGGTGGAGGTTTCGTCATCAGCCTTCCTCCGGGATTGGGAAAAAAAGTGGTTATAGGCTTGATCATGTTATGTGTTATCGTCACGGCAAGTAACAACATCTATCGCCATGTAGAAACATTAACAACAATCAAACAATCCTATAATCAGTTGGAACAGGAACGCTCAGTGAAATAGTCAAATAGTCAAATGTATCGATTCATATAATGAATAAGAAAAGGACATTGGATGGAAAGTCCAATGGCCTTTTCTTATTTAGTGCCCAGCAAATGAGTTAAGCAATAATTTTGGTTTTCTTGGCATTCTCGGCTGAACGTTTGGTGAGACTGCTGAGTGGACGTTTCAAAGCGAGAGCAACAATGAGACTCAGCGCGATGAACATACACAACCACAGAATATCCTTGATGGCAGTAGACCACAATATGCCGCCGACCGACTCACGCAGCAGACTGATCGCATACGTGAAGGGCATGAACGGATTCAATGCCTGGAAAAAGGGTGATGTCATGCTGATTGGGAACGTACCGCCGGAGCTGGAGAACTGGAACACCATGAAGATAATCGCGATCCCTTTTCCGATATTTCCAAATACGGACAGCAGGGTGTACGTTATGGTGACAAATACGGCACTCACCAGCATGGCAAACAGGACAAACCACAGTTTATCTGCGACATAGGTACCAAGGATTAAGATATCTCCCAGAGTGACACATATCGCCTGAAGTAACCCAATGGTCAGAAAAGTAGCGAGACGTCCAAGATATAACTCATATCCTCGGAACTTGCCCTCTGGATTCTCAGCTTCGGCACGAAGCAGAGAAATCAGCAGTGTTGAGCCAACCCACAAGGACAGCACGCCATAAAATGGTGACATGGCCGATCCATAATTCGGAATCGGGTAAAGCTGTTGTTCCTTGATTTGCACCGGACTTGCAAGGAAAGCACTTTCTTCTTCGATATCGCCGCGCAAAAGTTTGGCAAGTTCGGCAAACTGGTTATTACCTTCAACTTCCCTGAGCTTGTCTGCAGCCTTGCTGATGGCACTTTCCAATTCTGGCAGATCATCACGTACCAGCGTGGCAACACGAAGTACTCCTTTTTCGACCTCCGGAAGCTGGTTCTGAACAAAATCGGATGCCTTGCCTATCTGTTTCTCGGCATTAGGCAGATCATTACGTACAAAATTAGCTGCTTCGTTCAGTTTTTTTCCCAGCTTGGGCAGATCGTTTCGAATTAATGAAGACACGGTGTTCAAAGCTTGGATAAAACCTTCACTTTTGTTCGCGAGTGTCTCTGATATCTCATGGATCTTAGATTGTATTTGAGGCAGGTCGCTCTGGATTTTCGTCAACTCGGTCTGCCCAAACGTAATCCCTTCTTTGGCCGATGCAAGAATGTCCGCAATATCAGGAAATCGATCTTTTGCTCCTTGTAGAGTTTCTGCTGAAGTGGAGAGGATAGACCTGAGCTTATCCGCACCTGCTGCAAGTGAAGGCGATATTTCACTTTCATAGGTGTTTAAGATATTGCCAATCCCGCTGCTGATGTCCTTCGAGAGAGTATTTAACTGAGCGATGACGTCTGTTGGTGGAGTTGTATTACGACGCATGGCATCACTGATGATGCCAGCCAAGCGGATCTGCAACTGAAGTTTATCTGAAATGGAGTTCAGTTGTGTGATTTTATCGGCAAGTGGTTGGCTTGGAAGCAAGTTATTGATGTTGCCCAGTAGTTCTGCCATACTGTCCACGAGTTTTACCGCAACCCCTAAACGTGAAGCAATCCGGTCGAGATCTTCTACAGTAGGAAGGTTATTAAGATCCGAATTTTGCAATTGTGCAAATACGTCTCCTGCAGCGTTAGTAATCTGCTGCACCAGCAGCAGATTTTGGCGGATCGTCGGGCCAATGGTCTGAAACGCTTCTTCACTGGAATCCACGAACTGATTTAATCCCTCTGCAAGCTCAATCCCGTTGCCAGCGATTTGTGATACTTTGTCCAAATCTTGCTCTGCTGCCGTTACGATAGACAGAGCTTTGTTGGTTTTATCCAGCGCCGTTTGGATGACATCTGATACCTGGCCAAAGTTTTCATCCACTTCTCGAATGCGTTCTACCGCTTTTTGTATATCCGGTATCCGCCCTTGAATAGCCAGCACTTCGGAAGCCGCATCATTAATTTGTGGCCAATACTCCTGCACCTTGAGCACATACTGTGCTGCTTCATTGATTTCAGGCAGTTTTTTCTCGATTTCAACGATCTTTTGAGCATCTTTTACAATCTCGGGCATGGCTTTTTCTACTTCCAGAACCTTTTGACCTGCGGCTTGAATAGCCGGAAGATTTTTCTCCAGCGTAAAAATGCCATTCTCCATTTTGCGTAATGTTGGAAGCTGGGAATTAATCTCAACCCCGGCTTCATTCAACTTGGTTAGAACGGCCTCACTGACGGCTTCAGTGAAATTTTCATTGATTTGTGTTGTTATGGCAGATACACCAGAGCCTGTGATTTTAGGAGCAATGGCATTTACCTTTTCATTAACGGTATAGATTACCTCTGGACGTTCCAGCTTTCCATCAACGATGCCTGTAATTTTGGATGAAAAGTCCCCCGGAATGAGCAGGCTTGCATAATACTCTCCAGTTTGCACACCCCGATTAGCCTCAGCCTGGTCCACAAAAGTCCAGCCCAGCTTTTCGTTGTGTTTGAGGCTGGATACCAGTTCGTCTCCGATATTAACATGGGTTCCTTCAACAGTCGCACCCTTGTCCTCAGTTGTCACTGCAATTTTGATCCCCTGGGTATTACTGTATGGGTCCCAGACGGACTTCACGTTGACCCAGTCATACACCCCGGGCAGTAGAATAATAGCCACAATTAGAAATATACCTGTGGGAACCTTCAGAATATGCAACCAGTCTGTTTTGTAAACGTGCCAAATGTGACGCATGACTTCCTCCTAAATGTACATAAATGTAGGGCGTATCTTATTTCTATGTCGCATATTTGTGAATCTTATGTATATCGGCATTATTGCAGCATCTATGAATGGGTTCATGTTTATAAACTGTACCCATTTCACTTGGTACTAATTCAGAGCCTTCATATATTGCGTAAAATGAAACTTACCGTTTGTTCTAAAAAGAAGTGTTTTGTCTCTACTTAAGTATAGTCAGAGGTTTATTTTGGTTATATCAAATTTCTCATTTGCCTATGGATAAATATGCAGAAATGTTGTATAATTATGAATAACCAATGAGATGTATTGTGCATGGATGTTTTTCAGCCTAACTGCTGATTCTAAGAAGAACGTAGCAGAGGGTTTTCACCTGCGATGGTGAGGTGTTGACAGGGGGTTGTCTTTCTGTCATAATTCATGAAGACAAACGGACATATTGATTACAGAACCCTGTGAGGTCCTGCAATATGAACGACATGAATAGCACCTTTAAATCAGTCCCGTGAGACTGGCAAGGTAACGTGAACGATACATCGTTTTTTTGCTGCGGCAAATGAAGCGATGCATCCCCGAGAGTAAACTTTCTTCAGAGCGGTCTGAAGTTCGGAGACTCCTTGCCAATAAACACGGCAAGGAGTCTTTTTTTTTCTCCTCGTCACGGGGCCATGATGCTGAAGGGAAATCCTTAGGAGGCTGAACGCATGAGCACAGAGACACATGTCATTATGGATGAGACGGCGATCCGCCGCGCATTAACACGGATTGCCCATGAGATATTGGAGAAAAACAAAGGAATCGACGATTGTGTGTTGGTCGGTATCCGTACACGCGGGGTTTACCTCGCAGAACGGATTGCCGCGAAGATTGAAGAAATCGAAGGCGCCAAAGTCCCCTGGGGAGAACTGGATGTGACTCCTTACCGCGATGACCGCTTGGACGAAAATAAAGCGAATCGCAAGGAAATGTTGATTATGACACCTGAATCACTTTCGATCCATAACAAAAAAGTGATTTTGTTCGATGATGTGCTCTATACCGGACGGACGATTCGCGCAGCGATGGATGCCCTGATGGACTGTGGAAGACCGCAGAACATTCAGCTGGCTGTACTCGCAGACCGCGGACACCGGGAACTTCCAATTCGACCTGATTTTATCGGCAAGAATGTGCCGACTTCCAAATCAGAGGAGATTGAAGTTGCACTCATGGAAACGGACGGACAGGACGAAGTCAAAATCACTCAGAACCGGGGGGAGCAAGCATAATGATTACACAGACAGCATTGAGAGACCGAAGCTTGCTTGGACTGAAGGAACTTAGTCGAGGAGAAATCGAGTCCATTCTAAACAGAGCGGCTCACTGGGAAGCGCAGAAAGAGAAACTGGTTCCTATACTGGAATCACGCTTCGTTGCAAACCTGTTCTTCGAGAACAGCACACGTACCCGTTTCTCCTTCGAAATGGCAGAGAAACGCCTGGGCGCACAAGTGCTGAACTTTACGGCAGCTGCATCCAGTGTAGAAAAAGGAGAGTCCATTTACGATACGGTACGAACACTTGAGTCGATGGGCATTGATGCAGGGGTGATCCGGTTGAAACCGGCAGGCGTTCTGCAACAACTGGCTCAGAAAGTGAATGTACCACTTGTTAACGCCGGAGACGGCAACAATGAGCATCCCACACAGGCGTTGCTGGATCTCTACACGATGAGGAAAGCATTTGGCGAACTGAAAGGCTTGCGTGTTTCCATCATTGGTGACATTCTGCATAGCCGTGTAGCTCGTTCCAACCTGTGGGCACTGCAAAAGTTTGGTGCAGATGTACGCTTCTGTGCACCACAAACGATGCAGGCACCGGAACTCGCAGAGCATGCTCCTTATGTCGGTCTTGAAGAAGCGCTGGATGCAGATGTAGTCATGATGCTCCGTGTTCAACTGGAACGTCATCAACATGGCTTAATTACTTCAGCTGAGGATTATCGCGAACACTACGGATTGACGGAAGAACGGGCATCACGCCTAAAACCAAGCACCATTATCATGCACCCTGCTCCAGTGAATCGCAACGTCGAGGTAGATGACGCGGTTGTGGAAAGTGAAGCATCGCGGATCTTCCCGCAGATGGCAAACGGCGTTCCAATCCGCATGGCGGTTATGGAACGTGCGATGAAACTGTAACAGGGTCTGGCTGTGGGTCATAGGCTGACGGTACGGTAGTTCTTATAGAGCAATAAGAGAGTACACGATAAAGAAAATCATCCGGCTTGCCTGGTAAGCCGGACAGAACCGAAGCGGAGGGCAATTATGCTACAGATTATAAAAAACGCGAACGTCTTGAACCAAAAAGGGGAACTTGAACGGAAAACCATCATTATAGATGAAGGTAAAATTAAAAAGATCGCTGGTCTGGAAGACCAAGCCGTTCTGGACGCCGAAAAGTCAGCGCAAAGTGTGACAGACGCATCAGGCAAACTGGTCATTCCGGGATTGATCGATATGCACGTGCATCTGCGTGAACCTGGATTCGAACACAAAGAGACGATCGAGACAGGTGCCCGTTCAGCAGCACAAGGTGGTTTTACAACAATCGCTTGCATGCCGAACACGAGACCAGTTACAGATACAGCGGAAGTTGTGAAACTGGTATTGGATAAAGCCAAAGAAGCTGATCTGGTTAAAGTGTTGCCTTACGCAGCCATTACAAAAAATGAACTAGGTCGTGAACTTACCGATTTTGCCGCATTAAAAGAAGCAGGCGCTATTGGATTCACAGATGACGGTGTAGGCGTACAAAACGCTCAAATGATGAAAGATGCCATGAGCCTCGCAGCAAGCATGGATATGCCCGTGATCGCTCACTGTGAAGATGACTCACTGGTTGTAGGTGGATATGTGACGGAAGGCGAGTTTTCGAAACGTCACGGCATCAAAGGCATTCCTAATGAATCCGAGGCTATCCACGTAGGCCGTGATATTCTGCTCGCAGAAGCAACGGGAGTTCATTACCACGTCTGCCACGTAAGTACAGAGCAATCGGTTCGCCTGATTCGTCTGGCGAAGTCCATCGGTATTAAAGTAACTGCTGAGGTGTGTCCGCACCATCTGGTGTTGTCGGATGAAGATATCCCGGGCATGGACGCCAACTGGAAGATGAACCCGCCGCTACGCTCACCACGCGATGTGCAGGCTTGTATCGAAGGTTTGCTGGACGGCACGCTGGATATGATCGTAACTGATCACGCGCCACACAGTGAAGAAGAGAAAGCCAAAGGCATGGAGCTGGCACCTTTCGGAATCGTAGGATTCGAAACAGCCTTCCCGCTGCTGTACACCAAGTTTGTGGAAACAGGATTGTGGAGCTTGGACTTCCTGGTGAAACGCATGACAGCTGATCCTGCACGTGTATTCCGACTGGATACAGGCAAACTGGAAGAAGGAGCACCAGCCGATATCACGATGATTGACCTGAACGAGGAAAAAGCAGTTGATCCTGCAACGTTTGCAACCAAAGGAAGAAACACACCATTCACAGGTTGGAAGCTGAAAGGCTGGGCCGTACAAACATGGGTGGATGGAAAAAGCGTGTGGCATAACACGGTACAACAGTAAAACGGTAATTTAGTAAATTAATAAATTAGTAACGCTATATCTTTAACTCTTTAAATCAGCAACAGTAACTCTTAACTTTTTAAAAACAACAAATCTTTTTAAATCTAGTTCTAACTCTAACTCTAAAACTTAATCTACAACTTTTACACCAGTAACATCTTTTCAACTAACTCGAGGCAAATCATGCCGAGAGTCTAACATACGAAACAAGCAAAGTTGAATGTCATGATTTTGAACTTGGACACTAGCGTTACTGCGGAGCGGACAGAAAAGACCCGAAGAAGCAAAGCGTTCGCCTTTATCACCGGATTACATCATTTGAAAAATGATAAAAAGTAATCCGGGGATAACAGCGATCAAAGGGTTTTCTGTCAGCGGAGCCGCACGAAGTTTCCAGAAAGTTCAACCCAAATGCCATTCAACGTTGATAAACACAGAGGAGTGAAATGGGATGCAGGCACAGGCAAGATTATTGTTGGAAGACGGCACACTGTTCACCGGGAAAGCATTTGGTGCTGAAGGTGAAACTACAGGTGAGGTCGTTTTTAATACGGGAATTACAGGCTATCAAGAGGTGCTTTCGGATCCTTCCTATTGCGGTCAAATCGTAACCATGACGTATCCGCTGATCGGAAACTACGGCATTACGCGTGATGACTTTGAGTCGATTCGTCCATACGTACACGGTTTTGTTGTGCGTCGTCATGAGCCAACGCCGAGTAACTGGCGTGCGGAATACAGCGTAGACAATCTGCTCAAAGAATACGGCATCGTAGGAATCAGCGAAATTGATACACGCATGTTGACTCGCCGGATTCGTCACCACGGCACAATGAAGGGAATTCTCACAACAGGATCGAAGCCTGTGGAAGAACTGCTGGAGATGATGGGAGACACCACCATTGCAGAACTGCGTAACCAGGTGCCAATGACTTCTACAGAGCATGTCTACAACAGCCCGGGAACGGCTGAGCGTATTGTGCTCGTGGATTATGGTGCGAAAACAGGAATCTTGCGCGAACTCAGCAAACGTAACTGTGACGTTGTTGTTGTTCCACATGATGTAACAGCAGACGAGATTCGTCGCCTGAACCCGGACGGAATTCAACTGTCCAACGGCCCTGGGGACCCGAAAGACGTACCTCACGCGGTTAACATGATCAGTGAATTGCTTGGCGAATACCCGATCTTCGGTATCTGCCTGGGTCACCAGTTGTTCGCACTTGCAGCAGGAGCAGACACGGAAAAACTTAAGTTTGGACATCGCGGAGGAAACCACCCGGTGAAAGAACTGGAGAGCGGACGTTGCTTCATCACATCCCAGAACCATGGATTTACCGTAAACGAAGAGTCTGTGAAGAGTACAGACCTGGAAGTTACACATATCAACAATAACGATAAGACCATTGAAGGTCTGAAACATAAATCATTCCCGGCATTCTCGGTTCAATATCACCCTGAAGCAGCCCCGGGTCCTTACGACAACAGCTACCTGTTCGACCGCTTCATCGAGATGATTCGCGAGCACAAGATCACTAACCCGCAAAAGCCGCGTCAAGCCGTATTGGCAGCCGCAGTGAAAGGAGCACAATAACATGCCGATTAACAAAGATCTCAAAAAAATCCTGGTGATTGGTTCCGGTCCAATCGTCATCGGTCAAGCGGCCGAGTTCGATTATGCCGGTACACAAGCTTGCCAGGCTCTGAAAGAAGAAGGCGTGGAAGTTGTACTTATCAACAGCAACCCGGCGACCATTATGACGGATACAAACATGGCTGACAAAGTCTACATTGAGCCAATTACACTGGATTTTGTAACCCAAATCATTCGTCAAGAGCGTCCAGATGGCTTGTTGCCAACATTGGGTGGTCAAACAGGTCTGAACATGGCTGTAGAACTGGCTCGTGCAGGCGTGCTGGAACGTGAAAATGTGAAATTGCTCGGAACACAGTTAACATCCATCGAGAAAGCGGAAGATCGTGATCTGTTCCGTGACCTGATGCGTGAACTGGAACAACCTGTACCAGAAAGTGTCATCGTAACGACACTTGAAGAGTCACTTGAATTTGCAAATGAGATTGGTTATCCAATCATCGTACGTCCAGCCTATACACTGGGCGGAACAGGCGGCGGAATCTGTGCGAACGAAGAAGAGCTGCGCGAGACGGTGGCAGCGGGAATTCGTTACAGCCCGATTGGGCAATGTCTGGTCGAGAAGAGCATTGCAGGAATGAAAGAAGTCGAGTATGAGGTTATGCGAGACAAAAACGATAACTGTATCGTTGTCTGCAACATGGAAAACTTTGACCCGGTAGGTGTTCATACAGGCGACAGTATCGTCGTAGCACCAAGCCAAACCCTGTCGGACCGTGAATATCAAATGCTGCGTTCAGCTTCCCTGAAAATCATCCGTGCCCTGAACATCGAGGGTGGATGTAACGTACAGTTTGCATTGGACCCACACAGCTTCCAATACTATGTTATCGAAGTAAACCCACGGGTAAGCCGTTCATCAGCTCTGGCTTCCAAAGCAACGGGTTATCCGATTGCAAAAATGGCTGCCAAAATTGCCATGGGTTACACGTTGGATGAAATCGTGAACCCGGTAACAGGCCAAACGTATGCTTGCTTCGAGCCTACGCTGGATTATATCGTGAGCAAAATCCCACGCTGGCCGTTCGATAAGTTCATCTCGGCGAACCGTAAACTGGGAACTCAGATGAAAGCAACAGGCGAAGTAATGGCTATTGGCCGGACATTCGAAGAGTCGATTCACAAAGCAGTTCGTTCCCTGGAAATTGGCGTACATCGCCTCTACCTGAAGGATGCTGAAACGCTGGACGAAGCTACCCTGAACGAGCGTCTGATCAAAGCAGATGATGAGCGTATCTTCCTGATTGCGGAAGCATTCCGTAGAGGATATACATTGCAACAACTGCAGGACCTGACCAAGATCGACTGGTGGTTCCTGGACAAAATCGAAGGTCTGATCGCATTCGAAGATCGCATTCGCGAAGAATCCGAATTGTCTTCCGACATTCTGTATCAAGCGAAACGCCTTGGATTCACGGACCGCGCCATTGCTGAACTGCGTGCGCAAGGTCAACCAGGAGGCACATTAACAACTGAAGCGGAAGTTAGAACTCGTCGGGAGGCAGAGAACCTGCGCCCAGTGTACAAAATGGTAGATACATGTGCAGCTGAGTTCGAAGCAACAACGCCATATTACTACTCAACTTACGAGACAGAGAATGAAGTGATCCCTTCAGACAAGAAAAAAGTTGTGGTACTGGGTTCAGGACCAATCCGGATCGGTCAAGGGATCGAGTTCGACTACTCTACTGTACACGCAGTATGGGCATTGCAAAAAGCAGGATATGAAGCAGTCATTATCAACAATAACCCGGAGACGGTGTCTACGGACTTTAATACATCAGATCGCCTATACTTTGAACCGCTCTTCTTCGAAGATGTCATGAACGTGATTGAACAGGAGAAACCAGTAGGAGTTATCGTACAGTTCGGTGGTCAAACGGCCATCAACCTGGCAGCACCACTGCGTAATGCAGGTGTAACCATTCTCGGAACGGATCTGGAAAGCATCGATGAGGCGGAGGATCGCAAGAAGTTCGAACGTCTGCTCTCCCGTCTGGAGATTGCACAGCCAAAAGGTAAAACGGTCATTTCCGTTGATGATGCGGTAGAAACAGCTCAAAGTCTGGGCTACCCGGTACTGGTTCGTCCTTCCTATGTACTCGGCGGTCGTGCGATGGAGATTGTATACTCCGATGCTGAATTGCTGACATACATGGAACAGGCGGTTAAAATCAATCCGGAGCATCCGGTCCTGATCGACCGTTACATGATGGGTAAAGAAGTTGAGGTTGACGCCATCTGTGATGGTGAAACGGTATTGATTCCGGGAATCATGGAACATATCGAGCGTGCAGGGGTTCACTCTGGTGACTCCATCGCGGTATATCCTCCTCAACATCTGTCCCAGGATTTGAAAGAGAAAATTGTAGAGATTACAATTAAAATTGCGAAAGAACTGAAAACGGTAGGTTTGGTCAACATCCAGTTTGTTATCCATGATGGCCAAGTGTACATTATCGAGGTGAACCCGCGTTCATCCCGTACCGTACCATTCCTGAGCAAAGTAACCAACATTCCGATGGCGAACTTGGCAACACAAGCCATTCTGGGTGTGAAACTAAAAGATCTTGGTTATGTTGACGGGCTGTGGCCTGAATCGGATCATGTATCTGTTAAAGTTCCGGTCTTCTCCTTCGCGAAGCTGCGTCGTGTAGAACCAACCCTCGGACCTGAGATGAAGTCTACAGGTGAGGTTATGGGTCGTGACCCGAATTACGCTAAAGCATTGTTCAAAGGTCTTATCGGCGCAGGAATGAAAATTCCGGCAACCGGAGCAATTGTTGTGACTGTAGCAGACAAAGACAAAGACGAAGCGGTTCCTTTGCTCGAAGGTTTCTACAGACTGGGTTACAAAATCATGGCTACCGGCGGAACAGCAGCTGCGCTTGAAGCTGCGAACATTCCGGTAACGACTGTGAACAAATTAAGTGAAGGTTCGCCGAACATTCTGGATATGATCCGTAGCGGCGAAGCAAACTTTGTCTTCAATACACTCACCAAAGGCAAAACACCGCAGCGTGATGGATTCCGTATCCGTCGTGAAGCGGTAGAGAACGGCATTGTATGTATGACTTCATTGGATACGATTCGTGCGCTGCTGATCATGCTGCAAACGATCAACTTCTCTTCGGAAGCAATGCCTGTCTTTGTAAAATAATAACTCTCTGATGAAGGACATCAGTCAGCCTGCGGGCTGGCGGGATGTCCTTTATATCGGGCAAAAACAGAAAAAATGAGCAAGTGGAGGGGAGCGCTGGTGATGAATCAAGCGAGTTTCAATGAAATGGCTGGCCGTCTGATGGTGGCACTGGATTATCCTGGAGCAGAAGAAGCGAAAGCATTGGTACAAGCACTTGAAGGTATTCCCTGTTATCTGAAGGTGGGCATGCAGCTGTTCTACGCAGCAGGACCGGAGTTTATTCGGGAGCTGAAATCCAAAGGATACTCCGTTTTTCTGGATGTGAAAATGCATGACATTCCCAACACCGTTCGTGGCGGTGCTGAAAGTATCACACGTCTGGGTGTAGACATGTTCAATGTACATGCAGCAGGTGGAGCCCTCATGATGCGTGCTGCACGTGAAGGTGCTGAGGCAGCTATAGCTGCTGATCCTTCCCTTAGCAAGCCCGAGATCATTGCAGTCACCCAACTGACCAGTACAAGTCTGGAAACGATGAATAACGAGATTGGCATTCCGGGAAGTGTGGAAGCTGCTGTGGTCCGTTATGCAGGACTGGCCCAAGAGGCCGGACTGGATGGGGTTGTTGCTTCTCCACTGGAAGTGCCCGCAATTCGGGCAGCGTGTGGCAGTGCTTTTCACACCGTTACTCCAGGAATCCGTCCAGCGGGTAGTGGTCTGGGAGATCAGACACGCGTCTTGACGCCGGGTGAAGCCATTTCCAGAGGCAGTCATTACATTGTCGTAGGCAGACCCATTACAGGCGCTCCCAATCCGCGTGAAGCGGCAGAAACCATTTTGAAGGAGATGTTGAACGCATGATCGAACTGAATGAGATTCCGAATCATATTGCTTCCCAACTGTTGAAAATCAAAGCCGTGGCATTGCGTCCGCAGCAGCCATTTACATGGACATCCGGCATCAAATCACCAATATACTGCGATAACCGCTTAACGATGTCCTATCCGGAGATTCGCAACGATATCGCTGAGGCCTTTGCAACGATTATTCGTAACCAATACCCAGATGCAGAAGTCATTGCAGGTACGGCAACCGCAGGTATCCCGCATGCTGCCTGGGTGGCTCAGAAGCTGGATCTGCCGATGGCCTACATTCGTGATAAAGCGAAAGGACACGGCAAAGAGAACCTGATCGAAGGTCTGATTACCGAAGGACAGAAAGTGGTTGTCATCGAAGATCTGATCTCTACAGGTGGAAGCTCGATCAAAGCAGCCGAAGCCGTACGTGTAGCAGGCGCAACACCTCTCGCCGTGCTTGCGATTTTCAGCTATCAGCTGGATAAAGGTGTTAAAGCATTCGAAGATGCTGGAATTCCACTTCAGACGTTGTCTAATTACACGGCGCTGATGGATGTGGCTTTGGCTCAGGGAACGATTCAGGAGAGTGACTTTGAGTTGCTTAAATCCTGGCGTGAAGATCCTTCTTCATTTGGTAAATAATATCATTGATACCTCGAAAAAATGTTCAGGATTGAACGGTATCAAAATTGTAATGATTGCCGTCATAGCGGCAAAACCATCGAATATGCAAGAGGCATCCCGCACTTTGGGGTGCTTTTTTCGTTTGTTCATCAAAATATTAACTTTTTCCCTCTACCGTTGTAAAAAGCTTGTAACCTTTAGTTGGGATCGGTCGTTTATAATTCAGTGTAGGTTGGAACAGATTTCTAATTTTAGGTTTTTTGAAGAAATGATCGGGATATCAAGAAAGGATGAGCGTGATTGCTGGCATGAAGAATTTATTTCTCAGAAAAAGACCTGCCAAGAGCCAGTCAAGCGAGGAATATCAACAGGGGGAAGCGCAGCTGGAGGCATCGACGGTTTCGGGAGAAAATACATACAACAATGAACACGATCACCCGACGAGTGAACCTCCGTTACCTGAAAGTGAAATCGCTTCAGATGAAGTGGCTGCAGCTGCTGTCACCACCGTTGGTGAACCCCAGAAGAAGATCAAACCAAAGAAGGATATGCTGCCTCCATATGATGGACCTGTACTGGAGGTGCGTAACGTGCATCGCAGTTTCCAGACAGGCAGTCGCATTATCCATGTGCTCAAAGGCATTGATATGGAAGTGAATCCGCAACAACTGGTCATGCTGAAGGGGCGATCGGGCTCAGGCAAAACAACGTTACTGAATATGCTCGGTGGACTCGATCAGCCTTCAAGTGGAGATATTCTATTCTCCGGCCAGCCTCTTCAGGATTGGGGAGACCGACGACGGACCGCTTTGCGGCGCAAAGAGATCGGTTTTATTTTTCAGGCATATGCACTCATGCCCTTATTATCTGCTTGGGAAAATGTAGAACTGTCGCTGCGAATGGCGGACGTTCCGCGAGCGGAATGGAAGGACAGGGTTGGTCACTGTCTGGATCTGGTTGGACTATCCAAACGGGTGAAGCACCGACCTTTCGAGATGTCCGGGGGAGAGCAACAGCGGGTGGCTATAGCCAAGGCGATTGCCCATAGACCCAGATTGTTGCTTGCGGATGAACCTACAGCTGAACTGGATTCCAAGATGGGCGCTCAGGTCATGGCCGTATTCCGCAATATTATTGAAGTAGAACAAGTAACAATATGTATGACTACACACGATCCTACAATTTTGGAGGTTGCGGACCATGTTTATGAAATGGCGGACGGCAGATTTATCAAGTAAAGGGGCCGCTCCGAAGAGGGGGAAACGCGCAGCACTTATTGTACTTGGTGCAATAATGGTTGCAACGATGTCCGGTTGCTCATTGCTGCCGTCAGAAACAGAGGAAGAAGTGCTTCCGCCTATCACACCACCAACGATCTCCAAGAAACCGGAATATGAAGTCCGGACGGAAACGTTGGAGAAAAAAGTAAGTGGTAGTGGCAAGATGATGAGTCAGCGGGAAGAGAAGGTGTACTTCACGCTTGATGGCATGCATGTCAAAGAGTTAAATGTTAAACCAGGGGATAAAGTGAAAAAGGGCCAACTTCTCGCCGTGCTCGATGTGGAAAGTGTAGAGAAAGAGATCCGTGGCAAGAAACTGGCTATTCGCAAATCCGAAGTTCAAATGAAGGAAACACTCCGCAAGAAGGATGAGATGGACCCGGTGGAGTTCGAAGAAGCAACGATTGCGTTTGAAGAACTGCGCCAGGAACTCGCTGATCTGGAGGAACAACTGGGCAAAGCCACGTTGACAGCTCCGTTTGGCGGTACCGTTATTGCTGTGCAGGTAGAGAAGGGTACAGCTGTGAAAGCGTATGATCCGATTGCTACGATTGCGGATACATCGAATCTGGTTGTGGCAGCTACCTTTGCCAAGGAAGATCTGGAGAAGTTCTCGGCTGGTATGAAGGCAGAAGTAGATATTAATGGAGCCGGTAAAGTCGCTGGCAAAATTAAAGTTATGCCTATCGCGGAAGCATCGGGAAGCGGCAGTGGCGAAGGGACGGGTGAAGGCGTTACGCCTCCAACCAAGGAAACGCTGGATAAGTATGTTATCGTTACACTTGCAAAAATGCCAAAAGGCGTCGAACGTGGCACACCACTATCGGTCTCGATTGTAACGCAGCGTACCGAGAACGCGATTGTGATTCCTGTATCCGCTTTACGCTCCATCGGTTCAAGAACGTACGTACAAGTCGTGGAAACTGATGGAAGCAAGCGTGAAGTGGACGTTGAAGTTGGACAGCAGACATCGACAGATGTTGAGATTCTGAAAGGTCTGACCGTAGGTCAGAAAGTAGTGGGACGCTAATGGGGCTGCCATTGCTTCGGCTGCTGTTCCGCAAAATGTGGAACACGCGCTGGATGACCTTCAGCACACTGATCGGATTGATTGTGGCGGTAGCGTTCACCGTCAGTATTCCAATGTATGCCGATGGTGCGTTGAAACGGGTCGTCGCGCAAACGCTGCAGGATAACAGTGAAGGGTTGCCAGCCGGTTCGTTGCTTATGAGTTATCAGGCACCTGGTGGCGTGAAGACAGACACTCGGGGTCTGGACGAAGTAGATCGTTATATTCGTGAGGATGTTCCTCGCGACATCGGGTTTCCTTTTCATACGTATGTGAATTCGAGATCCATTCGCAGCACAGAGGTGAGCCCGGAAGATCCAACCAAAGTGGATGCCAGCAGGGCGCGCAGTATGAGTCTGGGTACGATGAGTGGGCTGGATGCACAGGTGAATTACTCTGCCGGGGTGAAACCTGGAAACCAGGTCAAAGATGACACGATCGAGGCAGTCATGTTGGAAGAGGGCATGTACCGTAACGACCTGCATATCGGTGACATTCTGGAATATCCGGTGTATAGCGGTCTTGATATCACGTTACGTGTGAAGATTACGGGGTCCTTCAAGGCAGATGATCCAAACAGCCCTTACTGGGTACAAGGATTTGACGGCATGATGAATGGACTATATGTGGATGAATCGGTTTTTAATGATGTTTTACTGAAGGAAAAAGGGATTCCACTTCAAAATTCACGTTGGTATTATGCCTTTGATCTGAAAGAAATTCAAACCAGCCAGTTATCAGGTCTGACTTCCATGCTGGAAAGGCTGGATATCGATCTGTACCAGAGGCTGAAAGATACAAAAGTGGACATCACCTTTGGTGATCTGCTCAAGCAGTTCCGCAGTCAGAGTCTGCAACTGCAGACCATGTTGTTTACCTTGGCAGCACCGATGATTGCGATGGTCTTTTATTTTATTGCAATGAACGCCAGACAGTCATTACAGAAGCAAGAGAGTGATATTGCGGTATTGCGAAGCCGTGGAGCTTCAGCTCGGCAGATCTTCTCTCTCTATCTGCTTGAAGGCATATTTCTGGGCGCTATTGCGCTGGTTATTGGGCCGTTGCTCGGTTGGTTTATGGCCAAGAGTATCGGTTCAGCAAGTGGATTTCTCTCGTTCGTAGATCGGAAGTCTATTCCGATCGGTGTATCAAAAGAAGCTATTCTCCTGGGCGTAGCAGCGGTCCTTGTTGCGATTATCGCATCACTTATCCCTGCGATAACCTATGCACGGGCAACCATTGTATCTGCCAAACGGCGGCAGGCACGGACAGACCGTGCTCCAGTATGGCAACGCTGGTTTCTGGATGTTGTGTTGCTGGGTCTGGCTGGATATGGATACTACATGTTCTATGAACGTCAGATGTTGACCTTCCAGACCGGAATGACAACGGATCAGTTGCAGGTACAGCCGTTTCTGTTTTTTGTACCCGCACTCGCGATCTTTGCGCTTGGACTATTCTTCCTGCGCTTGTTCCCGTGGATATTGAAGCTTATTCAGTTGATCGGTCGCAAATTTCTCCCGGTCCCGTTGTATCTGACATTAACACAGCTATCGCGTTCATCTTCTTCCTATTATCCGCTGATGATCCTCCTTGTACTGACACTGGGACTTGGGGTGTACAACTCGGCTGCGGCTCGGACGATTGATCTGAATTCCACTGAGCGTACCTTGTACCGTTATGGTTCTGATGTGATTATGCAGACTGTGTGGGAAGGGACACCTGAGGTTAAACCTGGTGGTTCCGGACAAAATGGCGGTACGGGTGGAGGTCAACAAGGTGGTGGCAATGGAGGAGGAGGTTCTGCTGGTGGTGGTTCCGGCGGAGGCAATGGCGGTGGAGGTGCTCCAGGTGGTGGCGGCGGTTCTTCGCAGCCATCCAAAGTCATCTACTCCGAACCTCCATTCGAAGTGTTCCGCAGATTAGACGGGGTTGAACATGCAGCACGCGTGCTGCAGACCAAAGGCAATATTATCGTCTCTGGTAAATCGGGTGGACAGGGAATGCTGGTCGGAATTGATAATGTGGACTTTGCTCAAGTGGCTTGGTTCCGCAACGATCTGTTCCCGGCACATCCTTACAAGTACCTTGACTTGCTTGGTAAATATGAAGGGGCTGTATTGATCTCCTCCAAATTTGCTGACAAATTCAAACTCAAAACTGGAGACCTCGTCTCCATGGGTGTACAGGGACAGGCGATTGAATTTGTAGTCTTCGGAATTATTCCTTACTGGCCAGCCCAGTATCCAGATCAGATGCCATTCTTCGTGGCGAATCTGGATTATATCTATGATCAGGTGCCTTTGATTCCTTATGAGGTGTGGCTGAAAATGGAACCGGATGCCAAAGTGGCTCCATTAATGGAGAAACTCGCAGCAGAAGGTATCGAGTTATCTTCTGTGCGTGACGTTCGCACAGAATTGGTATCTCAGGCTAAACATCCGTCAAGAGGTGGCGTATTCGGGATACTGAGCCTTGGATTCCTAGTATCGGTTATTATCTCGTTGATCGGATACGTGCTGTACTGGTTCTTCAATTTGTCCGGACGTGTTGTGCAGTTTGGTGTATTACGGGCCATGGGCTTATCCCGGGCACAACTGAGCGGTATGCTGCTGCTGGAGCAGGTGTTCACAGCGGGGCTGTCGATCCTGCTAGGTATTGGGATTGGTCAGGTATCCAGTCGTTTATTCCTGCCATTCCTGCAAACGACGGATAATGTATCTGCTCAGGTACCTCCGTTCCGGATTGTGTTTGAACAGCAAGATATGTTGCAACTGTATGGGGTCACCGTAGTGATGCTGGTCATTGGTGCAACGATGTTGCTCTGGCAGATTCGCAGATTGCGGGTTCACCAGGCAGTCAAAATGGGAGAGGAGAGGTAAACGTGATCCAGTGCGAAGGACTTGTCAAAATTTTTAAATCCAGCGATGTGGAAGTCGTTGCCCTTCAGGGTCTCAACCTGACTGTCAATCAAGGTGAAATGATGGCCATCATCGGTAACAGCGGTAGCGGTAAATCCACGCTGCTGAATATTCTGGGCGGCCTTGATCGTCCTACGGCTGGTACGGCTGTTGTGGGAGACTGGGATTTGCTCAAGATGACAGATGCCCAATTGGTCGAATACAAACGTCATACAGTAGGTTTTATCTGGCAAAATAACGGTCGTAACTTGCTGCCTTATCTCACTGCACTGGAAAATGTGGAGACTCCCATGATTCTGGGAGGCAAGCGTGATCGTGCTTACGCGAAACAGTTGCTCGAATGGGTAGGCCTTAAGGATCGGATGCATAACAAATTGCATCAATTGTCAGGAGGAGAGCAACAACGGGTAGCGATTGCGATCTCATTATCCAATCGTCCCAAAATTTTGCTTGCAGATGAACCTACAGGTTCGGTCGATTCCGAGACTTGTGATACAATCATGGGCATTTTCCGCAGAATGAACAAGGAACTTGGCGTTACGATTGTCATCGTTACCCATGACTTGACGCTTGCTGGCAAGGTGGACCGGATCGTTGCGATTCGGGACGGCTTGACCAGTACCGAGTTTGTGAAGCGCAACCCGAATCTGGATGATGAGCATAACTTGTCCGAGGCGGGTATGCCAGACATCCATGAAGCATTTGTCATTATAGACCGTGCAGGACGTCTTCAGGTGCCAAAAGAGTATCTGGAGGCCTTATCCATTGATAACCGGGCTACATTGGAATTTGACGGTGAACGTATTGTTATCACACCGCCAAGATAATTAAGAGGGGGAACTGGGAAATGAAGAATAGTATGTGGGGAAAACGTGTGCTGGCTGTCATCGCTACTGCGACGCTAGCACTGCCGCTGATTGCCGGCTGTACGGCAAGTGAGGCCAAGGATACCGAGCAGCGTGTATTACGCGTGGCTACGTTGTGGGGAGGACAGGATGACAGTTACTTCCGTCAGCAATTCACCGATGCTTTTGAACTGACACATCCCAATGTAACCATCGAGATTGTAGCTGCTGTTGATCAGAGCAGTATGTATGGGTATGGCAACACGGAAGAACAGCCGGAAGTCCCGGATACAATGGAAAGTCTGAAGAAGATTATGACTGGGGATAACCCGGTTGACGTTATCGTGGCCGATACCGCCACAGTGAAATCATTAATTCAGGAGAATCTGGTGAAACAGCTGGACCCACTGATGCAGGAAGATAAGTTTGATACCAGTGATATCGTGCCTAGTGTACTGGAGGGAATTAAGGACCTTGGGGATCAGAGCATTTATGCATTGACACCAACGTTCTCCTCATCGGCTTTGTTCTATAACAAAGGTATGTTTGAAAAAGCAGGCGTGGAACCGCCAACGGACAACATGACATGGGACGATATTTTCAATCTGGGTACCCGTCTAACGAAAGGTGAAGGTAAAGATCATGTATTTGGTTTCTCCTTCACGACATATCAGGGTGGTTCGCCGTACTACTCCATGCAGCAGTACTACAGCTCGTTGCAGCTGAAGACGTTTGATGACAAAGCAGAGAAGATGACAGTAGATTCTCCTCAATGGGAGAAAGTGTGGAGCACCATCAGCAAACTTGCGATTGACAAAGTTATTCCTAAAGGCGACGAACCACAGGATCAGAATCCGAGTGGGCGTTATGATCCGGTACAGGGTGACCTATTCCTGAGTGGCAAGTCAGCCATGGTTATTGGTGATTACAGCTATATTAATCAATTAATTGATGCCAATAAAAATGCGGATAAAATGAAAGACTTTACGAAAGTGGATTGGGATGTGGTAACACCTCCAGTTCACCCGGAAGCTCCTGAAATTGGAGGTAGCATCTACCTGAGCAACCTCATGGCGATTAATAGTGCGGCTCAGAACCCGGATGATGCGTGGGAACTGATCAAGTACATGAACAGTGAGGACTGGGCCAAGATCAAAGCACGTAGCAGCTATGAGATGGTATCACGGAAGAGCTTCATTAAACCCAAAGACGGCCTGGATTATAACATTCAAGCATTCTATGCGCTGAAGCCGATTCCGCCAACCAATACCAATCTGGATAAAATGTATCAAAAATCCCCAGGCTTATGGCAAGTCAATGAAAAAGGTATGGAATATTTCAACCAAGTACTAGAGAACAAAAAGACACCAAAAGAAGCGCTTGGTGAGTGGGCAGCTAAAGGAAACGAGATGCTGGAGAAATTGAAAAAGGATCCTAAAGCTACGTTTCAATGAGATTTGATGAAGTAGTCATATTTATAAGTTAAGGATAGCCGCTGAAGATTTTAATCTTTGGCGGCTATTTTTATGAAAATGGGGTATTCTACAAAAAGCAGGAATAAATGACGACTCCGGAAAGGACGAGCGGTATGCACTGGGTATATTTCAGCAAGTTGTATGCAACCAAATTTCAGGCAGGATGTCTGGCCAAACGTATGGAGCAGGATGGGTGGATTTACGGGCATAATGAACCAGCGGAAGTGGAAGTTTATCGATCACGTAAAGGACGTTATGGTGTACGGTTTATTCCCTGACATTACCCCTTGACTTATCGGGATAGAATGGTGTATATTAATTAAGTCGCTGTTTTAATATTTCTTACTGACGCGGGGTGGAGCAGCCCGGTAGCTCGTCGGGCTCATAACCCGAAGGCCGCAGGTTCAAATCCTGCCCCCGCAATTTAGTTTCACTTGGATGATTCACAGCCATCATCTGCACGTTATACATTATGTCTAGGGCCCTTAGCTCAGTTGGTTAGAGCGGTCGGCTCATAACCGATTGGTCACAGGTTCGAGTCCTGTAGGGCCCATACTCTTAAAACCCTTGCCTAGCAAGGGTTTTTTTCTGTCTGCATGTAAGCTCTGAAGTAAAAGGTATCTTGTAATGGTGTCTTTCTAGTATGCCCTTTTTTTCGAATCACGATGTATGTCCATGCCATATCTCAAATCTCGCATATACTACCTTATCCCAACCCATAGGAGGTAGATTTCATGAGTCAATTTCTTGATGCAAGAACATCTCAGAATGCGAGTTTGGCTAACTCTATTGCAATACCAATCCTGGTTATTAATACACCACAATTATTCGGCCAGATTGGTCTGCAAACAGCAGGAGCAGGGGCAAACCCACGGGTACAATTCAAAGGTACGGTGTCTGTGCAACTTCCTTTGGCACTCGTTGGTGTAACCATTACAATTGTTAGGGGGACTTTGTCAACGGACCCTGTGATTTATTCCGCAACGTCTACGTTCAGCTTGAGTGTCCTTGCACCTCAGATTATTACGTTCTCTGCGGATGACTTCAACCCGCCTATCACGCCTCAATTGACGTACACTGCATTTATCAGTTCCAACTTGCTCGGTACGATCCGTGTAGGCCCTGAGAACTTTGATGGAGCTGTGTATTCCGACTAATGTTGAGCGTCCTTGCCTAAGTAAACTAGATCAATAGTCTTCTTAATTGAAAGGCCTCAAGGACCTGCCCTCAAAAGCAGGTTTTTTTTCTGTTGAAGGGGAAAACTGAACTTCATCGAGTAGGTGGGGTTCTATGATATAATGCATTACAGAGATTGAATGGTATTGGAAATAAAATAATACGTGAACATCTGAGAAACGTATGAAATTAGTGATAGAAAGCAGGTTTCCGTTTAATGACGTCAAATGAAAGTCAACGTTTTCGTTACAGTGAAGCTCCAGTATGGGATTGGCAGAGAGCTTATTATGAACAGAAGGGGCTACAAGCTTGGACAGAGAACCAAGTCCCTCAATATATTACGAGTAATCCGATGATTGCCACGGCGTATGCAGAGATGATCTTTGGTTTTCTTCAGGACCTCTCGAACAAAGGAAAGATCAGCGAGACCATAACCATTCTTGAACTTGGAGCGGGTGTAGGGCGTTTGGCACATCAAGTTCTCCTGAAACTGATTGAGTTAAAAGAATTTGCTGGAATACAGTTACCGCCTTTCAGATATGTGATGACGGATCTGGTTGCAGAGAATGTGCTGGGATGGAAAGAGCATCCATCCATGCAATCCTTTATTGAACAAGGTATAGTGGATTTTGCACGTTTTGATGCTGTAACGGATACAGAATTGAATCTGGTCGTTGCAGGCACGGTTATTCGGCCCGGTGATCTGAAACAACCGTTGTTGTTGATTGCTAATTACTTTTTTGACAGCATTCCACAGGAATTAATCTACATTGGGGATGGCGAGATCTATGAGTGCGATCTGCTTGTTCAGTCTCCGGATCGGCGTCTTGATCTTGAGCCCGCTGAGATGTTGAAGAACATGACGCTGAGTTATGAGTATCGCCGAGCGCCCGAATACAGTGCGGATAACTATCCGTATCAGGAGCTTATCACATTGTACAAAGAGGAACTGGAGGATTCGCACATTCTGTTCCCTTCAATCGGGTTGTCCTGTCTCGAACGGTTGAACAAACTGTCACAGTCAGGTTATGTGTTGATTACCGCTGATAAAGGGGATCATCGCCTGGATAACTGGAAGTTCGCAGAGCCACCTGAATTTGTTCTTCACGGGAGTTTTTCTCTAACGGCTAACTACCATGCCATTCAATATGTCTTGGAACAACAGGGTGCCCATACACGATTCACAACACATCATTATAAAGATCTGAATGTTGGGTGCATGTTGATGGTTGAAGAACCCATTAGTTATGTGAACACACGTCTGGCTTACCATCGATTTGTTGAACGGTTTGGACCAGATGACTTTTTCAGCATGAAACAATGGGTAGACTCTCGAATAGAGAGTATGGAGTTAAAGCATATTTTGCCGTTTTGGCGTCTGGGTGGATATGATGCTGAGTTCTTGATTCACAGTGCTACCCACATTTCCAGTCTTCTTCCTGACGCAAGTGATGAGGAAATGCTCGATATTCAGTCTGGTATTCATACGATGTGGTCGTCCTACTATGTGATGGAGCAGCAAGGAGGTCTCGCATTTTTGGCAGGGCAGCTATTATATGAGATGTATATGTACGAGGATGCAAAACGGTTTCTGGAGATATCATTGGTTGCAGATCCGAGTAACCATAATCCAGCCGTCTTATACGATTTGGCTGTGTGCTGTTATGAACTTGAACTGGAAGAAGAAACCCTGTCATATACGCATAAAGTATTGGCTCTGGAACCTGATCATGAAGAGGCAGGGGATTTACTGAGAAGTTTCGAGTGATATTTTTATAGGCTAATAAACAGTACGGCTCCGTATGAATACGGGGGTGTGCTGTTTATTTGTATTGGACTGAAATGAGACCAGATACAAATTAAAGAATATAATTCTTTAATTTACATAATGACCCATTGTAGATATACTTTTCATATAATCTACTTCATATTTTAAGGAGGATATTTAATGAAGAGTAAATTAGTTTTAATTTTGACGTTTTGTCTCGTGTTTCTGATTCCTTCAGAATTAGTAGAAGGGAAATCAAGCCAGGTCGGTTCGAGTGGTTTGTATGAAGTTAGTAACGGAGTATCGTTATATGCCGAAATACAAGGAATAAAACATTCTTTTCCCACGGTAGTTTTTATTAGTGGATATGGAGATAGTTCAACGATCTGGTCAGAAGTTCAATCTGAGATAGCAAAGCATACTTTGACAGTATCTTATGATCGTGCTGGACTTGGATTTAGCGGAGATACAAATAAAGATAAAACGACGAAACAACAAGTGAAAGAATTGCATAAGTTGCTAAGAAAAGCTAATATACCTGGGCCATATTTACTGGTTGGACATAGTATTGGAGGTTTGAATGTCAGAGCATTTGCTGATCGTTATACTTCTGAAGTGGCTGGCGCAGTTCTGATAGACTCTTCTCATGAAAATCAGGAAGAGGCAATTTTGGCAACATTACCACCAGAGATTATAGATTTATACAAGTCGCAGTTTTCAGCAGAGGGCGACTATACGGAAGTGACAAAAAGCTTTTCATTTGTTGGTAAAATACGTAAAAATGATGCATTGCGCCATACTCCATTAACGGTGATTTCAGCGACGGAACACGGAATGGGTCCTGAGATGGAAGTGAAGTGGGCAGAATTGCAAGAAGACCTGGCTACTCTATCCGATAAAGCCAATCATATTACCGTCGAAGGTTCTGGCCATTACGTACATTTAGAGAATCCTGCACTTGTTGTAGATGAGATTATTTCGTTGCTTAAGGATTGAAGGTACATTAAATTATGTTAAACGAAAAAGGAGCTGATGTTATGAAAAAGATTCTGACCATAATGTTTTATCCATTTGTGGCGGTGCTGGGAGCGTTGGGTGCGAATCCAGCAGCGACTGCTGATTCGATACTATTGGCTAAGGATATCGCTACAGATCGAAGCTATGATGGGCAGGCTATATATAATAGTATTGAACGTAGAAATGCCTAACTACATATCATTCAACTGTAAAGGTAATTGTTTCACCGAGCAATAACATGAGAACCAATTACTCTTGAAGCGAAGTGCGTTGAGCAGGAATATTACCTGTCCGTACAACCTTTAAGCCGGTTTCGTACCTTATTCAGGTATGAACCGGCTTTTATTTATGAATGGGGGATACCAGATGAAGATTATCATTGGACAACCGAGGCTCGAACAGGATTTGTTGCAGCTTGAAGCCGAACTCAAGCAACACCCGGATGCAGATGTATTGCTCTTTCCTGAAGGTTATCTGAACCAGAATGTCAAAGACGCTTGCCGCCTGGCGGCTGAATATGGAACCATGATTGTATCAGGTCATCGCAGGTTGGACGAACGTCCAAAGGACCGATCGATTATCATCAGTAAGGCTGGAGAGATTGTATTGGTGAAAGCTAAATATACACCTGCTGAGACGGTTGAGGAACAGGGTTGGGTAATAAGCACTTTGTTGTGTGATGAGCTGGTTCTGCAAGGATTTCGCAATGAGAATATAGGGGATGTGGACATTGTGATGCATTCCATTGGTGTGGGCATGTTCAGTGAAGAGCAGTACAGTGAGTGGGCCGAAGAGGCTCGGCAGATCGCCATGAAGCATCAATGTATTGTCATGGGCACAAGCCATGCGGATGGTTCGTACCATGATAGCGAGATCTCCATTCCGATCGCCTATTGTATAACACCTGATGGAGAGGTTGTTCTGGCATCCCGAAGTGATACACGTACTCGTACAATCCTTCTGGACAGAGGAAATACAGACCCTTCACCTCAGGAGTCACAAGAAAAACAACTGAAAATTTCCATAGCCCCATCCGGTTAAATTAACGGGTATGGATCCCAGATGAATGGGCTGTTGAACTTGCCGATTCGCCCGGTCACTTGCACGGAATACGCATATGTTATGGCATACCTTGAAATTCAAAGGAGGCCAATCAAATGAGTCAAGTTGGATACGGTTGTTGTAATGCTGGTGGCGGATGGACTTCTACAAGTGCAATTCTTGTGCTTTTCATCCTGCTCGTGATCATCACAAAATCTTTCTGGCTGTAAGTCACGTGTAGAAACGTGCAAACAGTGGCTCCGCTGAGACTTCAGCGGGGCTTTTCCTGTTTATAAGAAGCAACATATGCCATCCATGACATTTGACAACTGAAAACAATGTGCTTAAAATCACATAAGAGACTATTAACAGAGATTGAAGGGATAGCAATGCCGTTTATTCG
The DNA here is from genome assembly GCF_001908275.1 of Paenibacillus xylanexedens. NCBI lineage: Bacteria > Bacillati > Bacillota > Bacilli > Caryophanales > Paenibacillaceae > Paenibacillus > Paenibacillus xylanexedens. The sequence continues at coordinate 5,533,258 of NZ_CP018620.1, read as the reverse complement.
CTTTAAAGGATTCACTGGTCCTCAGCTAGAGGAAGTTGTACCCCAAATTACAGAGCAGATGGCCCTAATTACTCATATTCCAAAAGAGAGAATGAAGGCAGAGCGTCATGATGTACAAGCGCTAACACCTTCTCCGGCTTCTATAGAGATTCTGATGTTTCAACGTGACCAGGAGATTCATAATCGGATTGCATCGTCGGTGCAAGCTATTTTGGAAGAAGCATACATGCCGGATGTGCATATTTTCTTCAATATATTGTCACCTACTTTGTATTATAAAAAAGGCAGGCCGCTGACAGATTATCGATTGGATTGAGATTGTGAGGGACGAGCAGAATGTTGCTCGTCTCTTTTGATTTACATATTTTTCGTATGTTTAGCAATGGGCTGGTTCCTGTGAACCCTGCTCAACGATAATGAGCATATCGCAGACACAATAAACAAGGCTCCGCCGATAAGGTATACCCATCGAACGCCCAGTTGATCGGCGACTAGACCAAAGATGACTATGGATACACTCATAACGGTGGATATCAGGACGCCATGAGTGGCGTATACCTTGTTTAGGGATTCGACAGGTACACTGTTCTGAAGCGCTGTCTGCTGAGCCACATCACGAATCTGATGAACTGGACCCTTGAGTATGCATAACACCAGAGCGAGCCATGGCAGGTTGTTTAGACCATAAACGACGGTCAGTAGGCTGAAGAGAAGAGAACCCATGGTCATACTAGCGATTAGATGCTTCTGAATACGTTTGGCTAGTGCAAGAGCCAGAATACCTCCAAGCATGGTTCCAGCAGCGTAACTCGAGTTCATGAGTCCCCACCAACCTTCTCCTCGTCCCAGAGCTTCTTTTGCAAAGGCTAGCGTAACAGCTCCGATCCAGATGGAACCCGCAAGAGCCTGGGCAATGTCCATAAGCGTAATCAGTCGTAAGGTTGGATTCTTCCAAAGTATACTCCAACCTTCCCTCAATACATTCCGCGATACAGCAGATTTCTGAGGTTGTTCTACATTCCGTGTGAGCGAGCCCATGGCAATCATGAAGATCAGAACGGCCCAGGACAGGCTTGTAGCTGCCCAGAAGGTCTGTGACGCCCCCCAGTTCATCACGGCGAATCCCGTCATGGCGTAACCGACAATGGTTACAGTCTGATTGGAGAAAGATAGTAGGCTATTTGCTTTTATAAGGTCTTCACCTTGAACCAATCGTGGCGTTAAAGTCTTCAGTAACGGAGTTTCCCATCCGTCCAAGAAGGATAGTACAATCACTCCGAGCAATAGAAGCGGCAGTTGTGAAATCAAGTGATTCAACGAAATGGCTATACAGGTCATGATTAATGTTTTGGCTATGGAAATGCTGATCAATAGTCTGGAGAATGGGAAACGGTTCACAAGTAATGGCAAAGTGAGACCTGCTATTATGCGTGCAATGATCTGAATCAGTGGAAACATTGCAGCAGAGAGTACCGATCCAGTGAGACCGTATATAAATGTAGTAATGACCATGATATATATGACATTAATAAGCGAGAGCAGCGTTTTGGCGGCCCAGTACGGATAAAATGCGATGTTCATGCCAATGATGTCCTTTCCGAAACGATATATCTATACTACGGGCATTGTCATCATTGCACCACAAACAAAGTTATCATTTTCCCGTCATTTCATCACAAAAAACTGCCCAACAGGGCAGTCATCTTCTAATGCCTATAGTTCATGCCATAGCAAGTGTGAAGGCGATAAGCAACATCAGCAGGCTGGTCGTTCTGACCATAGTCATATAAGGCCTGCTGGGTTCGGCTTCACCCTGGGAAATCCAGCCATAGCGCAGATACCAGCCGAATTTTGGAAAACAGAGATTGATGATACAGAGTACCATGAATATAAAAAAGAGGGTTCTCATACCCATCTTCCTTTCTCACTTACATAACGGATCTTATTTTAACGTTTGCGTCTGGTAAAAAAGACTACAATCAAAATAATAATGATGATAATTAACAGAAATTTCATGTATGTTCCTCCTGGTGAGTAGTTAGGTTATTGTGGAATGTTAGTTATCAACTATTACCCAAGAACCACATGACTTGAATAACTATGTTACAATTAAAATATATTGATTTAATATCAACACATTCCGACTGGTTAGTTTTCTCTCCTTATAATGTACGATTGCAGAATATATAAACATTAATGTGTGTGAGATGAAGGAGGAAGGCATGAGCCAACATAATCAACTCTCATTACAATGGGAATTTATCATCTCGAAAGTGAAATCCTCCGTGACGGTGGTCGATGCTACCTTGCCTGAGCTTCCGCTCATGTATGTAAACGAACACTTTACCCAACTGACAGGATACACGTATGAAGAGTCTGTCGGACACAATTGCCGATTTTTGCAAGGGCAGGATACAGACCCCGAAACGGTAATGCAGATTCGTGATGCATTAAAGAAACAACAATCCATTAAGATTGATATTTTAAATTATACAAAAAGTGGTCAGAAGTTCTGGAACGAACTGAATATTGATCCGATCTTTAATGAATCCGGAGAGTGTTTATATTTTGTAGGCATTCAATACGATATTTCAGAACGGAAGTATGCCGAACAGCAGTTGAAGTTCGCAACTTCCATGGCTGAGATGAACAGCAGAGGGCAGTTGGAATTCATCGGCAAGCTGAATCACGAGCTTCGTACCCCGCTTAACGGCATTATGGGCATGATCGAACTTGCCAGTATGGGTGAAACTACGGATGAGCAGACAGAATATCTGGAGCTTGCACGTCAATCAGGTGAGGCGCTGCTGAACATCATTAACAATAGCCTGGATATGGCGAAACTGGGCAGAGGCAAAATGGATGTTGAAAACATTGAGTTTCAACCTCTGAAGCTGATTCAACAGATTGTGAAGACACATGAACCTGCGGCGCAGAATAAACAAATACGTCTGCTCTGTCATGCTGATTTGAATGTTCCTGATGTGCTTATCGGTGATCCGCTAAGACTTCGGCAGGTACTGGATAATTTGCTGAGTAATGCGATCAAGTTCACTGAACAAGGTGAAGTGCAGTTACAGGTGGATGTGAGGCAACAACTGATGGATACCGTTGTATTGGTATTCTCTGTACGTGATACGGGAATTGGCATTCCTCAGCATCAGATCGAACAATTGTTTGATGCATTTACCCAGACCGACATCTCCCATGCGCGCCGATTTGGCGGAAGTGGTCTTGGTCTGACCATCTGCAAAGAACTGCTGGAACTGATGAATGGTCAGATTTCGGTGGAGAGTACAGAAGGGAAAGGCACACAGTTTGAGGTGACACTGCCCTTGCTGCGCCAACAGGCCATTCCCAATGTAGGATAATCAATCAAGCAGGACAGCCGGGCGGTCTCGGCTGTTTTTTTATTGTATTGGATTGTTTTACGAACGGGCGTTCTGTTATAATGCAAGTGTTGAATGGGGGAGACACAGCATGAGTAAGAGACGCACAAGAAGAAAGCGTAAAGGCAAACAAGGTTTCAAAAAGCAGGTACTGACGCTGGTAGCAATGCTGCTGGTAGCCCTCTACGCCTGGGCTGGGGGAGAATGGCCCGAGGAGATACCTAATCCATTCGGTGGGACTAATAAGAGTGTAGACCATACCATTACGTTCCCTTCAGAGCGTTATCCCGAAACAGCCAAACATATTAAAGCTGCTATCAAGGCAGGGCATTCGGATGTATGCACCATTAATCGTAATGGAGCGGAAGGCAATCGGGATCTATCACTTAAGGGTGTTCCGGTCAAAAAAGGTAAGGATCGTGACGAGTGGCCCATGGCGATGTGTGCTGAGGGAGGAACAGGTGCAGATATCCAGTACATTACCCCGAAGGATAATCGTGGTGCAGGTTCATGGGTAGGGAATCAGTTAAGTACATATCCGGATGGAACACGAGTGAAGTTTGTAGTGAAGTAACAACAGGATATGGTTGGGCAGAAATAAGGATTGTAAGGCCTTTGTTGTGAGGTCAGTGGCAGCGTGGTACAGGATAAGTAGAAGAGAAAAACCAGACGTGCATGCGTCTGGTTTTTTGGTGTAAAGTGCTGGCATAAATAGATCTAGTTAACGTATCTATACGGGAACTGGAGTTTCTAGGATTACAGAGCCGACTAAACGAGTTGCATTCCGCTTAAATGATGAGAACGGATGCTTAACAGACGCGTAACATGTTCAACCTCATCAAACGGTATCCACAGACTGCCGTGAACCGTACGTAAGGAGAGAATGGATGTATCAGCGGTACGCTCGGGAAATCCGGTTACCGTCTGACCACTTGTATTACGAACCATGATCTGTTGCTTGCGCCGGATGGCAATTTCTACCTCTTTTTTCATAAGTCATTGCTCCTGATTATGAGATGTTAAATCCATATGTCAATGTTTTCAATGGTTAATTTGTCTTCTTTATCTAGTCTATCAGAACTAGGTATAGATTTCCAGAAGAGAAATCAACATTCTTCTAGGTGATTTGTCTTAGCTGTGGATGATCCGTTTTTGAATGGGGATTACGGGGTTATATTAGGGTAAAAGGAGGGGAACGGAATGACACAATTGATTATTGGGCTGGCCCGTACCGAGAACGAGGCTATAATTATGCTGAATAAGGTGAAAGAGGAAGGCATCAAGGATAAATATTTGGGAGCGGTGGCGAAGGAACAGCTCAATCTGGAGCTGGTGAGCGAAAAGACGGGGCTGCCCAAACCTTTGAAGGGTGCCGGAACAGATGGTGCCTTTGGCGCTCTGAAAGGCATATTGGCTGGTCTGGGGAAGCGGATGGATCAGACGATGTCGATCGGAAATGCAGTGCGCAGACTCGCTGGTAATGAGATTGGAAGTGAGACCGATGATTTGGTGCTTACACTGACTGAAGCGGGGATCTCGGAGGAGGATGCGCGGTATTACGAAGATTGGCTGTTAAAGGACCATATCTTGGTTATCGTGGAGTGCAGTGAGGAAGAAGCGGCTCGTGTTCGACCTATTTTACTTTTTTAGTTTAATTTAAGGCTGATTTTAGGTTTCTTTAATGTTGGGGAGGTATTCTTATCTCACACCTCCCTTAATATAGATTGGTTTACCGGAAGTCCGGGACCGCAACTCGGACTTTCTAGGCACTGTGAGCTGACGCTTGCAGTGCCTGTTTCATTTTTTTTATTATTTTTAATAAAAGTGTTGCAAAGTTAATTAGTTCATGGTAAGATATTTCTTGTCGCCAAGAAATACATAATCCTGCCGGGGTGGCGGAATTGGCAGACGCACAGGACTTAAAATCCTGCGGTAGGTGACTACCGTACCGGTTCGATCCCGGTCCTCGGCATCTTAAAAAGAAAGATCGTATGACGCTTGTTAACCAAGCTGCATGCGATCTTTTTTTATGTTCTGTAATATCAATGTCACTTCATTGCAGACCACATCACCATGCAGCTCATAAACATAAACCCTGCATAATACATATCAGAAGGTACATTTATCTGACTTTTATGAAGAGACGGAACAATGGTGTATACTATCCGTAGGCATATATTACCTCTACCTTGCTGAACGATATAGGTTCAACTACACATTTACACGATAACGGAGAGGACAGCTGTTGTTCTGTCATCGGAGTGCCCGTGTAAATAAACATATTTGAACTTATGTAGAGTCACAAAACCAATAAAACAATCTTATGGACGGAGGACTCAAGTTTATGTTGAAACAGCTTAAGCCATACAAGGTGTTACAGGAGCGCAGAATCGAAGAACTGAAATCGGATGCGTATCTGTTGGAACATCAGAAATCCGGAGCCAAAATTGTACTTTTGTCCAATCAGGACGACAACAAAGTATTCAGTATCGGTTTCCGCACACCTCCGGAAGATGATACAGGGGTAGCCCATATCCTCGAACACTCCGTGCTCTGTGGGTCCAAGAAATTTCCGGCCAAGGATTCTTTTGTTGAGTTGCTGAAAGGTTCATTGAATACATTCCTTAACGCCATGACGTATCCCGATAAGACGATCTACCCGATCGCGAGTCGTAATGACCATGATTTCCATAACCTGATGGATATATATCTGGATGCGGTATTGAATACGAATATTTATGAGAATGAAAAGATATTTTTGCAAGAGGGCTGGAACTACAATCTGACCTCTGCAGATGATGAGTTAACCTACAACGGAGTTGTATATAACGAGATGAAGGGTGCCTTTTCTTCACCGGAACGAATGGTGCGCAGAGAAGTGCTGAACTCCCTTTTCCCGGATACTACGTACTCCTCCGAGTCTGGCGGGTTCCCGGAAGCTATCCTGGATCTGACTTATCAGGGGTTGCTGGATTTCCACACGAGATACTATCATCCTTCCAACAGTTACATCTATCTCTACGGCGATATGGACATGGAAGAGAAGCTGCAATGGCTGGATGAAAACTATCTGAGTGCATATGATCGAATTGAGATTGATTCGGCCATTCAACTTCAACCTGCCTTTGCAGAACGGGTAGACACGGTTAAGACTTACTCTGCGGGAAGTACGGAATCGGAAGTGGATAACAGCTTCTTAACCTATAACGCGGTGATCGGCACAAGTCTGGATAAGGAACTGAACATCTCGTTCCAAATTTTGTTATATGCACTGCTGAACGCTCCGGGAGCGGTACTGAAGCAGGCGTTGCTGGATAAGGGCATTGCGAAGGACGTCTACGGTTCCTATGATGACAGTCTGTATCAACCTGTATTCACTGTGGGACTGAAGAAGAGCAATCTGTCTAGCAAAGAGGATTTCCTGGGAACGGTCAAAGAAGTGCTTGAGCGTGTGGTAAAAGAAGGTTTTGATCCTAAAGCGCTACTCGCAGGGATTAACTCATATGAGTTCAATCACAGGGAAGCGGACTATGGCAGAATGCCGAAGGGCCTGATCTACGGATTCTCTTCCCTGCAAAGCTGGTTGTACGATGAAGATGCACCTTTCACCCATTTGGAGGCCAATGACGTATTTGCTGAGCTGCGGACAAAAATGAACGAGGGTTACTTCGAACAATTGATCGAGAAGTATTTATTACAAAACACACATACTTCTTTTGTGGCGCTTACCCCGGATAAGGGGCTGAACTCACGCAAGGAGGAAGCGTTGAAAGAACGTCTGAAAACTATTCAGGCTGGTCTTAGTGAGGAAGAAGTTCAGACGTTGATTCAGAAAACGGAAGCTCTCGCCGAGTATCAGAATACACCTTCAACCAAAGAGCAGCAGCAGGTCATCCCGACGTTATCGATCGAAGATATTGAACCGAAGGTCTCTACGTTGCATCAAACGGTGAACCAGGTCGACGGCACAACCATTCTCCATCATAACCTCTACACCAACGGAATTGGTTATCTGAGACTGCTGTTTGATATCAAAGAAGTGCCACGTCATCTCCTGCCGTATGCAGGATTGCTGAAAAATGTGTTGGGTTACGTGGATACTCAAAACTACTCGTTCAATGAATTGTCCAATGAAATCCATATCCATTCAGGTGGTATTCATAGCGGGATTGGATCTTATGCTAACGCGCATAAGCACAATGAATTCAAGGCTACTTATGAGTTCAACGCGAAAGTGTTGTATGACAAGCTTGGATTTGCCTTTGATATGATCAAAGAAATCGTGTTCACTTCCCAATTCGATAATTCGAAGCGATTGTATGAGATCATCTCTCAAATGAAAGGTAATCTGCAACGTAATCTGATCAATAGTGGACATTCAGCAGGAATTGGCCGGTCTTCGTCCAAACATTCAGCGGTTGCGGATTTCAGAGAAGCTGTGAGTGGTATCGCGTTTTACCAGTGGCTTGAGGATCTTCAGGCGAACTTTGAGGCGAGAAAAGAAGAGTTATCTTCCAGTCTGCAAGAGTTGACGGGGTATATTTTCAGACCGGAGAACTTGCTTGTCAGCTATACTGCCGATGAGCAGGGATATGAAGGACTGGAGCAACAGGTATCCGACCTGAAAGCGAAGCTGTTTACACATGAGGTTGCCAAGGAAGAGTTTACGTTCACACCGGCTACTCATAAGGAAGGATTCCGTTCTCCTTCAGAGGTGCAGTATGTGGTGCAAACGGGCAATTATATCAACAAAGGATATCAATACACAGGTTCACTACGGGTCTTGCAGGGGATACTGTCTCTGGATTACTTGTGGACCAATATCCGCGCCAAAGGTGGAGCTTATGGCTGTATGTCAGGCTTCAGACGGAACGGAGACAGCTACGTTGCATCGTATCGTGATCCGAACCTGGATAAAACGTACAAAGTATATGAAGAAATACCGCAATATTTGAAAGATTTCCGGGCAGACGAGCGGGAGATGACGCGTTATATCATTGGTGCGATTCAGGATCTCGATACGCCGAGGACACCTTATGGCGAAGGTGCATTCTCGCTGGAGTGTTATCTGTCGAATGTGACTGAAGCGGATCTACAACAGGAACGTGACGAAGTGTTAAGTACAAAGGAAAGCGACATTATCGGTTTTGCTGAGCTTTTATCGGCCGTACTTAAACAGCAACAGCGCTGCGTGATCGGTAATGAGAACAAGATTGAGGAACAGAAACAAATGTTTGACGAGACGCTGGATTTAATTAAAAACTAAGCATTAGTCGCTTATTTCCGGGTCGAATAGGCAGCAAAGCAAAAGGCACTTTTATGAGCTGGTTTCAACAGCTTATAGAAGTGCCTTTTCTAATGGGGAGGGACTGTCTCCATCCATATGATATGAGAATGTGTGACACGCTGCGTTGTTCAGGTGACAGCGAGCATGTTGTATATTTTCAGGGTCCGCAGATCTTCCTTTGAAATTTTTAATTCATTATATAACTCCTGATTCTCGGGCAGCGGGGTTCTGGAGAATAACATTTTGAGCGCAATAGGCATGAAAGGTCTGAAAGAGACACCCGCCATCAGTCCCCATTTTTTCTCCGATTCCTGAAAAGACGCCAGAATATTAATATATAGATTCTCCAGCGGCGTGGCCTGATTTTTCAAAATCAGCGTGGTGAGTGTATCATAATGCTCGGTGTGGCCCCAATACATATTCTCGCACTCCTGGTAGTTCTCAAAATCCTTCACATTCATATACATCACGGTGCGATAACGGTTGGCATCCGACTGAGCCATCATGTCAATGACACAACGAATGAGACTGTTGTTCCGCCCATCATAGAAGTAAGAATAGAAACGTGTGGAGTTCTTGAAAAAGCTGGACGGGACCGCATTCATCAGGGGAGACGCGTGTCTGGGATCTTGGTACAAGAGTTGCTCCACCTGAATGTTGAGCGCGTTAGCAATATGGTGTAACGTGACCAGATCAAGTGTAATATCTCCGCTCTCATATTTGGACAGCGTGCCTTTGCTTTTGAAGATCTGATCCGCAAGCTGTTGAATGGTCAGTCCCCGCCACTTCCGAAAGTTTCGTATTTTCTTGCCAACTTCCTGATTGATATTGTTCATAATCGGTTCTCCTTATGCCAATGTTTCTTGAGAGTACGTGAAAATGATGAAAGTCATTCATAAAAATGATGTTATATGAGAAATATATCACTTTTTCACGGAAATACCTATTTTGGAGAAACAATAAACTTCATTTGTTTCGTCAGAATAGATTGTATTACATTTGATGCAATTCCTGCGTCATGAAATAATGGATGTAATACGACATGAAACGACAATGAAATGTTGAGCAGACAGAGGAGCAGAAGCTATGAAATATAACTTTGATGAGATTATAGACCGCACAGGTACAAATGCCATGAATACGGATGGTTTCCGTCAATATATTTTTAATGCCACAGAGGACATGACTTTTCCATTCAAAGATGAAGAATTTATTCGCATGTGGATTGCAGATATGGAGTTCGCCACACCTCCCGAGATTCTGGATGCAGTTAAGGAGCGTCTGGACCGTAGAATCATGGGTTACTCCCAGGTGTTTGATCCGGCGTATTACGAAGCTGTCTCGAACTGGATGAAAAGATACTATGACTGGTCCTTCCCGAAGGAGCATTTGGAGACCTCAAACGGGATCATTCCCGCTTTGTATGAACTGGTGGAATATATCTGTCAGTCGGATGAGAAAGTACTGATCGTGACCCCATCCTATGGTTTCTTCAAGTCAGCTGCGGAGCATAATGATCTTGAACTGGTATGTTCGGATATGCTCAACGAGCAGGGGCGTTACTCCATTGATTTTGAGGATTTTGAAGCCAAGGCCAAGGATGAGAAGGTAAGGGTATGTATTTTCTGCAACCCGCATAATCCGTCTGGACGTGTCTGGACAACCGAAGAGTTACAACGTGTGGGTGAGATCTGCCTGAGGAACAACGTATGGGTCATTTCGGATGAGATTCACTGTGATCTGCTGCGGACGGGTAAGAGGCATACGCCACTTGCAAAGCTGTTCCCGGATACGGATCGAATCATTACATGCATGTCTCCGAGCAAAACATTCAACATGGCTGGTCTGATGTTCTCCAATGTCATCATTCCAAATAAGGCACTTCGAGACATCTGGCAGGCACGTCATTATGGTTTCAAAAACCCACTGAGCATCGCTGCCACTCAAGCGGCTTACGAAACGGGTGATGAATGGCTGAAACAATTAAAAGGTTATCTAGACGCCAATTTCGCCTGCGTAGAACAGTATGTGAAGCAGCATCTGCCACGGGCTGTTTTTCACATCCCGGAAGCCACGTATCTGGCCTGGATTGATATCTCGGCATATGCGCCCCCAAGTGTAAGTTTACCTTTATTCTTCGCTGAGCAAGCGGGTGTATTGCTCGAAGATGGTCATATGTTTGTAGCCAATGGTGAGGGTTGTATTCGGTTGAATCTGGCTTGTCCGCGTTCTGTCCTTCAGGAAGGGTTACGAAGAATCAGCAGTGTACTTGTGAAAGAAGTCGAAGAGGTACCCGTTCAAGTGTAAATTCATCAAGTCATCACGCAACAGCGAGGTGACTTTTTTGTATGAATATACTGAATGTAGCAAGAATACGGTTTTTTTTGAGGTGGACTTATACCTGATGCGCAATTCTGGTCTGCTGTCCCCGGTTATGTTAAAATGGTGGATAGTCTATGAGTTGCATGACATGCGGCTCTCAGAAGGTAGAGCCCAGTAGTTGGGCTGAACGAAACTGCATTCATCAGGGGAAAGGAGCCTATACATATGTTTGGAAACGATTGGGACAAGGTGCTTCAGGAAGAGACGGAAGCCGAATATTTTAACAAGATTCGTTACACTCTCGCCGCCGAGTACAAAACGCAGACGGTCTTTCCGCCCAAAGAAGACCTGTTCTCCGCACTGAAGCTGACGCCATATCATCAGGTTAAGGCTGTTATTATTGGTCAAGACCCTTATCACGGAGCGGGTCAGGCTCATGGATTGAGCTTTTCGGTTAGACCGGGGGTGCGCGTACCGCCTTCTCTGAAAAATATATATAAGGAACTTCATGCCGATCTGGACCTGCCAATTCCGAATCATGGATCTCTGGTTCATTGGGCACAGCAGGGAGTCTTGCTATTAAATGCTGTTCTGACGGTTCGTGAAGGTCAGCCTAACTCGCATCAGGCACTAGGGTGGCAGACATTTACGGATGCTGTCATTCGTGCGCTGAATGAACGTTCGGAGCCGATGGTATATATGCTGTGGGGCAGTCATGCCCAGAAGAAAGGTGCTTTTATTAACAGGGACAAGCACCTGGTACTGGAGTCTACACATCCCAGCCCGCTGGCTGCGCATCGTGGATTCCTTGGCAGTCGTCCCTTTTCCAAAGCCAATGATTTCTTGACCTCCAAAGGTATTGAACCGATTGATTGGAAGATACCTGAAAACTAGACAGATGGAGGTGAGAACATTGCGACATTGGATAGGACGAAAAGTAGCGGTATATCGTGCAACAGGCATACGGGAGCCATTGAAGGGAACGCTGGTTGAGTGGGATGAAGAAGCGGAATGTGTACGGATCGGACCGAAACGGATTAAGGTATCGTTTGACAATATCGCAATGATCAGACCTCTTCCCGAAGAGAGTCTTCCCTTAAAGAAAGCGCGTTCTGAAGTGCACAAGGTTGGATATGTGATGAAAAAGGCGATTCAGTTCGAAAATGCGATCTATTTCAAGTCACAGGTTATGATCTGGCGCCGGGCCAAAATTGTAGCGTTATCCACGACGATTCTGCGTCATGACGAGGATCAGGTTGAACTTGCAGATGGTCGGGTTCTTCGTAAAGACAAGCATATGTTTGTCGTACGTTCACGCCGTGGGATACGTTAGTTATACGAAGATTTAATAATCATTTCATGCAAAAATCATACGGATTTAATATTTGGTCTGTATATTAGGTAATAACAACCCCTTCTAAATTGATGTGTATTGAAATGGGAGCCCGACCGGCTGCAAACGGTCGGGTATTTTTTTGCCCATTGGTTCTGTTAACCTGTTGTACGTTGTACATACCCATAACATTCATGTTGTATACTATTAAAATAGAAAATTGAACTAAACATTTACACGAGAACGTAGAGGGCAGAAATAACCTGAAGAAGCGGAGCGTTCGCCTAAAAGCTTTCTGAAAGAAAGCTACATCGGAAGCATACGCTATCCCAAGATATTCACCTTTGTAAAATTGAATCAAAAAATCTGGGGATAACAGCGATCGGAAGGTTGTTCTGTCATCGAAGTGGCAAGTGTAAATATTCTTTAGTTCAATCTAAAAGATCACGAGAAGGAGTGAAACCCAATGAAACGTATAGCTGTTTTTGCAGGCTCCAATCCGGGAAATCACCCCGATTATACAGAGAAGGCTGTTCAACTGGGCAAACAGATTGCTGATAGTGGTTATGCACTGGTCTATGGTGGTTCTTGCATGGGCTTGATGGGTGCAGTAGCCGATGCTGCTCTTGAACAAGGGGGAGAGGTTATCGGGGTTATGCCTACCGGATTGTTCCGGGGAGAGGTTGTTCATGGAGGGCTCACACAACTGATTGAAGTGGGAACCATGCATGAACGGAAGGCTACGATGGCTGAATTATCCGATGGATTCATTGCACTTCCCGGAGGGATGGGTACATTTGAAGAACTATTCGAGGTGCTGTGCTGGGCACAGATCGGTATTCATCGTAAGCCTGTTGGCTTATTAAATGTCAACGGATATTATGGACCGTTAATGAAGATGGTAGAACACAGCGTACAGGAAGGATTCTCCAACACCTCCCATCTTAGTCTGTGGAGTCTGGAAGCTGATCCGGCTGAACTGATCAAACAAATGTCATCCTATATTCCTGCAGAGCTGACTCAGAAGTGGTCACAACTCAACGGGAAATGAGTGCATAAGAAGACGGGCCTGAACCTACTCGTTCCTCGGGAGAATTTTCGATCTGCCCAAGCAAGTTGCGCTATCGGACATAGTCTATAGTGTACTTCGATGAAGAGGGGAGTGTCACTCATGAGCGAACTCAAAGGCACAGGTTACGGATATTGCGGAGGCTTCGGTGGTGGAGCATGGACATCAACAGGTGCAATTCTGGTATTGTTCATTCTGTTGGTTATTATCTCTCGCACATTCATTCTGTAATTCGGTCAGTATCCCGGGACGAGGATTAAGCTGCAGAGGCAGCGCCCGAATAAAAAATGACCTTTCCAAAGAGACGCCGGTATATGCCGGCGTTTCAGGGGAACGGTTTTTTGACGTTTCCAGCATACGTTGAGTAATTGAAAAAGCAAAAACCTGCCCCTGAATAAGGTCAGAAGCAGGAGAGAGCCTCCTGAGCCATTAGCTGCGCAACAAGTAGCTTACACCACAACAGCAGTTTGATCCGGATTACTTAACGATTTCCAGGCGATATATAGCCCGATGGCGGCTGCAATTAAGGAGAGTATTGCTGCAACAATAGCCAGCTGATCCAGTGTGTTGGGTGAACTGGAGTTAAGAGAACGCTGATTAGCCGTCTTGCCGGATTTGTTTTTGATATGGACAGATGTTCTGGAAAGCCTGGAAGCCGACTGTAACTGGGATGTGTGAGGACGCGTAGGTATCGATTTTTTCTTTGAGGGATTCAATAGTCAACCTCCTTATAACGGAGTTCAGTGCTTCCATCGTTCATACTATGTTATGTCGATTTTCAGATTGAGTTCGCAAAAATGAGTGAATCCCCAGCCCGTTAGATGTTGAACTCGGTCGCTAGTATTAGCGAAGCAGGCAACCGATTATACGTTCTGTTAATACAGGTCTAACAAACCGTGTTTATAGTGATGATCATAGAGTGAAGCTTGAACACAGGAGGCGCTGGAATGAGGAACATGGAGATTATTGCCCACCGTGGTGCATCTGCCGTATGCCCGGAGAATACGATGAGCGCTTTTGAACGAAGTCTGGAGCTTGGAGCGACAGGCATTGAGACCGATGTGCAGATGACGAGTGATGGCAGACTGGTACTGATTCATGATGAGACGTTAAGTCGAACTGGCGGCGCAGAAGGCTGGGTTAAGGATACGACTTACGATCAATTGCGCACACGGGATGCGGGGTCCTGGTTCCATGCTGATTTTACCGGGGAACGTATTCCTTCTCTGGAGGAGTTATTCAAGCTGGTACAGGGGAAAGGAACCCTGCTTAATCTGGAATTGAAAAATGGTATTGTGAGTTATAAAGGGATGGAAGAGAAGGTCATACAGGCGATCCGGGAATGGAATCTGGAGCAACAGGTTGTGCTGTCCAGCTTCAATCATGCTTCGCTTGTGAGATGTAAACGTCTTGCCCCGGAGATTCGTACAGCACTTCTATATATGGAAAAGTTATATCGTCCCTATGATTATGCCGCCAAACTCGAAGCTTCAGGCCTTCATCCCTACAAGCTGGCCGTCACACAAGAGGATGTTGCTGCTGCACTGGCACATGGCGTTGTTACCTATCCATTTACGGTGAATGATCCTGCTGAGATGCAGGCCATGATTGACATGGGTGTGCAAGGAATCATTACCGATGTTCCGGATGTCCTGGCATCCTTACTTACGGTACATGCTCGTTAAACGAGTCTGTATTTTACATGTTCTACATAGGCAATGATAAGGCTGTGTTCGAGCTTTTTGGCTCCTGCGCAGCCTTTTTGGGTGTAAAATTGTGTGAAAATCTTCATATATGCAATAAACATGTCCTATTTGTCCATTGCCAGAGCCGGTGGATTCACTTACAATGGTCTATGGGAATGAGAATCAATATCATTAAAGTTTGGTATTTATAGAGAGGTGATTGTTATGTACATAGGTTTGAGCAGCTCCACTCATAACGAGGGTGGGCGCGTATGAATTCACAAGCTTCACCAGAAAAACATAATCCGGATTCACCCACAGCGAAGATACACACTCGTCCGTGGGCAGCGACACTTATTCTTACAGGGGGAGTTTTGCTACTCGCTCTGGGTATGGCGTTGTCCATTTCATTTGGCGCTGCTGATATTAAGCTTAGTGTAGTCTGGAAGGCCATCTTTGATTTCAATCCTGAGCTGACTCCACATCAGATCATATGGGAGATTCGATTACCACGTATCCTTGGAGGAGCAATGGTAGGTGCATGTTTCGCTGTAGCTGGTGCGATCATGCAGGGCATGACTCGTAACCCGCTGGCCGATTCAGGTCTGCTTGGGTTAAATGCGGGCGCTGGATTTGCGCTTGCAGTTTGTTTTGCCTTCTTTCCTGGCTTGCCATTTATGTATATCATCATGTATTCCTTCCTTGGGGCAGGGCTTGGTGTCCTGTTGGTTTATGGTTTTGGTGCAGCTTCCAAATCAGGTCTTACACCACTACGCCTTGTGCTTGCAGGTGCGGCTGTATCAGCGATGTTGTCGGCACTCAGTGAAGGGATTGCATTGTATTTCAGAATTGGACAAGATCTGGCTTTCTGGACAGCCGGTGGTGTAGCCGGAACGAAGTGGTCTCAACTTGAGGTCATGTTCCCCTGGGTACTCGCGGCCCTGATCGCAGGTCTTCTCATCTCCCGTTCCATTACTCTGCTTAGTCTCGGAGAAGATATTGCGGTAGGCTTGGGGCAACGTACTGGGCTGATCAAGCTCATAGGCCTGATTGTTGTACTGATTCTCGCGGGTACCGCTGTGTCCGTGGTGGGTGCGGTCGGTTTTGTTGGACTCATCATTCCCCATCTTACGCGGAAGCTGGTTGGGGTCGATTATCGCTGGATTATTCCATGTTCCGCTGTGATGGGCAGTTTGCTGCTTGTATTTGCGGATCTGGCTGCACGTATGATTAACCCGCCGTACGAGACGCCAATTGGCGCATTGGTTGCCCTCATCGGGGTACCATTCTTCCTGTATCTGGCGCGTAAAGAAAGGAGGACTCTGTAACGATGGAATCCTCAACAATAGTTGGAGCAGAGCGCAAGAAGAGAACCAAGAGTACGATTGTCCTCATTGTGCTTGCCCTATTAATTATTACGGCTTTTGTGGTGAGCATGAACACAGGTTTTACCAAGCTTTCGCCGCTTGAGGTGATGCGAACCCTGTTTGGTGGAGGCACGGCTAAACAGGAATTGATCCTGTTTGAATTCCGTCTGCCACGTATTGTGATTTCGGTGCTGGTCGGGGCCGGACTTGCGTTATCTGGTTGTATTTTGCAGGGAGTATCTCGGAATGCGTTGGCAGATCCGGGGATCCTCGGGATTAATGCAGGTGCTGGTCTGGTCGTCATGTTATTTGTTTCCTTTTTCCCGACAACGACAGCAGCGCCGGTATTTCTTTTGCCAATTCTGGCCCTGATCGGTTCCGGTTTTGCTGCATTTCTGATCTACATTCTCTCTTACAAAAAAGGAGAGGGCATCCTGCCTACGCGTATGTTGCTTACAGGGATCGGGGTAGCAGCGGGAATCAGTTCTGCCATGATCGTGCTTACGTTAAGGCTTAGTCCGGAAAAGTATCAATTTGTAGCTACCTGGATGGCAGGCAGCATCTGGGGTTCGAACTGGAAATTTGTAACGGCATTGCTACCGTTTCTTATTATTCTTGTCCCGCTAGTTCTGTATAAGGCACGTGTATTGAACGTACTGAATCTGGGGGACCAGACTGCAAGCGGACTCGGGACTCCGGTTGAGCGTGAGCGACTGATTTTGCTTGCGGCTGCTGTAGGACTTGCCGGCTCATGTGTATCTGTGAGTGGGGGGATCGGTTTTGTAGGTCTAATCGGACCGCATTTGGCGCGTCGTCTGGTGGGTCCAAAACATCAATTCCTGTTACCCGCATCTGCACTGATCGGTTCATTGCTTGTACTGGTTGCAGATACGCTGGGTCGTGTCATCCTGCAGCCTTCGGAGATTCCTGCGGGGATCCTGGTTGCCATTATTGGTGCACCATACTTCCTGTACCTCTTAAGCAAGACGAAATAGAACGTAATCACCATTGTGTGGTTGCATAAGGAGGACTTCAGTCCATGCTTCGCCGTTTCTTTGCCTATTATAGGCCTTACAAAAAGCTCTTTATTCTTGACTTCAGTTGTGCGATTTTAGTCGCCCTGCTGGAGCTGGCTTTTCCACTGGCAGTCAACCGGGTAGTCGATGATCTGCTGCCAGGCGGCCGCTGGGACTGGATTCTATGGGCGTGTCTGGCATTGCTCGGCATCTACTTATTGAATTCATTTCTCAACTTCGTGGTTACCTATTGGGGACACAAGCTCGGTATTAACATCGAGACGGATATGCGTAAAAGTCTGTTTAATCATGTGCAGAAGTTATCGTTCCGTTTCTTCGATAATACAAAAACAGGACACCTCGTGTCCCGCATGACTAACGATCTGATGGATATCGGTGAGATTGCCCATCATGGTCCAGAGGATGTATTTATCGCGGTCATGACGCTAATTGGTGCATTCAGCATCATGATGAGTATTAACGGGAATCTGGCGGTGTTAACCTTTATCATCGTACCGCTGATTATCTATCTGTCGCTCTACTTTGGTAGCAAAATGTCCAAGGCATTCAGCCGAATGTTCGGAGATATTGCGGACTTCAACGCTCGCGTAGAGAACAATATTACAGGTATCCGTGTTGTTCAGGCTTTTGCCAATGAAGAGCATGAAAAAGCACAATTCGCTGTGAACAACGGTCGTTTCCGTCAGACCAAGTTAATTGCATACAAAATCATGGCCTGGAACTCCTCTGTCAGTTATATGCTGATGAAGCTGGTATCCCTCTTTGTCCTGGTATGCGGAACATGGTTTGTCATTCAAGGCAGTATGACCTACGGTCAGTTCATTGCATTTATTATGTTGTCCAATGTGTTCCTGACACCAATTCAGAAGATCAACTCGGTTATTGAGACGTATCCGAAAGGGATTGCAGGCTTCAAACGTTATACGGAGTTGCTTGATATGGAACCGGATGTGGAAGATCGTCCAGGGGCCGTATCGGTATCCCATTTGCGTGGAGATATCCGTTATGAGCAAGTGACCTTTGGTTATTCGGATCAGGAGCCTGTGCTCAAAGGTATTGATCTAAACGTGCGTGCAGGTGAAACCGTAGCGCTTGTCGGTCCATCGGGGGCAGGTAAAACAACGCTATGCAGTCTGCTGCCGCGGTTCTATGATGTGCTGGAAGGTCGCATCACGATCGATGGGCAGGAGATACAGGACATGACGCTGGATTCCTTGCGCAGCCAGATCGGTATTGTACAACAGGATGTATTCCTCTTCGATGGAACCATTCGCGAGAATATTGCCTACGGTAAGCTGGATGCATCCGAAGAAGAAATCTGGATGGCTGCCAGACGTGCACAGATGGAACCTTTGATTCAATCCATGCCGGAAGGATTGGATACGTTAATTGGTGAACGCGGTGTGAAGTTGTCCGGTGGACAGAAACAGCGTTTGTCTATTGCCCGTATGTTCCTGAAAAACCCACCAATTCTGATCCTGGACGAAGCCACATCCGCGCTGGATACAGAAACGGAAGCGGCGATTCAGCAATCCCTTGCTGAGCTGTCTGAAGGCCGGACTACGCTGGTTATTGCTCACCGATTGGCTACGATCAAAAATGCAGACCGCATTATTGTCGTTGCTGAACAAGGCATTACGGAGCAGGGACGTCATGAAGAATTACTCGCAGCAGGTGGGGT
This sequence comes from Paenibacillus xylanexedens, assembly GCF_001908275.1. NCBI lineage: Bacteria > Bacillati > Bacillota > Bacilli > Caryophanales > Paenibacillaceae > Paenibacillus > Paenibacillus xylanexedens. The sequence continues at coordinate 5,514,088 of NZ_CP018620.1, read as the reverse complement.
GTACAGCCGCCTTCACTATGCGCAGTTTGGTGCGTAACCTATTCGATGTGGATTTAACATTGTAAATATGAGAAGTAACGCCATCATTCTTGACTTGGAAGGAGTCAGGACGGTGGCGTTTTTTTCTTTTTCATGATCAAGTGTGGGTCAGGGGTAATGTGCTCTTATCTGCCTGTGATCATGGATGTGGAAACGGGTAATATAGTAAAGAGAACGCTTAACGTGTAAGATATGTTCATCATCTTGCAAGGTGTAAGGAGGTACACGATATGCAGTTGAACGATATGCTGAAAATTCTTATAACCTGTCTATTATTTATTCTGATTTGGTGGCTTCTGACTCAAGGGATTCGCAAACTTTCCAGTACTCGTGCGGGGTCCGGTTTCCAACGCTGGGGTGGATGGTCCATTGGACTTTTCGTTGTTGGCGCCGTGCCACTCGGTTTTTCGCTATACACAGAGATCTTTGATAAGGGCCTGGATGCTAACATCGGGTTGGGGCTTGCCATGTTTTTTGTATGGGCTTATTGTGTGATCTTGTTGTGTGCGGCGTTGGTGGTATGGGGAAGGTACGTGTACAAAAGGGATATAAAGAAGTGAATGGTTTAACAACCTGTTTACGATGGTCACATCTGCATGCTTGGACATAAGGAAAGGCTCATGACCGAATTCGTATAGAGAATTCATCATGAGTCTTTGGGTTAGTTTATGATTATACATACTGGAAATTCAGTTTTACAAATACGATAGATGACCATGGAAGACTACTCAGAGGTTATGCTAAGGTTATTGTAAAAGAACCCAAGATTCATGGATTCTTTTTAAGAACAAAATTAACTGTGTTATGATCTCCTGGGACTAAATCTACTAATGTTATGTGTCTTGGATACCCTGTAAAGTCTGCGGCTAGTGCGACTGAACCTGCCATAGTGCGTCTGAGAATGAAGTATCCCTGAGCATCAGTCGTTGTTCTTGTAGGATTACCACTTATTCTGACCCCAGGCATGGGTACCCCGTTTTCATCAACCACCTGTCCCCTTACATGTGCAGCCTCTTCTAACACTACGTCGATTTGGATCGTTTCACCTGCTCGAATGTATATACGATCTTCCACGTAGGGAACATAGTTGTCACTATCAACCCACATTGCAATGTTTGCACTATAATCGTAATCAATACCCGTTACTGTATATCTGCCATTTTCATCTGTTTCGACCAGGTATGGGACACTTGTAACTTGAATTTTAGCGCCAGCGATGGGCTGGCCGGTCTGGTCTTTTACCGTACCCATAATTGTGGCAGGCTCATACAACCAGATGTCATGCTTCACCTCATCACCAGGTCTTAGCGTGAAGGTATCGTGTTTATTATAAGAAATGTAGGTGATGAAACCATCCGCACTGACGTACAAATACATATCTGTGGAATCTCGTACAACAGCCTCAATATGGTAATTTCCGTTCTCATCTGCTACTGTACTATATTTCGTTATTTCTCCTAGATGATTGAGTTCATATTCAACTTTGGCGTGGGGTATCACATTTCCTCCTCTATCCGTAACTTTTCCATAAACAACAGCCGGTAGGGTGATATCATTCTCGTAAGTGGAAGGTGATGCCGCTGAACCAGCAGCATGAGATGCTTCAGCATATGTAATGTAAAGTAAGATAGTAAAAATACATAGCATGAATGATTGAATTACCGCTTTTGGACTTTGGATCATACATGATTCCCCCTCATTAATTATATTATCTAATATAAATGATACGTTTTGTATCAAAAGAAAACAAGAGGACTTTTGGGTGTATTTGTAAATCTAACACTCAAAGTTGGCTCCATTGTTATGCAACAATAACCTGATCTAAGACGTCAGCATTAAGAAGTATAATGTGAATTTTGTTAGAGGGGGGAACCAGGAGGTGACTAATCTTCGTATCGTTTGTACAATACTCTCGATCTGGATACTAGGTCTTACGGGATGTGCTGGATCAAACGAGTGCAACTCAGCACAAACTATTGCAAATTCACCGACAGAAAAGGGCTTCACTGGTTATGTGGTTGAACGCAAAGACAATTCCATTCTTGTGGTTGATCCTGCATATGAAGATTTCAGTGCGAACGGAGGAGGAAATCGGTATTATCCGGCAAAATGGTTCTCCAATGCGCCTGATCCGCAGATCGGCTCCTATGTTGAAGTCTGGACGGATGGAGGCCCGGAAAATCAACCCTATCCTGGGGAGGCCAGAGCAGAAACGATAGCGGTATCTTGTCCAAATACTCCAGACGGTGCCCATCTAAGTGAGGCGGACGCAATTCGGGGTGGACTATATTCACCAGATGGAGAAAGAGTACGTGTTCCTGTGATTGAAGATGTACACTTTTATCAGGATGCAGGAATGTGGACGATTCGCATGAGAGATGCGATGTCAACGACGAAGAATCAAGATGAGATTGAGATCAGAGTAGAGGATGTAGAGCCAGTAGAATAACAGAGGGAGTATATGATTTTGCACATAGAGATGAGGAAGTCTAAATGGATATTAGGGCGTGTCTTCCCCGCGACAAACATGACTTTGAAGCGGTTAACAAGTTAAATGAATTTAGAAATGAAGAGTTGAAAGTTATCATCCCAGAGCTTATGGAGTGGTTGCAAGACGGGAATTGGCCTATCTCTAAGCCGGTAGAGGATATACTATTGAGACTAGGCGAGGACTTAGTTCCTCATATTAAGGATGTATTGCAAACCCAAGATTCTTCTTGGGAATATTTTATTTTGGTTGGATTAATTGATCGATTGCCTGTATCTCATCTAAGTATGTTACGGTCGGATTTGGTAAGAATACTGGAGTCTCCTACACATGATGAGATACTAGAGGAGTTGGATGAGGTTATCTTGGAGCTTTTGGAAAAGATGAAGGTTGGATACATAGAGACTTGGAATTAGCATTCTAAGAAAGACTGAAATATTGAAGATGGAGTGATAAAAATGCTAAAATACCAACTTCTTTTCCCTACCTTTTTGAGTTCGGAAATATATTGTTTGCACATTGTTCAACTATTAATTGAATTATTTGATATTTCAGAGAAGGAAGCTTTTCTCAGGATTAATTCTTTTTGGGAAGGCAATGATTTTTTATCAGAAGAAGACCTGATTTTTCATGAGTCCCCTGAGTTTTGGGCAAAAACAATTTATTATGAGGAATCCAATTGGTGGAATTTCCCTGAGAATGAACTAATCCCCAGAAAAATAGATTGAAGATCCAAAACTATAACTAGGCTATAATCTATATGATAAACAAGGAAAACGCCATTATGATTCTATAAAAAGGGAAAGGACTCCTCTGCCCATGAAACTATCAAGGTCTCAGCAATTAGCTCAAGAGCATGTAACCAATTATGCAAGAAGCCGCAAAAATGAGGCGGAGCAAACCATTAGAGAAATCCTTCGTATGTCCAACATCGAGCTGAAGACATTTGAAAAAGCTATCAATAAACTAAAATCTCATGCAAGTATTGCGCTACACTTTCACCCAGATCGATTAGATCCGACCATGAAAAGCGTGGCTGAAGCACTACTTGAGCAGGGAGTTTATAAAAGTCAGTTTGAGACTTTTTTATCAAATGGAAGTGTCTCCGCATTTTCAGGCGGTGAACGTGACGTTTGGGAGAATAAAATGTTTGGCGGAGCGTACCAAATAAATGGCTCAACCAATAGTGAACGGCCCAAGTATGGGGCACTCAATGTTATGTTACATCCCGATGGACCTGCTCCGCGTTTTGGATCATGTTACTTCCTTTTATCCACTGAGGTCTCTCAACGTTGCACGTATACATATTTGGATTCTCACCAAGACCCCGAGGAAAAGGGAACGTATGAGGAATTTGACCTCATTTTGGCTGCTCTTATGAGGGATGTATTCTATAGTGATTTTGCCATTGGTGAAAGAAATCTAACGGTTCAAAAGTTAATCGATCATATGCTCGTCAATCTTGAGAAACCATTCCAAAATCCATCAAGCCAAGAGCCGAACCGAAATCTGGATTATTATATCGAAGCTCAGGTTCATGGTGATATTTCCCTTGAAAAAGATGTAGAGTTGCTTGTTGCCGACCCATCATTTAAAGGCACACATACAGGAAGAATCTTAGAGCAGATATGTTTAAAGTATTCCATTGATCTCCATTGGCACATGGGCTTTACACTATTGGTTGATGACGTTCCAATGGATTTTCGAGGTACTTCGATGCCTTCACTAGCCAAAAGAATTGCAAAAAGTGATTTGATTGATGCAGATATCATTGGTTCCGCAGCTATGGACTTGAAACGAAACCCAAGCCATTGGAGCGATAGAGGAACCTACAGAGAAGTTCTACAAGAGTTAAAATTACTCTGGCATGTCTTAGTGAGATATGGAAAGCCAATGGAAGAGTGAAATAGTACTCTAACGACCTTGAGCGCCTAACCTTTCAAGGTTGTTTTATTATTGAAACTGATTACTGACTATAGATTTATCTATGAATCTGCTGTCACAAAAACGAACGTATGTTTTATAATTAAATTGACTTTTTGTCCTGACAATAATATATTATTGTCAGGACAAAAAAAGAGGTGAAGCAAATGTCCGCCAAAAAGATGGGGCGGCCTAAATCTGACAAACCCAAAAGCAGAACGATTGATATACGTGTCGACGAGGAAATTATGAACAAGCTCGATATTTCGGCTGAGAAACTGAATACGAATCGATCAGACATCGTTCGCAAAGGGATTGAGAAGATTTACGACGAGCTCCAAAAATAAAAAAGGAAGCAGCTTGAGTCCCACGAAGAACATGCTGCTTCCTATCCCGCAATCACTTAAATGAGCGACTGCATAAATATCCTACCATGTGTAGATCGTTCATTCAAGTGAGGTGCGAATTGATATACAGGAGGATGCACATGAATTCGATATTAGAAGCATTATATAATGGACGACTTCGACCGGATGAGATGATGATGCCGACACATCCTGAATACCAAGCGTTAGGGCGGCAGATTGCAGCTCTGACAGAGCAATGGAAGAATCGATTGAGCGAGGAAGAATTCCGTGAGCTTGAACAGTTATTTGACTTGTGTGGCAGATGTGAGGGCATGCATACGGAAGCAGCGTTTGCACAAGGTTTTCGTCTGGGTGCCAACATGCTAATTGAAGTCATGAGTCAGCGTGAGGAATCGGTGTTGGAGTTTAACTAAGTTTAACGATGTCAGCAGAGATCCGGTTTACTTTTACAGCTAAATTCTCAGGAAATGACGTGCATACAACATACTTATTTTTCACCATAAAATGGTATCATAAATTTATTATAACAAAGCCCTCAAATCCTCTCTGCATTCAGCAGCAGGGTTCGAGGGCTTTACTTAAACATACAGTTAACAATATATATAGGGAAAGAACCTGTTAAACAAAATTGTTCCTTAATCTGCAATATTCCCAGCCATTTTCAGACGACGTGCAATTTCCTTGAAGTCTTCTTGCGATATACCTGGTGCAAACTCCTCCTCGACCGCAGGAGCTTCCGGAATCGGGAATCCTTCAGGTATCCCTTGAATGACTTCCAGAGGTTGTCCATCTTCGGGGTGAGTTCCTTTCCAGATCTGGCCGATTGTGTTGAAATCTTTATCACTATAGGTATACAGCTTGGTGTGTACGCCTTTTTCTTCATATTTACGAGCCTCGTTGAAGGCTTTGTTGTTCAGTGAAGGAATAGGAACCAGCTTGGTGACATTTACGCCAGTTGCAATCTCAAGTGCTTTTGCATATGCCACGACATGCACACCGCCACGTACCAGCAGGAAACCAACCACTTCCCGGGCTGCCGGGTGATCCGTCATCTCATATACTTTCATCTTATGGGTACGAGCGCCACATTCTAGGAAGAAGTTATGCAGCAGATCCTCGACCAGATTGCCGCTGTTGAAGACGTTTGCTCCCGTCCATGGATTACCCATAGAGTCAAAAGGCATTGCGCCTTGTGCACCTGCCAGGTAGTGATACGACAGACGAGCATCTTTCACGGAACCTAGCGGTGTGTCGTCGGGTTCTTTGTACTCGGTTGAACCTCTGAGGCATTTGTTAATACCATGAGACACGAGTTCAACATGACCCAATTCTTCGGCCGTAATGCTCATGACGAGGTCATAGAAGGGCTTCAGCTTTTCTTTGGATCGAAAATTAAACGATTGATAGAGGTAGTTGTTCAACGTTGACATTTCTCCGAATTTGCCGCCGAGTAATTCTTGTATAGCTGCCGCAGCATTCGGATCTGGCTTCTCGACATTGGGAATCTCAATCAGGATTTCATCCAAGCGTTTGAACATTCGGGTGTAACCTCCTCTTATTGGTATTGCAGATCGTGTAGAGTTTCAGATCGTGAAGTCACTCTGTCATGGCCTATTACACGTCTATTGGGTTTTTTAAACAAAAAAACAACCAAATGGGACTTAAGCATCGCATAACGCATGCTTCAACTCTTCTTCCATTTGTTATTTCCAATACGGTCAAATTTATGTATAATCAAACATTCAAACGAGTCTTCACGTACAAGAGAAGAGAGTCAGTAATCCATAAAGGAGTAAGAGATGAGATGAACAAGCGTTGGATACAAATAGTTGGGATTGTGATGTTTCTAATGATTCTGATGTACATAAGCAGCGAGCCTGCCACAGCATATGTCGTTACGAACGAGGTTCAGGTGGATGAAGAAACGCGGGAGTTACTTGAAAAGAAATACGGGTTGGATCGTCCTGAGGAGCCGAAGACACAACAACACGTTTTCTCGGGTGACTGGGGAATGAGTTTCCGGACGGAGCCTACTGATTCGTTTGACCGGCTTGTTCATGTGGTTCCTTTTTCCCTACGGCCACTGGCCTGGATCTTTCGTTTATTCGTGTAAAATGAAACCCGGACGGGCAATATAACAGAAACATATTGTCCCAAGGAGTGAGTGAAATGAGAATGCTCATCGTTACCGTCATGTCGGTAGTCCTGAGTTTAGCCGGAATTACATCAGGCACAGGCGCCGCCATCCCTGATTATGCGAAGTGGGGAATTATTGCGGTCAAAGAAACACAGACCAAGTATAATGTGGATATTTTGGACTATAAGCATATCGGTCGTACCTCTCTAACAGCGGATCAATCACGGGAACAGTTCAAGCTATGGGTTCGTGCGAAAGACGGCAAACAATTCGCAGTCTATGTGAATGTTGATTTTAATCCATCTACACAGCAATTGAAAAAAGTGCAATTTTCGGAATCGGATCGACATTGATCCGTTAATGAACGTAGTGATTACAATACAAGGTGTTCATATTAGCTACACTATGGGATGAACCAGACTGCCTTAATCTTAAGGTGAAAGTCTGGTTTTTTATTTTATAAAAATCCTTTTTTTACTATTGAATAAAGAACTTATGTTCGCATATAATAAGGGATACAAACAAACGTTCTTGTCGGAGGGATGACTATGCTAGGGAAATATATTGGCGAGATGGTGGAGCTTGTCTACATGGATCGTGCAGGGCAGATTACGCAGCGACAGATTCGAATTAACAGTGTACGTGGCGGGATGATTAGAGCATCAGCGGGAAAAGAAGGCTCGCCCCGAACATTTCTGGAGCAAGGTATTCTGGCATGGCGTCCTGTTACCGATCTGAATGGGGAGGTAAAGTATGCTGAACGACTTTGAACGCAAGATTTTGCGTATTATGGTGAACTATGCAGGACAACGGCGCAGGCTGCCGCGTATGGATGAACTGGAGAACAAGACGGGACGAAGCAGAGCTTACATTCATGAGTCATTGCTGGAGCTTGAACGCACCGGGCACATCGCGTGGGAGAACCGGTCTACTATGGAAGGGATACAGATTTTGCAGGCATGGGAACAGGCACAACAACCGATTCACAAAAGCCAGCCTTCCGGGGACTCCGCAAAATATTTTACGGACTACTAATCATAATAAGAAAACGCCAACCCGGATATCCGGATCGGCGCTTACTATGTCACACATACAACGTGTGCATCTATTTTAGAAATGGGGAAGTTGGTCCAGGTTGTTGGTTGGGTCACCATCGGCATCGCCGCGAATGTACATTTCGCCATCCTTGCCTTTAAATACATTCACACCAGCAATAGCGCCAGCTTTTACTTCTGCAAGTGCCTGCTGATAATCCAGTACACGTCCTGCTGAAGTCTGAAAGGCTGTCAGGTCACCGTCACCATTTTTCTGTACGGCTGTGAAACTCTCGCGTGTTGTTTGATCCATGATGTCACACTCTCCTTATATGACGAGATAGGAATCTGCTTACCTGATTAGCCTATCCGATTTCCTCGGAAGTATGCATCATATGCTGATAAGACCTGCCAACGCCGAGGGTTTACAAGCTCTTTCTCATACGAACATGCAGAATATCTGCATCATAAAAAGGTTCTTCCGAAATCACTTCATAACCCAGTTTTTCATAGAATTTCTGTGCCTGACATTGAGCATCCAGTACAGAATAGGATAAACCGAGTTCACGTGCCAGCTCCTCCATCGCGAGCAGAAGCACACGTCCATAACCAAATGAACGATGAGATTCAAGCACTGCGATCCGCTGCATTTTGGCCGTATCCTTGCTGTAATAGATCAGACGTCCTGTGGCTACAGCTTGGCCATCCGTACTTAACAATACATGATGCACATCCGGACTGATGACATCATATTGATCAATCTCAATCTCGGCAGGCACCTGTTGCTCGATCACAAAAACGTGATGGCGAATTCCCAGGGCTTGCTCCAGTTGTTCTTCTGTCGATACATAACTAATCTCAGCTGCCAATTCCATTCCTTCTTTCTGCTCTTGCGCGACATATCAGACTGAATTATACAAAAAAATGTTTTTCCTGTATAGTGAAGTCTGGAACATATTGGGAGAGGAGGGGGTAGTGATGGGCATGACAGGCATCATGGTAATTACATTGCTAATGTCGGCGGGAATGATTACTCTGTTGTATTTCGTTACGAAGAAAGCATACTCACGCAAGTGGGATGAAGACGAGTAATTCACCTGTTAACCTTCACGGCAAGACTTCACTGCTTCCTCGCGGAGAATACACATCTTGAATTACAGATTTGGAGTATACGTCCAGCCAAACGGGCAGAGATTCATCATTTTCATTGGGCTGTTGTAATTGTTGGAATTGTACCGTATGTTCATCCTTCTCCAAGCCGCAACCCGTAACGGTAGTAATGAGAATCATAAGCCCAGCAAAGAGAAAGAAGCATTTGGTAAATGTATATTTATTGGATTTTGACCGTTTTGTTATGTTTCTCATAGGGAATTCACCTCGTTGTAGAAATGGTAATCTTTCCTTTATTGTGCACCATTTCGGGTGATTTATAACCAAATAAATCATTGACAATGAACACGGTTACTTGATATGATACTGTTACTTGATTGGGAAACAATTATATATCATGATCTGTTAGCTCAGCTGGGAGAGCACTATCTTGACAGGGTAGGGGTCAGTGGTTCGAGCCCACTACAGATCATAGCCAAAAGTCCTTGTATATCAAGGGCTTTTTTTATTATGGCTTTAGCCAGTTGAGTGCGTGAAACGCGCGAAACAAAAAACCACCCGCTATGCGGGTGGAGGGATCGAGGGTTTGACCACCAAGACCATTCCGATAAAATTGAGATGTTCAGGCTCAAAAGAAAAGAATGGTTTAGGATGGCAAACAAGAGCTACAGTCTAGCTCACACAAAGTGGATGTGCAAATACCACATTGTATTTACCCCGAAGTATAGACGGAAAGAAATCTATAATCAAGTGAGAAAAGATTTAATCGATCGAAATTTTCAAACGTCTATGTAAGTACAAGGGAGTAGAAATTATAGAAGGTCACATGATGCCCGATCATGTTCACATGTTGGTAGCGATTCCACCGAAAATGGCAGTCTCCACGTCCATGGGATATCTAAAGGGAAAAAGTTCACTAATGATATTCGAGAAGCATGCCCAGCTCAAGTATAAATACGGCAATCGAAAGTTTTGGGCAGAAGGGTACTATGTGAGTACAGTGGGTCTAAATGAAGCAACAGTAAGAAAGTATATTCGTGAGCAAGAAGCACATGATCAGGCGGTAGATAAGCTGAGTGTAAAAGAATACGAAGATCCATTCAGCAGTAATCGAAGCAAAAAGAAGTAAAACCATTTTAACAGCCCTGCTGTCAGGGTAGCGTCTTTAGGCGCAGTTTGGCAACAGGGGGTTATACCCCAAGAGGAAACCACCCGTTGGACGGGTGGTCCTGATTTTGAACTTGTAAATCCGTAGCCACTCCGTAACAAAGATAAAAGATAATAAATCCATGAAGCCCTATTCCTTAATTGGAAGGGGCTTATTTTCGTATAGAGAGGAGGAAAGGTCTTGGCAAAGATGACACATACACTCCAAGTTGAAATGGATTTGAATAAACCGGTTGAAGAATTGACACAGGTGATTACTGCTGTTCTTAGCTCGCATCCACTTAATCAAATAGAGATTCTGGCAGCTTTAGATTTGAAGATCGGGAATGCACTGGCAGCACTTGAGATTCAAAAACAAAAAGAGAAAGCGGAAGTTACTGAATAGGGCAGGAAATTTTTCCTGAACAGAGAGACGGGGAAGACGATGGAAGCCATGCCAGGAGGTGAACACGATTGTTGATTTAAAGGTCCAATTAGCTCGGATTGAGGAAGCGTTGAAACCTTTGGCTGCTCTGGCTCCGGGAGTAGCTGAGGTCAAAGAGATTTCCAAAGAAGCACTACAGACAGCGCAGCAGATGGCCCTTCGTATTGTTGAGATTGAATCTGATCTTAAGAAGACAACCGATGTTGCTTATGATGCCAGACGCAATGCAGCAGATGCATTGTCGAGATTGGATAAGCATGACGAAGATCAAAAATGGCTGAAACGTACCGTGTACGGAGCGGCATTAACTGGCATGACAGGACTCATTGTAGCGGCTGTATGGGCCGGAATTAAGTTAGGGGGAATGTAGTGTGGAATGGGAAATTATTAATGGCTTGATTGATGCAAGGTTGGTTATTGTGCTGGCTGCCTGCTGGATTATCGGTATCGTGCTGAAGCAGACGCCGCGGGTACCGGACTGGACGATTATTTTTATAGTTACTGCGGTAGCCATCGTGTTTGTGCTGTTGATGTTGGGCCTTTCGGTGGAAAGCGTGGTTCAAGGCATCTTAGTTGGTGCTGTGGCGGTCTATGGTAATCAATCATCAAACAAGCTAAAAAGGGAGCTGATCAGCAATGACGCTCACATTGGATTATGTAGTGAGTAAATCTGCTTCCAGACTGACAGGTTTATTGCCTATCGTGCGTACAGCTGCGGAGCGGCTTATACAGCGCTCTTTTGCTATTGGCATCCCAATTCATCACGCAGGGTTTGCGGACCATAGCGTAGCAAGACGCTTTGTATGCACAGGGTCGTAGCAAGCCAGGGAAGGTTGTAACTAACGCACGCGGTGGATACAGTTATCACAATTTTGGTGTGGCCGTGGATTATGTGTTGCTCATGCCTGACGGTAAATCAGTAAGCTGGGACACAGTGCGGGACGGCAACGGAGACAAACGGTCTGATTGGCTCCAGGTCGCTGAGATCGGCAAGGGGTGGGCTTCACATGGGGTGGAGATTGGGCGAGCTTCCCTGACTATCCTCATTTGCAAATGGACTTTGGTTTATCAACAGCGCAATACCGTTCTGGGCAGCATCCAACACAGGCGGAAATTAATGCTGTTATGGCAAAATTACAAAACAAGGAGGACAACCAATGACATCAGAAGAAAAGAAACAAATGGATGAACTGAAGGCAACTGTTGAATCTCAGGCCAAGTGGATCGCGGCTCAGAAGGTTAAGGAGAACATGGAATGTCCTAAATGGGCAGAATCAGCTTATGAGTTTTACAAGCCTTTACATCGCTGACAGCAATGGCAGTTACGACTTCTGGCGGCAATTGCTTTTCAACTACCGCAAAGAAGTTGGAATTAAAGTACAATCACAATAATAAAAGTGAGATGTAATTTGCTGTGCGAAGATGCACAAAGCGCGGGTGAAGTTGGACAAGATACCGAAGCAACAAGCTAAGTCAGTTGTAATGAAAGAGGTAGTTAATGAAATGGTTAAAGCGGAGTTTGTTTGATAAGGTAGTACAAAGATAAAAAAACAAGCCTGTTTTCAAGGGCTTGTACATAATTTACTTATTTTGGCGTTTATGATATGATATAAAAGATAGAATTCTTAGGTACTAAGACGTATGTCTTAAGTCCTGGGCACAATGGAGTATCTATAATTGTGCTTACATATATGGAAAGAGTGGTGTTAAGCGATGACTGAATTTTCGCTCAACTTCAAGTATAAGTTCACCGAAGATTATAATCCTGTTTACATTAACGGAGCGCAAGGTGGACTTTCTCCAAACGGAGAGTTTGTTATTAACTTTTACATGGAACGGCATCCGCTTCCCTATTCCGAAACAAGGGATCTGAATGATGATGGGACATTAAGCGCTAATGTTAGATTCGAACCAGAGGAACATAACCTGAATATTATGAGGTTTATACAAACTGGAATTGTAATGAATAAGGAGACTGCTGCTTCCATACACTCTTGGTTGGGTAATATGCTGGAGTCGCTTGAACAATCAAATAGAGAGGGTGGTTAAAATGACTTCCACTTCCACTATTCCTCAAAAAATGATTACTTTCAGGAACTTGGAAAACGTCAGTGCTTTCCAAAAGATGACGCAGTACAAGGAAATAGTTCAGTCTGCATCAAGAAGTTATTCAGAAAAAATTATTATGTATAATAGAAACAAGGCAACTTATAGTCACTTACTTTCATATTTTGAAAAGCGAGAAAAAGTAGTTGAAAGTTCCAGCACAACTACTGAGAAAGATGCTTTTCACCTTAAAGAGGAGAAGCAAAGAACTAGAAACCTTGTGACTATTCAAGAAATAAAGAAATTAGATGATAATTGGAATGATAATGGCGCTGAAAAATTTGAGGAAGAGCTAATTAGTACTGTTATTTCAATTGTTACATTTTTGGATTTCCAGCCATATATTTTTCCTACAGCAAGAAAGAGTATTCAACTCGAATATGAAAAATCTAATGGAGATTATCTTGAGATGGAAATTTACAAAGATAAGATCGGTATCTATATGGAGCTGGAAAATGGAGATGAAACTGACAGAGAAATTCCCCTAACTAAGTACTGGAAATTAAATGAGATTTTAGCTGAATTTAATGGATCCGGAAATTAAGCGGGAAGAAATACTATATCGAGCATTAAAGCCTATACCAGCATGGTGGAAAGACGACTTACCGTCATCTGCTATTTTTAAAGATTCGAACGGCGTTTCTGTGGATAGAGATGGGGGAAGATCTACAGGCAATATCACGCTTAATTTTGAATCAAGGATGGGAAAAGAGAATCTTAGAGCTATTGCAATAATTAAGGTCGAAGATTGTCTAGATAATGATACGGTAGTATTACACAAACCAGTGGAGGACAATGAACACCACGCAGAGATACACAGTTCACACGACAAAGTAGAGCTCACTAGAGGTCAAGCAAGAAAATTATTTAAATGTTGTGACTTCATCTACTTTGACCGCAATAATAATGAATTATAATTTTCTTTAAAACGGGCCGCTGACTCTTGAGTTCAATTGTTAGCGGCCTTTTTAGGAGATAATATGAATCACACATACAAAGTACTAACTACAAATATGGAATTCCTCGCAGCAGCTTTAACCCGAGTATGTGTTTCCGTCTGGCAGCTCCAAGAGGATCGTGAACGACTCATTGATTATGGGTGGAAGATATTTCCGACAGCATTACGAATTCAGAGCACAAAAATAGAGCAGGAGGGATAACCTCACTGCTCTTTCTTTTTATTTGGTCGTATATTCACTTACTTCAAACGTTAAAATCTTATCGAATATCACGTAATCTGTACGCTTGCTAAATGGCCCTTTGTTGTTGCTGTATTTGTTTATTGCAAATTTAGATGGGCCTGTTCCAGTATCTCGAACATCATACCAACTCAAAAATGTATTTACATCACTCATTGGAAGGTCGTATTCTTTTTCTAAACCAGTTGTCATTGATACTGTTAAGATAGCGCGGTCTCCCGCTGGTTGAGGTTCTGGATTAGGAGTAGATATGGTGGGATCTAGAAGTTCTCCATCAATGTCGATGGCATCAAAAATGAAATCAGCTTGTGGATTTAAGTTTATTAATTCTACATTATGCACTGAGTCTGCTAGATCCACTTTTTCAAAAATTAAAGATTGGTCTGTAGAAGCTGAATTATTGATACTATATGTATCGATGATTTCATTATCAATTTTCACTTGAACCTTATCTGTTCTGCTTATATGAGTCTGTGCAATGACTCTTAACTTTGTGCCTTGAAAATTAAATCTAACTGAATCGTTGTCACTTGATTTTGTAATATATTTTACTCCGCCACCATACCATGCGGCACTGCCGCTATTGCTAGTTTCCCATTCACCAGTATAAATAAACTTAGTGTTGTCATCGTCGAATCTGTTCCATCCAGCTTCTGGAGACTTTAAAGACTGTCCAAGATTAGCAGCGAACACACTTGTCCCAAAACTTAAAACTAAAATGAATGATAATAAGATCGGTAAAACTATTTTTTTCTCCATGTTTATTCTCCTTCAGAATGTATTTGCATAAATGATAATACTTTTTCAAAAGAACCATGTCTAAACAATTATGTCTATATATTCAAGTAGTTGTTAGATATAATAAAAAAAGCTTTAACGACCTCTCTAAGTCGATAAAGCTGATAACTTTCTATCCTATCTCTTTTAGCAGTCCTTCACTGTTATTCCGCACATTGCCGACTTCCTTCGGCACCTCGTACGCTCGCATTTCTGAACCTTGATATGGCTTAAGCAGACCAAGTAGTGACTGAACATCATCCTTATCTCTTCCAAGCCACTCAGTCTCATCCTCAGATCGCAAGATAACCGGCATACGATTATGGATATCCTCCATAAGACTATTTGGTTCCGTTGTAATAATGGTGCACGTACTCAATTTGTTTCCATCCGGATCTGTCCAGGTATCGTACAGGCCAGCAAGCGAGAATAAACGGTCATCCTTCATCAGAATGCGCATTGGTTGCTTTTGAGTTCCTTCCTTACGCCACTCATAAATCCCGTTCGTGGGGATGATACAGCGTTTGGAGCTGATTAGACTCTTGAAGGAAGTCTTCTCGGTTAACGTTTCAGCACGAGCATTAATCATCTTGTTACCGATTTTGTCATCCTTGGCCCATGAAGGAACGAGTCCCCAACGGAGCGCACCCAACCGATTTCCGTCCTTGCTTCCTATAATTGTAGGAATGTACTGCATGGGTGCTGCGTTGTAATTAGGTTTGTAGTCAAAGCCATCAGCTATAGATGCATAGTACCTGTCCATTATAGCCTCTATGGGATCAGTGATTGTGAATCTTCCGCACATGATAATGCCTCCTTTGAGACTCTGTACTATGTAATTTTACTCAAATATTTAAGAATAGAAACGGGTAATTTGTGGAGATGCGCATCCAATATAAAATAAAAATGCAATAAATTAGATGATTTTTATAGATCAGCAAGTTTATGTTTAGACATCAATGAAGGACGGTTGTATCTTTGTATCAGTTCAATGAATGATATGGAGGAGTATTTATGATAAAGTCTTTTGTTAGTAAATTAGGTTTCTTGTTGGGTGCAATGTTGATTTTAACCGGATTAGTTTTTCAATTAAATGCATCAGCAGAGGATGCTAGTTCCATAGGGCTGTTAGATGGTAAGCCTGTTAAAACAGGTTCGAGCAATATAAATTTATTTGGTTCAACAACGGCCATTACTGACAACAATATTGAAACCTATTTTGCTTTACCTACCGAAAGAAGTGACTTGAAAGTTGCAGATACACTTGTCTACACATTTGAAACACCAGTAAATATTAATAGCTATAAATTTCATATATTAAATTATGATGGCGGCCCTGTTTCTATTTATTTTATGGATAAGAACGGTGCTGGTCTTCTAGGGAGCATCCCGAATAAATCAATTCCTGGTGACGGAGGGATATATGAGCTTTCTAATGCACTAAAAGATGTAAAACAAATAACCATTACTCAGAAGGGTACAAAAACATATAATGTAGCAGAATTGAATTTTTACAACGAAGCATCTATTCAGTTAGAGGCTACAGGTGGTAATTCCCAAACATCATTGACATGGAGCCCAATTCAAGAAGCGACTGGCTACATTGTAAGATATGGGATTGAGTCTGGTGAATACACTGAAACTGTAACGGCTACAAAAGATGATTACGGAAATTTTATTATCCCTGGTTTGAAAAACGGGACTACATATTATTTTATAGTAAATGCTGTTGTCGAAGGTGTTGAATCCGAATACTCCAATGAAGCCTCTGCAACTCCTCAAGGACCAATTGTAGAGCCAGAAGAGCCATCAGGTAATCGTGCGATCCTAGTCGTTACAATGACAACTGGATTGGAAAAAGAATTTGATCTGAGTATGCAAGAAGTTAACAGTTTTATCGATTGGTATGAAGCAAAACAAGTTGGAAGCGGGAAAGCATCTTATGCAATTGACAAACATGATAATAACAAAGGACCGTTCAAGAGCCGTAAAGACTACATCCTATTCGATCGAGTCCTAACGTTTGAAGTGGGCGAATACTAAGCTATCAATAAAAAAGGCTCCGCATTGAGTTGCGGAGTCTTTTTTTGCATTATCTCAGACAATAAATTGATCAAACACGGGTATATGCAGCACGCCTGAATTTTGTCCAGCTGCGCATTTTGACCCTGGCTTGTATACGTGGTTCCAGGTAAACGTGATTCTTGTCCTCTCCGGTCACGAGCTGCTGGCACACTCCGCGGAAAGCTTGCTTATGTTTTGGACTCTGACCATGCTCGATGATCCCTACCGGGCGCATCCTACCAGTAGAATCCGGAACAGCAGCAAGCCATCCAAACTCAGATTTTTTGTACCCCGTAATGTAAACATCAGCATAGGAACAGTTAATAACCTTCATCCAGTCCTTGGACCGCCTGCTGACGTACTGGCTGTCTTTGCGTTTGCCAACTATACCCTCCATACCCATGGTCTCTATCTGAGTGTATAACTCTTCTCCAGCTCCTTCTATATGGGGCACGATGCCAAAGGAGGGAGAGGGTAAGGCAATGCTGTGTAGAATAGATTTACGCTCCAGGATGGATAGTTTGCGCAAGTCCTGACCTTTGTACTGCAGAATATCAAATATCGCAAACGTGGCCGGAAGCTTCCGAGTGAGTTGTCCATCAACTTTCGGCTCAAAAATAAAATCCGAATGGGAGAAGGGGACTGGCGCTGTTTCAAGTAACATCGGAGAAATAAACATAAAAAAAACTCAACCCAATTATAGCGCTTTGCTACAAAGCATTGAGGCGGTAAGTTCTGGTTTTATTTTTAACACTACAAAATGCGTATAAAATCCTAATTATGTAATAAATGTTTCACATATACATGTAAAAATGTGGTATTATTGTTTCTGTAATACATAAAAATTTTGGGAGATGATTCTATGAATCTAAAGAAAATTTTAACTGCTACTTGTGTATCTCTTTCGATCCTAGCTATTTCTGTACCGGTT
Source organism: Paenibacillus xylanexedens (assembly GCF_001908275.1). NCBI lineage: Bacteria > Bacillati > Bacillota > Bacilli > Caryophanales > Paenibacillaceae > Paenibacillus > Paenibacillus xylanexedens. The sequence goes on along the minus strand of NZ_CP018620.1, from coordinate 5,496,321 downwards.
ATGGCAAAGCCAGATACTGATGTAACGATTATGAACAAGCAAAAATCAGTCACTGTTACTAGGGATTATCCTTCAAACGCACAGATTCCAGGAACGATTTTTTATACTGATGGAGAAAATTACTATGGAACCCTCACAAGAACAAATATAGTGCAAGTTTCTCCATCTCATGTAAGAGCATACTTCTCAGGAATCGTTACTCAAGATTCAGGAATATAAAATTAATACCCCACTGGCTTGAATTAGTCAGCGGGGTATTTACTATGAAACGGTATTCGCGTGATATCATAAACAAGCTATGCAAGTGCTTGGGAGTGACACTAGGAGAACTAATCAAGAATAAATTACAGAAAATGGTGTAAACTATTATTACTCTCCCATGAGTGATAATATAAATGTACCAGGTCCAAATGACTGGGTATTTTTTTTTTTTTGTTGATAAAAGAACGTATGTTCACATGTAATGTTGAAGAGGTGATTTACATGTTAACGGATTATCAAAGAAAGGTCATATGATACCATCCGTTTGGACCAACCAGTACGTTCGGCAAATTGGGCTTGAGTCATTTCGCGGTGGTCAAGCCAGAATTGAAGTAAGCATCTCCCTCGGATTACTTCCACCAATAGGACTCCTTCATTGAAAATTCATAAGTTAGTATATCATGAACTGCGATACTTATTAAACTAGCACTAATGACATCTTTAGCTCGTCTCAGGGGTTTATTGGGTTACATTTAGATTAGTTTGTTAAACAAATGAAAGAGAGCAAAGGAAGTGCACATGCGATTACACCAAATTGATATTAATCATACAATAACACAAAAAGAAGCAGAAGCCCTTGCGCATATTTTAATTTCTGCACAAGGAATCAAAACTCCGGTTATAGTAAAAGTTGTCTCGACGTCTTTAGAATACACGGTTTTTCTTGAATAATCTCAGGGGGACGGTTTGGGGGCGAATTGGGGTCAGACTGTAATACATGTTGTAGATTTAAGGGTGAATCAGAGAGGGCCTAAAGGGATGAGCACCCTTTAGGCCGTTGATTTATCAGTGAGAGGGCGATTTAGTTTGGAGACCCCATAACCTTGACAGGGTAAGGGTCGTGGGTTCGATCCCCACTCGTCCTATATGTAAAATTAAAGGCAACTTCTTTTGAGAATTATATCTCAAGAGGAGTTGTTTTTTTTATATAACAATATGGCTACCTCCAATAATATGTGTAGGTGGTTTTTGTTGATAATAAATTTAATGGCACAGCTTCTCTTCCTCTTTTTAAACAAAACTTAAATGAAACATAAATTCAGCGTAAGGTTCGTCTTCTATACTTGGTTCTGAGGTCAATATAGAACAGGAGAAGGAGAGAACATATGAATTATTCAAGTCCATTTACATCAAAGTTAGCCAGAGTAGGGATCGCGGGTACACTGGCTTTAATACTGGCAACAAGCCCACTTGCCAACATGGGGGTTGTTGCCGCGGAAGCAGGCCCAGCACCTGTATCTACGAAGATATATAACACACCGAAAGACTCTTTAGAGCAGACCCCGATTCAATACCATATTCAGGCTCGGCTGAATGAGAAGGACATGACTCTCCGGGGTAACGAAAAGATTACGTACCGTAACACAAGCAAGGATACTCTGAAGCAATTAGTCCTCCATACGTATGCTGATGCGAACCTGTCGAAGTCTACACAGGCGACGATGTTTCAACAAGCTAATGAAAATATCAGCAAAAATAATCCGGATAAAAAACCGGAAGATTTTCTTGGTGGAATGGATATTCAGGGAGTGACGACAGCAGGGGGGCAATCTCTCGATTTCAAAAACGAAAACCAAGCGTTGACCGTACAATTGAATGAACCTGTACAACCAGGCAAATCCGTCTCATTTGAAGTGAGTTTTCAACTGAACATTCCATATGGATCGCAGCGCATATCGTATTACCAGGATATTATTAATGGAGCACACTGGTTCCCTGTGATGTCTGTGTATGACGAGGGCAAGCATCAGTGGGATACAGCACCCTATAGTCAAACATTCGAAAGTGACTATTATACCTCAGCAGATTATGAAGTTGATTTAAACGTTCCTGATGATTATCAGGTAGCAATGCCTGGTGTTATCACAACACGAGAGGATACCGAACATGGACGTAAAATTGTATCCGCTCTGACTGGGAATACAAGGGAGTTTGTTTTCTTTGCCAGCCCGAAATTTCAAGTAGAAAGCGTTACCCGTAACGGCCTCACGGTTGAGTACTATTATTTTGACAACCAGCCTGGAAAAAAAGAGGTCGTTGAGCAATATATCGATCAGGCTTTCAAAGCTATTGATTTTTTCAGTGACAAGTATGGGAAGTATCCTTATCCAGAGTTTCGGATTGTTGAGACGTATGTGCAAGGTGTAGCCGTGGAGTACGCAAGGCTTATACAAATGGGACAGATTAAAAGCGGTGCTGTTCCAGAAGAAGACACAACATTTGTTCATGAAATAGCGCATCAGTGGTTCCATGCATTGATCGGTAATAATTCGGAAACAGAATCCTTCCTGGATGAAGGCTTTGCTGATTTCTCCATGGTGTATTTTGCCGAGAAACAGGGAGACAAGCTTAATGGCTTTAGATCCTTACAATTTGATGATTCATCCGTAGAGGTGGCGATTGCGTCGACGAATGATGAAGTAGAGGACTTGGCTAGTCTGGTCTTCTATCAAAAAGGACGACAAGCGATATACCAACTTTACCGCTCCGTCGGTGAAGAGAAGTTTGATCAATTTATGAAAGAATATTTCAATCGATACGTGTACCAGAATGCGACGATTGATGGACTTCTTCATACCATCGAAGATGTGCTCGGAAAAGAACAGCGCATGGAAATGGAGACAGCACTATATAAACCTAATTTTGTGTTGAAGCCTGAATACCAGCTTTCGATGGAGGAGCGAAGCGCCTATTTGCATGACGTTTTTCAATTACAGTATCAGACAGTCATGAAACTGATTCCGGATTTACCTTTTGAAGTCATGAACCGCATGATGGATAAAGTTCTTCAGGGTGAGCGTTTAACCATTGTGCTCAGTGATCGGGTAAGCAAGATAGCAGACAAGCAGCAGGAAGCAATCGTGAGTCAGCTGACCTCGTTTTTGGATATGAGTGGTGTGAAGTATGACGTGGTTAGGGATCGTCGTGAACTGAAGCAAAAATTGAAAAAGGACATGGCTACCAGCAACCTGATTGTGATTGGCAATGCGAAGTCAAACGGAGTGGTGCAGGCTTTGAAATCCAGCATCATGGACCGGGCGAATCAGATTGGTTTTGACTGGAAGCAGACTATGAAGCAACCGCTGGCTGCAGGCGCATACATTACCAAACATCCTTATAATCAGAATCGGTTGATGCTTCACTATTTCTGGAATGAAGATCATCTAAGTGAGGCAAGATTTGAACCATTTATGATGAAAATACAAAAAACTATCGGATTCACTAATGATTTTTACCAGTACTATGTATTGGATAACCAAGGCAAGGAGAAATCCAATAAAAAAGTTGCGAATCCCATATCTTCACTTTTTGCGGAGTAATAAGGAGTTGGTTTTGCAGTTTCTTCGTTTAAACAGGTTAGCCAATTCGTATTGGTTAGCCTGTTTATGTTTTATATGAAAACCAGACTTAGAATAATAGGCTGCAAGATGGGCATAATGCTTTAACACAAAGGCAACTTCATGAATATACTTATCGGGAGAAAACAATAGGAGGGATTAATATGAAGGATCAACATTATCCGGGCGTACCAATGAAAGGGACAGTTGCTGATTACAACTGTAAAGGAAATAAAGGAATGAACAAAATGAAAGCGTATTCATATAATGCTAGAATTTGTCCTAACATTTGTATTACTCAGGAGCCGACTGCGAATGAGGGTAATGTTGTTGATTTTTCAATCCTATTAAAGGACACTTCGGATGTTCTATATTCGCGACCGGTAAATGGTAATACCCTGCTCACGAAGGAGTTGAGTTACCATGTCTATGACTGAAAATATTGCTCAGGCAGCACTCGACGCAGCGATGAAGGCAAACAGGGCCGTTGCGCCTTATGATTATTGCGATGCAGAATCCAGACGGATGTACACGCCTCAATTTGATAAAAAAATGGACAATCCTATGTATACCGCTGCAATGGCGGGCCTTCAATCGATCTATTGGTTTCGGGCGATTAAGGTGAAGGGGCTTATCCCTGATGCAAAAGCAGATTATTATGCTACGTATTCTACCAACCATAATCACATCGGAGGAATTGGACTAGCCTACTCGAATAGCCCGACAGGACCATGGACCAAACACGGACAGGTGTATCTCGATACTGTGGTTGGGAATTCGACGGAAACGCCATTTGTGATCTGGAACGATGAAGAACAATTGTTCTTTATGTATTATCAACAAAACGGACTGGGGATCAATCAATCAACGGCACTTGCGACCTCTGTAGACATGATTAACTGGACAAGAGTAGGTTTGATTTTGGACAAACCTCCCGGGTTCCCAGGTGATGGTCATACCGGTTACTTCTCGTGCTTCAGAAATGGCGGCAAATGGATCGGTTTTTCGGTGATGGGCGGTGGTGACTTTGGTCGTAAATGTATCTGGCATTCTCATGACGGACGTAGCTGGTTAGCTGATCCAAGACCATTAATGGGTGGTAATGATGCCACTTTAAGTGCGGGAGAAAACATTTCGAGACCCAATGCTGGTGTATTTATGTACAAAGGGAGCATGTGGTGGCTGGGTATGTTATCGGCTTATGCTTCCGGTGGAGTTACGACTGTAGCTCGGCCTGCCATTGCCAAGATCAGCGCAGACTTTCGTCAACTGTTGGACAAACCTACAGATATATATTTTCCGGCATTGAATTGGGAAACGACCAACATGCAATCCTTGATGGTGTCCGTTATGGACGGCGTAGTGTACGTGTATTACAATACCGATCATAATATCGGTGTAGCCTATTCAGTGGGGGTGTAGAGATGGTTATACGTGATGCAGCGGGTCAGATCGTGCCCTTTGGAAAGGTCCACAAACAGCTTGTGGCCGATTTTCTTTACGGAACGTTACCGGATTGGGTGGAGGTGGTGGGCACCCCTACGTTTGAGCCTTTGCCCGACAGAGGGACCATAACCGTTACAACACCGACAACGGCAGGAGCCACGGCAGAGTTGAAAATGAAACATCTGATTGACAGCTCGAAAGTAACCGCAATTGCAATCACTTTGGAAGCGCTACAATTAAACGGGAACATTGGAATCTCAGTTCAAGTTGGCATTAAATCGAAGGATAGCAAGGCCGGAATCACCTTTTTTCAAAACGTAAATCAGAAGTATGGTATGGTCCGTGCCTATAAAGCAGATGGAACGTACACGGATTTTAATCAAAACATGGTGTTCTTCACCACACATGGCGTAGCAGGAGATGAAGCACAGAACCGTAAGAATCTCTCTGTGCTGCTCTGTACAGGGTTACAGTTCTCAGCTGGGTTCGAGAGACCGTCCGTATGGCTTGGTGCGGATGATCAATATGGCGGTGTTGCTGCTGACCTTAGCGGTGGGTTGTTCCAACATGGAGAACTGCAATGTCTTTTGAAACTGACTACAAGCAAGGCAGAGGCCAAGTATTTCAAATGTGCACAGATGAAAGTGGATATCTGGAGTAATTAATTAAACTGGGAAGACGTTTGAAGATGAACAAGTTGCATGATTTTAATTGGAATGACTACGAGAATAAATAGATTATCTGCATGGATCGGTAAAAAGACATACGTGCAGTGATTTGGTACCTAAATACGGACACTTTGAAAATGAAGTGCAGTGTTTGGGTACCTTCTTTAGGTTTGGGCTTGTCCGGGGTTAGAAATGAATTATTCTCCATACGTGTTTTAAAGTATATTTTTTTATATTAACTATTTACATACACAATTTAATTGTGTACAATGTAATTGTTGGTGATACAAATGAGATAAAATTTTAGTCAAAATAAATCTAATTAACTAAAGGAGTTTTCACAAATGAAAACATTATATGAAACAACAGTAATTAATACAGGCGGACGTCAAGGCATCGTACAGTCCCCTGATAACGTGTTTATGTTGGATGTTGCTGCACCACCAGAACTCGGAGGACAAGTGACGACAGCTACCAATCCGGAGCAGTTGTTTGCAGCAGGGTATAGTGCTTGTTTTAACTCCGCACTGGAGTTTCAATTGAAGAAACACAAAGTTGAGATTGAAAGAAGTACCGTAGCTGCAACCGTAATGTTGGTGACGGACTCTGAGGATAACGGCGTGAAGCTTCAAGTCGATTTGGAAGTTAAAATCCTTGGTCTGGATGAAGAAACAGCACAGAAATTTGTGAAACTTGCCCATGACTACTGCCCATATTCCAAAGGAATCAAAGGGAACGTGAATGTTAACGTGGAACTCGCGTAATCACTGATACTATTTGTTGATAAGAAGCCTCCGAGAAATCGGAGGTTTTTTGGTGTTTTATGCATAAAAATCAATTTCACACTCAATTGTGGGTTATAATGGTAGTAAGTTTACACAAAACTGCTGAAAGGGGAATGTACTTATGATGGATTTTAGCAAACCACCCCATGGCTCTGAGACCGATACCCACCGTCAGCGTCATCAGGAGAATGAACAGAAATACCTGTCCGGAGGCAAGAGCATTTGGTATGAAATCAGCAACTGGCTCATTCTCGGAGGTATTCTTCTTGTCATATTTTTATTATTTAAATACGTTTTCTAAATAGACACACAACCGGGCGAATCCCCATATGATGCATTACATCAGTAAGCACTTGGGGAAATGGGGAATCCGGGATGGCAAAGGCAAAAGGTAAGAAAGCTCCCGCATTAAAGAGTGATAAAATACGTGTATCCATGAAGTTGGTCACATCGGATGTATGCGAGAGATGTAAGACACCATGTACGCGAGGAATGGATTATGCTGCACGTATGAGAATTGAAGGGGCATTAGGCAAGGGCGTTCCATGTATATTGACCCGCCACACTTCTTCATAACTCTTCGTATAATCCCGTATATATAACAATTATAGATCAGGGGCATCCTTTAATGAGGATCGCCTCTTTTTGTGCATTCCAAGGGGTGGAAAAAATTCTGGATAAAAAATGAAAAATGATGAAAAACAGCGCAACTTTGTGGATGAATCTGCAGTATAAATGTACAACAGCTAGCAGCAGGGGAGGGAATATTGACGGGATGAAATGGAAACGAATATTGCTTTGTGTCACGGTATTCTCCTTGCTCGGCGGGTCTTTATTGTTTGCAGATTCGGTGAACGAGAAGATTCGTGTTCTCATTAACGGCAAGGAAGCAGCTGATGGAGGTTATCTCATTGATGGAACGACCTATGTACCTGTCAGGGAAGCCGGAGGCGTCGTCAAATGGGACAGCAGTAACAAGAGAGTAACGGTGATCAAACCGAATGTACATATTTTTCTCTTCAAGGGAGACACTGTATTTGGCAACGTTAACGTAGGTAAGCTGAAATTCAATGTATTTTCACAAGTGGACAGTCTGACAGCAGATGTAGCTGCCGTGAAAGTAACGATCACTAACCCGAGTGGTCAGGTGAAGGATATCCAGTCCCAGGAGCTTACGACCCAGAAGGATAACTTCTGGTTCCGAACATATGATTTTACGTACGATTTCAGTCGTGCCGGCAAGTATCAGGTCGGCTTTCATATTAAAGAAAATGCAAACAGCAGCTACGTCCTGGTAGCGGAGAAAATCATTACAGCGCTGAACGATTGAAGCGAAAATAACCCTGTGAGTTAAATTGACCTGGGTCATTGAACATGTTACGATATGCAAGGTTACACAATTTCTATTTATAAAGCGAGGTATTTCAATGAGCGATCACACACATGAACACGGCGATGGCTGCGGATGCGGGCAAGACCACGACCACGACCACGAGCATGAAGAAGTCCTTCTCACATTAACAGACGAGAACGGCCAAGACGTGGAGATGGTTTTGGTGGAGACGTTTGACGTGGAGAAGCATGTTTATGCGCTCCTGCTGGAACGTAACAATCCTGAAGCTGACGGCATCATCCTGCGTATGGAAGAAGAAGACGAGGAAATGGTGCTCTACAATATTGAAGACGAAGAAGAGTGGAACCGCGTTGAAGCGGCTTACAACGAACTCGTTGCATCACAAGAATAGTCATTCTTTTGGAACATAACATGAAGGCTCCTTGATCTCAGGGGGCCTTTTGTTTGTTTTTTAAGAGGTATACGAGCATTTACACCACCGGTTTGAACGACGAAATAGACGGGAAAATGCAAACTCGCTTGTCCCATAAAATAAAAACGGACCAAGCTAGGGCTTGGTCCTTTAAGTTTATCCCCTGCACAGCGCAAGGAGGTTGTTCTAGAAAATGGCATCGGCTTCCACGATCACTTTAACGTTGGTTACGCTGCGATCTTCGGGTCCTTTGACGGGTAATCCAACTTCGACATGATCGATGATGTAGTCGATGTTTTCCTGGGTGATAACCTCACCCGGTAACAGGATCGGAATTCCTGGCGGATAGACATAGATGAATTCCGAGATAATACGTCCTGCGGATTCCTTAAACGGAATCACTTCGGTATCACCGTAGAATGCATCACGTGGAGTCAGCATCAACTGTGGAATATCCGGAACTTTAACCACCAGTTCATGGGCAGGGTTCACTTGATAATAGGTACGGGAGAGATCCTGCAAAGCGTTCAGCAAGATATCCACACTATTATCCGTATCTCCTGGCGTAATGAGACACAGAATATTGTACATATCACTAAGTTCAACCTCGATGTTGTAATGTTCACGCAGCCAGTTCTCTGTCTCATACCCTGTAATGCCCAGATGGCGAACATGGATCGTTACTTTGGTTGGATCATAGTTGAAGGTCGCTTCTGTACCCAGCAGCTCTCTACCGAAGCAATACAGGCCATCCATATCGTTAATCGAACGTCTGGCAAATTCAGCTAGTTCAATCGCCTTCTGTGCAATCTCACGACCGTGGAGAGCCAGGTTACGTCTTGATGTATCGAGTGAAGCAAGCAAAATGTATGAAGTTGATGTTGAGGTGAGCAGACTCAGGATCGTCTGTACACGCTGTGGATTCACGAACCCATTCTTCGTGTTCAGGTTGAGTACGGAACTCTGTGTCATGGAGCCACCAAGCTTGTGAACACTGGTTGCAGCCATATCGGCACCTGCTGCCATCGCAGACAACGGTAGATCCTCATGGAAATGAATGAGTACACCATGTGCTTCATCAACAAGTACAGGGACTTGGTAGCTGTGTGCCAACTCAACAATTTCTTTAAGATCTGTAACCACGCCGTAATAGGTCGGGTTAATTACAAGCAATGCCTTGGCATCTGGATGACGCTCAAGAGCGCGACGGATAGACTGTGTAGTCACTCCATGGTCAATACCCAGATTGGCATCTTGTGAAGGAGAAACAAATACGGGTTTGGCGCCTGAGAAAATAATGGCGGACAGAACCGATTTATGCACATTACGGGGCACAATAATTTTGTCACCCGGTGAACATACAGACAGAATCATGGTCATAATGGCACTGCTTGTGCCTTGTACACTAAAATAGGTATAATCGGCTCCGAAGGCATCTGCTGCCAAAATCTGTGCTTCCTGAATGACACCGGTTGGCTGATGCAGGTCATCCAACGGTGCGATGTTAATCAAATCTATGGAGAAGGCATTATCGCCAATAAATTCACGGAATTCGGTATCCGCTCCCAATCCTTTTTTATGGCCCGGAATATGAAACTGTACCGGATTGAGTGCCGCATGATTTTTTAAAGCGGTAAACAGCGGCGTACGGTGGTGATTCATCAGTGCTGTCACGACCCTTCCTAATAAAATTGGTAAACAAAGATGAGTATAGCAAATTAAGAACCGAATGCAACAGTATAATCGACAATTTTTTGAATTGCCGAGATTTGGACACATTCCCCACGGTTACACTAAGGATAGGGAATAGGCAATTGAACGGCGAAAGGGGAAAAAGAATGCAAACCGATACAAAACCAGCCAAAATTTTGCGATCACCATTTTTTATCGCGATGTGGCTGACACTTTTTCTAGTTGAAATTATCAAAGGGGCCCTGTTGGTAGCTGTTTTGCCCGTTTATATGGACAATATACTGGGTCTGTCTGCAGGCGTCATTGGTGTGGCATTTGCTCTTCAATATCTGGGAGATAATCTGTTCCGGGCGCCTTCCGGCTGGGCAGCAGAACGGATCGGGTTCCGCGCAACGATGGTTACAGCACTAATCTGTACCTTAATCGCTGTTATTATGATCCTTTTTCTAAAAAGTGCCTTTGGACTGGCCATGGCCTGTCTCATTCTTGGCATTGGTACGTCACCGCTCTGGCCTTGCGCCATGACAGGGGTGACTGCGATGTCTGGCCCACAGAACAAGAATGGTACAGCAATGGGTGCGCTGGAGATGGCTGCTCTCGGCGGAACGGGGCTTGGACCTATAGGAATGAACTGGTTGCTGGAGCGCACGCATCATGATTATCGAACTATATTCCTCGTGTTGATGGGTTGTGCCATTCTCGTTATTCTGGTGGCCATGATTCTTCCTGGACGTGTCATTGTTGATGGAGAGCATGCCGAGCAAGCAGCGAAGAATAGTGATGTGAAATATCCAGCCAAACCGAATCTGCTCACGCCGTTCATCCGGCTGCAAAAGAGTGTTAAGGGTACACTACAACGGGTACGCAGCACACTTAATGTTAATCCACTGGTGTATCCTGCCTTGTTTATGCAGTCGTTTGTCATTGGTTTGCTTAGTCCAGTAATCACGCTATATACACGCACAGATCTGCACATCTCACCGAACCTTTACAGTTTGTTGCTGATTGCGGGAGGTGGAATAACCGTTATTGCCTTACTGCCTGTAGGTAAAATGGTAGACAGGTTTGGCACGAAACCGTTCCTGAACGTTGGTTTTTTGATGGCGGCGGCGAGTCTGTTCGCATTCTCCTCCATAACATCCATTCCGGTGGTGTTTGGTGTTGTCATGTTGGTGGGCATCAGTTATGCCATGATTCTGCCCGCCTGGAATGCTTTTGTAGCCACACTAATTCCCAAAGGGGAGCGGGGAGCGATCTGGGGATTTTTCCTTACATTGCAGGGATCAGGCATGGTTGTAGGCCCTATTGTTTCCGGACTGCTGTGGGACCACGTTAGCCATCCGGCTCCATTCATTGGCAGTGCCATCGTCATGGCAGGACTTGCCGTTGTGCACTTTGTGTTATCCCGCAATCCGTTTCGCACTGCTCCGGCCAAATAAGCAAAAGAAAAGGGAGTTCCACCAACCGTCTTGGTTGTGGAGCTCCCTTTTTCGCGTCCGTTATATCACGATAATCGGGGGCTTGCCCCTGTGCGTCTGCGGAAAGCTGCAATCCGGCGGTCCTTTCGGTGAAAAATAGTCAAATAACCAAGTACCCTTACATAAAATGAAGTATAAAATAGGGTAAGCCGATTGAGTAGAAGCGATTGAAGACGAGGGCCGGAGTTGATCCGGTACAGATGGAGGGAGTGCCGTGAATAAGAGTTATGAAGTTGAATATTGCAATCTGGAGCTGCGGTTCAACCGTCGGCATATCCAAAATTTGATCAGAGACCTTATTCGTGAGGGATATTCACTATATTGGAGCGAGGACGAATCCTTTTTTATCCTGTCAGTCCGGACCGGCCGCAAGCTGGTAAAGCTCCGCTTTCAACAGACACGCACAGGGAACTACAAGATGACTGGGGATTATATCATTAAGGATGCAAAACTTGCAGAGTGGCTGGAGAAGCTGATTGGAGATACACGCGGGCATGCGGTTGTGAAGCGGTTCAAGGATCAGCAGATGACCGTGGAGAACATTTTATTCGGTGAAGTGATTCGGCTCGTGGAAGTGTCCGGGTTCAAGCAGCGTGTCATTTTTCAAAAGGAACCTGCGCCGACGGCGGAAGAGATGGAAGAAATGTTCCTCTCGCGTGAAGGTGAGGAGAGGCTCATGTTGTTGCGCATGGAAGTGGACGATGAACTGGAGCGCCTCTACACGGCCATGCAGATGGATAATATCGAAAAAGCAAATGCTTGCCGTCAAGTCTTAAAACAGTTGTCTGGACATCTGTTAATGTTGGAAGGATGACAAGATAAGGCCGTATTTATGAAAATACGATGAACACCTCAGCAGATTGGGGTGTTTTCTCGTTGCGTAGCTGTGCCACGGGGTTCACTTCTATACATAAAACCGTTAAAATGGGAGTATTGTTGAGAATTTATTTCAATAAAATTAATTGGAGCAAAGGATGGAGGACCAGATGACAAAACAACAAATTGGCGTAATTGGCCTGGCTGTCATGGGCAAAAATTTGGCCCTTAACATTGAAAGCAAAGGTTTCTCAGTATCGGTATTTAACCGTTCCCCGGAGAAAACCAATGATCTTCTGAAAGAAGCTGAAGGTAAAAACCTGACAGGCTCATTCTCCATTGAAGAGTTCGTAGCATCCCTGGAATCCCCGCGCAAAATTTTGATCATGGTACAAGCCGGCAAAGCGACCGACGCTACCATTGAACAACTGCTTCCTCACCTGGATGAGGGCGACATCATCATTGATGGAGGGAACGCATACTTCCCTGACACGCAACGTCGCAGTAAAGAGTTGGAAGACAAAGGCATACGTTTCATCGGTACAGGTGTATCCGGTGGTGAAGAAGGCGCACTGAAAGGCCCTTCCATCATGCCAGGTGGACAGGAAAGTGCTTATAAACTGGTTGAACCGATCCTGACGGCGATCTCGGCCAAAGTCGGTGACGATCCATGTTGTACATATATTGGACCTGACGGTGCCGGACACTATGTGAAAATGGTGCATAACGGTATCGAGTACGGAGATATGCAGTTGATTGGTGAAGCGTACCACTTGCTCAAATCCGTATTGAACGTTTCTGTTGAAGAGCTGCACGCAATCTTTACGGAATGGAATCAAGGAGAGCTGGATAGCTACCTGATCGAAATCACAGCAGATATCTTCTCGAAATACGATCCGGAAACGGGCAAACCAATGGTTGACGTCATTCTGGACGCGGCTGGACAAAAAGGAACAGGTAAATGGACAAGCCAAAGTGCGCTGGATCTCGGCGTTCCATTGTCCATGATTACAGAATCCGTATTCTCCCGTTTCCTGTCTGCGATGAAGGACGAGCGTGTAGCAGCTAGCAAAATCCTGAATGGACCAGCAACTGAAGAGTTCTCCGGTGACAAAAAAGCATTCATCGAGAGCGTGCGTAAAGCCCTCTTCGCAAGTAAAATCGTATCCTACGCTCAAGGATTTGCACAAATGCGTGCAGCTTCCGACGAGTATGGCTGGGATCTGAAATACGGCAACATTGCCATGATCTTCCGCGGTGGTTGCATCATCCGTTCGCAGTTCCTGCAAAACATCAAGGAAGCTTATGATAAAGACGCAGCTCTGAAAAACTTGCTCTTGGATCCTTACTTCCAAAACATCGTTGAGTCTTATCAAGGCGCATGGCGTGAAGTTGTAGCGGCTGCTGTAAAACAAGGTGTTCCAGTACCTGGATTCTCCAGCGCTCTTTCTTACTACGACAGCTACCGTACAGAGCGTCTGCCTGCAAACTTGCTGCAAGCGCAACGTGACTACTTCGGTGCTCACACGTTCAAACGTGTGGACAAAGAAGGCAGCTTCCACCACAACTGGATGGAGTAGTACCACATATACAAGTCTATTAGATTTGGTCAAAGCGCCCTTAAGCAGGTGCTTTGGCCTGCTAAGAGGCTCAAAAGAGGTTTGGCGTTCCGGTGATTGCCGGTTAACGCGGGCCTCTTTTTTTACTGTAAATAAGCTCATTGGAGTTCGTTAGGTTGTTGGATGATTACTGATTGAGATGTTTGGAGGCTCAAAACTGCTTGAGGGTGATCTGACATAGGCTTAGATGCCGGGAGTTACTTAATCTGTCTTGAAGTACTTGCGGATGGTCGAAAGGAAGTCAGTGAGGAGATGGTCTTTCCCAGTCCGCAGGGCTGTGTTATGATAGGACAAAAGTGCTCACGAATTGCTTGAATTAAAGGAGTGTACACCTTGAGCAAGTCTAACAATATTATTCTCATTGGTATGATGGGAACCGGCAAATCAACCGTCGCTGACATGCTTGCACGCGAGCTTGGTTATCGATTGATTGATGTAGACGCCGCGGTGGAAAAAGAGGAAGGCTGTACGATTCCAGAATTGTTCACTGGCAAGGGAGAGACGTATTTCCGTGATGCCGAGAGCCGCATGTTATGCTCGGTGCTGGAGAAGAAGTCACAGGTCATAGCGACCGGAGGTGGCGTGGTGCTACGTTCGGATAATTGTGACGTGATGTTGAAAAATGGTTGGGTTGTTGCCTTGACTGCTGATCCGGCAGTGATTGTAGAGCGTGTTAGTGGCTGTGACAATCGCCCACTCCTCGCAGGCAATGCAGAGGAACGCATTCAGGCAATTATGGAAGAACGGAAAGACGCATATCGGTTCGCACATTATACGGTGGATACAACCGAGTTATCCGCTGCCGAAGTGACTCGTTTAATTTTAGCGCATTACCGCGTCTAAGCTTGTTATCATCGAAGTTTGATGGTTGATAGGTGGTGGCAGATATAACAAAACGGGCCATATAGGCCCGTTTCTAGGAGTGGAGCAGAGCTGAAGTCACAAGGTTACAAATGACTTCGCTTCTCTCCGGGCTTCTCTAGTCTTCCTGTTGCCACTGAAGCATACCGCCGACCATGTTTGTACAGCCTTCATATCCCAGTTGCTGCAGATATTCACATGCACGCTCACTGCGGTAACCGCTACGACAGATGATCACGATCTCGCCTGATTTCTCAATCTCAGACAGTCGGTCCGGAATCTGTCCAAGCGGAATATGCTTGGCTCCTTCGATCATGCCTTGCGCGACTTCATCGTCCTCGCGGACGTCTATCATCTGCAGCTTCTCTCCCGCCTGTAAACGGCGGTGCAGCTCAGACGTTTCAATTTCAGCTATTTGTGTCATATTCAGGTCCTCTTTTCTGTATGGACTTAACGCTATAATGATACCCAAGCGATGCACGGAATGTCAATTTGGCCACAATATAATCAATGAAGGAGAATTTCATCCATGGACGTTATTGTTAAACCAACCCCCACTCTGAACGGGGAAATCGGGGCTCTGTCCTCTAAAAACTACACGACTCGTTATTTGCTGGCTGCTGCGCTGGCAGAAGGCACAAGTACTATTCATTTCCCGGCACACAGTGAAGACAGTGACGCCATGCGCAGATGTATTCGTGATCTGGGGGCAGTACTTGAAGAAGACGACAGCAAGATTGTGATCCAGGGCTTTGGCAGTCATCCCCGTGATGTGCGTGAATTGAATGTTGGGAATGCGGGTGCTGTACTTCGTTTCCTGATGGGCGTTACAGCGCTCTGCCCTGACGTTACGTTTGTGAATACGTACCCAGATTCGCTGGGCAAACGCCCCCATGATGACCTGATCGATGCGCTTGGTCAATTGGGTGTAGATGTACAGCATGAAGAAGGACGCTTACCGATTACAATCAAGGGTGGCAATGCCAAAGGTGGACACATTCGTGTATCCGGCTCCGTCAGCTCCCAATATCTGAGTGCATTGTTGTTTGTTACGCCGTTGCTTGCAGAAGACAGCACCATTGAAGTACTGAATGACCTGAAGTCCAAGGTCGTTATCGGACAGACGCTGGAAGTGTTGGAGCAGGCAGGCATCGTTATCCATGTAAGTGATGATTACATGTCCTTCCGTGTACCAGGTGGACAGGCTTACCAGCCAACGACCTACACGGTTCAAGGGGATTACCCGGGCTCGGCAGCCGTTCTTGCCGCAGCAGCGGTTACACAGTCTGATGTGAAAATTCTGCGCCTGATGGAGCATAGCAAACAGGGTGAACGTGCCATCGTTGACGTGCTACGCATGATGGAAGTGCCATTGACACATGAGAACGATGTTGTACACGTTCAAGGTAATGGCAGACTGAAAGCGATCGAATTCGACGGGGATGCCGCGACGGACGCCGTTTTGGCTATGGTAGCCGCAGCTGTATTTGCGGAAGGCACGTCACGGTTCTATAATGTAGAGAACCTGCGTTACAAGGAATGTGACCGAATCACCGATTATTTGAACGAACTGCGGAAGGCAGGAGCGAACGTTGAAGAGCGTCAAGCTGAGATTATCGTACATGGACGTCCAGAAGGCGTTGAAGGCGGCGTTGAGATTAACGCTCACTACGATCATCGCGTAATTATGGCGCTCACTGTCGTTGGTCTGCGTTCCAAGGAGCCGCTTCGTATTCGGGATGCACACCATGTAGCCAAGTCTTATCCGCAATATTTCGATCATTTGCAGGCGCTTGGCGCCTCGGTTCAATGGGTAAAAGAGTAAATAACTGAAAATCAGTCTTTTGAACACGCACTTTAATCAGAAAAGGATGGTGCTTGAACATGGAATTTAACAACCCTACTCGTGAAGAAATTGGACAACTATTGCGCAAGGCAGGCAACATCGCAGTCGTCGGCTTATCAGACAAATCAGATCGCACTTCCTATATGGTGGCAGAAGCCATGCAGAGCAGAGGTTATCGCATCATCCCGGTTAATCCACAGGTGCAAGGTGAAATCCTGGGAGAGACGGTATATGCCACACTCGCGGATATTCCAGAGCCGGTAGACATTGTCAATGTGTTTCGTCGCGAAGAGTTTTGTGCGGATGTCGCTCGTGACGCCGCTGCCATCAAAGCCAATGTGCTGTGGCTGCAGCTTGGCATCCATAGTGATGAAGCGGTCCAGATTGCTGCAGAGAACGGCATGACAGCGGTAACGAATCGTTGTATCAAGGTAGAGGATTCCATCGTTCTGCGCGGCGCTGGACGCGGCTGAGAGGCTCGTTCACCTGTGATCGAATGATCTCCTGATCTGTCCCAATTGAATGAACACAGGATGAATCCCGTTAACTTGAAGTTGACGGGATTTTTTCTGCTCTATTTTTGCCGTATTAATTACCAATTGGTTACTGTTTTGCTTTGACAAAACGTTGCGTAAAGCTTACCATCTAGGATAGAAAGGAGAGGTCGCCATGAATTGGCTCGGATCCTTGCAGCAGCTCGGACGAGCGGTAATGCTGCCTACAATGGTCCTGCCCGCCGCCGCAATTTTGCTCAGTGTTGGCAGTCTGCCTTGGGACGCCTGGGGATTGGATATTGTCGGTGAAGTGTCTACCGTGGCCGGACACGGTATTTTTTATTTCTTACCGTATCTGTTCGCTGTCGGTGTAGCACTGGGACTCTCCAACCAGGCCGGACAAGCGGGACTTGCTGCTCTGGCTGGTATCGTGATATATGATCAGGTGACTCGGAACTTCGGGGATGGCACCGTTCAGCCTGCTTCCTTAATCGGAATCATACTCGGCGCGCTTGCCGGTGGGATGCATAATCGGTTTAAAAGCATTAAACTGCCTGAAATTTTACAATTTTTTGGAGGTTCAAGGTTTGTTTTGCTCATCGTCGGACTCTGTTCGGCATTGTTCTCCTGTTTTATGTTATGGCTCGCTCCGATCCTACAGCATGGATTGAACGGCATTGCTACCTGGGAATACAGTCTCGGGGGGTTTGGACTGTTCATCTACGGAGTGTTATACAGGGTGCTGGTTGCTTTTGGGCTTCATCACCTGCTTAACAATGTGTTTTGGTTCCAGTTAGGGACGTTTGAAACGCCTGATGGTAACATTGTGCAAGGGGATTTGCCCCGATTTTTTGCAGGTGATCCAACAGCAGGATTCTTTATGGCGGGTTTGTTTCCCATCATGATGTTTGCCATTCCGGCAATAGCCTTTGCTATTATTCAGGAAGCCAGGGAAGATCTGAAACCAAAAATCAAGAAAACTTTTCTGACATCGGCACTCGTTTGTTTTCTAACCGGGGTATCGGAACAGATTGAGTTTGCTTTTTTGTTCGCGGCACCTTATCTGTTCATCGTGCATGCAGTGATGTCCGGCGTTGCCATGTGGATTAGTTACTGGCTTGATATCCGGCATGGATTTTCTTACTCCGCAGGTATTATTGATTACATACTCAATTTCCATCTATCGGAGAATGCTTGGAAGCTCATTCCGATTGGCATACTATATGGACTGGTTTACTACTTTCTGTTCCGATGGGCGATTCGTACATTCAAGATTCCAACACCAGGACGTGAAGAGGGCTCCATGCTGGAAGATTGGGTAGGTAACATTCCTTATCAGGCACCTTTAATCCTCGAAGCATTGGGCGGGAAGAGTAACATTGTACAGGTTGAAGCATGTATTACACGTCTTCGTCTGACTGTGCATGATGACCGCTTGATCGACACGGGTGCCATGAAGAGTATGGGGTCTGCTGGACTGATCAAGCTGGGTGGCGGTAACGTACAGGTGGTATTCGGGACCTACTCGGAATTGATTCGGGAAGAAATCGCGAAGCTGCTGGAAAGAGACCTGCAACAGGTTCTGTTCTGTGCCCCTGTTCAGGGCAAAATGCTCCCGATTGAAGAGGTGCCGGATCAGATCTTTGCAGCCAAGCTTGTCGGTGATGGTGTAGCCTTTGTTCCGGAAAAGGGAGAGCTGGTCTCACCCGTGTACGGAACGATTATGCACTTGTACCCGACCATGCATGCCTTGGGTTTATCTACCCGTGAGGGGCTTGAAGTGTTACTGCATATCGGCATCGATACCTCTCAGTTGAAAGGCCATTTTGAAGCTTTTGTTCAGGAGGGCGATACGGTGGAGCCAGGGCAGTTGTTGATCAAGTTTGATCTGGCAGTACTCCGCGAGCAAGCGGCGTCACTGACAACACCAATGGTAATTACGAATCCGGATCGTGTAAAATCATGGAGTTTTGCTCCATTTAAGCAAGTTAAGAAAGGTCAGGCATCCGTTATGTCCGTGGTGCTCTATGACAGGAACGTTGGAGGGGTAGAATGAAGATACAAGGCATCAACGGAGCTGCAGGCATTGCCATCGGCAAAGCATTTGTCCTGCCCAGTTGGGAATGGGATCTGCCGGATCAGAAGATGGATTCGGTGGATCTTGCCCAAGAGTTCGAACGGCTGTATGAGGGCATACGGACATCAAAGGATGAGATCGAATATATCAAAAATGAGTTCAAGGAAGTCGTTGGTCCAGAGGAGTCCAGTATCTTTGATGCACATCTGGCGATCCTCGAAGATCCGGTATTCATGAACGAAATTCGCGGCATTATCGAACGTCAGTACAAGGCGGCAGAAGTGGCGGTCAAAGAAGCCATTGACCACTTTGTCACGATGTTTGACTTGCTGGAAGACGAGTATATGAAGGAGCGGGCCATTGACATCAAGGATGTGGGTAACCGTCTGCTCAAGCATTTGCTCGGTGCACCGGAGATTACACTTCCTTCGGATACCCAGCCGTATGTACTCGTTGCCAAAGAATTATCGCCATCTCAACTGGCGCATCTGAATCCCACTCATGTACTAGGCATTGTAACCTTGATTGGCGGGAAAACATCACATTCTGCGATTATGGCTCGTGCCCTTGGCATTCCTCTCGTTTCCGGTCTGGAAGCGAGTCTTGGCATGCCGGTAGAGACAGGGGATATGCTTGTTGTGGATGGTGACAATGGCTTGGTATTTACGGACCCGGATCGCAAGACCATTGAACGGTATACCATGCTTCGCAGCAAGCAACTGAAGAAAAAGGAACAACTTCAAGTCCTTGCTACCGTGGATGCCGTAACCAAAGATGGGGCCGTTTTGCACTTGGCTTCCAATATCAGTTCGGTGAAGGAATTGGACCTTGCTTTGAAACAAGGAGCCAAAGGGGTAGGCTTGTTCCGAACAGAATTCTTGTATATGGACCGTGCTACGTTCCCGGGTGAGCAAGAACAGTATGAGGTGTACCGTCTTGTGGCAGAGAAAACAGCAGGACAATCCGTTGTTATTCGTACACTGGATATCGGTGGTGACAAGCAACTCGATTATTTTGAATTGCCGGAGGAAGATAATCCGTTTCTGGGTTACCGTGCCATTCGGATTAGTCTCGACCGCAAGGATCTGTTCAAAACACAGCTTACAGCCATTCTGCGCGCCAGCGCTGCCGGAAATGTCAAAATCATGTACCCGATGATCTCTTCGGTGGAAGAACTTCAGCAGGCCAATGAGATTCTTCGTGAGGCGATGTCTGATCTGGACGAGCGCGGATTATCATACGACCCTCACATTCAGGTGGGAATCATGATTGAAGTTCCTGCAGCGGTGATGATTGCTGACCTTCTGGCTGAGGAAGCGGATTTCTTCAGTATTGGTACGAATGATCTGGTTCAATATGTACTGGCAGTAGATCGAATGAATGAGCAGATCGCTCATATGTATCACCCCTATCATCCGGCTGTTCTGAGGATGCTTCGTGCCACAGCGGATGCGGCTCACACGGCCGGAATTGATGTTAGTGTGTGTGGTGAGATGGCAGGGGACGAACGTGCCATTCCGCTTTGGTTGGAGCTTGGCATCCGCCACTTGAGTATGTCTCCACAATCCCTGTTACGTGTGAAGCACAGAGTGTTGAACACAACAGCATCGGCTGCCAAAGAAGAAGCGCGAAAGTGCTTCGCCCTACGGACCAGCGGAGATATTGAGGAGCGACTGCAAGTTTTTAATGACTCCACGGGAAGTCCGGATGAACAAAGTGGTTCGAACGCATCGTAATTGGGGAAACTGGATATAAATACCTTTAATTTAATATATTTACATTTGTGATAATTATTTATTGGAGTACTTGTTATATAAAACAACCCCACTGTGCATGAGAGCACAATGGGGTTATTTTTACTTGTCAGCGAGTGCATCACAGAATGCCTTGCCATAAGGGGGAAGGTCAGGCGGACGACGTGCTGAGATGATATGTCCATCAACAACAACGGCTTCATCTTTCCAGATAGCACCTGCATTTTCCATGTCATCCCGAATGCCTGGTGTAGAGGTTACTGTAACTCCGTCCAGAATTTTGGCAGAAATCAGTACCCAGCCCGCATGACAGATCTGTCCAATCGGTTTCCGATCTGCATTCATTTCCTTCACAAGCTCCAGTACCTTGGGATAACGACGCAGCTTGTCCGGCGCCCAGCCGCCTGGCACGAGAATGCCATCGTAATCTGAACTGTCAAGTTCATCGAAACTGTATTCGGCTTCAGCAGGCACACCATATTTGCCAATATAGGTTTTTCCTTTTTTCTCTCCAGCAAGATGCACTTCTGCACCTTCTTCACGAACCCGATGTACAGGGTACCACAATTCCAAATCCTCGAATTCTTCATCGACCAGAGCGATGACTTTTTTACCAGTTAATCTCATGTCCATCTCTCCTTTTTGCGGTGATTAGGTCTGTTGCGTCTTTAATTGTAACAGATTCTCCAAGGGACTTCATGGAAGTGCATATTCAGTTTGGAGGAAGCGATTACAAGTCAGTGACTGCCTGCATTCGACAACCTTCATCTGGAGGGAGTGGTAATTTGTGCAACCTTTCGTTAATAGCAGGATTTGAGCCGAAATAGGTCGAATGGTACTTATATAGAGTACAGAACGAATGAGGTGATGGTGGTGCGCAAGTCGTGCAGATGTGGACATGTAATGGAGTTGGAATTAAGAACAGTGGTATACGCCAAAAAAGTGGAGATTCGAAACGTACCCGTATTTGCGTGTACAGACTGTGTATCATACGAAGTGCTTCCGCCGGTCAAGCCGGACTTAACAGAATGCATAAGCACATTGGGTGAACAGCCCGTGAAGCAAGACGTATCTTTTGGTGAACGTAATGAACTGGCAGACCTGTTTCATGAGTTACTGCTGGCCTGGCCGGATGCGACCGATCGGGAGATGGAATATCGAATGCAGCAAGCAGTGGAGGAGCGTATCAATCTGCTGCTGGACATTATGGGTTACGCAACGAAGTCTGGTGATGCAGCGTGGATTGAGACCACGGAGCGTAGATTAAGTCAATTATCCGGATTTGTGTGGCAGGAGTACTTCTCAAATGCTGTCTAATTTTGACGTGTAAAATGCTTGTTTTCATGAAAATTGGCTTTTTCGCGCACTTTTTGTTAAGATATCGAAGAGTGAAAACGCTCAACATAGCGGTATTCCTGGTAAAGGGGGATGTATATCTAATGGCTGACATGACTAAAATGACAAGTATTGAACAGCTAAACTCCGCAGTGGAGGCTACCAAGGATCAACCCTTGCTTCTGTTTAAGCATAGCACGCGCTGTCCGATCAGCTCGAACGCTTATCAGGAGATGAACGATTATTTGCTTAACAATGCCAATGAACAAGTGAAATATGGCATCATCTATGTTGTGGAAGATCGCCCGGTATCGAATGAAGCAGCAGAAAAGCTGGGTGTTAAGCACGAATCTCCACAGGCAATCCTGATCAAAAAGGGAATTCCTGTATGGCATACTTCCCATTCAGATATTACTAGAACCACACTTACGAATGTTTTGAGTGAGTCCTAAAGCCTATTTTAATTGATTAATGCAAAAATTTGTCGTAATATAAATCTTAATGAAAATGGTATGAAAATTTACTGGTAATGGAGAGAAGTACTGTGACGGTAACCATTTATGATGTGGCACGTGAAGCTGGAGTGTCTATGGCAACGGTATCACGGGTAGTTAACAATAACCCTAATGTCAAACCGCAAACGCGGAAAAAAGTATATGAAGCCATCGAACGGTTGGGATATCGTCCGAATGCGGTAGCCAGAGGTCTGGCAAGCAAGAAAACAACCACGGTCGGGGTTGTTATTCCGGATATTTCGAACTCAACCTTCGCGGAGATTGCCCGCGGAATTGAAGATATTGCGAATATGTATCACTACAATATTATTTTGTGTAATGCAGATAAGAAGAAAGAAAAAGAAATTCGTGTTATTAACACGTTGCTCGAAAAGCAAGTAGACGGACTGCTCTTCATGGGTGGAACAGTAACGGACGAACACATTCAGGCGTTCCAGTCTGCGGCTGTGCCGATCGTACTTTGTGCAACAAGTGATGAGAAGGGCACATTTCCTTCAGTGGATATTGATCATGAGGCGGCTGCGTTTGACGCGGTAAACACCCTGATTCGTCATGGACACAAGGAAATTGCGATGATCAGTGGTACACTGCAAGATCCGGCGAATGGATATGCCCGTTTCCAAGGATACAAAAAAGCACTGGAAGCAGCGGGGATTGAATACCAGGAGGATCTTGTTCGAATTGGTAACTATCGATATGAATCCGGTGTGGAAGCAATGAAATATTTCCTTGGACTCAAGAAAAAACCATCAGCTATCTTTGCTGCTACAGATGAAATGGCCATTGGTGCCATTCACAGCATTCAGGATGACGGTCTGAAAGTACCGGATGACTTCTCCATTATTAGTGTGGATAACATCCGTATGGCTTCCATGGTGCGTCCTCAGTTGACAACAGTGGCTCAGCCAATGTACGACCTTGGCGCAGTAGCGATGCGTTTGCTGACCAAGTTGATGAAGAAAGAAAATGTGGAGAACCCACGGGTTATTTTGCCGCATGAAACGATTCTTCGTCTGTCTGTAAGTCACGCAGATGTAGTTTAATCGGGATTATATACAGTAAGGGAGAAGTCATTCTCTCTACATAGTGGATATGCGAAAGCTCCGGAGACGGAGCTTTTGTGCTGAATTAGTTTAAAAATGAAAAACAGGGGGTATCGGAAGATGCGTGAAACGATTGGGATTATCGGAGCGATGGATGAGGAAGTCGAGCTTTTGCTGGCAGGTATGAAGCAGCTTGAGACGGTCAAACAAACCGGCATTACATACGTTGCAGGTGAGTGGCTTGGCAAGCAAATTGTCGTGTGCAAATCTGGCGTAGGTAAAGTAAATGCAGCGGTTACGACGCAGATCTTGATTGATCGTTTTCAGGTTAATCGGATTATCTTCACAGGTGTTGCGGGTGCAGTTAACCCGGAGTTGAACATTGGGGATATGGTTATATCGTCTGTATGTGTTCAGCACGACATGGATGTAACGCCACTGGGGTTCGCACGCGGGGTTATTCCTTACCAGGAGACATCTGCATTCCCTGCCGAGGCTTCGCTTATTACACTGGCTGAAGAAGCGTGTAAAGCACAGGGAGCCAATTACCTGATCGGTAAAGTGTTATCTGGAGACCAATTTATTGCAAATAAAGATACAGTTAACATGTTATATACTGAGATGGACGGTGCATGTGCGGAGATGGAAGGGGCTGCAGTTGCTCAGGTCTGTTACATGAATCGAGTACCGTTTGTTGTCCTGCGTGGGATGTCAGATAAAGCGGATGGTTCGGCGCATGTTAACTTTGCTGAATTTACCGTGGAATCTTCGCAGCGTTCACATCGTATTGTGGAGCATATGTTAGAAAATATGTAATGACATAAGCTTATATTGCAATACCCATCCGAAATCCATGAAAAACCGCCTTCGATTAGCTGTTCCATGAGGTATGGAGCAACGCTGCGAGAGGCGGTTTTTGTTATGTATATCGTTTTTCGAACAGATCATCGAATTAGTACATGAACCGATGGCGGAAGCGTACCCGATCAAACTGTTCTTCCGATGTGATGGGCACCTGACTTCCGATACGTACCATCAAACAGTTCGCAGGATGTGAACAGATTTCGGGGTCGTCTGTTGCATACCAGGTCATGTCGATCGTTTCCATCAGCCTCTCCATCATTTTGCGATAATCCCATACGTTTAGTCCGCTGCCCTTCAGATCCCAATGCCAATAATATTCTGTGGTGAAAATAATGTAGTTCTCCATGTATTTATCTTCCAAAGCGGTAAGTAACATCTCACGTCCAATGCCAAGCGAGCGATAGTCGTCCGCAACCTCGATTGCCCCAAGCTCTATCAGATCAGTCATATTGCCCTCGGACCAGCGTTCACAATCATCCGCATAGTGAAAGGTTACATAGCCGATAATCGTTTCATTTTCATGTGCAATGATAATTCGCCCTTCAGGCAATGCTGCGATCTCGGCCAGAGCTTCTTGCTGCTCCGTTGGGCGCCGAAAGGCATCCAGATCCGGATGGAAGGCAAGACGGGTTATCTCCTCGGCCTGCACGGGGCCTTCAACAGTAATTCGGTGGCCGTACTTGAAGATGGAACGCATATGATGTTCTTTGATATGTTCCATGGTTCATGCTCCTCTCTTTCCTACTTATAGAGGTTGTTCCAAAAAGAACGCTATAGCAAAAATCCAAAAAATTGAAAAGCCATAGACGACAATTGAAAAGATTTGCTATAATTGCGTAGACAAAAAATGTTCACAATTCAATACAGTATAGTTAACATCTGTTTGGCCGAGCAAGTACATGATGAGAAGTTCTCTCTACTAATGTAAGCGCTAACTGGAAGTTCAGTCAACACAAAGGCAATGAGAAGTGACCCCTAACGGGAATCGAAATGTCGAGTTGAAGGAGGCTGGCAAGCATGAGTCAAGCACATGGTGAGATGCTGCAAACGGTTGTGTCTGAATCTAATCTGGGCGATTACACGGAGGCGAGAAGCCGGTTCGATTGGGAATCGGTGGAAAGGCACTTTACGTGGCACGCCAGCGGAAAAGTAAACATGGCGCATGAAGCGATTGATCGTCATGTACTGGAAGGAAGGGGCGGAAAAACCGCTTTATTGTATAGCGATGCTTCACGTGAAGAGTCCTATACTTTTGCTGATCTGAGTGAACAGTCGAGTCGGTTCGGGAACGTTCTCCGCAAATATGGCATAGCCAAAGGGGAACGAGTGTTTATTTTTATGCCTCGAAGTCCTGAGCTGTATTTTAGTCTCCTGGGTATATTGAAAGCTGGAGCCATCGCGGGCCCGTTGTTCGAAGCTTTTATGGAAACGGCTGTGAAGGATCGGCTGGAGGATAGCGGAGCAGTAGCGCTCGTCACCACTCCGGAATTGCTAAAACGCATCAAACGTTCCGAATTGCCCGAGCTCAAACATATATTTATTGTGGGTGGGGGCGCGCAGACTGAGGAGGGACTCATCGATTTTGATGCAGAGATGTCTGCCGCTTCGGATGAGATGGAAGTAGAGTGGCTGAATCGTGAGGATGGTTTGCTTATTCATTATACCTCAGGCTCTACGGGTAAACCCAAAGGGGTGTACCATGTTCAAAATGCCATGATTCAGCACTATTATACAGGTAAGGTTGTTCTGGATTTACGTGAGGATGATGTATACTGGTGCACTGCTGACCCTGGTTGGGTGACGGGCACCTCTTACGGTATCTTTGCTCCATGGCTCAACGGAGTAACCAATGTGATACGGGGTGGTCGTTTCAGTCCTCAAGATTGGTACAGCACCATCCAGAAGAACAAAGTCACGGTCTGGTACAGTGCGCCAACGGCCTTCCGTATGCTGATGGGAGCGGGAGAAGAGACCATTGCCCAGCATGATCTGAGCAGTCTGCGTCATGTCATGTCTGTCGGTGAACCGCTCAATCCGGAGGTTGTTCGTTGGGGGTGGAAAGCCTATGGTCAGCGGATTCATGATACATGGTGGATGACGGAAACAGGTGCACAGCTGATCTGTAACTATCCCGGAATGCCGATTAAGCCTGGCTCCATGGGACGTCCGTTGCCTGGAATCGATGCAGCGATTATTGATGATCGCGGGCAGGAATTACCGCCGTACAGTATGGGTAATCTGGCCATACGGGCACCTTGGCCATCCATGATGGCGAAGATCTGGAATAACCCGGTGAAATACGAGGAGTATTTCAGGCTTACGGGCTGGTATGTATCCGGTGACTCCGCTTATATGGATGAAGAAGGATATTTCTGGTTCCAGGGACGTATTGATGATGTGATTAATTCGTCAGGCGAGCGTATCGGCCCCTTTGAGGTCGAGAGCAAGCTTGTGGAGCATCCTGCGGTAGCAGAGGCGGGTGTAATCGGTAAGCCGGATGTGACACGTGGGGAGATCATCAAGGCCTTTGTGGCGCTTCGTGAAGGATATGAGGCGACACCGGAGCTGAAAGAAGAGATCTATCGTTTTGTCAAAGAGGGCCTGTCTGCCCACGCTGCTCCGCGTGAGATTGAGTTCAAGGATAAACTGCCCAAGACACGTTCCGGCAAGATCATGCGCCGTGTGCTGAAGGCCTGGGAGCTTGATCTGCCAACAGGAGATCTATCCACCATTGAAGACTAACGCGACAGTGCTAGGATCATCAATGTGTTGGTATCGATGGTGATACGAATGACTGTGGGGAGAAGTTAATACTCTACGAAGCCAAATACAGTGACTCTACCCATTAAAATGGATTGTAAAAGCCTGCTTTATGCCAATGGCATGAAGCAGGCTTTTTGGCTGCTGTAAATACAAATAAAAAGCCGCACACTCAGATACAGTCTGAGGATGCGGCTTGTTTTGGAACGCTATGCCTGAATCAGGGTAGAAAATGTATGGCTGCAGAAGGTTCGGATTCACCCGCACTGTTGCTGGCAGATACCTTGAACCATCCACTGGTCGATGCGGGTACTCCATAATCCATGGTATTTCCCGCTGTTGTTCCGATTTTGGTATAAGGAGCCGAGCCTGTTTCACTGTAATATACAGTATAACTATCTGCGTTTGGACTGGACGCCCATTGAATACGCAGTCCTTGAGTGAGGGCAGATACGCTGACTTGACCAGGTGTGCCTGGGGCTGTCGTTGTTGTATTATCGGTCTGCGTTTCTCCCGGCGTAACGACTGTACCTGGAACTTCAATCGGTTCATCAATCTCTTCTTCCACAGGAGGAGCTACACCAGCACTATTTACTGTAGCGCTAGGAGCAGACTCTCTGCCGGCAACATCCACTGCCGTTACATAGAAGGCGAAGTTACCGCCTTGCGCTGCATATGCAGAGAATGATCTGGATTCACCAGTCAGGACAACCTGACCCTGGTTCTGGAATCCTCCACCGTTTACAGAACGGTACAGACGATAACCCACGACATCATTTTCAGGTGTGGCATTAAATGTAATGACAGCTCTGTCACCCGAGGTTGAGATGCGTACGTTGCCTGGTGCATCAGGAGCTTTGCCGTTATCTGTCCTTGGATCAATCTGTGTTGGCATGTCTGCACCAGCATCTTCAGGAAGATAATAAGCAAGTGACTCATGTCGACTCATACGTGAGAATGCATTTTGCAATTCTTTGATGAGATCCGAGATTGGTTTTTTACGCTTGATTACTGTTTTTTCCTTCAACATGTCCGAAGGTGTTCCGTCACGCGGAATATAGTTTACACCATTGTAAGTAATGTACCTGGCTTTGGCTACACCGTCATCGCTATCCTTCGGCACAAACTTGCTGTTGAAAATATCCGTAACAAATTTGTCAGTCATGGATGTTGGCAACTTGCCACTGTATGCAGACACCGTGCGCGTTTCGATGCCAGACGGTTTTTTGAATGAATCCGTAACGAACAGATCTTTTTGCGTATCGATCACTTCGTTCAGGATTTTCGACCACAGTTGCTGCGCACGTTTTCTCTGTGATTTACTTTCCAGCGTATTCACTGGCTGTTTGTATCCAACCCACACGCCAAGTGTGACATCTGGGGTATAACCTTCAAACCAGACATCTGCGTAGTTTTGAGTGGAACCTGTTTTACCTACGATTGGCACACTCTTGGAATATTTGTAATTTTCACGTACTTTATCTGCCGTTCCTTCTGTAATAACGGTCCGCAGCATATCGGTCATCAGGTATGCTGTCTGCTCCGAGAAGGCTTGGACAGGTTCAGTATCATGTTTATAAACGATGTTTCCTTTGGAATCTACAATTTTGCTAATCATGTAAGAATCGTTATATACACCATTATTGGCGATAGCACCATAGGCACTGGTTAATTCTTCAACGGTTACACCGTATTGGAGACCACCGAGAACACCGGTCTGAGCCTGATAGTCTTCCTTCTGAATGGTGGTAATCCCCAGTTTTTTGGCGAAGGTCCAAGCCTTCTCGATCCCTACTTCTTCATTAAACAACTTCAGAGCCGGTATATTAAGAGAATAATTCAGTGCTCTGCGCGCAGTGACCAGTCCCTGATACCGGTTGTTGGCATTCTTGGCAATGTGGTAGCCGCTCGGACCATTTTTGAGAATGATCGGTGAGTCATCAATAATTGAAGCTGGCTGAACAAGACCTTCATCTAGCGCAGGAAGATAAGCGGCTATAGGTTTCATCGTTGAACCTGGCTGACGTATCATCTGCGTTGCGTAGTTCATCTGTTCATCCTGGAAATCCCGGCCCTCAATCATACCCAGAATAGCACCGGTTTTGTGATTAATCAGCATGGCAGCAGTTTGTTCTTTTCCTTTGACAGGATCATCTACTGAGAAATTGCTGTCATCTTCCGCAATGGTACGCATCGTTTTGTAGATACTTTTGTTGATGGTCGTGTATATACGATATCCACCTGTCCGCAGTTGCGTCTGAGCTTCCTCTAATAATGCACTGCTTTCCTTCTGAGGTGTGTCTGCATCCGTAGCTTTGTCTGTAGATTCAGCTGTGTCGGAATTCATCTGTTTCATCAAAATCTGTGCAGCTTGTCGTTCCGTTTCCATCATAAGATATGGATAAGTGTTGTAAGCCTTGATGGTCTTCGGAGCGAGTGAGCTTTTGATATCAAAAGCTAGAGCTTCGTCATGCTCGGACTGATTGATTTTGCCCAGTTCAAGCATACGGCGTAATACCAGATGCTGACGGTTGATTGCGCGGTCAAAATTTTCCTCTACAAAATCGCCTTTACCGTTAAAGGCAGAGTAAGAGGAGGGGAGTTGTGGCAATCCAGCAAGATAAGCAGCCTGAGCGATGTTGATTTTTTCTAGATCGTTAATATTGAACAATCCTTTGGCGGCCGCTTTGATTCCGTAAACGTTGTATCCGCTGGAACCATTACCAAAAGGAACTTTGTTCAGATAGGCTGTCATAATCTCGTCTTTGGTCAGGAAACGTTCGAGTCGGAGTGAGAGCAAGATTTCTTTCACTTTCCGATCTTCCGTGCGATCCAGATTCAAAAACACACGACGCGCCAATTGCTGAGTCAGTGTACTACCGCCGGTTTGTACTGATTCTTTCAGCACTTTTTGTTTCACGGCACGTAGTGTCCCGCTCATGTCTACACCTTTATGTTCGTAAAAATGATTGTCTTCAATCGAAATGACAGCATCAATAACCTTTTGTGGGATCTGGTCCGTAGTGACCGGACGCCTGTCTTCTTCCGTACGTAATTGACCGATCGGACTGCCGTCGGCAAAGTAAGCAAAGCCTGTGATGGAGTTTTCGCTGACTTTTTGTTCAATCAGGGCCCTTGAACGGACAGGCTCGTCTTTCACAATGGAACTGACGTATCCCATCAAAGCACCGCCTACAAATAGTGCCCCCATAAATCCAAGGACAACCATCCATTTGACGAAACTTCCCAGTCTGCGGGCAAAGCTGCGTTTGCGTACAGGCTGTTCATCGGGCTTTTTCTTATTAACATCAACCATTCAGTGTCTTCCTCCTTTTAACAGCACTTATTATAGCATAAAAAGGCGGGTTTGCATGCCTGAGAAATACAAGTAATGGTCGAAATTTGCCATTCTGCCATGCATTATGCTATATATCATGCGATATTGAAGCACATTTCATGAGTTGTAAGCCAAAATAAGCAGGCCACCTCCATGCTGAGGTGCATAGGGTGACCTGAATGATTAGTCGTATTGGAGGTCTTCTACATTAGGTTTTGAAGCGTTGAATCAGCTCTAATAGTTCCTGGGTAAGATTAGCCAGTGAGGCAGATGCCGCCGTAATCTCTTCCATGGATGCGAGTTGTTCTTCAGAGGCAGAGGCAACACGAGTTGCGTGATCTGCTGTCTCATGACCAATGGTTTTGAGTTGCACTAACGTGGCATCAACCTGTTGTGATCCAGCTGACATCTGCTGCGCAATGGCTGAGACATGCTCAATCTGCTCATTAACATCTGAAATCTGTGATGAAATCGAGAGGAATAGTTCACCACTCTCATTAATCACTTCCGCTATATGGCTCACCTCGGCATTCCCATGTTCCATATTTCCAACGAGAGAAAGGACCTCTTGCTGAACGCTATGAATTAACTCTGCAATCTGCGCTGCTGATACTCTGGATTGTTCAGCCAGATTACGAATCTCGGAAGCAACAACACCGAATCCGCGCCCGTGTTCACCTGCTCGCGATGCTTCAATGGAAGCATTAAGGGCAAGTAGGTTGGTTTGACGGCTAACTTCCGTGATCATGCCTGTAATATGGCCAATCTCTTCCGAACGTTGGCGGAAATTCTCCAGTGCGGTCATCGACGTCTGCACAGAAGAAGTGGCACTATCGACCATACGCATGGCGGACTGAATCTTATCAGTTCCGATGGTTGTTCGTTCGGCCACAGTTCGCGATGAATCGGATACATCGGAGGCGGCCTTTGCAATTCTTCCGATCCCTGCAGATATTTCATTCATGGAACGGGAGGACTCTTGCAGCTCCTGCACCTGTTTACCTGCTTTATCTGCAAGTTCGACTCCTGTTAATGCAATCAGTTCGGCTGCTTTACCTGTTTCTTCGGCACCTGCGGTCAACTGTTGAGAGGTGGAGCCGACAGATAAAGCATGTTCGGATATAACCGATATGGTATGACGCAGGGTATCCATCATCTGATTCATATGACCCGCCATGATGCCAAATTCATCTTTGGATCGTACAGGTAACTTTTGTGTCAAATCTCCGCCAGCCAGCTGTCCAGCGACGATATTGACTTGATTCAACTGTCTAACAATGGAGACGATGGTGTAGGTAACCACACCTGCAAGCAGAAGAACTGCCAGTGCGGCAATCAGTATGGACCAGTTCAAGCTGTCATAAAAGGGTTGAAGGATATGGCTCTTTGGCAGCGCCGATACAAGGTACCAGTTTGAATCTGTTCCTTGTAACTTGGCAGGCTCGGCAATAAACAGTTCTTCCCCTACTTCAGGGTCTGTAGCGTAAAACTGAGACTCACCAGATTGTATACGCTGAATGATCGTCTTCATCTCAGATGGAATTACGGCTCCTTCATGAGCCAGTTCCGGTTTGGAGCCGTGTGCAGCAATCTGTCCTTCACTAGTAATAAGCATGGCATAACCTTGATCCGGATTAAGTGATGCTATATTTTGCTGAAAACGATCAATGGTAAAGTCGGCCCCAACAATGCCCAAGAATTTTTTGTTTTCATCTAATAGAGGGAGGACAATCGAAACGAGTAGTGTTTCTTTTCCGCCAACCGTGTAGGTAACAGGCTCGGACCAATAGATGGATTTGGTTTTCTTTGGCTGCTGATAGTAAGTACTAGTTTCACCGCTTCCCTCATAAGTGGGCATAGGCTCAAAATGCAGGGAGTTGCCATCACGTATAACGTATGGAACGAATCGACCCGTAGCATCATCATATTCTTTTTTGTTGATGTGCTCCGCATCGTTTCCATCAAAGGCATTTGGTTCCCAGCCCGTATAAAAGCCAAAAACTTTCTCGTCCTTCTTCAGATATTGTTCAAGGAGTCTGACGACTTCTTCACGGTTGAGTGATCCGTTCTGAGCTGCATCCAATAACGTGGTACTCATGGTGTCCAACGTGTTTTTCACCTGATTAATGTCAGTCATAAACTCATTCGTAGCCCGGTTTGCTGCCTGTCCAGCAACGGTTTCGCCGTACTGGAGGCTTTTGTCGTAAATGGATTTGGTATTAAATGCAATCAGGGCTCCAATACAACAGAGTAATACGATCCCGAGTAAAAGTCCAAGCTTAACAGCGAGCTTGCGATTGCGAAAAAAATGCATGTTTTAATCCCCCTCGATGTCATTCTTGTGATGTATATATGGATGTGTGCTTCTCCTGAAGGGAGTCTATATTTTATATCGTTATTTACGTTCCTATAATGAAGATAATTAAAAAAAAGCATAGAAAAACAGCTGTCGAGAAAATCTCGACAGCTGTTTGGGTTGAAACTTTAATGTGATTGCAACGATTAACGGTTGTAGAACTCGACGATTTGTTTTTCATCGATGTCTTGGGACAATTCAGCACGCTCAGGCAAGCGGATGAATTTACCTTCTACAGCTGCTTCGTTGTATTCAACGTATGCTGGAAGATGCGAACGGCCTTCCAAAGCTTCTTTAATGGAAGAAAGAGCGCGGCTCTTCTCACGCAAGCCGATTACATCACCAGTGCTTACTTGGTAAGAAGCGATATCGACTTTTTTGCCGTTTACAGTTACGTGACCGTGTGCTACCAACTGACGCGCTCCAGCGCGGGAGTTAGCAAACCCAAGGCGGTAAACGAGGTTGTCAAGGCGGCACTCAAGCAAGAACATGAAGTTCTCACCGGCAATACCTTGCATTTTTTGAGCTTTAGAGAACAGTGTGCGGAATTGCTTCTCGCCCAAACCGTACATGTGGCGCAATTTTTGTTTTTCTTGCAATTGCATACCGTAGTTGCTGATTTTTCTGCGTTGGTTAGCTCCGTGCTGACCTGGAGGGAAAGGACGTTTCAATTCTTTGCCTGTTCCGCTAAGGGAAATGCCGAGGCGACGGCTCAATTTAAATTTAGGACCAGTGTAACGTGCCATGTTTAAAGTAGCTCCTTTTTAGTTAAAGTTCATATTAGGGCTCTGTTTGCGCTCCAATTTGTTGATGCGGGCTTGGCCTCGCATAGAACGATCAGGAAAGTTCAGCCGCTGTCCTGAAAGCAACAAAAAGAATGAGGGTGACACAACCGGTAATGCCCAAATTTAAAGACCCATTAGTAGTCTTCATCAACAATTTATATTACAGTTTAAGAGAAACAAAGTCAAGCGTAGAATAAAAGCAAAAAAACGTCTAAATTTGTCGATAGGTCATTGGGCCTAAAATAATGGGACAATTTTCTGAAATATGGATGCAAAAAAGCTTTAAACAGAGTAAAATAGATTGTATCTTAACTTTAAATCATCTTTATGTAACAAGGTTATCGCAACGAATTTGCAGGTTTGCGATAACGTCTGCAGATTAATGCATCCTGGTGGATGCAAAAACGGTGCAAAGGAGCGCCTGACATGTTAGAACATCTAAGAAGTTTACCTGCCAGCTTGAATTCACGAAGTTCGGGCGATTCCGCATCTTTTGCCGCTCCTCATTCTCATGAAGAGCATGTGTTGTGGATGCAAAAAATGGATATCACACCTTTTGATTTTTCATATTTAGGTAGCTTGCTAGAGCAGGCATACAGTGACTGGAACTCCAAAGTGGGTTCAAGGCTGGCCAGAACATCAACCTTTTACAGCGTGTGGAACACGGAAGGTGATTGCATAGGATACGATAGCGATCATGAAGCTGATTCGGGCGTAAATGCACGCAGGCTGGTATTGGAATGTTTGGATAAGAGACAGGTCCTGTCCCTTAAAGGGACAAGCGAACACGGAGAATATCTTATAATAACACATCCCTTATTCTCCAGAACTAACAAGGATATGTTTGCCGTATTCACTGCTGTGATCTATGAATCCAATGGATATGAAACGTCTGAAGCTGTGGTTCAATCTGAGGCATTGCATTATCACACCTGCTTTTACCGAAGATTCGAATACATATTTATGACGGACCTGTTACATGCTCATGAACAAACAGCCCGTGAGGAACACCGGAGGTCCATCCTCTTTCAGATTGTTCAGCGAATGCATGACAAAATGGATGTCGAGGCCATATTGGATGAGGTATTTGACAGTATGGACTACTTGTACCCGGCGACTTATATCAAATTGTATATGTCTCAGGATCAGAGCAACTCTGATCCACGGATTAAACCGTTGCTTGTCCACGAGCGAGGAGAAGATATTTGTGTGCGTTCATTTATGGAAGGTAAGCTGATCGTTGCTCGCTCACATGATGCAGAGAACCGCATTGTAGATGTAGGGATTCCGCTGAAAGGCAAACAAGGCATATACGGTGTGTTCCATATCGAAATGAATGAAGAGATTATGGAAGAATCGGACTTGCAATTGATTACGATGATGGTAGACACTGCAGGAACGGCCTTTGAGAACGCCAAGTTGCATGAACAATCCAATATGTTAATTCAGGAACTTCGTTTAATTAATGATCTTACACAGCGGTTGAACAAGAGTCTGCATCTTTCGGAGATTTATCAACTATCCGAGCAAGAGTTAAAGGAAATATTCCAGGCCGAAACGTGTTGCATTCTTCAACTCAATGACAGTACCAATGACTTCGAAGTCATGTCATCTAACGTGAAAGATGTTTTTCACCAATCCTTTTCTGTAGACTACGGTATCGCAGGTTTGATCTATCGAACAGAGGAACCGCTTATTATAGTCAATTATGCGCAATATGATAAAGTGTCCTCCTTTTTCATGGAAGATACGGGATCCATGTCACTGATTGCATCACCGATCCGAGTCAATGGTGAAGTGAAGGGTGCCATTTTGCTGGGACACAGTAGAGAGCACTACTTTTCTTATGATAACTATAGGCTCTTGCAGATGTTATCCATTCATATCGGGCTTGCCCTGTCAAATGCCACGCTGCATGCCGAGGTTCGGCGCTTGGCTAATCTGGATATGTTGACAGGTCTGTACGTGAGGCATTATCTGGATAGTGTGATTCACGAGCGACAGGCTCATGAATTCTGTGGCTCCCTCATTGTGGTGGATATTGATCAGTTCAAACAGGTGAATGATACGTTCGGACACCAGACGGGGGATCAAGTATTGAAGCAAGTGAGTGAGATCGTTACCAGCTCTGTTCGCTCGGAGGATGTATGTGCCAGATGGGGTGGAGAAGAACTGGCGATCTATATGCCACAGGTGAGTGTAAGGCAGGCGTTAGATTATGCGGAAGTGATTCGAAAGAGAGTCGCAGAAGAGACCAGACCACCCGTTACGGTATCCAGTGGCATCGCAGAGTGGAATTGGATGGATGAAAAGGTCAGTGTAGAGTCCTTGTTTTATCGGGCTGATATGGCTTTGTACAGCGCCAAGAATGGTGGTCGGAACAGAATCGTTGTAGAGGAACAGGAAGTAACACGTTAAGAGAGAACAATTCCAATTGCGGAGTCGTTCTCTTTTTTTTGTGCATCGCAGATCAAGATGTGTATAGAAGAAGTATAAGCGTATACGGGCGGGGCAATCTATGGAGAAAGTTCATGGAAGGGTGAAGATAGACATGTTTAACCGCCATTCGGTACGTACATTATGGTTATTTGTGAGCATCGTGATTATTGGTGTTCCGGGTTGTGGATTAATCCAGCGAGATCAAACGCCTGAAGAGGTCTTTTCCTTGGCTTTATCGGGGATAGCGGGAAAAGAAACGTTGAGTTTTGAAGGAGAGGCAGGACTTCGACGGGAGAACAGTGGGCTGTTCGAAAATCAGTTCAAATTCGAAGGCAAGCTGGAGAATCATGATCGTCTGACCCTTCAGACTCGATTACCTGGAGAAGTAACTGCTGTGGGGACAGGCATTCAAGCAACTGCCGTAAAAAATAATGGACAGCCCAGTGGGTTTAGCGCCTCTTTCGAGCGGAAACAAGGGCAATGGATGGCATTGTCAGCGCAGCATGAGCCGCTGCGTGGGTCTCTTTCTCGTTTTAATCCAATTGCCCAATTGGAGAAGATCGATGGGATGCACAAAACCATTCAATCGGAGTATGGAGCTGGTCGTCGAACCAGAACATTACGGATTGAACTTGCACCGGAAGACGCCAAATCATGGGCTGTAACCCAGCTAAACGACGAGATGAACGCCATTCGGGCAGAATATATGCATAAGGCAGCTACGGTGAAAGGAGCGCGTAAGGAGAAGCTTGAGAAGGATCTGGAGAAAGTTTGGAAACAGGGCGAAACAACGATGCAACAGATGATGAAACAAGCGAGCGTGCAGACGGTATATCATCTCACGGTAGATCGGAAGAGCAGTCTGCCTCTTCGCTTATCCTCTGAAAGTCAGATGAGTTACACAGACAACAACCGTAAAAGTAACAAAGAAGCCCTTGTCACCGATGTTAACTTCAAGTCATATCAATAAACGAAGTGAAGGACTGCCTGCTGACGGGATGACTGTTCGCGTGCTACAATAGTATCGTAATTTACCGTTGTTCAATTCAAGTATGGCAGATGACAGGAGGATTTTACCAAGATGAAAGACCCAAGAATTCAAAAGCTTGCAGCAAACCTGGTGGGCTATTCAGTAGATGTACAGCCTGGTGAAAATGTATTGGTTGAGATGATTGGATCGGAACGTGATCTGATTAACGCTATTATTGAAGAGGTAGGCAAAAAAGGTGGTAACGTCTTTGTACAGTTGACTGATAAAACCGTACAGCGTGCGATGTTGAAAAATGCCACAGAAGAAATGATGAAAACATGGGCAGAGATTGATCTGAACCGTATGAAACAGATGGATTGTTATATCGGTATTCGTGCGGGAGAAAATGTGAATGATCTGTCCGATGTGCCGGAAGAAAAAATGAAAATGTACAATTCATTGTACTCCCACCCGGTACATAGTGAACAACGTGTCAAACATACGAAATGGGTTGTACTTCGTTACCCTAACGCAAGTATGGCGCAACTCGCCAATACAAGTACAGAAGCGTTTGAAGATTTCTACTTCGACGTATGTAACCTGGATTACGCCAAAATGGACAAAGCGCAGGACTCGCTCGCTAACCTGATGAAGCGGACGGACAAAGTTCGTATCACCGGACCAGGAACAGAGCTGAGCTTCTCCATTAAAGATATCGGTGCAGAGAAATGTTCTGGCCAAAAGAATATCCCGGATGGCGAAGTGTACAGTGCCCCTGTGCGTAATTCCGTGAACGGAACGATTAGTTATAACTCGCCAACCCTGTACAATGGAGTGACTTTTGAAAATATCAAGTTCACGTTCAAGGATGGCAAAATCGTCGAAGCGACAAGCAACGATACAGAGCGTTTGAATGAAATCCTGAATTCGGATGAGGGTGCTCGTCATATAGGTGAATTCGCGATTGGATTTAACCCGCATATACTGCATCCGATGAAAGATATCCTGTTCGATGAAAAAATCGCAGGCAGCTTGCACTTTACGCCAGGTCAGGCGTATGAAGAAACTGACAATGGCAACCGCTCGTCCATCCACTGGGATCTCGTATTGATCCAGCGTCCGGATTATGGCGGCGGGGAGATTTATTTTGACGATGTGCTGATTCGTAAAGACGGTATCTTTGTCATTCCTGAGCTGGAATGCCTGAATCCGGACCATTTGAAGTAGGAACAGGATTTTGCTGTTGCTAGGAAAGCGGATTCACGGTATCATGTAGTGGTAATTAATAGATGATACCAATAGTAAAAAGACGGAGGGATTCCTATGTCGAGTAATAACGCGGCTGTAGTAGAAATTGCTCAAACAGCAGGCAAGTTTACTTCTTCAATCGTGCTTCATTCGGAGAACAAGTATATCGATGTGAAAAGTATTCTCGGATTGTTTACAACGCTGATCAGCACGCACAGCTATGAACTGCATGTTCATGGTCCAGATGCAGTTGAAGCAAAAGCAGCCATGTCAGAAGTATTTGCCAAGCATGGACTGAATGTAAGCATCGCATCTGAGTAATAGCTCTCAAGAAGCACCTTTGCCTTTTTGGCAGGGGTGTTTTTTGGCATGGAATGATCTGAATACTCGTCTGGACGTGGCTGGAACAGGTGGATTAAGCTTCAACAAAAGGCTTAACTTTGCGGGCTTATTTTGGTCAGGTTCTTGTATTAGCTCTTCATTTCGTCTAATATTAGAGGTAGAACGTCTTTACGCGATTTTTGGGACATAGGGGGGAAAAATGCATGACTTCATCTGATCTGCAGGACCAGCTGAATTTGAAAGCGATCAGTCTTCTTCAAGAAGATGCAGATAAAATACAGAAGCTTATTGAAGTACAGATGGAGAATCTGGCTACCCGCTACTGCCCTCTCTATGAGGAAGTATTGGATACACAGATGTATGGGTTCTCCAAAGAAGTTGATTTTGCTGTTCGTGCAGGGCTCCTTCCAGAAGGTGCAGGTAAGCAGCTGGTTAGCGCGCTTGAGCGGAATTTGGCAATTTTATATGAAGCCTTGAACAAGAAGAATGAGCAATAGCCTGCAAATGCGCGGGTCAGAATAGAAGGCATGCAGGCGTTTATGCATGCTTTTTTTGTGCGTCTGAACGGGGGATGGAGATACAAGCCAGCCGGAGGGCTCATACAAGCAAAGAGACAGCACCGAATGTAAATTCGGGCTGCCTCTTGTGGCTTGTATATTTTAGTGTTATATAAATTTAACTAAACATTTACACAAAACGGAGAGGACAGAAATAACCTGAAGAAGCGGAGCGTTCGCCTTTATCCCCGGATTTACCCCTTTATAAAAGGAATCAAAAAAATCAGGGGATAACAGCGATCGGAAGGTTGTTCTGTCATCGGAGTGTCCAGTGTAAATATTCTTTAGTTTAACTTATATAGCTTGGTGAGGGCCTGGTTACACCAGGAAGAAGGATACACCGAGTATGATATATACCACGAGCAGGAGTAAACCTTCGTACCAATTCGTTGAACCATCTTGGGTAATGGACTTCGCAATAAATACGGATACGCCGATGGCGACCAGTTCAATCGTTGTGAATACGATATCCATGGTTCTGCCTGTGAAGTAGCTGACAAAAATCAGTACAGGAGCAACGAAGAGTGCGATCTGCAAGCTGCTGCCAACCGCAATTTCAACGGCGGCTCCAATTTTATTTTTCATGGCAAGCATGATGGCTGCACTGTGTTCGGCTGCATTACCGATGATGGCGACAAGGAATGCACCGACAAACAGTTCGCTAAGTCCAAATTCCGAAGTGAAGACTTCGAGCGTGCCCACCAGCCATTCACTGACGAAGGCAACCATGACTGTTGCGAGCACCAGATAGAGAATTGATTTTTTCTTGGACCATGCCGGAGCATGCTCATGAGGTAGCTCTTCATCGCGATCCTCAGTGACGTCTGCGAGGTAGTTCTTATGTGTCACCATGGAGAATAGCAACCACGCAATATACGCGAGGATGAGCAATCCGGCCACGATGAGACTAAGTGTATTTGTGTCTTTCTGTGTAATGGAATGTGTGTTGAGAAAGACTGCCGGAATAAACAGGGCAATGATGGCAACAATCATCAGGGAACCATTCAGACCTGCAAGTGAAACATTATAATTCTGAATTTTGAACTTGAGTCCTCCGGCAAAAATACTTAACCCGAGCACTAACAGCAGATTTCCGATGATGGAACCTGTCAGACTAGCTTTGACCATGTCGAAGAGTCCCTCTTTGACGAGGAAAATGGCGATGATCAATTCGGCAGCATTGCCGAAGGTGGCATTCAAGAATCCACCCAGCCGCTGTCCGGCGTAGTGGGCCACATTTTCGGTGGCTTTGCCTAAAAAACCGGCCACAAAAATAACCGAAATGGCTGATATCACGAACTGTAGAATCGAATCCCATTTCATGTAGTGGGCGATGGCACTGAGTGCAAAGAACGCAATCAGCAAAATGGATGAAATCCGGTTTCTCACAACAAACACCTCGGTTATAAATTATTTTGTTTTGAATAACACTGTAAATCGCTTATGAGATTATTTTCATATTTCAATATAACCAAATGGTGGTAGGTTGTAAACGCATCTTTTTGAGTTTAATTTGCTTTTTGGGGTGGAAAGGATTTAAAATACGAGTAACGAAGTGAAGGAGGATGTGGCATGGCAGAACAACTTCAACTGGAGAGCGGAAACATCCGGATTGCCGATGACGTGGTTGCAAAAATTGCCGGAATGGCTGCAATGGAAACACCCGGAATTGCCGCAATGTCTGGAGGATTGTCAGAGGGCTGGGCGAAGCGACTCAGCGGTAAAAACGTACAGAAAGGCGTGAGCGTTGAGGTCGGCCAGCTGGAAGCAGCCATTGACCTGCGCATCATCGTCCTGTACGAAACCCCGATTCATGAAGTTTCCCGTATGCTTCAGCAGAATGTAAGAGAAGCGGTAGAGACCATGACCGGATTACGCGTGGTTGAAGTCAATGTAAAGGTAGAAGGCGTATCTTTCAAAGGCGACGATCTGTAGAAATCGCAATCCGCAATGGAGGACAGAGCGATATTGACCTGTTCTTCATCTTGATAGACAGAATAGTAACGAGTACACAGAAAAAGGCTGCGCATCCATTGGGTGCACAGCCTTTTTTGAGTTGCTTTTTTACCGAATCCGACGGATGGACTCCCGTGAACGAAGAGCAGGAGAGGTACGAGTCTGTGTCTGTACAGTCACTGACTTCGTTTTCTCTTCCTTGATCACGTCCAGATTGTTAGTACGTGAGATACTGAGCAGAATGCCCATGGCAACCATCATCACAAAGAGTGAGGTACCCCCATAACTGATAAATGGAAGCGTGACCCCCGTCACCGGAATGGTCTGAGTTACACCACCAATGTTGATAAATGCCTGAATCGCGATCAGTCCCATGATACCTATGCCGACCAGTGTTCCGAATGGATCGGGACAGCGAAGAGAGACAATGATTCCGCGCCAGATGAAGTACAGGTAAACTAGCAGGAATAATGCACTTCCGATGAATCCGAGTTCTTCCCCGATTACGGAGAAAATAAAGTCATTATACGCGTTTGGCAAATAATGCAGCTTCATCGTACCTTGTCCAATCCCGGAACCTGTCATGCCGCCATCACCAATGGCAACAAGAGAACGGTAGAGGTTAAGACTTCCGCCATTAATATCGGACATTGGATCAAGGAAAGCCTGAATACGTCCGATCTTGTAGTTCTGCTCCGCAGTGACTGCTGTTGTAGCAGTCGTTGTGTCGGAAGGAGACATGGAAGAAAACAGGGAATTCGCTCCGAACGCCAGTGCCCCACCGAGTACAACCAGGAGAATTGAACCCAGGATATGTTTCATACTGGCTCCACCGGCATAGATCAAGAGACCACAGGTGGACACCAGAATGAAGGTGGTACCGAAGTCTGGTTGCAGCATAATCAGCCCTGCGATGAATCCGACGATAAACAGGACGGGAAAATACCCTGTCTTGAAAACCCTGAAGCCTTCACCTTTTTTGGTGATCAGTGCAGAGAGGTATAGAATGATAGCAATTTTTGCGAATTCCGCAGGCTGAAGACTGAAACCAAAAATGTGAATCCAGCTTCGTGCACCGTTCAATACTGCACCTGAGATCAAAACAATCACCAGCATGACCGTAGTGAGCAGGAAAAAGGGTGCATAGAGCTTTTTGTACTTGTTGAAACGGATATTCATGGCAAAAAACATGCCAAATAGACCGATAATCGCCCACATAAGTTGTTTTTTCGTGAAGTAAAGGGCATCATTGTTAAATTTATCGCTTGCGATTGCAATGCTGGAACTGGAGCTGAATACCATCACCAGTCCAAAGCCCACCAACAATAAAGTGAGGATTAGCAGTTGAAAATCCGGCGTGCCTCTCTTCGTTTTCGTTTGGGCCGTTTGTTGTTTCATCGTTTGGCCCAGCCTATGCTTCCAGCAGTTCTTTAAGCTGCTGTAATTTTTCGGCTGCCAGCTTCACGACTGGTTGCGGAACGGAAGAGTCATAATCCAGGCCGTGAGGGAAAGTGGCTTTGCCAAGGTATACTGCTTCAACAGCAAGAACGGTATCCGGTTTTTCCAATTTGCCTTCCACAGCGCGGGTATTAATGCGTACAAAGTATTCTGAGTTGGTTTGTTCATCTTCAATTTTGTAGTCATATGTAGCACGGTAATATTCCCATTGCCACCGGACAAATCCGACTTTCTCGGCGCTCTCATCCAGGTATGCCAAGTCGCTCTTCAAGCCATCCAAGCCTGTATTCTCAAAAATCATAAGCGTTTGATCCTCCTCATAAGCTTCCGAGTATAATTTCTCGAGTATTTCTCTAGTTCATGATAGTATGTTTCCCCTTCCCGTGCAAGCTTTCCAAAGGCGTTTCGTATCGGTTTTCTTCCAATTCTGCTACAATATACAGCAATAGGTTTGAAGAGGTAGGTTCGGGCTTGATCCAAGTCCCGTTTAAGATTGAAAGGGTGGAGAGACATGACTAATAATGTATGGTGGGAAGATCTGCAGATCCACATGGTGGAATGGCGGCGTCACCTTCATCGCAATCCTGAGGTTTCCTTTCATGAGGAGAAGACATCCTCTTTTGTAGCGGATATGTTGGAGAGTTTTGGTGTTGAAGTGAGGCGTCATGTTGGTGGTCACGGGGTCATCGGTACCATTCGTGGGGACAAGTCGGGTCCTGTCGTCATGCTGCGAGCTGATATGGATGCACTTCCAATTCAGGATGAAAAGAATATCGAGTATGCATCACAACAAGTAGGAGCGATGCATGCATGCGGCCACGATGGTCATATCTCAATCTTGCTCGGTACGGCATTGTATTTCAGCCGTCACAAGCAGGAGATCCAAGGAGAGATTCGTTTTTTGTTCCAGCCAGCAGAAGAACTGCTTCCGGGCGGCGCAGTTCAGGTCATTGCGGATGGTGCGCTTGAAGGCGTGGATGTCATATACGGCATTCATCTGTGGACCCCGCTACCTGTAGGTGTTGTTGCCAGTAAAGCAGGACCGATGATGGCGGCGGCGGACGATTTTTACATTGAGATCAAAGGCAAAGGTGGACATGGCGGGATGCCACAATCCACGATAGATAGTCTTATCGCGGGTTCTGCGCTTGTGATGCAGCTTCAGACCGTTGTTAGTCGTTCGGTTGATCCATTGCAACCGGCGGTGCTGACCATTGGTACAATGCAGGCGGGCTCGGCTCAGAATGTAATTGCAGAGCAATGCAAAATGAGCGGTACGGTAAGAACGTTTGATGAAGAGACCCGAAACGGGATGAAAGAGCGCGTGCTTACCATGGTAGCCCAGACAGGGGCAGCGTATGGGGCAGAGACGCAAGTGAAATATATTATGGGATATCCGCCTGTGGTGAATGATGAACAGGAGACAGCACGTTTCTTCAGAGAAGCTACAGAACTATTTGGGGCAGAACGAGTGCAAGCTTCCCCGATGCTGATGCCAGCGGAAGATTTTGCCTATTATCTGCAGAAGGTTCCAGGGTGCTTTATGTTTGTTGGAGCAGGCAACCCGGATAAAAATGCGATCTATCCGCATCATCATCCGATGTTTGATTTTGATGAAGACGCGATGCAGACTGCCGTGAGATTATTTATCGCAATGGCCAAGGGTTACACAGCCGAATGACTTTATAGCTAGTTGGGCATCCTGTTCATACCGAGGTATGGGCAGGATGTTTTTTTTGTGGATTTTTATAGATGTTGTCCAAAAAGTCCACTTATCGGTACTGAAAACCAAACTTTTTGAATTCGCAATTATACAGGTTCATTTTCGGAAGCTGCCGGAACTGAACTTTTTTTGTGATAGGAGGAATGCTCCAAATGGAAGAAACAGAACATACGGTAAGGACAGATGCTTGTATCGTTCAGCGAGATTTTACAGTTTTG
This sequence comes from Paenibacillus xylanexedens, assembly GCF_001908275.1. Classification (NCBI taxonomy): domain Bacteria; kingdom Bacillati; phylum Bacillota; class Bacilli; order Caryophanales; family Paenibacillaceae; genus Paenibacillus; species Paenibacillus xylanexedens. The sequence continues at coordinate 5,451,514 of NZ_CP018620.1, read as the reverse complement.
CTGGAAGTTGGTCACCCCGGATTTGAAAGAGCAAGAGAGCAGCTTGGGATGTATTCAGAACTGGTTAAGACACCGGCAGCGTTTCATACCTACCGAATCACTCCGTTATCGCTCTGGAATGCGGCTGCGCTGGGATGGAATGCAGATCAGGTCATCGCAAGTTTGGAGCTGGTATCCCGCTGGAACGTGCCTGCTGCACTGATACAGGATGTTCGGAGAATCATGGATCAGTATGGCAAATTAAAGCTGCATTCCGAAGCAGATCACACCAGAATGCGCCTTTACAGTGAGGATGAGCGGTTGCTGGATGAATTAAGTGGATTGAAAACAATAGCTGCCTTTCGCATGGAACGTAAGGACGCTCATGAACTTCTGCTCCCAGGAGAACAGCGAGGGTTATTAAAAAGGGAATTAACACGATTGGGTTACCCCGTACTTGATTACGTGGGATATCGGGAGGGAACCAAGCTTTCATTTGATTGGCGGTCTAATGATCCGGGTGACCACTCTGAGCGGTTTGCGCTGCGTTCTTACCAGAGAGAGGCTGTGGATGCATTCGAAGGCAGTGAGGGCATGGGAGGAAGCGGTTTACTCGTACTTCCTTGCGGGGCAGGAAAAACAGTCATTGGCATGGCCGTGCTGGAGCGGCTTCAATGTGAATGCCTTATTTTGACGTCTAATACAACGTCTGTGCGACAGTGGATTCAGGAAATTCAAGACAAAACCACGATTACCAGCGAACAGATCGGTGAGTATTCTGGTCAGAAAAAACAGGTGAAACCTGTGACTGTAGCTACATATCAGATTCTTACACACCGGAAATCAAAGGATGCTGATTTTACCCACATCAAACTGCTCAGTGAGCGGCAATGGGGGCTGATCATATATGATGAAGTACATTTGCTGCCAGCACCAGTGTTTCGTGCAACTGCGGATATTCAAGCTACGCGAAGGCTGGGATTAACGGCTACATTGGTTCGAGAGGATGGCTGTGAACAGGATGTTTTCTCGCTGATTGGTCCGAAGCTCTATGATATGCCGTGGAAACAACTGGAGCAGCAAGGGTGGATTGCGGATGTACAATGCCAGGAGATACGTATCCCATTTTCCTCGGAACTAAGATCGAATTATCTGCAAGCAGAGGTTAAGCACCAATTTCGATTGGCTGCCGAGAATCCGGCGAAGGTACGTGTAGTCAAGCGTTTGCTGGAACGTCATCGGGATTTGCCTGCGTTAGTGATTGGACAATATCTGGATCAACTTGAGTTGATTGCCCGGGAAATTGAAGCACCTTTGATCTCGGGAACCATGTCACAGCAAGAGCGAATCAAGTGGTTTGCCGCTTTTCGACGTGGAGAGATTAAAACAATTGTGGTATCCAAGGTTGCTAATTTTGCAGTGGATTTGCCCGATGCTGCTGTTGCGCTTGAGATATCCGGGAGTTTCGGGTCAAGGCAGGAAGAGGCACAACGTTTGGGGAGAATTCTGAGACCAAAAGATGGAGAAAACAAAGCATATTTTTATGCGTTGGTATCAGAGGATAGTAAGGAACAGGAGTTTGCATTAAACCGTCAGATGTTCTTGGTGGAGCAGGGATATGAATATGCCATCGTTCATGAGAACGAATAGTCCATTTATACTCGCGAAAAGAGGAGGGATTGGGATATGTCTTCATTTGAACCAATAGATGAGCCTGTGATACTGAACCTTGATTCATGGTCAAAGCTTACTTTGGTGGAACAAAAAGTGCTTGGTGCAATTTTTCACAAACATGCCGGTCAGTCTTTTTCCTCCCTCCTGCCGCGAGAACAGTGGGCCATCGAAGGACTAAGTGTCGCAGAAGCCAATTCTTCATTCGCCAACCTTAGGCAGCAAAGATGGATTGAATCTGTATATAAAAGTTGGGGGGAGCGATTATTCTATATTCCTGCTTCGCTGTTGGAGACATTGACGATTGCTTACGCACAAAGAGTGGGTATGACCGTTAAACAGATGGTACAGCATGCTCATGTAATACAGGAAGGAAAGCCGGATACTGCTGCGGAGCTTCTTCATCTGATCGCGTGGATTGAAAGAGAAGGACTTCCTTTGACAGGGAAGGGCACCATACATAAGAAAAGTGTTCAAAAATTAAGTGTGATCACGGTATTATCTTCGACAGACTTTGAAGGTCTGGGCATCAGATATAAACATTCGGATTTGTATCCGACCCACGTAGCAATCCTTCTCGATCTACTGCTCAGTCTGAATCTGGTTCAGAAGTCAGATGGCCAAATTCAGATTGTAGAACATCGATTACAAAAATGGTTGAAGCTCTCGTGGAGACAGATGCATCGGGAAATATATCAAGCGTGTATGGAAAGATACGGAGAAGCTGAACCTGCGTTGCAGCATTTCCGTTATCAATTGGCAGTGTTTGCTCCAGAAAAAAATATATGGTGCCATATAGAGAATTCGGAGTTGAAACCACGGGTCAGGGGCTGGCTCTGCGCACTGGCTGGCTGGGGTTATGGTGAAGTAGGAGAAGATCAGTCGGGAGAGCTGGTATTCCGCTGGCTGATCGAACCGCAGAGCCTGTTAAATCGTGAACAAGAGATGGCAAGTGAAACGGAGCCTTGTGGATTTTACATGCAACCTGATTTCGAAATGTTGGTACCGCCCGAAGCAGGGCCTGATGTGATCTGGATGCTGGAGCAATGCGCAGAACGGGTGACGCGTGATCGAATGTCCATCTACCGTCTGACAAGAGAACGATTCATTTCTGCCCTAGCCAGAGGGTATGAATTACATGAAGTGATGGAGTTTCTGGATCAATATGCGCTGACAGGCATACCGGAGAATGTACGGATTGCATTAGCAGATTGGGGCAAGGAGACGGGTGCTACACCGTTGACTGTAGAGCGGAACAGGGAGGTAGTGGAGGTAAGTACAGGCTCCGCAGATGATCCGAATTTATTAGAAAAAGATATGTTGAGCGATGTATATTCTTCTTTCTACACTCCCGATAATCTAGGTCTGGTTGATGTCTCTGCTTCTCTGCATGGGTTGGAGCGTGATCATTCTGTCATTGAGAAGAAGTTCTCTCTGTTGGGATTTGAGGAGATACCGGAGACCTGGTACAAGGAGTGGCGTCGATATCATAGTTCAACCGCCCGACAGATTGCTGCCAAAGCCATTGAGTGGCAGACCAAGCTGGGGATACAACAGGAAAATCGTACGCAATACCTCATTCCACATCAGGTAGAGGGTCATGAACAATGGACTTTAAGCGGTTGGTGCATGTTGGATTCAAGTGAAAATACATCAGAGACGGAATGGCGTACATTCTCCCCGTCAGAGTGGGATACAATGCGTCTTATCCTGCCAGATGATGTCATAACCTGACTATTTCACGTGAATATCAGGTTGAAAGGCGAATTTTAGAGTTCCCCCTATTTCTAATTGCAGGAAAAACTCTTCTTAACTATTCATGGATATGCTATGATGAGGTAGTCTACGTTAAGTAGAACTTTATATATAGATAGGATGAATATTTCATGAGCGTAGCGGAAATGAACACGGTCGATATGGCCCAAGTGTTAACGGGCGCATATGAACTGGGCGACATGATTAACCAATCTGCCGAAGTATCGGATTATTTATATTGGAAGCAGCAAGTCGAGACTACCCCTGAGATTCAGATGGGGATTCGGAAGCTGAATGCCAAGAAGGAATTGTTTGAAGAAACACAGCGTTTCGGTCATTTTCACCCGGATTATCATGCAGCAAAAGACCAGGTGAAGGCTCTGGAACAGGAGTTGGAAAATTTCGAGGCGGTAATCCGCTTCAAACAGGCAGAGAAGTCCCTGGATGATATGTTATTTCAGATGTCAGAGACCATTGCATTTGCAGTGTCAACGACCATTAAGGTACCGAGTAATGACCCGAATCCAAAGGGCGGCTGCGGTAGTGGCGGCAAGTGTGGTTGCAGTTAAGTCATCATTATAGAAGGGCGGGGAACGATGATGTTTGCGGAAAGGACAGGATTCATTATTTGGGTCAGTGATTTGAAGGCTGCCCGTAATCTCGAAAAATATGGCACCGTGCATTATATTTCCCGCCGTATGCATTATGTAGTCATGTATGTTAATGCAGAACGGGCAGATGATACGATGAAAAATGTGAAGCGACTTTCCTATGTGCGCAAGATCGAACGCTCGTATCGTAATGAGATCAAAACCGAGTATGCCAGCAAAACGATGGACAAAACGAGCTTTTACGGAATATAGACGAGAAACTGGAGGGACCCTTTGGGGTCGCTCTTTTCTTGAATTATACACAAATTGGCTATTGTGAAAAAAAGTTAAACTTACGCCTTGAGGTTGCGGGACTAATGTTGTAATATATTTGGTAATAAATAGATAGAAAGTCCTATCTGGTGGAGAGTGATTCCCATGCGTGATAAGGTGATGCAACGTTGGAGCACCTACGAGCCGTTTTTCGTGGCTCTTGGAGACAAGAAAGTGGCCGACATCGTCATTACCCATCATGCCAAGATGCGGTATGCAGACCGTATTGAGCCTGCACGTAGTGATGATGACCATATTGCGGCGTGGTTATGGGAGTGTCTGAAGCAGGACCGTATAACACCATACTACCGTAATGAACAGGACGTCTACCTGATTGATGAGGATCTGGTGGTGGTCGCCGAATTTTCCGAACTTGAAGGAGAATATGATATTGCGGGCAACCCGCTGCACAAAATGATTGTGGTTACGTTTCTGGGACGTATGTCGGAGACCATTGAGTTGAGGGACCTGAAATCATATTATTCATGGTTAAGACATTCAAGAAGAATGACGCTGGTCAAAAATAGCCGCAAGCATAAGTAAGCCTGAGTAGATTCAATATGTTGAAATCATAGATTCAAGTATTATCGCATGCAGACAAGCTGCATGCTTTTTTTGTTGCCAAGCGGGAAATCGGCTACAATGTAGAGAGTGTAATCGAAGAGGGGCGAAGATATGAATTTTCACCAATTGCATATTTTTTATACGGTAGCAGAGAAAGGGAGTTTCTCGGCTGCGGCACAAGCATTACATATGACTCAACCGGCAGTAACGATGCAGATTCAATCATTGGAGGACTATTTTGGCACCAAGTTACTGCATCGTTCCACCAAAAAAATAGAATTATCCGAGGCTGGCCGGACTTTATTACCTCATGCGAAACGGAGTGTAGAGCTGGTCAGACAGACGGACGAAGCGATGTCGGCGTTTACCCAGATGTTACAGGGCAGACTCCAGCTGGGAGCCAGCTTAACAATCGGGGAATATGTGCTTCCACGCATGCTCGGACCATTTGCACTTCAGTATCCCGATATTTCAATTGTCATGAAAGTGATGAATACAACGCAAATTATGGATGATATATTGAAGCACCAGCTTAATTTTGGTCTGATTGAAGCGCCAGTGCACCACCCGGACATGATTGTGGAGCCTGTCATGCAGGACGAGCTGAAACTGATTGTACCTGCCGGACATGATTTGGCTAAGCGTAGCAAAGTGAATATTGAGGATGTAATGAATTATCCTTTTGTGCTGCGTGAGAAGGGCTCGGGTACTCGTCAGGTGATGGAAGACCAATTGCAAAAGAAAAAGATTGATCCACAGGATATGAATGTGGTGATGGAACTTGGCAGTACAGGAGCGGTAAAATCGGCCGTGGAGGCAGGGGTAGGTATTACGATGTTATCTCCTTCTTCGGTGCAGCATGAACTGGCTCTGGGACTTGTTCATATTGTGGATATCCGTGGACTCGAATTCAAAAGGCAGTTCTATGCCATCCATCTAAAATCGTCCTTGTTGCCCTTGTCAGCAGTCGCTTTCCTGAATTATCTGCGTCAGCAGGAGCAGCCTAAGTCGGTACATAAGACGGGGAAGGCATAATCGTTGGCAACATCAATGGTAGATAAGATTGAATCATAATCAATTTTAAACAAAGGAGCTGTTGATCATGGATCAGCGCCAAGGACGCTGTGATCTTCATACGCATAGTCAGGCTTCCGATGGAATGCAGCCACCTGCTGATAATGTGAAGCTTGCCAAACAAAAAGGGCTATCTGCGGTTGCCCTAACAGACCATGATACAGTAGCCGGTGTAGCGGAAGCACAACAAGCGGGAAAAGAGTACGATATTGATGTTGTTGCCGGAGTGGAGATCAGCACCCGGGCTGGCGGGAAAGATATTCATGTGCTGGGCTATTACGTTAATACGGAGAATGAGATATTCCTGCAACGGTTGGCCGGATTACGAGAAGCGCGAGATGAGCGAAATCATCTGATTATCGCCAAGCTGCAGGAACTCGGGCTTGATATAAGCTGGCAGGAGGTACTGGATGAGCTGGGACGACCGTTAGAGCCGGATGAGAGTATTGGAAGACCTCATATGGCCGATGTGCTGGTGAAGAAGGGATATGCGGTCGACATGCGGGATGCTTTTGATCAGTATCTTGCTGAAGGCAAGCCAGGCTTTGTATCTGTACCCCGCGTTGCACCAGAGGATGCTTGCGAGTGGATCAGAGCCGCAGGTGGAGCCGCTGTAATTGCCCATCCGGGTCTCTATAATGATGATGAATTGGTGCGACGTATCATCGAAGACTCTCGTCCAGATGGCATTGAGGTGTTTCATTCGGACCATGGCCCAGAAGAGGAACGCAGGTATGGTAAGCTGGCCAAGGAATACGACCTCATTGAAACAGGTGGATCTGATTATCATGGCAAACGGCAAGGTGTTGTTTTCCACGGAGATCTTGGTAGCAAGACCGTAACGGTTGATGTGTTGGAAAGGTTGAAGGCAGCTGCTTCACAGCAAAAGGGAGAGTAAGCGAGACGTTGCAACGCTCTATCTGACTATAATAAATTCTGTATTACTGGATACATTTAAGATCGAAGGAGTAAAGGACATGCAAGCATGATAGGGCTGAACCTTCATGTTTGCATGTCCCTTTTTTTGTTCTGAAAATAGTCTATGTAATGGAATAGTTTACCCAAGCGCCACGTGTAGCCCCAAGACGTTCGAATAATTGCTGTGCCCGCTCATTGGTCACTGCTGTGATCCAAGACATATATGCACATCCATGGTTACGCGTATACTGCTGACAGTGTGCAAATAATTTAGCTTCTGCTTCGCCCTCTCTGAATGTTTCCGTAACAAATAGGTCATTCATGATGGCGACACGTTCTGCTTTCATCGTGCTGTATGTAAAGAACAGGGTGGAAAATCCGATAAGCTTCCCGTCCTCTTCTGCCACGAATTGAGCACCGATCTGCTGATTAAGCAGGTTGTTGATCAAAAGCTGGATGGATTGATCACCAGGCCAAGGGTTGTTGTAGAATCCCACAACATAGTCATGCATTAATGCCATCAAGGGTTTCAGATCATCAGGTTGAGTTTCTCTAATATGTATGGTCATGGTACACTTCCTTTAACTATAAATTTTATTCATCACAATTGAATCATTATACATATAAATGAATTAATATTCAAAGAGAAAGCTAAATAAGCTGAGCTTCACATATCATTCAAACATGTAGTGCAACCACAAAAATCCCCTGAACCGTTAATGGTCAGGGGATTTTTCTATTGTTACTATTACATCTATATAAGTTGAACTAATCATTTATTCGTTAACGGAGAGGACAGAAAAAACCTGAAAAAGCGGAGCGTTCGCCTTTATCCCCGGATTTACCCTTGAAAAAGGGGATCAGAAAAATCTGGGGATAACAGCGATTGGAAGGTTGTTCTGTCATCGTAGTGTCAGTGTAAATAATCTTTAGTTCAACTTATATATACTATCCATTTTTAATCGTGGATGGCAGACTCTTGATCAATTCATCATTTGGCGTGACAAACAACGTCTTCTGATGATCATAGATCACAAAACCAGGCTTCGCACCACTTGGTTTGCGCACATGACGGATAAACGTGTAATCCACAGGCACACTGCTGGACTCCTTGGCTTGGCTGAAGTAGGCAGCAAGCTGAGCTGCTTCTTCCAATGTAGCTTCACCAAAGTCTGTACTGCGAATAACGACATGTGAACCTGGAATGTCTTTGGTATGCAGCCAGGTGTCGTTGGAAGAAGCAAGACGGTTGGTCACATACTCATTTTGCAGGTTGTTTTTGCCCACAAGAATATCAATCCCCTCGGAGGAGGTGAACTGGTGTACGGTTGGACGGTCACTTTTCTTCTTCTTTTTACCCTTTTTATTACGGTCACGAAGGTATCCTTGCTGTACAAGCTCGTCCCGTATTTCCTCAATATCGTTCATCGATGCAATGGAGAGCTGCTGTAACAGGTTATCGAGATAGTCGATCTCGTCTTTGGTTTTGCCAAGCTGCTCATGAATGACAGCCAGACTGTTCTTATATTTGTTATAACGCTTGAAATAACGTTGTGCGTTGTCAGACGGTGTGAGCAGTGGATCAAGCTGAATGGTAATGTTGGCTTGGTCTTCATCGTAGAAGTTCACAAGCTCCACGCTCTTGTCCCCTTTGTGAACCTGATGCAGGGAGGCAAACAGCAACTCACCCCATAGTCTGAACTTGTCCGCATCGTCCGCTTCCAGCAGATCCTTGTTCAGGTTGTCCAGCTTTTTGATGTTTTTGCTTCGCTCATTCTGCAGAAAACGGAGCAGATCACTTACTCTCTGTTTAACCGTGTCCCGTTCTGCCTTGTCTCCGTAGTAATCCTCCATGCACTTGCTCATCGTGTCATAGGTTTTCTCCAAGTCCTGAATGCTCTGAAGATGAACGGCCGAGAAAATCATTTTGCCTTTGGCGTTCATTCCGGTTACAGGTGTGTAGATATGATCTCTGACAGGCCCCATCACGGCTTCAAAAGCGTTCCAGAGTGCACCAGCCTCAACTCGGCTTTCACCCTCAACCACAGCTTGAGTACTCACTGTGCCTTCAGCAGCAATTCCACGAGCAGCAATCTCTCCCGCAATTAACGGGCTAAGACCGCTAAAGGAGTTCACAAGCCAGCGTGATGCATCTTCTTCAGCGGCATGATAGCTGTCCTCGAATGCTGTACGACTCACTTCGAGCGGATTACTTTTATGTTGCTCGGGTGGGGCAGTATACGCGAATCCAGGCATGATTACCCGGTAGCTACTGATGGAAGGAGTCACATGATGAATGCCATCCAGAATCGTTCCTGTAACAGGATCAAGCAAAATAATATTACTGTGACGCCCCATCAATTCAATGATGATCCGTTTAACCGAAACATCCCCCAGTTCGTCGCGCTGGCGCACATTGATGTGGATAATACGCTCCATGCCAATCTGACGGATCTCCTCAATGATTGCACCTTCACAGTGCTTACGGAGCAACATGCAGAACATGGGTGCTTCCGTAGGGTTAAGGAATGTCTTTTCCGTATAATGCACACGGGGATAGGTTGGGCTTGCCGAAACAAGCAATTTACTATTTCCGCGCTGAGCACGCAGGGTGAGAACTACGTCATGGCCATTCGGCTGATGGATTTTGCTGATACGTCCACCAATGCAGCCTTGCAGTTCATGAACAATGGCCCGTGTTACAATGCCGTCCAATGCCATTTTTTCCACTTCCTCTCTCTATCGAGCATCTGCATTTATCATGCCAAATGCTTCATCTATATAACTGAAACGTGCAACCAGGTATGTAAAAAACAAGGACTGGCTACAGATTCTTCGTTGCTTGCCTGTTGAACGCTGGAATTGGTACTGCGCAGAACATCGCAGACTTTTATTTTAGCCTATTCTGTCCATCAGGGAAAGGATTCACCTTCCGGGTGCTAATCACAGACCTGTCCGAATACATATAGAGCAGGTAGTTTGTCCGGCATAGTGTACAGCCTGTCGACCAGCGCGCCGGTGAGTCATGTGAGCTTATTTTGCAGATGAAATACAGACTGGGAGGGAAACTTGAAGCATGGAACATACCAAGTGGCATCAACTTAGTGATGAAGAGCTTCGTAACACTCTTGGCGTCAGCCCGCAGGAAGGATTGACGGATGAAGCTGTAGCAGAGAAGAGGAAAGTGGTCGGTTCGAATGAGCTGAGCGAGGGGAAACGCATTTCTCCAATTACATTGCTCTTGAATCAGTTCAAGGATTTTATGGTGCTGGTGTTGATGGGAGCAACGTTGGTATCCGGATTACTGGGTGAGTATCTGGATGCGGTAACGATTGTGGCTATTATCGTACTGAATGCTATTCTGGGGTTTGTACAGGAATTCCGGGCTGAACGATCTCTTCGTGCATTGAAACAGTTGTCTGCACCTCTTGCCAAAGTGCTTCGTTCAGGCCAGGAAGTACACCTTGCCGCCAAACAACTTGTCCCCGGGGATATTATCATGGTGGAGAGTGGGGACCGCATACCCGCTGATGTGCGCTGGCTGCAAACGAACAGTCTGGATGTCGAGGAGTCGGCACTTACCGGGGAATCGGTTCCTGTAAGCAAACATTGCCTTCCGATTGCGGACGAGGACGTTCCGCTGGGTGATCAGAAGAATATTGGTTTTATGGGTACCATGGTCACTCGTGGCACAGCCAAAGGTGTGGTTATCCGTACGGGGATGAAGACCGAGATGGGCAAAATTGCCGATCTAATCCAGAATACGGAGGAGCAAGAAACACCGTTACAGCACAGGCTGGAGCAATTGGGCAAAATTCTGATTTTTGTCGCATTGGGATTAACCATTATGGTTGTCGTCGCAGGGATATTGCACGGACAACCAGCCGTTGGCATGTTTCTGGCAGGGGTCAGCCTCGCGGTGGCTGCCATACCGGAGGGTCTGCCGGCAATTGTAACCATTGCACTTGCACTAGGCGTACAGCGTATGATCAAACGTAAAGCCATTGTACGCAAACTGCCTTCTGTCGAGACCCTTGGTTGTGCATCCGTAATCTGTTCGGATAAGACTGGCACGCTCACCCAGAACAAGATGACGGTAACGGATGTGTGGCTGGAGGGACGCAGCATCAAGGTTACCGGGGATGGTTATGCACCTGAAGGTCAGATGCTGGAGAACGGTCGTACGGTGGAACTGAAGAGTGACCAGTCCCTGCGCAGAATGCTTCAGATCAGCGCGCTTTGCAACAATGCGAGTATTGTGGAAAGTGCTGCAAGCGAGGTGGGGAGCAAGAAAAAGGGCAAGGATAACAAAAAGGACGTCAAGAAAAATACGAAAAAAGGTGATCTCCAAGAAGAAACCGTTCAACGAGACAATGTATTCTGGGAGCTGAAAGGCGATCCGACGGAAGGGGCACTCGTCATACTGGCCTCCAAAATGGGGCTTACTCCTGCCGGACTCAAAGAGTTGTATGCCCGCCAGCAGGAATTCCCGTTTGATTCGGAGCGTAAACGCATGTCGGTCCTGGTTCATCATCAGGGAGGCCGAATGATCTATACCAAAGGTGCACCGGATGTGTTGATCGGACACTGTAGTTATATTTTGTGGGAAGGCAAGGTTGTACCTTTCACTGGAACACTGCGACAGAAAGTAATGGCTGCAAATGAGAGCATGGCCGGAGCAGCACTACGTGTCCTCGGAATGGCCTACCGTGAAGTGCGGCCGGAAGAAAAAGTGGCTGACGAACACGCCGCCGAAAGTCAGCTTGTTTTCGTAGGACTTGCAGGTATGATTGATCCGCCGCGTCGTGAAGTGCGAGATGCGATTGCCACATGCCGCAAGGCGGGGATTCGAACTGTCATGATCACAGGTGATCATGGAACAACGGCAGAAGCCATTGCTCATCAGTTGGGGATTCTTCCCCGCGGAGGGGCTTCGTTAAGTGGTCAGCAACTGGCAGGCATGACAGACGATCAACTGGATAAACAGGTAGAGGGCATATACGTGTTCTCAAGGGTATCTCCGGAACACAAGCTTCGCATCGTGAAATCGTTACAGCGCAAAGGGCATGTCGTCGCCATGACGGGTGATGGAGTTAATGATGCTCCAGCCATTAAAGCAGCAGACATCGGGATCGCGATGGGCATTACGGGTACAGATGTCACGAAGGAAGCTTCGGCGCTCATTCTGAGTGATGATAACTTCTCAACCATTGTGGCTGCCATTGAAGAAGGCCGTAATATTTATGAGAACATTCGCAAGTTTATCCGTTATTTGCTGGCATCAAACGTGGGCGAAATATTGACAATGTTCTTTGCAATGATGATGGGCCTACCGCTACCACTCGTGCCTATTCAGATTCTGTGGGTTAACCTGGTGACGGATGGTTTGCCTGCAATGGCGCTCGGGGTAGATCAGCCTGAGAAAGATTTGATGGAACACAAACCCCGTGGAGCCAAGGAAAATATTTTTGCGCGGAGACTGGGTTGGAAAATCGTTAGCCGGGGTGTGTTGATTGGATTATGCACACTCGGAGCGTTCTGGCTTACCCTTCAGGCTGCACCGGATAATCCGGGGCAACTGATCAAGGCACAGTCGGTGGCATTCGCGACACTCGTTTTGGCGCAACTCATTCATGTCTTTGATTGCCGTAGTTCGCGGTCGATCTTCCACCGGAATCCACTACAGAACAAATATCTGGTTCTTGCTGTGATTTCATCGGTTGTACTGATGCTGGTTGTCATGTACGTTGAACCCTTGCAGCCGATCTTCAAAACCGTACCGCTTGGTTTGCGTGAGTGGGCGATCTGTATCGTTGCTGCGGGCATTCCCACGTTCCTTATGGGCGCAGGCAGCGTCTGGGGTGGTCGTCGTAACCGCCGCCGTATGGGTGGTTCTGGCCGCTTCGTACCGAAAAGTACAAAGTTTTCAGCATAAAATCAATACCTTTTCCTTACCTATTTCGTTATGCTATCCTCAAAATGATTCAAAGCGGCAGCTTTGGCATTTTGCAGGATAGCTTTTTTGTGTAAATGCTGAATATGAATTTCTATGGTAATCCTGTAGAAGAGCAAGAATATAGCTTTGGCAGCAGACTGCCAAAAGGAGTGGGCAAGATTATGGAATTTACGAAAATGCATGGACTTGGTAACGATTTTATCGTTGTATTTGGTGAAAAGGAGCTTCCGGCAGATGCTGCAGAATTGGCTGTGAAATGGTGCAACCGGTTCTTTGGTATCGGTGCGGACGGCCTGGTTTATATACTGCCTTCAGAAAAGGCAGACTTTCAGATGCGTATCATGAATTCGGACGGTTCGGAAGCAGAGCAGTGCGGTAATGCCATTCGCTGTGTATCCAAATACGTATACGATCATGGTCACGTGAACCAGGAGCAGATCACCATTGAAACGATTGGTGCAGGGGTACAACCTGTAAGTCTCAACATTCGTGATGGTAAAGTGGAAACGGTTCGTGTTGACATGGGTGAGCCGATCCTGAACGGCCTTCAAGTGCCTACAACGGTGGATGCCAACCCAGTGGTTGATCACTACATTGAAGCGAATGGACATGCGTTCAAATTCACTGCCGTATCCATGGGTAATCCACATGCGGTTATCTATGTAGATGACGCTGTGAATTTTGACCTCACGACTTGGGGCCCACTTCTTGAAGTGCATCCGATGTTTCCGAAAAAAATCAATGTGGAATTCGCCACAGTTCGTGACCGTGGATATGTGGACATGCGTGTATGGGAACGCGGAGCGGGTCCAACACTAGCTTGTGGAACCGGAGCTTGTGCAACACTGGTATCCTCTGTCCTGAATGGACATACAGATCGTACAGCAGTCATCAGCCTCAAGGGTGGGGATCTCCACATTGAGTGGAATGAAGCTGACAATCATGTGTACATGACTGGACCTGCTGAAGTTGTTTTTAAGGGAATCACTTCATAAAAAGTGAAAGGTTTAACCAAAGGGGCCTGCGGGCCTCTTTTTTTGTCAAAAAGGATAGGTCGTGTCTCCTGTACAGAGACATATTGGGGGCTGTATGGCAAGAAAGTCCATATGAGCTGGATACTCATTAAAAACCTGTGTTTTTCTTCGTTTTTTAGCGTTTTTTGTGTTACATTAGTATGTAAATGATCACAGCTAGGCGGGGGGAAATAGGATGAAGGCGGATTTGCGCAAAGTTATGCAGGAACGGGTTCTCGTTGGAGATGGGGCCATGGGAACATTTCTGTACCAAATGGGGTTCCCGGTGGGGATTTCATATGAAGAATTAAACTTGATTTCACCTGAAGTAGTGGCGGATGTACATCGCCGTTATCGGGATGCAGGTACAGAAATATTTGAAACAAATACGTATTCTGCCAATTACGACAAGTTGTCCAAGTTCGGTCTGGAGTCCAAGGTGGAGGACGTGAACCGTGCCGGCGTACGCATCGCCAAAGAGGTAGCTGGAGATACCGGTTATGTGCTTGGTGCAGTTGGTTCCATTCGAGGTGGCAAGCGGACAAACGTGTCAACGAGTGAACTGAAACGCTTTTATCAACAACAGATCTCTGCACTGCTAGATGAAGGCGTGGATGGCATTTTGCTTGAGACCTTCTATGATATCGAGGAAATGGATATTGCCCTTTTGCAAGCGCGCAAGCTAAGTGATCTGCCCGTAATTGGACAGTTCGCGGTAGAGGATGTAGGACACACACTGGACGGATATACAATGCCTGAAGCCTTCCGTATTATGCGGGAGCAGGGTGCGGACGTCATTGGTTTTAACTGTCGCTCAGGTCCAAACGGGATTATGCGTGCCATGGAAACCGTCTCCGGACGTATTGGTATTCCAATGTCCGTCTACCCGAACGCGGGTGCCGCAGATTATGTGGATGGTCAGTTCCGTTATGGTGCGACTCCGGAGTACTTTGGTCAGACGGCAGTGCAATTTGCTGAACTGGGCGCTCGTATTATCGGCGGTTGCTGTGGTACGACACCTGATCATATTACCGCTATGAAAGAGGCGCTTGCTGACTATGTGCCTTCGCCCATTCTGGAGCCTGATCCGTCAGAATCCAAACCGCGTATTGTGTTGCATGAACATGTGGATGAGCGTTCCGGACGTGGCGGACAGCCTACGATCGTTGATCTGGTCAAGCATCGTCACACCGTTATCGTTGAACTTGACCCGCCACGTGACTTGGACATTGCCAAGTTCATGAAAGGTGCCGAGACACTGAAAGCAGCCGGAGCCGATGCCCTGACACTGGCCGATAATTCACTCGCGGTTACACGCATGAGCAACATGGCGCTGGGTCACCTCGTTCAGGATCGCACGGGCCTTCGTCCACTGGTGCATATTGCCTGCCGTGACCGGAATCTGATTGGAACGCAGTCCCACATGATGGGATTTGATGCTTTGAGTATTAATCATGTACTGGCTGTAACAGGAGATCCTGCAAGATTTGGCGATCTGCCTGGTTCGAGCTCGGTATACGATCTGACTTCTTTTGAAATCATACGCATGATCAAACAGTTGAACGATGGAGTGGCTTTCTCAGGTAAACCGCTGAAGCAAAAAGCTGGTTTTGTCATCGGAGCGGCATTTAATCCTAATGTGAAATATTTGGAGAAAGCTGTACAACGTCTGGAGAAGAAAATTGCCTCTGGCGCTGATTACATCATGACACAACCGATCTATGATCCTGAGTTGATTGTAGCAATGCACGAAGCGACCAAACATCTGGATGTGCCCATTTTTGTAGGTGTAATGCCGCTGGCGAGTGGACGGAATGCAGAGTATCTGCACAACGAGGTTCCCGGAATTCAGCTCTCGGATGAAGTGCGTTCCCGTATGGCCGGTCTGGAAGGCGAAGAAGGCCGTGCGATGGGAGTAAAAATTGCCAAAGAACTGCTGGACGTAGCAACAGCGCATTTCAAAGGCATCTATCTCATGACACCGTTTATGTTCTACGGCATGACTGCCGAACTGACTCAATACGTATGGGAGAAGTCGGAGCATCAATGTCCTACTTGTTTCAACCCTAATAATCAATTACAATAGTAAAACGGATGTGATGCCGATGTCATTCAGTATGACCGGATACGGTCAATCCGCCTTTCATTTTGGCGGCTATAAGGTACAATTAGAGATCAAATCTGTTAATCATCGTTATTGCGAAGTGATGATGCGTCTGCCAAGAGAGTGGACGTATTATGAAGACGGTTTGAGGAAGATCGTACAGAGTCGTTTGAAACGTGGGCGGATTGATGTTTATGTAATGAAAGAAAAAGAGGAAGACCAGGCTCTTCCCGCTGTTCTGAATGAACAGACGGTCAGGGCCTATCTGCAGGCTGCAGAGCAACTGGAGACCCAATATGGATTGCAGGGCAAACCAAGTATTGTGGATATGCTTGGGCTGCCGGACGTCATGGTTCATTCGGATGGGACAAGTTCCATTCCCGAAGAGCAGAAGGACGAATGGGAGCGAGTTCTGCAGGAAGGATTGAAAGAGGCTCTGTCCAGCCTTGAACAGATGCGCGCTCGCGAGGGTCTTCATCTGGCCAGTGATCTGGAACGGCGGATTTCCCGTCTGGAGTCACTGCATACCGAGATGCTTAATCTTGCACCAACTGTAGTAAGTGATTATCGCAACAAGCTAAGACAAAGGCTTACGGAAATGCAGGAAGAAGGCTCTTTCCCTTTTGATGAGCATAAATTGGGTATGGAAATTGCAATGTTTGCCGATCGTTCTAACATAGAAGAGGAGCTTACGCGTCTACAGAGTCACTTTGGACAGAGCAGGGAACTGCTGAAGAATGATGAGCCCGTAGGTCGTAAGTTGGACTTTCTAATTCAAGAGATGAATCGGGAAGTCAATACGATTGGATCAAAAGCCAACCATTTGGCTCTGGTGAATCGTGTTGTCGAGATGAAGGCGGAGCTGGAGAAGATTCGTGAGCAAGCTGCGAATATCGAATGAACGGCCACATTTCGGCAAAAGAGTCGCATGTATAGGGGGAAGAACCTGATTATGGCAATCAAACTCATTAACATTGGATTCGGTAACATCGTATCGGCGAACCGGATTATATCCATCGTGAGTCCGGAATCGGCGCCGATCAAGAGAATTATACAAGAGGCAAGAGATCGTCACATGCTGATTGATGCAACGTACGGAAGACGTACTCGTGCCGTAATTATTACGGATAGCGATCATGTCATTTTGTCTGCAGTTCAGCCTGAGACGGTCGCCCATCGTCTTTCTTCGAAAGATGATGATAACGACGAATAAAATGGAGTGTAATATGTCTAAGGGATTACTGGTAGTGTTGTCCGGCCCATCTGGGGTCGGGAAGGGTACTGTATGCAGCGCTTTGCGCAAACGGGTGCCGGAATTGATCTATTCTGTATCGGCGACAACCCGTCAGCCTCGTCTTGGTGAAGAACATGGTGTGAACTATTTCTTCAGAAGTCATGAAGAGTTCCAGAACATGATTGCTGAAGATCAATTGTTGGAACATGCGGAGTATGTTGGTAATTATTACGGAACACCGCGTGATTTTGTAGAGAAAACGATTAACGAAGGCCGCGACATCATTCTGGAGATTGAGGTTCAAGGCGCGTTAAAAGTGAAAGAGAAATTCCCGGAAGGGATCTTTGTTTTCCTGCTTCCTCCTTCATTGGACGAGCTGAAAGATCGCATTCAGGGCCGTGGTACCGAAAGCCAAGCGACCATTGATCACCGGATGTCCGTGGCGGTTGATGAGATCAGTCTGCTGGAGCAGTATGATTACGCTGTTGTTAATGATGAAATTGATTTGGCGTGCAAGAGAATAGAAAGCATCATAATCGCCGAACATTGTAAGATCAATAAATAATCCCTTTTGCCGCTGCAGAATGCGATATAAGTGGGGCAGTTGTCATATCATATACTGAAGCACTCCTTCTCGGAATGCCCGGGTGTGAAGACATGCCACATCAGTTCTGTCAGGCGGCAACTTGTGATTATACTAATGCGAAGAGGTGTTTGTTAATATGCTGTATCCTTCTATTGATGAAATGATGAACAAAGTCGACAGCAAGTATTCCCTTGTTGTTGCTGCTTCCCGCCGGGCTAGACAGCTACGTGAAGGTGAAAAAACGGATTTAAGAGGTGCGAGATCCCATAAGCAAGTTGGCGTTGCACTGGAAGAAATCTATGGAGACCTGCTCGTTGTCATCAAAGGACAGGACGAAGAAGAAGAGTAAGCCGCCTGCGGCTGCTCTTCAACTGCATACGGCGCAAGCCGGATTAATTGACAACCGCGAGGTTGTTATTTTTTTACGAATAAGCATATTTTAACGGAATCTTACTTAGACGTCGTATAAATATCGGGGGAAATAAACATGTTGAACGGTAAAAAAATCGTGCTTGGTGTGACTGGCGGCATAGCCGCTTACAAAGCGGCAACATTATGCAGCAGACTGGTGCAAAAGGGAGCGGATGTTCATGTGATCATGACAGCTTCTGCTACACAGTTTATTACCGAATTGACGCTGCAAACGTTGACCCGAAACACCGTATATACCGATACATTTGATGAGCGTGAACCAGCAGTCGTATCTCATATTCATCTGGCCGATCTGGCGGATCTTGTTCTGGTTGCTCCGGCAACAGCCAATGTCATTGCCAAGATGGCGCATGGCATGGCAGATGATATGCTCTCAACGACTCTTCTTGCCACGACAGCCCCTGTCATGATTGCTCCAGCGATGAATGTACATATGTATGATCATCCAGCTGTAAAGCATAATATGAACCTGCTTGTTGAACGGGGCGCCATGATGATTGAACCGGGTGAAGGTCTGCTTGCGTGTGGATATGTGGGCAAGGGACGTCTGGAAGAACCGGAGAGCATTGTGGATGTGGTAGAACGTTTCTTTGAACAGCGAGAGTCTGCAGGCATTAGTCGGCAGGGACAAGCTCCATTGTTACAAGGCAAGAAGGTTGTTGTTACGGCTGGAGGTACGATTGAGCGCATTGATCCAGTACGATACATTACGAACGATTCATCTGGCAAAATGG
This sequence comes from Paenibacillus xylanexedens, assembly GCF_001908275.1. Taxonomy (NCBI): domain Bacteria; kingdom Bacillati; phylum Bacillota; class Bacilli; order Caryophanales; family Paenibacillaceae; genus Paenibacillus; species Paenibacillus xylanexedens. The sequence goes on along the minus strand of NZ_CP018620.1, from coordinate 5,432,571 downwards.
GATTTGCCATAGCCGCAGCTGCGCGTGATCTGGGGGCAGATGTGAAATTGGTTATGGGCAGTACCCAATCCAAGCCACCGGAGAACGTGGAGTTGATCCCTGTACAGTCTGCACAGGATATGTATGAAGCGGTAACACGCGAGTGGGACGATGCTGATATCGTGGTTAAGGCGGCGGCAGTTGCCGATTATCGTCCAAAGGAAGTTTATACCGAGAAGATCAAGAAGAAAGGCGACACGCTGTCGCTCGAACTTATTAAAAATATAGATATTCTTGAAACACTGGGCAAACAGAAAACCCATCAGTTTTTGATTGGTTTTGCTGCGGAGACTCAGTCAGTTGAGATGTATGCACGTGAGAAATTGGAACGGAAAAACTGTGATCTGATCGTAGCCAATGATGTAACCCGCACGGGTGCAGGATTTGGAACAGACACCAACGCGGTACATATCTATGACCGGGAAGGTTTGGTGGAGGAGCTTCCAGTGATGGCCAAGGACGATGTGGCTCATCGGTTGCTCCGGATTGCGGCGGAGCGCATTGCCGGGAGGAATTAGGATATGGAGATTGCCAAGGTCATAGTCGATGTTCCCGTGAAGGAAACAGATCGGCCGTTTGATTACCTGGTACCTGAATCGATGAGAGAATGGATCGAGATTGGCAGCCGGGTGGGTGTGCCTTTTGGTCATCGGACGGTGCAGGGATTCGTGATTGATCTTGTGCCGCGTACCGGAGAGGAAACATTCAAGCTTAAGCAGATTCAGGAGTTACTGGACATTGTTCCCCCGTTGTCAAAGGATTTGGTTGAGTTGGCCGAATGGATGAGTGGACGTTATGCCAGTAACCGGATTTTGTCATTGCAGGTCATGGTGCCGACGGCATTGAAAGGGAAAGCAGAGCGATACATCTCGCTGGGAGATGCACTTGATGGACAGATGGCGGGAGCACAACCGGATGATGAGATGTTATTTGTTTGGGGAGAAGAGTCTACGACCGAGAAAGTACAGCAGGATATCATCCGCTTTGTCAAAAGTCGGGGTCAGGTACCGCTGCAACAACTGAGTCGAAAATATCCCAATCATGCTGCACTAATTAAGAAATTATTGCTTGGTGGCGTGCTGCTGGAAAGTCAGGCCATCAAGGACAAGTTAAATAAAAAAACGATGAAGTCCGTTGATCTGGCTGTAGATATTGCTGCTGCTCAGGAAGCACTTGCTTCATTCCCGGCGAAAGCACAGCGGCAGAAGGAGATTCTGGCTTTTTTGCTGGAAATGAAAGAACTGCTGCCCATGCCGATGAAAGAAGTGTTATCTACACTACAGGTATCGGCTGCGACGATTAAAGGGCTTGAGGAAAAGGGATTAATCGTAACCGAGGACGTTGAGGTCTTTCGTGACCCTTACCAGGGCAGGAAGTTTAAAGCGACTGAACCGCTGGTTCTGACTGAAGAGCAAAAACTTGTCTACGACAATATCAATGGCCGATTGCAGGAACAACGCCATGGAGTGTTTTTGTTACATGGTGTTACGGGAAGTGGCAAGACGGAAGTCTATCTTCAAACCATTCAACAATGCATCGAGCAGGATCGGCAGGCTATCGTTCTGGTGCCCGAGATTGCACTCACACCACAGATGGTAGAGCGCTTCAAAGGGCGCTTCGGTGACCAAGTTGCTGTTATGCACAGTCGTCTGTCTGGCGGTGAACGTTATGATGAATGGCGCAAGATTCGTGAGGGTCAGGTGAAGGTTGCGATTGGGGCGCGTTCAGCCGTATTTGCTCCATTCAGTCGGCTTGGGTTGATTATTATGGATGAAGAACACGAGACTTCCTACAAACAGGAGGAAACTCCGAAATATCATGCTCGTGATGTGGCGGTAAAAAGAGCACAGCAGCACCAGGCCGTGGTTGTTCTGGGTTCAGCGACACCTTCGCTGGAAAGTTATTACGCGGCACGCTCGCAGAGTAATGATGATTTTGCACCACTCTTGCTGGAGATGCCAACACGGGCACTGGGGAACAAACTACCCGAAGTGCGGATCGTTGACATGCGTGAAGAGTTGAAGGATGGCAACCGCTCCATGTTCAGCAGGGCTTTGCACAAAGGGCTGGAGGAGCGCTTGGAACGTGGTGAACAGACGGTGCTTCTGCTGAATCGCCGTGGATATTCGACCTTTGTCATGTGCCGAAGTTGTGGATATGTGGCAGGTTGTCCCGAATGTGATATTTCATTGACGTACCATCAGCGCTCGAATAATCTCCGTTGTCATTACTGCGGGTATGCGGAAGCGGCTCCGGAGGTGTGTCCGGATTGTGGAAGTGAGCATATTCGATACTTTGGTACAGGTACACAGCGAGTCGAGGAAGAGCTTGCCAAGCTCTTTCCGGGTATTCGGGTCATACGAATGGATGTGGATACAACAACGGAAAAAGGGGCTCACGAGAAGCTGCTGAAACAGTTTCGTGAGAAAAAGGCGGATGTATTGCTGGGCACCCAGATGGTTGCGAAGGGACTTGATTTCCCTGATGTGACTCTGGTTGGCGTGATAACAGCGGATTCAGCATTGAATTTGCCTGATTTTCGTGCTGCCGAAAAAACGTTTCAGTTACTAACTCAGGTAGCAGGCCGAGCGGGTCGGCACCAATTGCCTGGTGAAGTGTTTGTTCAGTCCTATACGCCGGAGCACTACTCCATTGGCCATGCGAGTCAGCATGACTATGTGTCGTTTGTACGTGAGGAATTGCTGCACCGTCGCAATTTGCAATATCCGCCATACTGTCGCCTGATTCTGGTGACCTTTTCGCATGAGCAACTTCCGGTATTGATTCGTCTTGCCGAGAACTATACGCGAATACTGAAAGAGAAGGCTAATGCGGCTGGATGGCTCGGCAGTCTGGATCGATTCAGCAATGATGCCTTTGATGTACTGGGGCCGGTAGCGTCTCCGATTCCTCGGATCAAGAATAGATACAGATTCCAATGTATGATAAAATGGCGGGGGGATGTAGACGCCATAGGACTCGCTCTGGCTACGGCCCGGCGCATGGACGATGATGTTCAGGCGCAAAAATTGCTTATTAGTCTGGATGTAGACCCGCAAATGTTAATGTAAGCATTTTGCAGCAATGCGGATGTAAACAAGCGGTATAAACATAGATTAAAATGAATACCCCAAAATACAGATATCGTCCTGAAATTATGATGAGGATTAGGAAGGTGCTTACAACATGTCGATTCGCATTATCGTGCAAGAACCAGATGAGGTGCTCCACAAGAGAGCCAAAGAAGTAACCAAAATTACACCAAATGTACAAAAATTGCTGGATGATATGGCTGATACCATGTACGATGCAGAAGGTGTGGGTCTTGCTGCGCCGCAGGTCGGTATTTTGAAACGTCTGATTGTTATCGACGCAGGTGATGAGCAAGGGCTGATCAAGATGATTAACCCGGAGATCATTGCGAGTGAGGGAGAACAATTTGGACCGGAAGGTTGTCTGAGTATCCCTGGAATTAATGGTGATGTTCGCCGTTTCGAGACCGTTACGGTTAAAGGTCTGGATCGTGAAGGTAAAGAGCTGATTATTACGGGTAGTGGCTTGCTGTCCCGTGCATTCCAGCATGAGATTGATCATCTGGATGGCGTACTCTTTACGGATGTCGCCGAGAAAGTGTACGAAATTGCAGCCGATCAAACGGGACCGCGTCGTAATTAAGGAGTGATCGATTTGAATATTGTTTTTATGGGAACACCTGAATTTGCAGTTCCTTCTCTCGATATGCTGATGGCAGAGGGATACAATGTGGTGGGTGTGGTGACTCAGCCTGACAAACCACAAGGACGCAAAAAAGTACTTACGCCAACACCGGTTAAGGCCGCGGCAGAACGCCACGGTCTGCCGGTGTTTCAACCTGTTAAATTGCGTGATCCGGAAGCGGTAGCCCGCTTGGCTGAATGGAAGCCGGATCTGATCGTAACCGCGGCCTTTGGACAGATTCTGCCCAAAGCCGTGCTGGATATGCCTGTTCGCGGTTGTGTGAACGTGCACGGCTCTCTTTTACCGAAATATCGGGGAGGAGCCCCGATCCAACGTTCCATTATTAACGGAGAATCCGTGACAGGAGTCACATTGATGTATATGGCTGAAGGCTTGGACACCGGAGATATGATTTCGCGTGTGGAACTGCCAATTACGGATGAAGATACATCAGGATCGATGTTTGATAAATTAAGTGAGGCTGGTTCCAAACTGCTTCAGGCAGAAATGCCACGATTGATTGCAGGCGAGACAACGGCGGTCCCTCAGGATGATGCCGAGGCTTCGTATGCTCGCAATCTGACTCGGGATGACGAGAAAATGGACTGGAGTCGTACTTCACGTGAACTGTTCAATCAGATTCGTGGTCTTGTGCCGTTCTCCGGTGCATTTACGATGTGGGATGATCAGGTCTTCAAAGTCTGGGCAACGGCTAACCCCGATCAGGTGGATCTGGCAACTTCTTCGGATGCTGGACAAGCAGAGCCGGGAACCGTGCTGCAATTGAACAAGGCAGGGATTGAAGTTCGCACTGGGGATGGGTCTCTGTGGTTGACTGAAGTGCAACCTGCAGGCAAAAAGGTGATGCAGGCCGCTGACTTTGCTCGCGGTGGTACACTGAAACCTGGAACGGTGCTGCGATGAGCGGTAACATACCAGGTCGTTCGTCAGGAAAAGGCCAGAAAGCTAATGGGAATTCATCCGGACGTGAAGGAAACCGTCGTCCGAATTCGGGTAAATCGGGTGGTGCATCGCGCTCCCAGCAACCCAAAACATCTGCTCGTACATTGGCAGTCAAGGTTCTGAGTGCTGTTGAGCAAGATGGAGCATACAGTAATCTGGAGTTGAACCGCCGTCTGAAAGAGGCGGATTTAAGCCCCGCAGATGCTGGACTAGCTACCGAATTGGTGTATGGAACAATCGCGAGATTGAATACACTTGATTATTTTCTGGAACGTTACGTCGCCAAAGGAGTATCCAAACTGCAACCATGGGTTCGTAGCCTGCTGCGGATCAGCGTATATCAGATGATATACCTGGATCGTATTCCGGAGCATGCCGTGGTGAGCGAAGCGGTTAATCTGGCGAAGAAACTGGGCCATCAGGGAATCTCGGGTATGGTGAATGGAGTGCTCCGCAATATGATCCGCAATCGGGATGAACTTCGTATTCCAGAACATCTGCCCGTTGCAGAACGTATTTCACTGGAGCATTCCCACCCGTTATGGATGGTTGAACGCTGGATTGCCCAGTACGGCGAAGAGACAGCGGAAGCGATCTGTCGTGCGAATAATGAGCCGCCAGCGGTGAGTGTCCGGGTCAACACAACAATGACCACACGGGAGAAACTGATGCATGAGATGACCCGTACAGGTGCAGTCGTTGAAGCTTCTCAGCTGAGTTCCGATGGAATTCTTGTACGTAGTGGCGGAAACATGGCTCTAACGTCCTGGTATCGGGACGGGTTGTTCTCTGTACAGGACGAAAGTTCCATGCTTGTCGCTGAAGCAGTTGCGCCAGAAGTAGACCAACTTGTATTGGATTGCTGCGCAGCTCCAGGTGGTAAAACAGCTCACATGGCTGAGAAAATGCAGGATCGCGGTCGTATTGTCGCGAATGATGTACATGCTCACAAGCGCCAACTGATTCTGGATCAGGCGGAGCGTCTCGGTCTGACTTGTATCGATGCTGTAACTGGAGATGCGCTAGACCTGAATGAACGGTATCCGGAAGCGTCGTTTGACCGCATTTTGCTGGATGCACCATGTTCAGGTCTGGGTGTTATTCGCCGCAAGCCTGATGTGAAATGGACCAAAACCATAAAAGATATCGAAGATATCGCAGGCTTGCAGCGTGAATTGCTTGATCATGTTGCGCCGTTGTTAAAACCAGGTGGTATTCTGGTGTATAGCACGTGTACGATTGAGCCTGCTGAGAATGAGGATATGGTTGCAGACTTCTTGAATCGACATCCGGAATACAGCCCAGCAGAAACATCCGTCTGGTCTGAATCGGAGACAGCGAACTTGAAGGTTGTGAACGGTGGTATTCAGATTTTGCCACAATACGCTCACAGTGACGGATTTTTCATCGCACGGTTGACAAAAACAGCGGAATAACAGTTTAATAGAGCACGGAAGTATGACCGCCGAGGGGAACTTCGGCGGATTTCTTTGTGATGGGACTTCGATATAATTGTCAGAGAATGTGATGACAGGGTGCGATGGCGGCATTGAGATGTTATAATGCATGAAGTACAGATATCAAGGGTATACATGGATGTAACGTGGTCTTTGTGATAGAATAGGACGAATGGAACGAAAAGAAGGAAGCCAACGAAAAGAAAAGAAGGAATAGGTGTTGACAACAAAATGAAACCTTTTATATATGATTATTCTCTGGAACAACTGCAGCAATGGGCTGTGGAGAATGGGGAGCCGGCGTTTCGCGGTGGCCAAATCTTTGACTGGATTTATGTAAAACGCGTGAATGATTTCAGTGAAATGACCAATCTGTCCAAGCCGTTGCGTGAAAAGCTGACAGAGCAATTTGAATTTGTAACGCTTAAGGAAATTACCAAGTTTGAATCCAAGGATGGAACGGTTAAATTCCTCTTTGGTCTTCATGATGATCATGCCATTGAGACAGTAATCATGAAGCATAACTACGGGAACAGCATCTGTGTAACCACACAGGTTGGTTGTCGTATTGGTTGTACGTTCTGTGCATCCACCTTGGGTGGTCTCAAGCGTAACCTTACGGCTGGGGAGATTGTTGCCCAGGTTGTGCAGGCTCAGAAAATTCTGGATGAACGAGGCGAGCGTGTCAGCAGCATCGTGATCATGGGTTCGGGTGAACCTTTCGAAAACTATGAAGCTACGATGACTTTCCTGCGCATTATGATTCATGAAAAAGGGCTGAACATCGGTCAGCGTCACATCACGGTATCCACGAGCGGAATCGTTCCGAACATCTACAAGTTTGCAGATGAAGATACACAGATTAACCTCGCCATTTCGATCCATGCACCAAATGATGCGTTGCGTTCGAAATTGATGCCGGTTAACCGGCGTTTTCCTTTTGAAGATGTGATGGAGTCCCTTCGTTATTATTTGGCCAAAACAGGTCGGAGAATTACGTTCGAGTATGCACTTATTGGTGGGGTAAACGACCAGCCAGAGCATGCAGCAGAACTGGCAAGTGTGCTTAAGAACATGTTGTGCCACGTGAATCTGATTCCGGTTAACCATGTACCTGAACGCAAATACGTAAGAACATCGAGAAGCGACATTTTCAATTTTCAGAAGATTCTCTCGGAACAGGGTGTTAATGTAACCATTCGTCGTGAACAGGGACATGATATTGCTGCCGCTTGCGGTCAGCTTCGTGCAAAGCATATGGAGTTGAGGTGAGAACGTTTTGATCAAAACAGTTCATGTGAGCCATATCGGACGAGTGCGTTCGGTGAATGAAGATTCAGCCTGGATTCGTAATCTCGATACAGGATATATTCTGGGTATTGTTGCCGATGGCATGGGTGGACATCTTGCAGGGGATACGGCAAGCCGCTTGGCAGTAGAGACGTTGGTGAAAGATCTGGGAACACTGGAACCAGGTCTGTCACATGCGTCTCTGTCTGCGGCTCTCAGCGATGCTATTTTGCATGCCAACGAAGTTATCTTCCGCACGGCATCAACAGATGACAAGTATCACAACATGGGAACAACGGTGGTTGCGGCTTTATTGAACGATACGGAAGGTGTTATTGGACACATCGGTGATAGCAGAGCCTACAAAATTGCGAACAAAGCTGTGATCCAGCTAACCGAGGACCATACACTGGTGAATGAATTGTTCAAAAATGGTCAGATTAGCAAAGAGGATGTGTCCCATCATCCACGTCGCAACGTACTAACTCGTGCGCTTGGAACAGATGCCGAGGTGAAGGTAGATCTGGATACCGTCAAGCTGGAGGAAGGCGAAGTTCTTCTCCTGTGCAGTGATGGTCTCAGTAACCTGGTCAGCAATGAGCAGATTATTCAGGTTGCTGGCAATCTGGAACTGGCATTGGAAGATCGTGCAGACCGACTGCTTCAGTTGGCTTTACTTGCTGGGGGAGACGACAACATCACGGTTGCATTGTTCGAGTTGCAGAGGGAAGGTTCCGTGGATACGGAAACGGGGTGTGAGTCATGATTGGGCACCAGCTAGGCGGACGCTATGAAGTGATTGAGCGTGTCGGCGGTGGCGGCATGGCTCTTGTGTACAAAGCCCAGGATCTTCTGTTGAACCGGAATGTAGCGATCAAAGTCCTTAGACAACAGTTTGTGCATGACGAAGAGTTTATTCGCCGTTTCCGCAGGGAAGCACAGTCGGCAGCATCGCTGTCTCATCCGAATGTAGTTAGCATTTATGACGTGGGGCAGGAAGATGACGTTCATTATATTGTCATGGAGTACGTGGAAGGCAAAAACTTGAATGAAATTATTAAAGAACGCGCCCCTCTGCAGGTGGACGAATCGGTGCGAATCGCTTCCCAGATTGCAGATGCTCTTGATCATGCACATCATAATCAAATCATTCATCGGGATATCAAACCCCACAATATATTAATTGGCCGGAATGGCCGTGTGAAAGTAACGGATTTCGGGATTGCCCGTGCGGTTACATCTACAACGATTACGCAGACGGGTTCCGTAGTTGGTTCTGTACATTATTTCTCACCGGAGCATGCCAAAGGCATCGTTACTGGTGAAAAATCGGACTTATATTCTCTTGGGATCGTACTTTACCAAATGCTTACCGGGCAACTTCCGTTTCTGGGTGAAAGTCCAATCAGTGTGGCATTGAAGCATTTGCAGGAAGAGTTCGATGAACCACGCAAATTCAATCCATTGATTCCGCAAAGTGTGGAAAATGTCATCTTAAAATCCATGCGTAAAAATCCGCAGGAACGTTATCAGTCGGCCAAAGAAATGCAGACCGATCTGGAAACTTGCCTGATGCCGGAGAGACGTAATGAAACGAAGATTGATTTTCCGGATGAGGATGATATAGACCAGACTCGCGTAATGCCAGCGATCAAGCCTGAACCGCGTGGAGTTACATCCACGGGTGCGGTGCCAGTGATGGAGTCTAACGAAGAAACTGGCAAGGGTAAGGCAAAATCCAAGAGCTGGAAGAAGCCAGCACTACTCATTTCATTAACCGTTCTTATTCTAATCGCCATGGTGGGCGTTGTATGGTATGTCAAGGGTATGCTGGTTGTACCTGAAGTAACCGTGCCTAACGTGATCACCCAGACAGAAGAAAAAGCTCGGGAAATGCTTGAGGAGAAAGGACTCGTCGTCAGTGATGAGGTCATCCGTCTGTACCAGGAAGGTGTCGAACCCGGTATCGTCTATGAACAGAGCAGAAAAGAAGGCGATGTTGTCAAAGAAGGATCCGAGGTCCAGATCAGTGTTGGTGCAGAAAAAGAACTTTTGAAGATGATTGATGTCAAACAAGTAACTTATGATGAGGCTGTCAAGAAGCTGACTGCGCTTGGTATTAAGGAAGATCAGATTCAGCGGAAAGAAGAGTTCTCCAATGATGTGGCTTCAGGTTCTGTTATTTCCCAGACACCGGGTGTGAATGAGGAATTTGATCCTGCTATAGTTCAGATTGAGTTGACCGTAAGCAAAGGTACTGAAACGGTCAAAATGCCTGATCTGAAAAATCTTACCCGCAGTGAAGCCGAAGAAAAACTGAAATCTGCTGGACTTGTGCTTGCTCAGGTACAGGAAGAATCAAGTTATACGGTGGACCAGGGCAAAGTGACGCAGCAATGGCCTGTGGAAGCGGGCACAGAGGTGAGTCCTGGTGATAAGATTACAATCTTTATCAGTACAGGGTATCCGCCCGAAGCGCTGGAATATCCTTTTAATATCAATGTTTCACCCAAAGAAGAGGGCAAAAACAGTAAAATCCGTATCACGTATGAAGACGCACGTGGCAAGAATCAGGAATGGGGAACCCGCACTGTGAACTCAACCCAAACCTTGACCATTCCACTTGTGCTAGCTCCAAATGAAAATGGGGCTGTGTCTGTATATCGTGATGGGCAGTTCCTGGATACGTATCTTGTCTCCTACAGTGAAGCCAAAAACGGAACAGTGAATGTACCTTCCATTGACCCGGAACAAACCACGGAGACGCCGCCAGAAAATGAGCCTGATCCAGGTGAAGGTAGCGTTGATGAGGGAAGTGTTGATCCCAATCAGGAAGGTGAACCTGAGTCCACACCGGCAGACGGTGAGGGTGACAGCGTAGATGAGGACACTTCTGCCATGAATAATGGTAAGGGGCACGGCAAGGAAAAAGAGAAGAAAAAGGAAGTCGTTAACGCATCAAGCCGTCCATAAGGGCGGCTTATGCTGGCGTCTGGAGTAAATGTACCACCATCTAAAGGAGGGCGTCGGAGCTATGCCAGAAGGTATCATCGTTAAAGCGCTAAGCGGTTACTATTATGTCATGCCAGTGGAAGACAACGGGGTTCCTTCGGTTGAAGGTTCCGCCGTTCAATGTCGAGCCAGAGGTATCTTCAGAAAGCGGGGAACGTCACCGCTTGTAGGTGATCGCGTCAGCTACATGTTGACTGAGAACGGAGAAGGAACGGTTGATGAAATTCGGAAGCGTGAGACGGAACTTATCCGTCCTCCTGTAGCGAATGTAAGTTTGGCTGTTCTCGTGTTCTCTGTGAAGGAACCGGATATGAACCTGAACCTGTTGGACAAGTTCCTTGTTCACATCGAGCAGGCGGGGCTGGATGCACTCATTGTGTTGACCAAACTGGATTTGGCTGATCCATCCAAAGACACTGTTGCTGAAGTGAAAGCATTGTATGAACAGGTTGGTTATGAAGTGATCTCCACAAGTTCACGTACCGGTGAAGGAAGTGAATTGCTCAGAGATCGTCTGGCTGGTAAGATCAGCGTATTCTCCGGACAATCCGGTGTAGGCAAGTCTTCGATGTTAAATGCATTGATGCCGGGCCTGACGCTGGAGACAAATGCAATCAGCATGCGACTAGGACGAGGGAAACACACCACTAGGCACGTGGAACTTATTCCGTTGGATAATGGTGGATTTGTTGCGGATACGCCAGGATTCAGCCAACTGGACTTTCTGGAGATCGGTGTGGAGGAACTCTCCACTTGTTTCCGCGAATTCGCCCAGTTTGCAGATCAGTGCAAATTCCGAGGTTGTACCCATACACATGAACCAGGCTGTCGTGTGCTTGCGGCGAAGGAGGAAGGTCTGATCTCCGAAAGCCGATATCAGCACTATGTGCTGTTCCTGACCGAAATGAAAGATAAGAAGCGGAGGTATTAACATGATTAAAATTGCCCCATCGATATTATCAGCTGACTTTGCCCGCCTTGGTGCGGAAGTTGCAGAAGCCCAAGCTGCAGGAGGAGACTGGATTCATGTTGACGTTATGGACGGTCATTTCGTCCCTAATATTACGCTTGGACCTGCGATTGTGAAAGCAATCGCTCCACATACAAGCTTACCGCTCGATGTGCATTTGATGATTGAGAATCCGGAGCGTTATGTTGAGGAATTTGCCAAAGCGGGTGCAGCGGTAATTACCGTTCATGCTGAGGCTTGTGTGCATTTGCACCGCGTTATTCATTTAATTAAGGAGCAAGGAGTGAAGGCAGGAGTTGCCCTTAATCCAGGAACGCCAGCGTCTGCCATTCTCGAAGTTCTGGATGATGTGGACATGGTTCTTGTTATGACGGTCAATCCTGGCTTTGGTGGACAGGCTTTCATCTCGGGTACCATGAACAAAATCAAGCAGATTCGTACCTGGTTGAACGAAAAGGGACGCCATGATGTACATATCGAAGTAGATGGCGGAATTGCTGCCGATACAGCCCCGCTTGTGGTGGAAGCTGGAGCAGATGTGCTCGTTGCTGGGAGTGCCGTATTTGGACGTGAGGATCGTGCTGCCGCGATTACTGAAATTCGCCGTAGCTACGGAGGCTGATCTATGACCCTCAAGGAGACACTGTGGACGATGGCTGCGAGTCTCGTGACGGGACTTGTGCTTGCTTTGTTTGCGGTTATTCAATCCCCGTTTAATGCTATTACGTCATTAATCGGGGTAGGCGTTGTTATTATGTATTTCCGCAAATTTGATCGTACGGGACATCGGGTTACTTTTGTCATTTTCGGCATACTGTATTATTTACTGAGTGTTTTCATGATCGCTGCCTATCAATATATTCCTGCCCAAACGTAAATGACCTGATCTTCGGGCTTGTCATTGTGGAATAGGGATCGAAGGTTCCGCATAAATATGGTTACATGAGCAGGTTTCTCATGTAGCCTTTTTTGTCGTGTTTGAGGTAAAGAAGGCCTGAAGCATAGGATACGGCGGACGCATGAGCATGATGGGGAGGGTGAATTATGAAATTTTACACATTCAAACTGCCGAAGTTTTTGGGAGGGTTTGTAAAGGCGATTCTTAATACGTTTCAAAAGCACTGATCCGATTGATAAGGTAACAGGGAATACCGCCGCTTTGGCTCAGGCTTATCTGGAATTCGTACCTGCGAAGCGCCATGCGGCGGCCATTCACATGTTAATGAGCGTATTCAAGAATCCCTTTTTTGAATACCAAAAAAGCACCTGCAAGGAACAAGGTGCTTTTTGCTTACCCGATTTATAGTAGCTTTGCGTGATTATACGCGAGTCACTTTACCGGCTTTCAGTGCACGGGTGCTTACGTATACACGTTTTGGTTTGCCGTCAACGAGAATGCGGACCTTCTGAACGTTTACGCCCCAAGTACGACGGTTACGGTTGTTAGCGTGGGATACGTGGTTACCGGTGCCCGGTTTCTTACCTGTCACATAACATTTGCGAGACATAGATTACACCTCCTATCCTAAAATAACCAGTTGCCTTCAGAAACGAAAAGTCATTCCATAAGGACTAAATTGTTCTTCCTGATCATAAAGATCAGGTTTCAGTAGCTAATGGCGTTGTTTAAGCCGGCATGAACCGGATCATTTCCATTACTTAACCTGCATAAAACAATACTTGAATATAATATCATAATTAAAAAAGCTTCGTCAACTGATCCAAAAACTTTATTTATTTCTCCTGTCTAATATAGTACAATGTTGAGTAGTCCATAATACAGTGGTGAACAGGCTGTTGCCGCGAGGAAGTCGGAGAATAAACCGTACTTAGAGGTCGGTGGTCTGCTTTTTGGCAACGCTGTGAGCTGCGGCATTCCATCATTGGCACCAGTCTCCATGCGGCATTCATGCCGGCTCTTGATACCGGTGCATATCCGTATGCCCCGAAGTTAGGGGTGCAGAGAGTGCAGGATATTGGTAGCCCGGCCGCCCAGACCGTTAATCCGGCTGACATGTTGTATTGTATGCCTGTGCCGGACAAGGTATGGACGAAGAATAACGCAGTCCGCGTTAGCGCATGAACAGACCAGACACATCTTGGTGCAAGGTGTTCGTGTATCAAGCTAGGAAGGGGAATTCTCACTTGAGTATACGTTCTTTAAATGGAACAGATTTCACCGCAATGGTACTTGCCGGAGCGGAACAACTTGGACAGCATGCAGAGCACGTCAATTCCCTGAATGTTTTCCCTGTGCCGGATGGTGACACGGGAACGAACATGAATTTGACAATGAGTGCAGGAGTCGCAGAGATTAAAAGAAAAAGTTCTGCCTCCATCGGCGAAGCTGCCGGTATTCTATCGAAAGGCCTGCTTATGGGCGCACGGGGGAATTCAGGAGTTATTCTGTCGCAATTGTTCCGTGGTTTTAGTCGTTCAGCTGCTCCCTATGAGGAACTGAATACGCTCCAATTTGCAGCAGCCCTGCAGAACGGTGTTGACGCAGCTTACAAAGCAGTCGTAAAGCCCGTTGAAGGGACCATTCTTACCGTAGCCAAGGAAGCGGCGAAACATGCCAACTACTACGCAAGACGGACGAATGATATTACTGAATTAATGAATGAAGTTTTGTTAAAAGCAAAAGAAGCACTGGCAATGACTCCGGAATTACTGCCTGTACTGAAACAGGTTGGTGTTGTGGATTCAGGTGGTCAGGGGCTTGTATATATCTACGAGGGCTTTATGGAAGTATTGCTGCAAAGTGACGGAGGGAGTCGTACTTCACTGAACAAAGAAGTAACCCCATCCGTGGCAGCATCTGCTTTGAAACCGGCTGCACCGACAGAAGTGGATATCAAGAAGCCTGCACAGCAGCAGGTGATTGCACCAGAGATGCCATTGTCTGCTCAGGCGAGACTGGAAACGGAAGATATTGAATTCCTGTATGATATGGAATTCTTCATTAATCGTGAGCTTGGAGAGAACGCAGGAGTGGCATTTGATGACGAAGCATTCCGGAAAGCGTTGTCAGTTAATGGGGATTCGATCATCATCATTGCCGATGATGAAGTCATCAAAGTTCATGTCCATTCCAAGACACCAGGCGATGTATTAAACTTGGCGCTGCATTATGGTGAGATTACACAGATTCATATTCTCAATATGCGTGAACAGCATCGGGATCTCCTGACAGCAGGCATGGACATTGCTCCATCACCTGAATTGTTTGCAGACATTCCACCTGAGGCAGCGCGCAGTATGGAAGAGGCTGTGCTTCCAGCAGATGAGATGGCACCGTATGGTTTTATTGCGGTATCCTCCGGTGACGGTATTGCAGAGATTTTCCAAAGTCTTGGCGTTGATGTTGTTCTGTCCGGTGGACAGACGATGAATCCGAGTACTGAGGATTTTGTGAAAGCCGTTCGTTCCATTGCTGCGGAGCAGGTATTTATACTCCCGAATAACTCGAATATTGTACTGGCTGCGGAGCAGGCTCGTGAATTGCTTGAAGATGAGCGCCGGATTACGGTTATTCCAAGCAAGACCATTCCACAGGGGATGGCTGCTGCCTTTGCTTTCCAGGAAGATGAGTCTGCGGAAACAAACCGTGATCAAATGTTGGAGGCCATCAGCCGGGTACAGTCCGGTCAAGTGACTCATGCGGTTCGTGATACGCAATATGATGAATTAGATATTAAGGCGGGGCACTATATAGGTATTCATAACTCCAAAATTGTAGCGACGGATGAAACCATGCTTCAAGCATGTGAAGGTCTGCTCAAACAGATGATGGAGAGTGGAGATGAAGTGGTGACGATCCTTGAAGGGGACGAAGCTGACCCTGAGGTTACTGCTGCCCTCGCTGCATGGCTTGAAGTACAGTATCCTGATGCTGAGGTAGAGGTACATCTTGGAGGACAGCCTGTGTATTATTATTTGTTCTCCGTAGAGTCCTAATAAAGGTTGTTCAAAAAGTCTCTGGTTGACTTTTTGAACATGTACTTATAGCACTCTAGCGAAGAGGAGGAGAGTCATGAGCCACAAGGTTGCGATTGTAACAGACAGTACGGCGGATATTCCCGAAGAACTCATTCGCAAATACGGGATTCACATTGTTCCGCTGCGCCTTCTGTTCGGTGAAGAGACCTATGCAGATGGCGTTGATCTGACTTCGGAACAGTTCTACGAAAAGTTGAAGAAGGTATCGGTGTTGCCTACAACTTCACAGCCATCTCCAACCGATTTCATGAATGTGTACCAAGCATTGCTTGATGAGAACCCGGAACGCCCGATTGTATCGATCCACCTGTCATCCGGCATGAGTGGTACCTATCAATCGGCCATGCTTGGCAAGTCTTTGCTGGAGCGTGAGGGTGACATCACCGTGCTGGATTCGAAGTCAGCATCGTATGGATACGGTCTAATGGTGGTACAGGCTGCTGAACTTGCCGAACAGGGCAAGTCAGCAGTCGAAATCGCTGCTGCTATTGAAGGGATGCAAAAATCTCGTAAATTGTTCTTTCTCGTGGATACCCTTGAGTATCTGCAAAAAGGCGGCCGGATTGGCAAAGCTTCAGCCATCTTGGGAACGTTGCTTAACATTAAGCCGATCCTGTCTATTGATGAAGAAGGCGTTATCTACGCAGTTGAGAAAGTCAGAGGTCATAAAAAAGCAATGGCACGCATTATTGAGCTGTTCCAGAAGGATCTTGCAGGCAAACGGGTGAACCTGGCGGTAGGTCATACCGCTGACCCGGGATCAGCGATCGCTTGTGCAGAGCAGCTGCGTGGTCATTTTACACTGAATGAAGTGGTCTATACCAATATTGGAGCCGTTGTAGGCAGCCATGTTGGACCTGGTGTCATTGCGATCTTTATGTGGCCTGTTCCGGAATGAGGGATTAGACATGAAATTGGAAGAAATATCAGTTAAGCAAATTAACGGCGTGAGTGCTCTCAAAGAGGGAGAGCTTCACGCCTTTGGCATCTCTACTGTTAAAGACCTGCTTGAATATTATCCGTTCCGTTACGAGGATTATCGTCTGCGTTCACTTAGTGAAGTGAAGGATGGGGACAAGATTACGGTCCAGGGACAGGTGATGGGTATTCCTGTATTACAGCGATACGGTAAAAAGTCTCGTCTCACCTGTAAGATCATGACGGAAGAGTGGATGATTACAGCCACCTGGTTCAATCGCCATTTCCTCAAAGAACAGCTTACCCCCAATCGGGAGATTGTGATTACGGGAAAATGGGAACAAAAACGCATGCAGATGACAGTGACTGACTCGGAGTTCCCCGATAAAGGCGATGGGCGTTCAGGTACACTTCAACCTGTATATTCGGTAACCGGCAAGCTGACGCAACAATGGATGCGGAAAACGATCAATCAGGGATTAATCCAATTCGGAGATATGATTCCTGAGATTTTGCCTCAGTCCTTGATGAAGAAATACAGCTTGATGCCACGCAAGCAGGCGATTGCAGGAATTCATCGTCCACAGGACAACCGGGAAGGTCAACAGGCTAGACAGCGGATGGTGTATGAGGAGCTGTTTCTGTTCCAGTTGAAAATGCAGGCGTATCGCGCGCTCAACCGGAATCGCATGGATGGTGTGGTGCATACCACGGACAATACGACAATCCGTGAGTTTGTACGCAGTTTACCTTTTGAATTAACAGATGCTCAGAAAAAGGTGGAGCTTGAAATTCTGCGTGATATGCGTTCGCCCTATGCAATGAACCGGTTATTGCAGGGTGATGTCGGATCGGGTAAAACGGTTATTGCAGCAATTGCGCTATACACGACTGTTCGATCTGGGTTCCAAGGGGCTCTGATGGTGCCTACAGAGATTCTGGCGGAGCAGCATATGCGGTCACTGCAAAAGCTGTTTGAACCGTTTGGGGTAACCGTAGGGCTGTTAACGGGCAGTGTAAATGGACGCAAACGTAAAGATCTGATCGCCTCGTTGCAAATGGGCATGATTGATATCGTGGTGGGTACACACGCCCTGATTCAGGAAGATGTTTTCTTCCGTGATCTGGGTCTTGTGGTGACGGACGAGCAGCATCGCTTCGGGGTGAATCAGCGCAGCGTTTTACGACGCAAAGGATATAATCCGGATGTGTTAACGATGACGGCTACGCCAATTCCGCGGACACTTGCGATTACGGCTTTTGGGGATATTGAAGTATCCACGATCTCGGAACGTCCGAAGGGACGGATTCCCATCTCTACGTATTGGGTTAAGCACGATATGATGGAGCGGGTGCTCGGGTTTATCTCCAGAGAAGTGGATCAGGGCCGTCAGGCCTATCTAATCTGTCCGCTTATTGAAGAGTCGGAGAAACTGGATGTGCAGAATGCCATTGATCTGCATGTGCAGATGCAGCAGAACTTTCCGAAATATCGTGTAGGTCTGCTGCATGGACGGATGACGGCTGCGGAGAAAGAAGAGATGATGCGGGACTTCTATAGCAATGATATTCAGTTGCTTGTCTCCACCACCGTTGTCGAGGTCGGGGTCGATGTGCCAAATGCCACGTTGATGGTCATTATGGACGCGGACCGTTTCGGTCTCTCCCAGCTGCATCAGCTTCGTGGTCGGGTCGGTCGTGGTGCGCATGCTTCCTATTGTGTACTCATTGCTGATCCCAAGACGGAGGTTGGACAGGAACGCATGAAGGTCATGACGGAAACGGAGGATGGATTCGAGGTATCCCGGCGTGACCTGGATCTCCGGGGTCCGGGTGATTTCTTTGGTACCAAACAGAGCGGACTACCTGAATTCCGTCTTGCCGATATGGTTGCTGATTTTGCTGTGCTGGAACAGGCCAGAGATGACGTGACCCACTTAATTGAGGATGCGACTTTCTGGACCTCCATGGACTATGCACCTCTGCGTGATTTCCTACAGCAACAGCAAGTATTCAAGGGTGATCTGATTGACTAAAGCTTGCCATAATAGCGGGTTTTTCGTATTACCTTTGTAAAAAAAGACAAGTGTACAAGCCCTCCCGACATATGAATAAGAAGTGAGTTCATTCTTTTGGGAGGTGCTATACGTTTTGGGTTATCAACAATATGGAATTAGTCCGCAGCTGGTGGAGCGGATCAAATTAAAGATGAAAAATCCCGCTGTCAAAGAGCGTATCAAAAAGTTGATTGATGGCGTGACCAAGTCTGATCTGCAAGATAAGGCCAAGGTCAGAAGGTTGGTCAAGTCTTCCGCTGTCATTATGAATGAGAATTTCTCTCCGGCGCAGGAGGAGCAGTTTGTTGCGTTTGTACTCGCGCAGAAGATTGATCCGAACAATACGTTTCATTTGATTAAGCTGTGGGGGATGTTTAGGTAGGGATTCTATGTAATGTTGGGTGGGGTAAAATGAACTACAGGGTGTTACACGTGACCACTCCGAGTGCAGTACCATCTTCCGATCGCTGTTATCCCCGGATTTTTTTGATTCCCTTTTCTAAAGGGTAAAATCCGGGGATAAAGGCGCACGCTTCGCTTCTTCAGATTGGTTCTGCACTCTCCGTTGTTGTGTAGCTGGAGTTCATTTTATAAAAACCAAATTACATCGAATGATTGTTTGGTAATTAAGAAGGGGTGTTCCATTAGTCATGTATGACATGATGGAACACCCTTTTTTGTGGTGAAGGCATGCTATAGAGAATTTAGTGGGGCTTTAAATTGTGTTTATATGTATTTTTATCTTTTGGTACTCTTGCTTTTATCTTGAAAAGAGCTGATGAATATTAAGGTTATGAGTAGAACTACAATTATAGTGCTGTTATAAGGATCTTCTTTTAGAATGTAGTCCTGTACAATTAAAATTAGGATTGAAATAAATAAAATAATTTGTAGGACAAGCTTTGTTGATCGTTCAGGATCCTTGGATCGTCTGGCGACACAATAAATGGTGAGCCATAGAAGAATAAAAAACAGAAGCAAACCTAAAAGTAGAATGGCAAGCATGTATGAACACCTTTCTGTATTAATTTCATTGAATAATTGGAATAACATGACAACTGATTATAACATAGGTTTTTCTGGAGTCGGACATTTTCATGGAAGTTAAAGGATGAACTATCATATGCATACTTGGTGTAGTCCTGTAGAATTTTTTTCACAGGATGGACTTTGCTTTCCTCTGGGGGGAGCGGTAAACTGTTTCATACGAACGTACTAGCCTTATGGATTAATGTCCTTGAAGTTATGTCAAAAAGGCGTGGCTGTGTCGGTATGCATTTTATTTTTCAAACAGATGTGGAGGAAGTACGATTGGAGATGTTTACGATGCTGCTGGGTTTATTTGAACGGGCGGCGCTGTTGATTATATTTTTATTCTTTCTGTCGAGGGTGCCAAGGTTTAGGCAGATTCTGCAAAAGGGGAAATTAAGGTGGCAGGAGTCTATTGCGGTTACCTTGTTATTCTGTGCTTTTGCCATTTTCGGGACATATACGGGCATTAATGTTGAAGGTTCACTGGTGAATGTACGGATCATCGCCGTGTTATCGGGTGGTATTTTGTTCGGAGCGCCTGTGGGTATTATTACGGGTATTGTTTCAGGGGTACATCGGTATTTGATTGATATGGATGGAGTCACAGCTATACCGTGTCTGATCACAAGTATCCTGGCGGGTCTGGTCTCCGTATATATACATAAGTACACGCCCAAGCCCAAGCGATGGATTATCGGTATTGGTGCTGGAATGATCTGTGAAGCACTCACGATGTTATTGATTCTGTTATTTTCCTATCCCGATCCACTGGGTGCCGACATTGTTTCGAAGATTGCGCTGCCTATGATTCTGGGTGAAGTCAACATTGGGCTAATTGTGCTCTTGGTGCAGAGTGTTGAAGGGGAAAAGGAAATGATTGCGGCTCGTCAGGCGAAGCTAGCACTGGAGATTGCAAACAAAACCTTGCCGTATTTCCGTTCGATTGATGAGGATTCTCTGCGCAAAATTTGCCGGATTATTCAGGAGGATATTCAGGCCGATGCGGTTGCAATTACGGATACCCGGAATGTACTGGCTTATGTAGGATTTGGTGAGGAACGATATCATATCGGTAATGAAATTATAAGTGAGATGACCAAGAAGACGATATCCAGCGGGGAGATTACGATCAGTAATGATGTGATTGATGAAAAAACACCCGATATCCACTCGCTGTTAATCATTCCGCTCAAAGAACGAGGAGACATTACAGGTGCGCTCAAAATCTATTATCGCAAAGCGTACAAAATTACGTATCCTTTGCAAACGATGGCTGTAGGTTTATCGCAGATCATCTCAACTCAGATGGAAGTATCGCGGGTAGAAGAGATCAAGGCTGCTGCCAACAAAGCAGAGCTGCGTGCGCTACAGACAACCATTCATCCTCATTTTCTGTTTAATGCGTTAAATGCGATTGCTTCATCCATCCGAACCAAACCGGATCGAGCGCGGGAGTTGATTGTGAATCTATCCGGGTACATGCGTTATAATCTGGAGCTGTCGGATGAGTTAATTGATATTCATAAGGAACTGGAGCAGGTCCGTAATTATGTGGAGATTGAGAAAGCTCGCTTTGGCAGCCGACTTAACGTGATCTATGAGATTGATGAGGTCGCGGTGCATATTCCGAGCCTTGTCATCCAGCCGCTCGTGGAAAATGCAATTATTCATGGCATTCTCAAGGTCAAAGGACCCGGGACTGTTCGAATACGGGTACAGGATTATCCGGAGTTTGTGCGAATCAGTGTCAGTGATACAGGAGCAGGCATCAGTGCAGATATTATTGAACGTGTCTACCACGACCGTATGCCTGGTAACCAGATCGGGCTATATAATGTGCATCGCCGGGTCAAGCTTATCTACGGACAAGGTGTAACCATTACTAGGCTGGAACAAGGAACCGATATTTTATTTGATGTGCCCAAAGGAGATGTCGTAACAAGGTGATGATGGATCAATGAGAGCTCTTATTGTGGAAGATGAGATTCTGGCAAGTGAGGAATTGAATTATTTAATCCAGGAACATAGTCAGATTGAAGTGGTGGACCGCCTTGAAGATGGGCTGGATGTACTGAAGTTTTTGCAGGAACAAGAAGTAGATGTTATTTTTCTCGATATCAATATTCCCTCGCTGGACGGTATGATGCTGGCCCATCATATTGGGAAGTTTGCAACGAAACCCTACATTGTATTTACTACGGCGTATAAGGAACATGCAGCGGAAGCCTTTGAGTTGGAGGCGTTTGATTATATTCTGAAGCCGTATGACGAGAAACGAATTGCTGCAATGCTCCATAAGCTGGAACTTGCATTCAAACGTGATCATGCGCCGGTGGAGCAACATGTTGAGGATGTACCAGCCCCTACGGCGGATGGATCTGCTGCGTATGGTGAACTGGTACGAGAACGAGATACGAATTCCCATACGGACAGAAGAATTAATCTGCTGCGGAATGACAATATTATTGTTACGGATACGGCAGATATCTACTATGCGGAAGCACAAGAGAAAGTGACGAAGGTATATACCAAAAATGGGGAGTTCACCATGCCAGTGAGCATATCGGATTTTCACAGCCGACTGCCACAGGATACGTTCTTTCGCTGCCACCGTTCGTACGTCGTAAATCTGTCGCAAATCCGTGAAATTGTACCTTGGTTTAACAATACGTATCTGCTCCGTCTGCGCGATCTGGAGGCTGAAGTACCTGTAAGTCGCGGTAAGGTCAAAGAATTCAGGCAACTCATGCGCATCTAGAAGCATTTCATTCCGCATCTGATGCAACTCATGCTCAAAACGGTGTAATGAATCCCCTTTCATGTATGATTAGCTTGTGAACGCATTCATGTATATGACATCGGCAAAGGGGAGATCACGATGAAAGCAACCATTTCATCCGTTTCATCAACACCTGAATCAACATCTGCACCTACAAAAATGAACCGCTGGCTTATTGTGTTGGGGACCATCATTGTACAAATGGGTCTTGGAACCATCTATACTTGGAGTTTATTTAATCAACCGTTGTCTGATCGTTTCGGATGGGACGTCAGCTCGGTCGCGATAACTTTTTCAATTACCAGTTTTGCTTTGGCATTTGCCACATTGTTTGCAGGCCGGTTGCAGGAACGTTGGGGTCTTCAGCGCCTGATCCGTGTAGCCGGGGTTGTGCTTGGGCTGGGTCTTATTCTGAGTTCCCAAGTCACCTCGTTAACACTGCTGTACATTTTGGCTGGATTTGTCGTTGGTTTTGCAGATGGTACGGCGTACATTACGTCGCTGTCTAATCTGATCAAATGGTTCCCGGAGCGCAAAGGTCTGATCTCGGGGATCTCAGTCGGCGCCTTTGGTACCGGTAGTTTATTGTTCAAATATGTGAACTCGGCATTGATTGGTGCCGTTGGTCCTGCTCAGGCATTTATGTACTGGGGCATTATCGTTCTGGTTCTGGTCGTTGCGGGATCATTCCTGATCCGCGAAGCGGTTGTTCGTGAACAGGCTCCGGCAAGCAAGGAAGGATCCAAACAAGTCGTAGCACGTCATGACTATACGGTGAAAGAGATGCTGCGTACAAAAGAAGCGTATATGCTGTTTGTTATTTTTTTCACGGCGTGTATGAGTGGCCTGTATCTGATCGGTATTGTCAAAGATATCGGTGTACAGCTTGCAGGTCTTGATGTAGCTACCGCTGCGAATGCAGTGGCCATGGTTGCGATCTTTAACACGGCAGGACGTATTATTCTCGGTGCGCTGTCGGATAAAGTAGGACGAATGAAAGTCATCGCTGGTGCATTGCTGGTTACAGCCGTAGCTGTCATGACACTTAGTCTGGTTCCACTGACCTTCGGGATCTTCTTTGCCTGTGTGGCGGCCGTTGCATTCTGCTTTGGCGGTAACATTACGGTATTCCCGGCGATTGTGGCTGATTACTTCGGACTGAAAAATCAGAGCAAAAACTATGGTGTGATCTATCAGGGATTTGGATTTGGTGCTTTGGCTGGATCATTCATCAGCGCCCTGCTGGGCGGATTCCATCTAACCTTCATCGTGATTGCTGTACTCTGCGCTGTCTCGCTGTTGCTCGCACTGATCATTACCCCTCCAGGTGAAGGTCGTCGTGCACGTCAACGTGAGAAACAGATGAACCTTAACCCTTCATCACGGGCAAGCTAACAACATGCACTGGAAGTACGGAACAGAGAATATTTCTTCATCTTAAAAAGCAAATTAAAAAACAAAGTAAACAAAGCGGTCTCCAGATGAGGCCGCTTTTTGGTATCTACAGTTGTCAGATTGCTGACTTGTTGGCCTAACGGATCATCTGGCTGCCTGCAAGCGTGTTGCCTTATGTGCATTCCATCATTCGCATCTGTTATACTCTAGGTGAATTCAACAAGACCAAGATAAGTTATGTACCCCAGAGGAGGCATATCATGAAGTTCATTAAATACACACAACCTGATTTTGATGATTATTATGCATTGGTTTCCAATATGGAAGTAATGAAACAGATTACAGAACGTGCAATACCTGAGCAAGAGGCGAGAACGCAATTTGAGACCATGCTGGAGTTTAATGAGCGTTCCACATGCGGACATTACCGGGTATTTAGTGAAGATGGTGCCGGTGTGGCGTATGCCAAATTGATTCCGGATCAGGAGGACCCGACCAAGGCTGAGATAGGTTACATGATCCTGCCTGAACATTGGGGCAAAGGTCAAGGCACATCTATAGCGTCACGGTTGATTATTCAGGCACAAGCCGCAGGGATTGGATCCCTCTATGCAGTTATCGATCCGGGTAACGCTGCTTCCCGCCGGATCTTGACCAGACAGAACTTTGTATCCACCTGGACAGGCGATTACGATGGTCTTCCCGGCGAGATTTTGGAGTTAAATCTTCAAATGAAGCGGTAAAGAGACTATTCTGAGGGTAATCAGATAATATAGGGCATCTTGCATGATGTAGATGGAGCTCATTATCATCATGGTACATGGGTTCACCATGCACATTTCATGCAAGATGCTTGCTTATATAGAGATGTGGAGGAGATGACATATGTCCAATTCAACCATGGAACGTCTGAATGCATTACTGCCGGAGTGGCTGGAGACCAGTCGTTTGCACACCGGGCAGGGTAAGGTGGCTTCGTATATCCCGGAGCTTGTCAAAGCCTCTCAGGATGAGCTCGGTATACATATCATGGACGCCGAAGGAAACTATGTGTCGGCAGGGGATTGCGGTGTCCCATTTACGATGCAAAGTATCTCCAAAGTATTTACCCTTATTCTGGCCCTGATGGATCATGGGGAAGAAGCGGTTTTCTTTAATGTAGGAAAAGAACCGACAGGCGACGATTACGATTCGATGATCAAGCTTGAACTAGTCGAACCCGGTATTCCATTTAATCCATTGATTAATGCGGGTGCGATTACGGTGTCCTCGCTTGTTGGAGGAGACTGTAAGGAAGAGAAATCACGTCGCATTCTGGAGTTTTTCCGCAAACTGGCGAATAATGATCAGTTGGGTTATAACGAAGAGGTATTCCAGTCCGAATCGGAGAGCGGTCATATGAATCGTTCACTTGGCTACTTTTTGAAGCACAACGGGGTCATTAAGGATGACGTTGAAGACGTGCTTGCCGTGTATTTCCGTCATTGCTCCATTGAAGTGACGTGTGCAGATCTGTCTCGAATGTCACTCGTTCTGGCCTATAATGGAACAGATCCAATTACGGGAGAAGAACTCATCCCTCGTCGCTATGTTCAGATTGCCAAAACCTTCATGACCACCTGTGGTATGTATAATGCATCAGGCGAATTTGCAATCGAGGTTGGTTTGCCCGCCAAAAGTGGAGTATCCGGAGGGATCTTGACCCTTGTACCGGGACAATTCGGCATAGGTCTTGTTGGCCCGGCTCTGAATCGCAAAGGCAACAGTATTGCCGGCGTGCATCTGCTGGAGCGTCTGTCCAAGGAATTTGACTGGAGCTTTTTCTAAGAAGTTTTTCAGAAAAAGAAGCTTTACCCTTATATGTAGCCGATGAATCACATATCTGATATTTTGCTTCTTTAGAACGAAGTGAATGGTCTGGATATGTCTCGTCGGCTGCTTTTGGTATTCACCTGGAAGTGTAGGAAGACAGTCCTGCATGGCAACGGCTATGCTGCATCTATCATGGAATATCCACAACATCGGGGTGGGTACATCTCCCTTCAGTCATCGGCTAGGGCCACATCTGTAATGAGGTTCATCTGAATATCCCGGGACCCATCTTCCATCAGCAGTCTGAGGGTACGGGCCGGACGGTCCAGTCGAAGCACTTGCCCCGTGTAACGGATATCATCATGTTCGTGAAACAACGTAATAGTGACCCTATCTCCAAGCATCATCGAGTTGCTGAGCAAACGGGACATTTCTTCCGCGGCCTGGGCATCCAGAGATGGGCGGGTACGAGGAGCAAGTTGTTCCTGATGAAGAATGTAGGCTTCCCGGTGTTCGGGGAGCATCATGCGTGAGGATTCGAAGATACCATTTTGCTGCAATTTTTTACTCATTTATAATGACCTCCAATTTTATGAGAACGTTCATGGGCTTGCGCGGACGAGCAGAGGGAGGATGCCCGCATGATGGCGGTATCTCCGTACCTGCGCTTGATATCATCTGTCGCACGTTCCAGTTCTCTTTTGCGTTCGCGGTCATCAAACCAGGACAGCTGCACTTCGGAATCGGGTACAAGTCCGGTCAATGACACGCTGATGCGGCGGATGGGTAATCCGTCCCAATGACGCAGGAACAGAGCTGCCGCCGCATCGTATACTTCATCCGTAATGTTGGTGGGTTCATTCACCTTCATTTGGCGGGAGAAACCGGTTGGCCGATCATAATCCTGTCCGCGACATCCAACCGAGACCACATGGCCCATGAGTGATTTGTCCCGGGAACGCCGACTGACGAGTTCCGCCAGTTCAAGCAGTACCACTTTGATATCTTCCCAGGAGTCATAGTCCCGGGGCAGCGTCATCTGATGTCCGATTCCCTGCTGCTGATGAGCATAGGTCCCGGGTTTGACCGGGGAATCGTCAATACCGCGGGCGATACGCCACAGTACCTCACCATTTACACCCCAACGTTCTCTCAGTCGGGACAATGGGGTCTGGGCCAGATCACCGATCGTATGCACGCCCATCTTGTAGAGATGTTGCGCCATGCGGGAACCAACCATGAACATGTCTCGCACAGGTTTTTCCCAGATCGTTGAAGGCAGATCTTTGCGAGGTAGCGTACAGATGCCTCCCGGGACTTTCTTGGCATACAGATCACAGGCCATCTTGCTAACGACCTTGGTATCACTGATGCCGATCCGAATGTACACACCCGTCTCATCCATCACCCTTGATTGAATGCTACGGGCAATCGTCTCGGGACTACCGAACAGATCCAGGCTTCCGGTGACATCGAGAAACTGTTCGTCAATACTATAGGGTTCCACCAGATCCGTGTAAGACTGAAGGATACGCGTAATATGAAGGGACACCCGAATGTATTCGGCCATCCGGGGGCGAACAACAACAACATCCGGACATTTGGCGAGCGCTTCGCCCAGTCGTTCTGCTGTCGTAATTCCATAGGACTTGGCGAGTGGACAGGCCGCAAGAATAATACCCGAACGGCGCGCCGGATCTCCCGCGACTACGAGGGGGCGGTCCTTGTATTCGGGATGTGCAGACTTCTCCACACTGGCATAGAATGACTGGCAGTCTGCCAGCATGATGACACGTCTGTCTTGGCGAGGCATAAGACTTCTCTCCTTATTCGTGATGCTAAGCTATTATGTTAAGAAGCAATTATTTTCATTTGAACATCGATAATTAACAGTTTATTTACAGTATGGAACAAGTGTTCTTGTTTTATAAGCATATCCGACAATTCGAAATGCAGCAACCGGAATTATTTTGCAAATTGGACACAATTATGGATTAGCTATATTAGAGGCAGAAATTAGGAAATAAGATGTGCTTTTTTACATTTAATGTGAGAGATCTGTGACCTCTGGGTGATGACCGGGCGTTCATTTAGGTTTTTGTAAAAGGTTTATAAATGGGTACAGTCCTATAGAGGGGGACTGACGTCCTTTTTTGGTTTTCTGCATTTTTCAGAAAACCTTGATGTGACGCGGAATATCGCTGATGCGTTATCGGACTATAGTATCAATTTTGTAATCTTTATGGTTAATACTGTAAAAAGGTCCGCAACTTTAAATAATGACTCGCGTTTAATGGGGTATGTGTTCAAACGGCAAACGTTGCCTGTACCCGCGTTGCACATAACAATATAGGTTCCAGAATTGCAAGATCAGCAGGGCACCAATACCATGCGATTCCAGCAGATATTAGTGTTCGGGAATCAGACGTATCTCAGAGGCTTCCCGGTGCTAGTTGATGGCTCTTTTTACGAATTATGGGCAGAATGTTCCATTTCATGTTTGCTTCCATCAGCCTAGTTACAAATGCAGAGTCTTAGCGCTATAGTGAGAACTACACCGCTGACATCTCTACCAAGCGGACATCCGAAGCGGAAAGATTCGTAAACTTCATGTTGGACCATTCGATGTTGAAGCAGGATGCATATTAGAGAGGTGAGCAATCTAAAGACATGAGCAGACAAAGACGAAGACGCTGGTTATTAACGGTGTTGACAGGAGCAGTGGTGGTAACCGGTGGGATATTTGCCGGATGGCACTATATGCAACCCAAGCTCGTTACGTACACAGCGGAGAACGGCACGGAGATGAAATTCAAGACCGATGGAGACCGGTTCATGGAATACGGGCCAGATGGAACGTGGAGGGAGATGTTCGTCAAAGGTGTCAACCTGGGCGCAACTTCACCGGGGCATTACCCGGGAGAATTCCCGCTGACCAAAGAGGATTACTTGCGGTGGTTCCAGCAGATCGAGGATCTGGGAGCCAATGTAATCCGGGTATACACGGTTCACGAACCGATTTTCTACTCCGCATTGGTCGAATATAACCGCGGCCGGGAGCAACCGTTATATTTTATACAGGGCATATGGTCACCTGAAGAAGAGTTGATTGAGAAACAGGATGCCTATGCGGCCCATATTGAGCAGACGTTCAAGCAGGAGATTGAAAAGGCCGTATCTGCTGTCTATGGTGATGCGGACATTCCTGCCAAGCAGGGAGAGTCCAGCGGCAAATACAAAACGAATGCAGGAAAATACCTGATGGCCTGGCATGTGGGGACGGAATGGGACCCGGCAATGGTAGACAACACAAATGCAAAACATGCGGACGTGCCGCAGTATAAGGGAGTTCATTTCTCGGCGAGTCCAGAAGCGTCACCGTTCGAGAACTGGCTGGCAGAGCTGCTGGATCATACGGCGGTCCTGGAGAAGAAGTATGGGTGGGAACATCCGATGACTTTCACCAACTGGGTAACGACCGATGTGCTGGATCATCCCGGCGAGCCGCTGTATGAAGAGGATCTCGTCAGTGTGGATGCCCGACATATTCAGCCGGAGGCGTGGCAGGGAGGTTATTTTGCAGCCTACCATGTGTACCCGTATTACCCGGATCTGTTCCATATCGATAAAACGCTCCAAACCATCAAGGATGAGAACGGTGAGTACAACACGTACAAAAGTTATCTGCGCAAGCTGAAAGCCGAGTTTTCCGATATGCCTGTAATGATTACAGAGTATGGCGTACCCTCTTCTCTTGGTATTTCCCATCTGGGTATGGGAGGACGGAATCAGGGTGGACATAACGAAGTAGAGCAGGGAGATATCGACGCGTCACTGACGCAGGATATCTATGATGAAGGATACTCGGGAGCAATTGTGTTCATGTGGCAGGATGAATGGTTCAAAAAAACATGGAACACGATGCCACTGGAAATCCCGGCTGATCGCCGTGCATATTGGCTGAACGTACTGACAAACGAGAAGATGTTTGGTCTGCTTGCCATGGACCCCGGTAAACAGGAACAGTTGACTATCGACGGATCACTGGATGACTGGGATGATCTGAAGGATGAAGAGGTCACGACCTGGCAGGGCCAAGTGGACGGCATTCAGGAAATGAAGATGACTCATGATGAAGCCTATCTGTATATTGGGCTGACCTTGGATCAACCGTTTGACCCGGAGAAGACAGTGCTGCGAATTGGCACAGATACACTTGCTGGAGGCAGTCAACCTGATAAGTTACTCCCGGGCCGGACACTCAGTGATGGTCTTGAGACAGTAATTACACTGGGACAGGATGAAGAATCACAGGTGGAGATTGCCAAGGATTATGACTTTAATCAGCGCCTGTACGGCAAAGAAGGATACGACATGCTGCCAGATCAAGCCTCCGCAGTTTTGTTCCACCCATGGAATCTGGCAGTCAGCCTGAGGATGACACCGCCGGATACCCGATCTGCTCAACCGTTCATGAATGAAAAGGTCGGAACATTGAAGCGAGGAACGACGGCTCCCGGCCAACCTGATACGGATTCATTAACGGCATGGCAGTATAACGGCAATCAGGTGGAAATGCGAATTCCCTGGATGTTACTCGGGTTCGGTGATCCGAGTTCGCTGCAAGCGATCGACTATGGACCGCTCAAGAACGGACGTGAGTTCTCTACAGTTGCTGTGGAAGGCGTTGCCCTCATTCCGTGGTTAACGGACCGCGCCACGAAGAAAGTATCTTGGCCTGGGGGTGAACAGACGACCCTGGACCTGAAGACTTTGCCGGTATATAGCTGGCAACCTTGGGAGCAGGTGCAGTATAGTGAACGGCTGAAGCTAAGCTACGAAAAAATGAAGAAGAGTTACGAAAAAATTCCTAGTTTTCAGATCGAATAAATGAGTATAAAGGAGGACCTTTTCACATGTTTCCAAGTTTGGCTTTGGCCTATCTGTTTTTGTACATCTGTATCGCACTTGTTGTTGTAGGCGTCATCGTATTGTTTGCCATGAAAATGTCCCACAATGGCAAACGACGCAAGACGGCGTTTTATGAATTGAAGCAGCGTGACTACTTCACCTATCTGCAAACAGCCTTGACCGAGAATAGTCCACTCAAATTGCCACCAGGCAAACTGGCTCCGCTGGAACGCAGAGTCATTCAGGACAGAATGATTGAATGGATCGACCAGTTCAAGGGTGAGTATCGCGACAAATTAATTGCACTGTGCCGTGAAGCAGGATTCGTAGAGCATGATCTGAAGGAACTGGGCCGTCTGCGGTACGGTCGCCAGATTGATGCTGCTTATCGCTTGGGTGGCATGCGTTGTTCCGAAGCCGTTCCGGGTTTGATGGAGTTGCTGAAGGATGAGAAACCGGGCCCGATGGCCATTATGATTGGTCGGTCCATCTCCAGATGTACGACTCGGCAAGGTGAACTGAAAGACATGCTGGCGTTGCTGTTAACCAAAGGTAAGTCCATTCACCATCTGGCGGCAGATATTTTGCTCGAAACGAGTCTGGATACGAGCAGAATTCTAATTGAATTGCTGGAAGACCGAAATCCTGATTTTGTTAAAGTCGGACTGGTTGCCATGTGGGGACAGGCTGTACCTGAAGTGATGCCTGCACTCGACAGACTGGTAGGCGCAGAACATCAGGATGTACGTGCCGAGGCGGTGAAGCTGTATCTTAGCGCAAGTCCGGCACTCCGGGATGAGACAATCCTGAAGCTAATCCAGGACCCCGATCCGGAAGTTCGCGCCGAAGTGGTACAAGCGCTTGGTTACAAGCATGCATCTGGTAGCATTCCATTGCTGCGCAAAGCGCTTCGGGATGAAGACTGGAGAGTTCGATATAACAGTGCGGAGAGTCTGAGCAAGCTCGGTGAACCGGGATTCGAAGCGCTGTGTCAGGCTGCTGTGCAAGGTACAGTTGCTGAGCGCGAGATTGCGATGCAGCAGATTGAGAGTACCATGCAGCACACGAGAACCGATGACAGAGCTGTAGAGCAGATGATTGCACATAACAAAAAAAGACTGCTGTACGATCGCTATTTTGGCCCTGTACGAGAGAACAGAACCAGCAAGAAGCGCACAGGTGTCGCTACGGTAGGAGGGGATTACACTGCTTAGGGATCTACTATTAATCTACGGCATGGTCGCAATCTACTATGTTGTTTTTGTAAATACGCTCTACTTTTCCATTTTGGCCTTATCGTTCCGTAACATCTGGACGATCTTCCGGCGGTCGCATTATTCCAAATACAATACATTGTCAGGCTCGGAACTGGTGCCTTCCGTTTCTCTGCTGGTACCGGCATACAACGAGGAACTGACGATTATTGAAAATGTGAACTGCCTGATGACGCTGAATTATCCAACGTATGAAGTCATTGTGGTGAATGATGGCTCCAGTGATGCCACGCTGAATATCCTGTTGGAGGAATATCGGCTGAAGCCAGTACCCAATACGAAGATTCGGGGCAAGATCGCCTGTCAGAAAATTCGTGGGATCTATCATAACCCGGAGTTCCCGGATCTGTATGTCATTGACAAGGAAAACGGCGGTAAGGCCGATTCCCTCAATGCCGGGATCAACCTGTCCCATTATCCGTTGATCTCTTCCATCGATGCCGATTCGTTGCTGGAGAAGGATGCCCTGATCCGCATGGCACGCATGTATATGGAGAATCCGGAAGAGACGGTAGCTATCGGTGGAGATGTAAGAATCGCCAATGGCTGCAAAATTGAAAATGGGGCAGTGCAAGATGTATCACTGCCACGCAAAATCTGGCCCATGTTCCAGTCGATTGAATATCTCAAAGCCTTCCTGGGCGGACGGATTGGCTGGAGTCACATGAACGGTCTGATCATTGTCTCTGGTGCCTTCGGCATGTTCCGTAAGGACGCTGTTATCGCCGTAGGTGGATACCGGGATGGTTATCCTGGGGAAGACATGAACATCATCATTAAACTTCACCGTTATATGCTGGAAAACAAATTGAAGTACCGCGTTGCCTTCTGTCCTGAGGCTGTATGCTGGACGCAGGCACCGGATTCATACCGGATCTTGTCCAGTCAGCGCAAGCGCTGGGGCCGTGGGAACCTGAAGAACATGATCGAGAATCGTGGCATGTTGTTCAATCCAAAATATAAGGTTATGGGTATGGTGACCATGCCATATAACGTCCTTTTTGAAGCGCTGAACCCGTATTTCCGGATTACCGGACTTCTGGCTCTCACTGGATATGTGCTTCTGGATATGACGCAATGGCCGATTCTGGTTCTGTTCGGACTGCTGAACTTTGTGAGTGGTTATCTGCTGAGTGTAGGCGCACTTGTCCTGGAGGAGATTGCTTTCAAACGTTACAACAAGCTCTCCGATCTGGTCAAAATGCTGGTCTACTCCGCGTTGAAATTCGTGGGTTACCACCAGCTCGGCGTACTGTGGAGATTGCAGGGACATGTGCAGTTCATGCAAAACAACAACTCATGGGGTACCATGACACGCCAAAGCTGGTCCGAGGATGAGAAGAAAACAAGCGAAGCCGCTTGATTAAAGAATAATCAAAGCAATTATATGTCCAACTAGACATTTACACGATAACGGAGAGGGCAGAAAAAGCCTGAAGAAGCGAAGCGTGCACCTAAAAGCTTTCTGAAAGAAAGCTGCATCGAAAGCATACGCTTATCTCCGGATTTCCCCTTGTATAAAGGAATCAAAAAATCTGGGGATAACAGTGATCGAAAGGCTGTTCTGTCATCGGAGTGTCAGTGTAAATAATATTTTTTGGACTTATATAGATAATCGAGGAGAAGGGTGGAAAAGAACATGCCAAATACGGCGACATTGCAGCGTGAGGCTGCCGTTAATGTGTACCGAAGTGTAGAACAGGGATTGAAGGAAACGGGTGCCGAAACATGCGGCTTAATGTTCATCCATTGTGCAGGAAACTCTCAACCTGAGCAGCAGGTCAGGACACATCTGGAGCAAACGAGTGAGTCTGCCTTCCAGGTGTGGAAGGATGGGGCCACCCAGGCGATTGCCGTCCTGCTGCCAGGGTTGTCACTGGATGAAGTTCACTATGAAGGGCTTCGGATCAAACATGAGCTGCAAGAGACTCTGCCCGGTGCCGATCCACAGATTACACTGGCCAGTTTCCCGGAAGGGGAGCGCCCTTCGAAGGCAACTATTCAGCATATGGCTGAGTCCTCGAAGCTCGTAGATTCGTCGGAGATTCATATCTACACGCTGGACAATACGGCGGACGAGCCGGAACGCATTTTGATTGTGGACAACGATCCTACGGTACGCGAATTCCTGCAATTGCGGTTGAAGATGCAGGGATACGAAACCTATGAAGCCGTCGATGGACTGGCTGCACTGGAGTTGATCGAGAAAGTCACACCTGACCTGGTGCTCACCGAACTGAATCTGTATGGCATCGATGGTCTGCCCTTCATCCATCATATTCAGAACCTGGAGATGGAGCAGCCACCCAAAATTGTCGTGTTGACCGAACAACGTGTCGAGCAGACGATTAGTCAATGCTTCCGCAGCGGCGTGGATGATTACATGACCAAACCGTTCTCACCTGTAGAGCTGGATGCACGAATCAGACGTTGCCTGCACTAGAAGACAGCTTGGAACAACTGATTGTGTGAAGTGCAAAGTAAGAGCTTTTTTTTACACTATGAATCAGATAGATTAGAGCAACATTTAGAGCACAGACACTCATCTATTTATATGGATTTTAAGCACCACCAAATACACTGCCCGGAGGGAATATCATGGAGAATCAACAATTCCACACATTACTGAATGCGATTGAAAATAAAGAAGCTGTACTCGGCGTCGTCGGGCTCGGTTACGTAGGACTTCCACTTGCCGTGGAAATGGTCAATCAAGGTTTCACGGTAATCGGAATTGATCTGGATGCGTCCAAAGTAGAAAGTATCTATCAAGGAGATTCCTATATTCACGATATTTCGTCCGATGAGTTGAAAAAAGTAATGCAAAGCGGTCGTTTCCAGCCAACGACAGATTACAGTATGCTGCGCGTGATCGACGCACTCAGTATCTGCGTACCGACACCGCTTAGTGAGAATCAGGACCCGGATACGTCTTACATCGAGACTGTTGTGGATCAGATCAAACTGCACATGAAACCAGGCATGCTGATTACGCTGGAGAGCACCACTTATCCAGGTACAACCGAAGAACTGATCCAGCAGCAGCTGGACAAAATCGGACAAGAAGCAGGTAAAGACTATTTCCTCTGCTTCTCGCCTGAGCGTGTGGACCCGTCGAACGGACGTTTCACAACATTTAATACTCCGAAAGTAATCGGGGGCACAACTGAAGCTTGCTTGAAGCTCGGAACAGCGCTATATGGAAAATATGTAGAAACCGTAGTACCGGTATCTTCACCAAAAGTGGCTGAGATGTCCAAACTGCTGGAGAACACATTCCGCAGTGTGAACATTGCCTTTGTAAATGAAATGGCGATGATGTGTGACCGCATGGGCATCGATATCTGGGAAGTTATTGACGCGGCGGCGACGAAACCATTTGGTTTCATGCCATTCTATCCAGGCCCAGGCATCGGTGGACACTGCATTCCGCTGGATCCGATGTACCTGTCATGGAAGGCCAAAGGCTTCCGTTTCTATAGCAAATTCATTGAGCTGGCGCAATCCACCAATGACAACATGCCATATTATGTATTGAACAAAACGTCAACAATTCTGAACGAATACGCTAAATCCGTACGTAAATCAAATATTCTGCTCCTTGGCATGTCGTACAAGCCGAATATTGCCGACCTGCGTGAATCACCAGGACTGGAAGTATATGAACTGTTCAAGGAAAGTGGAGCTAACGTTAGCTACTACGACCCACATGCGGATTCCTTCCAGGACAAACATGGCGAGACCGTTCACAGCGAAGTGTTCAATCTGGAGCAGTTCAAGAAGTACGATTGCATCGTGCTGATCACCAACCACAGCGATTTACCTTACTTTGATATTGCCGAGATGGGTGTGCCGATTCTGGATACACGTAATGCATTCCGTTCGTACACACATCCGCATATCTACAAGATTGGTCAC
Source organism: Paenibacillus xylanexedens (assembly GCF_001908275.1). Classification (NCBI taxonomy): domain Bacteria; kingdom Bacillati; phylum Bacillota; class Bacilli; order Caryophanales; family Paenibacillaceae; genus Paenibacillus; species Paenibacillus xylanexedens. The sequence goes on along the minus strand of NZ_CP018620.1, from coordinate 5,397,028 downwards.
TCGGTACAGCATCCTGTGCTTGAACCAAGTGAAGCGTTGCTCGTCTGAGGAAATATATGAGGCAACGGGGCAAGCTGGTGGGTATGGCGAAATGGGCCATTCTGGCTGTGGTGTTGTGCCTGCTGCTTCTGTCCTGGATGTTCAAATGGTTCCAGGCAGAGGAGCATAAAGCGACCTGGCTGTGGGACGCGTCCATTATTGCAGAACAAACGCCTGAGATTATTGCCTTTTCCAAAGAACAGGGCGTGGATACCATCTTCCTGCAAATCCAGGATGAGGTGCCTGACGCAACATACCGCAAATTCATTGCGGCTGCAGGGCAGGCTGAGATTGAAGTGCATGGACTTAACGGTCATGCAGACTGGGCCTATGAGGAGAAGCGGGATGAAGGAATTGCTTTTATCGAGCGAGTACGAGCATACAATGCAGCTTCGGCCAAGAATGAACGTTTCGAAGGCATTCAACTGGATGTAGAGCCGTATCAGCTGAAGCGCTGGGAGAACGAGGAGAGCAGCATCATTGCAGAGTGGCAGAACAACATGAAGGCCTGGACAAAAGCCGGCGAGGATGCCGGACTGTACATGAGCGCTGCCATTCCGTTCTGGCTTGATGCCCGTCAGTCGGCTGAAAGTGAGGGTACATTCAGTCGCTGGGTGATCTCCCACTTCGATGCGGTGGCCATTATGGCTTACCGGGACAGTGGACAGCAGATGTATGATCTGTCCAAGGAAGAACTGGACGAAGCGGATGATCTGGGCAAGAAAGTCTGGATCGGAGCGGAACTCGCGGATACACACGAGGGGGATCACCTGACCTTTTTCCGTAAACCGGTTAGCAATATGAATGAAGAGATGGCAAAGGTGTTTGATCTCGGTACCTCTCATTCTTCTTTTGCAGGTGTGGCTGTGCATCATTATGAAGCATGGTATGCCAAGGAGAACGGTATTCCGCTTGCGCGTAAGAATGAGGAGAAGGAATAGCGTTACGTCAATGTAAAAAGTTCCTGGTTTCGAGTACGTGCGTCAAGACTGTAGTATAGAAAGAAGGCAAGTCCCGGGTAGATGGGGCTTGCTTTTTTTGGTGGTGGATTAGTGCTGGATTTTGCAGCACCATGATGTACAGGATACGAATCTCAGGAGTCCATTGCAATTTGGTAAAGGAGACATCTTACCTAACCGTACACAATGCGTGGTGCATGAGGCATGGATTATAGTCTGGGGAGCGAAAGGTCGCTCCCTTACTCTTTCGTGCTCTCCGCTGTCCGATAGCGATTGGGCGGCAGACCGACTTGCTTTTTGAACGCCTTGGAGAAGGAGAACAAGTCCGGGTAACCTACGGAATGAGCCACTTCAGTTAAGCTTAGCGGCGTCTGCACGAGTAGACGTTTGGCTTGGGTCATTTTCAATTGCTGGATATATTGCACAGGGGACAGACCATAGGCTTTGCGGAACTGTTTGGCAAAATGGGTTCGATCCACACCCGCATGAGCAGACACACCTTCCACGGAGATGCCGCCTGCAAAATGAATGTCCATGTATTCCTTGCCTTTCTGAAGCCAAGGTGTGGCTGAATCCGGTTGCAATCCTTTGGTTGCCGGGGAACGGGCTATCCGGTCAAAGAGGTTTAGAAACCGGGTGAGTCGTCCCAGATCACTCGCTCCGTCCTGTGGTTGGCGAACATCCTCCATAAATGCGCGCATCGCACTTGCGGTCTCCGGTGTCAGTACACCTGAACGGTATGGTGAGTCGGGTGTAAGTCCGATCCGAGACAATAGTTCGGCTGCATGTGCGCCGTCAAAGGCAATAAATATTTTCTGCAACGTGTTCTCTGGATCAGTCCAGTACTCATGGGTAACATGTGGAAACAGACAGAATGCATCCCTGGAACGAAGGGCATGACGCTGTCCGTTCTGTATGAATGTACCTTCCCCCTCCAGCACAAATAGCAAATAATGATAAGGTGTGGTACGAGGGCCAATATGATAGTTGGTCTTGGCTATATTACGGCCGATGCGAATCGGCCAGGCGCCACCAGCTTTCTCGAATTCAGATGGAGTGAAGAAAATAATATCCAAAAACTCATGGTGGTCTTCCTTCATGCTCTCGGTCATCAGGAACACCTCTTTATTATATAAGTATCGTTTGTACATTCTAAAAGTTTCGCTTATAGATGTAGTTCAAAAAGTCCACTTTTGATTACGAATCATGCCTAGTGGCATCATCAACATCGAAGCTGAAATTCAGCCGAAATAAGCGGGAGGCTTACGAAGTATGTTTCCTTTGGAAACATTGTGGTTGCTCACGTAGTTTTCCTACGCTCCGCTACTCCATTTCTAGCTTCATTCCATCTTCTCGGTACTGAAAACCAGACTTTTTGAACACGTATTTAAACCTATTATACAGGTGGGTTTTATATATATTCAAGATCAGGAAGACCTAAATCTGAGAAAAGACCACAAAATGACAAAATAAAATTGCCGCGAAATGACATTGCTCACAGACAAATCAATTGATATGATGTCCATACCTATTAAACAAAGTTAATTAATCGGCATTTGATTCTGAATATGTCTAATAAATCAATTTAAAGAATGACACGACAACGGAGGGGACAGAAAGGACCTGAAGAAGCGAAGCGTGCGCCTTTGTCACCGGATTTCCCCATGAAAGGGGAATGAGAAGAAATCTGGGGACAAGAGTGCTCGAAAGGTTTTCTGTAACCGAGTGCTTGAGTGAAACATTTTTAGAGCAATTTATCATAGAAGGGATTGACTTTTGTGAGCGAACAGGAAGAAATGAAGTTTGGATGGTTTTTGCCTACAGCAGGGGATGGTAAGTATGTAGGGGTTGCCCCGGAGCGGGAGCCAAGTTTGGATTATCTGATCGATGTGGCACAGACGGCGGAGAAGGCAGGATTCGAATTTGTACTGATTCCGACAGGGGGAGCCTGTCTGGATGCATGGGTAGTTGGCTCGGCTGTGATGAGTCACACGAAGACATTGCGTCCCCTTGTCGCCATTCGCCCGGGATTGGTTACCCCCGTACTCGCTGCACGAATGGGAGCGGCACTGGATCAGCTATCGGGTGGTCGCGCCATGATCAATGTGGTGACAGGCAGTTCTGTTCGCGATCTGGAGGAACTCGGCGATCCACTGGCACATGCGCATGATGAACGGTATGTGCGGGCGAGCGAGTATATGGAAGTGATGAAGCGTTCATGGACCCAATCGACGGGCTTGAATCTGACGGAGTTTGCCGGAAATGGTTCAAAATCTGGTGCAGACGCACCCAGCGATCCCAATCCTGAATTCAACGGCCAGTATTACAATTTCAAAGGACCAGTAGGTATGCCGGAGACGGTGCAAAATCCACATCCACCATTCTATCTGGGAGGAAGTTCCCCGATTGCGAAGAAGGTCGCTGTTGAACATGCGGATACGTTCCTCATGTGGGGCGAGCCTCATGACTGGATTCAAGAGCAGATTGAAGAGATTGAGGTCATCCGTCAGCAGGTGAAAGAGGAAACGGGACAAGATCGTCAGCTCCGATACGGCATGCGTGCTCAGGTACTCATTCGGGATACCGAAGAAGAAGCATGGGCAGCAGCTTGGGAGATTATTAGCAAAGTACCACCAGAAGCGATCGAAAAAGCCAAAGCCGCTTTTGCCGAGACGGATGCAACCAACCAACGCAGACAGAACGAGCTACGGGAACTGTCCGAGAAGCAGCAGTTTGTCGTAGGTCCCAACCTGTGGACAGGCTTGTCCGTTGTGCGTTCCGGCGGTGCGATCCTTATTGTAGGTAAAGCCGAACAGGTTGCAGAACGTTTGATGGAATATGGAGATCTGGGCGTAACAACCTTCATTCTGTCCGGTTACCCGCATCTGGAAGAGGCAGAAATCTTCGGCTGGACCGTGATGCCGATCATTCGCGAGAAATGGAAAAAAAGACAGAAGCAGCATCAAGTTACTACCAATTAAGTAAGTTAACTTTTTTTTACACTTTAACGGAGAGGGTAGAACCGATCTGAAGAAGCGAAGCTAAAAGCTTTCTGAAAGAAAGCTACTTCGTAAGCATCATCTTGCCTTTATCCCCGGATTTTAACCATTGAAAGAAATGATTCAAAGAAATCCGGGGATAACAGCGATCGGAAGATGGTACTGCACTCGGCGTGCCCCGTGTAAAAACTTTCGTGCAACTTACATCAAGCATCCTCAGGAGGTCGTCTTTCATGAAAAAAAATAAAAAATTGATCCTGCCGCTTGTCAGTATGCTGGTGATGTCCATCCTGCTGTCAGCTTGCGGCGGCGGGGATAACGCGTCATCTGGAGAGAACGGCTCCTCGGGTTCAGGTAAAGTTACGATCAGCTTCATGCACTGGCGTGGAGAAGATGTGGAAGCACTCAACAAGACTATTGACGCATTTGAAAAAGAAAACCCGAACATCAACGTGGAGATGCAGACACTGCCCTCCGATCAATACCAGTCCACTGTACAATCCAAAATCAGTGACGGTTCGGTAGGAGATGTATTTGCTTCCTTCCCGGGTGCACAGTTTGAAGCCTTTACCAAAGCCGGATTGTTCACGGATCTGACTGGATCATCGTTCTTGTCGGCCTACAATTCAAAGCTGATTGAATCAGGACAGCATGATGGCAAGCAATATGCGATCCCGTATCAACTCGTATATAACGATCCAATCTATAACGTAAAACTGTTTGAACAATACGGCTTGACGCCACCAACCGATTGGGAGGGCTTCCTGGCACTTTGCCAGAAGCTGAAGGACAATGGCATCATTCCGATTGCTTTTGCCGGAGCTGACATTGGCCCAGGGCAATTCATGAATACGATGGTGATGAACAATGCACCGAGTGACGACATTTTTACCAAAGTAGAAGCGGGCGAAGCCAAACTGACAGATGAGTTTTGGGTGAAAACGTTGACTCAAATCAAGGAACTGAACGATAAAGGTTACTTCCAGCAGGATGCACTGGGTACCAAAGACCCTGCGGCGGGCGCACTGTTTATTCAAGAGAAAGCAGCGATGCTGGCGAGTGGATCGTATCAATTGGCTCAGAACAAACAGCAGAATCCAAATCTGGAGCAAAAACTGCTTGCACCAATTACGGTAAGTGCAGATCAAGCGAAGTATGAAGGGGTGCATACGACTACATTCATGCTCGCCGTGAACAGCAAGTCTAAACATCCGGAAGAAGCGAAGAAATTCATCGAATTCCTGAGCAATCCGGAAGTGGCGAGTGACTATGCCAACCAAACGGGACAAAATGTAACGGTGAATGATGTGAAGTACGACACGCCTGAGCTTCAGGTAGCCGGAGAATGGGCAACCAAAAAGACCGTGTTCCAGCCACGGTTCACCATCCTGAACGGAGACAATCAAAAAGCAGTAACCAACTCCATTCAGGCTGTGCTGAGCGGCACTTCTCCGGAAGAAGCAGCACAGCAGGCACAAGCGATCATTGATCAGCATATCGGGAAATAAACGATGAAAAACCGTCTTCAGCTATCCCTGTTTCTGATCCCCGGGTTGCTGCTGTACGTTGGATTGTTCGTATTTCCTACATTGACGGGGCTGTTCTACTCCTTTACGGATTGGGATGGGGTATCCCCGTCGTATGCATTTGTAGGGCTGGATAATTACAAGGACAGTCTCAGCAGCATCGTATTCCGCAAAGCCTTTGGCAATAACGTGGAGTTCATGTTAACGGTTGTTATTGCACAGACCTTTATTTCACTTGTCCTGGCCCTGCTCTTGGTACGCAATACCAAGACACGCATTGTGCTTCGGGCATTGTATTTCCTGCCTGCGATTCTCTCCTCCGTATCGGTCGGACTGATCTGGGCATTCATGTATGATCCATCCATTGGATTGATCAACTATGGATTGAATGAAGCCGGGATGAGCAGTATTGCTCGCAACTGGATTGGTGATCCTAAGATCGCCATCTATTCCATTGCTGCGGTACAAGTCTGGGCCCATGCCGGGCAGATGATGATTGTATTCATCGCAGGTCTGCAAGGCATTCCGGCAGAACTGTACGAAGCGGCTCGCATGGATGGCGGTAGCAAATGGCAGGTATTCCGTACCGTGACCTGGCCGCTGCTGGCACCTTCGGCAACGATTGTTGTGGCCTATACGACCATTCAGTCGTTCAAGGCATTTGACCTCATTTTCACAATGACGGACGGAGGCCCGAATTACGCAACTGAAATTTTGACAACATATATCTATCATACCGCCTTTGGCAGCTATTCATTTGGTCTGGCTTCTGCCGGTTCCATGATCTTCCTGGTGTTGCTCGCGCTCTTGACGCTGTTGCAGTTCAAGGCACTGCGTGCCGACCGGGTAAGTTATTGAGGTTGATGTTGGAGCATTCATCCTGCAATCGAGGCAGAAGGGAGTTCACATGTTTTTAAAATGGTTCAATCGCCTGATCTTATTGGTGTACGCGCTGCTGATTCTGGTGCCGCTGTACTTTGTATTTGTATCCTCGTTCAAAACAAGCAGCAACTTCTTCACCAGTCCATTCAGCTGGCCGGACCCGTTTACGTGGGATAACATCACCGGCATGTTCCGCAATCAGCCGATGTGGCAATATTTCGGAAACAGTCTGGTCGTGACGCTTGGCACGGTTGCGATTGAGTTATTGCTGAGTAGCATGATTGCTTACGCCATTGTCCGTTGGGGCGGCAGTGTAGGTAAAATCGTGTTTGCTCTGTTCGTAGCAGGGCTGATCGTTCCTTCCCAAGTGAGTATGCTGCCGATCTATTCCCTTACGCGTACACTCGGCTGGTCGGACAGTCTGACAGGATTAATTGTCGTATCCGCCGCGATGCTGATGCCAGTCTCCGTATTTATGCTGACAGGTTTCATGCGCATGCTTAATTCGGAGATTCTGGAAGCGGGCAGTATGGATGGAGCAAGTGAATGGAGGCTCTATACCCGGATTGCACTGCCACTGGCTGCACCTTCGCTGGCGGCAACGGCTACGTTCCTGCTCGTCATGGTATGGAATGATTTGCTTATTCCGATGCTGATGCTCAGCAGTAAGTCCAAGCTCACGTTACCGCTCGCGCTTATGCAGTTCCGCGGGGAATACGTGACGAACTATCCGATGATGCTTACAGGGGTGCTGGTAACAGCCATTCCGATGATTGCGTTGTTCCTTCTGCTCCAGCGTTACTTTGTTGCCGGTCTGACAGCGGGTTCACTCAAGGGGTGAGGTATCGCAGAAATCGGAAGGAAAAGCTTATTTTGCATTGATTTCTGGAGCATTCTGCATAATAATGATTGAGTGTCAGAATGACTACATAGAGATCAAGGGAGCTATAAGTGATGAGCAAACTGGAAGTATTGCGGAATCCCAAGCAGCGTAAGCTGCTGTTCAGTGCCGGCATGAGCTGGCTGTTTGATGCGATGGAAGTTGGTATGATTTCCTTTATCGTGGCTGCACTCGCCAAGGAATGGAGTCTCAGTCCCGGACAAGTCGGGGTGCTTACGAGTATTAACTCGATCGGTATGGCGCTCGGTGCTTTGCTTGCAGGTGCACTTGCGGACCGTTTTGGACGGAAGGCCATTCTGATGTGGACCTTGCTAATATTCACGATTGCAAGTGGTCTGTCTGCACTTGCGACTGGATTTGCCGTGTTGTGTGCACTGCGTCTGGTTGCAGGGATTGGACTTGGCGGAGAGCTGCCCGTGGCATCCACACTGGTATCGGAGTCGATGCCTACAGCGGAACGCGGACGTGCCGTTGTATTATTGGAAAGTTTCTGGGCAGGGGGCTGGATTGTATCAGCGCTCATTGCCAACTTTGTCATCCCGGAGTACGGATGGAGAATTGCTTTTGCCATTGGTGCACTTCCGGCGTTCTATGCACTGTATCTGCGTCGTGCCATTCAGGACCCACCGCGGTACAAGAATCATACCAAGCTTCATAAAATCACGTTCCGCGAGAAAGTGGCTACCGTCTGGTCAGCACCACATCGCCGTACAACGTTGATGCTCTGGATTTTGTGGTTTACCGTCATTTTCTCTTATTATGGAATGTTCCTGTGGCTGCCTTCGGTCGTGATGGCAAAAGGATTTACGTTGGTTAAAAGTTTCCAATACGTGCTGATCATGACGATCGCACAGTTGCCAGGTTACTTCACCGCGGCGTACTTCATTGAACGTTACGGTCGCAAGTTCGTACTTGTTGTGTATCTTACCTTGACTGCATTCAGTGCGATTGCGTTTGGACTGGCAACAACCGAAGCGACGATCTTGGCCGCAGGAATCTGCCTATCTTTCTTCAATCTGGGAGCCTGGGGTGGTCTGTACGCCTACAGCCCGGAATTGTATCCGACTTCCGTTCGTTCGACAGGTGTGGGTCTTGCCACATCCGTTGGCCGGATCGGTGGCGTACTTGCTCCATTAATGGTCGGTATGCTGGTTCAACGCGAAGTGGCCATTAGCCTGATTTTCACGATTTTCTTCGTGACCATCCTCATTGGCGCAGCGGCTGTACTGTTCTGGGGCCGGGAAACGAAGGGTCAGGAACTGGCCGAGTAATTGTCAATAAATACAACGCAACTTTTGTACGGGTCTGCCTGCCTACGGAAATAACGGGTTGGACAAGCGGTATAAGGTTGATACAAGAAGGGGCATGACCATGGTGTGACCATGGGCTCATGCCTCTTTTTGCTATGTTCAGCGTCGTTTTTTCACTGCGTCATCGGTCCGATAGACTTCATTTTTTCTATATCCTATAATGACACTCGGGATGTAGGGCCGTGAGGATTCAGGAGGAAGATGTGGGATCTGGATTCAGAAAAGTGGAGGTTAATAGCATGATGAAGAACAACATTGGAATGGAACAACCGAATGAAATGAATGAAAAGAATATGATAATTGAATTAGATAGCGTGAGTGAGATGAAAGAGATGAAGGTGGTTAGCCATATGAACAGTAATGAACGTACTACAGTTGATAGCACGAATGAGGAGTTGGATCTATTAACGTTTGCTGACACCATGGAGCCCATCACTGTCAGTCGGAAAGTCACTCATGGGAAGGGGAAAATGGCTGGCAAAAGAGCAGGGCGGGTCAGCATGCTCCTAGGTGCCTGCGCATTGACTCTGGGATTGACCGTGGCAACTCCTTCTGCGGGAGCGCAGAAGCTGGAACAGGGCGTTCGCAGCGAACATGTGCTGCAATTGCAGGAGCAATTAAGTGATCTGGGGTACTTTGACGCCGGATTGACCGGATATTACGGTACGATTACCAAAGGCGCTGTCCGCAAGTTCCAACAGGCACAGGGGCTGAGTGCAGACGGCGTTGCAGGTCCGGCGACACTGAACAGACTGAACAAAAAGGCCAAAGCCGAAGGCGAGACGTTACGCCAGTTGGCGAAGCTGATCCACGGTGAAGCGCGCGGAGAATCTTTTGAAGGACAAGTCGCTGTAGGAGCAGTTGTCATGAATCGAGTGCATTCGGATTTATTCCCATCATCGATCTCGAAGGTCATTTTCCAGAAAGGGCAGTTCACGGCTATTGACGATGGACAGTTCAATACCAAACCGACGGCGACCTCTTATAAGGCAGCACGCAAAGCATTAAATGGCGTTGATCCAACGAATGGAGCACTGTATTATTACAATCCGAAGATTGCCACTTCGGTGTGGAGTAAGAGCAGGCCGACGTTGCTGACCATTGGGCAGCATGATTTTACGAGATGAGTTAAGTTGAGATAGGTAGTGTAACATTTGAAATGGTAATGGTGAACCTCGGCTGTACGCTGCTGAATGCAGACGTGTACCGGGGTTTGTTTTATATATTGGTTGTGTGGGCGAGGATTGTGCATAGAACCGTTTTAGTGGAATATCAATAAAATTATTCTGAGGAACAGATCGAACAGGCTGGATCGACTGTGTTAGAATATAGGAATTATGGAAGTTGGAGGATTGAAGTGGGAATACATAATGAGTTAAGTCAAATTAGAGTCGAAAACCAATCAACTACTAAACAAAAAGTTTTTTCAATTGTATGTGCGATAACGATCGGATTGATTTTAGGTTTAGCAGCAAAGCTTGTGGATGCTCAGGGGATTAACCCCATATTTGACGCGATTGGTGGACGTCTAGGTATTTGGATTTTTGTTGCAACACTCATATCAGTTTTTAGTTATTCTCCTAAACTAGCAGCAGTTAAGGTATTCTTCTTTTTTGTGTCGCTGCTAACCGTTTATTACCTATACACCGTGTTTTTCCTACATTTCTTTCCAAGGAGAGAAATTGTTTTTTGGGGGATGTGTGCAGTAGTATCTCCAATGTGTGCTTATGTGATGTGGTATGCACGTGGCAATGGAAGGGTATCTAGTTTAGTTGTATCCCTTCCAATCACAGCTCTACTGTCCGAAGGGTATCAATTGCGCGACGCTTACTTGCCCGAGCATACTCATTACTATTTGATCCCAATACTTATGGTAATATATCTAATCATGGCCATTGTTCTATTATTTATTATTCCTACAAGTAGACTTAAATTTTTGATTATACTACCAATATCTATATTATTGTCTTTCATCATAATATATTTTAATGTTCTAGGGCAGTTATTCGGTGGCTTGAACGGAGTGTTATAGTTCACTTTGGCAGATTGTCATACAAATGCGACAGTCTTTTTTACAATAGTATATTTGCTTGTGTCAAAGTCTGGTTCGTCCTGTGTTGCCATAACAGGATTAACATTTGAAAAGATGAGAGCTACTGCAAAAAAGGGTGACTATAATCTTCTTGAAATTCATAATAAAGGGGGATTTATATGAAAAGAGTATCGTTTTTTTTGCTTTTTCTTCTTCTATTGACAGCATCCGCTTGTTCAAACAAAGTCACTTCATATACAGGAGAGAGTGAGAATTGGCGTGTCTCATGTACAGTTCAAAGTAATAGCGATGTAGCAAGCTATGAATATGAAATTAGGTACTTAGGAGATAATCCTTCATTAATCGAAAAAATTAATTACAAATTTATGAGCGAAAATATTCATTCTAAAGGAGAAGTACATTTTAATAATGTAATCAGAGGAAAAGCTGAAGGGATGTCCCCGTTTTTGGATGAGAATGAATTTCTAGTTCAGATTGATTGGGAAGGAAAATCGGAGAAGATAATTGTTACTAAATAATTGTTTTACAGGCAGAAATATTAGTGATAATACAAATTACAGGCTAAGTGAGGTGAGTAGAAATGAAGTTGCTAAAGACCTCATTAGTTATAGTAGCACTAGTGGTCATCGCTTCTTTTACATGGTATGGCTCTTATAAGAGTGATATGAAGCAGCTTGAGGATGACTTGAGAACATATTTAACCGCCGAAAAAGGAATAGATGGAAATAAGATTATAAGCATCACTGCTCGTCGAAGCAAAATGCCGATGTATCCTGTTGTCGTCAAATTCAAGGACAATCCGCAGGAATATATCTACTATAGAGCAGATGAATGGATTCAGCTGACGCCTGATCCGCATGAATAATTCAATCATACGTACTAAGATAATAGAGGATAATATGCAACACCATTGGATTTACCCATCCAATCCTGTACAATGAATAACGACAAAAACAAAGGTAGATTAAGGATGGACTAGCACGATGAGAATTATCATATCACCAGCTAAAAAGATGAAGATCGACACCGATTTGATAGCTATCGCGCAGATGCCGCATTTTATAAATGAATCAGAACAGCTATTGAGTCTGCTTCATAAGTTATCTTATGACGAGCTCAAAGCGATGTGGAAGTGTAACGATGCAATCGCTGAACAGAACGTGGAGCGGATTCGGAATATGAATATAAGAGCAAATCTTACGCCAGCCATTTATGCCTACGAGGGCATTCAGTATCAATATATGGCACCGGGCGTTTTTCAAAATGAGGAACTGGCGTATCTTCAGCAGCATTTACGCATATTATCCGGTTTTTATGGCATTTTACGGCCTTTAGATGGCGTTACGCCGTATCGGTTGGAGATGCAGGGTAAGCTGCAAGGTCCAGGTTTCAAATCGCTCTATCAATTCTGGGGCACAAGTTGGCGGATCAACTTCAATCTGAAAACAATTGTATTCTGAATCTGGCTTCCAAAGAGTATAGCAAGAACATCACGCCTTTCCTGAAAGAGGAAACCCGGATGATCACTTGTGTTTTCGGACAAATGGTCGATGGTAAACTTGTTGAAAAGGCAACCCGGGCCAAGATGGCCAGAGGTGAGATGGTACGATATATGGCTGAGCGGAAGATTACAGATGTGGAGGATATCAGAAGCTTTGATCGGTTAGGTTTTGTTTTTTCAGAAGAGAAGTCGGATGAGTATACTTATGTATTTATATATTCAGAGGGACATTAGCCTGTTGTACAATGGTTTATAAATTTTGGTTCGTATAGGTTACGCATTCGTAAAATGCCATCAAATAATTTGATGGCTCTTTTTTTTTAGACTAAGGCAGTTTTATTCGGAATATGTTGTACCTACAGAGGTCTACAGGAAGTGACGCCGAATATCATTGAAACCTAATATGAATTTACAAAGTATATATAAAGAAGGATATAATTAGTTGCTATTTATAAATTTGTACTCGGTTACATCCATAGAGGGGAGGTCGAATATGCCATTTATTGGGGGAATCATTTTAATTTTTATCCTAGCATTTATTCTATGGTCATTAATGTTCCCGCTATTCAATAAAATAGGTAGTAGAATTTTGAAGAAATACAATAAATTCAAACAAGAGGAGAATGGTGATGAAAAATTCAAAGACGTTTAGGGTAGGGGCAATTGCGGTTGCATTAGTTATTATTGTGGGAGTATTACTGGTGACCTTCTTTTTAACACGAATTCCTAACGGATATGTTGGGGTCGTATATTCACCCAATGGAGGGGTAAAAGATAGTACACTGAGTCAAGGGTGGAAACTTGTTGGAGCGTTTGATAAAGTGACGAAATATCCGATCCGAATTCAAACGGTGGAATACAGAGATATTCAGATTGCTACTTCTGACGGGAAAAACATCACAATTGATTTTGCTTACAACTACCAAGTAGAACCAAGTAAAGTATCTTCTATCTTTAATACATTTGGGCCAATTAGCATTCAAGAAATTGAGGATACATATCTCAAAACACGTTTCCGTGACGCAGCTCGTAAAGGTATCTCCAAGTTTACAGTCATTGATGTGTATGGTGAAAAGTCATCCGAAGCAGGAGTAGACGTGCAACAACGTTTTTCTGATGACGTTAAAGAATTAGGCTTTATTGTATCAAACGTTACTGTAGGTGTTCCTCAACCTGACGCTAAGACGCAAGAAGCAATCGATAAGCGTGTCGAAGCTTCTCAAGAACTGGAACGTAAAACGACTGAACTTGAGATCGCCAAAAAAGAAGCAGATCGTAAGCGCGTGGAAGCGCAAGGTAATGCAGACAAACTATTGATCGAAGCAGAAGGTCAAGCTAAAGCAAATAAAGAGCTTCAACAATCCTTATCGAGTCAACTCGTTGAATATGAAACCATCAAGAAATGGGATGGAGCCCTTCCATATGTAAGTGGGTCAAACACGCCAATGATTCAATTGCCGACTACAAAAACAGAGCAAAATAGCGGCGCTGGGAGCGTATCTCCCTAATCTCGGTTTGAAATGCACGCCTTGCTTTCTCACCAATTTAATGTGTTGAATTCTAATGAACAAGCCGGTCCAATCGTGGGCTGACTTGTTCATTTTTGAGTCTTTTCAAAGGTACCATGAGGGATTTAGTTAAGCCTTGGCATTGGATTCGCCTGTCCAATCCTGTACAATGGATAACGACAAAAACAAAGGTAGATTAAGGATGGATTAGCACGATGAGAATTATCATATCACCAGCTAAAAAGATGAAGATTGATACCGATCTTATGGCTATCGCGCAGATGCCGCAGTTTATAAACGAGTCAGAACAGCTATTGAGTCTGCTTCAAAAGTTATCCTATGACGAACTCAAAGCGATGTGGAAGTGTAACGATGCAATCGCCGAACAGAATGTGGAGCGGATTCAGAATATGAATATTAAAGCAAATCTGACACCAGCAATATATTCTTATGAGGGTATTCAGTATCAATATATGGCACCAGGTGTTTTTCAAAATGAGGAATTAGAGTATCTTCAACAGAATTTACGTATTTTATCCGGTTTTTATGGCATGTTACGGCCTTTGGATGGCGTTACCCCTTATCGGTTGGAGATGCAGGGCAAGCTGCAAGGTCCAGGCTTCAAAACGCTCTATCAATTCTGGGGTAGCAAACTCGCAGATCAGCTTCAATCTGAAAGCAACCACATCCTAAATTTGGCTTCCAAAGAGTATAGTAAAAATATTTTACCTTTTCTGAGTGAGGAAACCCGGTTCATTACTTGTGTATTCGGACAAATGGTCAATGGGAAGCTTGTTGAAAAGGCAACTTGGGCCAAGATGGCCAGAGGTGAAATGGTACGTTATATGGCAGAGCACAAGATTACAGATGTGAAGGACGTAAGAAACTTTGATCGGTTAAACTTTGCCTTTTCAGAAGAGCGATCTGACGAGAGTACGTATGTATTCTTACAAGCAGAGGGCAAGTAGCCTGCTTTGCGCTGATCATGTACCAGAATGATAACTATTTGATTCACTTAAAAGTCGCCAACTGGCGGCTTTTTTATTTTTCAGATATTAAATCTAAGTCCTAATCAAAATAGGAAAGACGATTAACTCAGTTAAAATAGCATTTGAACTACATCTAATCTATTATTCTATTTCGTATCAGGATAATTACAGGTTATATTTTAAATTGTTATCTGAGATATAAAAGGAAAAAAGTCCCTGAATTTAGGGGCTATTTTACTATGTCCTAAAATAAGGAAAATGACGATAATGATTTATTAGGCTCCATTTATACATCTGTTGAGGGAGGAAATGGAGAAAAAACATAAAGGAGGAATATGAATTCCATGAGTTTAAGAAAAGGTTTTATTGTTTTTCTGATGGCTTTGTTGTTGATTGGAACCATCTATCCGACTAGCGGTTATGCGCTTTCGAATCAATTGGATGCCATAATAACAACTGAAAGTAGCACGGAGAAAGTTGATGTTCCTATGGAGGAATCAACTTTAACAGACAACGAATATCTGGAAGATATTGATCCGGATTTCTATGAAGAACCGGAAGGTGTAGACGAATTTATCGAAGAACCGGAAGATGAATCGACGGTTACTGATGATACATACGGGGAGAACTCTTTCTCTGCTCAAGCAATGGCCATGGCAGACGAAACTTTGACCATGAGTCCTGGAGATTCCTATACGTTCACGAATAACGGAAGTGCGACAAGATCGTTAAGTACGAATGCGGCGACCTCAAGAAGTAGTGCGTACGATTACGTTATTTATAGACCAGATGGCAGCATCATGGGCGAAAACATGGACTCTACTAGTAGTTTATCAGTAGGTTCAGGCTATACAGCTGTGATCACCTCGACGGGTCAGAATCCTTTTACGGTGACAATTCGTTCAGAATTTTCCTACAGTGTATCAGCTAACCCAGCCATGCTTAGGGTTACGTTATCCAAAGGAGAGAGCTATCGATACTTTAATGAAGGGACACAGTCAAGAGTTCTAAGTGCCGATACTTCCACAGCTCAGGACAGGAAGATAGATTACGCTTCATACAAAGAAGATGGTAGTCTTGTAGCTTCCAATTTCCAAACGACTGGGAAACCTTCACTTGCGGGAGGGAACGAAATCATTATTACTGGTGCGGGCTCACAGCCTGTTAGTGTTGGTTTTCCCTATGAAGTCTATACCGGTGAATGGAGCGATGAGCCAGCCTATACGCGTACAACGCTATATCAGGGAGATAGCTACCAGTTCACTAATATCAGTTCCAAATCCGATGCACTCCAAACGGATGGAACGACCAAAGATAAGCATGATTACGTTGTTTATCTTCCGGATGGAACGGAAAGTTCTACAGGGACGAATACGACCACTAAACCTACTGTAGCAGCAGGAAGAACCGCCGTTGTAACTTTGGTTACAGCAACGCCTGTAACATATGGTGTGCCCTATCGGACATTTGATGTCCAAAAAGCCGGTGGCGATGCAATTACTCGAATCACTGTATATCCTGGAGAATCTATGATTTTCAGTAATAATGGTTCGTTGGCCAATCCGATAAAAAACAATGCCAGCAGTACCAATGGAGCCCTTTTTGACTATGTTCTTTATACAGCAGAAAACGTCGTTCATTCGGATGGATTCAACAAAAATACAAATCCGATCATTCGTTCACAAGGTTACGCAGTCGTGACTGTAGTTGGGCAAGTCCCAATTGAGTTTAGTTATACGGATGATTTCTCGGTTGAAGAAAGCATGGAACCTGCGTACCATCGCGTAACACTCAAACAGGGAGAAAGCGTGACATTTTGGAATAACACTACTGATCGGGAATATCTCGACAGTGATGCGTCCACCACCCAAGGGCGGATCTTTGATTACGTCACCTATTATCCAGATGGTACAGAACGCAGTACAAGAAAAGCAACAACGGTTGAACCCGTTGTTTACTATGGAAATAAAGCAGTAATCACAGGTGTATCTGCTCAACCTGTAACCATAGGGGCGATTTACACCATTTTTGATGTAGAGGATCGACCAAATGAAGCACTAACTAAGATTACGGTATCACCGGGTCAATCGGTCAAATTCCATAATGGAGGCTCACTCAGCAACCCAATACGGAGTAACGCCAAAAAATTAGGTGCACTGTTTGATATTGTGGTGTATAAGGCAGACGGCAGAGCACATAGTGACAAATTCAATAGCAATGTAAGTCTCGCTACCATTCCTTCTGGTGGTGAAGCCGTCGTTACGGTAGGGGGAAGTACACCTGTAACATTTGAATACACGGATGATTTCTCTGTCGTGGACAGCCAGGAACCAGCTTATCTGCGCGTTACGTTGAACAAAGGCGAGAGTTATGCCTTTACCAACATAAGCTCAGATGCGAAAAGGGTCCGAAATGATGCTTCCAGCAGCGAGGGGCGGGTGTATGATTACACGATTTACAACGTAGATGGAACAGTGTCAAGCAGTAGAACAGCAACAGCGATTGAGGCGTATGTCTTGGGTGGTAAAAAAGTTGTTGTTACCAACATCTCGGATCAACCCATAACGTATGGTGGGATTTACCGTGTTTTCCGTGGACAAGATGATCAAGTCCCTTCACCAGAATCGGAAATCACTGTTAACCAAGGGCAGAGCGCAGTATTTACAAATCCGGGTTCGGAACCTGCTCAAATTGAACGAATCGCAGGAGTAGCATCCGTTGTGGATTATACAGTCTACGATAAATCTAATAAAGCATTGTATTTCGTGGAAGGTATGAGTCATGCAACATGGGATATTCCAGCAGGTGCAACGCTTGTTGTTACCGTAGTATCTACGGAACCTGTAACGATTAAATATCAATCTCCTGTGACAGCCAGCTCAAGTCAGGAGCCTGCACTTATCAAGCGGAATTTGACGCCAAATAACACGCTCTTGTTCTCGAATACCTCACCTTATGAGGCTATACTCGTTGGTTCTCCTTCTGAAGGAGGAACCTATGATTACGTTATTCGGAATCAGAATCAAGTGGTTATTAAGGAAGGAAAGAACGCTACAGGAGGACAATTTGTACCTGGAAAGTCTGACATTCAGGTGCATAACGTGTCAGCTCAAACGCTGAAATTTGTAGGTGCTTATCGGCACTTTACGGTCAAGGAAGTGGAAGTGGAGTTTCTGACTTTGTATGAAAACACAGAGACGGCGCTTCCGACAGTTCAGCAAGGGAACGTATACTACCGTTTTAGTCCGTATAGCTCTGACAAGTATCGGATTGCCATAAAGGAATCAGGTGATTTTTCCATTGAACCTCGGATCGAATTGTATTCAGATAAGGAACTCAGCATTCCGGTAGCTGCTTCAATAGAGCAAGAACAGGTATATGGTGAGCAATATACCGTTCTTGAATGGGAGCTTGAAGGTGGACAGAATTATTATATCAAGCTAAGTGAAAAAGAAGGAAAACCGATTCAGGGAGCCATAAAAGCAGCATGGATGAACATTCGTAATGACAATAGCTATGAGTACGGCTATGGCAATCAATTGCTTAAAGTCGTTCTATTTACAGGAGATCAAATTGTGTTTGAGTATGATCGCAACGGTAATTTAACGAAACGAACGAAAAAGATTTTCCCATTTAATTAATGATTGTCTAAATCTAGGTTGAGGTGATGGAGTGTTTAAGAAAATAACGATTGTTTGGTTATGCGTCATATTGGTTCTTAGTGGGTTCGGTTCCTTTGGATATGGAGGACAAGCAGCAGCGGCGGCAGAAGGTAGGGATTCCCTCCCTTCCGCTACCTACATTACAATCCATAGTTTAAAAGAGCAATTTGGTATTAAAGAAGATTGGATTGAGAAAAAACTAGATCAAGGTTACTCGCTGTACCAGTTGTATAAAGCTTTACAGACAGATCGCACAGGCGGCGAGGCTGCTGAAAAATGGCTAGAAGCACAAGAAATAAGCGAACCGATTCAAATGGAGGGGCTACGCCCTTCCGGATCATCACAGCAAAATAACTTCTCGATTAATGCTCTTAATGAGGATGCTCCAGGTACAGGAACAACCGTGGACGAAACTGGACTTAACCATGTAGATATCCGAGATGACGCATCGCTTTATATGACATCTTATGGGGCAGAATCCATCTCAACTGCTACAGGGGAAATGATGATTCAAAGTACTGACCTTTCTCTACCTGGTCTCATTCCGTTTGATCTGACACGCGTCTATGACAGTGCTAGAGCGAGTGGACAGCTGGGCGTTGAATATGACGAAACTACACAGACATATTCCAATATGGTTACGCCACGCAAGGAAGAACTCTCTGCTGGATTGGGGCAAGGCTGGCGTTGGGACATTCCTTTCATGGAAAAGCGTGGTGATCATCAGTATATTCAGATTCCAGGCGTGGGCTATTACCGCTTAAACGCGAATCTAGAACTGGAAGGTTACGTATGGAATGACTTAACCGTTAAGCGAGATGCGACCGTGACTGTTAATGGCGTATCTAGCAGTTATCGTTTATCCATCCGAAACGGCTACGATTATCTATTTAATGAAGCCGGAGAGCTGTTGCAAATTACAGATGGCTACCGTAATACCGTGAATTTTCACTATACGACATTGAACGGAAACCAAGTTATTGCACGAATTGAAAACAGCGAAGGTCAGGCGCTGACATTTGCTTATGACAACCTGAAGGTTACTGTACAGCTTGCAGGAACGGATCGGAAAGCAACATACACGCAACGCGAGGACGAAGGCATTCGCATTTTGCGAGAATACACGGATGCTCTCGATCGCACAACGACGTATACGTACTATTATCCGGAATCCAAATTCAATTTTCTGCCTGAGTTGCAAAGCAACCAAAATGCTCAAGGTGTGATGCATACAGCGTTGCTATCGCGCATTACAAGCCCCTCATCAGCTATAACGGATTATGCATATATTCCGGCGCTGAAGCAGATTGGCGAAGCTTCCTCTCATTTCGTATTCCAAGTAAGAGAGCGCAAGAGCCAGTTTAGTACAACGGATGGCGAAGGCGTTCTGGACAAGGTTAACTTTGAGTACTCTGGAGAAGATCTGGACTCTTACGGTCAATCCGCATTATGGACAACGAAAGTGAAAGCAGAGAACACCGCAGATACTTGGACGTTTTCCAAAACGTTTAGCGCTGCAGCTCATCCAGATTTGGTTCGCGCAGATAAGCACACGTTAACTGGAGATGACGTGACTTATTCCACGGAGTTGCAGTACGATAACCAGACGAAGCGAAACCTTCCGACTCAAATGACGGAGTGGGTTAGTGAGGGGGGACGTGCAGGCGAGAAGCTAACCACGACCATGACCTATGATACCAATGGAATGGTGACTTCAGAAAAGCGCAGTACCGGACAAGAATCCACTTATGCGTATGAAACGAGTAAGGCTCCATATCACTGGATCAAACCTATTCGTTCGACCAGCAAGATTAATAGTACCTTGGAGAGATACACCGAAACAACCTATAACAGCCAAGGTTCCGTTCTGCGGAGCACAACTAAAAATGGATACGGCGGGCAGTTGCTCACTGAATCGGAAGTGAAGTTGGATGATAAAGGAAGAGTCACCAGCACCACGGATAAAGGCGGCTATTTAGCTAAAGACAGCGTAGCGACGTTGAGTTATCAGGCTAATGCAGGGCATTTGGTGAAATCCAAGTCCATAACCGTGAATGATGCTGCTGGTAAAGCAGAAGCCCTCGTGGAATCGTATCAATATACGAATGCTGGTGAACTGGAAAAGACAACCGATGCATCCGGGGAACAGGAATCGTATCAGTATGATAAGAGAGGGCGACTTCTACAAATTGTCCATGCTGATGGTACGAAATCAACTACGGCGTATGATGATGTTAAGAACATCATTACAAATACATCGGCTGATGGCATTGTCACAACCGAGCGGTATAATCCGTTAGGTCTTTTGGTAGAAGAGCAGACGGCTGAGGCTACGTATAAATACGCCTATGACCGCGAAGGTAATGTAACGGCTGTTGAGGATGCTGAAGGCAATGTTACGAGAGTTGTAGTCGACGCGTTTGGGCAAGTGATAGAGACGAAGTATCCAGACGGGACCACCGGAACAACCAACATTGATGCTGTGGCCCAAACGGTGACCTATAAGGATGCTGCTGACAATCGCACACGAGAGAAGAAGGATTTAATTGGTCGAGTGACGGCGGTGGAAGAATATAGGAATGGTGCATATGTTCCGTTACAACAAACCGAGTATGATATCGATGGTAACGTAATTGCATCTATCGATGGTAACGGTCAACGAACGACATATACGTATGATGCGCTTGGACAAATCACGACGGTAACCACACCGAAGCAAGAGACAAGTCGCTACTTCTATAGCTATCAAGGCCAAGTGACACAGATCGTATCACCGAATACGCAAACAGTCACAAAACAGTATGATGAATTGGGAAGACTCATCAAACAAACGCATCCGAGTCCAGCCGGGTATGCGACAACGTTATATTATGATAAGAAAAGCAATCTGATTAAAAAACAGGATCGACTTGGGAAAGTAACAGAGTATACGTACAACAGTGACAATATGCTCACAGGTATGAAAGCACCGGATACGAATGTATCCTATACGTACGACGAGATTGGCCGCAGAACATCGATGACCGATGATCATGGAAAGACCACGTACAGTTATAGAGTGGCAGATGGGATGTTGAACGGACTGACGTTCCCGGATGGGACACGACTTGATTACGAAAACAATACCCAGCAACGTCTAGGGTATACCTTAACGGATGCCAAGGGACAATCCTTGCGCATTCACGGCGAAGTAGACGGCATGAATCGGGTAACCTCCATGGATATTACCTCGGGTTCAGGAGGGGCTTCTGCACTTGCAGCATCGGGAACGACGCCTGTGGATCGTATGACATTCAGTTATGCGTCCAATAGTTTGCTGGAGAAATTGTCGTTTGGCAAGGGCCTCAGCACAAGCTACCAGTTCAATGGCTATGACCTGTCGGGAATCACGATCTCTCAAGGGACATCTGCGGTGCAACAGTTCGCCTATGAATATGATGGGAATAAAAACATCACGTCCCGTACACAGAACGGGGAAACCGATCAATACACATACGATGAATTGAGCCGGATTCAGACCGAAACGGGCACACAAAAAGAAACGTATACTTATGACCCGAATGGTAACCGGTACAGTACCGGAAGTGGTAAGGTATACGGTCTAAAGGATGCACAGTATACGTATGACAGCCAGAATCGTCTGATTAAAGCTACGGGTGAAGGCAAAACGGTAACCTACAGCTATAATGGAGATGGACTGTTGTATGAACGTACGGAAGGCGACCAAACGATTCGTTATTATTACGATGAAGAAGCCAAACTCATGGCTGAGGCCACTGTGACGTCTGGAAAAGCTGAGCTGACATATGCCTATATCTATGATCTGTATGGGCAATTATGGGCCCGCCAGGACAAGCAAACAGGTAAACTGGAATACTATCAATTGAATGGTCATGGCGATGTCGTTGGCCTTGTGGACGATGCAGGGAAAGTGCTGAACAGTTACACCTATGACATCTGGGGCGGACCGTTAACAATAGAGGAAACCGTACCGAATATGCTTCGCTATGCCGGAGAATATTGGGACGATACGGTAGGACTGCAATATTTGCGAGCACGTTGGTATGATCCAGGCATGGCACGTTTCATCGGTGAGGATACGTATGAGGGAGAATTGAATGATCCATTAAGTTTGAATTTGTACTCCTATGTAAGTAATAATCCTCTAAAATATGTAGATCCGAGTGGGCATGTGGCCGTAGATGTAGATGTTTTCAACATTAACTGGAAATTAAATTCCTTAAAAGCAGATTGGGTTTACTGGGATGGGGTTTTTAAAGGATCCAAAGACAATTCATCAATGTGGGTTCACGCACACAAAAAAAGAAACCAAGCTGCAAGTCAAGCAAAAGCGATAAGAAACAGCAATAAAGGAATGCAAGGACTTTTAAAGCAAAGTGATCCCGTCTTTAATGCATTTGTTTTACAAAATGATACTTCAAGAAATATGAAAGTAATGGTAGACCCTAAAAGTAATATAGTTTATTATGCGGACGCGTCAAAATATAATTGCACTGGTTGCATTTACGATGAGACAACGTACACGAAGGGAAAAGCAGATGCAATTATGGGGGATGTTTCCTCACGACTTACAAGTCTAGTTACCAGTGAAAAATTCGGGAATGTAAACTATTTAGTAGCATCAGTTTTTGGCAATGTTGAAGTAACTAAAAAGGGTACGGTAACTACTATGATCTATGTGGCCAACCCCAAAGGGTATACTATGCAAACTGTAATTGTTACTAGTGATGGTAAACCTACTGCATGGACTGGTTGGAATCCATACTATTAAGTATTTTGTAGGGAAGAGGTGTTATTTTGAGAAAGGTATTAATAATAGGTGTTTTATTAATGATTACCATATTCATTTTTTTTATTTTTATTAAAGATTCAGCTCCAGTACAAACTAGCAGGCATATAATATCAGTCGACCTTAAAGATAATTCATGCAAGGTAACTGTTAATGATCCACCAAAGCCTATAAACAGGAGTACTCAAACAGAACGATTTGAAAGTCCATCATGTAACAAATTAAAAGAAGGTGATTCAATAACCTATCGGTATCTGAATGAAGGGAAGTATCTATACATCGTTTCAATTAATAAAGAACCAACGAAAGATCCTTTGTCAGGAGTGGTAACTAAAAAGTTAGAAAATGAAGGAGCCTTCTATATTAAAGTTAAATCAAACAGTTTTGGAGATGAAACATTTCCTATAGACAAGAAAGTTTGGAACAAAGTAAATATTAGATCCAATGTTATTTTTTATCTAGATAATTGGGACACCCCTATTAACATAACAAAAATACAGTAAAAGATTGTTTGAAAAAATGAGAGAAATGAGTTCATTCTTATATTGCATTTTAATATAAAATTGCCGTATCTTTCTTAAAGAAGATGACCTCGTTATACATCGGGGCATCTTCTTTAATATTAATGAGAGTATGAGTTGCAACCTTCGGCATATCCGTTGTATTAAGAAGATTGGAGATACTAGCATGATTGAATATAGGTATACAATTGAATATAAATAACTCAACGCTGAATTTTGGGCTAAGGGTGCTAAAGGGGTCGCAACTAAGATTCTATTGGGGACTGACAAATTGAGCAAAATGATTAAAAGCTCAGAAGAGTTTGAGAAAGCATCACGTTTGGTTTCAAAAGTAATTTGTGTTGACGAGAGGTTACCAAATCCAGTATTTAAAGTTTCCTTTCCAAATAAAGTTGTTTTTGATTTTGATTATGTAATGAGCTGTAAATTTTGGGATGAATTAGAGAAAATCATGGATGCTTTTGGTGACCCCTCTGTAATTATGGCTGTTTTAGATCCAGACCCTGTAAATTATTACTACAGTGATTTTTCCCAATATAACTGGTGCGTTTTACAAAAGGGTACCACCGCTGATGAGTATTGGAATATCCTTAATCATGGACCAGAAGAAAGCCCTGCTGATGCTATTCTATCTAATTCTGAAATAGTTATATGGTTATCGTCGTCGCTGAATTGGGCAATATGGGGAGAAAGAAGTTACGGCATTTGTATTTTAGGTTTTAACGATGAAATGAGCAAGTACAGTAGTGACTCATGTTTTTCAATAGACAGGGCTATTACTGATTTGGTGGCCTTAAACTTTACCAAAGGTATACCCGAAGATGTGACTAATAAGTTAATGAAACATTATAGTATTAAGAACTAGGAACTGATAAGACCTTGAGGACTCTAATCCTCAAGGTCTTTATTTAATATCCCCTCCTTTGTATGCCTCATATAAAAAGGATATGAAGGATCTTGAAGATGGTTTAAGAACGTATTGAACCGTTAAAAAGGGATAGATAACAAATAATATTGTTAGCATTAAAGCTCGTCGTAGGAAATTCTTCAGTGTCCTATTGTGGTTAAATTTAAGGACAACTCACAAGAATATGTGTACAACTACAGAGAAGAGCAATGGGTGCAACTAACGCTTTAAAGTATTCCAAAATCAATTGAATGTTATGAATTGTAATGCGACATTGAATTCACGTAGCGAATCCTGAAAGTCGGATTAAACGTATTGAGACCATACGTTTAATAATGAGCAAATTAAAACAAGTGGAACTGGAAGGTTTGACCCTATTGAACTAGACACTCGGCAATTTCCTTGAAAAGTGTCTCTGCTACTGCTCTTAGGGTAATCTCACAACGAAAAAAAGACGCAGGGGATGTGTATCCCTGCGCCTGATCAAGAAATCAAATCGGTGTCCATCAATCCAGATAGGTTAAAAAAGACTCTAAAAAAAGTTTTTCTAACGCAAGCTGGGCAGAGCCTTTAGCACTTGTTAACGGATGATTAGCTCGTTCCAAAGCCGCACGAATTAGAGACTTGGCGGAATCTTTGTCAGCAAACACATTGTCCATGCGTATACGGGCTTCCTTAGCATCATAACGAAGCATCAGGTTGTATTCCATCTCCATATGTCGCACCAGCAAGGAGGAACCTGCAATTTTACCATCAGCATCGGTTAAGGGATTGAAGCCACTGTTTTTCCTCTGCTTTGTTCCACGCATCCTGGACCTTCTTGAGACGCATTCTTCAAGGCCGTCTGAGCAAATGTACTAACACAATTGTTAGCAGAAGAGTGAGCTGTCATAGCCAATTCCTCCAATATTCATATTACATCCTTCCTGTTAACGAACATTAATCCAAGCGGTCCACTGTGTTGGAATGTTAATGGAATAGACCGTACCTACAAATTGCCCGCCTGTTGTATTAGGGGATTCATAAACCCAAGAATGGGCAAAAGCATCTATGACACGATCACCATCCAGATCAATAGCTTCAGACCAGTTGTTGGTCATTGTATTGCCGGCGAGTTTGCCGTAGTGACTGCTGTCATAACCGATCTGGAACGTAATACACTGAATCCAAGCCCCACCATGATCATTGGTCGTGGAGAGCGGATTGTTATTGAAGCCGTAAATTTCTTGACCGCCATTAGGAGATACAACACCATATACATTAATGTGAGATACTTTCGGAGCAGGAGCAAACAGAACTGGACCACCCGCATTATCAGCCCTCTGCGATTCAAATTCAGCCTTAGCCGCTTTCACAGCTTCACGGAATTCTTTGGAATTAATAATTTCTTCCTTTGTCAACGGTTTGGCTTGAGTCACGTCACCGTCTGCATAAGCAGCAACATTAAACGAAAGCACTAGAACAAGAATAAGAGCTAAACTAATCAATTTTCTCATAGCAATAAATTCCACCTTTCTTGTTATGGGTATTCATTTACAAAAACGTGCGGTTACGACAAATAGACCTGCTTGCAGATTAAAGCCTCTTGCCCTCCTCTCTTTTAAAGATGGTTCTTCCCCTTTTTTCTTTACTGAAAAAGAAATTAAGGAGGTAGAACTCTACAGGCTAGAAAACTCTATGAAGTAGGAATGTATATAAAATGAATGCCTGCCAATGATTATGTGTTACAGACAAAATGTAAAACTCATTTATTCGCATTGATATCTTAGCTGTGGTAGGCCCTTATACTCATGGTAAAAATATAAGATTTCAAAATAAGTATTTAAATTGAAATATATTCCATTTATATAAACATATAGTACATCTGATTATCAATTCAAGTCAAGTTTATTCATTAATTATATGAATTGTTAAAGCGTGTTGCTCGTCGCAGTAAAAATGCTACAGTATCCTGTAGTCGTCAAATTGAATGACAACCCTCAAGAACATGTATACACTTGCATAGAGATCGTATGGGGCTGAAGGACGGATATAGATCATTCTGAGCGTGGATTCATGCAGTGAAATCAGGAGGTTAGCCGGATGTAATTGCCATTAAACTTCTGCTAACATAGTTTTATCATATATTAGATGAGCGGTGAAAATGGATGAATACCATTAAAGTTACCCCTGAACAGTTACATCACGTATCGAATCAAGTGGATCAGGCGAGACAACAATTGGAGCATATACGGGAGAATCTCACAAGACAGATCATGTTCCTTCAGCAGATGTGGCTGGGTGTGACGCAGGAGCGTTTTTATGATGAGTTTGCGCGGTCACGACCTGTATTGCAGAAGGCGCTGGAAAGTATGGTGAACACCTCTAAGGAATTGAAGGATATCGCCACGCGATTTGAGAATATCGATGCTGAAAAGGTGAGTCTTGGCAATGCTGTTGGCGCTGTAGGTGCGGTAGCGATGATGAAGACCTTGGGTAATGATGCGGGTTCGGAGGATAAAGGCTACCGGATGGCACAAGTCAATGTGTATGGGAAGCTGATGTGGATGCCTGTGAACGAGAATGGTGTTACGGATCAGGCAGCCCTTCAGGCATATAAGAAGGATCAGGGGCATTTGGATATCAATCGGATGCAAGCTACGGATGCTGAAGCGCCAGGAGAAGATATTTATGCGATGCAGATCAAAGCCTTTGAAAATGGAATTCATCCCTTCACAGGTGAGCCTGTATCCGATAAGTATGCTCAGCTCATGTTGACTTCTCTAAAGTTCAGCCAGCT
Organism: Paenibacillus xylanexedens; assembly: GCF_001908275.1. Taxonomy (NCBI): domain Bacteria; kingdom Bacillati; phylum Bacillota; class Bacilli; order Caryophanales; family Paenibacillaceae; genus Paenibacillus; species Paenibacillus xylanexedens. Next base: position 5,369,682 of record NZ_CP018620.1, on the reverse strand, counting down.
ATTTATGGCATTTCAGATGGTTCGCGGGAGTATGCCGGGTGGCAAAGGGCCGTTTCGCGTACCTTCTTCTCATCCAGCTGTGGCGAAGATTAAAAAGAATTTGGAATCGGCTGAGGCAAGGAAAGCGAATGCGTACCAGAGTAGTTGGAAAATCAATGAATTAAAGAATACTGAGGGTTTTAAAAAAGGAACTACAAGTAATGCATTGAATCATATCTTCGAGGGTGAAATAATAAAGGGACAAGCGGTTGGATTTCATTATGAAGGTATGCCAAATACCAAAGGGAAAGTTGTTGGAAATATTGATCCTCCTAATGAGTATGGTGTGTATAGAGCCAATGTAGAGGTAGATGGAATACTAAAAAAAGCGAAGACCACGTTTTTTTCGAAAGATTGGACACCACAACAAGTAATTGATGAAATAAATATAGCTTTCGATAACAAAGTTCTTTTCAAAAATAATAGATATAGAGGGACTTCCAGTACAGGAGTGACTATCGAATTTGTTATAAAAAATGAGAAAATCACATCGGCTTATCCGTTGTATTAAGAAGATTGGAGATACGAACATGATTAAATACAGGTATACAATCGAATATAAAGAAGATTTCAACGAAGTTATCGTGGACCTAGGCATCGATTCATCATTAAAGAATGGTTATCTGATTAGTAATTCTTTGGGATCGGATATATTTGGAGACTTCGCCACGATCCAGGAAGAGATCGGAAACTTAATCGAATTACTGAAAGGGAAAATAACGTTATACGAGGGTGGAGGGAATGTGAACTTAATAAAATCTGATAAGTCTTTCACAACTTTTGAAGATATCTTTGCAGAAGAAGATGAAGAGGACAGTACATGTGAAATTGAAACATTAGAATATGTAAAGATACTATTGTTGTGGGCAAAAGAGAACTTTCAGTATAAAAGCCGACGAGGCGTTATCTTGAAAGAAGAAGCGGAATTAGCATTAGATTGGATAAACAAAAAATATATTGAAATCTGTGAGATTGAGAGTCAATAATCGCAAAAGATCGTTGACCATGCCGATCGTTTATTAGAAAAGATTAATGTTGAGTTTCAAGATTCTTTCTGCCGATCCTATGTGTGATGATGATGTATAAAAGATTGATCCTGTTGAATCCAATCAACCCGTCCTACTATGAATGGTTTACAGATTACCTTTTACAGTGTGGTCCCGATTGGCAGGAAGAGGCGAATAAGTTAACGGATCTTTATACGAAAGCAGATTTTCAACGTGCTTGCGATTCTGTACAAAAGATTGAGTGTGATGAGGATTATTGGGGTATATAAATGTCCAGACGTCATCTCAAATTGTTATGGAGGGAATGTGGTGGCTTCGTTTGTATTATTGTTGAAAGATTATGAAGATGAGGGAAAGGTTATTTATCATTTTGGGCCGAATGAACAAATTATGGGAAAGATAGAGTTAAATAAAAAGAATGAAACGATACAAGAAGTGACGCCAGTAGTAAATGCCAATAACGAGTCGAAATTTTATTTTGATAGAGCGGCTCAGAAATTGGCAATGTGTCTGTATCGTGAAAACGGACAATTTCCAAATAGAATAACATTTGAATCGTAAGAACAACGCAACCTCGATTGTTATCCCACTTTCGAGGTTTTTTTGATTTAAGTATATACTTCTAAAAGTCTAATTAGTTATTAAGTTTATTGATATGTAATGTATTTTAAACAGATCATGCTACGCTCCAAGCTTTTCAAAAGTATCGTTTAGACACATCAGGGGCGGTAGAAGATACAAGAGTTAAAGAACGAGTTATTTAGTGTCCTTAAAAAAACTGGTGCAGTTATGAACGTGACCAACACAGAAGAATGTTAAAACAATTAAATTTACATCATCAGATGAGCGGAAAACGTATAAGTACAATCCCAAAGGAGGTATTAAGTCTGTTACTTGATGTAAATTTAAAAGTTGCTGCCGAGTATCCTAAATTAAATATGAAGTTATCTGAAATTTGACCTCATAAAAAGAGAGTGGTAGGCCGCATCGGCTAATTGATGATTCACAATTGAATCTAGTCAACTCAAAAACTTACATGAGTAAGTACAGGTATATCATTGAACTCTACCAAGCGTTAACCTTAACATCTCAAAAATGGGAATCTTTACAGGAAGGTGTTTTGTGAATTAAAATACGAAAAGTAGGATTAGATTTTCTTTATTTGAATCACAGTTTATTACAGTATGAGTTGATGAAATGATCATCAGTTCATTGTAAGCTTTTATAGTTTTGCTGGCAGTTGAGTCTCATTCATGACCATACATAACGACAATATGAAATATATCTTAGGAGGAGAATAATAATGGAAGTCGCACGTCAGTTTGACTTAAATATTGAAAAAGTACTTGAACATTGGACCCCTGCCTACGCTTTACGAGAACTAATTGCTAATGCCTTCGATGAATATTTACTATCAGAGACGTCTGTACCAAATATTTACAAGGATGAGCAGGGAGCATGGCATATTCGTGATTTTGGCCGTGGTTTGCGATATGAGCACTTTACACAAAACGAAAATAAGGAAAAGTTAAATAATCCTGAGATGGTTATTGGAAAATTTGGCGTAGGATTGAAGGATGCAATGGCTACGTTTGACCGTCAAAATATCCAAATCTTGATTCGTTCTCGTAATGCAGATATCACTATGGACAAGAGCAATAAGCATGGATTTGATGATATCGTTACCCTGCATGCTGTAATTCAGTCACCATCTGATCCTACCCTTGTTGGAACTGATGTAATTTTATACGGAGTCAACGATGAGGACATGGAACAAGCTAAAGATTTCTTTCTACATTTTTCAGGAGATGAAATATTAGAAAAAACGTCTTACGGTTCGGTTTTAAAACCAAAGAAAGAGAATAAAGCAAGAATTTATGTGAACGGGCTGTGTGTAGCCGAAGAAGAAAATTTCTTGTTTAGCTATAATATTACCTCTACCAATGCGGCGCTACGCAAAGCTCTCAACCGGGAGCGCACGAACGTCGGGCGCAGTGCTTATACAGATAGAGTGAAATCTATACTGCTTGCATGTACTGATTCAGTCGTTGCTAATGAAATGGCTGCGGATCTGAAAAATTACGAAACAGGTTATATTCATGACGAACTTCAGTGGACAGATGTCCAACTCCATGCATGTAAAATTTTAAATGCTAACGAAAATGTAATTTTTCTCACGCCTGACCAAATGAGGAATGGTGGTTCTTTAGTCACTCATGCCCAGGATGATGGTTACCGAGTTGTGGTCGTCCCAGAGTCCATTGCTTATAGACTTACAAAACTCCAAGACATAGAGGGGAGTCCTATTCGAGATTTAGAAGGTTATCGAGAAGAGTTTAATACAAGTTTTCATTTTACTTACATACCTGTCTCTAGTTTGTCAAAAGAGGAACAAAAGGTTTTTGCTGTAAAAGATTTAATCTTAAATTGGCTACCCAGTAGTCAGACAAAAAACATAAAAGAAATTAGCATCTCGGAGACGATGCGGGTCGATTATTCTGGTTTTGAAGCACTTGGATTGTGGGAACCTTTAGAAAAGAGGATTACGATCAAACGGAGCCAATTACGTAATGTAATCGATTTTTCAGGCACTCTGTTACATGAAATAGCCCATGCGTATACTGGTGCAGATGATAAATCTTTAGAGTTTGAGAACGGATTAACTCAATTGCTTGGTCAACTAACATCTTATGCTATTAAAAATGAACCACGAAAGAAATTTTTAGGTTTATTTAAGTTTTAGATTGAAAACAGGAGGGAAGTCCATGGGAAACGATGAGATCGAAGAATTTAAAAATTTAGACAATCCTAATGTATTATTGAAAAATGTACTTATTGGGAACAGATTCTCAATGAGAATTTCAGCTAATTATGGGTATAAGACTATACTCAATGAGTGTAGTGAGATAGATGGAACATTTATTTGAATAATTAAATTAACAACTAGAGTGGTATTAAGGGGGATCATACAGGAAGTTATGACAGAATCAGAACTTTAAATTGATTCAAACGATTAGAAAAATTCACCTCAAGTTGACTGGTTAGTGAAATCCATATGGGTTACATACTTATGGCAAAACCTGCTCCAAGCGTGGTCAGGTGGAGCTTGTGCCCAAAGAAGAACAGATTAAAGACTTGGGAATACATGAAAAGTTGAAAACATCGTAAAGAAAATGAATCGATCATGGAGTGAATTGTGTATCATCGGGAAGGGAATAGGTGAATTCGGAGGTTTGATATAGGTAAAAATATAAGATAAACGATACAAACCTCTAGGATTCGTACCAGAGGTTTTTTCGACTTTTATGGAGAAATTTAGTTGTTTTTGGAGGGGGAAAGAAAACTATGTCGAATATCTAAATTAAAAGAGTATCTCATAACAGAAAACGGAGTTAATTATATTCTTTGATAATTTTTGGAGGTAACTGTGAAATTTGAAAAAGCCTATTGTGAAGAACTGAATGATTGTATTAATCCATATGAAGCTAGGGATTTATATTTTAGCAATGATTCGAATTATTATATGAGAAAGCTTACTTTTCATTGTCCAAGCGAACATTGTAGAGTACCATTACTTCCAGTTGCAATTTATAGAAAAGAAAAGACCAAAACCAAAATCCATTTTAGAACAAAAAGTCTCAATAATCATATTATTTCTCCGAAAAAGTGTGATTTTTATTATAATATAGACCAAGATTTTACTAGTGAAGTAAATGCTAAAAAGTCAAATCATAAGAAAAAAAGCGTACTACCTTCTGAATTTTTGCTCGTAAAACCAATTCAACTCAAGAAAACTCTTCGAAAAGTTGAGGATACGATGAATATTAATAACAATGTAAACAGAGTTACACGATCAAAAAGTACTGGTTCAATTACAAAAGGGTCTTCAAATGTAAAAACTCCTTATTTTGAACAAATCATTGATTGTTATGAAAACAATGATCCTAATACGCTAAAAACAGAGACTCTTACTATAAATGGGAAGAAGAAGTCATATTCTTCATTTTTTAAAAAATGCGAATATTTTTTAGATGAAGAAGGACTTATTTATTGGGGAGAAGTTACGAAATTAAAAAAATACGGAAATAATTATAGAGTTAAATTCAAAAAGAAAGTTCGGGTTAATGAAAAGGGATTAGAAATAACCATATATCTTAACTCTGATTTGATTCAATCATATAACAAGAAAAATCAGCTACTCGAAGTGCTAGATAAACTTACAACTTTTAATGGAGAAATTAGATGTTATTTTGTTGGAGTATATCCTACCTTTGAAAAAGTAACTGGTAAAGGCAATGAATTTGAAGTTATTAGTGTGAAAATTGAGAATTTGGATCATTTAGTTTTTAGGTTTGATTTTGAAGTTGAAGAATAATTGATTTATCTATTCAATTATAAGGAATGGGTTAAGGGGAAATCATGGTTTAATTGATTTTTTCAAAAATTTTAATGTTAAAGTTTATGCTAAAAGTAAGACAATGGAGACACAAGAATTTGAAATTGCTTCAAAAGAATCCTTGTCTATTTGGTATCTGATGGTTTAGGGCGTGTCTTCAAACTCAGGAAAGCCAAATCATAAAGGACGCCAGAATTAAAAGGCTTTGAACGTACATGCTAATTTAAATTGAGTTCTCAGACGTTTTTTACTTTGTTGAAAAAGTAATCCGCAAAATGACGTTCTCTGTAGACTACTCAATCATAAGTTGAATCTCTTAACGATTCTTCTTGCTTGGAATCATCGAGATAGCTTTTTGTTCGCCGAGCAGCGATAGGATCGCATTCGTATAATACGCTCGATCAGCCAATACTTGTTTCATAGTCAGTTTCATAGGTTGTAGAAGTCATAGCCCTGAACGGCGAGCTTCACCACCTATTAATTCGAAACGAAGCGGGGCATCAACTACGACATGGATTTTGGTGCTTAGTACGCCGAGGGAACGATTGCATGTTCCCCCCCCTTTTTTTTGAACCGATCCTATGCTGTTGGACGCAAACAATCGTATCATCATTTATGACGCTTTCCTCATCCGCATCTATGGAGACATACTTTAGCACCTCATCCCAAATTCCCACTTTCTGCTAGTGTAGAACGCGGGTGTAGAAGATTTTTCAATGCGGAAAGTGTTCAGATAGAGTACACCATGGGGTGCCTAAAATTTGCAACCTAAAGCATTGTATTTAACATGATTCGGCTGTCCAATGCGTGAGGTCCTCCTTGCTGTGTTCGTTCAGGTGGAAACAGTTCTTAGACCCGCTGCCACCTAACCTTTTTGATTTATTATCGTGTCTTCATCTAATATGTTTAACCTATGTATTACCATTTGATAGTTTGAAGACACACTTTAGATAAATACAGCAATTATAAATTATATTCATAATAATTATGGCTAGCTTTAATCTAGTAGAAAAACTCAACTTGAGAATTAAGCGAGGAGAGTTCGAACAAATAATCCTGATGCATAGCAATTTAAAGGGAATTAAGTCAAAAATGTTGTATAATAATTTTGTTATAAACATAAAAGTACTTCTCAATGAATGGAGGGAAACAATTGTCTGTTCCGGATTACATGAACTTGCCTTACGACTTATCAGGATCTATGGCAAAAAATAGATTTAGAATAGAAATGTTATGGGGACTAAAAAAAGTATTAGAATTACTTAAGAACAATAATGAATTTATTATCTTATTCGACTATAAATGTGATATTGAAATTCATCTTCCGAATAGCAATTTTGAATTTTATCAGTTAAAGACTAGCAATACAGGAAACTATACTATAAACAAACTTCTTAAAAAAAATGATGTAGGGCAATCGGTATTAGGAAAGCTTTATTTACTTAAATATGATAGAAGTGGTGTGGAACAGGATGAGATCAAACTTGCAATCGTTTCAAATGTTGCTCTAAAGGATACAACAAAGCTACATACAAATCTAGAAAGTGTCTTATTAAAAAGTATAGATGGAAATGACGTAACAAAAATAAAGAACGACGTGACAAAAGAACTGTCCCAACAAAGTGAAATAAAACTTGAGAATACATTCTTCATAAAAACCACAATAGATCTTACTAACCCAAATGAGACACTAATGGGGGAGTTAGCTTCTTTTTTTGTTAGCTTCTACGACTGTGAAGTAAAAAGACTTAGGTCATTATTTTCTACTTTGCAAACAATTATTACTGATAAAGCCTCTTACGAATTTGAATTATTAACTTATGATGACCTTATTATCAAAAAGGGAGTTACCAAGAAAGATTTTGAAAAGATATTCCAATCACACATGGATAATTCAGATACTGCTTTAGAAAAATCAAGTGCCTATATAGAATCAGAATACAAAGCCTTTTTTGGAATGAGAGTAAAGCTATCAAAAGCATTGAAACAAGTATTTTTCTCTCTGAAAATAAGTAAACCGCTTCAATTAATAGAGAACAAGATCGCAAAATTTATTTTAGAGAACATTCATTACTTAAATGGGACAGATAAAGAAATTATAGGGTTTATCTCTGAAAGATTCATGAATGAAAAACCATTAGAAGTTGAAAACCAGGAATTCGAGATGTTGATTCTGCTCATTTTGAAAAAGTTTGAGGAGGGTTTATATGAACAACTTAATCATTAATAGTTTGCTTATATTGGATTTGAAAAATAAAAAAGCAAAAAGAGTTGAGTTTACAAAAGGAATTAATATTATAACGTCTGATTCAAAAGATGGAAACGATGTAGGGAAATCAGTATTGATGAAAAGCATATATCACACAATGGGAGCGGACGCTATATTTGATGATAAATGGACGTTTGAAGAGAAAAGTTATTTTATTAACTTCAGTATATCTGGAAGTATATATCAAATTTACAGAAACAAAAATCTTTTTAAGATTTATAATCATAATTTCGGGAAATTATTTAGCACTACAAGTAGAAAAGCACTTGCAGAATACTTAAACAGCATATTTAAATTCAATATCAAGTTACCAAACAGACATGATGATATTTTAGAAATAGCTCCTCCGGTTTTTAGCTACTTGTTAAATTATGTAGACCAAGATCATATGGAGGGGACTTCCTTCAGTTCGTTCAAAGGTTTAGGCCAATACTCTGGATTCAAAGAAAACGTTATTTACAGTCATTTTGGAGTATTTAACGATGAATATTTCGAATTAAAGAAAGATCTAGAAGATTCTAAACAAGAGCAAAGACGCTTACTGCAGGATCAATCTACAATTAACAATATGTTGGCTCGTTTAGCAATATATTTGGAAGGAATGGATGCACCTACTAAGTTAAATACTTTAAATATTGAATTAGAGAAGAGTAAAGAGGAGTACTCTGAGATTGTGGCTGGATTGAAGAAAGTAAAAAACAAATTAATTGAACTTAGAAATAATAAATATGATTTGGAAGTGAGCATTGAAGAAGTAGTTAAAAAGCGTGGGAAAGATACGAAATACTTTAAACTTATTGAGGACCACACATGTTTAGTTTGTCAACAGAAAGTCGAAGACGAAATACAAATGAGAATAAAGCAAAGTAATCAGCTAGAAGACTATTACATTCTTCAAGATGAATTTGAAAGACTTTCGATAGATGTTGACAGGGAGCTTAAAAGAAAAGAAGAAGAATATCAAACTTTTCTTTACAAACTTGAGGTATATGAGAATAAATTGAAAATTAAAGAATCCAGAGTGTCAGATTCATTGAAGCATCTAGGATATATTGAGGCAAAGGAAAATATGCTTCACGAATTAAATGAGATATTAACACAACTCGGAGAGATAGAGAAGGATATTAAAATTTATAATACTAAAATAAGAAAGTACACTGACTTAAAGACGACAGCAAATTCTTTATATTCAGAATTGATGACTGAATCCAAGTTTGAGTTCGATTTAAAAGAAATAAGGGAGGATAAAATTAAAAATATAAAACAAAATTATGAAGCACGAGGAAGTAATAAAGCAATATCAACAATTATTTGGTATTTTAATTTGCTGAAAGTCAAGGTACAATTAAATACAAAAGTATTAAGGTTTCCTGTTGTTCTGGATAGTCCAAATAATGTAGAGTCTGATGAAAGTAAAGAAAAAGCATTATTTAATCTGGTGTTCAAGGATATTAATGATCATATAAAATCACAATTAATTTTATCGGCCCTCGGATTTAATTCAAATGATTATGAGGAGATAAGTATAGACAATATTATTCACTTGAATAATAAGAAATATAGTGTCCTCAATAATGAAGATTATGTCCGAAATAGTTGGATACTACATCATTTGTTTGATGATGAAGAGGAACTGATATAGACGGTCTATTATATTTGTTGATTGTTGATGGGGTTATCAATTTAATTGTTACATAATATTATCTTATGTTTTTTTACGCTATTTAGTTATTGAAATTGATCGGGAAGTAGGATGAAACGGTCTTCATATTGCAAGTCTTATTCCACAACGTAAGGATTCACACACTCGTATAATGATGCTTGAAATGAAAGGGCTTAGGGACATGATTCAACTTTAACTTCGACTCAATCTTACCAAAAACGAAAAAAACACTAGCGCATTTCCCGCTAAATCCCCATCTCACCTCATCCCTTGATGTACAATCTTCCAGAGGTGACCTTACCATGAAGGATAACATGTCAAACCTGATCGAGGATTTGTTTCACGGAAACCTGCGGTTGGACGAGTCGATTCATCCTGAGCAAGCTGAGTATCAGGAGATCAATCGCCAGATATCGGACCTGATGCAGGATTACAAAACACAGCTTACGGGGAACGAATACGATGCTTTGGAGCAACTGATCGACTTGATCGGACAATCCACGTCGATGTATGTGGAAGCGGCGTTTGAGCAAGGTTTTCGTACAGGCGGCAGACTGATGATTGAGGTTTTAGCCAAAACATAAGTATTTATCTATCTACCTCATAAGCCAGCAGACAATACAAAGCAATTCAAAAATCCCCTCCTCCATTACCACCGATCAGGCTGGAATGGGAGAGGGGACCTTGCTTTCAAATTATACTTTTCTAACTACAACCTATCTCGCACCAATATTCGTACCCGATGGCGTACCTGACCCTACCAGATCACTGCCACCCGCAAGCTTGAGGAAATTGCCCAGGACAGGCGTTCCGTCCGCACTACGCGTTACCGAAGGCACGAGGGAGACAAAGTCGGCTGCGCTGGCGAGCAGGCCTTTGGCGTTCTCGCTTTTTTTGTTTTTCCACCAGACGTTGGTGCTGCTGACGTCGGTTCCACTTGTTTTGTCGCTGGCGCCGCCTTGGAATGACAGGTTGTTGGTGAAGATATGGGTGCCTACATCAAAGGCAAAGTTGCTTTGCCCATTGTTCCAGGAGGTGTTATTTTTCATCTGGATCGAACCGGGATTGCTGTTGTAGGTGAAGCCGTGCTTTTTATTGTTAAACGCAATGCTGTTCTCAACGATATGATTCACTGCAATCTTCTCGCCACCCAGCTTGAAGCCGTTACCGTCACTGTTGGAGGTAGAAGTGCCGTCTGCGGTTGCACCGTTCGCGTAGGCGATGCTGTTACGGATCGTAACCGCGCCAATGGCACCTGTGTCTGTTTTGCTATACAGATCCCAACCATCGTCCACGTTATAGGCCGCGATACAACCGTCGAAGACATTGCCCGGGCCTACGGTCAGTTTGGCCGCAAAACCGTCTGCATCCTCGCCGTCATCCGGGTCATAGTTGTTGTGGGAGTAAGAACGAATCACTTCATTATATGCAGGCCATTCACTCTTGGCGGCTGTGGAAGCATAGCGTCCCATTTGAATACCCGTATCCCGGTTGTGATGAGCTTCGATCTGCTCCAGACGGTTGTAACTGCCCCCGATGAAGATACCGTTATCGCCCGCACCCTTCACCTCAAGCCCTTTGACGAACCAGTAGTCTCCGAACATTTGCAACCCCCGATTGGTGGAAGCGAAGGCTTGAGCGGAGAAATCAAAGACCGGTTTTTCCGATCCATACGCCACCAGGTTTTTGCGTTGGCTCGATGTGCCGCTATTGCCACGTTCAATGGTAATGGTCTGGGAGAAGCTGTAGTTGCCGCCGCGCAGATAGATGGTCTTGCCTGGGGCGATCTGGGTCAATGCGTTAGCGAGTGACGTAGGGCTGTTCAGTGTTCCCGGATTGCTGGCTGAACCGCCAGGAGACACATACAGATCACCCGCAGCAAGCGCGATATTCGAAGTCGCCACCGATTCAGAGGGATTTTGCAAATTGCTCTCGATCAGCTCTTCAGCACCAGCCGCTCCACCACCAATCAATAATAGAGGGAACGCGGCGCTCAGACAGATCTGGGCCATTTTCGATTTCAGAGAACGTTCGGATCGTACAGATGCATGAGTAGATGTAGATGGGAATAATTTCATTACGCAAACCTCCTTGGTTAATTGGGAATAGAATGAAGAGCATGTGGTAGCCGTGTACCAGACCGTTACCTATGAGATAGAATCATGCCGGCTGGCTCGATGCAATCTCTAGGACACAGCTTTATGGTAAATGTTGTAACCGTTATCATCAATAATCATCTGATCAGATGGAGGTACATGCAGGCAGGTCAGGCCTGCAAGCTTCCAATGCCTTTAATATCACGTGAATTATGTAATCTTTCCATTGGGTGATAGCTCTCATTTAACGAAGAATCATCTGAAATGAACGTAGAGAAGTACGCTTTTCCATCCCCAGAGCACAAGTCTTACCTTTGATCCACTCATATGAACTTCTTTTAATTTAAAATACATAGCTGTATGCAATCCTGAAGTGGAGATTACACTAAAACTAGTCATGAAAAAGCCCTGATAGCAGCTGCAACGGGCAACTTGACGATCAGGGCTAGGTTTAATTCAGAACGTAATCTGCTTACTCAAAATACTCAAATGTACTAACAGTGTCAGACTTATCAGTTTAAACGCTGTCCAGCTATTTTAATATCCGTCCGTCTCACGACTGCGTTTCTCTGCTTGCTCGATACTTGGTTCATGTTTCGGTTGGACCGTTGTACTATCATCGGTTGGAACAGAGGCCAACCCTTCAGAGACGCGCCGACCGTAATCCGCATCCGCTTGGGTGAAGTAAGAGATCATGCGCTCCCGGATATCCGGTTTGCATTGTGCCAACGCGCCGACCATGTTGCTGATCAGCTCATCCCGCTCCCAATCTTCGAAAGCCCTGTACGTATCACCCGCTTGTCCAAAGTCATTGGTACGCTCAATCTTCTCACGAACGAGTCGCCCTTCAATCAGAGGTTCATGTTCCGGGCCGCGCGGTGTAGCTTCTTTAAGTCCACCAAGCGAGGAGGGTTCATAGTTCACATGCGGATTCTGACCCGGTGCACGATCCACCTGATATTGCATCTGTCCGCCGCTCTGATTCGTGGCTACCCGATTTTTCGGTGCATTCACAGGCAGTTGCAGATAGTTCGCACCCACCCGGTGACGCTGGGTATCCGAATAGGAGAAGGTCCGTCCTTGCAGCAGTTTGTCATCTGAGAAATCCAGCCCGTCTACCAATACACCTGTGCCAAACGCTGCTTGCTCCACTTCATTGAAATAATCCTCGGGATTACGATTCAACGTCATTTTGCCCACAGGTAGAAAAGGGAACTGATCTTGCGGCCATAGCTTGGTTGGGTCCAGCGGGTCGAAGTCCAACTCTGGATGCTCGCCGTCCTCCATTACTTGAACGCACAGCTCCCATTCGGGATACTCCCCTTTTTCAATGGCGTGATACAGATCCAATGTCGCATGATTGAAATTCTGTCCCTGAATCTCGCTCGCGTCTTTTTGCAGCAGGTTGCGTATCCCTTGATTGAGCGGTTCCCAGTGGTATTTGATGAGTACGCCCGTGCCTTCCTGATTGACCCACTTATATGTATTGACACCCGAGCCTTGCATCTGCCGATAATTCGCTGGAATGCCCCATGGAGAGAAGAGGAATGTCACCATATGGGTAGCTTCAGGGCTCAGCGAGACAAAATCGAAAAACCGCTCCATATCCTGTGCATTGGTCAACGGGTCTGGCTTGAAGGCGTGTACCATATCCGGGAATTTGAGCGGGTCGCGAATGAAAAAGATTTTCAGATTGTTACCCACCAGATCCCAGTTGCCATCTTCGGTATAGAATTTTACAGCAAATCCGCGCGGGTCCCGCAGGGTCTCCGGTGAATGTCCGCCATGTATAACGGTAGAGAAGCGAACGAAAACGGGCGTTTGTTTGCCTTTTTCCTGAAATAGGCGTGCACGTGTGTACTTCGATACCGGTTCATCCCCGGCCGTTCCATACGCTTCAAATACGCCATGAGCACCAGCACCACGGGCATGGACCACACGTTCCGGAATACGTTCACGGTCGAAGTGAGTAATTTTTTCGAGAAAATGATAGTTCTCCAGCGTAGTCGGTCCCCGGTTGCCAACGGTTCGTACATTCTGATTGTCCGTAATGGGATGCCCTTGTCGATCCGTTAATGTCTCAGCTGATTTGTCTGAGGAATGCTCTGGTTGTGAAGACTGATGATTCATGGAGTGGAGCACCGCCTTTCCTTAAAGTGGATTCCTGTATATATTTTCCCTGAAAATTGGTTCTATACATTAAACCTCGCAAATAATCTCGTAAAAAAAGCTTGTCACCCGCTTCATCGCGTGAGATAATTAACTTTTGCCCTGCGGCCTTTTTTGAACGGAAAAATGAAAGAGGACCGCGTCTAAGAATGGAGGCTGACCTAGGATTGTCTACACAACGTTATCCTTTTGCATATGATCCGGCTGAACCTTTTGTATCCCGTCTCGGGGAATGGGTTGCCGATGTTTTTTACGATATTTTGCCAGAGTCCGGCTTCGAGGTACGGGATGAACAGATTTTTATGGCGTACCAGCTCGAACGGGCCTATGGAGATAAAAAGACCATTATGGCGGAGGCCGGTGTAGGAACAGGCAAGACGTTAGTCTATCTGCTCTACGCGGTCTGTTATGCACGTTATACGGGCAAACCGGCAGTGATTGCCTGTGCCGATGAGTCCTTGATTGAACAGCTTGTGAAGCCCGGTGGAGATATTGCCAAGCTGGCTGCACATCTGAACTTGGAAGTGGACGCACGTCTGGGCAAGTCGCCGGACCAATACCTCTGTCTGAACAAATTAAGTGCGATGCGATTCGCGGACGAGGATGCGCAGGTGATCGAAGAGGTGCATGAGAGCCTTCCAGACTTCGTGAACACACCTGGGACACTTCAGGCTTTCCATCCGTATGGTGACCGCAAACAGTATCCACATCTGAATGATCGTCAGTGGAACAAAATCAACTGGGACCCGTTCCAGGATTGTTTTGTTTGTCCCAAAAGACAACGCTGCGGCCTTACGCTGTCACGTGACCATTACCGTCGTTCCAAAGACATCATCATCTGTTCCCATGATTACTACATGGAGCATGTGTGGACGTATGATGCGCGCAAACGCGAGGGACAATTGCCACTGCTGCCTGACCACAGCTCAGTTGTATTTGATGAAGGCCATTTGCTGGAAGAAGCAGCCCTGAACGCACTGAGCTACAAGCTGAAACACCGTATCTTCGAGGAACTCGTCACTCGCTTGTTAGAAGGAGAGATTCGTGAATCCCTCGCGGAGTGTGTAGATGAAGCGATTGAGAGCAGTGAGCGACTGTTTGCGTTGCTGGATACGTATACGGTCGCGATTCCGGGATCTGAACGGAAAGAAGTTCGGGTAGAAGCACCGCTTCTGCGTGAGATTGAACGTCTGACGAGTGTGCTGGATGCAATCGGCGAAGAATTGGTATTTGAGAGCGGATTGTTCTCGCTAGACGGTTACCAGATGCGTGTCGTGGAAGAACATCTCGATATGATTCAGTCTGCGCTTGCCTTGTTCCGCAAGGAAGATGGTTACATCTGTTGGGCGGAAGAGAGCGAGGATGAGACGACCTTATCGATCATGCCGCGCACCGTGAAGGAAATGCTGAACGAGCGTGTGTTCAACACAGGCATTCCAATTGTATTCTCCTCCGCAACGTTATCTGTGGACAGTTCATTCCGTTATGTGGCGGACAGCCTGGGTATTGATGATTTTGTATCGTTCTCGGTAGCTTCCCCGTATGATTATGCGGATAAAATGAAGATGAAAATTACCAATGAAGCTGTGCCGGGGCACCCGGAGAACGAAAATCGCATGCGTGATGCGGTGTCGTTACTTCAGGAGAGTGGAGGACGTGCGCTGATTCTGTTCCGTACGATGGAAGAGCTACGCGCGTTCAAGCAGGACATCGTTCATGTACCTGAAGCAGAAGGTTTGCGCTTTATGTATGAGGGCGACCGTGAGATCAGTGATCTGATCGCGGCGTTCCAGCAGGATGAGGAGAGTGTGCTGTGCTCCGTTAATCTGTGGGAAGGTTTGGACGTTCCAGGCCCGTCATTATCCAATGTCATGATCTGGTCGCTTCCGTATCCACCACAGGACCCTGTCTTCAATGCAAAACGAAGTGCGTCGGCAGCACCATACGAAGAGATCGATCTTCCGTATATGCTCCTGCGTGTGAAGCAAGGTCTCGGACGTCTGATTCGGACAAGCACAGATTCCGGTTCCGCGGTCATTCTCGATGAATCGCTGTATACCAAAAAGGAAGCCAAAGACCGCATTGCGGCCCTGCTTCCTGAAGGTGTGGAATGGACAACCCTGACACACTAACCAGCTTACGTTAAATATTCTTGCTTTATTTTTGATGATAAGGTTTCTTGCCAAAATAAGTTCTTGTTCTCTGCGGATTCACCATCCGTATGTGAGCATGAGCTTATTTTTTTATTTTGATGGTTTCTCCAATACTTCTATTCCTTTTTTTTGAGGGATTTTCCCTCGCTCCTCGCTACCAATCGCTCCAACATTCTAGCTATGATGAACGTAACCACAAAAAAATAGCCCTCCATATTGCTGCATATCGTAGGTTAAAATGGACAGTAAGAAGACCACCATTTCAGAGCTACACAGCAAAGGAGAGCTATCCCTATGAAGTCTACCACAAAATTCATTGGTTTAGATGTATCCAAAGAAAAAATTTCTGTCGCTATTGCTGACGAGGGTCAAGACAAGCCGCGGTATTACGGCACCATTGCTCATGCGCCTGCTGCCTTACGCAAACTCATCAAAGAATTGGGTCCGGCAAGCTCCCTCTCGTTTTGTTATGAGGCCGGTCCTACAGGATACGAAACCTACCGCTGGATCGAATCCATGGGAGCCACCTGTGTCGTCATTGCGCCTTCACTCATCCCGAAACGCTCCGGCGATCATGTGAAAACAGATCGACGAGATGCCGAGCAACTGGCACGTCTATTCCGTGCAGGCGAACTTACGCCAATTTACGTTCCAGCACGTGAAGATGAGGCACTGCGTGAATTGGTTCGTGCACGCGAATCGGCGAAAGAAGATGCTCACCGGGCCCGTCAACGTGTACTCAAGTTCTTACTGCGCCACCAGATCCATCCACCGGAGAATATCAAACGTCGCTGGACGAAAAAATATCGCGTATGGCTTGGAAAACTGATGTTCCCGCATGCACCCATGCAGATCGCGTTTACAGAGTACCTTCATGCCATGGAAGAGATTGAGCAACGCATCGGTCGACTGGAAAAAGCCTTGATTGAAGAGGCGGCGACCAGTTCCAAAGCCGATTTGATTCAGATTTTACAGTCTCTGCGTGGCATTGGATTTCTCACGGCCGTCACGCTTGCTGCGGAGATTGGTTCCTTTGCCCGTTTCCGTTCCCCTGCTCAGCTCATGGCTTACTTGGGCCTGGTTCCGCGTGAGCATTCGTCTGGAGTCCGTACCCAACGAGGCTCGCTCACCAAAGCGGGAAATGGACGATTGCGTCGCACCTTGATTGAATCGGCATGGAGTTACCGCCATCGGCCTGCGATTAAAGGGGACTTGGCCCGCCGTTTGGAAGGTCTGCCTGCGGACATACAGCTCATTTCCTGGAAAGCTCAGGAACGGCTGCACCGAAAATTCCGCCGTTTAGTTTATGGATTAAACAAACACAAAAATGTCGCGGTCACCGCGGTGGCCAGGGAACTGACCGGGTTCATTTGGGCGGTCGCCCGAACGTTGGAGCTACCGAACGCTCAGTAATCTGTTATTCATCTTGAAGAGACGGATGGTTTAAAAGGAAAAAGGGGAAAACTCCGGAGCCTTAGGCCCGGGAGTTCATGGAAGGTTCAGGAGAGAATGTACGAGGTTCGTTTGCACTAGGCTTTTAATGGGCTGAACGTGCGTGGCTAGCTTGTAAAAGCTCTCCTTGACGAAGGCATACCATGTGGTAACCAACCCACGGATAGCAGCGTGCCAACCGTCGCTCGCATATGGACTCCCGCGCTTAGGGCTTCGGCGAAAAGCAGCATTTTGTGATGGGCTTGACAAAAACGTTCATAGCAACGAACCTACCGCACCTTATTAGGGTGATAATGAAGAGATGTAAATTCTAACGAATCTCAGTAACGTTATCCCGCCGAAAATGACTTTTCAACCTGTAAATCAACCGAATTTGGAGAAATTACGTCGCTGTGATTCATTAGCCGTCAAACCCGCGCAAATAGGAGCGAATAGCGTGTGTCAGGTTCATTAGAACCAATGACCAATGAGCGCTAATAAGGGAGGGCCTCTGTCATGCTCATGACTTATGGGACATGGAAGCCCCTTTTTGATGTGTATAGATTTTTGCTGTGTTAAAAAATACCCATGCTCAGATACCGTTCCCCGGTATCCGGCGCAATGCAGAGCACCCGGTGCCCCGGCCCCAGTTCCTTCGCAATGCGAAGGGAGGCCCACACCGAAGCGCCAGAGGAAGGGCCGAGCAACAGCCCTTCCCAGGCAGCAAGCTGCCGCATCGTATCCAGTGCGTCCTCATCGGACACCTGGATGATGGCATCCCACACGTCGGTATTCAGGATGTCCGGAATGAACCCCGGACTTGTACCGACGAGCTTGTGTGGTCCGGGCTCGCCACCGGACAACACCGGAGAACCTTTGGGCTCCACCGCATAGATGCGGATATCGGGTAACTGCTTGCGCAGTTCTTCTCCCGTCCCGGTAATGGTTCCGCCAGTTCCCGCCGTAGCGATGAAGGCGTCCAGCCTGCCATCCATCTGTTGCATAATCTCGGGAGCCGTCGTGATCCGGTGAATGTCCGGGTTTGCCTGGTTCTCGAATTGCTGCGGAATGAAACTTCCTGGAATGTCTGCCTGAAGTTCTTTCGCTTTGCGAATCGCACCAGGCATCCGCTCCGCAGCGGGAGTGAGCACCACATATGCGCCGTAGGCTTTCAGAATGTTGATGCGCTCCTTGGACATATTGTCCGGCATAATCAGAATGGCTTTATATCCTTTGGCGGCGGCATTCATCGCAAGACCGATCCCTGTATTGCCACTGGTTGGTTCGATAATGGTAGCACCAGGGAGCAAGTGTCCCGCAAGTTCAGCCTGAACGATCAGGTTATAGGCGGCACGGTCTTTGACGCTGCCACTCGGGTTAAAGTATTCCAGTTTCACATATACGTCAGCGGAGTCGCTGCCTGTCAGTCTGTTCAGTTTAACGGCAGGTGTCTGGCCGATCAGTTCTGTTACATCTGCGGCAATACCTGTATGTGCGGTTGTTTGTTTAATCGAATGTGTATTCAAATCCATGAAGTACAGCTCCTTGATTGATAAGACGTTGAGAGTATATCCGGTTGGAATCAATTCATGACTTATTGGAATGGTTGGATATCTCTTCTCCATCTTAATGAACACAGCTAGCGATGGTCAACCCGTTCATTTGTCAAACCTGTTGTGTCAGATCCATCTGCAGATGGTGACTCAGCTCTTTTTTGACCTCATTGCGTGCAAATGTCCAGAGCATATAGAACCGTTGCATGTATCCCCTGCACAAATAAACGGTTTCAATGCCATCCTTTCCCCGCGTTTCCTCCAAAACTTTTACTCCACGGGTTCTCATCTGTTTGCGCAGTCCCAGCATCTCCTTAAGTACTTCATTCTGAATGCGGGTGAGCGACAGGATATAGACCTCGGGCATTTTCAGAAGCAGCGTATCCAGCGTTCGAATATCCCGTTCCAGTACATCCAGCAAAAGCGTACGCACAACCATCCCTTTGATCAGACGATGATCTTCATCCGCAGGAGTTGGGGCTGAAGTGGAAGAGGAGGCCATATAGTCACTTCCTTAGCCATAAATATATCGTTCTAATTAAGAACAAATGTTCCTGTTTGTAGTATAGTCAGCATATTCCTGAACCATGCAGGTTTCAACCTGAAAATATTTACATTCTCTCTTCAAGGCAGTTTGAATCATTTGAAAACCTTTATGAGATAAGGCACATAGGCAATTTCACATTATCGAAATGAAAAACATGGAGGAGACGTTACTCACCGTGTTTAGAGTTTGTTTATAGTAGCTCGTTATAATATCTGTAAAATTTAAAACCACATCGAAAGGAGTTCTAACATTCAAGAATACATATTCCAATGGAATGTACGTCTGATGAAAACAAGACCAAAGTAGTAGATTAGCTCTCAATTAGATATGTAGGTTGTTTAGACGGGGATCGAGCTGGATGAAATAGAGTATCGCACTAAAAAAGGACGAACGGAAGGATGATAGTGATGAATAAGCGCTTACTGCAGCCTAAAAAAGTGATAACGATGTTAATTGTGGTTGCTTTAATATTTGGAGGATTTCCAGGGTTTCGGGCGTTGGGCGTTGAACGAGCCTATGCGGCGAGTGGAACATGGGTAGATGTGGGTGGAGCCGGAATTACATCAGGGCAGGCGGAGAATATTACGTTGGTCTTTGATCGGGAAGGTACACCGTACACCGTATTTAAGGATGGAAACAATGGCGGAAAAGCAACCGTTCTAAAATACGTTTCTGGAGCATGGCAATCCGTGGGGCCTGCCGGTTTCTCTACTGGCGTGATACATAACAGATCATCGCTCGTATTTGATTCCCATAATACTCCATACGTGGCTTATCAGGATGGTGATAATGGAAGTAAAGCAACAGTTATGAAATTTAACGGAGAACAATGGGAGATTGTAGGTAGTGCTGGTTTTTCAGCTGCGGCAGCGGTTTATGTATCAATTGCACTTAGTCCTGATAATATCCCTTATGTCGGGTACCGTGATCAATCTGTGAGTAATAAGATTACAGTGAAAAGATTGAATGGAAATCAGTGGGAAAATGTTGGCCCAGTCGGATTTACAACAAATAATGCTTCTGGATTATCTCCAATAGTGTTTGATAATGCGGGAATTCTTCATCTCGCATATACAGATTCAACGAGTAGAAAAGCAACTGTAATGAAGTTTGCAGATGGTTCATGGAAAAATGTAGGGAATGCAGCATTTACAGCAGACTCAGCATCATATCTTTCACTTGCATTTGGTCCGAATAATGTGCCTTATGTTGCTTTTGAAGATGGTTCGAAAGTTTTTAAAGCAACCGTAATGAAATTGAATGGCAGCGAGTGGAAAGTGGTAGGGAATGAGGGATTCTCATCAGGAAGGCTAAATAGTATGTCACTTGCTTTTGACCCTCAAGGTATTCCGTATACAGCTTTTAAAAATCTTGTTAATTTTAGCATGGAACCGCAGGGTGTAATGATGAAGCTTGACGGAAGTCAATGGACTGTGGTTGGTGGTAAACCGTTCTCTGCAGGTCAAATAAACGACACTTCGCTTGCTTTTGGTCCAAACGGAATGCCTTATGTTGCTTATGCAGACAACACAAAAGATAATAAAATGACTGTCATGACGCTTTCTACGGAACATTCGGTGACTTACAATTCGAATGGTGCGACTTCGGGCAGCATTCCAGTAGATAATCAGAAATATGAAAAAGAAGCTATAGTTACAGTGTCAGATAACACAGGAACGCTTGAAAAAGAAGATTATCAGTTCACGGGATGGAATACAGCGGCAGACGGCAGCGGAATCAGCTACAGCGCAGCAGATACATTCTCCATGAACGATAGTGATGTTACGCTCTATGCACAGTGGCAACCACTGTATGTAAATATTAGTTTTGAATCCAACGGTGGAACCGAGATTGACAATCAAAAGGTGAACTACAATAGCTCGGCAGTGAATCCTGATGCTCCGGAAAAAGCGGGATATACGTTCTCAGGCTGGTATCAGGATAGCCAGTTGCTTCAAGCTTTTGACTTCAATATGAGTCTGACGCAGAATATTACGCTTTATGCGAAATGGATGTCATCTACAGCAACACTCTCCACCCTTACGGTAAGTTCAGGGCAGCTGACACCGGACTTCTCTGTAGATGAGCTTGATTATCGCGTAGATCTCGAATCTGACGTGATGAGTGTGAGTTTCTCCTTGAGCAAAGCCAATGAAGGACAAGTTGTACATGTAACAGGGGCTACAGACGAAACAGTGACAGATGGTGTTTACACATACACGGTTACGGATCTGGTATACGGTTCAAACCCTGTAATTATCGATGTTCAAGCAGAGGATGGCAGCAGTAATAGCTACACGCTTAACTTTAATCGCATTGATATCAGTAACGCCAAACTAAGTGGAATCACTTTGCCTCTAATTACTTTATCACCGGACTTCAATCCAGACATAGAGGTCTATGAAGCAACAGTCAGTAGTTCCGTTAGCACGACTGAAATTAGCGTTAAACCGGATCAAACTGGAGCCGTAGTGAAAATTAATGGTGTCAGTGGTAACAGTACAGTCGTGCAATTAGTCAGTGGTATGAACACAATTACCATCGAAGTGACTGCATTGGATGGAGTAAGCAAGAGAACATATACGCTGAACATCAAGCGCAATAGTGATAGTTCAGGCGGATCAGGTGGCAATGGAAACTCCGGTGGAGGATCTGGCAACTCTGGGGGTTCCAGTTCTGGTGGAAACAGTGTAAGTACACCAGTGACTAATCCCGTCGTAACTCCACCATCCACAGGTGCTAAGGTGCTCGTGAACGGTAAAGCCGAGAACGCTGGAAGCTTAGCCACTACTGAAGTGAACGGGCGAAAAGTTGTAACCCTTACAGTGGACGCAGCTCTCATTGGACAGAAACTTCAAACCGAGGGGAACAACGCTATTGTGACGATCCCTGTGACAGGTAATGGCCAAGGAGATCTGGTTATTGGTGAACTGACAGGGCAGACAGTCAAACTCATGGCTGACAAACAAGCCGTATTGGTGCTTCAAACGGATATTGCCTCTTACACGTTACCTGCACAGCAGGTTAATATTGAGAAGCTCGCGCAGCAACTGGGTGTGAATTCTGACAATTCCTTGGAGAACATCAAACTGGGAATCGAAATTTCACAGCCAACAGAAGCTGTCATACAGACAGCACAATCAGCAGCTCAGCAAAATGGATATACTCTTCTGGGATCACCAGTTGATTTCAAAGTAACAGCCACCTTCGATGGCAAATCCGTGAGTGTGGATAAGTTCAATAGTTATGTATCGCGTACGATTGTATTAGCAGCGAACGTTGATCCTAACCAAATCACCACAGGTGTTGTGGTGGATGCAGAAGGAACTGTGCGCCATGTACCCACAAAAATTACACAGGTCAATGGGATGTACCATGCACAGATTAACAGCTTGACCAACAGTGTGTATGCCGTTATCTGGCACCCGCATACCTTCACTGATGTAGCCCAACACTGGGCCAAGACAGAAGTGAATGATATGGGTTCACGTATGGTTATCGAGGGAATCACGGACACCACATTTGAACCAAACCGTGGAGTTACACGTGCAGAGTTCGCTGCCATTCTGGTACGTGGATTAGGATTAAAACCTGGAGAACGGGTTAACTCTTTCAAAGATGTGAATGGAAACGAATGGTACGCGGATGCTGTGACCACGGCGGCTAGCTATGGCCTAATCGATGGATATGAAGATGGAACATTCCGTCCACAGGCACAGATTACTCGTCAGGAAGCGATGGCGCTCATTGCACGCGCTATGACAGTGACTGGAATGGAACCAGCTGCGTCTGCCGGGAACGTTCAGCAATGGTCTGATTACGCAGACGCTGAGCAAGTAGCAAGTTGGGCCAAGGAAGCAGTAGCATCCAGTATCTCTACCGGACTGGTGTCCGGACGTGGAAAAGATACCATTGCTCCGAATCAATCGATTACGCGTGCCGAAACAGCTGCAATTATACGCAGATTGCTTCAACAGTCTGGTCTGATTTAGACAGCCCCAACTTATATGTACGAAATTAATGACTAATGAAACAGGCAGCGCGAGGTTATGCGTTGCCTGTTTTTTTATAGAAAAAAATAAATTCTATTCAACTCTTATTGAAATTATTTTAGATCAAAATATATTTTCTTTTTTTATTTACAGAACATATGTTCTTATATTATAATTAGAAATAGCAAGTAGCAGGAAAGACGTGAACTATTACGATCATTCCTCGTCTTCTTTAGTTTGTTGAAAGCAACAATCAGGACAAGCCTGCTCCAAAATAAGGTATAATTTATGGGTTTTGCAGGAAACCTAAGGCCATAAACCAAATAAACCTTATGCAATGCAGTCTGCTACAGAAGTAATTACAAGCAATGAATTGCGATCATGATTCAAGGATGCCTTGCCTTAACACGATGGCACCAGTCAACGAGTAGAAGCAGTTTTATTTTTAGCGAAAATGAGCAACAAAAAAGCCCCTGCCTTGGGCGGCGGGGCCTATGGAATACTGCCGATTGAGCGGCAGGTTTGATGATGTGTTCAGAAATTAAGCAAGATATTGAGGCTTTTCGTAGAACGCCTCTTTTTCAAGGATGACCTTATACGGTCTTTCCTTGCCCTTCAGGGAGGGCCCAATGGTAGTTAGCGGTACGGCCGGCTTGTGGAAACGATCTTCTTCCTTGGGTTCCGGAACCGGTCGTGATGATTCGGGCGCAGAACTGAGGCGTACCTTTTTTTCGCTGCCCCAGCGCTTGCTTATTTTTTTCGTTTCCGGTTTCATTCCGGTTCGCCTCCTAACAAATCGTTGATGGCGTTGAACAGTTGACGATTCTGTAGGTCAATCTGCTGAAATACCGCCTCATCCGCTTCAATATGTCCAATAATGTGAACGGTGATAACATACCTCTTGGCTACAGGATAGCATAGCAGATACTCTTTCTCAAGGTAATCATCATACAGGTTAATCTTGATTTTATTCTCCCGGTAAGAATCAATCACCAGAATGCGCTTGGGATCATCCGGTTGTTTGTCGTCGTTAGCGGACAAGTCATACTTTCTCCCCGGTTCTCCAACATTACCACATAATTGCTCAATGTAACCACTGTCATCTGTACGGTATATGGCTGTGCCACGTACAGCGAATGGAGGATGAGAGACAAAGGCAGTACGCAGGGCATCGCTCATTCGTTCCAGCATCTTGGCATCTGCTTTGCGGGTACGCAGCAATTCCCTAAAGAACCGCAGCAACTTAAGCAGTTGTAACCTTGCTTCTCCCTCAGTGCGTTTATGCTTCTCAATGATGTTCTCCAATTCTGGATCACTCCAGCGCCCTTGTTCCTCAATACTGTCTGCGATTTTGGAACATGCCACGGACACGGCTGGTGCCCACTTTCCGTCAGAACGGATTTCATATACGAGTGGATTTAACCCCAGCAGATCTGTGGGCATACGCAATCCTTCGACCTTGGTTGTGTCCTTGATGTCTGTAATATCCTCAGGAAGAATGAAAAAAATACGTTTTCGTCCCAGACGACCCATAAACAGACCCATTTCCAGCATTGTATTATCCCGGACCGACGCGTAGTACTTCCCGCGGATTTTGGATATATCATCCGGATGAAAAATAAAAATGGCAAAGTCAGTCGTACGGACCTCTACTTCCAGATCGTCCATGGTATAGCTGCTTGGATTAAAAACCCCGGAATACCAAGGGGTAACTTCGGCTGAAAAACGTAAGTTTTCGTGTACTGCGGCTGCAATCGGCTTCGCTTCCAGCGAGCAGCCAATAAAGACTCTTGGCTTTAACGTTTTCATCAATCCGCCTCGCTTAAACGGTAGTGGGATTCAATTGTTATATTATACCATAAACAGCAGAGTAAGTCTGGAAACGTCTGAACTGGACAAAGAATAAGCCGATTACGTTTGCTATAGTGTATGTGTGAAAGGAAAATGATTCCTTTAAAAAGCGCAAGAAAATAAAAAAAGGCCCCAATTTGTCACAGTTGGGTGACTGACAGTTATTTTTGGAAGCTTTGGTCATAGAATAAAGGAGCAGGTTGCACCATTAGCAAGCATTGCTTATCCTGGTGTTGCCGTATGACTGCTGGAGCAGTCCAAAGGCTGCTTTATGCCTGTTTTTGAGGGGTCTACTGTTTAGACCCGGTCACGTTGGTGTTATATAATAGAAGAACAAGCAAGTTAGCTTTGGTGTTTAAACTGAATGAACTTGCAACTGCTGTAAGTTGGATTTACAATTTACACAGGAACGAAGAGTGCAGAACCCATCTGTAGAAGCGAAGCGTTCGTCTGAAAGCTTTTTGAATGAAAGCAGATTCGGAAGCATAAGCGATCACCGGATTTTCCCCAGAGGGAAAATGGAATTCCAAAAATCCCGGGGATAACCGCGATCAAAAGAGGGTACTGTAATCCAAGTGTAAGTGTACAATTAAATGTTCAAGCTTATGCATTGTAGTTATTTTTCAGTTTAACTGAGCACAGCTAACCACAACAGAACAGAAAGGATCAGGATACCATGAGTTCCCGAAGGACAATCTCCCCAAGGACGATCTGGAAACGTTACGATCTCTCATACACATAGCGCCCCTTGTAGAGTACACCAACCGGTTCAAAAAAACGGCTGACTCTGCGAAAGAGGGGATTGGAATGAATATTCGAAGGACGTACACGATGATTTCTTCCAGGCTTACCTTTTGCAGGGTACGGTCGGTCTAAAAAACCAACCTACAAACTGCGAGGGAACCTGAATGAAGAGAACATCGTTAACCTTACAACACGTTAAAACAGAGGCGATCAAATTCGCCATTATGCTACTCGGTACATTTATTTTAGCTTTTGCTTATTATCACATTAACTTTCAGAATCATTTATCGGAGGGCGGATTTGTTGGTCTGGCCCTGCTCGGAAAATACGCAACAGGCTTATCACCTGCTATCGGTATGTTGTTACTGGACATTCCGGTCATGATCCTGGCTTGGTTCCTCAAAGGCTGGAAATTCATGATTCAGGCATTGCTTGGCGTCGGTGCATTTTCCCTATTCTATGACGGCTTTGAACGATACTCCACACTGGTATTGTCGTTTAACGGAAATCTGTGGATTCCGGCCGTTCTATCCGGTATATTGACAGGGGTAGGCGCTGGAATCGTGCTTCGATTCGGTGGAGCGACAGGCGGAGACGATATTCTCGCCGTGCTGGTTAGCCGCTGGAAGGGATGGAAGCTGGGAACGGTTTTCTTTGTCAGCGATGCTTTTGTATTGGGATTGTCGCTTTTCTTTCTTCCGGTAAAAGAAACTTTATATACGATTCTGGCCGTATGGATTGCCAGTAAAGTCATCACGTACGTCGTTAGTGTTCCGGCTCGCGGAACCGTGGTTACAACTTCGGCTGTGAAATTGCCGATGCCATCGGTTGCAGCCAAGGCAGTTAACGCTGCTGCTATTTCACAACGGACTACGGTGGCTAGAGGGGTATCCAATTAACCATACGTTTCAGAACAACCATAACCTGTATGCGTCATATTCAGGTCTTGATAGTTAAAGTTCATACAAAATCCCTTTTGACTGCTCTTCAGCAGCAAAAGGGATTTTGTTGTTTTCCGATTCATTCAAGACTTGATCGAAGAAGCAATCTGACCATCCTGATTATGGATAATCGCTCGAATATTTTGTTTGCTACTCAGTTCTTTGGCCTTATCTACAGCTTCTGCCTTAGTATCAAATGTGGACAGATAGGTAGACTTTCCTTCTTCCTTGATCGCCCAACCGGAGTCGGTAGGCACGACATGGATGTTGTCATGACTTTTGGACGAAGAAACGGGCTCGGAATGACGACGATCCGTGGAAGACGACTTTTTGTGGTCCGAATGATCGGAAGAAGATGTGGAGTCCGATTTCGAACTTTCCGGTGCGGGATGATTTTCATCCCATTCTTCCGCCTTAGCTGTCGCTATGGCAATCGAGCGCCCTTCCTCATACCCGTCATCGAGCAGAGCATTGGCAATCTCAATTGCTTTATGTCTAACACGTGGTTCCAGGTTCTTCATGGATACCGGATAATCCTGTTTGTTCCAAGGCATATAAACCCCTCCTGTACGATGATGGATTAGTTGTATATTACCCTGTGAGGGGAGGGATAAACGATGAACAACTGAGGTCGTAAGTGCATTTACCGATGATCTATATAAATTGAAATAAACATTTACACAAAACGGAGAGGACAGAAAGAACCTGAAGAAGAGGAGCTATGAGCTTTCTGTGGAAAGCAACTTCGTAAGCATAAACTCGCCTTTATCCCCTGATTTACCCCTTTCTAAAAGAAATCAGAAAATCTGCGGATAATAGCGATCGGAAGGTTGTTCTGTCATCGGAGTGTCCAGTGTAAACATTCTTTAGTTCAACTTATATAAAAGGATCTCGTTCCTATACTTTTGCAAGCCAGAGGAGTATAATGCTGTCCATGTAAGAAATAAGTTCAATAACAGGAATATAAAGGAGTACATACATATGTTTAGTCTTAGCTTGGCAATCCCTATGCTGTTCACCATGCTGATTCATGCCGCAGACAGCTTGTCATACGCGCTACGCCTTGGTGGTTTACGCACTCGCAGAATCGCGCTAGCCATTTCTTTGGCAGGTATCTTGCTGTTGGTTTCTCGAACCTCGAATATGGCCCAGGGTCCAATGGTAGGTAATCTGGTGGATACTGCAACACGGGGAGCCAATCCACACTTTGCGGCACAGCTACACTGGTTAATGGGTGCGGCAACGATTGGAACGGCATTAGCCATATTGTGTTTTCCAACCATGGTGAAGCTGTCTTCGAGAATGGTCGTGCATTTTGAAGCAGCCGGGTCTATCCCTGCAATGGTTCGCGGTATGCTGAAGCGAAGCAAGATTAGAAATGCAACGTATTACATCACCCCGCCATCCTGGAAGATGGCCAAACGATTGGTACAACATGGGATGCCAAGACGGTTAATGCTGCTTAATGTAGCGGTAACTGCAATCTACACCACAGGTGTCCTGTCCAGCTTATACGCAGCGTATCTTTACCCAGGGCGGGCTGTAGCTGCTTCCCAATCGACCGGGTTAATTAACGGAATAGCAACGATTTTGTTAACCATCCTGATTGATCCGCGGATCTCCCTGCTCAGTGACCGATCATTACGTGGCGAGATCCGTTTGGATCGCATGAATCAGATTTATGGCTGCATGCTTGTATCTCGTTTATTTGGTACTCTGTTGGCGCAGATGTTATTAATTCCATTTGCGTATTGGATCGGTTGGATTGTAAGTATGATGTGAATGTTAATGTACAAAAAAAAAGCAGCGGGATCATCGCGCTGCTTTTTTTGTATTATAACTTATTGGAAAAGGACGGCGTACTCACCGTATCCTTCTTTTTGCAAGTCTTCTTTGGGTACAAAACGAAGTGCCGCAGAGTTGATGCAATAACGCATTCCACCTGCTTCGGCAGGACCATCGTTGAAGAGGTGACCCAGATGGGAATCACCCTCACGACTTCTCACTTCGGTACGAATCATGAAGTGGCTGAGATCGGTTTTTTCCTTCACGTTGTGGTCACGTAATGGACGTGTGAAGCTCGGCCAGCCACAGCCGGAATCGTATTTGTCAGTAGAACTGAACAATGGCTCGCCAGATACGATGTCCACATAGATACCATCACCGTGGTGATCCCAGAATTCGTTATGGAATGCAGGCTCGGTCGCGCTGTTCTGCGTAACTTCATATTGAAGCGGCGTCAAACGCTCTTTCAGCCCGTCTTTATCCACGTTACCTGTCCAGTTGCGTTCGATGAAATCTACACGTCCAGAACCTTTGCTGTAGCGTTTGTAATGGGCAGGGTTCTTCCGGTGATAATTTTGGTGATGTTCTTCCGCTTCATAGAACGGTTTGGCTGGCAAAATGGGTGTGAAGATTGGTTTGTCAAAACGCCCGCTCTGTCCCAGCTCCGCTTTGGAAGCTTCCGCAATCTGGCGCTGCTCTTCGCTGTGATAGAAGATGGCCGTCTGATAGGAAGATCCGCGGTCATGGAATTGTCCGCCTGTATCCGTAGGGTCAATCTGCTGCCAGAACAGTTCAACCAGTTTCTTATAAGGGAAGATGGCAGGGTCGAACGTAATTTGTACAGCCTCTACATGTCCTGTTGTCTCCGAGCAGACCTCTTCATATGTTGGATTCTCGGTATGTCCTCCTGTATAACCCGATACGATCTTATGAATACCGGGCAGTTCTTCAAAGGGGGATACCATACACCAGAAGCATCCGCCTGCAAAAGTTGCTAACTCACTTGAATGTTGTTCCATGCTATAGTCACTCCATTTCTGATGAAGATTTAGCGCTCGTGTTCGAGCTCCAGCAATCTACCGTTTTATTAAACTTGTTACACAAGCATTAGGCTTGCTCTTCTATTATATCCTGAATTGGCAAGCCAACCAAGCCGGAATGAAAACAAGCTGAATCTGAACGGTTTGCGAATTCTGAATTCAGGCTTTGTTGCGTGACCGAAAGCGAAATAAGAGCAATACAATGGCCATGAACACCAGATATCCGGCAAGGATCGCCAGGCTCAGCCAGATGGAGGTTTCAGCTTGTGCACCTGCATAGGCAAATACAAAAATCGCTGGCATTTTCCCAATGGCCGTGGCAACCATGAAGACCCAGAATGGCGTGTACGTTATACCTGCGTAGATATTAACGGCCATCTGAGGCACGATCGGTAACAGTCGCATCGACATGACGCCCATGAACGGATGTGCTTCCATCCATGTGGTAAAACGGTTCAGACCCCGAATGCGTTCGAGGTACGATCTCGCCTGATGTCTGAAAATGGTTCTTGCTCCGCCATAAACGAGCATGGCTGCAAGTGTGGTGCCAAGCCAGCATATCCAGGCTGCCGTGGTAGTACCGTAACTGTAACCAAAGGCGATAATAACAAACTTATAAGGAATCACTGGCACAAGAGCAAACAATGTTGCCATGGCGAGTAACAGCGGGATGGACTGATGAAGATCGGTCCAGGCCAGCAGTTCATATCTGTAAATAAACGTGACTCCTGCAAGTAAAACATATAACAGAAGCCATAACCATTTTCGCAAAATCCCAAACGCTCCTTTCAGATCAGGCAGGTCTAGTCGTATCCCGATCTGTACTGCTGTTCCTCCTAAGTTTACCACGTTCGCCCATTGTCTGAACAATTCGAGCGAAGTCTGCTGCAATCACTGGCAAGTTGCTGTCCGAAGGGTTACACTATAGGACGTGGAAATATAGAACCGAACTGAAGGTGGAATGATCATCATGGAAACAACCCAACGTAAACGAGTTGCAATTATCGGCCTCGGCGATATTGCACGTAAAGTATATTTGCCGCTGTTAACAGCTCATCCGAACGTGGAGATTGTAGGCATTATGAACCGATCTCCGGAACCGGTCAAAGCCGTTCAGGAGGCGTATCGATTAGAACGGGGAACAACGGATCTGAAAGAACTGTTGTCCTGGGATCTGGATGCGGTGTTTGTACATACAGCAACGGAAGCACACTTTGACATTGTCATGCAATGTCTGGAACAGGGATTAGCCGTGTACGTAGACAAACCGTTATCCTATACCATTCGGGAGTCGGAAGAGATGACTGCTTTTGCCGAGGCACAAGGGCTGCTACTGGCAGTGGGCTTCAACCGCAGATTCGCACCGATGTACCAAAAAGCCAAAGAATGGATGCAGGGTGGAAAAGGTTTTGAATCCTTGACAGTGACCAAACATCGTACAGGCATACAGGATCGTCCTGCGGCAGAAACCATCTATGATGATCTCATCCATATGCTGGATCTGATGTTGTGGTACTCGGATCATAATGTGGAGTTGCTTCATCAATGGATTCGGAAGAATGATCTGGACAGACTGCTGCATGCAACCGGAACGGCCAAGCTGGGTAGAACAGCCTACGGTCGATTCGATATGGTGCGTGAAGCTGGGGCAGATCTGGAGAAGATCGAATTGCATGGTGGTGGACGATCTGTTGAAGTGGTGAACATGGACATGATCAGCTACATGGAACAGGGGAGACCGGAAACCAAAGAAACGTTCGGGAGTTGGGACACCGTGTTAGCACGCAGAGGTTTTAGCGGAGCAGTGGACAATTTCCTGGCTTGTCTGGACTCACCTGATGATTGCCTGATCAGTGCAAGTCATGTCATGGACAGTCATGAACTGGCGGAACAATTGATTCGCAAATAATTGCAGAATACACATACGGAGGAATACAAGTCATGGATGAATATGAAAAGGAACGTAATAAACAGATCGAGGAAGCTGTTGTAGAAACCTATAAACAGGAAGAAGAGATGATGATCCTCGTATTTGCCCAGTGGTGTGTCAATAATGGTTTGGACCCGGAAGAGATGTACCGGCAAGCCTACCCGAATCAGCAGAGCAACGAGCGTTTGCAGCAGGTGCAGAAGCTGATTGTATCCAAGGAGGAAGCCGGTGAGATCCCGGATGATACTGTACTTGGCGTGTTGTCCATGTTTGGCAATGAAGATCTGGCGATGGTTGTATCCGAGGCCATAGCCGCGCGCAAATAAGTTCAACTTACGTATACTGGTATGATTACATCTGTTCCCGGTGAATGACGCGGAATTCCTTCGGGGACATGCCGAACCGGGAACGGAATACCCGATGAAAATAGGTATAGTTGTTAAAGCCGGAAGACTCAGACACTTGCTCCAGGGTCATTGGACTGAAAATAATCCGTTCCCTGGCCATGTTGAGCCGTACGTCAAGCGTGTATTGCATGATGCTTTTGCCAAACGCTTCTTTGAAGAGATGAACACCCCGTGAGACACTGATGCCAATATGTGTTGCCACATCATCGAGCTTGAATAAAGAGGAAGCGTTTTCTTCAATGTAGTTTTTGATCTCATAAGCCACATAATTGGTGTTGGTTATCGTTGGATGCTCCGCGAGCAGACGATCCACTTCGAGACATAAAATTCGCATATAATAACTTGAAATTTCCGGATAAGGATTGGAGATGCGGCGCTGTTCCAGTACGAGCTGTCGAAACAGGACCAAAAGACTTTCCGTCAGTTCGACTTTGATCCGGGTCGGCCGTTTGTGACGTTTCCACCACTCATCCACCCAGGAACCATTAAAGAAGATGTGATAGTCACCACTCTCCACCAGTCGTTCTCCCATCGGATTGGTTTCATTGTCTATTCTCAGCTCATAGGGTTCATCAGGATCAAAAAGAAGCAGATCGCCCGCATCCACCAGGGACATGTCCCCGTCTATGCGTGCACGGCAACGTCCGTCTGTTTGCAGTCTTAACAGGTAGTTCTTCACCCCTTCAGGCTGCACCATAGCGTAGGGTTTACGATGAAATGAAAAGCCTGCTGTAAGAACTTGGCAGGATTGATCTGTCGGCATGGGCATACTCCTTGCAATTTGAAAATTATGACCAGATAGTTCATGTTTCAATCATATTATTCATTTTAATTGAAGCTGAAACGGAATACCATAGTATTAGATTTAAGGAACAGGAAACATCCAACAAAACATATGTATCTCAACCATTCAAACGCAGATTTTCACCATGCGTAAGGAGATGAACGTCACAGTGGAGAAAATGAAAGCAGGCATCATCGGGTGTGGTAACATCAGCGCCATCTACTTGGAAAATCTCAAAAACAACCCGGTCATTGAAGTCGTGGCTGTTGCGGATTTGATTCGTGAACGCGCTCAGGAACGGGCAGATGAATTTAATATCGCAAACGTTTACAATGTAGATGAGTTGCTGCAAAATAACGAAATTGAACTTGTGTTGAACCTTACGGTTCCTGGCAGTCATGCCATGACCGATCTGGCTGCACTCGAAGCAGGCAAACATGTGTATGCCGAGAAGCCGCTGGCAATTTCTCTTGAGGATGGTCGCAAAGTTGTTGAGTTGGCTGAGGAAAAGGGATTGTATGTTGGTTCTGCACCGGATACCTTCCTTGGTTCAGGCATACAGACAGCTCGTAAAGCCATTGAGGATGGGCTGATTGGCAAGCCGGTTGCAGCGACTTCATTCTTTATGGGTGGAGGACCAGAAGCTTGGCATCCTAATCCGGAGTTCTTTTATGTCGCAGGTGGCGGACCGATGTTTGATATGGGACCTTACTACCTGACCGCTCTGATTACGTTGCTTGGACCGATACGCAGAATCAGTGCCTCGGCAGGCATACAGATTGCAGATCGCAAGATTGGCTCCGGACCGAAGGAAGGTACAGCGCTGCAAGTAGAGACGCCTACTCACTTGGCAGGAACCATTGATTTTGCAGAAGGTGCCATTGCAACCATGATTACCAGTTTCGATATTCGCGGAGCTTCAGATCTGCCACGTATTGAAATCTATGGTACAGAAGGTACGCTTAGTGTACCGGACCCCAATTATTTTAACGGGGAAGTAAAGGTTCGCAGATACGGTCAAGACACTTGGGAGACGGTCAAACCAGTCTTCGAAAGTGGACAAAACGAACGAGGCATCGGCGTAACCGAAATGGTTGAATCCATTCGTGCCGGACGGGAACACAAAGCCAGTGGCAAGCTTGCTTATCACGTACTGGAAGCCATGCATTCATTCCAGCGTTCTTCACTTGAAGGCAAGCACATACATCTGGAGAGCAGCTATGATTCTTTTACAGTAACTCGCACAGTTCAAACTGAGATTGAAACCGTGGAATCCCACTAGTCTGAGTAAAAGTGTTCGAAGCTTGATGCTCTTACGAGTGAAGCAGAATAACCAGTATTCTTACGTTCAATTTCAGGATAGAAACACTCTCGATTTTCCACACTAATCAAACAGGCATGTGATCTGAACGGTAATTGTATACAGTTCAATATTCATGAATTCAGCAATCATACGATATCTAATCCAGGGAGGAATCGCACTTGAAACTCGGCGTATTTTTGGTACTATTCGGAGGACGTAAATTGGAGGATGCTCTTGATTATGTAGCATCCAAGGGATTAAAAGCAGTAGAGATCGGAACAGGCGGACATCCAGGCAATGCACATTGTAAGCCAGATGAGTTGTTAAGCAATCCTACAGCATTGAAAAACTTCAAAAATGCAGTGGAATCACGTGGTTTGACGATCAGTGCACTCAGCTGTCACGGTAACCCGCTACATCCGCAAAAGGATATTGCCAAAGGATTTCACGATGATTTTGTTAAATCGGTAGAACTGGCTGAGAAGCTGGAAGTACCTGTAGTGAATACATTCTCCGGTTGTCCGGGAGACCATGAGGATGCCAAATATCCGAACTGGCCTGTTGCACCATGGCCAAATGACTTCCAGGAGATCCTGAAGTGGCAGTGGGAGAATAAAGTGATCCCTTACTGGGCAGAGTGGGGTAAATTTGCAGCAGATCGTAACGTAAAAGTTGGATTGGAGCTGCACGGTGGATTCTCCGTTCATACACCAGCAACCTTGCTGAGACTGCGTGAAGCAGCAGGTGAAGTGATCGGAGCCAATCTGGACCCAAGTCACATGTGGTGGCAAGGTATTGATCCAGTTCAGGCAATTCACATCTTGGGACGTGAAGGAGCTATCCATCACTTCCATGCAAAAGATACAACAATTGATCCGGTAAACGTGAACAAACACGGTGTAACGGATATGCAGGACTATACCAATATGCTGGATCGGGCTTGGCAGTTCCGCTCGGTCGGTTATGGACATGATAACAAGACTTGGGCAGATATTATGAGTGCCTTGCGTCTGGTCGGATATGATTATGTAGTAAGTATTGAACACGAAGACGGTCTGATGTCGGTTGAAGAAGGATTCTCTAAAGCCGTGCAAAATCTCCAGCAAGTATTGATCGAAGAACCGCTGGGCGATATGTGGTGGGTTTAGAGCTACACTAGGGGGAAATTGAACATGATCAACGTCACCATTTGGAATGAATTTGTCCATGAGAAAATTCACGATGAAGTAAGGGAAGTCTACCCGGATGGTCTGCATCGAGCACTGGCTGACGGACTTGGCGGCGAAGGCTTTGCTATTCGCACAGCTACACTGGATCAGCCTGAACATGGATTAAGTGATGAAGTGCTGAATTCCACAGATGTGCTCATATGGTGGGGACATATGGCACATGATCGCGTAAGCGATGAGATCTCACAGAAGGTTGCGCAGCGAGTGCTGAACGGGATGGGAATGATTGTGCTCCATTCAGGTCATTTCTCCAAACCATTCAAAGCGCTGATGGGAACAAGCTGCGATCTGAAGTGGCGTGTAGCTGACGAGCAGGAAATTGTATGGTGTGTTAACCCATCTCATCCGATTGCGGATGGCATCGAAGGCAAGATTGTATTGGAAAAAGAAGAGATGTACGGTGAATTCTTCGATATTCCAGTACCGGATGAACTGGTGTTTGTGAGCAACTTCCAGGGTGGGGAAGTATTCCGGAGCGGATGTACGTTCCGGCGTGGTGAAGGTAAAATCTTTTATTTCCGACCAGGTCATGAGACGTATCCGACCTATTACAAACCGGAAATATTAAGAGTGATCAGCAACGCTGTGAAATGGGCATATCCTGCCCGCAGCTTTAAGCCGGAATTTGGCAAGAGCGAACCTGTAAGACCATTTGGTGGCGTGCTGGTCTAATTCACTAACTCAATCGTGTAATGGAATTTATAAGTTTTATTCAAAAAGAACCCTTCTCCGAGTCATTGATGACTGTGGCAGTTGGGTTCTTTTTGGGTAAGATAGTACTATGGGGAAGTTATACGATATTTCCCATGGTGACGACGTAGCGTGTAATGTATACTGGGATGTATGATCCATTTTGGATGATATGCTTCTAAAATTTAAACTTTTTAGTTGCAGGCGTTTTCTTTGAAGCTTAAATATGTTATTATGAAATATACTAACAAAATGTAAGTTGATTTGAGTGATCTCTAAAGAGGTGATTAATGTGGAAGGTCAAGACTTGCGGATGTGTCCGCGTTTTGAGACGGCGTTTTCTTTTTTGGGCAAGCGCTGGAATGGTTTAATTATTCAAACATTGATGAGTGGTTCGAAGCGATTCAAGGATATCTCCAATCTGATTCCATCCATGAGTGATAAGATGTTATCCGAACGGATGAAAGATCTGGAGAGTGAAGGTATTCTGGTTCGTCACGTCTATCCCGAGACGCCAGTTCGTATTGAATATGAACTGACGGATAAAGGTAGAGCGCTCCAGCCTGTCATGAATCAAATTCAAGACTGGGCTGAGCAGTGGGTTGACTAACGCATAAGCAAATATCACCCACTTTTGTTGCATGAATGACATAGACTCCTGATTTCTGTGGAAATCAGGGGTTTTTGTCTTAAGTACTATGTTGATCGGCGTTTTTCTCTTGGGCTATGCACATGTTGTCATGAGTTGTAGTATAATCTATAGAAAATGGCCACAGACGGCCGGAGCGAAGGAGGCCCACTTGTCATGAGAGAAGAAAGCTTATCCCGTGAAGTACGCTACGGCAAAAAAGATATTGCAGAACTTGAGAGCGCATCCATTCAGGTCCATCTAATTTACAAAAAAGCTGCAGAGTTGTTTAAGCGCACAGCATATTCCCGTTCGGTTAAGGATGATCTTGCCGAAGTGAATACGCATTCTGTGAACAGCGATGGTCCGAAATTAGCTCCGGCGGTGCTGCAAAAATGGATTCAAACGTCCAGGGGCTGGAAGTGTATCGGATGTGAGCTGGGACAACCTGATTCAACGATGTCTCAGATGGAAGAAACTATCCGTGGTAAGCAATTGGCTTTAGATGTGGGAGAAGGTCGGCTGGTTCAGGCAGAAATGCTGATTCAGGCGGTTGTCTGGTCACAATATGAGAAGATTCGAATGTTTGCGCCATGGCTTGGTGATGACCCCTTTTATAGCGTGCAGGAGCTGGATGTCATTGCCCGTTACATTGTGCCTACCTATTTCTCGGAACGGCCTTTGCATGAGCAAGGGAAGGTATTTAAGGTCCATCAACAATATGGGCAGATTCCGTTGTATCAGGAGTATGTAGACGCACCTTCATGTTGCGTGCAGGTTGACGGTGGATTGCTTGAAGGGCGATTGCTGACAGGTGTATACGTATCTGAGGAGCAATTCTTCGGGCTTAATCCATATCTGAAAGATGGCGATGGAGGACGGACATACATGCAGGCTAGTGTCCAATGATAACGTAACCAATTAGAACATAAAAATGATATAGATTGGAGAGCCTGTGTGCAGGCTCTCTTTCTTGTACAAGCCTTATTTGCAGGCGGTACCCTATAAAAGTAACGGCTTTGACACTTTTTTTTGCCGAAAGTTGTGCCATAATAGAGGTTATGGACAACAGGGTGAATGATTTTACGCAGGGTGGTGTTACCTACATGATGAAGAAAATCCCCGGTTACATAGGTGTATGTTTGCTCCTACTGGCGATCTTGGCTGGTTGTAGTGAGACACAGCCTTCTGAGCAGCCAATTGTTAAAGAGACAGAAACAGCGAATACAATCACAGTGGCTGTAGATGGCAGTACGTTTTTGCCTGATGCAACAAAGTCCATTAAGCGAGATTTTAGTGAGGGTTTGACACTCAAAAAAGCATTACTCAATAGCGGACTGGTTGATTTTACGGCAGATGGCAAACGGATTCAATCCGTGGGTGAAGTTTCTCTGGATTCTTCGCTGAGCTGGGCTGTCAAATTAAATGGCAAGGATATTGAACAGGAAGATTGGGACATGGAGCTTCATGCCAAAGATGAAGTGATCATTTACGTGAAAGCCGCTGACAGTGGGGGGGATGGCGTTGCATATCAGACAACGTTACTCAAGGTTAGCGGTGGAAACATTATGCCAACCCTTAATCGTCAATATGCCGGCGTCTACGTTCAGGAGTGCACAGTTCGTGATGTGTTGAAGTCCAGCGGCATTGTAAGAATGTCGGAGAATAACAAATTTGTCGTTTCGGTCGAGAATGTCACGCCTCGTATGAATGAGCGGTGGGTCATTATGGTGAATGACAAAGAATTAATGGAAAATGGTCTGGACATGAAATTGAATCCACGTGATGCGGTAAAGCTTGAATTGACCAATGCATCCTAAGTATACCAAGAAGCCCAATCTCTTTTTAGAGAACTGGGCTTTTTTTCATTAAATATATATAAGCAATTTCCGATTAGCATAGTCAAATATTAAATACGACAGATCTCGTTCGGGCAAAGCTCACAGTGACAGATCCCTTGCAGCATCTTCAGATCTTTGATGACAATCATGCCATTGTCATATTCAATCCCATCTTTCTTACGCAGGTCGCTTAACATGCGGTTTACACTTTCACGAGTGGCTCCAATCATATTGGACAGGTCCGTGTGGGTAATTTTTTTGTGAATAATGACATGCTCTCCATGAGGCTCACCATACGAATTCGACAACCGAATGAGGGTGGAGCAAAGTGCACCCGGTTTGCCATATAACATGAGATCCCGGAATTTGGTCTGTGTTAACCGGTGGTGGATGCCCATCCATTTCATAAAATCGATCGCGAAGTCACAATGCTGGCAGATTAACATTTCCAGGTCTTTATGCTCCAGTACACCGATCTCACTATCCTCCAGCACTTCCGCTGAGAAGCTGTGTTTAGAGCCAAAGAAGGGATCAGCCTGCCCAATCATATCACCGGATTGATACATGTACATGATCAGTTCCTTGCCTTCATCCGTGGATTTGGTGATCTGGGCACGGCCCCGTTTCATATAATAAAGTTTGTCAGAGATGTCGCCTTCCCAGTACAGATGTGTACCTTCCGGATAGGTTCTATCTTTCATGGTAACCAGCAGATGGTTGAAATTTGCTTCCGAGAAACAGTTAGTATTGCCGCGCTTTTCCAGTACAGTTGTTAGTTCTCTCATAAGTCTATCTCCCCTTTATGTCCATCGGACGACCTTCTGTAGTAAGCAGTAGCCTCCGAGGTTCGCCGCAAACCGTTGCCGTCCTGATCAGGGTCATCTCGGCCGGGAGGAAGGACGGTACAAATTGCGGTGGTTCAATTTTTAAGTTCAGTATATACCTAATCTTACCGTTTGAGGGGGAAGGAAAGGGGGCAAAAATGACGAAATTTCAAACATTGTGATAAAATTCACTTTTAATGGAGAGGATGAATTTTACAGCTCTATATTTTAAATAGGAAGTGAAAATGGTCGTATGAAGGACACTACAAAACTTAAATTAAATTTGTTATACTTTGTGAAAAAAATCACATAATTAAGTTTATTGTCATGTTACGATGTGAATGTAAACGAGAGAGACAAACTAATACGAACCTTTAGGAGGATGAGGGAGATGGCTGTAAAGAACGAAGTCGCCCCAGCAAAAGAACCGACAGCAGGTCAGTATATTCAAACGTTAATCGACAAAGCGAATAAAGCACACGCCGCATTCATGAAGATGGACCAGAAGCAGATTGACCGGATTGTGCAAGCGATGGCGCTTGCGGGTCTGGATAAACACATGATGCTCGCCAAGATGGCCGTAGAAGAAACAGGCCGCGGAGTGTATGAGGATAAAATCACCAAAAATATATTTGCAACAGAATATGTGTACCACAGCATCAAGTATGACAAAACCGTAGGTGTGATTGAAGATAACGAGTATGAAAGCTTCCAGAAAATTGCGGAGCCGGTCGGCATCATCATGGGTATTACACCAGTTACCAACCCAACATCAACGACGATGTTCAAAGCACTGATCTCCATCAAGACGCGTAACCCGATCATCTTTGGTTTCCACCCATCTGCACAGAATTGTAGCCGGGAAGCTGCTAAAATCCTACTGGAAGCGGCTGTGAAACATGGTGCACCAGCGGATTGTATTCAGTGGATTGATGATCCTTCCATGGATCGTACAAACGAACTGATGAATCACAATGATGTGGCTCTCATTCTGGCAACAGGCGGATCAGGCATGGTACGTGCAGCGTACAGCTGTGGTAAACCTGCACTGGGCGTAGGACCGGGTAACGTTCCTTGCTTTATCGAGAAAAGCGCGGATATCAATCAGGCAGTGACGGATTTGATCCTGTCCAAATCTTTCGATAACGGCATGATCTGTGCTTCCGAACAAGCGGTCATCATTGAAGAACCGATCTTCGATCAAGTGAAGAAAAAAATGATTGCGAATGGCTGTTACTTTGTTAACAAAGATGAAGCAGCAAAATTGACAGCAGGTGCGATTAATGCCGAGAAATGTGCGGTGAATCCGGCGATTGTTGGTCAATCTGCGGTGAGCATTGCGAAATTGTGCGGTATTGAAGTTCCAGCAGGCACCAAAATTCTTGTGGCCGAGATTGAAGGGGTAGGTACTAAATTCCCATTGTCGGCTGAGAAATTAAGCCCGGTACTGGCTTGTTACAAAGTTAAAACGGCAGCAGAGGGAATTGAACGTGCAGCAGAAGTGGTTGCTTTTGGCGGCATGGGTCACTCCTCGGTTATCCACTCCACAAATGAAGAAGTGATCGGTAAATTCGCAGATCGTCTGCAAACTGGACGGATTATTGTGAACTCACCATCCACACACGGTGCCATCGGGGATATCTACAACACAAACATGCCGTCATTGACACTGGGATGCGGATCATACGGACGTAACTCGACTTCTTCCAACGTAACCGCTGTGAACTTAATCAATGTGAAAAGGGTGGCTCGCCGTACCGTGAATATGCAATGGTTCAAAGTGCCGAACAAAGTCTATTTCGAAAAAGGGGCAACACAGTATCTTGCCAAAATGCCTGACATCACACGTGTGGCCATTATTACGGATGCCATGATGGTGAAGCTTGGATATGTTGAAAAGGTAGAACACTATCTGCGTCAACGCCAAATGCCAGTAGCGATCGAAGTGTTCTCCGATGTTGAGCCAGATCCATCCACAACAACGGTAGACCGCGGAACCGAAATGATGCGCCGCTTCCAACCGGACTGCATTATTGCACTCGGCGGTGGATCACCGATGGATGCTGCCAAAGCCATGTGGTTGTTCTATGAATACCCGGACACGGACTTCAACGATCTGAAACAGAAATTCATGGATATCCGCAAACGGATCTACAAATATCCACGTCTAGGCGTAAAAGCGAAATTTGTAGCGATCCCAACCACATCCGGTACAGGTTCTGAAGTGACATCGTTCGCGGTTATCACAGATAAAAATCAAGGTAACACCAAATATCCATTGGCCGACTATGAGCTGACACCAGACGTAGCGATTGTTGATCCGGAGTTTGTATACTCCCTGCCTAGAACAGCGGTTGCCGATACAGGTATGGACGTACTGACGCATGCGATTGAAGCTTATGTATCTGTTATGGCAAATGATTACACGGATGGACTTGCGATCAAAGCAATCCAACTGGTATTCCAATACCTGGAGCAATCTGCGCTGCAAGGAGATAAACTGGCACGTGAGAAAATGCATAATGCTTCCACAATTGCAGGTATGGCGTTTGCCAACGCATTCCTGGGCATCAACCACAGCTTGGCGCACAAATGGGGCGGTCAGTATCACACCGCACACGGACGCACCAATGCAATCCTGATGCCGCACGTCATTCGTTACAACGCAAAAAAACCGACCAAATTTGCATCGTTCCCGAAATATTCGCACTTTGTAGCGGATGAGCGGTATGCCGAAATCGCCCGCATCTTGGGATTGCCTGCTCGTACAACAGAAGAAGGCGTAACCAGTCTCATCAATGCGATTCGCAAACTGAACAAAACATTGGGCATTGAAGAATCGTTCCAGGAAATCGGATTTGATGCCAAAGACTTTGAAGCACATGTGGATTATCTGGCAGACCGTGCCTTCGAAGACCAATGTACAACCGCCAATCCGAAGCTGCCGCTGGTAACTGAACTGGCTGATGTATACCGCAACGCTTTCTACGGAAAGTTTGAATAACAAATTTAGAACGAAGTGTGCCTTACGGCAAGAAGATCAGGGTTCCCCGAGAGGGGAGCCCCGATTGCCGTCTTTCACGCCATAACGAGAGGGCAGAAAAACAGAAGAGCGAGCATCTGTTTTTCAGGATTTATTCTAAGATTTATTTTGCTCCGAGTATAGAGGAGCAATGGTTCTTAAAGAGGTTACACGGAATTCGTGATCTGGCTGTTTGAGCCGGATGTTCACACAATAACGGAGTGGGCAGAAAAACAGAAGAGCGAAGTATCTGTTTTTCAGGGTCTATTTTAAGTTTTGTTTTGCTCCGAGTATAGAGGAGCAATGGTTCTTAAAGAGGTTACACGGAATTCGTGATCTGGCTGTTTGAGCCGGATGTTCACACAATAACGGAGTGGGCAGAAAAACAGAAGAGCGAAGTATCTGTTTTTCAGGGTCTATTTTAAGTTTTGTTTTGTTCCGAGCATAGAGGAGCAAAAGGTTCTTAAAGAGGTGGCGCGGAATCCGTGATGTGGCCGTTTGAGCCAGATGTTCGACAATAAAGAAAAGGGCAGAAAAACAGAAGAGCGAGCATCTGTTTTTCAGGATTTATTTTAAGATTTGTTTTGCTCCGAGCATAGAGGAGCAAAAGGGTTCTAAAGAGGTGGCATGGAATTCGTGATGTGGCCGTTTGAGCCAGATGTTCACACAATAACGGAGAGGGCAGAAATAACCTGAAAAGCGAAGCTTGCGTCTTCGAAATAAATATTGAATTTTATTGTTTTATTAGTAGAACTACCTAATGTACACGATAACGGAAAGGAGAGAAAAAACCTGAAGAAGCGAAGCGCTCGCCTTTATCACTGGATTTTCACCTTTGAAAAAAATGAATCAAAAAATCCGGGGATAACAGCGATCGGAAGGTTATTCTCTCCTTGTAGTGGCCAGTGTACATCATCTATGGTTCATTCGCTTTTTCAGTAAATTTAAATAATGAACAGCGATCGGAAGTTGTTCTGCCCGCGCAGTGGCTAAGTGTGAATTTACAGGGGTCAATGGGACACAGCGCAGGTGGAGTGAGTTAGTTCACTGGCTTTGT
Organism: Paenibacillus xylanexedens; assembly: GCF_001908275.1. Taxonomy (NCBI): domain Bacteria; kingdom Bacillati; phylum Bacillota; class Bacilli; order Caryophanales; family Paenibacillaceae; genus Paenibacillus; species Paenibacillus xylanexedens. Next base: position 5,326,291 of record NZ_CP018620.1, on the reverse strand, counting down.
GACAAAAATCACAGATGATGAAAGCCCCAAGTCGTATACTGAAAATGTAAGAAAAACATTCATCCCGCGGTTCCGGTTCCCAAGTAGAGAGAACATGTTCCGGTTTATGTGAAACAATTCACATTAATCGCGGCTCTGGGCACACAATGCTACGAATGAAGCAAGATGTTATGTGTCCAGAAATCCAAATTAGTGGAGGGATTAAGATGTCGGTGATTGAAAAAGATGTCAAACAACAAACAGGCTGGAGAAACTTTACCAAAGGAACATGGACCAAATCCGTAGATGTGAATGATTTTCTGGCACACAACTTGACTCCGTATTACGGCGATGAAGCATTTCTCGCAGGTGCAACCCAGAATACCAAAGAATTGTGGGATATCGTATCTGATCTGACCAAAAAAGAACGGGATAACGGCGGTGTACTTGACGTTGATGTGAACACACCAGCAACTATTGTTTCACACCAACCAGGTTACCTGGATCAATCCAAAGAGCAGATTGTCGGCGTTCAGACCGATGCTCCGTTCAAACGTTCCATTCAACCAACAGGCGGAATCCGGATGATGATTGATGCATGTGAAGCATACGGCTTCGAATTGCCTCAAGGCGTCATTGATATATTTACGAACATTCGCAAAACACATAACCAGGGTGTATTCGATGCTTATACTTCCGATATGCGCGCAGCGCGTAAAGCAGGGATTATTACAGGTCTGCCAGATGCGTACGGCCGTGGCCGGATCATCGGTGACTATCGTCGTGTAGCTTTGTACGGGGTAGACTTCCTGATTCGTAACAAAAAAGGTGAATTGAATGCACTCGAAGTCGATGTCATTGATGAAGATGTCATTCGTCTGCGGGAAGAATTGTCTGAACAGATTCGTGCATTGCAAGAATTGAAGCAATTGGGCGATATGCACGGGTTCGATATTTCCTTACCAGCGACAACAGCAAAAGAAGCATTCCAATGGTTGTACTTCGGTTATCTCGCTGCGATCAAAGAACAGAACGGTGCTGCGATGTCCCTGGGACGTGTATCTTCTTTCCTGGATATCTACATTGAACGTGACCTGCAAGAAGGCATTCTGTCCGAAGAACAGGCTCAGGAATTGGTTGACCATTTCGTAATGAAACTGCGGATTGTCAAATTCCTACGTACACCGGATTACAACGAATTGTTCAGTGGAGATCCAACATGGGTGACGGAGTCCATCGGTGGTATGTCCGTGAATGGTGAAACACGCGTAACCAAAAACAGCTTCCGTTTCCTGCATACACTGCACAACTTGGGTCCCGCACCAGAGCCGAACCTGACTGTTCTCTGGTCCACGAAACTTCCGGAAGCTTTCAAAGATTATTGCAGCAAAGTATCCATTGAAACCAGCTCAATCCAATATGAGAATGATGATCTGATGCGTCCGATCTACGGTGACGATTACGGTATTGCATGCTGTGTGTCGGCTATGAAGATCGGGAAACAAATGCAATTCTTCGGCGCTCGTGCCAACTTGGCTAAAGCTCTCCTGTATGCGATCAACGGTGGTCGTGACGAGAAATCCGGAGCACAAGTTGGACCAGAGTATCCTGCCATCACTAGCGAAGTGTTGGATTACAATGAGGTTATGAAACGTTTCAAACCAATGATGGAGTGGCTGGCTAAGCTGTATATGAACACCCTCAACGTCATTCACTACATGCACGATAAATACAGCTATGAGCGTATCGAAATGGCATTGCATGACCGTGATATTGTACGTACGATGGCTTGTGGTATCGCTGGTCTGTCGGTTACAGCAGATTCACTGAGTGCAATCAAATATGCCAAAGTAAAACCAATTCGTAACGAGCAAGGCATCGCAGTTGATTTCGAAATCGAAGGAGACTTCCCTTGTTACGGTAACAATGAAGACAGCGTAGACAGCATTGCTGTTGAACTGGTTGAGAACTTCATGGGAATGATTCGCAAACACAAAGCTTACCGTAATGCAGTGCCAACACAATCCGTTCTGACGATCACTTCCAACGTGGTATATGGTAAGAAAACAGGGACAACACCGGATGGTCGTAAAGCAGGTGAGCCATTTGCTCCAGGTGCAAACCCAATGCATGGTCGTGATAAAAAAGGTGCACTGGCATCCCTTGGCTCGGTAGCCAAATTGCCTTATGAACACAGTCTTGACGGGATTTCCAATACCTTCTCCATCGTGCCAAAAGCATTGGGTAAAGAGGAGACTACACGTAAATCCAATCTGACTGCGATGATGGATGGTTACTTCGGTCAAAACGCTCATCACCTGAACGTTAACGTATTTGATCGTCAGCAATTGATTGATGCGATGGATCACCCGGAAAACTATCCACAACTGACTATACGGGTATCCGGATATGCTGTTAACTTCATTAAATTGACTCGTGAACAACAGTTGGATGTCATCAACCGTACGTTCCATGGCTCGATGTAAGTAATTTGCAAGTAGAAGACCGCTAGAGCAAGGCATTCCAAATCATATTAAACGCACAGCGGATGCGGATACAGAAAGGAAGAGGCAGCATGGTTAACGGACATATTCATTCACTCGAAACTTTCGGGACGGTTGACGGCCCAGGCATCCGCTTTGTGCTTTTCATGCAAGGATGTCTACTCAAATGTCAATATTGCCACAACCCTGATACTTGGGCGCTGGATGGTGGAAAAGAAATGACGCTTGAGGAGGTACTGGCTGAAATTGAGCCTTACCTGTCTTACTACCGCAGCTCCGGAGGCGGACTCACGATATCTGGCGGAGAACCAACGTTACAGGCCCACTTTGTAGCCGAGATCTTCAAGGAAGTGAAGCGTCGGTGGGGATTGCATACGACATTGGATAGCAACGGATTTAACGAACCGGATCGGATTCACGATCTGCTGGATCACACAGACCTGGTTCTGCTGGACCTCAAACATATTGATGATGAGAAACACATCAAGTTGACAGGCAAATCCAACGAGAGAACGTTGAAAACGGCCAAGTGGTTATCGGAGCAAGGTCGGAAAATGTGGATACGCCACGTGTATGTTCCTGGCATTCATAACGAGGAAGAGGATTTGCTTAACCTCGGACGGTTTATTGGAACATTAAATGGCGTCGAGAAGTTCGAAATTCTTCCATACCATCAGATGGGGATCTACAAATGGGAGGCGCTCGGTAAAGTATATCCACTGGATGGAGTTCCTTCACCAAGTGAAGAAGAAGTGGAGCGGGCGTATCGTCTGATCGAACAAGGTCGCCAGGAAACAGCTGGCGTGGCTTGTTCCGGTAAGTAACTACAGTTATATAGTAAAAACAATCAACCAAGCAGTCCTTGCGAACATGTTTCGCAGGGGCTGTTTTTTTGCTGTTATCCATTGTAAATGCAAGATTATGGGTCCAGTGAAGGATTTTATCCCTCCATTGATGAATTGTCATCCTTACGATGTAAGCTCCGGCTTTTTATAATCAGAGTGTAAAGCCAAATGCTCAATATCTTGAGGAGGGTCAACCAGATGAAAAAAAGAATGACATTACTACTTTCGTTATTGCTTATCACTTCATGGACTTTGGCGGGATGTGCAAGCTCAAGTAACGAGCCACAGCAAGGCGCAGGCAATACACCTGTGGAGGAAACAAGTAAGGAACCGGTTGAAATGCTTCTCCGCCACACACAGGTGGGAGCCGACAAACAGAAAAGACTGGCCATTCTGCAGGATGTTGTGGACAAAGTTGAGGGAGAGGTACCCAATCTGACCTTTACGCTGGATGGCGTCGAATCCGATGTGAATCGTAAGGAAAAGCTTCGCGGAGAGATGGCGGCAGGCAACCCGCCGGATATATTTGAACTGTTCGGTAGCCCGGATTCCAAAGTTTATGCCAAGGAAGGTATGTTGCTTGATCTGACCCCAATCCTGCAAGAGCTGGGCATTCAAGACCAGTTTACATCCCTTGAGCCGTTTACGTACGAAGGCAAAGTATATGGACTGCCAATTGGCGGTTCGGGAGAAGGTTTTTTCTATAATAAAGAGTACTTTGAACAAAAAGGATGGAAAGCCCCAACCACCATGGCTGAACTGGACAATATACTGGCCGAGATCAAGGCAGATGGCAAAGTGCCGCTTGCTTCCGCATCCAAGGCGGGCTGGGTGCCGCTTATGTTAACCAACCATCTGTGGTCCCGTTATGCCGGGCCGGAGATTACCGCAAAGTTTGCAACAGGTGAAGCGAAGTGGACCGATCCGGGTGTTGTGCAAGGTTTTGCCAAACATAAGGAATGGGTGGATAAGGGTTATTTCAAAAAAGGTGAACTTGGCTTCGAGTATGCCGAATATACCACGCAATTTACAAGTGGAGAAGTGGTGTTAATGTATGACGGAACGTGGAAATCATCTGTATTCAAAGAAGGGCAGAGCGGTGAATCGCTTATTGGCAAGGTTGGATTCTTCAATATGCCTCCGGTAGAGAACGGCGCAGGCGATCAGACGTCTTTGATGAGAGATGTGAACAATGGATACGGATTCTCGGCAACTGTGGCGGATGACCCGCAGAAGCTGGAAGCAGTGAAAGCTTTTATCAAAAATTTCTACAATGAAGATATGCAGGTCCGCGGCCTTGTGGAAGATGGTGTGTTGCCTGCGATGAAGCTGGACGAGAAAGTGCTGACCGACAGCATTACCGATGATCTGATGAAAGAAATTGTGGCTGTGCTTAATGCGTCCAAGACATCGTTCCCGGCATTTGATGCACTCGTTCAGGCCGATGTGACGACAGAGATCAGCAATCTGCAGATTCAGAAGTTGATTGGTGGGCAGACTACGCCAGAGAAAATGGCAGAAGAGCTGCAAAAGGTGCAGGAGGAAGCAAACGCTTCCGTGGAATAAACCAATTCAAGTTGAAACTGCGATCGTTGAAGTGACTGAAGGAGGCTGACCATGAATACTTCACTCCGCAGCCCGTTAATCTATACGTTGTTTGTAATGCCAGCCCTAATTCTGTTTGTAATGTTCTTTCTATACCCTATTGGTAGCTCCCTGTATTACAGTCTGACGAGTTGGAATGGGGTATCGGCTGAGCCACGTTTTGTGGGTTTATCCAACTATGTGAAGGCACTGACCGATGAACGTTTTTGGATTTCCACACGGAATAACGGCTTTTTCATCGGATTTTCGGTACTGATTCAGGTACCCCTGATCGTCCTGTTTTCGCTTCTGATTGCCAATGTGAAAAGGCTGAAAGGTCTTTATAAAACCGCTGTTTTTTTACCATCCATCATGTCGACAGCCGTTATCGGTATCTTGTGGGGGTTCATCTATGAACCCAATATCGGACTATTAAACAAAATACTTCATGTGCTGGGCATCGATCCAATCTACTGGTTATCGGATAACCGATTTGCCATGTTGTCCATTTTGGTGACCAATGCCTGGCAGTGGACGGGATTTTACATTGTCATGGTACTGGCGGCCATACTGGCGATTCCGCGTGATCTGGATGAAGCGGCTGCAATTGATGGGGCAACGGCAGTACAACGTGCAATGCGAATTACGTTGCCGCTGATCCGGCCGATCATTTCAGTGGTGATCATGTTGTCCATCGCAGGTGCCATGAAAGCAGCCGACATCGTGATTGTCATGACCAAGGGTGGGCCCGCCGGGTCCACCGAGGTTCTGGCCACATATATGATCAAATACGCGATTACCAACTTCAAATATGGCTATGGAAATACCATTGCAGTGCTGATCTTTGCTCTGACGCTTGTGCTCACTGCGGTGTATCAACTGCTAGTGGTGAGGCGGAGCGAGAAGGTGGAATATTGATGCCGAAAAGCATAAAAAGTAGTATACCTCATGTGTTGTTAATGTTGTACTTGATCGCGATTTTGTTTCCATTTTTATTTGTAATCTTTTCTTCATTTAAGCAGGATAACAATGAAATCGCCCTGAATCCATTCGGTTTGCCTACAACATGGGAGTTTAACAATTACGTGGAGGCCTGGGTGAATGCAAAGATTGGCACGTATTTCTGGAACAGCCTGTACATTTCGGTTCTATCATCGGCGTGTACGATTGTACTCGGTGCCATGTTTGCTTTTGCCGTAACCCGGATGAGACACCGGAGATGGAGTCTGTTTCTGTACAGTTTGATTCTGGCGGGTATGCTTATTCCCAACAATGCCCTCATGTTGCCGATCTATCTGCTTGTACGCAAAATGGGCATATTGGATACCCATCTGGCATTGATCGTGCCCTATGTGGCCAATGCGATCCCTTTTACCATTATTATACTGGCGGCTTTTATGCGTTCTCTGCCTGGAGAAATTGAGGAAGCGGCGGTCATGGACGGCTTGAGGGCCCCGGGTATCTTTGCTAAAATAGTGATACCTCTTACGGTTCCGGCTATTGTTACCGTTTTTATCGTTAATTTCCTCGGCAACTGGAATGAATTTTTACTCGCCAACTATTTCTTATCCACCGATAAATTGCGTACGCTGCCTGTGGGCATGGTTCAGTTTCGGGATCAATATCAGATGAACTATGCCCAGATGTCGGCAGGTATTGTATACAGCGTTGTACCTGTACTTGTGATCTACGCTATACTCCAGGAGAAAATTATAGAAGGAGTAACTGCAGGTGGTGTCAAAGGTTAATACCATGAACCAGTTGATAGGGAGAACGGGATATGAACTTGCGAATGAAGCTGGCCTTGGCATTTCTGCTGCTGATTATTGTACCGATGTGTGCGCTGGGCATTGGCATGTTTCTGGTCACATCACATACGATTGAGAAAAAATACAATCAACAGGCCGAATATGCGCTTCAGGCCATTAGTTACAATATCGAGAATGTATTTCAGCAGATTAATAGTGTTACCGACAACGGGATAGCGACATCGGTTTTTCAAATGGCGCTGAACGCCAAAGATCCGACCAAGCAGGATCTGGGAACCGGTAATCAATTATCCCTGAATGCCAGCCAGCGCAATTTCCGTTCCCTTCTATATAATTATCCGTTCATCAGTTATGCCTTTTTATATGATTTGCGTTCGTCCGAGAACAACCAGATTGTCTCCATCTTCACCAAAGAAAATTTTCAAGCCCTTCCTTTTCAACAATTCAAAGTGCATCCCTTATTCAACGAAATTCAGCAACTTAATGGCGTGCCTAAATGGCTCGCACCTCTGGAATATCCTGAATTAACCGGGGTAGAACCTGTCTTCACCCAGATCAGACTGGTCAAAGAACTCAGTTATTTTCAAAATATCGGCGTGCTTGTTGTTCAGATCAAAAAAGGAGAGATCGACCGGATCTTCCGTCACCTGCAGATCAGCGATTCGGCACAGGATACATCTTTCCTGTTAATTAATGAAGAAGGGCTGATCGTCTATGATCCTGCTGGTATTTATAACGGTGAAAACATGCAAAATCTTGGTGCTGAATCCGGCAGTTACGGTCCTGGCTTTAGCAGTGTCAGAACGGTCTTTGACGGCAAGGAAAGCATCATTTCGCAATATCATCTGAAGAACTATAACTGGAGTCTCGTCAGTGTGACTTCATGGGAAGCCTTATCTGCGGAAACCAATGCCTTTGCAGGTTGGTCTGTCATCATTATTTTGTTATGTCTGCTTGCAGCAATGATCTTTAATCTTTTTTTCATGAATCGCATTACGGGCAACATTGCTGTACTTGTAAGGTTTATGCGTCGTGTGGATGATGGTGATTTTAATGCGAGGGTGGAAGGAAAAGGATTCGATGAGATGCAGCTGCTTGCGCAAGGGTTCAATGAACTATTGGATCGGATCGGGGGATTATTCCGTCGTGTTCGGGCAGAGCAGGAGCAGAAGGCCCAAGCGGAACTACGTGTACTACAAGCCCAGATTAAACCCCATTTCCTGTTTAACACATTGGAATCCATTAATGGATTAGCGCTGCGTGGGGAGGGCCGCAAAGTAAGCGAGATGGTGACCAGACTTGGCAATATGCTTCGTATCAGCATTCAGGATCAGGAGGAGATTCCGCTGGGTGAGGAAATCAGGCATTTGCAGAGTTATCTGGAGATTCAACAGTACAGGTTCAGTGATTTGTTCACCTATGAGATTGACATTCCACCCCATCTATACAGCTCAATTCTGCTCAAGCTTACCCTCCAGCCTCTGGTGGAAAATAGTATTCAACATGGGTTTGAGGGGATCACCTATGCAGGTGTACTGCGGATAAGCGCATATGCAGAACGGGATCATCTGGTGTTATGTGTTGAGGATAATGGGATCGGTATTCCCCAGGAAATGCTCGCACGATTTGAGTATATGGCAGAAGATCCGCCGGAAGATATGCTCGCGGAAGGATCGGAATCATTATCGTCCATAACGGAACGCAGGGGATTGGGATTACGAAGTGTGGCAGATCGAATTCGTATTCAATACGGTGCCGGGTATGGCATATTTATATGTTCAGCACCGGGGTATGGCACAGTTATTCGATGCATCATTCCATTATATGAGCAGGAGGAAGCCGGATGAATCTGACTGCAATGCTGGTTGACGATGAGCTGCCGATTCTGGAGAATCTGAACTACATTTTACCCTGGGAAGAGATGGGGATTGAAATCACAGGTACAGCGAGAAGTGGTGTAGAAGCGCTGGGGAAAGTAACAGAAAGTCATCCGGACATTCTCTTGTGTGATATTCGGATGCCGTCTATGGATGGATTGGAACTTATTCGTTTGCTGCGAGAGCAGGGGGAAACCTGTGAGATTATTTTGCTGACCGGGTATCAGCAGTTTGAATATGCTCGAACCGCTATCAAGTATAACGTACATGAATACATATGTAAGCCAATTGATTATTTGAATCTGGAACATAAACTGCGTGAGCTTGCCGGGCAGATCCTGAAGAGACGTCTGGAAAACGATTCACAACGTTATCGCAGCCAAGAGATGGAAAGCTGGATCAGACACAAACGGTTGATTGACCTGTTGCGAGGAGAAGCACCATTGAAGGTTGCCTATCCTGCCTCTGTTCCAGAATTCATAACAACTACTGCACCGTATACGTTGCTGCTGGTGGATGCAGTCGGTTATTTTCGCCATTCTATTGGTTGGTCCGAGCTTCAGCACCAACGATGGCATGAGACCGTAAGTTCCAGCCTTAGGGAAGTGGCAGTGAGAATTACGGGTGACTGTCACATTCTTTCGACCCGCAAAGGGGAGTGGTGCATCCTGCTGGAGGCATCGGGGGAATGGGAACGTCGCTCAGAGGAACTGGCCCATCAACTGTGTCTGGAATTAAATGTGATATCATCTTTGGATTCAAGTGTGAAGGTCAGGGTTGTTCAGGATATTGTGCCCGTGAACCTGGAAAGTCAAATTCTGGAGCGATACAGGCATTGTCAAAAAATACTGATGTCCCATGCGGAGAGTGAAGACAGGGTGCTGAAGGTGAATTGTCCCGAAACCACCTTATCGTATGAACATACGGCCTCCAAAGGGGCGAACTCATGGATTACAAGAGAAGATCTGGAGCTTGTTACTCGGTGGATTCGACAAGGGAACAAGCAGGGGTTACGTGATGTATTGGATCAGCTTAAACAGCAAATGGGGAATTCGGGAGAATCCTTCAACAGGATAGATGAAACCAATCTTCGGTTTATGCTTGTACACATGCTTCGGGAACTGCGCGAAGTACAGGCCCTCGCTGAAGAGCACGAAGTGAATTATTGGAATGCACTGCAAGGGGCCGTCTCCATGAGGGAACTCCTTGAACTTGCAGAGGTCGTTATCCATGCCTGTCAGGGCAAACAAACGCAGCCACGTCCTTCCGTATCGGAACTGATCCTGTCTGCATGTGAGTATATGGACGCACGGCTGCAACAGGACTTGGGAATAGATGAAGTCTCAGATTGGCTCGGAATCAGCCCGGGATACTTCTGCCAGCTGTTTAAAACCCAAATGGGTGTTACTTTTGTGGAATATATGACGCAGAAACGGATGGAAAGTGCCGCTTTATTGTTGAGTACAACCGAATGGAGCATTACAGCGATTGGGGAAGCCACAGGTTTCAAGGAGCGCCGGTACTTCTCCAAGGTGTTTCATAAACACTTCCACATGAAACCCTCCGAGTACAGGCAGAGTAAACAATTGGGTTTGTAGTAGCAAGGGAAACGGGAGGAGAGGTCGAATGAAACCCTTGAATGATCTGACATTGGGGCAAAAGGTAGGCCAATTGTTGATGTGTGGATTTCACAGTCAGCACGCAGATGAACAGGTTACTCGCTTAATCCGTGACTATCACGTCGGCGGCGTCATTTATTTCCGGCGTAATGTCGAAAGTGTAGATCAATTGACACGGCTGTCCGCCGAACTGCAAGATATGGCTGCTGAAGCGGGGGCTCTACCACTCATGATTTCGGTGGACCAGGAAGGTGGCATGGTTGCACGGATTGACCAAGAGGGAATGACCCAAGTGCCGGGTAATATGGCACTTGGTGCGACAGGCAATCCGGAATATACACTGGAGTGTGCTCGAATTCTGGGTTGTGAGTTAAAAAGCATCGGTATTGATATGAACCTTGCGCCAGTGGTCGACGTGAATAACAACCCGCTTAACCCGGTTATCGGTGTGCGTTCGTATGGTGAACATGCTGAAAGTGTGGCCGCTCATGGCATAGCAGCCATCACCGGATATCAATCACAGGGCATAGCTGCTACTGCCAAACATTTTCCGGGGCACGGAGATACCGCCGTAGATTCTCATCTTGGTATGGTTACGGTACCTCATGATCGAAACAGGCTGGAACAGATGGAGTTGTTGCCGTTCCGCAAGGCGATTGAGGCCGGAGTTGATGCTATTATGACAGCTCATGTGATGTTCCCTTCGATTGAGCCCGAGCCCATTCCGGCAACGTTGTCGCATAAGGTGTTAACGGGTCTGCTACGTGAGGAAATGGGTTTTGAAGGCATTATTATTACAGACTGTCTTGAAATGCATGCGATATCCAAGCCGTATGGGGTAGCTGAAGCTGCCGTTCGTGCTGTGGAAGCAGGAGCAGATCTGATTCTGGTGAGTCATACCTTACAAGATCAGGTTGCTGCGCTGGAAGCCATTGTGGAAGCAGTTCGAACGGGGCGCATTTCGGAAGAGGTTATTCATCAGGCGGTTGAACGCATTATGACATGGAAAAGAAAGCGCTGTGGGCAGCAGAATGATCATCTTGTTTCACCGAAAGCGAGCGAAACGGTCGAAGCAACCGATGTTGAACCTGTTGATTGCACTGAATCCACTAAACCCACTGAGCCCAACGAATTGACGTTGTTCAAGATTGCTTCAAGCAGTATTACCATCGTTCATAATGATGGGCTGCTGCCGTTGGACCGAGAGAAGGACGTATATGTCATCTGGCCTGAGGTTGTGCAACGGACAGAGGTGGATGAACCATGGTCCCATACAGAATCGCTGGGTATGGCGCTATCGCAGCTGCGAGGCAGAGTTCGTGAGCACATCATTACAACTCAGCCCACTTATGATGAAGCAGATCGGATATTGGCGGATGTGTCGGAGAGTGAACAAGTTATCGTATGTACGTACACATCGGCAGGTCATCTTCCGAAAGGGCAACAGTATTTGGTTGAAAAGCTTAGTAAGAATCATTCGCTGATTGTAATTGCTCTGCGCAATCCATATGATCTGCTGGAGATTTCGAGGCCGGGAAGTTATGTGTGTACGTATGAGAATACACCTGCAGTTGTTCGGGTACTGTCCCATGTGTTAACCGGTGGACTGCAGCCAACAGGAAGTCTGCCTGTCCGTTTGCGCTAGACCTATTCAATCCTTACATCTCTCTGTGATATGGTGCTGATTGACCATCTCCTGGAGAGATTTTTTTGTTGGAATTTTCTATTGGTTAATTTTGGGATACGAATGCCAAAAAGATAATTAATAGATAACTATTTTCATAGTATTTTCCTTCTATTAAAAGTTTACAATTCTCCTCTTAAATTTTTAGCAACTTTTCCCGGTTCCAAGCGTCTAATAATATGACTTTTTGAGGGGGATATTTATAAAATGGGAGCAGAAGGAGCCAAAGACAAAGAATGAATTTGAAGAAGAAATTGTCCATACTTACCGCTTTTGCTGTGTTTCAGGCGTTTGCAGTGATTCCTGCCAATGCACAATCAGCAGATCAGAGCGATACTACATCAGTGAATACAGCCAAAGTTAAATCCGTGGAGGTTGTGAAGAAAGAACAAACCATCGCGGAATCCGAAGTGAAATCCGGAACAAACACTCCAACATCAAATAATGAAACAACTGAAGAAGTGAACCCTGAGACAGATGTTCCTACAGGAACAGACGCGACTCCTGTTGAGCCGGTAATTGAACCTACGGACGAAGAAGGTACAGCTGAGGAAACACCTGCACCTGCACCAGTCGAAGTGGAGCAACCATCTACAGGCGGTTCATCTGTTGCTGGAGGCGGGGGTGGAGACCTCACTCTTTATATAAACAGTAATAAAATGATGCAAGATGGCAAAACGTATCTTGCTGGACAGCCGATGGCTGTTAAAAATGGTGTATCCTATGTAGCGATCCGTGCTCTCGTTGATCGGGTTGGCTATGATGTCAAATATGATAACACAACTAAAGAAACGATCATTATTAGTGGTGAAGATGAGCTGCGTTTCAAAACAAACAGCAAGATCTATACCGTTAATGGCGTGTCCAGAACGATGAAGGGCGCGGCTTATCAACAAAAAAATACGTTCATGGTGCCATTGACTTCAATTACCCAAGCTCTGGACATTGCGTATAAAGTAAATCAATCTGCCAAAACGGTTGTATTGAATCTGAGTACCAAACCGGTGGCGAGCTTCACGGTACAAAAAGAGGTCTTTGCCGGAGATCAGGTAACCTACACAACCAGATCCAGCTCTCCCAAGGGACTCAGCATTGTAGATGAGCGTTGGACAGGCCGTCAGGATTCATTCGACCAACCAGGTGTATACACAGTAACCTATGCGGTCCAGGATTCAAGTGGTCAATGGAGTGATCCGTATTCGGTTACGATTAAGGTTGAAAGACCGAATCTGCCACCTGTCGCGATGTTTACGACAGATAAAGAAGAATACAAAATGGGTGAGAAAATCACTTATATTGATCAAAGTACAGATGATGAAAATGCAATTGTAAAAACAGAATGGGATAACAATGCACTTGCATTCTTTGTTCCAGGACCCAAGACCGTAACGATTACAGTTACCGATAAACATGGTGCTAGCAATAGCTATACTAAGATGATCAATATTACGGGCGAAACACTTTATAGTGTGACTGACTTCAATCAATTGTTCACACCAGTCGGTGAGAAGTTCACTTTTGACGGTGGTGGAGTACCGGCATTGGAGAAAGTACCTTTCACTTATTATGATGAACCAAGTCTGCTGATCCGCAGTAACAGCCCGGAAACCGTGAATACAGAAGGCATTGTGTACAAGGAATCTTCCTTCGGACAGACACGCTTCATGATTCACCATGTGAACAACACGGGCAAAAACGTAAAAATGTATGTTGTAGCGACAAACAACAATGCTTACACGGCGTCCATTGACCAGCAAAACATGGGTTTTGCAGGACCGTCTCCTTTTGCAACGGTAGCTGGAAAGCTGTCGATTGACCGTTGGTTCCAGTCCATGCAGAATGGTACCGGACAAAAGAAAGTGTACATCCAGCCAGGAGAAAGCAAGCTGATTCTCAATGATCTGAGCGTTCTTCCGATGAAACAGGGACAAGTCATTTCCTTGTATTCGGATGTATTCAGTGACTATGAACTGGATTACAACATTATCATGATTGAAGAAAACAAGGACCCGATGGAAGTGTTGTCGAGGCTGCCGGTTCTGGATCGTGATGGAGTTCACAACCGTGGTACCTATCCAAATGCAACACGGATTATTACGTACGATCAAGAAGTAGGGTCGAAACCTGCACGTCTTCCACTTGGAGACAATGCAAGTGATCCAAACCTTGTGGGAACGGACCCTATGGCTTACACGGAAGCGTCCAACGCAGGTAACTTCGGTGTATTGTACAAAATTACATTGAATAATGTTGCTCCGCGCACGTTGATTTCATTCAACCCTCGTGGAGGCAGATACTCTGGTGTGGCGCTTGTGAATGGACAGGTCGTTCAGATTTCCACAGGTAAATCTGTAACTGTACCTAATGAGCAAAGTGTTATGTATCGCACAGGTTCGTACGGCGAGAGTGTAACCATTCTCTTCTCGGCGGCACCAGGAAGTAACTTGCCTGTTAACCTGCTGTTCACGCCGCTTCCGGCTGAAAAGTAATAACATGAACATGCACGGACGGTTTGGAGTGAAAGCTTATATCATATATACCCGTTCACCCCAAAAGTCGCCCGAACGATTGATCATCTGAACCGTCAGGAAGGGACTCCATCAAAATGTAATGTCATTAGCTCAAGCTAGACTAATGGCAATGCATGTGCATGGAGTCCTTTTTATGTGATGTTGGAATGACCTAACCCGGTGTCTTCGTTGACTCTAATCGTAATTTGATGCATTATTAGAGGTATACAAGAAAGCAAAAGTTTTCGCTTTTGCCGAATAAACTGTCGCTCTATGAATGATGCAAAATGCTCGTATGACAGGAGGTGCTTTAGATCATGCTGTCGACAGAACAGATTATTTCTACCATGTCCTCACAGGGGCTTCGCATTACCGATCAGCGGAAAACACTGGCCCGGTTATTTGCCGAGTCTCCCGGGTATCTTACACCCAAGGACGTCTATGAATATATGGGTAAGACTTACAGCGGACTGAGTTTTGACACAGTATATCGTAATTTGCGGGTGATGCAGGAACTGGGTGTACTGGAACAGGTCATCTTCGAAGATGGCGTTAAATTCAAAGCGCACTGTAGTGAAGATCATCATCACCATCATATGATCTGTCTGAAGTGTCAGAAGACATATCCTATTATTTTTTGCCCGATGCAGCTTGCGGATGCGCCTGAGCAATTTCAGGTTGTAGACCACAAGTTCGAGGTATTTGGATATTGTAAGGACTGTGCAGAGCATGCTCCGGCCAAAGCGGCATCGGGACATCAACACGCTCATGGGAAGCACTGACCATGAAGTTATCTCGCAGAATTGCTCAGGCACCCATTCGGGTGTACCGCAACTATATCTCTCCATTAACACCGCCAACATGTCGGTTCTATCCGAGCTGTTCGGCTTACGCCATGGAGGCGATTGAAGTGCACGGTGCGCTCAAAGGTTCGTTGTTAACAGCGAAACGTATTGCCAAATGTCACCCGTTTCATCCAGGCGGTGTAGATCTGGTGCCACCAAAGGCGGAGAAGTCCATGATGGTATCAGAGTAACGATGTAGCTTGAAGTATTCGGGTGGCCTGGAAGCAGGCCAGGATTGACTTGAGGATGCTGTCCACTTGACAAAGGGGTCCGCATTTCAGTATATTTTCCTATATATGCGAGTTCAAAAAGTCTAGTTTTACTTTTTGAACAACTTCTATATGATTTCCAGTGAAGGGATAAGTACAGACACACCCCCAGTGCAGAGAGCCGGATGAGCTGAGAACCGGTCTGGGAGGAGGATGGAATATGGTCCCGGAGGAACCTCTTTCGAGCGTGCAGACAGTGATTTCAGAGCTGCTGTCGTAAGGCTGAGGCGTGATCCAGCGTTAATGGGCGGTCGAAGGACCGACAGAGCCTGTGTTTTGCGAAAAACATGGGGAATTTGGGTGGTAACACGTGAGAGCAACTCTCGTCCCATAGGGGCGGGAGTTTTTTGTGTTCTTTTTTAGTTGTTTTGGACGAAGGGATCACATGAAGCAGGAACATTTGAAGGAGGAGAAGTCATTCATGGCTGACCAAAAAACATTTTATCTGACAACCCCGATTTATTATCCGAGTGACAAATTGCATATTGGGCATGCGTATACAACTGTGGCAGGAGATGCGATGGTTCGTTACAAGCGTCTACGCGGTTATGATGCTCATTATCTGACAGGAACCGATGAACATGGTCAGAAGATTGAGCGCAAGGCACAAGAGAAAGGACAGACACCGCAAGCTTTTATCGACGATATCGTTGTGGGGATCAAGGAACTGTGGAACAAGTTGGATATTTCCAATGACGACTTTATCCGTACAACCGAAGAGCGTCACAAAACCATTGTTCAGGATATCTTTGACCGTTTGCTGAAACAGGGAGATATCTACAAAGGTGAGTACGAAGGCTGGTACAGCATTCCGGATGAGACGTATTACACAGAGACTCAACTGGTGGATGTAGAGAAAAATGAGAAGGGTGAGATTATCTCGGCCAAGAGTCCGGATAGCGGACACCCGGTTGAATTGGTCAAAGAAGAATCTTACTTCTTCCGTATGAGCAAATATGCAGATCGTTTGTTGAAATATTATGAAGAGAACCCGGGTTTTATTCAGCCGGAATCCCGTAAGAACGAGATGATCAACAACTTCATCAAGCCAGGTCTTGAAGATTTGGCCGTATCACGGACTACATTTGAATGGGGCGTCAAAGTTAAAGGCGATCCAAAACACGTGGTTTATGTCTGGATTGATGCGTTGTCCAACTATATTACAGCACTGGGCTACGGTTCATCCGATGCATCCCTGTATAACAAGTTCTGGCCTGCGGATGTACATCTGGTAGGTAAAGAAATTGTCCGTTTCCATACGATCTACTGGCCAATTATGTTGATGGCGCTGGACTTGCCTTTGCCGAAGAAAGTGTTTGCACATGGCTGGTTGTTGATGAAGGATGGCAAGATGTCCAAATCAAAAGGCAATGTCGTTGATCCGGTTACCCTGATTGACCGTTACGGTCTCGATGCACTGCGTTATTACCTGCTGCGTGAAGTACCGTTTGGTTCCGATGGTACATTTACACCGGAGAGCTTCGTAGAGCGTGTCAACTCCGACCTCGCGAACGATCTGGGTAACCTGTTGAACCGTACCGTTGCTATGGTAGACAAATATTTTGAAGGCAAAGCCCCTGCGTTTGCATCGAATGTAACGGAATTTGATGCTTCGCTGGAAGAAGCAGGCCATGCTACAGTGGAAAAAGTGGAACAGGCGATGGAAAACCTGCAGTTTTCCGTAGCACTGACAGCGATCAGCCAGTTTGTCAGCCGCACCAACAAATATATTGATGAGACGCAGCCATGGGCGCTGGCTCGTGATGAAGCAAAACGCGATGAATTGGCATCCGTTATGGCTCACCTGATCGAAAGCTTGCGAATTGCTTCGATTCTGTTGCAACCGTTCCTGACACGTGCTCCTCATAAAATCTGGGCACAGCTCGGCATTCAGGAAGGTGAACTTACGGCTTGGGATACAGCCAAGCAATGGGGTCTGGTTCCAACTGGAAACGCATTGCAAAAAGGTGATCCAATCTTCCCGCGTTTGGATTCCGAACAGGAGATTGCTTATATCTCCGAAGCAATGACTGGTGGCCAAAAAGCGGCACAGCCTGAAACAAGTCAAGCAGATGCTGGAACTTCAGCAGCTGTTGAACCGGTAGCTGCACCTGAGAGTACGGAAGAGATCGGGATTGACGATTTTGCCAAAGTTGAACTGCGTGTGGCGCAAGTCATTGCCTGCGAACCTGTCAAAAAAGCGGATAAATTGCTGAAATTACAGCTCGATCTGGGTTATGAGCAGCGCCAGGTTGTCTCTGGAATCGCGAAGTTCTATTCGCCAGAAGAGATGGTTGGACGCAAAGTCATCTGTGTGACTAACCTCAAACCGGTGAAACTTCGTGGTGAACTGTCTCAGGGTATGATCCTTGCAGCGTCCCATGGCGACCAGCTTACCCTTGCTACAGTACCAGAAAACATGCCTAATGGCGCACAAGTAAAATAAAATATAAATGAATATATAAATACTGTCGTAACTATGACTCAAGGTGGCCCGATGTATTTCGGGTCCCTTTTTTTGTTGATATAATTCGTATCTGACGGGAAGAGAACAAGCATATACTGTTATGAACTCCGTACTTCAGGAAAGAATGTATAGGACGGGATAGCTTGACAAGTAGGTTCAGGTTACCTATAATTCTTTCAGTAATGTTTACGATTAAGAGATGCGGAGTGAATCATAATGACATTTTATAAAGTGCAACATCAAGTTCAGGATAACCGGACAGGGAAGACGAGCAAAAGAGGCAACATGAAGTTACTGTGGACGGGTTTGCTTATTCTCACTTTGCTGGTATTGTCAGCGTGTGGGCAGGATAGTTCCAATAGTGCGAAGATTGTGGAAGGCAAGGTAAACGTTGTGACGACATTTTATCCTGTATATGCTTTTACGACTGCAATCGGTGGTGAGGATGCCAATGTCATTAACCTGCTGCCAACGGGAGTAGAGCCACATGACTGGACTCCGAAGAGTCAGGATATCGTTAATACGTCCAAGGCACAGCTGTTTCTCTATAATGGAGCTGGACTGGAAGGATGGGTGCCGAATTTCCTGAAGTCGCTGAATAGTGATACACAGGTGAAGTCTGTTGCCGTCAGTGAAGGTGTTAAGCTGTTAACCGCTGAGGGTGATGATGGGCACGGTCACGGCGAAGAGCACGAAGACGAGCATGCAGATGAACATACAGATGAACATACAGATGAGGCTACCAGTGAAGATGTCGCTGATCATCATATTGATCCACATACGTGGGTTAGTCCGAAATCGGCCATGATCATGGCTGAAAACATCAAAAATAGCCTGGTCGAGGCAGATCCTGATCACAAAGCAGGTTACGAACAACGTTATGAAGAGCTTCGTACGAAGCTTGAGACGCTGGATCAGCGTTTTACAGATGAATTGGCTAATGTACCAAACAACGAGATTGTTGTCTCGCACCAAGCGTTTGGCTACCTTGCACGTGATTATGGATTAACCCAACATGCCATTATGGGACTTTCCCCGGATGCTGAACCGACAGGACAGGATATTGTGAAGCTTGCGAAACTGGTTAAAGATGAAGGCATTAAGTACATTTTCTTCGAAGAGCTGGTATCTGACAAATTGGCGAAAACACTGGCAAGTGAAGCAGGAGTGGAGACCATGGTCCTTAATCCGGTTGAGGGATTGACCAAGGAGCAGGCAACAAACGGGGATGATTATTTCACCCTCATGGAGAAAAATTTGCAAAATCTGCTGATCGCATTAAAATAAGATAGAATGAAGGATTCAGATCGAAGAGTCTTTACCGTTCACGGTGAAGGCTCTTAGGACGCTATGGGATTCTTATATATAATGAAGGGCGGCTTTGCCATGCAGCAAATCATGCCACTATGTCATGATCCAATTATAGAGATCGAGAAACTATCATTTTCCTACGGGGACCAGCGAGTGATTGAGAATCTCGATTTTATGGCCCAGGAGCGGGACTTTGTCGGGATTATCGGTTCCAATGGGGCGGGTAAAACGACATTGCTGCGCATGCTGGTAGGACTTCTTCCTCCTGCGCAGGGAGATATCAAACTATTCGGACAGTCGATCCGCAGGTTCAAGGACTGGGACCGAATCGGGTATGTGCCGCAAAAGAATGCATTTAACCCGTTGTTCCCTGCGACCGTTCGTGAAGTGGTCATGTCAGGCTTGTATAATAACAAAAACATGTTCCGTCGTATGTCTCGTAAATGTCAGCAGCAGTGCACGGATGCTCTGCAAGTCATGCGGATCGAGGATCTGGCGAACAAACGTATTGGTCAATTGTCCGGCGGACAGCAGCAGCGTGTATTTTTGGCACGAGCGCTTATTAATCACCCGGATCTGTTGATTCTGGATGAACCTACCGTAGGTATTGATGCTGAATCACAGGCCAGTTTCTTTGAACTGATTACCCATATGCATGAACATCATCGAATGACTTTTCTAATGGTGTCTCATGATATGGATCGGATGGAGAGTTATCTGGGTTCTGAAGCTGTGGTAACGAATGGCAAAATTAATTTTCATGTCCGTCATTCGCATGAGGTACAGGATTGTGCTGAGACCAATCTGCAACATACCACTGCACAGGTACGCTAGCCGTATTTATGGCCCATTAGATTAGAGTAAGGCCGAAGGAGTCGTGTTTGTTTTGGAAATATTAATGAGTGATTTTTTTCAGCGTGCCCTGGCGGGTGGGTTGTTAATTGGCATTACCGCTCCGTTAATCGGACTGTTCCTGGTCTTGCGGCGGTTATCCATGATCGGAGACACCTTGTCTCATGTGACCATTGCCGGTGTTGCACTTGGATTCCTGATTGAAGTGTATCCCATTGCAGTGGGCTTGATATTTGCCGTGCTTGCTTCATTTGCGATAGAGAAATTGCGCAAAGCGTACAAGAGTTACGCCGAATTATCGATTGCCATTATCATGTCCGGTGGCGTGGCTCTTGCTTCCTTGTTCTTCACGCTGGGCAAAGGATATAATGCAGATGTCATGAGTTATTTGTTCGGCAGTATATATACATTAGACGCTACGGATCTGAAGCTTGTAGGTGTGGTTACGCTGATCGTGGTGATTGTAGTGGCATTGTTACATAAGGAATTTTTCCTTCTTAGCTTTGAGGAAGATGCGGCAGCGGTTACAGGGTTGCCTGTGAGAATTCTGAACATGTTAATCACTGTGATGACAGCACTTGTCATAAGCACGGCGATCAAGATTGTCGGTGCGCTTCTGGTGTCAGCACTATTGACCATTCCGGTAGCGGTCAGCCTGTTGATGGCCCGAAGTTTCAAATCCGCCATTATTTTGTCCGTGGTGATTGGCGAAATTGCCGTAGTCCTTGGACTGGTCGTAGCAGGTATCTGGAACCTCGCACCTGGAGCAACGATTGTATTATTGCTGATCATGATGCTGATTCTGACGATGATTGGAAAAAAAGGGTTCCGAGCCTGACGGCTAAACGAACAAGCACGAGAGCCCGGGGAAGGGAGACATCCGCTTCATGCCTGATGTTAATGTATGGATGGCTTTTGTAGCAGGTTTGGTCTCATTTATATCACCATGTTGTCTTCCGTTGTATCCATCATACCTCTCCTACATTACAGGTATGACGGTGCAACAATTGAAGGATGACCGCAATCAGCGAGAAGTCCGTTTTAAGACGATGACGCATACGCTGGCGTTTATTTTAGGCTTCTCGGCTGTATTTTATTCGCTTGGCCTTGGTGCCGGACTGTTTGGCCAATTTTTCAATGATAACCGCGAACTGATTCGGCAATTGTCTGCGATTCTGATTATGCTTATGGGGTTATTTTTGCTTGGAGTGTTCAAGCCACAGTTTCTGATGAAGGAACGCAAGCTGGATATGAAATGGAAACCTGCAGGTTATCTGGGCTCTTTTATATTTGGTATTGGTTTCTCAGCAGGGTGGTCGCCTTGTATTGGTCCCATTCTAACAGCGATCATTGCGATGGCTGCAAGTGAGCCCACAACCTGGTTGGCGTTAATTACAGGGTATACGGCAGGGTTTGCAATCCCGTTCTTCATTTTGGCGTTTTTCATCGGTTCGACACGCTGGATCTTACGGTATTCCAATGTCATGATGAAAGTCGGGGGAGCATTAATGTTGTTTCTTGGCATATTGCTTTTTACAGATCAGATGACGAAGATTACGATCTGGTTGCAGCAGATTACACCAGACTGGATGATTATTTAAACGGATGAACTGACATGAATTTAAAAATGCATGACAAAGCAGGCTACATGTTACCAGAGTCAATCTGGGTCATGTAACCTGCTTTTTAATCGTTTGTTAGGAATGCTTTTAACTGCATATGATTTTGGGCAATCCTGTTTTTCGTTTAGGTGAAGTAATCAATTTTGGCTAGTGGGAAATGTTCAAAGATTCGTTCCGTAATGAATTCGCGCAGCGCATCTTGCTGGTCATCCTTATACACATACTTGTACTGGCCCCAGCGACCCCATTTCATCTTACGTTTCTCGATATCCATCTCCAACTTGGTTTTAGGATAACGTTTCTCAATGGTTGCTTTGGCCGTTTTGGTAAAACGGTGCTGGATCATCTCAAAGGTAAGATCCTTGGTTGCTTCCTCTGGAAGTGTATCTGCCAGCTTCTGCAACAGATCCGAGTATCCTTCTTCCCAGCCTTCATACCACATGATCGGAGCGATAATGAATCCCAGGGGATAACCGGCGTGTGCAATTTTACCAGCAGCTTCAATGCGTTCCTCAAATCTGGAGGTAGCCGGTTCAAAGTTTTTGATGACATAATCCGAATTGACACTAAACCGGATACGGGTGTGGCCGTTATGCTTAATGTTCAGCAACGGATCAACGTGATGATATTTGGTTACAAACCGCAAGCGTCCATATTCTTCTTCCGCCATAAAACGAATCAGGTCACTTAAATTCTCCGTGATATGCTCGAGTCCTACGGGATCAGACGTACAGGCAGCTTCAAATCGTGTGATTTCAGGCGCGCGTTCTTCAATGTATCCTTTTGCAGCCTGAATGATCTCCTCGGTATTAACATAGACACGGACATAAGGTTTCGCACCAAGTGTAGTTTGAAGATAACAATAATGGCAGTGCCCCATACAGCCTGTAGAGATGGGAATGGCATATTCCGCTGAAGGTTTCGACTGGTCAAACTTGAGTGTTTTGCGCACACCAACGACCAGAGTACGCTTTGCCATCCGATATTTTTCTTGTTCGGTTTCACCAGGCAAGTTTGTGATTCGGTTATGGGATGTGGTCATCTGATAAGGTATGTTTTTGGATGTCACCCATTCCATAATCCGTTTGCCTTTGTCATATTCCAACGCACCGGGTTCAAAATACACCAAATCGGGAATAAAGGGTTTAGTACCTTTTGCTTTACGAACTGGCGGTGAGGCTACACTTGTACTCACGAAATCACTCCTTTCGATGCGGAACTTTGCTTAGTTTGCCTCGTTTGGGGAGAAGTCACGCCTGCCAATTACTTGTGTAACAACGCGCTCCGAACTGTGCAGGACTTGCCAATGCGTATTGATAACATGTATCATTATAAGATAGGGACCAGGCACGAATAGGGGCCGGTCAGAGAGAAAAGAGGGAAGCAGATGCCAACGCCCAGTATGGAAGATTATTTGGAGCGTATATACAAATTAATTGATGAAAAGGGCTATGCTCGTGTGTCTGATATAGCTGAAGGACTGGAAGTACATCCTTCATCGGTGACGAAGATGATCCAAAAGCTGGACAAAGACGAGTACCTGATCTATGAAAAGTACCGCGGACTGGTGCTTACGCCAAAAGGCAAAAAGATGGGCAAACGTTTGATGGAGCGCCATCATCTGCTTGAACAATTTTTGACAACGATTGGTGTTCAGGAACAAAATATCTACAATGATGTTGAAGGCATTGAACATCATCTGAGCTGGGACTCCATTACATGCATCGAGTCCTTGGTTGAATACTTCCGTCAGGATGAGAGCCGGTTGCGTGACCTCAAAAACCTTCAGGACGTCATGAGTAATACGGAGTCTTAAGTTTCAGCAGTGGAATACACAATGGTGATATACAATGAATTGTATCCCGTGATCAAAGGATGCTTCTTGCCGTTTCAATGGCAGGAAGCATTTTTTTTGTGTGCAATCACACCATAATTTGGTGATTTTCGCAACTAAACGAACGGTAGGAGCGTCTATTAAACTAGTAGAATTTACCGCAAATTTATAATGATTTTGGAGGACTGCACTAATGAACGTTCGTAAAGGATTGATGCTGCTGCTCATTTTTGTACTTGGATTACAGACAGCAGGCATGACGGCACAAGCAGCCGGGCAGAAGGAAATCGCTATTTTTCTAGACGGAAACCGTTTGGAATCGGATGTATCACCCTACATCTTGCCCAAAGTAAATGTAACGATGGTACCTCTGCGTGTTATTAGCGAAGGACTGGGTGCGTCTGTTCTATGGTCTCAAGCTACTCGTACCGTGACCATTCAGAAATCCGATTCGGTCATCTCTATGACAAGCGGACGCCAGCAGGCGACTGTGGATAACGCTGTAGTTGGTCTGGATGCATCGGTCGAATTGAAACAAGGTCGGGTCATGGTACCCATTCGTTTCGTCAGTGAGAACCTTGGCATTCGAGTGAACTGGAATCAGTCAGCCCAGACCATTGATCTGTACACAGGAGACGAATCAGTCCCAACTCCTGAACCAACCCCGGCAACCCCAGCGGAGCCTGGAGGCACGGGCACTGTACCAGCTTCTGAAGAGATGCGGGGAGCCTGGATTTCCACTGTGAATGGAGACTGGCCTACATCCGGTGCCAAGGGAAATGTAGAGAAGCAAAAACAGGAGTATACAAAACAGCTAGATACGTTGCAAGGTATGGGCATTAATGCCGTATTTGTCCAAGTGAGAGCCAATGGGGATGCCATCTATCCTTCAGGTCTGGTACCTTGGAACAGCGTATTAACAGGAACACAAGGTAAAGATCCAGGTTATGATCCCCTCGCGTTTATGGTTGAGGAAGCACACAAACGGGGCCTGGAGTTCCACGCCTGGTTTAATCCGTTTAGAGCAACGAACTCAGCAAGTACATCAAACTTGGCTGCAAACCATATCTCCAAGCTTCATCCCGACTGGATTGTGAATGCATCCGGCAAAATGTACATTAACCCGGGTATCCCGGAAGCCAGACAGCATATTATCGATACGATCATGGAAGTGGTCAATCAGTATGATATTGATGGTGTACATTTGGATGATTATTTCTATCCATCCAATGTGACTTTTAATGATGATGCAGCTTTCAAAACTTATAACACATTGAATACCAAAGACCGTGCTGAATGGCGTCGGGACAATATCAATCAGTTCGTTAAGCAGCTCGGACAGAGCATTCACAGAGCGAAAGCTAACGTTGAATATGGAATTAGTCCATTTGGTGTGTGGCGTAACAAATCCGTTGATCTGACAGGTTCTGATACCAAAGCAGGAGTAACCGCATATGACAGCATGAATGCAGATGTGCGGACATGGATTAACCAAGAGTGGATCGACTATGTCGCTCCGCAGGTGTATTGGAGTATGACACTGAGCGTAGCCCGATATGACAAAGTCGTCGACTGGTGGGCGAATGAAGTGGCTAACACAAATGTAAAATTGTATATCGGTCACTCTCCTTATAAGTTAGGTACTCCAGAGATTGGCTGGCAGACTTCACAGGAGATCATCGATCAGCTGAACTACAACAAGAAGTATGGTTCGGTCAAAGGGGATATTTTCTTTAGTTCACAGTACTTGACGAAGAACCCTCTAGGCTTGATTGCCAAATTAAAAGCCTACTATGGTCTATAAAACATTTTAACAATACAGTGATAAGACAAACCCTTGTTCTCATAGAGTGGCAGTAGAAACGTGGCTGCCTGGAGAACGGGGGTTTTTTGTTATGTTAATTAACGCGGTGTTTGAAGGTGGAGGCGTCAAAGGGATCTCGCTTGCAGGTGCTGTGCAGGGTGCTCAAGACTGCGGCATTCAGTTTAATCGAGTGGCAGGCACATCATCCGGTTCCATTGTTGCTGCTCTGCTAGCGGCCGGTTACAGGGCAGAGGAGATGAAAGTCATTATTGAAAATACCCCCTTTGTTTCATTGCTGCGTCGTTCCCCCATATTTAATACCCGATGGATCGGACCCGCCGCGAGGCTGTTCTTGAAGAAAGGACTATATTCGGGAGAAGCGCTGGAATCATGGATTCGCAAGATGCTGGAGCAGAAAGGGATTCGCACATTCGCTGACTTGCCACAAGGTAAGTTGCTTATTACCGCATCCGATATATCCAATGGGACCATTCTGGTGCTGCCGGACGATATTCGGCGGTTCGGCATTGACCCTGCGAAGCTGGATGTTGCAAAGGCGGTACGTATGAGCTGCAGTATCCCGTATTTTTTCGATCCGGTAGTCATACGCAAATCACCAGTATTCTCCAAAGGGCTTCCTTTTCAAGATCAGTTTGTGTATGTCGTGGATGGTGGATTGCTTAGCAATTTTCCGTTGTGGCTCTTCGATGGTGATCGCTCGGAACGAGGAGGAGACGTTATTCCGGTTGTCGGATTCAAAATGGTGGGGAAAACGGAAGTGGAACCTGCCCGGATTAAAGGACCGCTAAGCATGCTTCAGGCCCTTGTAGAGACGATGCTCACAGCACATGATGAACGCTACATCGAACAGATTAACCGGTTTCGGACAGTGAAGATACCAACGCTTGGGATTAAACCGACGCAATTTCATTTATCGTTACAGGACAGCACAGCTTTATATCGATCAGGCGCTACCGCAGGGAGTGAATTTTTCAACGGGTGGAATATGAAAGTGTATGGTGAACAGCTGGACAAACAAAGAAAAGAATTGCGCAAGAAACAGGCAGAAGCTCCACCTCTGATTCCTGTATAAACGCGAAAAAAGCAATTCTCCGCATGTTGGGAGAACTGCTTTTTTGTATGTTCAGTACCTTTTAGTGAAATTTCGGTATATCTTCATCGCTTTTCCCTTTTTGTCCCTGAATCACTTGGAAAGGATAATCCTTGCGTTTCTTTGAAGAGCCGCTGCTCTTTCTGGCACTGGACTGTGCATTGACTTTCGCCATGGTTCGTGCAGATGGCTTAATCTTTGGTGATTTGGCTTTTTGTGCCCAGCGACGGGGCGGATATTTGTACAGCAGGAATACGGCTCCGAACACGACCAGAGGAATAATGATCCTGGATGGACTAGCGTTCCTCAGCCAAGTCAAGACTCCAACAGCAGCTAGTGCGATGAACGTCCAAAATAAGATTGCCTGCTTGTTCATATCATTCACCCTTTCACAGGATCGAGTGTTGCAACAGGTACTTCTGACGTAGCAGAGACATTGGCAAGCTTGGCATCCAACTCACGCATGCGGTTAAACGAAGCAATGGATACTTCTACCTGTTCGTTGGTCGGTTCTTTTGTTGTCAGCAATTGCAGCCACAATCCCGGGTATCCGAGATAACGCAGTACAGGAATATCACGTACTGAATTCGTGAGCTTTAACAGTTCAAAAGAAATGCCTAGCACAACTGGCAATAACAACAGACGCTGACCCATCCGTTCCCAGAGGTTATCGTACGTGAAGAGGGAGTATAGAAACACTCCAATAATGACAGTCAACATAATGAAACTGCTTCCGCAGCGGTAGTGCAGTCGGCTGTACTTTTGCACGTTCTCCGGTGTCAGTTCTTCACCAGCTTCATGTGCGCTGATTACTTTGTGTTCCGCTCCATGATACTGGAAGAGACGTTTAATCATCGGCGTCTGTGAGATTAACCACAGATAAGCGAGTAACAGGATCAGCTTAATGCCGCCTTCCAGTAAATTATGCAAAAACTGATTGTCGAATGCATTTTTGAATAGAAAATTCTCGATAACAACAGGAAGCAATGTGAGCACAACTTTACCAAAAAGGAATGAAAGGATGGCAACGGCGGTCACACCAATGATCATGCTTAGGCTCCAGCCCGAACCTTCTTTCTCTTTTTGCTGGGCTTTCTCTTCAGGTTCCAGTTCATCATCAGCATAGGCGTCAGCAGAATAATTGAGATGTCTGCTACCTTTGACACTTGAATCTATAATGCTGACAATTCCGCGTAATAAAGGAATCCGCCGCAATTTCGTGACCCAGGACTTGTCTTGCTTGGGAACTTCCAGATACGTAATTTCGCCGTCTTTTCTACGAACAGCTGTAACGTTGACATGTTTCCCACCGAACATTACGCCTTCAATGACAGCTTGCCCCCCATAGCTGACAGGCTTGGATTGTTGAGGCAAATTATTCACCTTCCTATTCTGTTCTAGGCCTTCGCGATCAAAGGCAGTTTAATAACCCTATTGTATCGAATTTTGAGACCAATTTCTAGTTTGTGAGTCAAACCTTGAAGGATGTTGTTAAGATTGTCCTGTTTTGAACATACTACCTCGTAGAATCGGAGCGAAAATTCGAGGCATAATGCGGGATTATCAACTGAATGAAGGAGAATATCGATGACAGAACGTAAGCATGAAGATACATCACAAGATGAAGGTCAACGTCCCAATGAGCGGCAGCAAAAAGACAAGGGCAGGCGCCCTACCCAGAGGCAAGGTCAAGCACACTACTACACCAAGCCATTTTCCTTTGCGTTAGAGCTTGGCTTTTTTGCCGGTTTTATCTGGGGTGGGCTACATTGGCTATTCTATCTGTTGCATTTTACGATTGTACCTGTTGGATTTCTGGCCGAGCCTTTTTTCAAACATGAATATATATATACCGCAGCAGGACATTTGACAGGCTGGCTGTTTTTTATCGTCTTCTCCATCTTGGCATCCTTACTCTACACGTTCACGATTAGAAAACTGAAAGGGCCGTTACCCGGCATGGTATATGGAATCGTCTGGTGGCTGATTCTCTTTATACTGGTCGGACCAAAACTGGGGATGATGAAACCTTTGAACGGTTTAACGTGGGATTCAATCATCACGGAACTCTGTTTCTTTTTGTTATGGGGGCTGTTCATTGGTTACACGGTAGCCATGGAGTACACGGACGAACGCAAACGCGAGCCGGAGCAAGCGGGGGCATAGCGCAAAAAAGCTTCTCAATCCGGCAATGCCTGTGTTAAAATAGCAGATGGTTATTTGCAGAGAGGGTGGAGCAGCGATGAAACGAATTATTGTGATCAATGGTCCGAACCTGAACATGCTTGGTGTACGCGAACCGGGCATCTATGGAACGCTTAGTCTGAAGGATATTGAGGACAAAATTCGCAGACAGGCTGATGAAATTGGCGTCTCCATCGCTTTTTATCAATCGAACCATGAAGGGGACATCATTGACCGCATTCATGCAGCTATGGGTGAGGCAGACGGAATAATACTGAATGCCGGAGCATTTACCCATTATAGCTATGCTATACGTGATGCAATCAATGCTGTAAAAGTCCCTACGGTTGAAGTACATCTATCCAACATTCATGCACGCGAAGCGTTCAGACATCATTCAGTGATTGCAGCGGAAACAATCGGGCAGATTGCCGGATTTGGCGAAGTAAGCTATGAACTGGGATTGCTGGCTCTTGTGCGTCATCTGGACAAACAAACCTGAGCCGGGAACCCGGGAATGTGAGAGAAAGAAGGGTTACCGATGGAAAACAAACGAGTAAATAAGTTGCGTGAAGCCATGCGTGAGCATGAACTCACTGCAATGCTGATTACAAACCCGATTAACCGTCGTTATATGACGGGTTTTACAGGCTCGGCGGGATATGTGCTGATTACGGAACAGGATGCATATCTGCTGACTGATTTCCGTTATATGTCACAAGCGCCTCAACAAGCCAAAGGATTCACCGTTGTGGAGCATGGAGCCAAGCCGATGGATACAGTGCGTGAACTACTGGCATCCGCGAATATCAAAGCAGTGGGCTTCGAGCAGGATAGTGTCACATTTGGCACGCATTCCGCTTATGCTGAAGCACTTCAATCTATTGAACTGAAAGCTGTATCCGGGATCGTGGAACAACTTCGTATGTTCAAGGATGAAGATGAGATCGCGGTCATGCAGAGAGCAGCAGATCTGGCGGATGCCACGTTCAGCCACGTTTTGCAGTTTGCAAAACCAGGTATGACGGAGCGTGAAGTGGATCTGGAGATGGAGTTTTTCATGCGCAAGCATGGAGCAACGTCCTCTTCGTTTGACACCATTGTAGCATCGGGTGAACGTTCTGCTATGCCTCACGGTGTAGCGAGCAGCAAGGTCATCGGACAAAATGAGTTAATTACATTTGACTTTGGTGCACTTTTGGACGGATACTGTTCAGATCTGACACGTACCATTGCAACGGGTACACCTGTACCTGAACTGCGCAAAATTTATGACATTGTACTGGAAGCTCAGTTACATACGCTGGAGAACCTGAAACCGGGCATGACCGGACGGGAAGCAGATGCATTGGCTCGTGATATCATTGCAGGTCACGGATATGGAGATCAATTCGGACACAGCACAGGCCACGGTCTGGGTATGGAAGTTCACGAAGCTCCTCGTTTGTCCAAGCTTAGCGACGATGTATTGAAACCGGGTATGGTTGTTACCGTTGAACCGGGTATATATATTGACGGGCTTGGCGGCGTGCGTATCGAGGATGACGTAGTGATTACCGAGACGGGTATTCATATTCTCACGAAGTCGGACAAGAAGTTCACCGTAATCGGCTAAATTACAGCCACAGGGATATAAGACGATTTTTAATATAAAGGTACAGGTTATTGCTGATTGTTATGGACCATTGCAAAAGTAGTGAAGGGAGCGGAATCGATTCTGAAGAAGCGAAGCGCTCGCCTTTGTCTCCTCATTTTAAACCTTATTAAAATCTAGTTGGGAAAATGAGGAGACAACAGCGATCGGAGGAACGATCCGGACCCGTAACGGTCACATCGCACATGGTCATCAATTCAGAATAAACCCACCTTTACATTAACTCATCGTCTTATATCACCTACTTTTTAACCATATCAGGAGGGATTTTTTGTGATTTCAGTAAACGATTTTAAAACAGGCTTGACCGTGCAAGTAGATAACGATATCTATACCGTGCTTGATTTCCAACACGTTAAACCAGGTAAAGGTGCTGCTTTCGTACGTTCCAAATTGAAAAACCTGCGTAACGGTAACACCGTTGAAAAAACATTCCGTGCAGGCGAAACGATTGGTCGTGCCATCATCGAAAACCGTGGCGTATCCTACCTGTATGCAAGCGGTACAGAGCACACGTTCATGGATAACGAAACATATGATCAGTTCACATTGACTAGTGATCAACTAGAATGGGAATTGAACTTCCTGAAAGAAAACATGGTCGTTAAGATCGTTAGCTACCAAGGTGAAATTCTCGGAATTGACTTGCCAACAAGCGTTGAGTTGAAAGTCATCGAGACTGAGCCAAGTGTTAAAGGTAACACTGCACAAGGCGCTACCAAAAATGCAAAAGTGGAAACAGGCTTGAACGTACAAGTTCCTTTGTTCATTAACGAAGGTGACGTTCTCCTGATTGACACACGTGAAGGTAAATACTCTTCCCGTGCGTAACTTTCACAGCTTGTAAGCTAAAAAAGGTTATTAACAACCCTTTGCCATTCCTTTGGCAGAGGGTTTTTTCGAAAAAAGATTAGCCTATCAGGCGCTTTCGTAATATACTGGGTTAAAGTCATTTCTCGTAGAGAATAATGACGATGGACATTAATTATGCATACTGCACAAGGTAGGGAGTGGATTTGCGTTGTCATTGTACGTCATGAAATTTGGGGGCAGCTCGGTCGGAGATACAGAACGCATGAAGCGTGTAGCCGGACGTGTTGTAGAAAAAGCTGATGAAGGACATCGGTGTGTAGTTGTGGTTTCGGCCATGGGGGATACAACAGATGATTTGATTGATCAGGCAAAACAACTGAATAGTGATCTGCCTGCTCGTGAGATGGATATGCTCTTAACGACAGGAGAACAGATTTC
This sequence comes from Paenibacillus xylanexedens, assembly GCF_001908275.1. Classification (NCBI taxonomy): domain Bacteria; kingdom Bacillati; phylum Bacillota; class Bacilli; order Caryophanales; family Paenibacillaceae; genus Paenibacillus; species Paenibacillus xylanexedens. The sequence goes on along the minus strand of NZ_CP018620.1, from coordinate 5,294,716 downwards.
CATCTCTTTGTTATCGATGGCTATTCAAGCGCTTGGACGTAAGGCAGTATCGTTTACGGGCTGGCAAGCGGGATTCCGCACAGAGCCGGTTCACGGAAAAGCACGTATTCATGATATTCAACCTGACCGTGTGAATGCAGCACTTGCCGAGGGCAACATTGTTATTGTTGCAGGCTTCCAGGGCATGACGGAAGACGGCGAGATCACAACGCTGGGTCGTGGTGGTTCGGATACAACAGCTGTAGCGCTGGCGGCAGCAATTAAGGCTGATGCGTGTGAGATCTATACGGATGTAGACGGAATATACTCTACGGACCCGCGGATCGTTAAGGTTGCGCGCAAGCTGAAGGAAATATCGTATGACGAAATGCTGGAACTTGCTAATTTGGGAGCAGCGGTGTTGCATCCGCGTGCAGTAGAGTACGCGAAGCATTCCGGTGTACCTTTAATCGTAAGATCCAGCTTTAACCATAATGAAGGAACGGTTGTGAAGGAGGAAGCAGCAATGGAACAAGGCGTAGTGGTTAGTGGTATTGCCTATGACAAAAATGTGGCTCGCATCAGTATTCTGGGTGTGCCGGATGTACCAGGAGTTCTGGCCGAAGTATTTGGTGCGCTTGCATCCAATCAGCTGGATGTGGACATTATCGTTCAGAGCGGTGTGATGGATGGCAAAGCGGACTTCTCGTTCTCTGTGGCGCTGTCTGATCGTGAGAACGCATTACGTGTCATTGAAGGCCTTCACAGCCGCTTGCCTTACCGTGAAGTCACATCTGAGGAGAACCTCGTTAAAATCTCCATTGTTGGCGCAGGCATGGTCAGTCACCCAGGTGTAGCTGCCAAGATGTTCAAAGTCATTTCCGCTGAAGGCGTGAGTATCAAGATGGTGAGCACTTCCGAGATCAAAGTATCTTGTGTTATTGACGGAGATAAGCTGCATGACGTCATTAAGGCATTGCATACAGCATATGATCTCGACACTGCCGAGCAAGCCGTTATCGGTGGACCTCAAGATCGCAGATAAGTATCTTCTATGTATGTAAATTAGCAAAGGTGTACTGTTGCCAACGGGCAGCAGTACACCTTTTTATTGTTTTTCTCATGGCAATTCTCACATCAACTTGAACATCTTTCCGCCGCGTATGCCTCTATAAGGCTGCATGCGGTTCCCCTCCCCCATCTCGGGAACACAATCCAGCAGGTTTAATTGAGAACAATACGAAATATCATGAACTCTGCCTAACTTTTCAAGCCTCCGCCCGCTAACAGACCCCTGCACCAACTCCGGGATGCTCTCCTGACATTGGGATACCGCCTGATGAAGCACTATGCCGAGATCGTTAAGTTGGAGGGGAGAACAGGATTGACGGTGCAGTTCATCGATGATACATCCAGCACACAAGCCGTCCTCCAGAGCAAATTCATCCTGGTTCCCCGCACATAACAGCAATACATCTCGTTGAAGTTCACATAGGGCTGCTGCAACAGCCTGCACATTGAGAAATGAACCAGCGAATACATGTTTCCCCTTGGAAGCCTTGATCAAAGCTCGGGTTCCATCGGTTGTGGTTAGAATGATTGTTTTATCTGCAATGCCTGCAGTCATATATTCATAGGGGGAATTCCCCACTTCGAATCCGGTGATTTTTTTGTCAAAACGTTCCCCGCCTCGAATGCAATCTTTCACTTCCATTTGTTTGGCTTGTGGAACGGTCTCTACGGCAATCACAGCGGAAGCGTCATACGCCAGAGCCGTAACAATCGTACTGGTCGTACACAATACATCAATGACAACTGCACTTCGCCCTGCAATATCAATGGTACGTACTTCATTCACATTGCCAACGACATCAACTCGCACTCCCCACAACTCCTTTCTGTATCTGGGGATCGGTAGTTCTGTTTTGAACCGAAATGGAACTTACCTATCTGCAATTACTATATGCATGCACATCTAGACGGGTGCCTAGAACAGAAGGTGCATCTATGGTTTCAACTCTCAACCGTATTCTAAAGAATTGATAGATTTCAGCGTCATAAATTAAATGTACAGGCATAAACTTGAGATATGAACAAGCGCCAGAAGTGTGAACCAAATGATCTCAAGGTTGGAGGAGCCTACTCATGAAGGTGAACTGGAGGGAACTTTTTCCGGAACCGATCCGAACCATTCTCGGAAGAATGCCACCCGCTCTATTGGAACAAGTGGAGGAAGTACGTATTCGTGAAGGCAGACCCCTGGAGATTAATGCAGGCAACACATACCACTTCCTGACACCTCAAGGTTGTCCGACCGGGAATCCTGAAGAAGCGTATGTTCCTCAGAAAGAAGTGACGCACAGGTTGCTGGACCTGATCAGTAACCATTCACTTTATACATTGGAAGAGGAACTGCGCAAAGGGTTCATCACCATACCTGGGGGACATCGAATTGGGCTTGCTGGACGAACGGTACTAAGCGGTGGGCGTGTCGAATACCTGCGTGACATCAACGGGTTTAACGTTCGGGTAGCCCGTGAGGTACATGGAGTAGCTGATCGTATTCTTCCTTATCTTCTCGATATGAAGAGCGGACAGGTCCTGCACACGTTGATCCTATCACCACCACAACAAGGGAAAACGACGTTGCTGCGAGATCTGGCGAGACAAATTAGCAGTGGTACAAAGCTTACAGGGGGAACTGAACTGGTTCAGGGAATACGTCCGCGGCTGAAAGTGGGCATTGTGGATGAAAGGTCCGAAATCGCTGGCAGCTACAAAGGAGTGCCTGGCTTCGACGTAGGTCCCCGAACAGATGTGATGGACGGTTGTCCGAAGGCTGAGGGCATGATGATGATGCTTCGCTCCATGTCGCCTGATGTCCTGATTGTGGACGAGATCGGTCGTCCGGAGGATGCCGAAGCGGTGATGGAAGCCCTGCATGCAGGAGTCTCAGTGATTGCGACTGCGCATGGCCGTGACCTATCGGAGCTGTCGGCCAGACCCGCACTCAGAACCTTAATTACGGAGCAGATGTTTCAACGTTATGTCCAGCTGCAACGGACGAGCCGGGGCATGACCTTTCGGCTGGCTGATGGCAAAATGCGTGGGTTGCAGCAGACCGGGGCAGGAGGTGAAGCCTTTGGTTAACATGTTTGGTGCGGTAATTATTCTGTTAGCCAGCACCCTCGCCGGTTTTTACAAGGCCAGACAGTATGCATTAAGACCAAGACAATTGCGAGAACTCATTGCAGCCCTCCAGCGACTAATGACGGAGATTAATTATGGGCTCACTCCGCTTCCCGATGCCATGGGCAAGATGGGAGCACAGACCAAAGAACCTGTAAAGACGCTGTTCCTTCATGCAGCTACACAGATGGAACCTCCTCATGGACTCACTGCCCGGGAAAGTCTACAGTCAGGCGTGGATCTGGCGTGGGGAAGATCGGCCATGAAGGCTGACGAGAAGGAAGTGATGCTGCAATTAAGCTTCAGCCTTGGCACAAGTGACCGTCAGGATCAGACCAAACATATATCGTTAGCCATTCAACAACTAATGCATGAGGAATCCCGTGCCCAGGCCGATCAAATGAAATATGAACGAATGAGCCGAAGCCTCGGGATGCTTGTCGGAGCGTTAATCGTCATTCTGATCTTCTGAAATAGCCGGGATAGTGAGGTGCCAAGGTCATGAATCTAGAAGTGAACGCAATCTTTCAAATTGCGGGTATCGGAATCATCATCGCCATGATTCACACGGTACTGAAACAAATGGGAAAGGAAGATATGGCTCACTGGGTGACCGTAATCGGATTTGTCGTTGTATTGTTCATGGTGGTCCGTATGCTGGACAGCCTGCTACAAGAGATCAAATCGATATTTCTTTTTCAATGAAATCGGTCATGAAGCCGGATGGTGGTGACCTGTGGAAATTATCCAAGTTGTAGGTTTGGCGCTCATCGCAACAGTGCTCATTCTGGTCATTAAGGAACAGAAACCGATGTTTGCCTTTCTGATTGCTGCCGCGACCGGCATTGTCATCTTCATGTTGTTGATTGGCAAAATCGGAGCAGTCATCGAAGTGTTGAAGCGGCTTGCCGAGAATTCAGGCATGGAAAGTATTTATCTGAAAACGGTGCTGAAAATTATTGGCATAGCGTACATCGCTGAATTTGGCGCACAGATTGTCAGGGATGCAGGTCAGGAGAGCATTGCGTCCAAGATCGAATTGGCTGGTAAGGTACTGATCCTTGTACTTGCTATACCGATCATCAGCATTATTATCGAAACCGTCATGAAGCTGATGCCGGTGTAGAAAGGGCGTGCGGACTTCATATGAAATCAATGCATCATAAGCCGCAGTGGCGCCTTACGGTTGTGCTGATGCTCTGTTTTCTGTTTGGTATCCTGGGACAGGTTACTGCAACCTCGCCTTCCGGTGAGTGGATGGAGCAGCAGGCCGATCAGCTTCCCAAGGATCAGGTGGAGAAATACTGGGATCAACTGATGCAACAATACGGTGGTTTCTTCCCGGATGGGAAGACCCCTTCCTTCATGGATATGTTAATCCCCGGCAATGAAGGGTTCAGCCTGAAATCGGTGTTTGTAGCGATAGGAACCTTCATGCTGCATGAAATTTTATATAATGGCAAACTTCTGGTCACGATTGTGATGTTAAGTGTACTCAGCATGATTCTGGAGACTCTTCAGACCGCATTTGAGAAAAATAATATTAGCAAAATCGCCTATTCCATCTGTTATATGGTCATCATCATTATTGCGATCAACAGCTTCAGTGTGGCGATTGGATACGCCAAGGATGCCATAACCGGCATGATCAACTTCATGATGGCCATGGTTCCCTTGTTATTCACACTGCTTGCGTCCATGGGTAATGTCATCACCGTCTCGGTGACACATCCACTCATCATTTTCATGATTCATCTGGTGAGTACGTTGATTCACTTGCTGGTATTCCCGTTACTCTTCTTCTCAGCTGTTCTGCATCTCGTCAGTTCATTGTCTGACAAGTACAAGCTGACACAGCTGGCAGACCTCCTGCGCAATATTAGTGTGGCACTGCTGGGTATCCTGCTGACGATGTTTTTGGGTGTAATCTCGGTTCAGGGAGCATCGGGCTCCGTAGCGGATGGAGTTAGCCTGAAGGCCGCCAAATACATCGCAGGCAACTTTGTCCCTGTCGTGGGCAGAACATTTGCGGATGCGACGGATACTGTAATTACAGCTTCTTTACTTGTCAAAAATGCAATTGGACTCACCGGAGTGATCATCATTTTGTTTCTATGTGCCTTTCCGGCACTCAAGATTCTGGCTCTTGCCTTGATATACAACGTAACTGGTGCCATTATGCAACCGCTAGGAGACACCCCGATTGTAGGATGCCTCCAGGCCATCGGCAAGAGCATGATCTACGTATTTGCGGCGCTGGCAGCCGTCGGGCTGATGTTTTTCCTGGCCATTACCATCTTGCTGACCGCGGGCAATCTGACTGTCATGATGCGCTGAATGTATGTTGGCAAGAAAGGGGGGGAAAGGATGGGGTGGCTGAGCAACTGGCTCCAGGATTTGATTATGATCGTTCTGCTAGCGACTTTTGTGGATATGTTGTTGCCCAATCGATCCATGGAACGTTATGTCAAGCTTGTGCTGAGCCTTCTCATCCTGCTGACCCTTTTATCACCCATAACCAAGCTACTCAAAAGTGATCCGGTTGGCGAACTGAAACGGGCAATGTCTGCAATGGATGCTCCATCGAATGGGAATGCGACACTCGAACAGATATTAGCTCAGGGCAAACGGCTACAATCCAATGAACAGGAACAATCCTTACAATGGACAGCCAAAGAACTGGCTAATGTCATGAAAGGTCAGATTGAAGAAACAACAGGAGCGAGGGTGCGGTCCGTAGAGGTACAGCTGGCCATGAGTAAATATGAAACCGAGATGGAAGCTGCCTCATCAGTCGAACTGCCTGTGATCCAGCGTGTGTTGGTCGAGATGGCCGGAGGGGGTGCAGAAGGAGAAGTGAAAGCAGGACAGCAAGAAGTCGCTGCTAACACACAACCCATATTTGGAACAGACACAGAATCCGAGAAGGATAAATCACATCAAATACAACAGCCCATCCAGATCGGTCAGATTGAAGTGCCTGATGTACAGATTGATGTGAGTAGAGGGCAACGTGATGGAAATGAAGCGTCTTCCGAGCCTGTTATACGTGATCAGGCAGATGAGACGAAGCAGCAAGGTGTGACATCCACAAGGTCCGAACATGCGGTGCAGATTATTACATTGTTGACTGAAAAGTGGGATGTTGATGCAAACAACGTTCAAGTGACAGAACCAAAAAGTGCTGAAGTGCTCTGAGAAGGAGGGTGTCCGATGAAACAATGGTTCAAAAAGATGGAAACCTGGATGGGTGGCGGAGAGGGTGGGGCAAGGCGAAGTCAAACCTTCCGCTGGCTGATTATCCTGGGTTTGATCGGGGTGGGAATCATGCTGTTCAATTCCTTCGTCAATGTCAAAAAAATTGATTCCGAAAATATCGGTCGGGAACCACCGGACCCGGCAACATCCATGGCATCCATACAGAGTGATCCGTCGGAACAGAATCCTTTTCAGGCGATCGAAATTGCATTTGAAGACAAAATCAAAGGTGTGCTGGAAAACATTGTTGGTGTGGGAACGGTTGATGTGATGGTTACCGTGGATTCCACAGAAGAATTGGTCGTTCAGCGGAACGTGAAGGATTCTCAGCAACTTACCGAAGAAACCGATGCTAGCGGGGGCAAACGGCATATGACGCAATATACCCGTGATGGCGAGATTATTACTTACGAAATAGCAGGGGATCAGACACCTATAGTGACCAAAAAGCTCAAACCGCAGATCCGTGGGGTGCTTGTGGTTGCGAGGGGTGCAGAGAACAAGGTTGTGAAGGACCTGATAACCGATGCTGTGGAAAAAGGACTGAATGTGGCAGCCTACCGGATCTCGGTTGTACCGCGCAAACAAGACTAATCTGATGTGTTGAATCACAAGATTCAATTCTCATAAGATTGAAGCCAATTTGAGGAGGAAGTTCTAATGAATAACAAACGTCAAACGGTATGGCTCGTTTCCATGCTGAGTCTGATGGTCATTTTGTCCGCGTATTATCTGTTCACTGAGGATTCCGGTCCAGTCAACGCGCCGGTGGCTGACAGTCAGCAAGTGGATGGAATCAAGCAAGGGGAAGCAAAGGAGACGGCAGGTATTCTTGATCCTACAGAAGGTTTGGTTGTGAATGAAGTGGTGAATAGCGGCGAAGTTGAAAGTGATCCAAGTGCGGCTGGCGCTGTGGAAGAACCGGCGGCTACGGAAGGTAAAGAAGCTGGAAATACAGAGAAAACACCTGCTGTCGAACCAGGCGAGAATAAGGGTGAGGCAGGCAAAGAAACCAACAAAGAGACCGACAAAGGGGCAACAACTACACCGGAGACAGACGGTCAGGCAGGCGGCACTGCAACCAAGACAGATGAGGAAGTCCTCAAGGAAATGGAAGAGCAGAATACGACAGCATCTGCGAGCAGCCAGTTCCAGAACTACCAGTGGCAACGTGAGGAAAGCAACAATCGTAAGTATGAGGAACTGATGACCGTGGCAGGTGATCTGAGCAAAACGCCAGAGGAGAATGCCAAAGCAACGGAGCAACTCCGTACACTGGAAGAAAAAGAAGCTAAAATCACTGGCATTGAGGAGACGCTCTCTCAACAGTTCGCTAATGCGATCGTTGAAGAAGATGCCGACAAGTATAAAGTTGTGGTTCTCAGTGACAAACTGGATGTAAAACAGGCGGTATCCATTGTAGATCTGGTTATGAAAGAATTGGCGGTTTCACAGAACAAAATCAGCGTGCAATACGTCACAGAACAGTAATCCAAATCATGGAAATACAGTCCCGGGAGCTGGTTGTACTCTCGGGCTCTTTCCATTTTTAATGATTATGATATAATACATAAAGCCATATGACCGTCCTAGTGAGACTGGCATGATGCCGAAGGAGTGAATAATGGAAATGTTTAAATTGAGTGAAATCAAAGAACTGATTAAACTGGTAGATGAAAGTTCCGTTCAAGAGTTGGAAATTGAAAATGAAGGATCACGGTTATCAATCCGCAAACCGGGCAAAACGGAGTATGTTCAAGCAGCTGCTATGCAACCGCAAATGATTGCTGCTCCGCAAGTACAGCCGGCAGCAGTGGTAAGTGAGGCTGCACCGCAGGTCGATACTACAAGTCATTTACATAAAATTGTATCTCCGATGGTAGGTACTTTTTACAGAGCTTCCTCGCCGGAAGCGGGTCCTTTTGTGAGCGCTGGTGATAAAGTTGTTGAGAAAACAACGGTATGTATCATCGAAGCTATGAAGCTGATGAACGAGCTTGATGCGGACATCAAGGGAGAAATCGTTGAAGTGCTGGTTGAGAACGGACAGCTGGTCGAGTATGGGCAGCCCCTTTTCCTGGTGAAACCGGAATAACCGTTATAGCTGGTTAACAGCTAACCGCATGAGCTTCGAAGGAGGACAAAACGAAATGAAATTTCAAAAAATACTGATTGCGAACCGTGGAGAGATTGCGGTACGTATTATTCGTGCCTGCCGTGAAATCGGTATCTCAACGGTAGCCGTCTATTCGGAAGCGGACAAGGATTCTCTGCATGTTCGTCTTGCAGATGAGGCTTATTGTATCGGACCGACACTGTCTAAGGACAGTTACCTCAACTTCACAAACCTGATGAGTGTAGCCACGCTGACGGAATGTGATGCAATCCACCCTGGTTATGGTTTTTTGGCGGAGAATGCTGATTTTGCGGAAATTTGTGAGTCTTGCAATATTACGTTTATTGGACCTTCTCCTGAAGCCATCACCAAAATGGGTGACAAGGCTGTTGCCAAACAGACGATGAAAGATGCAGGAGTACCTGTTATTCCTGGATCAGACGGCCTTGTTGAAAATATGGATGAAGCCATCATGATTGCTAGAGATATCGGATATCCTATCATTATCAAAGCTACTGCTGGTGGCGGAGGTAAGGGAATTCGTATTGCCGAAGATGAAGAAACGCTGATTAAGCAGATTACCGCTGCTCAGCAGGAAGCACAAAAGGCATTTGGCAATGCAGGTGTATATCTGGAGAAATTCCTGACAGGTATGAAACACGTGGAAATTCAGATCATTGCTGATAAACACGGAAATGCAGCACATTTGGGAGAGCGTGATTGCTCGGTTCAGCGTCGTCGCCAGAAATTGGTAGAAGAAGCTCCGTGTCCGATTCTCTCCGAAGATGTGCGTACACTGATGGGTGAAGCTGCGGTACGTGCTGCCCTTGCTGTGGATTACTCGGGAGCGGGTACATTGGAGTTCCTGCTCAGCCCGAATGGCGAGTTCTATTTCATGGAGATGAATACGCGTATTCAGGTAGAGCACCCGGTAACTGAGATGGTTACTGGCGTGGATCTGATCCGTGAGATGATCTCGGTAGCTGAAGGCAACCCACTCTCATTCCGTCAGGAAGACGTGGTTATCAATGGCTGGTCCATTGAATGTCGTATTAATGCAGAAGATCCGGACCGTAACTTTATGCCATCACCAGGCAAAATCGGATTCTACCTTGCACCGGGAGGACCTGGCGTTCGGGTAGATAGTGCTGCTTATCCGGGTTATACCATTTCACCTTTCTATGACTCCATGATTGCAAAATTGATTGTGTGGGGAGCGAATCGTGAAGAGGCGATTGCCAAGATGAAACGTGCGCTTGGGGAATTTGCAATTGAAGGCATATCTACAACTATTCCTTTCCATCAGAAATTGCTGGAGCACCCAACGTTCATTCGTGGTGACTTTGATATCAAATTTCTTGAAGAAAACGAGATTTAAAAGGTATATTGGGCTTGTTTGTCATAATGTAGCCCAAATGATATAGTATGAATAATAAGAGCGCATGTCTCCTGCAAAGGATAAGCCCGCACCTTGCGGATGTTTGCAGGAGTTCCGGTAAAGCCGGACCGGAAGGGTTCTGAAGGTCGATTGACCTGATTCCAGCGCCCTGACGGATGGCCGCAAACTTATCTCGCGAAAGGTGTGTTGAACAGTTATGAGTACACTACCGACTGAATTTGAACGAACGGATATAGGTGAAATCCAGATCGCACCTGAAGTTATTGAAGTGATTGCTGGATTGGCGACCCTTGAAGTGAAAGGTGTTGCAGGCATGAGTGGCGGATTCGCTGGCGGATTTGCTGAATTGCTTGGTCGCAAAAACCTTTCCAAAGGCGTTAAAGTTGAAGTGGGCCAACGTGAAGCTGCAGTTGATGTTTCTGTAATTATCGAGTATGGATACCGTCTGCCACAAGTAGCTACGGAGATTCAACAGAACGTGAAACGTTCCATCGAGAACATGACAGGATTGAATGTGAATGAAGTGAATGTGCACATTCATGACGTTCAGTTCAAGAGCACCGAGAAAGTGGAAGAGATCGACCTGAACAGTCAGCGCGTAAAATAAAAGAAGACAGTTTCCCCCGGCATCATCTGCCGGGGGTTATCCCGTCTTGGACAGGTCTTCATTATAGCGAAAGCTAGATGAGGATCTGATTTTTTGCTAGTGAACAGGTTAAGTCATGTTAGTGAGCAAGGGAGGCTGTGCAGTTCGTGGCTAAAATACTGGATCGGCTTCTGTTGTTTATATACAGCATAAGCGTTGGAGCAATATCGGCAGCCGTCATTCTTCTGATTAGCGGTGTGCTGCCTTACGAATTGAATTACCAGCAGGAACAAAACGTTATTGTTGCGTCGGTTATTGCAGCAGCGATTTTGTTTATCCTGAGTTTGCGATTTTTCTACATCTCGGTTCGACGTGAGCGTGCATCGTTGCCGTCTGTAGATCAACGTACTGAGTTTGGTGATGTACAGATTTCGATGGAGACGATTGAGAATCTCTGTTTGAAGGCAACTTCCCGTTTCCGGGGAGTACGTGATGTCAAGGCACGCATACGTGTGGTTGAGTCAGGACTGGAGATTATGATCCGTGCGGTAGTGGATGGTGAGACACCTATTCCTGCGCTGACTTCTGATCTGCAAAAGGCGATTCATGATCATGTACAAGAGATTACGGGCATCCCGGTTTCTTTTGTCACGGTGTATATCGCTAATGTAACCCAGTCGCCTAACTACAAGAGTCGAGTGGAATGAGGTGAGTTTCACTGATGCTGTGGAAAGAGATTTGGGATAGTCACAGAGGCCGAATTACCGGTATTATCGGCGGCATCTTTTTTGGATTTCTTTATGTATGGATCGGTTTTTGGGATATGTTGTTCTTTGCACTCTTGGTGTTCATCGGTTATACGTTAGGCAGACGAAGCGATTCGAAGCTGGGTTCGTCCATTCCCTGGAGGGAGTGGGGACAATGGCTGGGCGATCGCTGGCGTCCGTTTAAGTGACCTACCTGAACCCTGCAATATGTTTCTTCCGAAAATAGAGCTGTAGTTTAGGTTGCCCGTTTTTTGGAGGAAACGTATTGCAGGTTTTTTTGTGAAAAGGGATAACAATAACAATACCGTGGAAGCCATCGATCAATCTATTAAAGGATTTGATGAGATGGTTGCATGGATTATAAAATAAGCATGATGACGCTCCAGACGGAGCGCTGCAGGAGGCAGGACATGAAAAGACGTTTGGCAAGGGAAATTGCAGTACAAAGTCTGTATCAAATGGAAATGAATGAGGTAGGCGCAGCAGAAGCTGTAAACATGTTGATTAATGAAGCCGCTGAAGATAATGAAACCGAAGTGGTTATCCGCGATGCAGATGTAATGCGTACCTATGTTACTGAGATTGTACAAGGAGCATGGAACAATAAAGAAGCGATTGACGGGCTGCTGGTGGATTATTTGAAAGGTTGGCAGATCAGCCGTCTATCACGTGTAGATCGCCAGATTCTACGACTGTCTACGTATGAAATGGTGTTTCGTGATGACATTCCGGCAAAGGTATCGGTCAATGAAGCGATTGAACTGTCCAAATATTTTGGTACAGAAGAATCCGGTAAATTCGTCAATGGTGTACTTGGACGCATGATTCAGGAAGTAGACGCGATTAAAGCAAAATTATCTTAAGTTAAGATTAATTATAGTGTGTGTTCAAAAAGACCGGTTTTCAGTATCCTTCGTAATCAAAAGCGGGCTTTTTGAACAACCTCTAAATTTATATTCACATAAGGGAGAGAGAGTACAATGACAGCATCTATTATTAACGGTAAAGAAGTATCCCAAGAGATCCGCGCAAGCATGACAACAGAAGTAAAACAGCTTAGCGAACAGGGGGTAGTACCTGGTCTGGCTGTTGTGCTCGTCGGGGAAGATCCGGCATCCCAAGTATATGTGCGTAATAAAGAAAAAGCATGTCACGACCTCGGTTTTTACTCCGAAGTGCATCGCTTGGATGCAGATACGTCCCAAGAAGATCTGCTTGCGCTGGTGGACAAGCTGAACAATCAACAATCCATTAACGGAATTTTGGTTCAACTCCCACTACCGAAACATATCGAAGAGAAAGCGGTTATTGATGCAATTGCCGTGGATAAAGACGTAGACGGGTTCCATCCAGTCAATGTTGGTAATCTTGTTATTGGGGACGATAGTCTGCTTCCATGTACCCCAGCGGGTGTAATTGAACTGATCAAGCGCACTGGATTGGAAATGTCCGGTAAACATGCGGTGGTCATCGGAAGAAGCAACATCGTTGGTAAACCGGTATCCCTGTTGCTGCAACGTGAGAATGCGACGGTAACCATGTGTCATTCCCGTACAGCCAACATGAAAGAAATTACACGTCAGGCGGACATTTTAGTTGTAGCCATCGGCCGTGCTAATTTTGTGGATGCTGATTTTGTGAAACCAGGTGCTGTTGTTATCGATGTCGGCATGAACCGTTTGGAGAATGGCAAACTGGCAGGAGACGTTGATTTCGAGAGTGTGAAAGAAGTTTCTGGTCCAATTACACCCGTTCCTGGCGGTGTTGGTCCGATGACAATCACAATGCTGATGCAAAATACATTGATCGCTGCCAAGCGCGCTCACGGATTGGCCTAGGGTTTTGTCTGTGGCAGATCAAAAGATCTACTCCATCAAAGACCTGAACCGATACATCCGGATGAAACTGGAATCGGATCAGGTCCTGTCGGACGTCTGGCTGCGCGGGGAGATTTCGAATTTCACACATCACTCCAGCGGCCATATGTATTTTACATTGAAGGACAAGGACAGCCGGATCAAGTCAATTATGTTTGCGTCCCATAACCAGCGATTACCCTTTGTACCGAAGGAGGGTGCAAGGGTTATTGCCCGTGGTAATGTTTCGGTGTATGAACGGGATGGGCAGTATCAATTCTATGCTACCCATATGCAGCCGGACGGAATTGGAAGTCTGTATCTGGCTTACGAACAGCTGAAGAAAAAGCTTGAGGATGAAGGGTTATTTTCACCTTCTCGAAAAAGACAGATCCCTCGTTATCCACAGACCATCGGGGTTGTAACTTCACCGACGGGAGCGGCGGTGCGAGACATTATGATCACACTCCAGCGCAGATACCCTTCTGCCAAAGTTGTTTTATATCCTGTTCTGGTTCAAGGGAAGGGTGCAGCACCTTCCATTGTCAAAGCGATTGGCAACCTGAACCGGATGGGAGAAGCCGATGTACTTATCGTTGGACGCGGAGGCGGTTCACTGGAGGAGTTGTGGGCCTTTAATGAGGAGATTGTGGCAAGAGCAATAGTTGCTTCGGATATTCCTGTCATTTCTGCGGTTGGGCACGAAACGGACTTCACTATTGCTGATTTTGCAGCCGATTTGCGTGCGGCTACACCTACAGCAGCTGCTGAATTAGCTGTACCTAATCGAGCTGAGTTGCTTGATCAGATCGGACAACGTCAGCGCCAGTTACAGCACAGCTTACGTCAGCGTGCTGTACATAATCGTGAACGGCTCGCAAGATTACAGCGTTCGCCAGTGCTGGTGCATCCAAGACGTACCTTGATGCAGCACACAGAACGACTGGATATGATGCACCAACGTCTTTTGAGAACAGTCGATACACGTATGAAATGGACAGGAGAGAAGCAGGAGCGTCTGCGGGCAGCACTGCAACGATTCAATCCTCGTGAGCAGGTCAATGTAGCACGCCGTGAGAATGCGGCAGCACGCAGACAACTGGAACTTGCGATCAGGTCTATAGCCAGATCGAAGCAGCAACAGTGGAAATCATCTGTGCGGCATCTGGACGCGCTTAGCCCTCTCAAAGTCATGTCACGGGGATACAGCCTTGTCTATGATGAGCAAGAACAGCGATTGATCAAGTCAACGAAAGATGTACAGCCTGGAGATTCAATTAAGATTAAATTAACAGACGGACAGCTGGACTGTCAGGTTTGGGGAATGAAGGAGGACGACAATACCCATGGCGAATGAACCGGAATTGAATTTTGAAGAGGCAATGGCGGCATTGGAAGACATTGTAGGTCAGCTGGAACATGGTGATGTTCCATTGGAACAGGCCATCGATCTGTTTCAACGCGGGATGAAACTTTCGCAACTTTGCGGTCTGAAGCTGGAACAAGTGGAACGCAAGATCGAGATGATCGTAGAAGAAGATGGAGAGCTTCGCAAGAAGCCTTTTGGAACTGCTGACGATGAGAGCGGTGAAGTCCATGAGTAATCGTCCTTCGTTTCAAGCATATCTCGAAGAGGTCACAGCTGAGGTGACAGAAGCGTTGAAACACACGCTTCCCGATCACTGGGATGTACCCCAGTCGCTGACGGATGCGATGCAGTATTCACTTATGGCCGGAGGCAAACGCCTTCGTCCTCTTCTGGTCGTTGCTGTGGCGGAAGCCTTCGGTGCACAGCGTACAGCTGCAATGCCGGTAGCCTGCGCCGTGGAGATGGTTCATACGTATTCACTGATCCACGACGACCTGCCTGCTATGGATAATGATGATTACCGCAGGGGAAAGTTAACGAATCATAAGGTATATGGTGAGGCAACAGCCATATTGGCAGGTGATGCGCTGTTAACCCATGCTTTTTATAGCATTGTTCAAGCTGGACGCCGTAGCGGTGTAGCGGCAGATGCGTTGCTGTCCATCGTAGAGGACATGTCCGAACTTGCTGGAGCAAGAGGCATGGTCGGCGGCCAAGTTGCGGATATGGAAGGCGAGCAAGGCATGACCGATCTTTCACAGCTCCAATATATTCATTTGCACAAAACGGGTGATCTGATTGTTTTCTCACTCATTGCTGGAGCACGAATTGGTGGAGCAACGGAGGGACAATTGGAAGCCTTACGTGTGTTTGGCCGTGATCTGGGGCTGGCATTTCAGATTCAGGATGATATTCTCGACCTGACGGGTGACGAGCAGAAGATGGGCAAGAAAACACAGAGCGATGTGAATCAGCAGAAGGTAACATATCCTTATTTTATTGGCATGGAAGCTTCTGTAGATGAAGTGAAATCCCTTACCCAATCTGCCAAAGACGCACTTGAAAGAGCCGAGTTACCTGATGCATCCAGATTGCTGGAAATTGCAGATTATCTGATGAGTCGAGACCATTAGATTCTGACGGAGCGGTCTGTTTCAAAACCTGTATAGCCGTGTAATGAATGTAATGTCCTTTTTCCGAGTAGATGGAAAGAGCTGTCCCGAGTGGATGCGGGAATACATATGGAGAAGAATTTTAAATAACTTGCTGGCGAGAATGCTCGTTATCGGGAGTATAGTGCAGTAAATTATGATTCTTGTTCTTTTATGTTATAATGATTTAATGTCATTTGATTCATAATGTATATATCGATTTACAACAATAACTAAACAATCTAGGAAAGCGGGGAGATTCTCGTGCTGCTTCCACAAATTAAACAACCCAGTGATCTAAAGTCGATGTCTCAGGATGATCTTGCCCTTTTGTCGGCAGAGATCCGGCAGTTTCTGATTGAGAAACTGTCTGTTACAGGTGGGCATCTCGCACCCAACTTAGGCGTGGTTGAGCTCACGGTAGCCCTGCATTACTGCTATAACAGTCCAGCAGACAAAATGATTTTTGATGTAGGGCATCAGGCTTATGTGCATAAAGTCCTGACAGGGCGTATGGATCGCTTTGATACATTGCGTCAACATAACGGCCTGTGCGGGTTTGTCAAACGCAACGAAAGCGAACATGATGTATGGGAAGCTGGACACAGCAGTACTTCATTGTCCGCTGCGATGGGGATGGCCCTTGCACGTGATCTGAAGGGTGAGGACAACCAAGTTATCGCGATGATTGGTGATGGAGCGCTTACAGGTGGTATGGCTTTTGAGGCCCTCAATCATATCGGTCATGAGCAGAGAAAACTGATGGTTATTCTGAATGATAATGAAATGTCCATTGCTCCAAATGTTGGGGCCATGCATAAATATTTGAGCAAGATTCGTTCGGATCGTCATTATCTGAAAGCGAAAGATGATGTCGAGGGGATGCTTAAAAAAATTCCTGCTATTGGGGACCGTTTGGCCAAATCGGCAAGCTGGATCAAAGATAGTGTCAAATATATGATGGTACCAGGTGTTCTTTTCGAAGAACTGGGCTTCACGTATTTGGGACCAATTGATGGGCACGATATTCCCAAATTGATCGAAACCTTCAAACAGGCAGATAACGTTGATGGTCCTGTGCTCGTTCACGTGCTCACGACCAAAGGCAAAGGTTATCAGCCAGCAGAAGCCGATTCGCACAAGTGGCACGGGATTTCTCCGTACAAAATTGAATCCGGTCAAGTGCTGAAGGCAGTCGGAAAACCGATGTACACGGAAGTGTTCGGTCAAACGTTAATTGATCTTGCGAAGCAGGATAAGCGGGTCGTAGCTGTAACGCCAGCAATGCCTACAGGATCAGGTCTCATTCCTTTTAGTAAGGAATTTCCTGACCGCATGATTGACGTAGGTATCGCAGAACAGCATGCGGCAACCATGTGTGCTGCACTGGCTATGGAAGGCTTGAAGCCGGTCTTTGCCGTGTATTCTACGTTTATGCAACGTGCATATGATCAGATTGTACATGATATCTGCCGTCATAACGCCAACGTGATGTTTGCTATTGACCGTGCGGGGTTTGTTGGTCCGGATGGGGAAACACATCAAGGGGTATACGATGTGGCATTTATGCGCCATATTCCAAATATCGTTCTGATGATGCCAAAAGACGAAAATGAATTGCGTCATATGATGAAAACGGCGCTTGATTATAATGAAGGTCCAATTGCTTACCGTTATCCACGAAACAATGTGGTCGGTGTACCTTTGGATGATGTACTTGTTCCGATTCCAATCGGATCATGGGAGCAACTGCGTCCATCCGAGGGATATGCTGTCATCGCTTCAGGTTCGATGGTGCAGCTTGCAGAAGAAGCAGCAGAGATGGTGAAGCGGGAAGGTATCACAGCAGGCGTAATCAACGCTCGCTTCCTGAAACCTCTTGACGAGCAAATGTTGCGTGATTTAGCTGTTCGAGGCACCAAATTGATTGTACTTGAAGAAACATCTCAAGCAGGTAGCATGGGTAGTGCAGTTCTGGAGTTTTATGCAGAGCAGGGACTGCATGATGTTCATGTACAATTGATGGGGATTCCGGATCGCTTCATCGAGCATGGCAGTATTAAGGAACAACGTGAGGAAGTAGGTCTTACCGTTGAGAATGTATGTGCTGAACTGCGCAAGATGGCTGTTCAATCATCTTACGGCATACCCAAAACACGTTTTCCTTCGTAAATTTACATGATAGGAGACAGACATGTCACTCCCGAAAGAACGAATTGATGTTCTGCTGGTTGAGCAGGGCTATTATGAAAGTCGTGAGAAGGCAAAAGCTGCAATCATGGCTGGACTGGTCTATGCCAATAATGAGCCGATCGAAAAGGCGGGCATGAAAATTCCAAGAGAAGCCGAGCTGAAAGTTAAAGGCTCGGTACATCCCTACGTCGGCAGAGGCGGATTGAAGCTCGAAAAAGCGATCCGTCATTTCGACCTTGATATGAATGGACTTGTCATGCTCGACATTGGTTCATCCACCGGTGGATTTACGGATTGTGCACTTCAGCATGGCGCATCTCACGTCTACGCTATTGATGTGGGCTATAATCAGCTCGATTGGTCTTTGCGTAATGATGAGCGGGTTACTGTTATGGAACGAACTAATTTCCGCTATGTGACTCCTGAAGATCTGACGGGACCCGTGCCGAACTTTGCGAGCATTGATGTGTCGTTCATTTCACTGCGAATCATATTGCCGCCACTTCTGGCTCTTTTGAAACAACCTGCAGATATCGTTGCATTGATTAAACCTCAATTTGAGGCAGGGCGTGAAAAAGTAGGCAAGTCCGGTGTGGTACGTGATACGAAGGTACACAAGGATGTATTGCAGACGATGCTTCATTTTGCCAGTCAACTTGGTTTGCATCTGCAGAGTTTAACTTTTTCACCGATAACCGGTGGAGAAGGTAATATAGAATTTCTCGCACATTGGCGTCTGGAAGCACCAGAGGCAACACAACCAGAGATCGATCCAGCTTCACTTGACGCACTTGCGGAGCAAGTTGCAAAGGAAGCAGCTCATACATTTACGGGAAACTCATCATAAGATGGGTTTCTTTTCGCTGGAAAGGTGATTGACGTAAAGGAAAATCATTACTGAACCTCGAATATGTCTTCGAGGTGAGCGATAATGGATGGTCAATATGACACAATCTTTATAGGTGTACTTGCTGTCTGTTTGATCTTGTGGCTGTTCTTTGGCTTGCGTAATTGGGTGAACCGACCGATGCCGGTAAGCTTGTCTGGAATGCAACTGAACGTGAAGATTCAGGATT
Source organism: Paenibacillus xylanexedens (assembly GCF_001908275.1). Classification (NCBI taxonomy): domain Bacteria; kingdom Bacillati; phylum Bacillota; class Bacilli; order Caryophanales; family Paenibacillaceae; genus Paenibacillus; species Paenibacillus xylanexedens. The sequence goes on along the minus strand of NZ_CP018620.1, from coordinate 5,275,777 downwards.
CGCCGGCCTTGGATTTGCTTGAAGCACAGGGTTACGAAGTCATCGGTGGCAAAATGAAAGTCCCTCTGGCTTTTGAGGCCAATGAATCCGTTTATTACAGCAGATTATTCATTGATTATGTTGCAGAACGTGAGGATCTCAGATACCTCGTGAAAACGTCTCGTCGCAGACAGCCAATTGAAATGACCGGCCCTGCGCTAAGGGATCGCTTCCTCAATTATCTGTTGTTATATCCTGGCTGTGAAGGATTGCTGTATGTTGACGTGGAGGATTCCGATATAAAGTTAATCAGGCTCATGGACTATCAGGAAGATGTGTATGATGGGGATGATCTGGACTAATATAAAAAGATGAACATTGCAGGGCAAAGTCTGCGGCGAATTACAAATGCTGCTTTATTGCAATACATTTAACTGGAGGCATGTATGAAAGGACAAAGGCACATCAAGATTCGTGAAATCATTAGTCAAAATGAAATTGAGACCCAGGATGATCTGGTTGAAGCACTGCGCAAATCAGGTTTTCAGGTAACTCAGGCGACGGTATCCCGGGATATCAAGGAACTTCTGTTAATCAAGATTCCGATGGATGACGGAAGATACAAGTACTCTTTACCAACAGATCAACGATATAATCCGATTCAAAAGTTGAAGCGTGCACTCGTTGACAACTTCTTGCACATTGATCACACAAACAATTTGGTTGTGATGAAATGTTTGCCCGGAACAGCCAACTCCATTGCAGCTTTGCTTGATAATATTGAGTGGAATGAAGTTATGGGGACGATCTGTGGAGATGACACCATTCTGATTATCTGCCGGACTGAAGGTAACAGTGTGACCGTTATTGAGCGGATCATGGGTTACATTGCTTAAAGTGCGTGTTCAAAAAGGTTGGTTTTCAGTACCGAGAAGATGGGATGAAGCTAGAAATGGAGTAGCGGAGCGTAGGGAAACTACGTGAGCAACTGCAATGTTTCCGAAGGAAACATATTTCGTAAGCATCCCACTTATTTCGGCTGAATTCCATATTCGATGCTGATGATGCCACCAGGCATCCTTCGTAATCAAAAGCGGACTTTTTGAACAACCTCTTGAATCAATGGTTCAAAAACATAATATCTGAGTTAGTCATCCGGAGGTGTTTTTGCAGATGTTAGTTACGTTATCGATTCGTAATCTGGCTGTGGTGGAAGAAGTGGACGTTGTATTCCATCCGGGATTCCATGTACTTTCAGGGGAAACGGGTGCAGGTAAGTCGATTATTATAGATGCACTTGGCTTAATTGCTGGTGGACGCAGTTCAGCTGATCTGATCCGGTACGGATGTGAGAAGGCAGAGATGGAAGCCTTGTTCGAGATGGAGCAGAGTCATCCGGTATGGAAGACATTAGAGAAATTGGGTATTCATTGTGAGCCTGAAGAGCATTTGGTTATTCGACGTGAGTTGAATACTCAGGGGAAGAGTACGTCCCGCATTAATGGGCAATTGGTCAATCTGACCATGCTGCGGGAAGTAGGCGAGAAGCTGATCAATATTCATGGACAACATGAACATCAGAGTTTGCTGCGCGCTGAGAGCCATCTGGGGCTTCTCGATACTTATGGCTCGGAAGTCATCGGACCGATCAAAGCGAAGTACCAGGAGCGCTACAGCAAGTTTATCACGGCGGAAAAAGAACTGCGTGCGCTTCAGGAGTCCAGTCAGCGGGCATATCAACTCTTGGACATGTATCGCTTTCAGCTTGAGGAGATCGCAGCAGCAAGCCTTACACAAGGCGAGGATGAATTACTCGGGGAAGAACGGGTCAAACTATCCCATAGTGAGAAAATGATGGACAGTGTTGCTGGTGCATATGATCTCCTCAGTGGTCAACGCGGACTTGAAGCTGTGAGCATTGCTCTTTCAAGAATTGAAGATATTTCTGGATATGATAACAAAGGACTGCAACCAATCGTAGAACAGCTGCAATCTGCATTTTATCAATTGGAAGATGCGACATTTCAGTTAAGGGATTACCGGGAGAAGATTGAATTTAATCCGGCAAGGCTGGAAGAAGTGGAGCAAAGGCTGAATCTGATTTCTGGCCTCAGACGGAAATACGGGGACAGTGTTGAACTTATTCTGAGTTATTATGATCAAATTAGCCATGAAACAGATCAACTGGAGAACAAGGACGAACGGCTGGAGAAATTGCGAGCTGAACGTGACAAAATGCTTAACCTTGTGATGGAGTCTGCTGAAGAGCTCAGCAAGGTTCGCAAACAATGCGCCGAGGAACTAGCTGCACAGGTGGAAAGCGAGCTCAAGGATCTGCAAATGGAGCGGACTACACTGCGTGTTCAGATTACTCCTTTCGAAGATCCGAAGGGCATTGAATGGAATGGGCGCCGTATTCGTCTGAATCGTCATGGTGCGGACAACGCGGAATTCCTGATCTCACCTAACCCGGGTGAGCCATTACGACCACTTGGCAAGATTGCTTCAGGTGGTGAGTTGTCGAGAATGATGCTGGCGATGAAGAGTATCTTTGCGCGACATGACCGGATACCTGTGTTGATTTTTGATGAAGTTGATACCGGAGTTAGTGGTAGAGCAGCTCAATCCATTGCGGAAAAACTGTTCCGCTTGTCTTCGACTTGTCAGGTTTTCTCAATAACTCACTTACCACAAGTGGCTTGTATGGCAGATCATCAGTATCTCATTGAGAAACATGTCTACGATGGACGGACGATGACGCAGGTGGAATCGCTGTCAGACGAAGGCAGAGTGAAGGAATTGGCACGTATGCTGGGCGGCGTGGAAATTACAGAAAAAACGCTGCATCACGCACAGGAAATGCTGAATTTGGCGGAAGCCAAAAAAGGGTGAAACGGACGGCTGGCGTAATGATTGACAGTAATAAAAGCCTGGGGGCGAGGTTATCTTATAGGTACGCAATTGGCGACCACCTTTCGTCAAGCGAAAGAAGCAAAGGGAGTGTGACAGCCATTGAATTCCCCCCTCAGGAAGAAATTGCTAGGTCTTTTATTTGCCTTCTTTCTTTGTGTGATTAGCCAGGCCATTCAGCCTGTGCAAAGTTATGCTTCACTGCCGGATGAATTGCAGGTGTTTGCTGGCAGGCAAGCGGATGTCCGGCTCGCTGTACCTGCTGTTTCAAGCGCCGTTGTAGATCGACCAGATATCGTTGGTTTGGATGATCAAGCAGCGATGCATGTTACCAGGCAACAACCTTTGCATCTTCACCCTCAACAGACGGGACATGCCAAATTAACGTTGAAGTTGTGGGGTAAAATTCCGGTCAAAACAGTCCATGTGAATGTGATACCGGATTTGCGTGTTGTACCCGGGGGACAAACCATTGGCGTCAAGGTTAAATCGGCAGGCATTCTGGTTGTTGGACATCATCTGGTACGTTCCGGTCAGGATGAGCGTGTATCGCCCGGAGAAACAGCGGGCATTAAGCTCGGAGATCTGATTACGCATATGGATGGCAAACGTCTGGATGGCGTAGCAGGTGTCTCTGAAGCCGTTGAACTTGCAGGGAAAAGCAAAAAAGGTATTGATGTTGTGTTAAAACGTGGCAAGGAAACGGTGAAGACACGATTAACTCCGGCGTATGACTCCGAGGATCAAGCGTGGAGGCTTGGATTGTACATTCGTGATTCTGCAGCCGGTGTTGGCACACTTACCTTCTATGCTCCCGATCAGGGCGTATATGGCGCACTGGGCCATGTCATTACAGATATGAACACACAAACATCTATTGTTGTAGGTAGTGGTCAGATCGTTCAATCCAATGTGACGTCCATTTCTAAAAGCGAGACCGGTGATCCGGGTGAAAAACGTGCTCATTTCCTCAAGGAAAGCAAAATTTTGGGCAATATTGAACGTAATACGGCTTTTGGTATCTTTGGTAAAATGTCCGGAAATCCTGAGCACAGTTTGTATTCGAAAGGCATTCCCGTCGCTTTTTCTCATGAAGTAAAGGAAGGACCGGCCGAAATACTTACCGTGGTTGACGGTCAACAAGTTGAACGCTTCTCCATTGACATTGTTCATGTGGCAGATCAAACCGAACCAGCAACAAAAGGTCTGGTGCTTCGAATCACGGACCCGAAACTGCTGGATAAGACCGGAGGTATCGTTCAAGGGATGAGTGGTAGCCCCATTGTACAGAATGGTAAGTTGATCGGTGCAGTTACTCATGTATTCGTGAATGATCCAAAATCGGGTTACGGTTGCTTCATTGAATGGATGTTACAAGATGCTGGCGTTATGATGAAAAAGGAAAACGATAAGAACCTCAAGGCTGGCTAAACAGCCCTGAGGTTCTTTTTTGTCGAAAGCAAACATAATATATCGGATAATGAAATAAATTATTTATTATATAGGATCAAGAAAAAAAAATAAAGAAAAATAATTTTCGACAGAAGGAATTCAACTGGCTGTGTCGAAAATTTAACCTGTAAGGAAATGTACGAAACGATGTTTAATTTAAAGGAGGATACCGTTTTGCAAAAAATTGAGGTATTGCTGGCCGATGATAATCGTGAATTTACGAATTTGCTTGCCGAATATATATCTGAGCAGGAAGATATGGAAGTAACCGGTATTGCATACAATGGAGAAGAAGTACTGCAATTGCTGGAGCAAACTCGGGATGTGCCGGATGTATTGATTCTGGATATTATCATGCCTCATCTGGACGGTCTGGGTGTGCTTGAGCGCTTGCGCGACCTGAACCTGTCTCCACAGCCTAAAGTCATTATGCTTACGGCATTCGGACAAGAGAATATCACACAGCGTGCCGTGCAACTCGGAGCTTCTTATTATATTCTCAAGCCGTTTGACATGGAAGTGCTTGCGAATCGTGTGCGTCAACTGGTGGGAACACAGACGGCGATGTCCACAAGCAGCGGATCATCCATGTTCATGAAATCCAATGTTGTGCCAATGGGCAAACACAAAAATCTGGATGCAAATATTACGTCCATCATACATGAAATCGGCGTTCCTGCGCATATTAAAGGATATCAGTATTTGCGCGAAGCGATTACTATGGTGTATAACAATATCGAAATTTTGGGAGCCATCACCAAAACACTGTATCCGGCGATTGCCGAAAAATTCAAAACCACGCCGTCCCGCGTCGAACGTGCCATCCGCCATGCCATTGAAGTGGCTTGGACACGCGGCAACATCGACAGCATCAGCCACTTGTTTGGTTACACGATCAATATCAGCAAGTCAAAACCAACAAATTCGGAATTCATTGCGATGGTTGCTGACAAGTTGAGAATTGAGCATAAGGTAAGCTGAAAGGGTCAGGAGTAGTGAGCTGGCAAGTATAGTTTGAATACAGATTAGATTCTAGTCTAATGGATTTTTGGCGTCCTATATCTGAATTCGTTCATTTCAGGTCCATAAACTTCTGTGAATTAATGCCAACGAATACCGTCATTTATTGGATTAAAGATATCCAGTAAATGACGGTATTTTTGCATAACGAAATAACACAGAACATGATGATGAAATTTAGTGTTGCATCATTGTTTCTGAATTTTGAGATCAAGCATTAAAATAAGCTCCCTATAGCAAAATTTAGAAAAGGAAATATTTCATAAACTTTTACCTTCAGTTAACGCTTTTTCAAGTAGAAAGTGGTACGATGTGACCATTGACAAAGACCTACATATATATTTGAAAAGTTCGGATTAGATGCTACGAACAGAGGGGTAGAATAGTATGTTTACGCAAATAGGCGAGATTGCTGAACCAATTCCTGTAGTACAATCTGATACAAAATGTGATATCGTCTATCATCTGTTCAAGTCCAATCCTAGTCTGGAAGGTATAGCTGTTATGGGGGGAGAAGTGTGTGTCATTAATGATGCGGCCCCGATTCTTTCAGCAGATTGGCACCCAGTATGGCTATAATCTGTACATGGGACGTCCTGTAGAACTGGTAATGAACACGCAGGCACTGGTCGTGGATTATTCGGAACAGATTACAGATGTCAGTGTTCTAGCCATGGACCGAGATGAAGGGGAAATATATGATCTTGTGTTGGTCACGTCAGGGGAAAGTTTCTTTGGAGCTGTGAGTATTCGGCGTTTGCTACTTGCTGTTGCTGATGTACGGGCTGAAATGGCGATTTTTATGAACCCGCTGACTGGTCTTCCAGGTAATCATATCATAGATGAAAGGCTGTCTCAGGCTCTTCAGATGGACCATTTTAGCGTACTGTACGTTGATCTCGATCAGTTCAAATCTTACAATGATAGCTATGGCTTCAAAATGGGGGATCAGCTTATTCAGGCGACAGCTAACTTGCTTCGTAAGCTATTTGTTCCGCCTGAAGCTTTTCTTGGACATATCGGTGGTGATGATTTTATTACAATCCTGAATCACCATCATTACAAACATATTAGTGAGGAAGTCATCTCAGGTTTTGAGGAAAGGAAAAAACGTTTTACAACGAACATGATTGGCATAATCAATATGTTCTGGGAGAAGGGCGTTCCGGGCTGAATCGACCCATTCCTCTCGTGTCGGTATCTATCGCCGTTGTAACCAACAGCAAGCAAAAATATGAAAACATTGATCAGATTATTGATGAGGCCACACGCATCAAAAAAGGTTGTAAAGCGATTGCTGGAAGTATCATCTGTGCCAATGATACCGCCAGTACTCCGTGCTAGACATAAGAAATAATCATACTATCTAAGTTGAAATATACATTTATATGAGAATGTAGAGGACACAAGGAACCTAAGGAAGTGATCTAAAAGCTTTTTACAAGAAAGCTTCTTTGTAATCCTAGGCTTCGCCTTAATACCCAAACGTTAAAATGCTGAAAAACCACTACGTATCAGGTATTAGTCACCTGTCATAGTGGTTTTTCTATCATTTGATGCGTGAGGGTCGAAGGCTGTGTGCCGAATAGAAAACACTTCAACCCCAATATGTATACATATAAGTTAGTGTAATCAGAGCGTGCTCAGATTCGAATATCGACGGATGGATATGAAGTAGCAGGAGATGCAGAAGCCGGAGTTTGCAGACCATTTCCTGATTTCTGATCTGTGGTTCCGCCATCTGATGGATGCTCCTTACTTCCCGTTTTCTTTCTTTCATTTACTTCCTGATCTTCTTTGTTCGTTGAGGTTTTATACGGAGGCGACTTAAGTGAATCTTTTGACGCAGGTTGATGGATTTCTTTTATCAGATCTCCAATTTTCTGATCCGTCTTGCTCAGCTGAGAGTTGATATCCTGAACCATTTCACGCTTCATTTTAAAAACAGTTTGCTCTGCGTTTTCTAGCATCATTGATTTTCCCATATCATTACCCGTGTCATTATCCAGAACGATCCGATCGAATCTGGTCTCTCCCTCAAGAGTTTTAATGGAACCATGCATTCGATCACGTAAGCCTACTAATTTACCCAACTGATCATATGTCTGGCTATGTTTAACAATATGATTCATGGATGGATCTAAGGACCCTTCACTAGATTGAGAAGGTTCTTCTTGCTGCTTAGGTTTCTCAGACTGATTTGTTTTATTTTTCTCTTGAAGTTCTTCTGATTGAATTTGGGAAATTTGGTTATCAACTTGTTGAATGAAACTAGTTAAAGATTTAACTCGTTCGGCTTTTATTTTGCTATCAAGTTGATCATTGGTTTTAACCGCCTGTAGATCCTCATTAAGTCGAGCCTTTTGTTTCATAAGTCCCTGAATTTCTTTATCCCGATTGGAGACTTGATTCCCGGGAGTGAAACTGCTTTTGGTTGCAGATGAGATTGAATTCATATCCTCTGTTCTCCTTCTCCGCTTTATCATGGTTCTATTTACATATATCGGATGTTAAGAGAAGGATTTGAATAGCTCTTTTTTTGTCTGAATGGATGCTTATACATCGGTTGTATTGCGTACTTCATCATAATAATTGATAATGGTTATCAATAAGTGAGTAAAGTACAGACACAATTTATGTAGACGGAGATGGGTAGCAAAATGTGGAATGATTATTATATCCTCTGGAACTATGCTGCGGTGAGTATAACAGATATCCGTTACATGGAATTAGAGGCGTATGAAGAGATGAAATACAAATTTCCGACGAGTACCTTTGTACTCACCATTCAGGGTGATGCCGGAGTGACCATTGACAACCAAACGTATGAAGTGAGTCGCTTTTATATTCTCCATGGGGGAAAAGGGAGTAAGTTGGTGATTCAAGCAGGCGAATCCGGATTGCGCCTATATTACTTGATGTACAAAGCAAACCTGCCTAGTGGAGGGAGAAACGATCTGGGAAGGTTAATGGAGCGTATCAATCCGTTCCAAATGAACTATGGCTTTACCCCCGATATGCCAACCATTCTATATGAGCAATTGAAAAAGATGCACTTTTTTTGGGATCAAAAGAACCCTATTCAGCACTTTCAGGCCAAGAGTTTGTTCTATGCATTTGTGGAGCAGATCTCATCACAGATTCCTCGTATATCCAATCGTTATCCAAGTATTATGGATCAGGTCAGCAAAGTCATTGAAATTGTAGAGTCTTCGTACACCCAGCCACTTACACTTCATGTTTTGGCAGAAATGATCGGCACCAGCCCAAGAAGTTTGTCACGCAAGTTCAAGCAGTCGACTGGAACCAGTCCCATCGATTATCTGATTCAGTTTCGTTTGTTCAAAGCCAAAGAGATGTTGCTGCAAACGGATGCCACGTTGGATGAGATCGCTGTAGGAATCGGTTATCCGGATGGATATTATTTGGGGCGTATGTTCAAGAAACATACAGGTCTTTCTCCTCTGCAATTTAAAGAAAAGACCTCAGCACCTCTAAAATGGCCTGATCTGACATCAGGTGTGGCGCGAAATGACATTTTCAGAGGTGGAAGTGGAAGGTATGTTTATACTGATGGTGATAATCATTATCAATATAAGCATGGAGGGTCAATAAATATGAACAGACAGACAAGAACGGGAATGTTGCTTAGTATTCTACTAAGTCTTACGTTACTGCTAAGTGCCTGCTCAACAGGTGTTGCCAGTAATTCGAGCGGGGATGCATCCGGAAGCAATAGTACGTCAAGTTCCACGAAGACAGTAACAGCGGAGAATCAAAGCAAATCATCGGTACCCCGCACAGTCTCAACGGTTAAGGGAGATATTACAATCCCGGCTGAACCTAAACGGATTGTGGTTGACTTGTATCTGGGAAGTCTGATCGCCCTGGGGATTAAACCTGTGGGTACACCCGAGATGAACCTGAAAAATCCTTATTTTATCAAATCACTTGAGGGCGTGCAGAATATTGGTGAATATGAAACCATTTCTCTCGAAAAGGTGTTGGAACTTGAACCGGATCTCATTGTGACAGGTAATCCTGATTTATTTGATTCCTTTAGCAAAATTGCACCTACCTTGGTTGTACCTTATGGCGAACTGAAAAACACCCACGAAGAAATTGCCTATTTCGGTGAAGTGCTAAATAAAGAAAAAGAATCTGAGGCATGGTTAACCGATTATGACGCAAGAATTGCAGATGCCAAGAAGCGTGTTGGTGAGGCGATTGATCCGCAGGCAGAGGTGTCGGTCATGCAGTTTTATGATAAAGCACCGTTGGCCTTTGGTGATAATTTTGGTCGAGGAGGTCAGGCAGTCTACAGCGCGCTTGGTTTGAATCCTCCTGCAGATAAAAAAGAGACTTTAATGAAGGATCAACTGGTTGAAGTTTCATCGGAAGCGATTCCTGAGTTTGCCGGAGACTACATCATTCTAACAGCGGACAATCTGACCTTGGAAGAGTTGAAATCGAAACCGGTCTGGAGTTCACTGGATGCGGTCAAAAATGATCGTGTGTTTATCTGGAGCCCGGATCGTTCATGGTACTTTGACCCGATTGCAACATTGGATCAAACAGAGGAATTGGCTGCGTGGTTTACGAAGATCTCTGAACCAAAATAAGTCTAACAAGTGATGGATGAGATGAAATCCAATTCCACTCTAAATTTCAGTTGATAATGAAAATTATTATCATTTATAATAAAGGTATATTAGTGAACCTCTGCTACGCATATGTTATCGGATGTGTGGCAGAATGATGACCTTGTAAGGTCTTTGTTACGGGTGTGCTGGGATTGGAGAGTATTCGATGCAATTAGACGAACAGATGAAATGCTGGAATCATGCCGCTGTTAAGGTTCTGGATATACGCCGGATCGTTATGGAGGCAGGAGCACAACTGGATGCCTATACACTTCCGGCAAATGGTTTTATATATACGATTCGAGGATCGGCTGTGCTTCAGTTGGATGGACAAACATACAAGGCAGAGCGGTTCTACATGCTTCATGGGGCCAAAGGATCTTCACTGGATATCCAAACCAACGAAGATTTCGAATATATTCTGCTCTATTACAGAGCATTCCTTGCCTTTCCTAGTTATCGTAAAAAGTGGTTATTGGCACAGCCGGAAGTTGCACCGTTCTCTTTGCAATATGGATTTGCACCGAGTAGCCCGCTGGGCTTGTTACGTTACCTTGATGAGCTAGAGGATTCATGGATTCAATCTGGCAGTCTGGATCTGCTTCATACAAAAAGTTTATTTTACCAGTTCATTCATGAAATGATGGTTCAATTGGCAGAGCAGGAGATCAAAACAGAGCTTGCTGACCCGGTGAAACAAACACTTCGTTATATCCAGAACCATTATAGGGAACAGGTCACGCTTGATTTCCTGGCTGAACAGTTCAACTACAGCTCCCGACATTTATCCATGCAATTCAAACGACAGACGGGTTACAGTCCCATTGATTATTTAATTCAGACTCGAATCGCCAAGGCTCGGAATCTGCTTGTACGATCTGATGCAACGCTGAGTGAAATTGCAGCAGAAGTGGGTTATTCGGATGTGTATTATTTTAGTCGTATCTTCAAAAAACATGTGGGGATCTCTCCGATTCAGTATCAACGAAAGATGAGAGAAGAAGCGAGAACAGAGGATCGTCCATTGGTAATCTCTGAATCGTCCATTGGCCGAAGATGGAAGTCGGGATATATTGATTATGAGAATCATTATCAATATATAGACGGAGGGTCTACACCAATGAAAAGAAAGAAAACAAGTTCCAGTATGATTATGGTTGCATTATTGAGCATAACGATGCTCCTCACAGCCTGCTCTTCAGGTACAGCTACAACACCAGCAGCTGGCGAAGGAACGGGTGCCAGTTCCAATAACAGCAGTACGGCAGTATCATCAGACACAGGAAGCCAGACGAACAAAGACAATGAAACACGCACGGTCTCAACGGTTAAGGGTGACGTAGTTGTTCCAGCAAATCCTAAACGGGTTGTTGTACTATATCTCCAGGGAGACGTCGTTGCGCTTGGAATTAAGCCAATTGCTACATCTGAAGTATTCAACGGGGCTGCCTACAAGAGTGAGCTTGAAGGTGTAAATTCACTAGGGACTTGGTTCGAACCGAATCCTGAAGCTGTCATTGACCTTGATCCGGATCTGATCATTGTTCCTTCAGAAGAGACGTATACGTTATTAAAGGATATTGCACCTACGGTATATATTCCGTACGAGAAAATGACAACAGAAGAAAGACTCCAGAGTATAGCGAGTATTTTTGGCAAAGAACAGGAAGCTGAGACATTAATCAATAATCTCAATAGCAAAGTCGAAGAGAGTAAGCAAAAACTAGCAGATGCAGGCATATTGGACAAAACGGTTTCCATTGTGGAGGGCGGTTTGAAAGGTATGGTCGTTGTAGAGAGCAAACAATATGGCCGAGGATCTCAGGCATTATATGAATATTTGGGGATGAAAGCACCTGAAGTGGTACAAAAGAAAATTGATGTAGTTTCGGAAGCGGGAGGCTCTAATTTATCCATGGAAGTGCTGCCTGAATATATCGGGGACTATGTGTTTCGTTCGGTGTATGAAGGGGCAGATAACTTGACGGATGATCCAATATGGAGTAGCATACCGGCTGTTAAAGAAGGTCGCCTAATTGAGATTGATTTTGATTTCTTCTACTATTCAGATATCTATTCAGTCAACAAACAAATTGATTTTGTTGTCGAAAAGCTGTTGGCGGCTCCAAGAGCGCAATAGTTAAGAGCGGAGTTGTTCATAAAATTTTTGTACAAGAAATGTTTGTTTTTTAGCCATTGTATTTTGATAAGATTACCATTACACTAGAATTTAAGTGATAATGAGAATCGATATCAAATACTCGATGTTCTGGATCGAATTAACGGAGGTATTTTTAATATGAATCAGCAGTTGGAACTTTATGATGTAACCATTATCGGCGGTGGCCCTGCGGGCATGTACTCTGCCTTTTATAGCGGCATGCGGGATATGAAGACCAAGTTGATTGAGGCACGTGACAGATTGGGCGGTCGCATGCTCTTTTATCCGGAGAAAATGATCTGGGATGTCGGGGGTGTGACGCCAATTCTGTGTGAAGATCTGATCAAACAATTGGAAGAACAGGCAAGGACTTTTGAGCCAACCCTCGTATTTGAACAACAGATCGAAGGATTCAAGCGTCAACCTGATGGCACAATTCTGCTAACTTCTGCAACAGGTGAGCAACACTGGACACGTACCGTCATTATGGCAATCGGATATGGTATATATAAAATGGCCAAGCTGGAGCTTGAAGGTGCAGACCGTTACGAGGTTAGCAATCTGCACTATACCGTGCAAGAGCTGGAGCCATTCCGTGGTAAACGCGTGTTGATCTCGGGTGGAGGCGACTCTGCTGTGGACTGGGCGAATGAACTGGAAGCTCTGGCAGAGCAAGTTACGGTTGTGCATCGTCGTGACCGCTTTGGCGGGCTGGAGCGTAATGTACTGCGTATGAGAGAATCCTCTGTAGATGTCCGTACACCTTATGCGGTAGAGACACTGCATAGTATGAGTGGTGATGTGATTGAACAGGTGACCATCTCACACGTGGACACAGGTGAAACTGAAATGCTTGAAGTCGATGCTGTCATTGTAAACCATGGCATGAAGAGTGACTTTGGTCCAATCCGGGATTGGGGACTTGATCTTGGCGAATGGCATGTCACTACAACGGAGAGATTACAAACCAATATTCCTGGTGTTTTTGCCGCAGGTGATTTTGTAGATTATGGTAGCAAACTGTATTTGATTGCTGGTACTTTCACTGATGCAGCCCTAGCGGTAAACAGTGCGAAGCTTTACATGGACCCTGAAGCGGAGAAAGTGGCTTATGTTTCTTCCCATAACAGCCGCTTCAAGGAGAAAAATAAAGCACTTGGTGTTGTAGAAGAATAAAGGTTTGCATTTGGATACGTTAAGATGACTTCGGGTTAATTTAATCCCGAAGTCATCTTTTTTTGCATAAAATGGTTAATAAGAAGGCATAATTTCACCAGACACAACGGCTATCGAATTGAATATACACTACCAAATGTCTATAATAAGCCTGAGAAACTGTAGAATAACATCAAGAAATAATAACTAGATCAGAGTGGAGTGCAGCGTATGAAAAAGGGATCACAGCCACAACGAGGTTTCACCTTCATCCAGCGGTGGTTCAAACGACCTGATAAAAAAAAGATCAAATGGTCTGAAATGTATCTCGCACTTGCTGGCGCGCTTCATCGCTTGTTGGTTGAAGGTCGGCGTGAACGCTCAGCAGCCAAACGGCTGCATCAGGACTTGCCTATTAACGTGTTGGGCGAGATGAAGCTAGAGCCAGGGGATATTGTGTACACGCCAAGCTCAGAATCAACCTATTACGCCGGGCATATGGGCATTATCGGTCTAGACGGAAAAGTGTATCATGTGCATCCTTATGGGCCTGTATTTGCTGATTCATTAGACTGGTATCTCACGCGTTTTTATGAAGGAGATCGCTTTATTATATTCCGTTCCAGACTGAATGAGGCAGGCATGAAAGCAGCCGGGTGGGTACATGACCATTACAAGCAGGTAAAATTCTACCGTTTGCAGACCAATCTGCGCAGTATTGAGCGCAATTATTGCTCCAAGTTTATATATCAGGCTTATCAGTTCACATCGGGACTGGATCTGTGGAGCCGCAAATTTACCCGAATGAATCAGGGGTATATCTATCCATTTCGAATTGAGCGCTCATCAGAGCTGGACGTTCTGGGAACTTTTTATAAATAAGGATGGAACCGACTAAAATACTGTTCTTCCGAAAAAAAGGAGAGCAGGTTCTGTCGGTTTTTTTTATATGTGTAGAGATTAAAAACAGGAAAAACGCCCAAAACGTCGAATAGATTATGAGATAGGCACGCACAACTTGGAATCGTATACATAAAAAAAGACGAGATGATTTTTAGCCCAGAGTAAAAAAATGACTACGAAGTAGACGAACAAGAAAGAGTGAAGCGAGATGAAATGGCCGGGTTTCTTACAACGATTCCGACCGAACAAAAACGTGGTTAAGCTATCGGACTATATCCCAAAAAAGGAAAGGAGGCACTACTGTTCCATATGCAAGAAAAACGTTAAATCGGTCGTGCATTATGCGGCGCCACAGGGAAATGTTTCAGGTGTATGCAGTTCTTGTAAGTCTTTGGCGGATGAACGTGGAATGTTTCCCATTTAATAAGAAGAGATGCGCTCAGGAAATAAGATTTTTTTGATTTATGCGCGTTTTTGTAGTACATTAGCAAATGTATTCGAAGGAGGATTCTAATGTACTCAGGTAGACAAGACGATACTTTATACATCATGACCTACACCTTAAACAGCGGTATCAAGGGTACGGTTCCACTGTCTAATAAGCAGATTATTGAGTGGCTGGATTGCTACAGAAATGAGAAGCGCTTCGTGACCGAAATCGGCAAGGAGTTTTTTGGATTGAATGCAGGATTGGTAGCAGACTTCAAGGTTCAAAATCATTTATCGGATTATCAGCAGACCATTATGCCTACACAGCAGCAGGATAACCTGGAACGCTTGTCCAGTGCTTATAAATCAACCGAGTTATTAATGAAGATTGATTGTAAATGTGGCACGGCTTATGTGACGGAATCCCCATACAAGCGCACAAAATGGTACTGTACAAAGTGTAAAGAGATTGTATTTTTGGATGCCAAAAAAGGAATGGTGGAAACGTCGCGTGGTGACGCTTACTACATGACCAACAAATATTTTGTTTCCCGTGACTAGCGGGAAGTGACTCTGAAAGCATCGCTGCGAAGCGGTGCTTTTTTGTGCGAATGTTTGCTCTATAACAAAAAAAGCCCCAAAGGGCCTTTTTGGAAGATATCAAAAATCTTTTAGAAATTATGATGAGCATTCAACTTTGTGAGGAGGAATGAAGCAGCAACGACAACGTGGCTCGTAAGCTTCTGAATCGCCAATCATGACAACCGGACCCAAGGTAACGGGCTCCCCATTGACGATACGTTGTGTAAAGGCTGCATCTGGGCTGCCACATACCGCACAGAAAGCCGAGAGTTTCTCAATGTCGTCTGCCATGGCAAGCAAACCACCGACATATCCGAATTCCTTACCACGGTAATCCATATTAAGTCCGTCCACAATGACATGTTTGCCACAATACGCTAACTCCGAGACAAGTTCCATAATGGCACTGCTGAAAAATTGTACTTCATCAAATGCAACAACATCAGCATCTATGGTTTGGTTCAAGATCATTTCTACGGATTCCGGGGTTAATTGCCGGGGAATGGAATGGGCAGGGAGTCGATAACCAATTCGGCTCACGATCTCGTCCTGGGCAAACCGATTATCCTCGGCTGGTTTGTAGGCCACAACCTTTTTACGGCCAAATTGTATTAATTTCTGACAACGGCGAATGAGTTCACCGGATTTTTCACTGAACATGGGTCCAGTAATTACGGTAATACGTCCTGTTTGCACGGTGCTGCTACTCCTCTCACATACGGGATTCAACAAAAAAAGCGACCATTACAGAGTACCACAAAATCTTTGGAAAGAGCCAGAACTAATCTGCGCAGCTTTGTGTTACTATATGGATTGTTAATGTATTGGTTACGGTAGCTAATTAACAGGAGTTGTGAAAAGAGGTGTTTAGTATGAGTGAAGCATTAACATCACTTCAAAAGCGATATGAAAGCTTGAAAGAGCAGGGGTCTCTAGATGAAGCGCCGCAGGCGTTATTTGCAGAACTGTTCGCAGAAGCGGAGCGACTGCAGGCAAGTAACCTGACGTTGCGTAGAACGATCTTGAAGTCTTCTTCCAAAGAATCACGTATGTCTACCAAACTGCGGGATGCCTTATACGAATGACCCGGAGATTACTCCGGGTCCTCTTCTGTCTTTAATTTGCGAGGGAATAGAATACCTGCTGTAATTCTGGCAATCATGGCAAAGGTGAGACCAATACCTGCAAACATGTAGATCACGGTAAAGGCTTTGCTGAATCCGGTGGATGGCACAAAATCAGGATGTCCCACCGTAGTCAGGGTAACCGCACAGAAGTATAACGCATCGATCCAGTGTAGACCTTCAACACGAGTGTAAAATAAAGTGCCTGATAGCAACGTTGCTGCCGTTAACGCGAACAGAGCCAGAAACTTAGGGTCTTTGAACGCATGGAAAATGCCTTTGAGCAATCGTTGTAACGTGATTAGAAATGATACCATGATGATCCATCCTGTCTATGTAAAGTAGGCGGTGTGTTGTATAAACACACAAAAAGCCCGGACTCATGGAGTCCTTCCGGGCGTCTCTGCTTTTTCGGGTACACTTTTGGACCGGAAACGGGGACCTACATAATTACGCTTGCGGTCACGGAACAGGATCCAGCCTCCCAGAAAACTCATACCTGCGGCAAAAAGGACAAGTCCACCACCAAAGGAAAGCCACTGGAATCCTGGTGAAATCAGTTCGTTCCCGTGCTCGGCATAATATAGGAACAGGGCATCTTTCATCATCAGAAAACCCTTCATTGCCATTAACCCGGGGATGACCAGAACAACAATTGCCAAAAATCGCGCAAAGACCAATCTTGTATTCATGAGCATTATACCCTTTCTGCCAAAGTCGACATTAAATAAAGGTTAAGCTTACAGATCATACCTGATTCCATCATAGCTTGGAATGCATAGGCTGTCCATGTGTGATTGGTTCAAACTTTGAGTTGACCGCTCAAGGAGAGTACAATGGCATATAGAGGGTATAAGCCAAACCATGATTTAAGCCATCATAAATTATATTGAAATTTGATTCATAGAGGAGAGCATGAGAGATGCCAATTACATGTGATGTTGCAATTCTTGGAGGAGGAACCGGTGGATATGTAGCCGCGATCCGGGCTGCACAGCTGGGAAAACAGGTCGTTATCATTGAGAAGGACAAGCTTGGCGGTACCTGTCTGCATCGTGGTTGTATTCCGAGTAAGGCTTTGCTGAAAAGTGCGGAAGTATACGCCGAGATCCAGGAGAGCGAGACGTATGGTATCGAGACAGCTGGAGCTACACTTGTATTTCCCAAAGTACAGGCGCGCAAGGATGCAATTGTCGAACAGCTCCATCAGGGCGTTCAGTATTTGATGAAAAAAAATAAAATCCAGGTTGTACACGCGAAAGGTCGCGTCATCGGACCATCCATCTTCTCACCGCAGAGCGGAGCAGTCGCTGTGGAGTTTGAAGATGGAGAGATGGATACGGTAGTTCCAACCAATCTCATTATTGCCACTGGTTCGCGTCCACGTGTGTTGCCGGGCCTGGAACCGGACGGCAAGTTTATTATGAGTAGTGACGAAGCACTGCGTATGGATGAACTTCCTGCATCACTCATCATTGTGGGTGGGGGTGTGATTGGACTGGAGTGGGCATCCATGCTGAATGACTTTGGCGTAGACATCACAGTAGTAGAAGCAGCCGCTCACGTGTTGCCTGCCGAGGATGAGGATGTTGCCAGAGAAATGCAGCGATTGCTCGGCAAACGAGGTGTTCGTTTCCTGACAGGTGCCACTGTTCTAACGGAAACATATAGCACAGATCAAGAGGGCATCCAGATTGATGTGCAGCTTGGTGAAGATAAGCAGGAAACGCTGAGAGCGGAGAAAATGCTCGTATCGGTTGGACGTCAAGCTAATGTCGAAAATATCGGACTTGAAAATACAGATATCAAACTGGAGCGTGGGTTCATCGCTGTGAACAAACAGTTACAGACCGGTGAAGGTCACATCTACGCCATTGGTGACTGCATCGGCGGTTTGCAGCTTGCACATGCCGCAAGTCATGAAGGCATTCTCGCTGTCGATCATCTGGCAGGAGAAACGGTACATGCCGCAGAATCCCATCGCATCCCGCGCTGTGTGTATACACGTCCGGAAGCAGCCAGCATCGGATTCACCGAGCGAGAAGCCAAAGAACGTGGCTATGACATCAAAACAGGCAAGTTCCCATTTTCGGCCATTGGCAAATCGCTTATTCACGGAAGTCGGGATGGATTCGTGAAGGTGATCGCAGATGCCAAGACGAATGATATATTGGGGGTACATATGATTGGCACCCATGTGACGGAATTGATCGCTGAGGCTTCTCTGGCTCAGATGCTGGATGCCACACCTTGGGAAGTTGGACAAACCATTCATCCCCACCCTTCTCTATCGGAAATTATGGGTGAAGCCATGTTGGCGGTCGATGGAAAGGCCATTGGAATGTAAGCCAAACAAGCTTATGAGAAAGGTCCTTTCCTTTTTTGGGTAAAAGGGATTATAATAAGGTTAAGCCAAGTCTTAGTACCAGGTTATAAGATCGGGTAGTAAGAGTGGCACAGGCTCTGATTAAAAGGAGGTACCTCATATGAGTTCACAAGGTACTGCAGACGCGGTCCACCGGCATCAACAGCTGGGACTTAGCGATGGTGAAGTATTGGATATGTACAAATACATGCTGCTCGCGCGCAAGTTTGACGAGCGTTGCTTGCTCTTGCAACGGGCTGGCAAAATTAACTTTCACGTATCCGGTGTAGGACAGGAAGCTGCGCAAGTAGGCGCTGCTTTTGGTCTGGATCGGGATCACGATTATTATTTACCTTATTACCGCGATTACGGCTTTGTACTGGCGGTAGGCATGACTCCGCGTGAGTTGATGTTGTCTGCTTTTGCGAAGGCAGAAGATCCGAATAGTGGCGGTCGGCAAATGCCGGGTCACTTCGGTCACAAAAAGCTGCGGATTGTGACGGGTTCCAGCCCGGTTACAACACAGGTTCCGCACGCTGTTGGATTTGCGCTGGCTGCCAAAATGAAGAAGCAAGAATTTGTTTCTTTTGTTACGTTTGGCGAAGGATCAAGCAATCAGGGTGACTTCCACGAGGGAGCCAACTTTGCAGGTGTGCATAAATTGCCTGTCATTATTATGTGTGAGAACAATCAATATGCAATTTCGGTACCGATTCACAAACAGTTGAGCGGCAAAATATCCGATCGAGCACAAGGATACGGGTTCCCTGGACTGCGTGTAGATGGAAACGATGCATTAGAAGTATACGCTGCAGTGAAGGAAGCGCGTCGCCGTGCTATAGCCGGAGAAGGCCCGACGCTGATTGAAGCGATGATGTATCGGTTGTCACCTCATTCCACCTCCGATAATGATCTGGCTTATCGGACCAAAGAGGAAGTTGAGGAGAACTGGAAGAAAGATGGCGTTCCTCGCATGAAGAACTACTTGATCGATTGCGGCATCTGGGACGAAGCCCGGGATGCGGATCTGGCTTCGCAGCTTGCGATGGAAATGAAAGAAGCAACTGAATATGCAGACAACGCGCCATATCCTAAACCTGAGGACACTCTGACGCACGTTTATGCGGACAGCGAAGAAGGGGGACGGTAAATATGGCAGTGATGGAATATATTGATGCAATCCGTCTCGCGATGAAAGAAGAGATGGAACGGGATGAAAATGTTTTTATCCTTGGTGAAGACGTAGGTCTCAAAGGTGGTGTGTTTACCACAACTAAAGGGCTGCAAGATCAGTTTGGCGAAATGCGAGTGATGGACACACCTTTATCTGAATCCGCTATTGCAGGTGTTGCCATTGGTGCAGCGATGTATGGCATGAAGCCAATTGCCGAAATGCAATATTCGGACTTCATGTTGCCGGCAACCAACCAGATCATTAGTGAAGCGGCGAAGATCCGCTATCGTTCCAACAATGACTGGAGTTGTCCGATTGTTATCCGTGCGCCGATTGGTGGCGGAATCTTCGGTGGTTTGTATCACTCCCAATGTCCGGAATCGATTTTCTTTGGTACACCTGGTCTGAAAATTATAGCACCCTACTCGGCATACGATGCCAAGGGACTGCTCAAGGCCGCTATTCGCGACCCGGACCCGGTACTCTTTTTTGAAAATAAAAAATGCTACAAGCTTATCAAGGAAGATGTGCCTGAAGATGATTACATCGTTCCGATTGGTAAAGCCAACGTACTTCGTGAGGGTGCGGATATTACGGTGATCGGTTACAGTCAGCCGCTACATTTTGTAATGCAGGCGGCTGAGGAGCTGGAGCGTGAAGAAGGCATTACAGCACACGTCCTGGAT
Source organism: Paenibacillus xylanexedens (assembly GCF_001908275.1). Classification (NCBI taxonomy): domain Bacteria; kingdom Bacillati; phylum Bacillota; class Bacilli; order Caryophanales; family Paenibacillaceae; genus Paenibacillus; species Paenibacillus xylanexedens. Next base: position 5,255,194 of record NZ_CP018620.1, on the reverse strand, counting down.
CTGCGCACATTGCAACCGTTGGATCGTGAAGCGATTATTGCTTCCGCTCGTCTGACAGGCAAAGTGTTGATTGTACACGAAGATAACAAAACGGGTGGTGTAGGTGCCGAAGTTGCTGCAATTATTAGTGAGGAATGTCTATTTGAACTGGATGCACCGATTCAGCGTCTCTGCGGACCTGATGTGCCGGCCATGCCAATTAGCCCAACATTGGAGAAATTCTACATGCTGAGCAAAGACAAAGCCAAAGCAGCAATGCGTACACTTGCCGAGTTTTAATTTCGTTTTTTGGATCGTTTAAAAGTAAAGTTTGGAGTGATAATCAAATGGCTGAACGTATGAAATGGATCGAGGTCATTATGCCGCAATTGGCGGAATCGCTGGTCTCGGCTACCATAGGCAAATGGTTGAAAAAACCGGGCGACCGTGTGGAACAGTACGAGCCGATCTGTGAAGTAATCACTGATAAAGTTAATGCCGAGATTCCATCCACTGTGGATGGAATTATGGGTGACCTTTTGGTGGAAGAGGGCACAACGATTGCTGTTGGTGAAGCAATCTGCCGCATGCAGGTCGCAGCTTCTGACGAAGAAGCGGCTGAGCAAGTAACACAAGTATCGCAGCAACAGGAGCAAGTGCAGCAACATGCGAGCCCCACTCCTCTTGCCGCGTCAAATACAGCAGGACATGATCCCAACCAGCCGATGCGTAATCGGTATTCCCCGGCAGTGCAATCCTTGGCAGCAGAGCATGGCTTGAACTTGCAAAGCATCCAAGGCACCGGTGCCGGTGGTCGTATTACCCGCAAAGATGTGCTGACATTTGTTGCACAGGGAGGTAACGCGGCTGGATCGTCTGCACCAGCATCATCTCCTGCAGCACAGCATGCGCCTTCTGCTTCTCCATTCAGCGGAGTGAATCGTGGAAATGGAGAAATGGGTTTAACCGCTGGAGAAGCGATCTCAGCGTCCGATGCAGGTGTTCCTGTGAGACATTCAGGCATTCATCTAACCGAAAGCCCGAAAATTCCGCAGATCGAAGTGGAAGGTGGCGGCCAGGGAAGATCAGAGTATTTCATCGATGTTACCCCTGTGCGTAATGCCATTGCCCGGAATATGCGTCAAAGCGTATCGGAAATCCCGCATGCATGGACAATGATCGAAGTGGACGTAACAAATCTTGTGATGCTGCGCAATAAACTCAAGGATGAGTTCAAGCGTAAGGAAGGCATCAATCTGACATATCTGTCCTTCATGATGAAGGGAGTCGTTAACGCGATTAAAGACTACCCAATCATGAACTCGGTATGGGCAGTGGACAAAATTATCGTCAAACGGGACATTAACCTGTCCATGGCGGTAGGAACCGAAGATTCCGTTCTTACACCCGTAATCAAACATGCCGATCAGCGAAATATTGCAGGTCTGGCCCGTGAAGTGGATGAACTGGCTCGCAAAACACGTGAAGGTACGTTGAAGCTGGACCATATGCAAGGGGGTACGTTCACGGTGAACAACACAGGTTCATTTGGTTCGATCCTGTCCCAGCCAATCATTAACTATCCGCAGGCAGCGATTCTTACATTCGAGTCGATTGTCAAGAAACCAGTGGTTATTAATGATATGATCGCTGTTCGCTCGATGGCTAACCTGTGTCTGTCGCTGGATCACCGAATTCTGGATGGTGTAATCAGCGGACGGTTCTTGCAACGTGTCAAAGAAAACCTTGAAGGATATACCATGGAGACCAAGGTGTATTAAGTAAATAGTTGTCGGGAAAGTGTATGTGCCGGAGGCCGTGCACTTTTCCTGCTGTCTACGGACAGGTGCTCCATTGTACACTGAACCTGAAGCAGAAGGGTGTGGGGAATCATGAGCAAGCCGCTGGATGTTGCATACATACCAATGCTTGATTATGAAGAGGCTTGGAACCGCCAGAAAGCGATTGTGCAGCGATTGGACGAGGGCGAGGGAGCGGAGCAGATGCTGCTTTTACAACACCCGCCTACGTATACGATCGGCTCACAAAATCATCCGGAGCATCTTCTTCTCAGTCCGGAAGAGTTGCGTGAGCAAGGGATTTCTTTGTTTCAAATTGACCGCGGCGGTGATATTACTTATCATGGCCCGGGCCAGTTGGTAGGTTACCCGTTATTGATTCTTGGTCGGGATGAAGACCTGGATCTGCACGGCTATTTACGGAAACTTGAGCAGGTACTTATGGATTATCTCGCAGACCAGGGCATCGAAGCAGGACGCAAAGAGGGTTACACGGGTGTGTGGATTGGCGATATGAAGATTGCTGCAATTGGCATCAAGTTTAATCGTTGCAAACACCGCCGCGGTTTTGTGACCAGTCACGGGTTTGCTTTTAACATCAGCTCAGGCATTCAACATGCAGGTTTTCAGGGGATTGTTCCTTGTGGGATTGAGCAGTATGGCGTTACCTCACTCGAGGATATAACGGGTAAATCCTATGCAGTGGAGCAGGTAGCGCAGGAGATTGTTCCGTACTTTAATCGTATTTTTCCATATGAGATTAATTGGGTCACCGAAAAAGAAGCCCTTCAACGTCTGTAAACAGATCGTCGAAAGGCTTTAGGTTGCTATCCGAACAGCAACGGTTCGAGAGCTATGAAAAGGGTGGACCCGATCATGGCGATCAGCATGAGATAGATGATGATTTTGAACCATTTCTTTTTTTGCATGATGAGAGAACTCCTTTCAACATAAAGTGTGTGTTCAAAAAGACTGGTTTTCAGTACCAAGAAGATGGGATGAAGCTAGAAATGGAGTAGCGGAGCGTAGGGAAAACTACTTGAGCAACCACAATGTTTCCAAAGGAAACATACTTCGTAAGCCTCCCGCTTATTTCGGCTGAATTCCATATTCGATGCTGATGATGCCGCGAGGCATCCTTCGTAATCAAAAGCGGACTTTTTGAACAACCTCATAAAGTAAACAAACCATAGTAATTGTATTGTACCGTATCCACGAGAGGGAGGAAAGTCCTATGATTAAACAACAACGTGTTATCGATCAGTTCATGGAACTGGTGCAGATTGATAGTGAAACGAAAAATGAACAGAACATCTCGAAGGTGTTAAAAGAGCAGTTTACAGATCTTGGGCTTCATGTCTATGAGGATGATACCATGGAGCAAACCGGACATGGCGCCGGAAACCTCGTCATTACCTGGGAAGCCGAAGGAACTGAAGGGGTTGCACCGATTTTTTTCACATGTCATATGGACACCGTGACGCCGGGACAGGGAATCAAACCTGAACTGGGTGAAGATGGCTGGATTCGCAGTGATGGAACAACGATCCTGGGAGCAGATGACAAAGCAGGGATTGCGGCATTGTTCGAAGCGATTCGTGTGATCCAGGAAAACAAGATTCCACATGGTAAAATTCAATTTGTCATTACGGTCGGCGAAGAGTCTGGCCTGGTGGGCGCACGTGCAATGAATCCGAAGGATATCGATGCCGAGTTCGGTTATGCGCTGGATTCTAATGGAGCTGTAGGCACGATCTGTGTTGCTGCACCAGCGAGAGCTGAAATTCAAATGAGCATCTATGGGAAGTCCGCACATGCGGGTGTGAACCCGGAAGACGGGATCAGCGCCATTCAAGTTGCAGCCAAAGCGATTGCAGCGATGACACTGGGCAGAATTGATGATGAGACAACAGCGAACATCGGTAAATTCCAAGGTGGATCAGCACTCAACGTGGTATGTGACTTTGTACAGCTTGAAGCGGAAGCTCGCAGTATTGTGCAGGAGAAAGTTGAATTGCAGGTTGCACAGATGCGTGAAGCGTTGGAAACGACATGTCGCAAATACGGTGCAACAGCTGAATTCAGAAGTGAGATCCTTTACCCTGCGTTTGGTTTCCATGATGAACACGAAGTTGTACAACTTGCACAGCGTGCCATCCGCAGTATTGGGCTGGAGACAAGTACGTTTGCTTCCGGTGGTGGCAGTGATGCCAATATCTTTAACGGATTCGACCTTCCAACAGTGAACTTGGCGGTAGGGTATGAGGATATTCATACAACCAAAGAACGCATTCGTGCTGAAGACATTGTGAAGTTATCCCAGGTAGTCGTAGCTATTATTCAGGAAACGGCAGCTGACAAGAAATAATATAGAGCACATGTTACCTCACATGTTGTTAAACAAAAGTCCGAACCCGGTTTGTACGGATTCGGACTTTTTGCGAATTCATGTTATATTTCAAGTGAGAAGACTCGTTAATTTAGGATCAAATTGAATCAATGGATGAATGGATCGATGACCCATTCATTTACGTCCAGCGAGCAGATCAATTAACTTGGCATCAGGGCCCCACTCGCGCAACCATTGTTTGAGTATGAGCTGTACTTGTCGGGCTTGTCCTACCACGTGTAAGGATTGAGGCGTCATATAACTGTTCATCGAAAGTCCCCCTGATTCGTTTATATTTGCTGTGAGAGTTCTATACGCTCACCATATGCCCAAAATCAGAGATATATACATTAACCGAATATATAATCCTACGATATGGAGTTGAAGAACAAATGAAACCAAATCAATCTGCCCAATCCATCCACGCGGCGCAACCTGCCAATCCAAAACTGGATGAAGTGACCGTATCCACCAAGCCAATCTTCGAGGGCAAAGTGATTTCACTTCAAGTCGATACCGTTAAACTGCCGAACGGCCAGACAGCTACACGTGAGATAATCCGGCACCCTGGAGCGGTAGCTGTACTCGCTCTGAATGGGGATCGCATGCTTGTTGTGGATCAGTATCGTCAGGCAATGGGACGCACCGAAGTGGAGATTCCTGCGGGAAAACTGGACCCGGGAGAAGAGCCGGAAGTTGCCGCAGCACGTGAATTGCGAGAAGAGACGGGATATGTAGCCAAGTCGCTGCGTCATTTGCGTTCGTTTTACACGTCACCGGGGTTCGCAGATGAGATCATTCATCTTTACATCGCTGAAGAGTTGGAAGCAGGGGACATGGCGCTGGACGAAGATGAATTCCTTGAAGTTGCCGAAATAACTCTGGAGGAAGCTTATGCGCTTATGGACGAGAACCGGATTAGCGATGCCAAAACGATGATGGCCGTGTACGCGTGGGACCTTTACAGAACGACAGGACGGTTCTAAGGATGCAAGATCAACTGGAAACGTCCACGATGTGGGAGCCCTGTTATACAGACCTGCATATCCACATCGGACGAACCTCTCGGGGTGAGGCTGTTAAAATCAGTGGCAGTCGTGATCTGACATTTGAGAATATTGCCCGGGAAGCATCGGATCGTAAAGGAATTCATTTGCTAGGTGTTATTGATTGTCATTCTCCGGTTGTACAGATGGATATTGAGCAATTGCTGGAGAGTGGTACCATGTCCGAAATTGAGGGCGGCGGTATTGCCTACCAGGACACGACCATTCTGTTGGGTACAGAGATTGAGCTGCGCGAGCCTGGAATGCGTGAGTTCCATATGCTGGCGTACTTCCGTGATCTGAAAACGATGAAGTCCTTCACGGACTGGATGAAACGTTATATGAAAAATGTGAATCTCAGTTCTCAGCGGGTCTACGTGCCCGCTCTTGAGATGCAGGCGGAGATTAAGGCCCGTGGTGGACTTATTGTTCCTGCACATGTGTTTACACCGCATAAAGGCATCTATGGCAGTACGGCATCCCGTATGGGCGATGTGCTGGATACTAGTCTCGTGGATGCGGTAGAGCTGGGGTTAAGCTCGGACTCATCCATGGCAAGTTATATTCGGGAGCTGGATCATGTTCCGTTCCTGACCAATTCGGATGCCCACTCTCTCGGTAAGATTGGACGGGAGTATAATGAACTGCAAGTGGCTGCACCTTCTTTTGATGAGTTCCGTATGGCACTTCAAGGAGAAGCCGGCAGGAAAATTGTGGCCAATTATGGACTTAATCCAAGGCTGGGCAAATATCATCGTACTTACTGTGCAGCATGTGGCAGCATTATGGATGAGCAAGCGATGTCAGCAGAGCGCTGTCCGCACTGTGGCAGTCTGAAGCTGGTGCAGGGGGTGCTGGATCGCATCCTGGCGATCTCTGATCGAGAGAGTCCTCATGTTCCTGCAAACAGACCAGCCTATCATTATCAGGTACCACTGGAGTTCATCCCCGGACTTGGCAAAGCCAAACTTCGCCAACTACTGGACCATTTTGGTACAGAAATGAACGTACTTCATCGCACGCGTGAGGAAGAACTTGCTGCGGTTGTTGGACCTGTGCTGGCAGGCCTGATTGTCGGTGCACGGAACGGACAACTGGAGCTGTCCTCCGGAGGTGGCGGTACGTACGGAAAGGTTGCTGTTCAGGAAAAAGCCTCGGAGTGACCGGTGTAAATAATCTTTAGTTCAACTCATATAGCTTTCGCTATACAGAGGTCCAATCTGGACAAGAAGTCATACAGGTGCATTCCGGTTCATAAGAATGACTATGAGGATGTAAATGAGAATCCTTGCAGCATGATACCGGAAAGGGGACTCGTACCTGTATGCGCTCTTCCTACTTTACATTTAAAGGTCAGACTTCGTTATACGTATTCGTAGCCGTCTTGTTTCTGGTCGGCGTCATTTTTGGCGCGCTCATGGTCAACGCATTGTCTCTTGAGCAACGTCAGGATCTGGAGGGTTATCTCGGTAATTTCTTCATGACCGTGCAGCACAGTGCAAAAGTGACTGAGACCGGGGCATATTGGGACATTGCCATGCTCCATCTGAAATGGGTGGGTCTGATCTTTATTCTGGGTTTATCCGTTGTTGGACTACCCGGTATACTGGTTCTGGATTTTTTGAAAGGTGTGCTCATTGGATTCACAGTGGGGTACCTTGTTGGACAGTATTCCTGGAAAGGGCTGCTGTTTGCACTGGTGTCCGTGGCACCGCATAATCTATTTGTCATTCCGATCCTCCTGATCTGCAGTGTAGCGGCGATGACGTTCTCGTTATACATCATTCGCAATCGTGTTTTGATGCAGCGAACACCTGGTCGACAAAGGCCTTTTGCTTCATATATAGTGTTAACTTTGGTTATGGCTGCACTGCTGCTCGGTGTGGCGTCTTTTGAAACATGGGTTACACCTGCGATGATGCGTTGGGTCACGCCAATGCTACTACCGGCCTAACGTGCACCGTATAGTGTAAAATGTTGACTTTAATTACGCACTCCCCCTATAATGAAAAGAGTGGGTTAAGTTGCAGTGTGCAGTGATTTCCTAGGGGGAGGGAGAAAATGGAAGCACGGATTGATAAAATTAAGCAGCAACTACAGTCCCAAGGATATAAATTAACGCCCCAGCGGGAAGCCACCTTAAGAGTACTTCTTGAGAATGAAGAAGATCATCTGAGCGCAGAAGATGTATTCATGCTCGTTAAAGAAAAGGCTCCCGAAATCGGTCTGGCAACCGTGTACCGTACCCTCGAACTGCTGAGTGAGCTGCATGTTGTAGAGAAAATCAACTTCGGCGACGGTGTAGCGCGTTATGATCTGCGCGGAGATACATCCAAGCATCACCATCATCACTTAATCTGTGTTCAATGCGGAAGTATGGATGAAATACGTGAAGACTGGCTTGGACCGCTTGAAGAGCGTTTGGAGCGGGAATTCAACTTTTCGGTAGTAGATCACCGACTGGACTTTCATGGAATTTGTTATCGTTGCAAAGCTAAAAATGAACAGAAACCCAAAGATGAAGAATAACATAGCATATCTTCAAGCTCTCACCGGCGGTTTTGACGGGAGAGCTTTTTTGGCACCGGACATGATCTGGAGTTTCCCCCGAATGGCATAAACCTGTGTTTATGGACATACCCTGATTCAAGGACAATACCGGATTCGAATCAGGAGGGGACGCGCCCATGATTATATCAGTGCGGAGAGGGCTCCGTTTTATTCGATTTATTATATTTTTTGCTGCATTAGTTTATCTGTTCTATCATGTTCTGGATCTGTTTAATGGCTGGATCTCACCTGTGGATCAGTATCAGATGCCGACTGGCAATGCAATCAAAGTATTTCAGGAAACGGATTGGCCGGGTAATGGAGAAGGACGTCCTACGATGGCAGAGCGTCTCCGTTTGTTCTATTGGTACGGGGAGTAGCTTCAAACAGCCAGGGATGCAAATACGGGAGCAGTCTGCCAGAGCGGCAGATCTGTCAGTTGAGGAGCGTTGTACATGAAACAGACGATACACGCCTACGCCTTATACTTGGAAGATGATAAAGGGATGTCGAGCAGCACGCTTGAATCGTATCTCCGAGACGTGGACAAGTTCATTGAATTTGCAGATAAGGAATATGGCATACGCGAAGCCGACCAGGTCAGACGTACACATGTCGTCCTGTTTGCAGGTCAGCTCAAACAGGCAGGACGTGCCAATGCAACCATTGCCCGCAGCATCGTATCTCTGCGCTCCTACTTTCATTTTTTGATGCGACGGGGTGATATTATACAGGACCCTACGTTTGATGTGGAAGCTCCCAAGGCGGACAAGACGCCACCACAGGTGTTAAGTATCCAAGAGATCGAACAACTGCTGACAGCGCCTGATACTCGTTCACCGCAGGGTGTGAGAGATCGAGCGATGCTTGAACTGTTATATGCTACAGGCATTAGGGTCTCGGAACTGATTGCCCTTGACATTCGGGATGTACAGCCAGGGATGCGCTTTATACGATGTGGTGGGGCGGGCAAGGAACGCATTCTTCCCATTGGTGCACCAGCTGCACATTGGGCAAGTGTATATGTGGAGGAATTCCGCAACAAGTTGCTCAAAACCGATTCGGACGAGCAGGCACTATTCGTGAATGTATCTGGCAGACGTTTAACCCGGCAGGGCTTCTGGAAGCTGCTCAAAAAAGCGGCGGTGGACGCAGGAATCTCGGAAGAAATTACGCCGCATACGCTGCGTCACTCCTTTGCAGCACACCTGATTGCCAATGGGGCGGATACACGTGCGGTTCAAGACATGTTGGGTCATGTGGAGCAGCCTGGACAACAATATGGCAATCATGGTCGCAAAACCATGAAAGAAATCTATGAAACCCATCATCCGAGGGCAAGATAGATTTTGACGCATGGCCTTCACAAATAAATGCGGAACATTGGGCCGATTTAGGATAAAATAAATTGAATACATCCAAACGCCGTTATACATAAGACGGATCGTTTCAACTCAAGGAGGAACATACATCGCATGACAGCATTAAACCAACAAATGATTTCGGAAGCAGCATCTTATATTCAAAGCAAAAGCTCCATCAAGCCGGAAGTCGGTTTGATTTTGGGTTCAGGTCTTGGCGTACTGGCAGAACTGATTGAAGATGGCGTAAGTATTGCTTATCAGGATATTCCGCATTTTCCAGTGTCCACAGTAGAAGGACATGAAGGTGAACTATTGGTCGGAACCATTAAAGGTCGTCCAGTCGTGATGATGAAAGGCCGTTTCCACATGTACGAAGGATATGGTCCGGAATTGACAGCTTTCCCGGTACGGGTTATGAAAGAACTGGGTGTAAGCAGCCTCCTTGTAACCAATGCTGCAGGCGGCGTGAATACGTCGTATGAAGCTGGAGACTTGATGCTGATCTCGGATCACTTGAATCTCACAGGCAAAAATCCACTGATCGGACCAAATGACGCTGCACTGGGCGTGCGTTTCCCCGATCTGTCCGAAGCATATAGCCGCCGTTTGCGTGCGCTGGCGAAGGATACGGCTGCATCACAAGGTTTTAACGTACGTGAAGGGGTATACGCAGGTATGCTCGGTCCGAACTATGAGACACCGGCAGAGATCAGAATGCTGCGTACACTGGGCGCAGACGCAGTGGGCATGTCTACTGTATCTGAAGTGATTGTGGCACGCCACGCGGGCCTGGAAGTACTCGGTATTTCCTGTATCAGCAACATGGCTGCCGGAATTCTGGACCAGCCACTGTCACATGATGAGGTTATGGAGACGACGGAACGTGTGCGTGAGTCGTTCCTGGCGCTGGTAGTGGCAGTTATTCCACAAATGTAAGCAAGATTTGAGTAGATAAGGTTACCTCTTTGGATGAGAAATCATCGGGGGGTAACCTTTTTTTGTTGTGTTGAACGTACGGTTACTCATTCCTTGAGTACAGTGCGTTTTTTTGGCTATGACCACATTTTCAATAAAAGTTCGGGAAATCATGCTTTACATGGAATAATTTACTGGAAACGGGCCGACAATGATTAGCAGTACATGCATGGAACATGCAGTAAGCAAGTCATTTGAGGAGGTAACCTTGTGAAGAAAAGAATAATGGCATCGTTCATGACCCTTTGTATCCTGCTGTCCCTTATGGCATCAACAGCATTGGCTGAAGAAACACCGAAGGCAGCGGGAGGAACTGATCTGGCCCCGTCGGCGCGCTCTGCGATATTAATGGATGCAGATACGGGAACGGTTATTTATGAGAAAAACAGTCATGATCAGCTGCCTCCAGCGAGCATTACAAAGATTATGACCATGCTACTTACGATCGAAGCGATCGACTCAGGCAAGCTGAAGCTGACGGACAAAGTAAGAACAAGCGAGTATGCAGCTTCCATGGGCGGTTCGCAGATCTTCCTGGAGCCTGGGGAAGAAATGACGGTAGATGATATGTTAAAAGGGATCGCGATGGCTTCGGGCAATGATGCCTCGGTAGCGATGGCTGAGAAGATCGCTGGCTCGGAAGAAGCCTTTGTACAGCTGATGAATGAGCGTGCGAAGGAGCTTGGCATGAAGGATACTCATTTTGCCAACTGTAACGGCCTGCCGGTCGATAATCATTATTCTTCCGCCCATGACATTGCCGTCATGAGCCGTGAACTGTTGAAGCATTCCGGGATTACGAAGTACACCGGTGCATATCAGGATTACCTTCGCAAAGATACGGAAAAGCCATTCTGGCTGGTGAATACAAACAAGCTGGTTCGTTTTTATGAAGGGGCAGATGGTTTGAAAACAGGTTACACATCCGAAGCGAAATTCTGCTTGTCCGCAACAGCGTCCAAAGATGGACTGCGTGTCGTTTCCGTGGTACTCGGTGAACCAAATACCAAAACACGGAACAGTGAAGTGTCTTCGATGTTTGACTATGCGTTTAGTCAATATACGATGAAGGCGCTCTACAAGGCAGGGGATCTGCTGGGAAGTCTGAAGATCGAAAAAGGTGAAGTTGCCGAATTGCCTCTGAATGCCACGCAAAATTATAGTGTGCTGATGCGTAAAGGAGCCAAATCCAATGACATTCGGCATGAATTGCTGGTCGCCAAAGAATTGAAAGCTCCGATCAAGGCCGGGCAAAGTATAGGTAAACTGGTGGTTTACCAGGGCAACGACGTCATTAAGGAGTTCGACATTCAGGCTCCGCAGGATGTGAATAAGGCTGGCTGGTGGAAGCTGTTCAAGCGGACAACGTCCAACCTGTTTGACTAAACGGCGATTTCTGCGAGTTGCACGTATCCTTCGAACATATTTTGTAGTTAAATAGGGGTTTTCTTCTAGTTTTGTCGGGGGGCAGGAAAAGCCTTCGGAAGCGTAGAAATCCTTGTTCTAAGACAGGGAGGAGAGTGAGCAAACGTGAACTTGCATGTGGAAATGGAACACCATCGCGGGATTCTGATTGTACGATTATCCGGGGAGCTGGATCACCATACAGCTGACATGGTACGGATGCAAATGGATGAAGCCATCCAGCGGAGACAAAGCGAGCATCTCGTACTCAGCCTGAAAGATCTGCAATTTATGGACAGTTCAGGTCTGGGTGTCATTTTGGGAAGATACAAGCTCATTAAGAATAAAGGTGGCAAGATGGTGGTCTGTGACGTCAATTCGCCAGTGTACCGTTTGCTGGAAATGTCGGGGCTGTTTAAGATTATGCCGATATACGAAAATGAGGGAACTGCTCTCTCAGGTCTGGAGGTCGTCTCATGAATGAAGGAACAGGGACAAATTTCATGAATCTGCAATTCGCGGCCAAGTCAGAGAATGAGTCGTTTGCACGGGTAACCGTTGCTGCATTTATCTCCCAGCTTGATCCAACGATGGACGAGCTCAGTGACCTGAAGACGGTCATTTCGGAAGCCGTGACCAACAGTATCATCCACGGATACAACAACAACTTCGAGGGTGTGGTGTCCATCCAGGCGGAGATTCGGGAAGACATGATCACTATCATCGTGGAAGACCGCGGTGAAGGAATCGAAGATCTTGAACTGGCCAAGCAGCCGCTATATACGTCCAAACCCGAACTTGAGCGGTCGGGCATGGGCTTCACCATTATGGAAAACTTTATGGATGAATTCGAAGTCAGCAGTGAGCCCGGCAGAGGCACCTCCATCAAGATGAAAAAAAGGATTGAATCCAAGAAAGCATTGTATAATTAGGGGTTGGTGTTCTTATGGATGCTGAAGTGAAACCATCTTCACAGACCTATTTGGACGATGCCGAGGTCAAACGGCTGATTGCGCTCAGTCAGTCGGGTGACCATGTTTCACGGGATACGCTGGTGAACTGCAACATCAGACTCGTCTGGTCCGTCGTACAGCGTTTTATGAACAGGGGATATGATCCGGAAGATCTGTTCCAGATTGGTTGTATCGGTCTGCTCAAGTCAGTAGACAAATTTGATCTCAGTTATGACGTGAAGTTCTCAACCTACGCGGTACCGATGATCATCGGAGAAATCCAGCGATTCCTGCGGGATGATGGTACCCTGAAGGTCAGTCGTTCACTGAAAGAGATGGCAAATAAAGTCCGCAAAAAAAGGGACGAACTGTCCAAACATCTTGATCGTTTACCAACGATTAAGGAAGTTGCCGCAGAGCTGGGAGTAACCCCGGAGGAAGTTGTATTTGCCCAGGAAGCGAACAAACCACCGACCTCCATCCATGAGACGGTATTTGAGAATGATGGTGATCCCATCACGTTAATGGATCAGATTGCCGACGAGTCTCAGGAACGTTGGTTTGACAAGCTGGCCCTGAACGAAGCGATCGGTGGTCTCAGTGAGCGGGAGCGGTTAATCGTTTATCTTAGGTATTACCGGGATCAAACCCAGTCCGAGGTTGCCAGCAGATTGGGAATATCTCAGGTGCAGGTATCACGTCTGGAGAAAAAAATACTGCAATCCATCCGCGACCAGATCGCGCAGTGATTTCATGGGTTGCACCAACAATATTGGCGCATATACACCAATATACGACAACTAACAACCTTCTATCGCGCATTATGGCGAGGGAGGTTATTTGTTGTTAATACGGGGAGATTCCGAACAATTGGACTGCATAACCAGCATCATGCCAAGAATACATGCCATACCAATCCATTGATAGAAGCCAAAAGGTTCATGGAGCCATATGACGGTTGTTCCAACAGCAGCAAGGGGCTCTGCGCTACCGAGCAAGCTAGTTTCCTTGGGTGTAAGACTTTTGAGACTCGCAATATAAAACCAAAAAGCAATCATGGTTCCAAAAAGGATCGTAAATATCAAATAACCGTAGGTTTCAAGCGTGATACTAGCAAAATTCATTTTCCAGGGCGGGTGAATAAAACTCATCCCCAAACCACCGATGATCATAGCCCAGCCGACGACAACAAGTGAATCGAACTTTTTAATCAGTTGCACGGCATACAGCGTATAAAATGCAGCTGAAACCCCAGATAACAGCCCCCATATCACTGCGAGCGAGGAGACAGATAATTGCGTAAGCGAGCCATTCGTCAGCAGGAAAAAACACCCACTGAGAGCCAGAACGGCGCATGCAAGGTCATTACGTGTGAGGACAGACTGCTTACGGAGTGCGAGGTAAATCATGATCATGACAGGGGACAGGTACTGCAGGAGTGTAGCCACCGCTGAATTGCCGTGTTTAATGGATGCCATGTACGTATACTGGACGGCAAGCATGCCCACCAATCCGAAAATGATCAGCTGTCCAGCCGTTTTTTTATTTCTCCACACAGCAAAAATCTGAAATCGTCCATTAGTAAACGATTGAATAACCAGTAATAGTAACCCAGCAATCAACAATCGTACAGTGACATACCAATTGACCTCGATGCCATCCAGTTGAAACAGTTTTTGAGATACCGTCCCCCCAATGCCTCAACAGATGGCTCCCGTCAGAACGAGTATGATGCCTGAAATTTTGGATTTTGCAGAAGTTGTCATTCTTGTTCGCCTCACCTTAAATATAATAATAGTGTTATATTAAGGAGAAATGCGGTACATTTATATCAAAATTGAACTTAAAAATATAAATATATTGAGATGAGGGCCATGAAGAAGATCGAATTTATCATTGATCAACATTTGAAAGAAATGACGCAACACCATACTGATACCTTATCTATAGCCTGTTATGAGACAACCATTGTCCAAAATGTTCACGGCCATATTCCTCTCCACTGGCATGATGAATTGCAGTTTGTTGCCGTTCTTCAGGGTACGGCGTTGTTTCATATCAACGATCAAAAGATGATTTTGTCCAAAGGTGACGGGGTTTTTATCAACAGTGGAATAATGCATATGGCCGAAGATCACAGTGTGAGCGAGAACTGCATTTATTTATGTCTGAATTTGTCCCCACACGTTATCATGCCTTCGGATTTGTATATAAAGTACGTACATCCATATGTAACAGCAACTAATTTGCCTTTTCTGTATATCGAAAGAGCTAACGCTTGGGGGGAACAGATTCTGGATGCTATTGCACGGATTAGAAAGGAGTTGGTGCACCAAGTTTCTTTTTACGAAGTGAATATTGCTTCGGCGGTGCTTAATATGTGGAAACTGCTGATTATGAACGGATATTCCCTGGAACATGATCTATCAGAGATGAGCAGAAACAATCGAATGAAAGACATGTTGCAATGGATTCATCTCAACTATGCCGATCCAATTAAGCTTGAAGATATTGCAAAGTCCGGACAGTTAAGCCGATCAGAGACATGCCGTTATTTCAAGCAAATCCTGAAAACTACACCCATGCAATATGTGATAGAGTACCGCATCCAAAGAAGCATTGAACTATTGCAACTCTCCGAGCGTAGCATCACCGAAATTGCCTATGAGGTTGGTTTTAACAGCACGAGTTATTACATTAACCAATTCCGCAAAACAATGAATTCAACCCCTTTACGATTTAGAAGGGAATTGAACAAAAGAGAAAAAGAATATAATTGTTGAGTTATTGTACATGATCCGTGAACCTATCTACCAATATCAAAAAAGTCGCCCATACGGCGACTTTTTTGATATGTAAAATAATGCTCCGCACTCAGTTGCGCCTCAAATCGGTCACAAGGAGCGAAGCGTGAGGGCTCACCTAAGGATACATAAGCAACGCAGGCGGCAGATGAGATCTGAGGAAGCGAAGCGTTCGCCTTTGTCTCCAAATTTCTACACAGTTGTATTCTAAGACGCATGCAGAAGACAACTCCAACATCATAGAATTTTGAGCAAAATAACCCCAAAAATCTCATCTTTTAATTCCCTTCCTGCCTACTCCCCAGCATATTTATTTCAAACGTTTGGAAACGGGAGGACGATGGGTAGCGGAGGGATGGAATCGGTCAAAAGGAGCGAAGCGTTCGCCTTTAGCACTGGATTTCCTCCTTGAAAAGGAGAGTTCAAGAAATCCGGGGATAACAGCGACCAATGACCGATCCATCCCGCAGCGTCCACCCACCTCACGATCTTTTTCCAACCCATTTGTAATAAATTTGCACATTCTTCAAATACTAACCTAAATTACGCAGTAAAGGAGTGCTATGGATGTCCCAGACACCCACTCCAATGGTCTATATTCGTCTGCGCAGCCGTATTCGCATCCAGAGGGGCAGAGCAGTCAAGCTTGGAGACATTGCACATGTACTGACCTCTTCAGAAGACCAAGAGGGCAGGCTATTGGAGCTTGAACTGCTAAGCCCTGGACCAGAGGATGGCAATCTGATCCTCATTGATATATTGCAGATTATTCCCCAAATTCGGCACATCTTGCCGGAGGTAAGTGTGGAACTGATAGGATCAGGCCATACGTTGGTTGAAGTCATTGCGGGAAATGGTCAACCTTCCAAGTCTCTGTTCATATTGGTTTGGCTGCTGCTGTTCTTCGGATCGGCCTTAACCATTATGAATTTTCATGCCGATGTGAACATGCAGGAAGTACAGATTCGTATTGTGGAGATGCTTACTGGGCATCGGGACGAACATCCCTATCTGTTCCAAGTGGCGTATTCCATTGGCATTGGATTCGGAATGGCAGTATTTTTTAATCATTTGTTCAAGAAAAAGTGGAATGAGGAACCTACCCCGCTGGAAGTAGAGATGTTCCTATACCAGCAAAATGTAGATAAATATGTGGTGATTGAAGAAAGTGAACGGATGCACGAGCAGGAACGCAGGGAGATGAATGCGGATGAGCGTTCTTAATGGAGCAATCAGCATTGTATTGGGTATTGCAGGGGGAATTGCCGTAGGGAGCGGCGTAATTGCGCTCATTCTGGTGCTCGATATGATTCCCAGGTTGGCTCAACTTACGCAATCGTATGACAAGACTCACTGGTACGAAGGGGCGCTAATAGGTGGTTCACTGCTCGGGACGGTGGCGGACTTCTGGCACTGGAAAATGCATGGGGTGCTGTTGCTCAGCCCGATTGTTGGTTTGTTCTGTGGCGTGTTCATCGGTCTGCTGGCCGCGGCGCTCACTGAGGTACTCAATGTACTGCCCGTATTAGCCAAACGATTGGGCATGAAACCTTATTTGTTTGGATTACTGCTCGCCATGATTTTGGGCAAAATGACAGGTTCCCTGTTTGATTTTTTTATATATCAGCGGTAACTCGTGGCCATAGGAGGATGGAAGATGGATGAACGAACGGAGCACACAGGCCAGGAAAATAGTGAAGGTATAACGGAAGAGATGTTACACAAGTCTGCTTATGAGATTCAGAAGGAAGAAGAGGAGAAGGCGTACAATAAGAAAAAACAAAATGAGATGTCCGACAGCATTGAGGAATCCGTACAATATTGGCAGGAAAACGATGATATCTCCCCACGCATGAGTGAGAATAGATATACACTACAACAGGTACTGGGGCTTGGAGAATCGTTCGACGTGAATATGAGGGAAATGGTTCTGGGTGGCAAGCATGTTGGATTGCTGATGATCACGGGCTTCGCCAAGGATGAGATTTTGCTTGAAGTGTTGAAAAGACTGACCTATCTCACGCCGGATGACGTATCCGGACACGCGCTCAAATCCTATTTCGAATGTTATATTCCCCATATTCAGGTGGAAAAAGTCGAGAAGATGAGTGCGGTCATCAACAAGGTTCTTACCGGGATGAGTGCAATGTTCGTTGAAGGGGACCGCTCGGTCTTAATTATGGATACCCGGAGTTATCCGGTTCGTTCACCGGAAGAACCTTCATTGGAAAGGGTAGTTCGGGGTTCGAGAGACGGCTTTACCGAAACGCTCCTAACCAATGTAACCTTGGTCCGTCGCAGAATACGCGACCCTGGGCTGAAGTTTGAGATCATGCAGGTGGGGCGGAGAACCCAAACGGATGTCTGCGTGGTGTACATTGATGATATTGTGGATAAAGTGCAGGTGGATTCGGTCCGTGAAAAAATTCAGCGAGTGGATATCGATGGTATTCCCGCAGCCGACAAGCAGTTGGAGGAAGCGATTATCAACAAGGGTTGGAATCCGTTCCCACTCGTTCGATACTCCGAACGACCGGATGTTACAGCTTCTCATTTGCTGGAAGGGCGAGTTGTCATTTTCGTAGACACTTCCCCGAGTGTGATGATTCTGCCTACGACCTTCTTCGACCTGTGTGAACATGCGGAGGAGAACAGACAGACCGCCTTGATGGGAACGTATTTACGATGGGTACGTTTTGCAGGGATTCTCATATCGTTGTTTTTGCTACCACTATGGCTTCTGATGGTTATTGACCCTTCGATTAAACCGATGGGACTTGATTTCATTGGTCCGCAGGAAAATGTAAAGTTACCGCTGATTCTACAGTTTCTACTGATCGAACTGGGCGTCGATTTATTACGGATGGCAGCGGTTCATACGCCTACACCTCTGGCATCAGCTATGGGCTTAATCGCGGCCATTCTAGTCGGGGATATCGCGGTGAAAACAGGATACTTTGTCAATGAGGTTGTGCTCTATATGGCCATCGCAGCCATCGGTATGTTTGCCACGCCGAGTTACGAGTTGGGTCTCGCCAATAGGCTGGTGAGGCTGGTTCTGTTAATCGCTGTTGCGATATTCAAGGTTCCGGGATTGGTAGTAGGCTGTACATTGCTCATATTGGCACTCACCGTTCACCGGTCGTACAATTCTTCGTATCTCTGGCCTTTTATACCGTTTAATGCAAAGGCCTTGGGCAACTTTTTATTCCGGCTTCCGCTGCTGGAAAATAAAAAACGTCCATCATTCAATAAAACCCGTGACAACACCAAAATGTCCGATGATCCGGACGGGGAACTGCGAAAAAGTAAAAAACACAAATGATCTTCCGAAAAATCCATTCATCTCGCTGCCTAATTTGATATACTGGTGTAAAATCATTGGAATATCAATTGTTCCAGTATATAAAAAGTGAGGAATGCAGATTATGTATTTACATGGTACAAGTAAAATAAATGCGCAAGGACATCTGGAGATTGGCGGAGTTGATGCAACAGATCTGAAAGAACAATTTGGAACTCCCCTGTACGTTGTGGACGAGCAATTGGTTCGCGAGCGTTGCAGAGAGTACATGGAAGCATTCCGTGCTTCCGGACTGGGCTTCCAGGTTGCTTACGCAAGTAAAGCATTCTGTGTAATGGCGATGTGTGCCCTTGCAGCAGAAGAAGGACTTTCCCTGGATGTCGTATCTGATGGTGAACTGTTTACTGCACTGCAAGCAGGATTCCCGGCTGAGCGCATTCACTTCCACGGTAACAACAAAACGCTGGAAGAGATCGAAATGGCTCTTGATGCAGAGATCGGATGCTTTGTTGTTGATAACTTCAATGAATTGCATCTGTTGCAGGCTGTAGCAGCGGACAAAAATCGTAAAGTAAACATTTTGCTTCGTGTGACGCCTGGTGTTGAGGCACATACGCATGAATATATTTCCACAGGTCAGACGGATTCCAAATTTGGATTCGATATCGGTAATGGTACAGCATTTGAAGCGATTGAACTGGCTTCCAAGCAGTCTAACCTGGTATTGCTCGGTGTGCATTCCCACATCGGTTCCCAGATCTTCGAAGTTGAAGGCTTCCAGATGGCTGTTCAACGTGTTGCTGAATTTGCAGCAAGTGTATATGAGCGTCTTCATGTTGCTTTCAAAGTGGTTAACCTTGGTGGTGGATTCGGAATCCGTTATATCGATGGAGATACGCCGCTTGAAGTTGCGCAATATGTGAAGGCTATTACAGATGCCGTTAAAAATCATTTTGCTCAAATCGGCTATGCCGTACCTGAGATCTGGGTTGAGCCAGGCCGCAGCATTGTGGGTGAAGCGGGAACAACGCTGTATACTGTTGGAACAAGCAAAGACATCCCAGGCGTGCGTAAATACGTTGCCGTTGATGGTGGTATGACCGATAACCCACGTCCTGCTTTGTATGAATCCAAGTACGAAGCTGTGCTTGCCAACCGTGCAAATGAGGCTGCTCAGGAAACAGTATCCGTTGCGGGTAAATGCTGCGAGAGTGGCGATATGTTGATCTGGGATCTTGACTTGCCAAAAGTGGAAAGTGGCGATCTGCTCGCTGTAGCTTGTACAGGTGCATATAACTATTCCATGGCGAGCAACTACAACCGTATTCGTCGTCCGGCTGTTGTGTTTGTCAAAGATGGTCAAGGAGATGTCGTAGTACGCCGTGAGACGTATCAAGATATCATCCAGAATGACCTGGTACCTGCGCGCATTGGAAAACAGCCAGTTACTCGCTAATTCGTCAAAAGATAATGCGATTCTGCATTATTCAGGATATAGGGATTTTGCAGTTGAAGCAGATGAAAAGGGAACTTCCTTTTTGTCTGCTTTTTGCGTATTTGAGCTAAATCATGAAAAAAGTTGCCGTTTTTTTTGCGATCCAGACATTTTCGGTGTACACTAAGAAAAGTGCTGTAATGCTTGGCCCAGGGTCATGCGTTCTGGCACCATTAACGATGGTCAATACGAAAGGAGTCATTTACATATGGCGAAACAAGCGAAAATTAAATTGGCAAACGGCGGAGAAGTTCTGATCGATCTGTTCGATCAAGAAGCTCCAAACACAGTAGCAAACTTTGAGAAACTGGCTAACTCCGGTTTCTACAATGGTCTTACATTCCACCGCGTTATCCCGGGCTTTGTAGCTCAAGGCGGATGCCCTAACGGTTCCGGTGCAGGTGGCCCAGGTTACACAATCAACTGTGAAATTAACCCGAACAAACATGAGCGCGGAACACTTGCTATGGCACATGCTGGCCGTAACACAGGTGGAAGCCAGTTCTACATCTGCTACCAACCGCAACCACATTTGGATGGACAACATACTGTATTTGGTAAAGTAACTAAAGGTATGGAGTTCGTGGACGCTTTAGAAGGTAAAGACAAAATGGAAACTGTTGAAGTTGTAGAAGCTTAATACCTTCACCTTAACTGGATCCAAACATGAAGTGCTTCTTTTATAGAAGCACTTTTTTTTATTTTTTTACATACATGAAATCGATAATTAGAAAGGATGAATAAAACCTTGGATATGGTTACTCAGCTAAGCTTGTTAAAACAAATTTATAGTGAGCGCACGTTGTGGGATGAAGAATTGCAGGCATCGCGCCATGTTGTTCCGGATAGTCTATCGGTAAAGGATCGAGAAGCGCTTGAGGCAGCCGGGCATGAACCGAATCGATTTGTACGTCCGCAACATGATGAAACGATTACTGAGCTGAAAAAAGTTGCGAATCAATGGACGCTAAATGATGCAGCGCAGGCCTTTGTATCCTCTTTGTGGTCAGCACCCATGATCTGGCGCTCGTTGCTTACGGGCAAGCTTATTGCGAGCAGTATGCCAAGTCATGAACATACACCATATCCATCTTCGAACACTTGCAAGATCTGCGGATTAAGTGTAGATCAAGCAACCGACACAACGCTGCAATGGTATTGGCGGATGACCAATGGAACCCCGTTGGACGGTGATCCTTTTGGATGCGTGTTGGCACTTCGAGAGCTGGCTGCCGCGCAGGAGCTTCCAATACCCAATGAGTACGACCGCTGGACATTCCGTGCGGTGTTAACGGTGCTGCGCGAATTACCTCCCAAAACACGTTACAGCAAGGCAGCAGTAGCGCTCAAGAAGGAACGTCTTTTGCCTACACAGAAGGAATATGCCTACCGTGATTTGCTTGAGACGTTAGCTCTGATTGGCATACTGGATACGCCGGAGCATCCTGGAATGATCACGGAATTTACCTCTTATATGCAACGTGACGCACGCCCCAATGTGCGGGTTGAAGTGCAGGCCCCTCTGGCGTGGTGGGACTCATCTGTCGGAATTAATGAGAACAACCTGAACAAGATATTTCATGAGTTTGATCTGAATAATATATCTCTTGCGGATAAGCCTGGTGAGAGTCCAGCTGTAAAGGACACGATCTTAGGGGCATTGGAGAAGAAGAGAAGTGTTCGCGGAAAAGTACCAAAGGCATCACCTGATGCAGGTACCGGGGAGGTACAGTCTGGAGATGTGTATGCTGTTCGGGTCCGGGAAGGTGTATGGGTGACTGTATATTGTCATGAAGTCAGAGACAAGCGCGTCATCGTTGAATATCTGGATGGAGTCTTCCCAGAGATGCCGGGAAAAGCAGATTTGCATGGGACGTTTCGACCGAGAGCGAATGGACGCTGGAAATGCTCGGCTATTGCGATCGATTCAACAAGTTGGGTCAGAAGGGTGGCAAGAGAGTTCCCGCTACCGACTTCGCCCCTGCAAGAACCTGACCGCACTCCATTCCATAATGCCAAAGAATTAAAGCATATGGCGAGCTGGTGTTTTCCTGATATGTAGAATTTACGATGGATGTGAAATGGGCCTCCAAGCAAAAACCGTGCCTCCTTGAGAGGAAGCGGTTTTTTGTTGTTTCTTAGCTTATTAAAAGTTAGTATGTGACAAAAAGGAACAAAAAACAATTGATTTTTTGGCATTAAAGTGCTAACATCCAAGTAATAACGAAAGCAATCCTTCAGGGCAGGGTGCAATTCCCTACCGGCGGTGATGCAGGAAGTGTAAGGACCTATGTGTCCAGCACTTGATGCAAAGTCCGTGACCTGTCTGCCATTGGCAGATGGCTGATCTGGTGTAATTCCAGAACCGACAGTATAGTCTGGATGGGAGAAGGAGAGGTGCAGACCTAACAGGTTTGCATTCAGCAGGAGTATTGCTGCACAGTCACGATTTGTATTGTCTTGCACTGTGCAGGGAAGATCCGGTTACGCCGGTAAGTTCCATACATATGCCGCACTATAAAAGCTCTTTACCTGTAATTGATGTTCATTAAGGTATGTGTCTATTTTCACTTGCCCGAAATGAAGTTTTGGGCAAAGTGTTGGCGTGCTGTATCCATTTCACTCCTGCTGGTGACATTTGTCTCTCATCATCCCCATCGAACTGATTGTTCGACGGGGATTTTTTAATAAACAAGACTTTAAACCGCGGGGTGAACGGATTTGGAAATGATCAATGATGAATTTTATATGGCACTGGCATTGGATATGGCGGAACGAGCACAGGGACAGACGGGGATTAATCCGGTCGTTGGATGTGTAGTTGTGAAAGAGGGTCGTATTGTAGGCCTGGGAAGCCATCTGAAACGTGGAACCGGTCATGCAGAGGTGCATGCACTTAACATGGCAGGCAGTGATGCAGAAGGAAGTACGGTATACGTTACACTTGAGCCTTGTAGTCATTATGGCAAGACGCCACCTTGTAGTGAACGCCTGATTCATGAAAAGGTGAAACGTGTTGTGGTATGTTGTGAAGATCCAAATCCGCAAGTATCCGGCAGGGGCATCAGCATGCTTCGTCAACAAGGCATTGAAGTTGAAGTTGGCGTACTGCGTGAACGTGGAAGACGCATGAATGAAAAATTCATTAAATTTATTACAACGGGTTTACCTTTTGTGACACTGAAGACGGCTACTACTTTGGATGGCAAAATTGCTACGCGCAGCGGAGACAGCAAGTGGATCTCCAACGAGCCTGCTCGTGAGATTGTGCATGCCCTTCGTCATCGTCACCAAGGCATTATGGTTGGCGTCGACACGGTGATTGCCGATAATCCGGAGCTTACAACCCGTTTGCAAGTCGAAGGCATTAGTCCAGTGCGCATTGTAGTGGATTCCAAGTTACGTCTTCCCGTAGGTGCCAAAATGGTTAAGGATGGTCTTGCTCCAACATGGGTGTTGACAACAGACGAAGCCAGTCCTGAAGCTGCTGAACGTTTGGAAGCCTACGGCGTCGAGATTATACGCTGTGGTCCTGGACCACGTGTGGATCTGTTGAGCGGACTTAGCAAGTTGGGTGAACGTGATATAGGTTCGATTTTGCTTGAAGGTGGAGGCACCTTGAATGGAGCCATGTTGGAGGCACGGTTGGTTGATCGACTGCTCATGTTTATCGCTCCGAAGATTGTAGGCGGTTATGATACACCTGGAAGCTTCCGCTTCGAGGGTGTGGAACGTATGAATCAGGCGATTCAATTGAATCAGTTGGAGATCGAACAAGTTGGAGATAATATCAGCATTGGTGGTATTCCGGTGTGGCCTGAATAAATAAATGGATTTGAAAGTAGAAAGTTAGGTTTTTTATAACTTGAAAAAGGGAGGCGGCAGCATGTTTACCGGTTTGGTGGAAGAAGTCGGTCAGATCCGGCGTATTGGTCGGAAAGGCGAAGCGATGGTCCTGAATATCGGAGCTTCCGCCATCATGGACGATCTGAAGATTGGTGATAGTGTAGCAGTGAACGGCGTGTGCTTAACTGCGACAACGCTCGAAGGTGGAGGTTTTACCGCCGATGTAATGCCTGAAACCTATCGCCATACCAATCTCAGTCAGCTGCAATCAGGCAGTAAAGTTAATCTGGAGCGGGCCATGCAATCAGGCGGTCGTTTTGGCGGACATATCGTACAGGGCCATGTTGATGGTACTGGAGTGATTGGCAGTATAACACGTGATCAGAATGCAATTGTGTTTGAGATCAAGCCTGATGATCACCAGTTGTTCAAATATCTGATCCCCAAAGGATCGGTTACACTGGATGGCATTAGCTTGACCGTTGTCCATACATCGGATACCGCATTCACGGTTTCCATTATCCCGCATACCATTGGTGAAACTGTACTAAATGTGAAAAAGACAGGGGATACCATTAATATCGAATGCGATATTTTGGGCAAATATGTGGATCATCTGCTCCAGTATGGGAGAGGACATCGGGAGACGGATGCTGGCAAGCCGCGCAGCATCAGTGAAGATTTTCTCTCCAATCACGGATTTGCATAAATAGAGAACAGAAATTAACTGGAGGTGGACCAATGTCAGAACAATCCATTCTGGACACAATAGAAGAAGCCATATATGATCTCATGCGTGGTAAACCCGTCATTGTTGTGGATGATGAAGATCGGGAGAATGAAGGCGATTTTATCGCTTTGGCCGCAAAGGCGACACCTGAAGTCATTAATTTCATGATTACTGAAGGTAGAGGTCTGGTCTGTGTTCCGATTACACAACAACGTGCGGACGAACTTAACCTGAAACCGATGGTTCAACAAAATACGGATTTCCATGGAACAGCCTTCACCGTCTCTGTGGACCACAAAGATACGACAACAGGTATCTCCGCACATGAACGCTCTATTACCGTGAAAGGTCTGATCGATCCTGAGGCGAAAGCCGGGGACTTCCGTAAGCCTGGTCACATGTTCCCGCTGATTGCAAAAGACGGCGGTGTACTTCGTCGTGCCGGACATACGGAAGCGGCTGTAGATCTTGCCATCATGTGCGGTTCGTATCCCGCAGGCGTTATCTGTGAAGTGATTAAGGAAGATGGCACAATGGCCAGACTTCCGGATCTGCAGGAGATCGCCCGCAAACATGATCTGAAGCTGATCAGTATTCAGGACATGATTCGTTACCGTAACGAAAAAGAGCAGCTGGTTCAACGTGAAGTAGCTGTGCGTATGCCAACGGACTTTGGCGAGTTTCAAGCGGTGGCTTATACAAACGCTGTGGACAACAAGGAACATGTGGCTTTGGTCAAAGGTGAAATAGATGGTTCCAAACCCGTACTTGTACGTGTGCACTCTGAATGTTTGACAGGTGATGTATTCCATTCCCATCGTTGTGACTGTGGTCCGCAGTTTGATGCGGCACTCAAACAGATTAACGAGGAAGGCAACGGCGTACTGCTCTATATGAGACAGGAAGGCCGGGGCATTGGGCTAATTAACAAACTCAAAGCCTATAAGCTGCAAGAGGAAGGTCTGGATACGGTGGATGCAAACCTGAAGCTGGGATTTGCTGCCGACTTGCGTGATTACGGGATTGGCGCTCAAATTCTGAAAGATCTTGGGGTTCGTCAGATCAGACTGTTAACTAACAATCCTCGTAAAATTAAAGGCCTTGAAGGATATGGACTTGAAGTCGTAGAGCGTGTTGCGATCCAGATGGAAGAGAACGAGGACAATACAGTGTATCTTCATACGAAGCAAGCCAAGCTGGGGCATATGCTCAAGTTTGATGATATTGAGCAGAACGAAGAGTAAATGCGTTTTAGATGAACAATGTTCACCATGTAATTTATGGAAGTGATTATTTAGGAATTTCCGTTACTTACATTACATTATACCGTTAGGGAGATGACTTGAATGCCACAATTTTTTGAAGGACATTTAGTTTCAGAAGGATCACGATATGGAGTTGTCGTTGGACGTTTCAACGAATTCATTACCAGTAAATTGCTTAGCGCAGCACTTGATGCATTCAAACGTCACGGCGTTCAGGATGATGAAGTGGATGTAGCCTGGGTTCCAGGTGCGTTCGAAATCCCTTTGATTGCGCAGAAAATGGCAGAGACCGGCAAGTATGATGCGGTGATTACCTTGGGAACTGTCATTCGTGGATCCACTACGCATTACGATTATGTGTGCAACGAGATGGCTAAAGGGGTAGCAGCAATTAACCTGAAAACTGGCGTGCCTACGATCTTTGGACTGGTTACAACAGAAAATATTGAACAAGCTATTGAACGTGCCGGAACCAAGGCAGGTAACAAAGGTTGGGATGCAGCTACGGCGGCAATTGAGATGGCAAACTTGACGAAACAGCTAAAATAGTGCTTATTTAATAGTAGTGCCCTGCTTAGCGCAGACGAACACGGGAAACCGGATTCGGACGGCTTAGCAGGGTTTTGTATTTTTCTGGCGGGAGGATTCGTCTAGTGACGGTAGTTACATACAAACTGGAGACTTTTGAAGGGCCTTTGGATCTGCTGCTTCATCTGATTGATAAGGCTGAAATTCATATCCAGGATATTCCCATCAGCGATATTACCGATCAATACATGGCGTACCTGCATTCAATGCAGGAACTGGAACTGGATATTACGAGTGAATTTCTGGTCATGGCAGCAACATTGCTGTCGATCAAGAGCAAACTTTTACTGCCCAAACCACCGGTCATTGAGGATTTCGAGGATTATGATTTTATGGAAGAAGAAGATTATGATCCACGTGCAGAGCTGATTGCGCGTCTGATAGAATATCGCAAATACAAGGGAATTGCGCGTCATCTTCATGAACGGGAGTGGGAACGCAGCCTTATATTTTCCAAAGAGCCCGAGGATCTGCGCCCCTATATGCCCGTAGAAGCCCCTTCGAACCCGGTTGAGGGTTTGCACACCTCTGATCTAATTGCAGCATTT
The DNA here is from genome assembly GCF_001908275.1 of Paenibacillus xylanexedens. Classification (NCBI taxonomy): domain Bacteria; kingdom Bacillati; phylum Bacillota; class Bacilli; order Caryophanales; family Paenibacillaceae; genus Paenibacillus; species Paenibacillus xylanexedens. The sequence continues at coordinate 5,228,155 of NZ_CP018620.1, read as the reverse complement.
CAGAAGGCGCTACGCAAGGCTGAGAAGCGTACAACCGTAACCCGAATCAAACGGGATGAGATTTCGGTTAAGGACCGGATACGGGATGTCATCGGCGCTTTGGAAAGTATGGGGCCGGGAGGCAGACTGTTATTCTCCAAGTTGATGGATGAGCATATCTATCGCCATGAGATTGTTGTCACTTTTCTGGCGGTGCTGGAACTGATGAAGATGAAGCAGATTGTCTGTTATCAGGAACGGATGTTTGAGGATATCGTTATGGAGTGGAGAGGGGAAACAAAGAATCATGGATTTTCCGAAATTGAAATCGATTATTGAAGGCCTGCTGTTTTTGTCCGGAGAAGAGGGTCTGAGTATCAAACAAATCGCCGAGATCGTCGACCAGCGAGTGGAACTTGTAACGGACGCGATTGAGGAGATGATTCATGAATTTTCACAGCAGGGACGAGGTGTACAGATTCTCAAGATCGCTGGTGTAGTTCAGTTGGGCACCTTGCCTGACCACGCTGTATATTTCGAGAAACTGGCATACTCTCCCGCACGAACGTCCTTATCCCAAGCGGCTCTGGAGACGCTGGCCATTGTGGCGTATCGTCAGCCGATTACACGGGTAGAGATTGAGGAAATCCGCGGTGTAAAATCGGAGCGGGCCATCCATACGCTTGTGAATAAGGATCTAATTATTGAAGTGGGACGAGCCGAGGCGATCGGACGACCAATTCTGTACGGAACGACCAAGTCGTTCCTGGATTATTTCGGATTGGCTTCAATTAAGGACCTTCCTGAACCAGGTTTGTTCGAAGATTCGGAAAACCTGGAAGAAGAGACACAACTGTTATTCAACAAACTTGATTTGCAACAACTGGAACCGGAAAGTGCTGATCCGGCGGATGATGCAAATCAATTTGACAACGAAGACGATAATACGGATTCATCATTCTAATTTGCAAATTCATACTAACCGACACCCATAAGTGGAGTCGGTTTTTTTGTGCATTATTTTTAGATAAATGGTGAATAGAACAGTTTCCAAACAAATATGAAATGGGATTTTTAGGTCAGACGTGAATTTTTTCCTATTCAGAGTGCCATACTAGACGAGAAAAGAATCGAGGGCTTGGAGGTAAGGCCTGTGTGGATTTGGCTTGGAGGAATCGGTTTGTTGTTCGCATTGCTGATTGCCGCAGTCCTCATCTCAAATGTTCATGTACATTTTACATTCAGTAAACATAAAAGTGATGATTACGCCAATATTAATGTTCGTCTTCTCTATGGAATTGTGCGGATTAACTATGAGATCCCGAGTATCGTTTTTCGCAATATGAAGGAAGGTTTCTTGGTCAAGACCGAACAATCCATGAATCATTCGAGAGGCGAGGCCCAGGGAAGCGAGAGGGTCAACAAACGCAAAGTCAAGAAGTGGGCTAAAGATGTGAAAATTATGCTTAGGGCAACGGACGCGCTTAAGCTGTGGCTGAAGCAAACACTCACACGCGTACATATGACTCAACTGTCCTGGGCTACCCACATCGGCGTTGGTGATGCAGCATATACAGCGGTGCTGACGGGCTGGGTGTGGAGTATCAAATCCATTATTATTGGTTTTCTCACCTATCAGATCCGCTTTGATGAAACACCTGTGCTTCAGGTTATGCCGGTATGGTCCGATGAAATGGAATTTAGAACGGAGCTTGATTTCAGAGTGAAAATTCGGATTACAGCCGTTCTGATCGCTGGAGTTACACTACTCACCCGTGTGCTTCAAGTCGAAGGCGGATGGCGGATGTGGTTCAAGCTTCTTCAGGAACAGCGCCGCAGGCATAAGGAGAAGCAAAAGAAGAAACTTAGTGGGACAACTCTGTAAAAACCCATCATAGTTGGTCTGTTTTTGGGAATGTAAGGTTGGGATTTGGTGAGTGTAAATTAAAATGCTTATTACATAAGTCCCTTCAAGTTTGGGGATGATATGGTTAGATCAAACCTAGCTTACATTGAAACTGGAGGGAATATAAATGTCAGATCATCCAATTCAAGGCTTAATGGAAACCGCAATGGAAAATATCAAGGCCATGGTGGATGTCAATACAATTGTTGGCGATGCAGTTGAAACACCAGATGGTACCGTGATTCTGCCAATAAGTAAGGTAGGATTCGGATTTGCTGCCGGTGGTAGTGATTTTCACGTTAATGGAGAAAGTAGTGGCAAAAGTGGTGCTACGGGCACCTCTGCTGAACATGCGAGTTCAGCTAAAGTTGCTTCTCCGTTTGGTGGCGGTAGTGGCGGCGGTGTATCCATACGTCCTATTGCGTTCCTGGTGGTAGGTAAACAAGGTGTACACATTGTACCACTCGATAATTCCACACATCTGTTTGAGAAACTCATTGACTCTACCCCTTATGTTTTGGACCGAATTCAAGGCATGTTCCAACGGAATACAACACCAACGAATGCTACAGGTGTACCGGTTACACCAGATCCATCAACGTATAGCTGAATCATTTCGTCATGATCCCTCCCGCATCCAAGCGTGAGGGATTTTTGCTGTTTTTGCCTTATGGGACATACTCCAAGTTGTCCGAACATAAGATAGTACAAGATTCCAAGTGACCCGGAGGAATGAATTGATGCGAAAAATAACGAAAGTTCTTGCATGCATGCTTATCCCTGTCTTCTTGCTGTCTTCATTAGGGGTTACTCAAGCCCAGGCAACGATTCAAGGTCCGTCTACACATGCGCAAAGCGCTGCTCTCATTGATGTCACATCAGGCAGGATCTTATACAGCAAGGATGGGGATAAAGAACTGCGAATTGCCAGCTTGACCAAAATCATGACAGCGATCGTAGCGATCGAACACAGCAAGCTGGATGATAAAGTGAAAGTGTCTCCCTCAGCTTTTGCCAAAGAAGGATCTTCTCTCTATCTGAAGTTAGGTGAAGAGATGACACTCGAAAACATGTTGTACGGGCTAATGCTCCGTTCAGGCAATGACGCGGCCTCTGCGATCGCAGAACATGTCGGTGGATCGGAAGAAGGCTTTGTCCTGTTAATGAACAAAAAGGCGGAGCAAATCGGCCTGACGCATTCCCATTTTATGAACCCTCATGGACTGGATGCAGAAGGTCACTATTCCACAGCCAATGACTTGGCCCGATTAACGGCATATGCGTTGCACAATCCGGTGTTCAAACGCATCGTAGCCACGGAGGACAAATCCGCACCGAACCCCAATGAAAGCTGGGAATACTCTTGGCACAACAAAAATAAAATGCTGCGGATGTACGAAGGTGCAGATGGAGTGAAAACCGGTTACACCAAGAAAGCTTTCAGATGTTTGGTCAGCTCGGCTACACGCAATGGACAGCAGCTCGCCGCGGTAACGCTGAACGACGGAAACGATTGGAACGATCATGCTCGGATGCTTGATTTCGGGTTTGAATACTTCCCCTTGGTAGAGATCGCGAAGCAAGAACAGCCTGTGCAAAATACAAATGTCGTTACGGGCCGGGGATTCTGGTATCCTCTGGCCGAGAGTGAGAAAAGTTCATTGACCAAAAAGTTGATTCTGCACGAGAATCGCGCCCAGTCGGAAACGAAAGTCGAAGGCAAGGAACAATCGACAGATCCTTCGTTCGGATTGGCAGGTCGCATTGATATGCAGCTTGACGGCAAACTTGTTGGCTCAATTCCGGTGTATCGCAAAGGCAGTTATATTCCTCCTGAACCGAAGACAGAAGATGCAACGCTGGGTGGAATCGGTGATGTCTCTTCCTGGGCAGCTGCATGGCGTGCCGTGTTAAGCCATCTGTTGTCTCCTTAGCTAAATCGTCATTGAAGGGAGGGTATAATCCATGATTAATCTAATTTGGCTGCTCATGATTTTAATCGGATTTGCTTTTGCAGCCGTTAACGGCAATATCGAAGTGGTCACGCAAGCCGCTTTTGATGGGGCGGCAACGGGAGTCACGGTCTGTTTTGGACTGATTAGTGTGCTTGTGTTCTGGATGGGTATGATGAAAATGGCTGAGGATGCCGGTCTCCTGGCCCGGATTGCCAAGCTGCTCGGACCGGTTGTGGGTTTCCTGTTCCCCGATGTGCCCAAAAATCATCCGGCGATGGGTTATATTCTCTCCAATATGAGTGCGAATCTGCTGGGGCTAGGAAATGCGGCTACTCCGATGGGAATCAAAGCCATGCAACAACTGCAGGAGCTTAATCCGGACAAACAAACCGCTTCTCCTGCGATGTGCACCTTACTGGCTCTGAATACGGCTAGTATTACCATTATTCCGACAACGCTGATCGCCATCCGCTTAAACTATCATTCCGCCAATGCAACAGAGATTGTGGGAACAACATTGATGGCTACCATTATCGCTACACTTGCTGCTATAATCGCCGATCGCTGGTATCGGAACAGGGCTTTACACAAACCGCCGCGCATTCCGAAAAGTGGCAATCCCGGCATGAAAGGATGAGCACCTTTGTTAACCTTCATCAACTGGATCTCCGTCTGGGCCATCCCGGTTATTATCGCGTTTGTTCCATTATATGCGTTTACCAAAAAGGTCCCGGTTTACGAATCCTTTGTTGATGGGGCCAAGGATGGTTTCTCTACTGCAATCAGTATTATTCCGCATCTCGTGGGCATGATGGTCGCAATCAGCGTATTTCGTGCCTCGGGTGCACTGGATTTTGTGATTAGCCTGTTCGCTCCGCTGGTGTCCTGGATGGGTGTTCCAGGCGAAGTGTTGCCACTCGGAATACTGCGTCCTTTAACGGGGACAGGCTCTCTGGCGTTTACAACCGATCTGATCAAAACCCATGGCCCTGACTCCATGATCGGACGTATGGCATCTACGATTCAGGGGAGTACAGACACTACGTTATATGTGCTGACTGTTTATTTTGGGGCTGTAGGTATACGAAACGGTCGATATGCACTCAAAGTAGGGTTGTTTTCCGATGTCGTTGGTTTTATTGCTGCCCTTGCCATTTGTTTGCTCGTTTTTGGTTAAAAGATATCTCCTTTCCTTCCGATATATTAGATATGCTAGAATAATAGCGGAGGAGAGTGAGACATGCAGAAGAGTTGGAAACGAATGCTCCGTGTCGGAATGTCAGGTGTGCTTGCCATTGCCATGCTTGCAGGGTCAACGGGGCTGGCGGCGGCTCAAGCCGTTCAGACGATACATTTTACAGGTTACTTCGACAAGCAGCTGCGTGCACAAATGGCAGTCACAGCGGATTCTTTTCCAGTCGTGAATGTACGTTTGGTCAAGCAGGATGAACCCGATATGGTATATTATGATGTTGGTACCTCGATACTGATCTCAAAGGATGAAGTACTCACGAATTACCATGTCGTTCAGAGTTTTGCTGAATTGTCTGAGGGTGATGAAGGTACACTGACTGTTGCGAGCCCGGGTTCCTTAGGTAAGCCTGTAAAGGCAAAGATTATTAAGACAGATCCGGTGACAGACATGGCGCTACTGAAGCTGGACAAGGAACTAGACGCCCAACCGGTCACATTTGCAAATGCAAGGTATAACCAGGTTGTCTATACGATTGGATTCCCCAAAAATCCTGCTGGTGATCTTGTCATCCTGGATGAAGATTTTCCTTCAACCTACAATACGATAGCCAAAAGCAGAGTATTCAGTTCCCAAGCTTCGGACGTTCCAGGTAAAAAGGGAATCGGCAGTATTGTGAAATCCATGGCCCAAGGTAATTCAGGTGGCCCTGTTCTGGATCAGAACAACCGGGTAATTGGTATGATGACATTTGTGTACGGTGGACGTACCTATTATATTACTTCTAAAACATTGCAGACTTTCATTAAAGAGAGTACCACACCTGCCAAAAAACAGGTTGCAGTTGCCGGCAAAGTTTCCAATTAAATGATTTGAGAAAAAGGCTTATCTTTACGCCATCTGTGTTCAACAGGTCGTGTAAAGGCAGGCTTTTTTTGCGTCAATCTCAAAAGGGAAGGTAGCCTAAAATGCATATTCGTGTCGCCAGTTTACAAAATCCTTGGATTATCCTTGTGATTTCCTTGCGTGATGGGTATCATTAGTGTGAGGTGACATGACAAACATGGAAAGATTACAAAAAATTATCGCACAGGCAGGCATTGCATCCCGCCGCAAGAGCGAGGAACTAATCCTGTCCGGCAAAGTAGAAGTTAACGGGGAGGTCGTAACCGAACTGGGTACAAAAGCGAACCCCGAAGAGGATATGATTACGGTTAATGGAAAACCGATCCGCAGTGAGAAAAAAGTGTACTTGATGTTGAACAAGCCAAAAGGTGTAATCACAAGTGCATCTGACCCGGAAGGTCGGAAAATTGTATCCGACTACCTGAAAGGTGTCAAGGAACGCGTATATCCTGTGGGTCGTCTGGATTATGACACAGAGGGCTTATTGATCCTTACCAATGATGGAGAGTTTGCACATTTGCTGACGCATCCGAAGCATCACGTACCCAAAACGTATCATGCAACGGTTAAAGGTGTGCCGCATGGTACAGCTCTGGAGAAATTAAAGACAGGCATTATGCTGGATGACGGCATGACTGCTCCTGCAGAGGTAGAGTACAAAGATGTGGATACAGCCGCTAATGAGTCGGTCATTTCCATTACGATCTATGAAGGACGTAACCGTCAGGTTAGACGCATGTTCGAGGCGATCAACCATCCGGTAACCCGTCTGAAACGGATTTCGTTTGGTGGTATTTTGCTACAAAACCTGAAACGTGGTCTGACACGTAATCTGACCAAAGAGGAAGTCAACAACCTGATTACCCTCGCACAATCAGAACCAGCCAAAAAAATGAAAAAAAGGTAATGTGAGGACACACAATTTTCATAAAACCGCCGCAGTTTTGTGACGAAATTCGCTATAATTGTTCATAGGATGTTCACAGTTGTCTTAGACCAATAAGATGCGAATGCTACAGTCACATAAAAGGGGAGCAGCACATGGGGAAATCAAGAAGAACGGTGCAAATCGTCATTTTGTTATTGATCCTGGTGTTGGGCGGATATGCGATTACCACATCGGTATCCGGCTCGAATGGCAAGCCAAAGGAAGGGGACAAATCTCCTTCTTTTGAACTGCTGGGCCTGGATGGTCAAGTTCATACGTCTGATGAGTACAAAGGAAAAGCGATGGTGATCAATTTCTGGGGCACATGGTGTGAACCTTGTGTTAAAGAAATGCCTGCACTTCAGGCGCAAGCTGACAAATGGAAGGACCAGGGAGTACAATTTGTCGGGATTAATGTTGGAGAAGACCAGATGACCGTGGATAATTTTGTACGGCAGGTTGGCGTTACGTTTCCAATCATGCTTGACCGGGACAAAAACTCGGTTCGTGATTTTGGGATCTCTCCCATGCCAACGACATTTTTTGTATCCGACACGGGCAAAATCTCTACCATTCATATCGGGCAACTTGATTTGGACACACTTGACGCTCAAATTTCGCAACTGGCGAAGCAGCCCTGACAGGAGGTCTATTCGTGTTCCAAAATACCAAATGTGAGTGCGGACACCAGAATCCGGTAGGCACTGTACTATGTGAAGCATGTGGGAAACCGCTGCTGGAGTCTGAAGCTAAATCGGATGAAGTGCTGGAAATGCGTTATGATGGCATGGCGCGCCGTTCACAGCGTAGTAATCCTAATATCATTGACCGCATATGGAACTTTTTTTCTTCCGTTAAAATTGCCGTCTATATGATTGTTTTTACGCTTGTAGGTTCTATGCTTGGCACGATCTATCCGCAAGAAAGTACATTTCTGAATATCGATCCCTCCGTGTACTACAAAGAAACATACGGTCAGTTGGGTCATATCTATTATCTGTTGGGTTTATCCCATACATATGAATCCTGGTGGTTTATTCTACTGCTGGTGCTGATTGGGGCATCATTGGTGATATGCAGTCTGGATCGCGTCCTACCGCTCTACAAAGCACTGAATAAACAGAGAATACGTAAACATACGCAATTTTTGACAAGACAGCGTCTGGTGTACCAAGGTACCATCGAAGAGGCACCAGAAGACTGGATTAAGAAAGCGGTTACGCCGTTGAAAAAGAAAGGATACCGCGTGCACACCCAGGGGGATGCATTACTCGCAGAGAAACAGCGATTCAGTCGATGGGGCCCATATGTCATCCATATTGGACTCATTATATTTTTGCTGGCGGTACTCGCACGAGGGCTTCCAGGTCTGAATCTGGACGAGCACGTCGCTTTTCCTGAAGGTGAGATCAAAAAGATCCCGAATACATCGATGTATCTGCAAAATGAACAGTTCAATGTTGAATTCTACAGTGAGGAAGAAGTACCTGAGCAATTCCGTAACCTCAATAAAACCGTTCCGAAACTGTTCGAAACAAAAGTTGTTTTGTATGAATGTACAGCAGACTGTTCGGATCTTTCGAAGAAACCTCAGTTAGCTGAGGTGGCCAGACATGATGTACGCGTGAATCATCCATTGAATTATAACGGTCTGAAAGCATATCAGTTTGATTATGATCTAACACCCACCATTCGGTCCGTAACGCCTGATCTGGTCAATACAAAGACGGGTGAAGTATATGGGCCAATTAAGATTGATATGGTAGATACCCAAAGAACATTTGAAGCTGGTCCTTATAAGCTCACGGTAAAAGAAAAGTTTATGGACTTTGGATTGGATGAGAATGGTCAGCCCAAATCAAAATCGCCTTCACCTAATGCACCTGCTTTTCTCTTTCTCATCAAGGGACCGGATCTGCCCGAAGAGGGGATACAATATCTGTACTTTGCAAAGCAGATTGACAAACAACGGTTTCAACAAGATGCGATTAACCAACAGTTGATTGGAGCTGAGATTCCTTTACAGCTGGAAGTAGACAGCATGGACAAGGTTGATATTATTCAGTCCGTAAGTTATCTCAATATAAGAGTGGATAAGGCAATGCCTTTTGTGTGGGTAGGAGCCGGTATTGTTATGTTGGGTCTGGTCATGGGTTTTTATTGGCATCATCGCCGCATCTGGATTCGTTTTGATGATAAACAGCTCACCTTGGGTGGACATACCAACAAAAACTGGTTTGGCTTCAGGCGTGAAGTTGCGGCCGTCTTGAAACAGATGAATCTGGAAGTGGAAGAGAAGTCGTTGGATAACGGGGGGAACCAGGCATGAATTTATTGGATTTCAGCAGCGACGCATTTATCGTATCTTTCTTTCTCTATTGTGCTGCATTCTTGTTATATGCTGTCGCAGTCATGGGCAAAAAATGGAGTAATCGTGATCCTCTGGACCATATGAATCGCTGGGGTAAAAGAGCTTTTATCGCTTCGACTGTCGCCTTGGCGGCACATATCGTATTTTTTGTAACCCGATGGGCTGGGGCAGGTCATATCCCGGTTAGTAACATGTATGAGTTCATGTCTTTTCTGTCCATGATGATTATGGTTGCATTTATTGTTGTATATGCCATATACCGCAAGTCATTACTGGGTTTGTTTGCCTTACCACTTACCATTATTATTATGGCGTACGCCGCGGTATTTCCTCAGGAGGTACAACCATTAATCCCTGCACTTCAGTCCATCTGGCTGAAAATTCACGTGACGTTGGCTGCGCTTGGTGAAGCATTCTTCGCCGTGGGTTTTGCCGCAGGGTTCATGTATTTGCTCCGTACCGTTGATTTCAGTGGTAAAGACAAATCTTCAAGACGTCAACGAGGATGGGTTGAATTTACTCTGGTTACGATCGTTGTAGTCATCGGATTCATCGGAACGGTATTTGCCTTTCGTACAGCTGGTTACGAGGCGGTTTTTGTACAGAAAACGGTCAGCATTGACACAGAGGTACAGGAAAATAGTACAATAGAGAAAGTGATTTATCGCATGCCTCCGATTTTTGCACCATATAATAGCGAAGTGGAGAGCATGACACCGTTTCTTGGCATGAAAAAACCTTTACTTGAGACGCCTTCCTGGATGAACGGGGTAAATGCCGGGCGCAAGCTGAATACGGTGGTTTGGTCACTTATTGTAGGTCTGATCCTGTATGGAATTGTACGACTTCTTGTGCGCAGACCACTTGGACAAGCGTTACAGCCAATGATGGATGGAATCGATGCTGATGATCTGGATGAGATAAGTTATCGCGCGATTGCCATTGGTTTTCCGATATTTACGCTGGGAGCATTAATTTTTGCCATGATCTGGGCTCAGATTGCCTGGAGTCGCTTTTGGGGTTGGGACCCCAAAGAGGTGTGGGCATTGATTACATGGCTATATTATAGTGTGTATCTGCATTTGCGTTTATCCAGAGGTTGGCAAGGTCAGAAGTCTGCATGGCTTGCAGTTCTTGGCTTCCTGGTGGTTATGTTTACGCTGGTTGGAGTGAATCTGATCATTGCCGGATTACATTCTTATGCTGGAGCTGACTAGGACAGACTCGTATTGCAAAGGTTGAGTTTAGAAGCGGGAAACACAAATGTACCTTTTTATTGAAGGGTATTCAAATATTGTTCGCCAGATCGAACATAATAGAAGTGATGAGGAGTTATTGCAAAGGGGCTGGAGAGGCATGGCTGAACATGAGAATCGAATACTGGTCGTGGATGACGAAGAGAGAATCCGCAGGCTTTTGAAAATGTATCTTGAAAAAGAAGGTTATGAAATCGATGAAGCTGAGGATGGGGAAACTGCGCTGCGTAAAGCAACAGCAGGGGACTACGGTCTGATTTTGCTTGATGTGATGTTGCCGGGTATGGATGGAGTTGAAGTGTGTACCCGTCTTCGTCAGGTGAAATCAACGCCGGTTTTGATGCTCACTGCAAAAGGTGAAGAGATTAACCGGGTTCAAGGCTTCGAAGTTGGCGCTGATGATTATGTTGTAAAACCATTCAGCCCGCGTGAAGTGATTTATCGTGTCAAAGCGATTTTGCGTCGAGCTTCCGCGACAGCTTATCTCTCCAAGGAGAGCAATTCGAGTAACAACATCGTGTTCCCGCATCTGGTTATTGAGCATGATGCCCACCGGGTAACCGCTGGTGGCGAAGAGATTAGTCTTACACCAAAAGAATATGAATTGCTGCACTACCTGGCAACATCTCCCGACAAAGTTTTCTCCAGAGAAGAATTGCTCAAAGATGTATGGAATTACGAATTCTTTGGCGATCTTCGTACCGTGGATACGCACGTGAAGCGTCTTCGCGAGAAACTTAACAAGGTATCGCCTGAATCGGCGGCCATGATTACGACGGTGTGGGGTGTGGGTTATAAACTGGAAGTACCGAAGTAGTTTTAGTTTCTGGAGATCACTGGTCGGGAAGTTATGGATCACTATTATCTGCCTTGTGGGTTGTGTACTTATAGCGCTGGGTCTCTTTTTGCTGCCCTACATTGATACGAACTTTGCAGAATCCGAATCCAGAGATATTAAGCGGTTGTTCACCTATATCTGTATTATCGGATTCAGTTTAACCACGTTTTTTGCATTGTTTCTATTCACCAAAATAACGCAGCCTATGCAGCAATTGATTCAGGCAGCCAATGCGATTCGCAAAGGGAACTACGGAACACGTCTCTCCCTGGTAACGAGTGATGAGATTGGTGAACTTGCCAACACATTTAATCATATGGCTGCCCAACTGGAAGATAATATTCGAAACCTTAACCATGAGAAGGAACATTTGGCGAGTGTGCTTCGCAGCATGACTGATGCTGTTGTTACATTCGATGGTGAAGGCAAAGTTATTCTGACGAATCCGCCTGGAGAGAAGATCATGCAGGCATGGTATGATCTCGATTGGGCGAAAATGGACGAAGGACAAGAATCCGAGCAGTCTGACAAGACTTCGCGGGATGTACCTGAGCCCCTTCTTCCTTTGTTCAGAATGGTGATGGAGCAAGGCGGGGACCAGAACTCCAATGTTCACGTACAGCAAGGTGTCTGGTCTGTTCAGATGGCACCGTTGTACGCTGACAGTGTTGTCAGAGGGGCTGTGGCTGTTTTAAGAGATGTAACAGAAGAAGTGCGTCTGGAGAAAATGCGGCGTGATTTCGTGGCTAACGTATCTCATGAGATACGAACTCCGCTATCCATGATGCAAGGCTACAGTGAAGCCCTTTTGGACGGTATGGCAACCTCACCGGAAGAGAGCGAAGAACTGATCCAAGTCATTCATGATGAGTCTCTACGGATGGGCAGACTGGTTAAAGACTTGCTTGATCTTGCGCGGATGGAAGCTGGACACACGGACATGGTGATGAAGGAAGTTGACCTCGGAGAACTACTCGAACGTGTATATCGGAAGTTCTCGGTGCGTTCAAAAGAACAGGGAATTCAACTGCACTTTGAGTTCGAACAGCCAACAATTGAACTTCAACAGGCAGATGAGGATCGACTTGAGCAAGTATTTACGAATTTGCTGGATAATGCGTTCAGACATACACCTACTGGCAAAAATGTAATGATCTCAGCAGAGCGGGTCACTTATCTTCGTGCTCCATTTGTCAGAGTTTCTGTGAAGGATCAGGGTGTAGGTATCCCTTCATCTGACTTGCCATTTATTTTCGAACGATTCTACAAAGCTGACAAGGCTCGTGTTCGGGGAGAAAGTGCAGGTACGGGGCTTGGTTTAGCGATTGTGAAAAATATTGTTGATGCGCATCAAGGCATGATTACCGTCAATAGTGTGCTTGGCGAAGGAACAGAGTTTATTTTGCAATTTCCTTTGGATTCATCGAAATAGCCTGAATTTCATACAAAAAGTGCGGAAACACCCTCTTATGGAGGGTGTTTTTTTGTTGAAGACTACCGTTTAATCTTGTTCAACGTGGAACAAGAATGGTCTTTTTTTGACTAAAAAGAGTGTCCAAGATAATTTTCCTTCCTATGTGACATAAGCTTGAAAAGCAAGCAAGATAGAGGAGGATTGAGTTAAGCATGTCCGATGATCGAAAAAGGGTCAATATTAAAGCTTTCCTGGAAGGCAGATCTTTTAGAGCAGGCTCTCCGTTTATTCCAATAACCACAAGCGAACTGGAGCAGTTTGAATCCATACTGCGTTCTTTGGCTGTGGCTATTCCTGCTGCAATCAGTCAGCCGACTTCAGCCAATATACTGTCATTACAGAATGGATTACGCCAGTTACTTACTTTTGTAAATCAATCCGGATTTCGTGCCGGAGTAAAGGCAGAATTACAAGCCGTATTGGAATTAACGATTGCAGGTTCAGAGGTTGTTCCTGTTCCTCTTATTAATCTCGCAGGTAACTTGCAAAACTTACTGGATGACTTGTTAAGTGTGACGCTGCTTCTGGAAGTACCCCCTGCAGAAAAAGATAAACTTGTGGGATTAATTCGATCGATCTCCATATCGCTAAGCCGTGCGACGACAACTCTTGGAACTGGAGGGATTACCGGACCAGCCGGCCCACAGGGAGTGCCAGGAGTCCCGGGGGTACCAGGTGTCCCAGGAGTCCCTGGGGTGAAAGGGGCTACTGGAACACCGGGAGGAATTGGACCAGTAGGACCGGTTGGCCCAGTTGGTCCACAGGGAGCACAGGGTCCGGCAGGAGCACCTGGTGTGGGCTTGAACAATATTACAGCTTTTGACCCTGCGCTTGGGCCGACATATGCTCAAGGTCAAGTAGTGAGCTACGAGGGTAGTCTTTATGTTGCCAATGTAAACGGTCCCTTGGGTACACCCGGAAGTTCTCCAGACTACACTCTTTTGCTGTCGGGTGGAACGACTGGAGCAACGGGAGCAACCGGAGCTGGTTTGACAGGAGCCGTGGCATTTAATCCAGCGCTCGCCCCGGGTTATCCAGCAGGTCAAGTCATTACGTATAACGGTAGTACTTACATTACGAGTGTAGCTGGTCCTCTAGGAACACCAGGATCTTCATCGGATTACACATTAATCGCTGCTGCGGGGGCGACTGGTGCAACTGGAGCCACAGGTGCAGGATTAAGTGGCATCGTGCCATTCGATCCCGCATTAGCCCCAACATATCCAGCTGGACAGATCGTCACGTTTGGTGGCAGTACTTACATTACAAATGTCGCTTCGCCAACGGGTACGCCAGGAAGTTCGCCAGATTATACGTTGTTAGCAGGATCGGGAGTTACAGGTGTGACCGGAGCTACGGGCATCGGTCTCAATGGTGCGGTTCCGTTTGACCCTGCAGTAGCTCCAACATACCCAGCCGGCCAGGTCGTTACCTTTAATGGTAGCACGTATATAACGACTGTGGCTTCTCCTATGGGTACGCCAGGTACTTCGCCAGACTATACATTGCTTTCAGGTGCAGGACCTACAGGAGCCACAGGTGCATCAGGTGTAACGGGAGCAACAGGCGTAGGTTTAAGTGGTATCGTGCCATTCGATCCAGCGGTAGCCCCGACGTATCCAGCCGGTCAAGTCGTAACGTTTAACGGCAGTACGTATATTGCAAATGTGGCATCACCGACCGGAACGCCGGGGACTTCACCGGATTACACATTGCTTGCGGGCGCAGGAGCAACGGGAGTTACAGGAGTAACCGGCATTGGTGGAACGGGAAGTACCGGAGCTACAGGAGCATCGGGCGTAACAGGAGCGACTGGTGTGACCGGTGCAACTGGAGTTGGAGTAACAGGAAGTACCGGATTCACAGGGGCATCAGGTGTAACGGGAGCGACAGGCGTAGGTTTAAGTGGTATCGTGCCATTCGATCCAGCGGTAGCCCCGACGTATCCAGCCGGTCAGGTTGTAACGTTCAACGGCAATACGTATATAGCAAATGTGGCATCGCCAACCGGAACGCCGGGCACATCGCCAGATTACACGTTGCTTGCTGGCGCTGGAGCAACAGGTGTGACGGGTGCAACTGGTGTTGGAGTAACAGGAAGTACCGGAGTCACAGGGGCATCAGGAGTAACGGGAGCGACAGGCGTAGGTTTAAGTGGTATCGTGCCATTCGATCCAGCCGTAGCCCCGACGTATCCAGCCGGCCAGGTTGTAACGTTTAATGGTAGTACGTATATAGCAAATGTGGCATCACCAACGGGAACGCCGGGGAGTTCACCGGATTACACATTGCTTGCGGGCGCAGGAGCAACGGGAGTTACAGGAGCAACCGGCATTGGTGGAACGGGAAGTACCGGAGCTACAGGAGCATCGGGCGTAACAGGAGCGACTGGTGTGACCGGTGCAACTGGAGTTGGAGTAACAGGAAGTACCGGAGTCACAGGGGCATCAGGAGTAACGGGAGCGACAGGCGTAGGTTTAAGTGGTATCGTACCATTTGATCCAGCCGTAGCCCCGACGTATCCAGCCGGTCAGGTTGTAACGTTTAACGGTAGTGCGTATATTGCGAATGTGGCATCACCAACGGGAACGCCGGGGACTTCACCAGATTACACGTTGCTTGCGGGCGCAGGAGCAACGGGTGTGACAGGAGCAACTGGAGTTGGAGTAACAGGAAGTACCGGAGTAACAGGAGCATCAGGAGTAACGGGAGCGACAGGCGTAGGTTTAAGTGGTATCGTACCATTTGATCCAGCCGTAGCCCCGACGTATCCAGCCGGCCAGGTTGTAACGTTTAACGGTAGTACGTATATTGCGAATGTGGCATCACCAACGGGAACGCCGGGGACTTCACCAGATTACACGTTGCTTGCGGGCGCAGGAGCAACGGGTGTGACAGGAGCAACTGGAGTTGGAGTAACAGGGGCATCAGGAGTAACGGGAGCGACAGGCGTAGGTTTAAGTGGTATCGTACCATTTGATCCAGCCGTAGCCCCGACATATCCAGCGGGGCAAGTTGTAACGTTTAACGGTAGTACGTATATTGCAAATGTGGCATCGCCAACGGGAACGCCGGGGACTTCACCGGATTACACATTGCTTGCGGGCGCAGGAGCAACGGGTGTGACGGGTGCAACTGGTGTTGGAGTAACAGGAAGTACCGGAGCATCCGGCGAAACAGGAGCGACAGGTGTAGGTTTAAGTGGTATTGTGCCATTCGATCCAGCTGTAGCCCCGACATATCCAGCGGGTCAGGTTGTAACGTTCAATGGCAGTACGTATATTGCAAATGTGGCATCGCCAACGGGAACGCCGGGGACTTCACCAGATTACACGTTGATCGCTGGAGCAGGAGCGACAGGTGTGACGGGTGCAACTGGAGTTGGAGTAACGGGAAGTACTGGTGAAACAGGAACGACTGGTCTTACAGGGTTAACCGGGGCGACGGGAATTACAGGAGCGACGGGACTAAACGTAACGGGATCAACAGGAGTAACTGGGGGAACCGGGGCAACTGGTGAAACAGGAGCGACCGGTGTTGCAGGGTTGACCGGGGCGACGGGAATTACAGGAGCCACGGGACTAAGCGTAACGGGATCAACAGGAGTAACTGGAGGAACCGGGGCAACTGGTGAAACAGGAGCGACAGGTCTTACAGGGTTAACCGGGGCGACGGGAATTACAGGAGCCACGGGATTAAGCGTAACGGGATCAACCGGAGTAACTGGTGAAACAGGAGCGACCGGTGTTGCAGGGTTGACCGGGGCGACGGGAATTACAGGAGCCACGGGACTAAGCGTAACAGGATCAACAGGAGTAACTGGAGGAACCGGGGCAACTGGTGAAACAGGAGCGACTGGTGTTGCAGGGTTGACTGGGGCGACGGGGATCACAGGAGCCACAGGAGTAAGTGTAACAGGTAGTACTGGTGCTACAGGGGAAACAGGAGCAACAGGCGTAACGGGATTGACTGGCGCAACGGGAGTAAGCATAACCGGAAGTACCGGAGCAACTGGTGTCACGGGGGAGACCGGAGTCACAGGTATAACCGGTGCAACGGGAGTGGGCGTAACGGGAAGTACCGGAGCAACTGGTGTCACGGGTGGAACAGGAGCCACAGGTATAACAGGAGCCACAGGAGTCGGCGTAACAGGAAGTACCGGAGTTTCTGGTGTCACTGGTGAAACCGGAGCAACTGGTGTTACGGGGGAAACCGGAGCGACAGGTATAACGGGAGCAACGGGAATCAGCGTAACGGGGAGCACCGGGGCAACTGGTGTCACGGGGGAGACCGGAGTCACAGGTATAACCGGTGCAACGGGAGTCGGCGTAACGGGAAGTACCGGAGCAACTGGTGTTACGGGGGAAACCGGAGCCACAGGTATAACCGGAGCCACGGGAGTCGGCATAACAGGAAGTAGTGGAGTAACTGGCGTCACTGGGGGAACAGGAGCGACAGGTGTAACTGGAGCCACGGGAGTGGGCGTAACGGGAAGTACTGGAGTAACTGGTGTCACAGGGGAAACCGGAGCAACTGGTGCGACTGGAGGAACAGGAGCCACAGGTATAACCGGAGCCACGGGAGTCGGGGTAACGGGAAGTACCGGGGCAACTGGTGCGACTGGCGTAACGGGAAGTACTGGAGTTACTGGTGCGACGGGGGAAACCGGAGCCACAGGTATAACGGGAGCAACGGGAGTCGGTGTAACCGGAAGTACCGGAAGTACAGGAGTTACCGGAGCAACAGGTGCAACCGGAACAACTGTAACATCTAATTCGGCTTTTGCTGAGAACACTAATGGTACGATTGTTGTAATATTGGGTGGTACACTCGTTCCATTACCGAATAACCAAAATATTGGCACAGGTATAACCGTCAATGGGGCTAATGACACCTTCACACTGACCAACGCAGGTCGCTACTATATCTCATACAAAATAAATCTGACAGCTGCACTTGCTATCCAATCTCGGGTTTTACTTAACGGTGCAGCAATTCCAGCGAGTGTAGTATCTCCAGTACTTTCTCTCAGTCAGCTGCAGTCTGACTTTATGGTTACCGTTACCGCTGGTTCAACAATACAGTTACAATTATTCGGGCTTGTTGGCGCAGCCGTTCTGTCTCCTCCGGGGTCTACACTAAACATTATTCAGTTAAGTTAATAGTTCGATTTCGTATTAGACTATTTCCATTGACCAAAAGAAGCGGAGTTCATATGGGGGTGATGGGCACCCCTTTTCCAATTCCAAAAATATTTTGTTTGCAAACTTCATCACCGATATTTCAGCGAGTACATGAAAAAAGACGGGAACCTGGTCATAGCCCCGTCAAGTAGACAATAAAAAAAGAGAAACTCCATTAAGCGGCGACTTTTTCTCGGAATTCAATTGGGGAGAGGTCGCCGAGTTTGTTTTGGAAACGGTCCTTGTTGTAAAACAACATATACTCTGTAATTTGGTTCCTTGCTTGTTCCAAATTCTGAGGCTTCTCCAAATACAACTTCTCTGTCTTTAAGTGGGAGAAGAACGACTCAATACATGCATTGTCATAGCAGTTCCCACGCCGAGAATGGCTTCCTGTTAGCTTCTTCTCTTCAAGCAATTTGGCATAGCTCTGTGTTGTATACTGGAACCCCTGGTCGGAATGGAGTAAGGCCGGTCCACATTTCAGTTTCTTTACCGTTTCCATCACAAGTTTTAAGTCATTTCGCTCGGAGAGTTCCCAAGCTACAATCTCGTTGTTGTATAGATCCATCACAACCGAGAGATAAGCAAAATCATGCCCGATCCGGACATACGTAATATCCGTCACGAGTTTCTGTACAGGAGCTGCCGCCGTGAATTCCCGATTTAAGACATTACGGAATAGAACTGACGGTTTCCGGCCAGCAAATGGGCGTTTCTTGCGAATCACGGAACGAATCTGGAGTTCTCTCATTAAGCGGCGTACCTTTTTGTGATTCACCACGAGGCCTTCCTTTCCTAACGCGGTTCGCATACGTTTGTAGCCGAAATAAGGACGAAGCCGGTGAATGCCTAAAATATGTGCTTTTAGATCCGCATCCCGATCTGCTCGTTTCTCTCGGAGGACGATATTCTTCTTCCATTTGTAGTAACCTGCACGAGAAATTTCAGCAATTTTACACAACCAAACCACAGGTGCCCACTTACTTATTTCTCGAACGGACTGGCACCGGGCTTCGAAATCCAGCTTCCCTCTCCGTGCAAATTCGGATTGAGCTTTTTTAGATATTCTACCTGCGCTTTCAGATAAGCATTTTCTTCTTCTGCACTGCTAAAATGCTTCTTCGTCCAACGTCCTCGATAATCCTCAAAACTCTCTCCATTTTGGCTTTTCCGTACCCAAGTAATAATCTGGCTCTCACTCTTAATACCAAACTTCTCCATGATCCGACTGTATGTCCAACCTTCTTCCAATCGCAGACGAACAGCCTCTTTCTTCGTTTCTTCACTATATTGATTAAAAGTTTGGCCTTTTTTCGCTGGCATAGCAAAAATCCCCTCCGGTTTTCAGTGTTGAGTTCATTTTAACATGATCTCTTTTTTCACTGTCTACCTTGAGGGGATAATACCAACCACTAGGGTCCCGTCTTTCCTTTTACATATAGAAATATATTTGATTATTCCAGAACAATTTCAACAGCAGTATTGATTTCAGGCAGCGCAGCAAGCTGCACAAGCACATCTTTTGGAACAGCTTTATCTACGGTCAGAATCATGATCGCTGCACCACCAATAATTTTACGTCCAACCTGCATGGATGCGATGTTGACATCGTTTTGTCCAAGCAGGGTTCCTACACGTCCGATAATACCTGGTTTATCGTTGTGGGAGATCAAAATTTGATGACTTTCCGGTGCGATATCTACCGGGAATTTATCCAGACGAACAATACGCTCTCCATAACCTGCAAGCAATGTACCTGCTACACGACGTTCCTCAGCATCCTGAGTTGTAACCAATGTTACGGTAATCAGGTTAGTAAATCCTTTAGTTGTTGAGGTTTGGCTTACAACCACATTCAGATCACGGATTTTGGCCAGATGCATGGAGTTAACGATGTTGGCTTCCCCACCCAAATGTCTGGCGAGAATCCCTTTCACAATGTAACGTGTGAGAGGAGAAGTATCTACTTCAGAAAGTTCACCAGCATAGTCGATCCGAATCTCCTGCACTGCATTTTGTGTAATCTGTGCTGCAAAACTACCCAACGTTTCACCCAGTTTGAAATACGGCTGCAATTTGTTCATCACGGTTGGTGCAACAGCAGGCATGTTAACTGCGTTCTTGAACGGTTCATTGCGCAGAATATGAAGAACTTGTTCCGATACATCGATAGCCACGTTCTCTTGTGCTTCTACTGTGGACGCACCAAGGTGAGGCGTAACGATAATGCTTGGGTGATTCAGGAACGGGTGATCAGCGGCGGGCGGCTCGCTTTCGAATACGTCAAATGCTGCACCAGCCACAATACCTTGATCAATGGCTTCGACAAGTGCCATCTCGTCAACTACACCACCACGAGCACAGTTGATGATACGCATGCCTTTTTTCATCACTTCGAATTGTGGACGTGAAATCATATGCCGTGTTTCCGGTGTTAATGGCGTGTGAACGGTCATGAAGTCCGCATTGCGAATGATATCATCTACACTAGCCAGCTTCACTTGCAGCTTCTCGGCACGCTCCTCCGTGAGGAACGGGTCGTAAGCAAGAATGTCCATTCCAAATGCTTTGGCGCGCTTGGCAACTTCACTACCGATCCGTCCCATACCCAGTACACCGAGCGTTTTATTTCTTAATTCCACACCCAGGAAGGTTTTACGATCCCACGTACCCTGAATTGTCTTAGCGTATGCCTGAGGAATGTGTCGTGCCAATGCCATCATCATGGCAAACGTGTGCTCACAGGTTGTGATGGTATTGCCATCAGGTGCATTAATAACGATGATACCGCGCTGTGTAGCAGCTTCCAGATCAATGTTATCTACACCAACACCTGCACGTCCGATCACCTTAAGGTTGGTACCAGCTGTCATAATACGATCTGTAACACGAGTCTGGCTGCGAACCAAGAGGGCATCATAATCACCAATAATGGCAACAAGTTCATCTTCACTAAGACCGGTTTTCTTCTCAACAACAACATCATTTGCATCCACCAGTTGCTGGATCCCCAGATCACTGATTGGGTCCGACACTAACACTTTGTACATGGTTTCTTCCTCCTTAGGTATGTGTATCTATATCGTCAAGGTCTGACCTCCGCGAAGAGGTATTCCTTAAAACCAGGTTGATTCTTCCGCCCAACAACGCGGTGTCGCAACAGAGGGGGAAGGTGAAGCAAATAGAGTGATCCCACAGATATCCTTTAAAATAAATCAAAAAACTCTCAATCCACATACTGCTTGCGCAATAAGGGACGAGAGTTGTCGTGGTACCACCCTAATTCACCGCCGTTTCGCAACGACAGTCTTAGCGGTCAATGAAGACCGAAGAGGATAACGGGTCTAAACCGATTGCACCTACTCCAATTTCAATGCAATAACTCAGGAGCGCTCAAGACCATTTGCCTGCCACCGATTCACACCTACCATCGGCTCTCTGGAAGACGAAGCAACGTCTTTTTTCCATCATCGTGTTTAACGTGACTAATTTTTTCATAATGTATCATGGCTGACATGAGCATGTCAATAGGCTTAAATGTTTTAAAATGAATTGCAGATGTCTTTCGATTCAGACATAGTCAAAGTCACTATAAGCCATGAAACAGTTACTGCACATACCAGAATGAGATGGAATATGTGCTGTTTGATGAACCGGATTTTACTGCTTTAATGAAGTAATGGTATTGACTCAAAACCGGGACTTCGGGCAGGCCTTGAACCTATTTGGTTTTTTGGCTATCATTTAGTATACTATCCGATTGGACAACGTAATTGTTATCCATCAAATTTAACTCAAGAGGACAGACGCATCCGATGAAAAAATTCAAGTTTCCCAAGTTCAAGATTCAGAAGGCTGAGCCACAGCAGCTTACCGAGCGTTTGCTTTTAATCAATCTATACTTTACACAAGGTCTGACACTGATAATCGGGGTTGTATGGATTTTACTACAGAAACGAAACTTGTTAGATGTACTCGCATGGCCCGACAATTACCAATTTATATGGTGGGGTCTTGGTCTTGCTGGCGTAATGCTTATTATGGACTTGGTACTGTCGTATGTTATACCTCAGGAAAGCATGGATGACGGTGGAATTAATGAGATGTTGTTCCGTGGGCGTCCGATCTGGCACATTGTATGTATAGCAGCCATTGTAGCTGTATGTGAGGAATTATTATTCCGTGGAGCTATTCAACATGCCATCGGTCCATACTGGACGAGTATTTTATTTGCAGTTATCCACATTCGTTATTTGCGGCACTGGATTCCAACAGGTTGGGTGTTTGTCTCAAGTTATGGATTGGGTTGGATTTACATGCAATCCGGCACATTATGGGCGCCTATATTATGTCACTTTATAATTGATTTGGTGTCCGGATTAGCGATACGTTTTCGGAGGGGATCATGAATCAGCCATTAAGCAGAATGAAGACATATGGCAGTCAGCGCCATCGTCAATCGGATAAAAAAGAGACATCCGAGCGTCAGGTGGCTTCTCAAGTAAGCCTGGTTGCTGAAACGGCAGCGGCTGCTGAAGTTGGGGGAATCACACCAATAACTTCCGTTTCCATACCTAGATCACAGCGAAAGACCTATACAGAAACGCTGGAAAGTCCAGTATTACCACAGAGAGCACCATCACGCTCCAAAAAAACGCCAAAAACAACGGAAGAATCGATCCCCGAAGCGGGTTCGCTTCCTACACGGACAGAATTACATCCTTCACGTCGGTTAAAATTGAGCAAGAGGTTTGTCAATTCACTCATTTTTATTTTTGTCATGTTAACGATTAGTTTGGTTTGGTGGGGGGTAAAAGGGGCACCCGCTCTGAATACGTTCCTTCCATTGCCGTGGTAATGCTGTTCATCGCAGGTTTAATCATTTTGATGGGAGTTGTACTATTTTTTCATATGTGGCGTGAAGCCCATATTCATCAAGTGATTGAAGAAGAGGTTGAAGTTCCTCATCTGCCACCATCCTTTGACGGTGCTATGATTTTGTATGTATCGGATACGCACAAGCGCAAGCTGAAACAGAAGGATCTGGAAAATTTTAAAAACAAGGTGGACTGGGTTCTGATCGGTGGGGATGTTGCGGAAAAAGGAATCCCATGGTCCATAGTTAGACATAATATGAAACTCTTATCGAACATTGCTCCTTCTTTTACCGTGTATGGGAACCATGATAAGAGGGCTGGTACCGCTCAGCTTGCTCGAATCCTTCGGGAATCGGGCGTTCAGCTCCTGCAGGATAGCGTGGAATATCTGAGTAGGGGCAACGACAGAGTGAGCCTGATCGGTATAGACTATCGTTCCAAACAGGGAGATGTATTGTTAGAGCAGGTCGGCGACCATTTTTGCAAATTAGCCATCGTTCATGATCCTTTACAGGCCCTTCGCTTGGAGCAAAATGCAGATCTTATCTTGAGCGGCCATACACATGGCGGACAATTGGTATTACCTTTTTTCGGACCTGTGTTCCTGAGCAAAGCGTATCGTCCCATATCGAATGGGTGGTACTCCCTGAAGCGCAGTCCGGAGGACGTTCATCAAGAAGGCAAAATGCTGGTTAGCAGAGGATACGGTACCAATCATCTTCCTCTCCGACTAGGTTGTCCTGCGGAGATGCACATCATTACGTTAAGAGTGCCCGCGGAAAAAGCACTCACATAGAAACAGCCTTGATCCAATGGATCAGGGCTGTTTTATTTTAATGCGCAAAATTACAATTTAACGAGCTTCCAATTCAATTGCACGCGGATCAACAAAGGAATAACCTTTCTTTTCGAGCTTCGTCAGCAACTCATCCAATGCTTCAACCGTCCATGGCAACTCATGCATCAAAATATTGCTTCCGGGATTTAACTGGTCCAGTACATTTTGAATTACTTTTTCCGGTTTGTCTTTGGTGCTTTTATCCCAATCGAGCGAACCATTAGACCAAGTCATATATAACATGCCATTTTTCTTCACAGCAGCCTTCAGTGCATCATTTCCCGAACCAAAAGGTGGACGGAAGAATTGCGGTTCCTCACCAATGGTATCCTTTACTATTTTTTGGACATCTGAAACCTGTTTTGCCGCCTCAGTGTTGGACATTTTTTGGAGATCCTCATGATCCCAGGCATGATTGCCTACAATCTGACCCCGATCATGTATGAGTTTGAGTAATTCCGGATGGCTTTTCACCCGATATCCATTGACGAAAAATATCGCTTTAGCGTTATGTTTAACTAAAGTGTCGATAAGTGAAGTAATCATTTTTTCTTCTTTGGGTCCATCATCAAAAGTTAACAAGACCACTTTGCTTGGGCTCGCTTCATCGTTTGGTTTAATATAATAATTTTCATTCATATGATACGTCTTTTCCACTTTCTCTTCTGTAGAAACCTTCTCCGAAGATTCAGGTTCTTTTTCTGTCGCAGTTGAATCTTCCGTTGAAGACTCGGGCACACCAGTTCCGGGTTCTCCTGTTTCAGTTGGGTTAGAGTTACCTTGCTCTTCTTGAACCGTGGTAGTTGATTCGCCCGCTGGTGTGGAATTATCAGATGTTTTTTCTTCCGCTGTCCCACAAGCTGACAACAGCAAACTTGCAGCAATGATCAATGCGGCGGTATGTCTAAACATGATTTCAACTCGCTTTCCTGTAATTATACGGAATGAGATCGCTCACTACCGCAAACACTAAATATGATTTTAACACTTGAAGGAGGTTGGTGTAATGAAGGCTTCATCCTTTTTTTGGGGCATTGTCATTGGTGTTGCAGCCAGTTCATGGCTGTCTAAAGGCAAATTGCCCATGATGTCATCGGGTTCATCAAGAAATATGATGGATCAGGCAAAACATAAGATGATGGAAATGACTTTCCCGGGTATGGACGGGTTCACAAGCAAGCAAAATCAACATGGTGAATCCCACAAAAATCCGGCAGCAAAGACCGCAAGAGCAATCACACCGCAGGAAAAAGAAGCGAATATGAGCATGCTCAAAGATTTTATTCGCACCAATCCCGATGTGAAGCATGAAGTTGAGCAAATTTTAAGCCAAACAAACACAACAGTACCGGGTTTATAAACCAAAACCTCCAATTAGAATCATCCACAGTCTTGATTTGCTGTGGAATGATTCTTTTTTTGTCGATTTTACTTCGTGCATTTAGAGGTATAAAATGATAACATAACTACATAGATTTATTTTCAGCACATATTGTTTTGTGCTTCATAATCTGTTATAAGACTTGCTTATAAAGGGGAGATCCTGTATGAAAATAGAACGACTAAGTCACGATAAGATACGGATTTTCCTGACCTTTGACGATCTGAGCGAGCGCGGAATACAAAAAGAAGATATGTGGCAGGAAATACCTAAGGTTCATGAACTGTTCACTGAAATGATGGATCAGGCCTATTCCGAACTTGGATTTGATGCCACAGGTCCACTCGCTGTCGAAGTATTCGCACTTCCCGCTCAAGGGATGGTTGTCATTGTCACACGTGGGAAATATGATCCGCAACAATATGGTTTAGGTCATGAAGATGATCTTCCTGAAGAAGTATATGAAATGGAAGTTACACTCGAGCAAAGCGATTCCATTGTTTATGCATTCAAGGACTTTGAAGTGCTCATTGAAGCTGCACATATGTTGCGTCAGCATGTTACGGATGCTGGGAGACTTTATTCTTATAAAGACAAGTGGTTC
Source organism: Paenibacillus xylanexedens (assembly GCF_001908275.1). NCBI lineage: Bacteria > Bacillati > Bacillota > Bacilli > Caryophanales > Paenibacillaceae > Paenibacillus > Paenibacillus xylanexedens. Next base: position 5,202,464 of record NZ_CP018620.1, on the reverse strand, counting down.
TTGCATTTGGAGCCAGATGAGGTAGATTCCACCAAACATGCGGCATTGATTGCCTTGCTTGCTGAATTTGGCGAAGGCTCCTCAGTTACTCCGGCAGTTATGGAAGAGTATGGTAAGGTTGTTATTCCTGCACAAGCGATTGATGTTATCTGCACCCACTTCAAACGCCAGGATTAATCTCTAGTTGTAATCGCGTCTTTAGTCAGAGGAGGGAATTTCGGTGCTTTTGTTTTCGGTCTTAGCGGCAGCAGTTGCTCCGGGTCTCGCCTTGTTAACATACTTTTACCTGAAAGACCGTTATGATTATGAGCCACTTCATATGGTATTGCGGGTTTTCCTCATGGGGATTCTGATGGTACTGCCTGTGATGATTATTCAGCGTGGCATGATGATGTGGCTCGGGGATAATCCTTATCTTGAGGCCATTATGATCTCAGGTGGTGTGGAGGAATTCGTTAAATGGTTCGTACTTTATCATATCATCTATAATCACACCGAATTTGATGAGCCGTATGACGGGATCTTATACGCAGTCGCTGTTTCACTTGGATTTGCCACTGTTGAGAATGTGTTGTATGCCTTTGCGGGGAATGCATCCGTCTCAGCCATGTTCCTTCGGGCACTGCTCCCTGTTTCAGGGCACGCTATGTTTGCGGTAATCATGGGTTATTATATGGGTAAAGCCAAGTTTATCGGTGGTAAGAAAAAGCGGTGGTATCTGGTTCTTTCTCTGGTGTTACCTTTTTTCTGGCATGCATTGTACGATGTCATCATGAACACCATGGTGAATCATTGGTTGTGGTTTATAGCGCCGCTAATGGCGGGCCTGTGGTATGGGGCAATGGGTAAAATCACACGAGCTAATAACCGTTCTCCTTTTCGTTTTGTGAAGCGGGAGGAAGAGGTTAAATTATAAAAATACGGACACACTGGTGGACATAAAGCGCATATTGCGCCTATGGCTCCGGTGTGTTTTTATTTTTACAGATAAAACTCCCGGGGAATGACCAACAGAAACGGAGATCGTTGTGATGAGAATTAAAATTAAAATCAGATGCAAACAATGCGGTGAACGATTTACATTACGAGGCAAGAAAGATCGGGGCCGGATTGAGACGGGATTCAAGCAGTGCCTATGTGATAACAGAGACCAGTTCGAAATTGAAGAAGAGGGCATGGTAACTGGGATTCAGCTGAATTAAAAGGAGGACCCAAACGGTACTTTAGCAGCCTGCTTGTGTAAGGACTGGAAATCGCATGCATAAGAGATCTTTCTTCGATCCACAATAGAGGTAGTGGTTTAGAAGAAAGGAGACTCTACCGATGTATAAACGATTAAGTTCAGTTATGTTTCCGATATTTGCGGTTCTGCTGGTCGGTGCGCTCGTGTGGGGCTATCAGGAGAATCAGGAGAAGAATGCAATTCTGATCAAGGCAGAGAATCAATATCAGCGTGCCTTTCACGATTTATCTTTTCATATGGACAAATTGCATTCGGAGATTGGCAACACCTTGGCGGTTCACTCTACATCACAGGGGATGCATCGCAAAGGTTTGATGAATGTATGGCGACTCACCAGTGAAGCGCAGAATGAGATCAACCAACTGCCACTCACCATGCTACCATTTAACGAGACAGAGGAGTTTCTCTCGCGTATTTCCAACTTTGCCTATCGGGCGTCGATGCGTGATTTGACGAACGAACCGCTAAGTGAGAAGGAAATGGGCAACCTGAAAAAGCTGTATCAGAATTCATCCGAAATTACCAAGAATCTGCAGGATGTGCAGCAGAAAGTCCTGACGGACCGATTGCGCTGGATGGATGCAGAGACTGCCATGGCAACGCAAGAGCAAACCATGGACAACACGATCGTTGATGGTTTTCGAACAGTGAACAAAAAGGTACAGGAATACCCGGAGCTTGATTGGGGTCCTTCCGTATCCAATATCTATGCAAAACGATCAGTCAAGAAACTGGACGGCTTGCCGGTGACTAAAGAACAGATTCAGAGCAAGGCTGCAAAATTCTCTGATGCGGATCGTAGCAAAATCCAAGTGCAGGAGAACGGCAAAGGAACAGACTGGGAGTCCTACACTGCCACGATTGATCATGCCAATAATGGCAAACTGATGATGGATTTCACCCGTAATGGCGGAATGCTGATCTCTTACAGTGATACGCGTCCAATCGGAACCAAAAAAGTGTCTCGTCAGAATGCCATGGCTAAAGCAGAACAATTTCTAATGAACAAAGGCTATAAGGATATGAAGGCTGTAAACTACGATGAATATGGTAATCTGGGTAACCTTACTTATGTGCGTAAGCAAGGAGACACTTTGATCTATCCCGAGAAAATGTCAGTTCGTGTAGGTTTGGATACAGGCGAAATAACCGGCTTCCAGGCGAGTGACTTTGTTTACGAACATAATGACATGCGCAAAATTCCGAAAGCAACTCTTACGGAGCAACAGGCGCGGAAAAAACTTAATTCGGAGTTCGAAGAAAATTATGTTCGCAAATCCCTGATTGAGAATGATTACAGTAAAGAAGTATTGTGTTATGAATTCGGAGGGAAAATTAACGGTTCTCGTTACCGGATATACATTAATGCGAATACAGGATTAGAAGAAGCGGTTGAAGAGATCAAACCGGTCAATGCAACCTCATAAAAAGATGGATAATCTCAATTTGAAGTTGAGCGAATAACTGCGGCAGACCACAATGTGGTCTGTTTTTTTCTTGTTCAATGTGAGAAAGGTCATGGTATAATAGTCCTTGTACATACGAAGATAAATACATAAAGTGGCGGTGAACAGCTTGTTTCCTAAAATAAATGAAATTTTATACATCCAGATTGCCTCTGCAGATGAAAAAGAGGAACACAAAGAGTACAAATCACGCATTGCAGATATGGATGACAGCGGTTTTCTGATTGAGGTCCCGATGCAACAAGGAAGCAGCCGTCTGAAAAGGCTCTTTTTCGGAGAGGAATTGTCCATTTCATATATTACGGAGGATGGGGTCAGGCATTATTTTAATACCTATGTCACGGGATTTGAGGAAGATGTGGTCCGTCTTGTCCGTATCCGCAAACCGCTTCCGAGCGATATATCCAAAATACAACGGCGCAGCTTTCTTCGTGTTCATGCAAACCTCGAATTGGCCATCCAGAGTGAAGACCTGACCCGTGCCGTCGGAATGACTGAAGATATTGGTGGCGGTGGATTGTCCATCTACGGCGAAACAGGTTTTTCAATAGCTGAAGGTCAAAAATTGAAATGCTGGTTGCTGGTACCCTACCGGAATTCAACCATTGAACATGTGAATTTTGAAGCTGAAGTTGTGCGGATCAAAACACTGGAAACCGGCAGACAGCTATGCATGCTGAAATTTGTACAGATTTCAGATTCGGAGCGCCAGAAAATTATCAAGTTTTGTTTTGAACGGCAACTTGACTATCGCACGAAATAGGAATGTTGTGGCATAAAGAGAGGGAACTGCGGGTACCGTAATGAAAAAACGGAGGTATTGCCTTGAATCGTCGTCATGCAACCCGCAGATATGAACGGCTTTATTATGTTTTCTCCAGGCGAATGGAACGAAAGGTTGCGATTCTGATTACAGCCCTTCTAATCCTGCTTGTGGTATATCAATTGCTGCTGTTGGTACCCGGCTTCAAAAAGAATTTGACCACCATTGACCGCCTGGAAGGAACGCCAATTGAAGTGCAAACGATGAATGATTACAACCGTCGTTGATTTGTCTGTTTTTGCATCCATGTGTAGAGTGTGGTATAATTTTCACGATGCAGGCAATGCCTGTTTTTTTATTGAGGTTTATCGTTTGAGGAGGAATGCCCCGTTGGCAAGCCAGAACACATCAGAGAACGGGAAAATGAACGTTGCAATTGACGGACCTGCCGGTGCCGGGAAAAGCACGGTGGCCCGATTGGTTGCAGAGGCGCTCGCGTATGTATACGTCGACACAGGCGCAATGTACCGTGCGGTAACCTTGCATATGCTTCGGAAAGGTATTACACCGGAAGATGTGACACAGGTACTTCAGGAAGCCCAAAAGCTGGTCATTGATTTACAACCGGATCCCGACGGACAGAAAGTGTTCTGTAATGGGGAAGAAGTAACCTCGGAAATCCGCTCCCGTGAAGTGACGGGAATCGTGTCCCGATATGCGCAAATCGAGGGGCTGCGTACGCAATTAGTGGATACTCAGCGGCAAATGGCTTTGCGCAAGGGCGTCGTCATGGATGGACGCGATATCGGAACGACAGTATTGCCCGATGCGGAAGTGAAAATCTTCATGACTGCCAGTGTCGAAGAGCGTGCGCTTCGCCGCTTCAAAGAACTGGACCCCTCTGAAGGACTGACGTTGCAACAGCTGGAGCGAGACATTGCCACCCGTGACAGATTGGATGAGAATCGGGAAATTTCCCCATTGCGTTGTGCTGAGGATGCTATCGTCCTTGATACAACGGAGATGAACATTCATGAAGTGGTTGACAAAATCGTATCTTATTGCACAATGGTCAGAGGAGAGATCGGTCTATGATTTACACATTTTGCAGCACATTACTGCGGATCATTTATACCATTCTTTTCCGCTTGGAGGCCGTTGGACGGGAGAATATTCCGAAAGAAGGCGGCGTACTTTTATGTTCCAATCATATTAGTAACTTCGATCCTCCAACCGTTGGTATCAAACTTCGCCGTCAGGTGCGTTTCATGGCCAAAAGCGAATTGTTTGAAATTCCGGTACTCGGCCGAATTATTAAAGCCGTGGGCGCTTTCCCCGTTAAACGTGGAGGTGTCAGCAAGGAATCCATCAAAACCTCACTCAATATTTTGCGTGATGGTCAAGTGCTTGGAATTTTCCCCTCGGGAAGCCGTCACAATGATGGAGGTATCGGCAAAAAAGGGGCAGCGAGTTTTGCTCTCCGCAGTGGCGCTACAGTTATTCCTACTGCTATTATCGGTAACTACAAAGTTTTTCGTAAGATGAAAGTTGTATATGGAGCACCAGTAAGTTTGGACGAGTTCAAGGAAGACCCATCAGGAGAAGCTCTGGAGAAGGCGACTGAAAAGATTATGTCCAAGATTAACGAAATGGTGCAAACGGGCGTGCCAAGCAAGTAATGGCTTCGTCAGTAGCTGAGTGCATGTTTCCATATTTTTGAGGGAGACTAAAGTTTGAGCACTCAGTGATGAAAGTGTTTTGAACTCTGCTACAGGCAGGTTTGAATATAATGGGGTTTTTGAATTGAGGAGGGTATTTGACATGTCGGAAGAAATGAAAAATCAAGAAGCAACCCAAGATGAGTTGGATCAATTCGTTTCCTTGAAAAAAGGAGATACCGTAAAAGGAACCATCGTCAAATTGGAAGATAACCAAGCCTATGTGAGCATTGGATATAAATATGACGGTGTCATTCCAATTCGTGAACTGTCTTCATTACATGTTGACAGCGCGTCTGACGCAGTAGAAGTTGGACAAGAAGTTGAAGCTAAAGTTCTTAGCATCGACGACGAGAAAGAAAAACTCGTTCTCTCCAAACGTGCAATCGACAGCGAAAACGCATGGGATCAATTGCAAAAGCATTTTGAAGACCAAGACGTATTCGAAGTTGTTGTAGGTGATGTTGTTAAAGGCGGTCTGGTAGCAGACGTGGGCGTACGTGGATTTATCCCGGCTTCCATGGTTGAACGCCATTTCGTTGAAGACTTCAGCGACTACAAAGGACGCACACTGCGTGTTAAAGTGAAAGAGATCGACCGTGAGAACAACAAAGTGATCCTTTCCCAAAAAGACGTACTGGAGCAAGAATTCGAAGCAAACAAAGCTACAGTAATGGCTGGTTTGCAAGAAGGTCAAGTGATCGAAGGTACAGTACAACGTTTGACTCAATTCGGTGCATTTGTTGATGTGGGCGGAGTTGACGGTTTGGTTCACGTATCCGAGCTTGCTTGGACACACGTTGAAAAACCATCCGACGTACTGTCTGAAGGTGATAAAGTTAGTGTGAAAGTGCTGAAAGTTGACCCTGAAAAAGGCAAAATCAGCCTGAGCATGAAAGCTGTTCAACCAGGTCCTTGGGAAACAGCAAGCGAAAAATTCAATTCCAGCGATATCGTAACGGGTGTTGTAAAACGTCTGGTAGACTTCGGTGCATTTGTTGAAATCGCTCCTGGTGTTGAGGGACTTGTGCATATCTCGCAAATCTCCCACAAACACATCGGCACTCCTCATGAAGTGCTGAAAGAAGGACAAGAAGTTCAAGTTAAAATCTTGGACATGAACCCTTCTGAGCAACGTGTAAGCTTGAGCATCAAAGAAACAGAAGAAGCTCCAGCTCAACCACAAAAATCAGAAAGACCTTCAAGAAACAACGCTCCGCGTGAAGAAATCAACAATCCAAACGTTTCCTTGAACAATCAAGGTATGAGCACTACGCTTGGCGAACTGTTTGGAGACAAACTCAGCAAATTCAAATAAGTTAACAATGCATGGTTCTAAGTTATATACTGCATATTTTGCTGAATAACAAAAGCAAGATCGGCGAGCCCAAGGCGGGTTCGCCGATTGTTTTTATTGCGAGTAATTTGGCATGAAACGTTAGCCAAGATATATCTTTTTTGCTATGATGAGTATCGTAAGTATGGACAGGAGGAGTGGAATGTATGGCAAGACCCGTTGTGGCAATTGTCGGACGACCGAACGTGGGTAAATCCACCATTTTCAATCGGATCATCGGCGACAGACTGGCCATTGTGGAAGACAAGCCGGGCATTACCCGTGACCGCATATATGGAATCGGTGAATGGAACGGTAAACCATTTAGTATCATTGATACAGGTGGTATCGAAATTGATGGTGAAGATGTAATTTTAAAATCGATTCGGATGCAAGCAGAGCTCGCTATTGAAGAAGCGGATGTTATTGTATTCATGTGTGATGCAAAAGCAGGTATTACTCAATCGGATGAAGAGGTAGCAGAGATGCTCTACCGCTCAGGCAAGCCTATTGTTGTAGCCGTTAACAAAGTGGATAATATCGGACGAAGTGAGCTCATTTATGAGTTTTATGGATTTGGTTTCGGTGATCCCATCGGCGTATCCGGAAGTCACGGTACAGGTGTAGGTGACTTGCTTGATGCAATTGTGGAGAAGTTGCCAGAACTTGAGGAAGAGACTTACGATGAAGATGTCATTCGTGTAGCTCTGATCGGACGTCCTAATGTAGGTAAATCTTCACTGGTGAACGCTATTCTGGGTGAAGAGCGTGTCATTGTAAGTGACGTGGCTGGAACGACCCGGGATGCGATTGATACACCTTTTGAAAAAGACGGCCAACGTTACGTGCTGATTGATACAGCAGGTATGCGTAAGCGTGGTAAAGTATATGAAACAACTGAGAAATACAGTGTAATGCGTGCGATGCGTGCGATTGAGCGTGCAGATGTTGTTCTGATTGTCATTAATGGTGAAGAAGGCATTATTGAACAGGACAAGCATATTGCAGGATATGCATTCGAAGCTGGTAAAGCGTCATTGTTTGTTGTGAACAAATGGGACGTGGTAGAGAAGCATGACAAAACGATGAAAGAGTTTGAGAGAAAAATTCGGGATCACTTCCTGTTTATGACTTATGCTCCAGTCGTATTCTTGTCAGCCCTCACAAAACAACGCTTACAAAAATTGTTGCCGGTTGTGAAAAGGGTTGCAGATCAACACTCGTTACGTGTACAAACACATCTACTTAACGATGTGGTGTCTGATGCGGTTGCAATTAACCCTCCGCCAACGGATAAAGGACGGAGAATGAGAATTAACTATGTGACTCAGGTTGCCGTTAAGCCACCGACCATGGTTATTTTTGTGAACGACCCTGAGTTGATGCACTTCTCATATGAGCGCTATCTGGAAAATAAAATCCGTGCAGCGTTTGATTTCGAAGGAACACCAATTCGCATATTTACTCGGAAGAAGTCCGACGAAAGTTAGGGGAGAAGTGTGTGATTTTACAAATCGCAGCGATTGTACTGAGTTATCTGCTCGGTTCGATCAGCTTTAGTGTCCTCCTTGCCAAAGCGATACGGGGGATCGATATTCGTCAGCACGGAAGTGGAAACGCGGGAGCTACCAATACATTGCGTATTTTGGGTAAAGGACCGGCAATTGCTGTTCTGTTACTTGATGTACTTAAGGGTGTTGCAGCTGTATGGATTGGAATCTGGTTGAGCGACGGTTCTGCCTGGATTCCTGCACTCAGTGGTATAGCAGCCATTGCAGGACATAACTGGCCGCTTTACTTCCATTTTCGTGGAGGAAAAGGCGTTGCCACAGCCATTGGTGTTCTGGTGAGTCTTGCTTTCCTGCCTGCGTTATGTGCTGGGGTGATCGCCATTCTGTCTATTGTATTGACACGCTATGTTTCATTGGGCTCTCTGATTTTTGTAGCATTTACACCCATCTTTATCATGGTATTACCCGGATATTCAATGAATATCTTCTGGGGGAGTCTGATTATTTGTCTGTTTGCGTTCTGGAGACATCGTACCAATATTGCGAAGCTCGCCAAAGGACAGGAAAATAAATTGGGATCGAAAAACCCTGGAGGGGGTAAACGAGTTGTCTAAAAAAGTTGCTGTTCTAGTCGCTGGGAGCTGGGGAACAGCTTTGGCCAGTGTACTCGCCGCCAATCAGTTGGATGTGATGATGTGGACACGTGGTGAAGACCAGGCTAACGAAATCAATAACAAGCACACTAATACTCGCTATCTTCCGGATGCGGAGCTTTCACCACGGATTCAAGCAACAACTGATATGGAAGCTGCGGTGGAAGGCGCTATAGCTGTGTTAATTGTTGCGCCTTCATCAGCCATGCGTGCAGTTACGAACCAGCTTAAGGCTTATTACAAGCCTGAGATGTTAGTCATTCATGCAACCAAAGGTTTTGAGACAGAAAGCCTCAAACGGATGTCCACAGTCATTTCAGAAGAGCTTGAATGTGAAGAAGGACGTGTGGTTGTTCTTTCTGGCCCAAGCCATGCGGAAGAAGTGGTGAAGCGTTGTCCAACGACAGTGGTTGTAGCTTCACTGGATAAGGCATCTGCCGAGTCTGCCCAAGCTTTGTTTATGAATGCTTATTTCCGGGTTTACACGAATCGGGATATGATCGGTGTTGAGCTGGCGGGTGCATTCAAAAATATCATTGCTCTTGGTGCAGGCATGTCCGATGGTCTTCAATTTGGTGATAATGCCAAAGCCGCTTTGCTAACACGCGGTTTGGCAGAGATCACACGTATTGGTGTTGAGATGGGAGCAAATCCGCTAACGTTTTCGGGACTTGCTGGAATCGGGGATCTGGTTGTAACGGCTACAAGTCAGCACAGTCGGAACTGGAGAGCAGGTTCCATGTTAGGCCAGGGACAGAAGCTGGATGATGTTCTGAAGTCCATGGGCATGGTGGTAGAAGGCATTCGAACTACGCAAGCTGCCTATTTCATCTCACAAAAATACGGTGTACAAATGCCAATTGCGGATCAGTTATATCACGTTTTATTCCAGAAGAGACAGCCGCGTGATGCGGTTGAAGCCTTGATGGGACGTGACCCGAAGACTGAAATGGAAGTCATGAAGCTTGAAACCTGGGAGCAGTGGCATTCCTGATTGTAATCAGCCTAAACGTACCTTGTGAAATAAGAAGCTTATTCACCTTTTCTGTAGCAGACTCATACTATACACATGAGTATTGCCGGAGGAGGGGAGACGAATGGGTAACAACATTTCCAAAGATGCACTGAATGCAATCAATAAGAAAACGGGTAAAACGATAACGGAAGGTGCCGTTAAGAAATTGGCAAGCACGGTGAAACCAACGACGATTCAGAATGAAGCTCAGTTGCGCCAATTGATCAAACAAGTATCCGCCATGGCGAAAGTTCCGGTATCTGAGGATACGGTTAAGGATATTGTGAGTGCGGTCAAGAAAAGCGGATTGAATCCGAGCAGTATGGAATCGTTAATGAAAATGATGATGAAAAAATAATAGATCACACCTGCATGTGCAGGTGATCCAGTAAGACAAAAAGACGAGTCGGCTTCTGCCGGCTTGCTTTTTTGTCTTTTTTTTGGAAAGTTGAGCTGAATTTCGTGTTATAATGGTTGCAATTGTCACAGTGTCAGTGATGAATATCGGACTGAAGGGGAGACTGCTGGATTATGAGCGCAATGGACAAGATGTGGCTGTCATTGGTGGCCATCCTCATTATGGGACTATCTGTATTCCTGATTACGTTTGCTCGTGCCAAAACAAAAGGTATTGTACGGGGGATTCTTTCTCTGATTGCATTTTTGATTATGCTGATTGGCTTTTTCGGTGGAATCGCTTCTTTGACCTGATTTCCCATGCCTGAAAGATAACATCCGCATAAGCACATCATAAGAACTGACACAATGAACACGGATGAGGGGAGTGTGAGCCTATGAGGCCGCATGATACGGAGGGTCGGACAGAGCGTTATCCGGAATTACACGCGGCTTTGCTGGAAACGGCCAAAGCCTGGAACACACAGCCGCAGACATGGTTACTTGGAGGAAGTTGTGGGTTGCTGCTTCAAGGGGTGGAGTTGCAACAGGCTCCGAGAGATATTGATATCTATGCGGATGTTGCTGCTGCTAAAGAACTTCACCGTAGCGCTCCGGGGGAAATGCTTGACGAGCCTACAGTGGACAAGACAGGACCGTATGCTTCTCTGCTGAGCCACTATCAGGTGGGTGAATGTGCGCTGGAATTGGTTGGTGGTTTCGAAATATGGGCTCGCAAAAGTTGGTACCGTATCGAGATTGAACATGTACTTGCTCCGCATGCACCAGTAGCACAAGTGGGTTCATATACCCTGCGACTGATGCCGCTTGCGCATGAGCTTTTGTTTAATCTGCTGCGAGGTCGTGAAGATCGTTATGTCCCCATTGCGACACAGATGCGTCAGCAACCACATGCACATCAACCTATAATGATGCTGTTAAGTCAACAGAATGTATGGACAGCCCGCTTCAGAGCCGAAGTGGAAGAGCTTGTTGGCTTTGCATGGCCCCAGTAGGTTGAGGGAGGAAAATGATGGACTATAAAGTTACTTTTTTACCTATGAACAAATCGATAGCGCTCAAACCAGGGGCAACACTTCTGCATGCAGCACGACGTGCTGGAGTCAAGATTACGACTCGATGTGATGGTAAAGCGGCTTGCCTGATGTGCAAAGTGAATGTGGATGAAGAACATCGGGCGGAACTGTATCCACCAACAGATGCAGAAAAGCGCAAGCTGGGTTCACTGTTGGAAGCAGGTACACGACTGTCCTGTCAGGCCAAGGTGTGTGGATCTCTATCTGTTCATGTTCCAGAGGACCCGCTGAAGGCAGCCATTCGGAAACAACTGGAACGTCAACAACAGGAAGACGACTGGTTCTGAGCGTTATAACATTGATTCTCTAATGAGTTATTCAAGGAGGACACGAATGATTAGGAACAAGCCAAAATGTGTGGAAGGAAGCAGACGGCAGCGTCTGAAACATCAGACGGGCGGTCTGCTGTTATTCCTGTTGTTTGCTTTTACAGCAAGTGGTTGTATGTATCCATCCCAGAGCAATTCGGACCCTAAGATAGCCTATCGGGAAAGCGTGAGCCGTATCCAGATTGCGGTCGAGGCATTCCAGCAAGATGAGGGAATTTTGCCAATCATCAATGCAGATATGGAAACGCCAAAATATGAAAAGTTCAGAGTGGATCTGCCCAAGTTGAAACAACTGGGGTATCTGGATGAAATACCGGGGACTGCTTTTGAAAGTGGTGGGAGCGCTCACTTCCTTATTCAGGACGAAGAAGTGAATCCGACCGTTAAAGTGATGGATCTTCTGACCGTACAGAAAGTAAACGATGTGCAACGAATGGTTAATCAATATAAGTCCGTACATAACAATAAGCTGCCAAGCGGGGAAGAACTGTATCCGGGGTTATATGCTGTGGATATGGAGCAGGCTGCTCAGGCAGGGAGTCCTTCCATTACGCTGAATAGTGTATATTCAGGTCAGGCCTTACCTTTTATGATGGATGACGAAGGCAAGGTCTATGTAGATTATGCTTTTGACATTATGCAGGCAGTGGAAAAGTCTGACGTGTCTCCAGCAGAGACAGAAGATGTTCGAGATTTGCTGGTGGAACACTCCTACTTCGTACCTGTAAAATCGGTTTTCTACGCTTGGCAAAATAATGCGCCGGTTGCCCAGCCCATAAAATAAGCATGGTTGCAATTCAAATGATTTAGCTGTATGACCACTATGGCTCTAATGGTTCAAAAAGAGATATTCCAAATAAGGGATATCTCTTTTTTCTTTTGTCAGTCTGAGCAATAACCGTCATAAAAGCTTCACGGATCACATAAAGTAGATTGAAATAAAGACGCGCAGTCCGAGATCGGGGGATTCTCCTAATGTCATCACCTTAAGATAAAAAAACAAAAATACGCGTCATATTGCCGCATACGGATACATAAGATGATACTAGTCCAATTGCATGTACGAGTTAACGCCGCTCTCGCCGGTTTCATCAGAATGCAACGTTCGGCGGCGGACGACTTCCGGGCACTCACAAAGGCGGCTCTACCGTTGCAGGGATTTCAGTCTTCTGATTGAAAAAACGAAGCGGATGCTCTTTAGCATTTTTCCTTCGGAGTAATTTAGGGAGGGGATTTCATTGGAGAAAGTGGACATTTTTAAGGACATAGCTGAGCGGACCGGAGGGGATATTTATCTCGGGGTTGTCGGCGCAGTCCGGACGGGAAAATCAACATTTATTAAACGATTCATGGAAACGATCGTATTGCCTAACATCGCAAGCGAGGCTGATCGTGCCCGTGCAGTGGATGAACTTCCACAGAGTGCAGCAGGTAAAACCATCATGACTACCGAACCAAAATTCGTACCAAATAACGCAGTCCAGATCAAGGTGGCAGAAGGACTCGATGTCAATGTACGTTTGGTGGATTGTGTAGGTTACGCAGTGGAAGGAGCCAAGGGATACGAGGATGAGAATGGTCCACGCATGATCTCCACGCCTTGGTTCGAGGAACCAATTCCATTCCAGGAAGCCGCCGAGATTGGTACTCGCAAAGTCATTCAGGAGCATTCTACACTGGGTGTTGTGGTAACAACAGACGGCACAATCGCCGAAATTGCCCGCAGTTCCTATGTGGAATCTGAAGAACGGGTCATTGCGGAATTAAAAGAAGTGGGTAAACCGTTTGTCCTGGTCATCAACTCCACTCGCCCTCGCAGTGAAGAAGCCCTGCAATTGCGCAGTGAGCTTGCTGCCAAATACGACATTCCGGTGATGACACTCAGTGCAGCCACCATGACGGAAGATGATGTGACGGGTGTACTTCGTGAAGTGCTCTATGAGTTCCCTGTGCATGAAGTGAATGTAAACTTGCCGAGCTGGGTTATGGTGCTCAATGAGACTCACTGGCTGCGTAGCAACTACGAAAATTCCGTACGGGATACCGTCAAGGATATTCGCAGACTTCGTGACGTGGATCGGGTTGTCGCTCAGTTCATGGAATATGAATTCATTGATCGCGCAGGCCTGAGTGGCATGAATATGGGGCAGGGTGTAGCCGAAATTGACCTGTACGCGCCGGATGAACTGTATGATCAGATTCTCGTGGAAGTGGTTGGCATCGAGATTCGCGGTAAGGATCATCTGCTGCAATTGATGCAGGAATTCTCGCATGCGAAGAGAGAATATGACCGCTTCGCAGAAGCGCTGGAGATGGTCAAAACGACCGGATACGGCATTGCTGCTCCATCTCTTGCCGAGATGGCTCTGGATGAACCTGAGCTCATTCGTCAGGGCACCAAATTTGGCGTACGTCTGAAAGCAACAGCACCGTCCATTCACATGATCCGGGTTGATGTGGAATCGGAGTTCGCTCCAATCATCGGTACGGAGAAACAAAGTGAGGAACTGGTGAGATACCTGATGCAGGATTTCGAGAACGACCCGATCAAGGTATGGGATTCAGACATGTTTGGTCGTTCGCTGCACTCCATTGTGCGAGAGGGGATTCAGGGCAAAATTGCCATGATGCCGGATAATGCAAGATACAAATTGCAAGAGACGCTGGGAAGAATCATTAACGAAGGTTCGGGCGGCTTGATCGCTATCATTCTGTAAGACATCAAAAGACCGTAAGGGGGCATCCCCTCGCGGTCTTTTTTACGTGATTTCTTTTTTTTGGATGAAATGGATAGGAAGAATAGTACTTTCGAAAAAACTTAGCGAGTTTTAGCTTTAAATTGCTAAAACCCATTTACATACTGGGGATTAGCCGTTATATTAATATTCAACTATTGTGATCGAGATCACAGAGATTGGACAGGGGGATACAGAGATGAAAAGAAGAGAGACAAAATGGCTATGGTTGAGTGTGTTATTAGTATTTACATTGGCGCTGTCCGCTTGCGGAATCAAAAAAGAACCGGCAGCCACTCCGGCTTCGGGTGCATCAGATGATACACCAAAAACGGAAGCAGTTACAGGCCCTCTAAGCGGCAAGCGGATCGCACTTATTATGGAGTTTAATACAGGTACTTTCTCGCAGCAATATGTACAAGGTGTAAAAGAAGAAATCGAAAAATTCGGTGGAGAACTGACAACGTTTGTTGCCGATAACGACAAAGCAAAGATGGTATCCTTGCTTGATAGCGCAATTAACCAGAAATTTGATGCCATTCTCACGGATCACGGGGATTCGCTATTAGAGCCAGGCGTGAAGAAGGCAGTAGAACAGAATATTCCAGTGGTCGTGTTTGACGCAGCTATTAGTGTTCCAGGAGCTACAGTCCTGTCGCAGGATGACCAGAAGATGGCTGAACTGACGCTGGAGCAAATGAAAAAAGATATCAATGGACAAGGTAATATTGTCAAAGTATGGGTAGCTGGTTTCGCACCGATGGAACGCCGTCAGATTGCATACGGTGAATTCATGAAAGCCAATCCGGACATCAAGGAAATAGCAACATTCGGTTCTGCACAGAATCCGGCGCTGGATACACAAGCCAAAATGGAAGCTATTCTCAAGCAATATCCAAAAGGTGAAATTACAGCTGTATGGACTGCATGGGATGAGTTCGCAAAAGGTGCAGCGCGTGCGATTCAACAAGCTGGACGTGATGAGATCAAAGTGTATGGTATCGATATGAGTGACGAGGACCTGCAAATGATTCAGGACCCGAAAAATCCTTGGGTAGCTTCAGCTGCTGTTGATCCAACAGATATTGGTCGCGTCCAGGTACGTTATGCTTATCAGAAATTGAACGGGGACGAGACAGAAGATGCAGTTGTTCTTAACCCGGTCTATGTTCAACGTGAAGCTCTGCCAGATAAACAAATCTCCACTTCGGAGCTGTCTGAGTTCGTTGAAGGTTGGGGTGGCAGCACACAAGGAATCAAGGACTGGATGAGCGAATACGGAATTACTGCTAAATAAGCAGCGTATGGGAAGCGCGCCGCAAGGCGCGCTTTTTTAACCATAATGAAGATATGTGTAGTCTGGATGAAAAAGGGATACTCCCGTATGGGAACGATTGGAGGTTAACATCATGAGCACTGCACCGATTCTGCTTCAAATGGAACATATCCACAAGCAGTTTTCAGGTATTCCTGCACTGAAGGATGTGGATTTCTCTGTAAAAGGTGGGGAGATTCATGCGCTGCTGGGTGCCAATGGTGCCGGTAAAAGCACGTTAATGAAAATTTTGTCCGGTGCCTATCCATTGGATCAGGGTACGATTCAGTTAAGTGGACAAGCGCTTCACTTGAGTTCTCCGGGAGACGCGAAGGCAAGTGGGATTCACTGTGTCTATCAGGAAGTGGATGCTGCACTGGTGCCACAGCTGACGGCTGCGGAGAACATCATGTTGGATCAGCTGGCTTCATCTGCCGGGGGTTGGTGGAAAAGTCCACGAAAACTGCAACAGCGTGCGGTTGAGGCATTGAAGCAATTAGGGGCGGACATATCCGTTCACCAAAAAGTGGCCGATCTGACGCTTGCAGAAAAACAGATGATTTTGCTGGCACGGATTTTGATTCAGGATGCCAAAGTCATCATTTTTGATGAACCGACTGCACCGCTGAGTCAGGAAGAAACGGATGCATTTTTCCGGATTGTTCATCTCCTGAAGGATCGGGGCGTAGCCTGTATTTTCATTACCCATCGTCTTGCTGAAGTGACGGGTCACTGTGATCGCGTTACGGTTATGAGAGATGGACAACATGTATTTACCGGTGAAGCAAAGGGACTGACGATCAACGATTTGGTTACACAGATGCTGGGCAAACCATTCGAAGAAGAGTTTCCGAAGACGGAAGCACCCGTGGGGGAACTGCTGTTGGAGGCGCGTGGGCTTCGTCGTGGAGTGAAGGTTAAAGGTGTTAACCTCTCTGTAAGCCGAGGTGAGGTCCTCGCTGTGGTGGGTCTGGTAGGCGCGGGTAAAACGGAAAGCTCTCGTTTGCTGATTGGTGCAGATCGGCTGGAGGGAGGCGAGATCCGGCTTAACAACCGTAATCTCCGCCTGTCTCAGCCTGCGGATGCGGCGGCTCTGGGGATTGTTTCTGTACCGGAGGAGCGACGTAAACAAGGAATCCTGATTCAGGAGAACGTGGAACGGAATTTAAGTCTTCCTTTGCTAAGTCGTCTTAGTACATTAGGTTTCGTAAGCCGTAAGCGGGAACGTCTAAACGCAGAGTCATTGGTGAAACAGCTTGGAATTAAAACATCGTCCGTGAAACAGGAAGTGAAATATCTAAGCGGTGGTAATCAGCAGAAGGTAGCCATTGGTAAATGGCTTAATGCGGATGCGGATGTATTTATATTTGATGAGCCAACCAAAGGCGTAGATATTGGGGCAAAAAGTGACATTTTCCGCATCATTAATGAACTGGCTTTGGCGGGCAAGGGTGTAATCTATTTCACCTGTGAACTGGATGAAGGCATGGGAATTGGTGACCGAATCGCTGTCATGTGTGAGGGTGTTATCGTAAAAGAGTTCAAACGAGGCGAGACTAACCAAGAACAGCTGCTATACTATGCAAGCGGTGGACAAGAGGTGCAATCATGAAGGATAAATCACTGGATTTTGCGTTCCGTTACGGGGCGATTATAGTCATCATAGGTGTTATCGCATTTTTCGGCATTAAATTGCCTTATTTCTTTACGTACAGTAACTTGACCGATATTTTGGGCTCGATCTCTATCGTTACGTTTGTAGCGATCGGTGTTACGTTATCTCTCATTGTTGATGGATTTGATCTCTCGGTTGGGGCGACTGTCTCATTAACTACCGTTGTTACTGCTTCGTTAATGATTTGGTATCAACAACCACTTGCGATCGTCATTATCGTGCCATTGATTATCGGCGCTGTTATTGGTTTACTGAACGCTTTGCTAATTGTAAAATTGCGTATTCCGGATTTGCTGGCAACCCTTGCCACGATGTACATCATCGGTGGTATTCACAAAACGTATGCACAGGGATATACCATTTACAATCACATGCAGTTCCCTGATGGGAGCAAAGCTGCTGGAGAGATGGACCTGACATTCCTGCTTATAGGGCAGGGTAAATGGCTTGGTATGCCGATATCAGTTATCATGCTACTTATTGCGGTAATAGGTGTGCATATCTTTTTGACGTATACGAAATATGGTCGCCAGATGTACATTACAGGTGGTAATGAGGAAGCTGCACGGTTGTCTGGAATCAAGGTGAAAAAGGTGCGTACACTGGCCTATGTAGCCGCTGGAGTGTTTGCAGCAATCGGGGGTATCATCTATGCCTCCAAAGTAGGATCCGGGCAAATTGATGCGGGTTCACCGTTGTTAATGGAATCCGTAGCTGCAGTATTTGTCGGTTTCTCTGTGTTTGGTGCGGGTAAACCCAATGTCATTGGAACCTTCATTGGTTCGGTTCTGATTGGTGTACTTGTGAACGGTTTAACGATGATGAACGTACAGTATTTCACACATGATATTGTAAAAGGTGGGGTTCTCGTGCTTGCCCTGGCGGTTACATTTTACGTCTTAAACCGCAACCGGACTTGAAATTGTGGGCTGTCTGTATTAGTATGAAATTTGTTCGGCGTCTGAAATGCCCGTGGTTTCAGACGACATTCTGCCGAAAATGACTGTTGACCGCAGGCGGAGATTTGTGTTCATCGCTCAAGATGTACGTAGATTTTTTGCGTATGAACGTATATTTCGCTATAAAACGGAAACACAGTATAACATTCAGGACATTGATACAGGAGGTGAAAAACAAATGAACAAATCAGACTTGATTACACACGTATCTGAAGCGACTGAATTGTCCAAGAAAGATGTAACGAAAGCGGTTGATGCCGTATTCGAAGCAATCTCTGAGGCTCTTCAAAGCGGAGATAAAGTACAATTGGTTGGTTTTGGGAACTTCGAAGTTCGCGAGCGCTCTGCACGTAAAGGACGCAACCCGCAAACAGGTGAAGAAATCGAAATTCCTGCGAGCAAAATTCCTGCATTCAAACCAGGTAAAGCGCTCAAAGACGGAATTAAATAAGATTTCTACATATTCCATATGTCGACAAAAAGACCGTGACTTGTTCACGGCCTTTTCTTTTGCCCTTTAACGATGATTCTTGCGGCTATCCGAGTGCTCAGGATCCTCCGGTTGCCCGGTATAAGCAACCAGAATCAGTTCTTCGCCAGCAACTGCAGACAGATGCTGTTCGATTTCTTTTAACTGATGAATATGCTCGTCTGTAAGTGCGGCAGGGGTGTACTTCATGCAGATTCTCCTTTCTGTGGCTGTACAACTGTAGTGTGACCCGAGGGTAGCTGATTCTTACGGTTCATTCGTATAAGGCGCAGGTTGACAAATGAAACAATCTTAATCATCATTAACGCTATCGAACTAAAGAAGGGGACATGCGTGATGGATCATCCAACCGGCAATGATTATATTGTAATTAAGGCAGAGGAAAATGGTGTCCAGGTGATCGGATTAACCCGAGGTCAGGATACACGTTTTCACCACACCGAGAAATTGGACAAAGGTGAAGTGATGTTTGCCCAATTTACCACCCATACTTCAGCTATTAAAATCCGGGGCAAAGCCACGCTGATTACCAAGCATGGACAGATTGAATCGGAGTAATGGACAGATTGAATACAATCAAATGAAGATTGCAGGCATAGCCTGCTTTTTTTCATTGTACAATGAGGTATGAGCCTTTACCGGACAGACTACACTAACAGGTAAAGGCAGGGAGGCGTATATGAAACCGCGGATGATTGTTACTGCTTCAATCCTGGCAACGGTTGCGGCGGTCTTTCTGCTTGTTGCGATACAAACCTTACATATGCGTACATTGGGCGGGGAAAACGTACAACCTGTCTCTGCATCACATCATCCAGGTCAGCTAACGAATGATAATCTGGTTGATGTTCTAAGCTCCATGCAACTATCTACCCCCATTGCAAGAGTGGAATGGAAACAGTCCATTTTGACACTGGACCTCAAAGTTAAAGGAACGGGTACAAGTTACACTGAAATCTATGAGAACATGGCAGCTGTGGCGGATCTGGGCTTTCGGAGTCTGGATAACGTGGATCAGGTGCTGCTACGTGTGATGGCAGAAGATGAATGGATGCATAAACGACATCTGTTACTTGCTGCTGATATTCGGCGTGGAGAGTGGCCTCTGTATGCGATTGAAACATTACGGAACTGGAAAAGTGCGGCCTTTTCAGATGAATTGAAGGACTGGTTTCATTTGATGGAGACCGAACTCTGGAAGAAGCAATTCGAAATGACAAGTCAGGGGTAATAGAATAGCAGGATTCAGTGCGTGCCCGTTCAACATATGCTATAATATATAAGATTGTAGTGCAGAAATGGTTTAACAATGTTAAGGCTCGGAGGCTGAGAATGAATTCATATCGCGTACCCCAACTAGCAAAGAAATATACGGATTACGACATGATTCGACAACATACGGAAATCCCATCATTTCCGGATAGCCGGGCACGTCTGTTGCAGGTATTTGTGGGCCGCACAGACGAAAAGGTGCATCAAGAGTTATATGCTCTTGCAACTTCGCTCGTTCAGTTGGCCATGGATACGCATGATCGAATCGATACCATTTCCGGTGAGCGGAGAGAGCAGGAGATGCGTTCACGCCAGTTGAATGTACTCGCCGGGGATTATTTAAGTAGCCGTTTTTATCAATTGCTTGCCCAAGCGGGCAGAATTGAAATGATTGGCAAACTCAGTGGTGCTGTATCCGGAGTGAACGCACGCAAGATGACGCTGTATGAACGGATGAAGAAGCTTCTCGTTTCGGCTGACGAATACTTGCGTGAAACGGTACAGCTGAGGATGCAGCTGTTTCTTTCATTTACAGGCATGATTCAACATAACGAAGAGTCATTATGGAACAGCCTGTTGACCGAATTCAGCTCCTGCGAAACGATCGTGGAAGAACTGAAGCGGATGAATGACGCAAAACAATATCTTCACAGCTATGCATACTGGCACATATACGAGCATGGTAATGACGATGAGCGCAGTGTGTTGCGTCAGTCTGAACCGGATGCACGTGCATGGAACGCTATGGTGCTGAAGCATAGGGTTGGCGAGGTTTTGCTGGACAAGCTTCGCGAGTGTACACACCGCATTCAACTGTTGTTGCAAGACGAGGAAGGGCGGATGGGCTTACATGAGATACATGCAATTCTAGAGCCTTACTTGGCATATTTGCAGCCTTCACATGCGGCAGTAAGGGAAGATTGAGGGGGAGACAGACGAATGGGGAGCGGAGAGACCAAACCGAAAGAAGAATATGTCCATTCGGTTTTTCAGAGTATAGCCGGAAAATATGATGTCATGAATGATATTCTAAGTTTCCGCAGGCATAAGGCTTGGCGTAAATTCACCATGAAAAAGATGAATATGTCCAAAGGCGATACCGGTCTTGATTTGTGTTGCGGCACATGTGACTGGACTCTTGCTATGGCAGAGGCAAGTGAAACGGGGCACATGCATGGACTTGATTTTAGTAGCAACATGCTGGAGGTTGGCCAGACAAAGATCAATGCAGTGCAACGTCAAAAGCAGATTACCCTGACACAGGGAAATGCCATGTCACTTCCTTTTGAAGACAATTCGTTTGATTATGTGACGATCGGGTTTGGGTTGCGTAATGTACCTGATCTCAGACAAGTGTTGTCTGAAATGAAACGTGTGGTCAAACCGGGTGGTATGGTTGTGTGCCTGGAATTGTCCAAGCCAACATGGCAGCCGTTCAAAGGCATTTATTATTTTTATTTTGAGAAGGTTTTACCGAATCTTGCCAAAGTGTTTGCTAAAAGTTTTGAGCAGTACAAATGGCTACCGGACTCACTGGCCATTTTCCCGGGAAGGCAGGAACTGGCAGACATTTTTGCAGAAACTGGATTACAACAAGTGCAGGCCTACCCTCTGACCGGAGGTATCGCGGCACTGCATATTGGAACCAAGGAGAATCAGCATGTTTAGGAAAATTCGCATCTTTTTAGAAATGATCAAGATTGAACACACGCTTTTTGCTTTACCTTTTGCATTTATGGGGGCGATCCTCGGCTCCATGGTAGTGAATGATACCTTCCCAAGCTGGATGCAGATCATGTGGGTATTGCTTGCGATGGTCGGCGCACGTAGTGCGGCTTTTGGTTTGAACCGAATTATTGACCAAGCGATTGATAGCAAAAACCCGCGTACCGCGATGAGAGCCATCCCGGCAGGACTGTTGAAAAATGGGGAAGTTGTTATATTTGTCATTATCTCATTTATATTGTTATTCTGGGCCTCATCCAATCTTAATGTATTATCGATGCAGCTGTTGCCTATTGCTGTGTTTATGTTGGTACTGTATTCGTACACCAAACGATTCACATGGTTATGCCACATTGTTCTCGGAATGACGATTGGTTTGGCACCACTTGGTGGCTGGGTAGCTGTAACAGGAACGATGGATTGGACAGCGATTGTGCTGTACGTTACGATTGTGTTCTGGACAGCGGGCTTTGATATTATCTATGCATGTCAGGATCTGGAATTCGATCAGGGAGAGGGTCTTCACTCCATACCTTCCCGTTTTGGCCTGGTTAAATCCTTGCAGATCGCTAAGTTCTTCCATGTGATTACTGCAATTGGTTTTCTTGCGTTATTGTTGATGACAGATCTGAGCTGGTGGTATGGCGCAGGCATGTTGGTGACGTATGGAATTCTGTTCTATCAACACTATATTGTATCGCCTAATGATATGAGCCGTGTTCAAACGGCGTTTTTTACCATGAACAGTTTGCTTAGTTTAATTGTATTTACGTTCACTCTGATTGATCTGGCGGTGAAATAAATGGTGAAGCAGCCGGACAATAAACGACTGGTTGTCGGAATTACCGGAGCGAGTGGCAGCATATATGGCATTCGATTAATTGAAACGCTGCTTGATTTGGAATATAACGTTCATCTGGTCATATCCAATGCAGGGTGGCGTGTACTGAAAGAAGAATTGGACTGGGATGTGACGAATCGGGACGCGGTGCTGGAAGAAAAATTCGGCAACCGTGCCGGTTCTCTGATCTATCATCCTGTGAGTGATATAGGGGCCTCCATTGCAAGTGGTTCTTATCTGGCCGACGGCATGATTATCATGCCATGTTCGATGGGAACTCTTTCGTCCATCGCGCAGGGATCATCGGATAATCTGATGTCTCGCGCAGCCGATGTTATGATGAAAGAGGGAAGAACATTGATCCTCGTACCACGTGAGACGCCTCTTCATGCAATCCATCTGGAGAACATGCTGAAGCTTTCTCGTCTTGGTGTACGAATGATACCGGCTATGCCTGCTTTTTATTACAAACCTCAGACTATGGATGAGTTGATTCTGTTTTTGGTGGGGAAAGTGCTGGATAGCTTGCGCATCCCACATCAACTGTTTACAAGATGGGGAGAACCGGATGAACGGGGATAACGACTGAGTTCGATACAAGGCTGTTTTTTGCCAAAGTGTTGCTCGGTTTATTTGTCCCCCGAATCCCGGGGTATTGGTGAGCACTGATGGTGAGTCTTCATGAACCACAGTCTTGACCCATGCTCCGGCAACTTCTGTATTTTGTTTCAGAACAAGTCGCAGAGTTTAATTTTCGGGTGTCGGCTATGACATTCGGTGAAGAAAAACACGTTAGATTACCTTATAGAACAACACAAGCAAGAACGGTAAGCCGGGTTTTTCGTAATGCCTGCAGGTCCGACTTGCTGGAGGGGAAGGTAAGCATGAATTTATGGACTGACAATACGCTGATACGGGTGAACGAATGAAACTATTGGATATTTTCGGGTTGTTAAAAAAGGACATGGATTACATTGAGAAAGAGTTGTATCGCAGTGTTCGAGGAGAACAGAAGCTGTTGAGTGAAACGTCACTTCATTTGCTCAAAGCAGGAGGAAAACGGTTGCGGCCCGTTTTTGTGTTACTTGGTGGGAAATTTGGTACATACGACATTGAACGTCTGAAGCTGGTTGCGGTTCCGCTGGAACTCATCCATTCGGCATCCCTCGTTCATGATGATGTCATTGATAATGCGGAGACACGCCGTGGCAAACCCACGGTGAAGTCAAAATGGGATAACCGGATTGCCATGTACACTGGAGACTATATCTACGGTAAGGCACTTGAAATGACTGCCGGATTATCCGATCCAGCGATTCATCGTATCCTTGCCAAAGCTATGGTACAGATGTCCATTGGTGAGATGGAGCAAATTCGCGACTTTTTCAATACGGGACAAAGTGTTCGTAACTATCTGCTGCGGATTCGCCGCAAAACAGCACTTCTGATTGCGGTTAGCTGTCAGTTGGGGGCATTGGCTACACGTGCGCCTGAGCATGTATCTTCCCTGTTGTATACTTACGGATACAATGTGGGGATGGCTTTCCAGATTCAAGATGATGTACTTGATCTGGTAGGTACTGAGAAACAACTTGGCAAGCCACCTGGCAGTGACATGAAGCAAGGAAATATCACTCTTCCTGTACTTTATGCCTTGGAAGAATCCGATCTGCGGGAACCTTTGCTTAAGGAGATTTCCCGTGTCCAGCATGAAGAAGGACGGGCAAGTGCATCGGATGCAATTGGAATGATTCGCCAAAGTCAAGGAATTGCTAAAGCTGAAGCCCTTGCTGACCGATATATGAAGAAAGCGCTCGATGCTCTCGATCAGCTACCTAACATCAAGACGACCAAAAACCTGCGTGATATCGCTCATTTTGTGGTTAAACGTACGCATTAAACAATGTATGACCTTCGACTCTCAGATTACTCATACCCAAAGTTGAACAGAACTGTGAGATTCCTCATTGGGAGGATTTGGACATGTATGTTACAATCAGAGGGATTGCGTTTACATAGTGATTAACTTTGAACCGTGAGTGAGGAGTGAGCTGATGGATCGTACATTTTTGATGGTGAAGCCGGATGGTGTGCAGCGTGGATTGATCGGTCGAATTATTAGCCGTCTGGAAGACAAAGGATTTAAGTTGGTGGCAGGCAAATTGGTGCAGATGTCTGAGGATCAGGCAAAACGCCATTATGCTGAACATGAGGGTAAACCATTTTTCGATGATCTGGTTCGTTTTATCACATCTGGGCCTGTATTTGCCATGGTGTGGGAAGGCGACGATATTGTGGCGCTTGCGCGCATCGTCATCGGAAAAACCAATGTGAAGGAAGCGGCTCCGGGTACCATTCGCGGAGACTTCGCCAGCCACACACCACATAATCTGATTCATGGGGCAGATTCACCGGAAAGTGCTTCCCGTGAAGCAGCAAATTTCTTTGCTTCAGATGAACTGGTGGTATACGACAAGAGCATCGCAGCCTGGTTGTAATTATTAGCCAAAAGGGTGATACACGATGCTGGAGCAAGAACAACTACTAGACCCGGATTACACCGGATTCATTCGTAAAATCAAAGAGAGCACAGGCATTGATCTTGCTCAATACAAGGAAGGCCAGATGAAAAGAAGGCTGACCACACTTCGCAACAAAAACGGGTTTCATACATTTTCTAACTTTTTTGAAGCTATGCAGAAAGATAAATCATTGTTTTACGAGTTCCTTGATCGTATGACGATTAACGTGTCGGAATTCTGGCGTAATCCCAATCGTTGGGAAGTGCTGCGAGACGAGATTCTGCCTGAACTGCTGGGGTCCAAGCGTCGTGCTAAAGTTTGGAGTGCAGCCTGTTCGACAGGTGAAGAACCTTATACACTCGCCATGATTCTGGACACGATGGGCATTTTGAAGGAGAGCTCCATTACGGCAAGTGATCTGGATGAAGGTGCATTGGCCAAAGCCAAGGAAGGGCGTTATATGGAACGCTCGCTTAAGGATGTGCCAAAGGAAACGGCGAACCGTTACTTCAAGCAGGATGGCTTGGTATACCGTATTGATGAGCAACTCAAAAATTCGATCAAGTTCATGAAACAAAATTTGCTCGTGGACCGTTTTGACGATGGGTACGATCTGATTGTGTGCCGAAATGTCATGATCTATTTTACCGAGGAAGCCAAAAACCTGTTGTATCACAAATTTGCAGCAAGTTTGCGTCCAGGCGGTATTTTGTTTGTGGGCAGTACGGAGCAGATCTTCTCCCCGGGACAATATGGTCTGGAGACAGCAGAGACATTCTTCTATCGAAAAAAATAACGATACTGGTTGTTCAGCCGTCTGAAGCACATGTACATGTGCTTCAGGCGGTTATTTGTATAACCAAGTACAAGAAAGAGCCGACTTTCTTGTCAAAGCCGGTCAGCTATACTATAATAAGCAAAGAAATTATGGGATTTTAGCAATGTGAAGTTTAACAGTTTAAAGGGGGAACGTATTATGAGTTTACGCTATTTAACCGCAGGGGAGACGCACGGACCCCAATTGACCGCTATTATTGAAGGATTGCCAAGTAATTTGACGATTGATTTTGAAGAACTGAATTTCCAGCTTCACCGCCGTCAAAAGGGATATGGCCGTGGACGCCGGATGCAGATCGAGAAAGATCAGGCGAATTTCGTTGGTGGTATCCGTCATGGATATACAACAGGTGCTCCGGTAGCGCTGGTTGTTCAAAATAATGACTGGAAACATTGGCAGAATATTATGAATATTGAGCCTATTGAAGGCAGTGACGAAGAGAAACGTCGCGTTCATCGTCCTCGTCCTGGACACGCTGACTTGAACGGTGGACTCAAGTATAATCTCAAAGACTTGCGTAACGTACTGGAGCGCTCCAGTGCGCGTGAGACAACGGTACGTGTGGCATGTGGTGCCATTGCACGTCAATTCCTGGCTGAATTCGGAATCAAGGTAGCTGGACGTGTACTTCGTATTGGAGAGATCGAAGCTCCGTATCAGGACCTTCCGATTGATGAATTGATCGCAGTGACAGAAGCTTCCTCTGTACGTGTTACGGATGCTGAGACAGAGAAGAAGATGGAAGCCTACATCGACCAGATTAAACAAGAAGGCGATTCCATCGGAGGAATCGTGGAATGTATCGTTGAAGGTGTACCTATTGGTCTTGGTAGTTATGTTCAATACGATCGCAAGCTGGATGCACGAATCGCTCAAGGCGTAATGTCCATTAATGCATTCAAAGGTGTAGAGATTGGTATCGGATTCGAAGCCGGAGTCATTCGGGGATCACAGGTGCATGATGAAATCATGCATACGGATGAGCGCGGCTACCACCGGGCAACCAACCGTCTGGGTGGATTCGAAGGTGGTATGACAAACGGTATGCCAGTGGTTGTACGTGGTGTGATGAAGCCGATCCCAACGTTGTATAAGCCACTGCAAAGTGTCGATATTGATACAAAAGAAGCATTTACGGCTCAGGTTGAGCGCTCAGACGCTTGTGCTGTACCAGCAGCGAGTGTCGTGATGGAGCATGTTGTAGCGTGGGAAATTGCCAAAGCATTCCTGGAGAAATTCGGCGGGGATTCCATGGAAGAGATCCGTGCCAATGTTGCTAGCTATAACGCTCAACTGGAGAATTACTAATATGCGTCAGCTGACGGTACAGTTGGAGGAACGCTCATATCCGATTCTGATTGGTAGCGGCCTATTGGCACAAGCCCCTCAATATTTTGAGCAATATGGCTTAACCAAAAAAAGTCCGTTACTCATCATTACAGATGAAAATGTGGCTCCCAAATACTTGTCAGGTTTGGAGCAAACGCTGCGTACGGCTGGTTATACAGTCGTATCGGCGGTTGTACCCTCTGGTGAAACATCGAAATCCCTTTCGGTGTACCAGGATATGATGACCGTTGCGATCGAAGGCAAACTGGATCGGAGTTCTGCGATTCTGGCCTTAGGTGGTGGTGTCGTAGGTGATCTGGCTGGTTTTGTTGCCGCTACATATATGCGTGGAATCAAGTTTGTTCAAGTACCTACAACGATTTTGGCGCATGACAGCAGTGTAGGCGGCAAGGTGGCTGTCAATCATCCGCTGGCCAAAAATATGATTGGTGCATTCCACCAGCCCGAGCTAGTGCTCTATGATGTGGACACACTTCAATCCTTGCCGCCACGAGATGTATCGGCAGGGTTGTCAGAGATGCTGAAGCACGGGCTGATCCGTGATGAGGCTTTTGCACATTGGTGTGAGGAGCATGCGGAGGAGTTGCTTGCGCTTAATCCGGAAGCATTGGGATACGGCTTGGAGCGCGGTTGTGGTATTAAGGCAGAGATTGTATCCAGAGACGAACGTGAAAATGGAGAACGTGCGTTGTTGAACCTGGGACATACGATTGGTCATGCCATTGAAGCGATTGCCGGTTATGGAGAATTCCTGCACGGAGAAGCGATCTCGATCGGTATGGCTGGATCAGCATTGCTTGGTGAGAAGCTTGGTGCGCCAGCAGGGCTCTATGAAGATACGGTCCGCATGCTGCGTTCACTTCGCCTTCCAACAACGATGCCTGCGCATCTCGACACGGATGCATTAATGGAAGCGATGATGCATGACAAAAAGTTCCGTGAAGGTCATATGGTGTTTATCATTCCTGATCGGATTGGGGCTGCAAGAATTGTGAAGGACGTACCTGTGTCGGAAGTTCGGGACGTCATTGAAATGCTCAGGAAGGGAGAATGACAGCAATGGTCACACGGGGAATTCGCGGGGCTACAACAGTCACGCAGAACAACGAAGAACAGATTTTGAAGGAAACGGCTGTATTGTTGCAGGAGATCGTGGATCGCAATGAGATCCAACCGGAAGATATCTGCAGTGTGTGGATTACGTTAACTGGGGATCTGGATGCTGCTTTCCCGGCAAAAGCTATTCGTCAACTGGATGGTTGGGAACTCGTACCACTAATGTGTGCACTGGAGGTTCCTGTTAAAGGTGCCTTGGCGCAGTGCATTCGTTTCATGGTGCATGTGAATACAAACAAAGCTCAGAATGAAATCAACCATGTGTATCTGAACGGTGCACAGGCATTACGTCCGGATTTGGCAACACCTTCTGGCTCTTAAATAGTGGGTTGTCAAACCGATCATAATGATGTATAGTGAGAACCAGTTGAGTAGAGTAGAGATTGAGCTGAGAGCAGCTGAGCTAGTGGAGTATATAGCAGAGTCCAGTGGGTGGTAACCGGGGCAACAGAAACCGGTCAACTGATTCACGGTACGTCGTGCTACGGAATAGGTAACAGGAACAGGGAAAACAAACGTGTCATAGGACATCTTTTGTTTTGATATATTTTGGTACAAACACAATCAATGCACTCTCCTATATTTTACGTAATATTGGAATGAGTAGTTGAAGTGTTATAACTAATTTATTTTCCCGATTTGGATGATGTGAGATGCATCAATTCAGCGACCTGTGAATAATCCGACAGCGAAGTATAGGGACTTGTTATTTATGAAGCATCACCCTGTTAAATACAGCTTATAACCAAACCTCTACCTGATGGTAGAGGTTTTTTTGTACATTGAATTGTTTCTTCTCCCCCTATAAGTTCAACTAAACTTTTACACAAAAACGAAGAGGACAGAAATAACGTGAAGAAGCGAAGCGTTCGCCTAAAAGCTTTCTGAAAGAAAGCTACATCGGAAGCATACGCTATCACCGGATTTTCCCTTTAGAAAGGGAATCAAAAAAATCTGGGGATAACAGCGATCGGAAGGTTGTTCTGTCATCGGAGTGCTCAGTGTAAACCTCTTTAGTTGAACTTACCTAAATCTGAAAGGACGTGATCTGATGATAACGCCAAACGTTAATCAAGTACTGAAAATGTCGAATGAGTATAATCTGATTCCGGTAGTCAAACGGATTCTGGCAGATATGGAGACTCCGATTCGAATATTCCGCCGTTATGCTGACAACGACCGGGCATTCCTGTTGGAAAGTGTAGAGGGGGGGATCCAATGGGCGAGATACTCGTTCATCGGTACAGATCCGTTCCTGATGATTTCGGCCAAGAAGGGTCGAATCGTTGTAGAAGAAGCAGGGAAAACTCGTGAATTGCCAGGCAAACCGATCGAAGAACTGAAAGCACTGCTGCGTAAGTACCGCAGTCCAAAAGATGATGAACTGCCACCATTCACAGGTGGGGCAATTGGTTTCTTCGGATATGATCTGCTGTCCTATTATGAGAAACTTCCAGCTCACGCGCTGGATGACCTGAATATGGATGACATTCGCTTTATGTTCTGTGACCAGATTATCGTGTTTGACCATGTGAAGCAGCAGATGCTGCTCGTTGGTAATGTACACGTCAAGGACGGTGCAACGGATGACGAGATACGTCAAGCGTATGCAGTGACTTCGGAGAAGCTGGAGCAGGCCGCAGAACGTTTGCAGCAGCAAGGACCAGGGGAGAACCTGAATCCGCGTTCCATTCCGGGAGACGTGGAACTGGGGGATATTCGCTCCAATCTCACGAAAGAGCAGTTTATCGGTAATGTGGAGCAAGCCAAAGATTACATTCGCGCAGGTGATATTTTTCAAGTGGTATTATCCCAGCGTTTTCACATTGATACGGAAGTTTCTCCGCTTCACGTGTATCGTGTGCTTCGGACCCTGAATCCATCACCTTATATGTACTACCTCAAAATGGATGATGAGATTATCGTGGGTACTTCGCCTGAAGCGCTGGTCAAGGTGGACGGGAATCGTGTTGAGACACGACCGATTGCAGGTACACGTCCAAGGGGGGCAACAGAAGCGGAAGATCGTGCACTCGCTGCTGATCTGCTCCAGGATGAGAAGGAACGCGCGGAGCATCTGATGCTGGTTGATCTGGGTCGTAACGATCTGGGCCGGGTATCCAGCTTCGGCAGTGTGAAGTGTGACATGTTCATGGAGATTGAACGGTATTCTCACGTTATGCACATGGTATCCAACGTTACGGGCGAGCTTAGAGAAGATAAGGATTTCTTCGATGCATTCCTCTCTTGCTTGCCAGCGGGTACTGTATCCGGAGCACCGAAACTGCGTGCAATGGAGATTATCGCGGAACTGGAGAAAGAGGCACGTGGAGCTTATGCAGGAGCAATCGGATACCTTGGTTTCTCGGGTAACATGGACTCCTGTATTACGATTCGTACGATTATTTTTAAAAAAGGAAAAGCGTATGTACAGGCCGGAGCGGGAATCGTATGGGATTCTGTGCCTGAGAATGAATATGAGGAAACGGTTAACAAAGCTAAAGCATTGCTCAAGGCGATTCGAACAGCAGAAGCAATGTTTCCTGCCAAAGAAAAGGACAGCACGTTGAGACTGGCGAATGCAGACTACTTTGTCACACCAGCGGCCGCTAAGAACTGAGAGAGGAGAGACCGGAGATGAACATAAACCCAATAATGAATGAGAACCCTATAACCCCTATTGCTGAGATTACTCGTGAGGAAGGCATGAAAAATGGCCTGGCGAAAATTCTAGAGGGCAGCCATCTGGAGCAAGCCGAAGCAAGAGAGTTGATGTACTCGATCATGAGAGGTGAGGCAACGCCGGCTCAAATCGGAGGTTTGCTGATGGCGCTACGGATGAAGGGTGAAACGGTAGATGAGATCACCGGTTTTGCTGAAGCCATGCGTGGTCAGGGCGGACGAATTCTAACGGATGGCAGCGGATTGCTGGACACTTGTGGGACAGGTGGATCGGGTATTCACAAATTCAACATTTCCACAGCATCCGCGATCATTGCTTCGGCCGTCTCGGTTCGGGTCGCCAAACATGGCAACCGTTCAGCTTCAGGCAAAGCGGGTAGTGCAGATGTATTAGAGGCACTCGGTGTAAATATCCATCTGAACGGGGAGCAGGCCAGACAATGTCTGGATGATATCGGAATCTGCTTCTGTTTTGCCCAGGTATATCACCCTTCCATGCGACATGCGGCAGGACCAAGAAAAGAGCTGGGGGTTCGTACCATTTTCAATATGCTCGGACCGTTAACGAATCCTGCGGGAGCAGATCGCCAATTACTTGGCCTGTATGATCGTTCCCGGACGCCGATGATTGCTGAAGTACTGAATCGTCTTGGTCTCAAAAGAGCGTTGGTCGTGGCCAGCCATGATGGTCTGGATGAAATCAGTATCTCGGCACCGACTCAGGTATCTGAACTTCGCAATGGTGAAGTGCACACCTATGATATTGATCCACGTGATATGGGTTTGTCTCTGCATCCGCTTGAAGCGGTACTTGGAGGAGATGCGGCACAGAATGCCGAAATTATTAAGAGGATCTTCCAGGGTGAGCAGAGTGCCTATCGTGATGTCGTTCTGTTGAATGCCGGAGCGTGCATCTATGTATCCGGTCTTGCAGATAGCATTGCTGAAGGGGTGACACTTGCCGCAGAAGCGGTAGATTCGGGCAAAGCTGCCGGGAAGCTTGAACAGTTAATTCATACAACGGAGGCGTACAGTCATGTATCTTGATCGAATCGTTGCAACCAAACATAAAGAAGTTGAAGTTCTGGCACAAACATTTAACATGGATGAAGCTATCCAACAAATCGAACAACTACCCGCAACCCGGGGGTTTGAACAAGCACTATCAAGCGGACGCAATCGCAAACTCGGCCTTATTGCTGAAGTGAAGAAGGCTTCGCCATCCAAAGGGTTAATTCGTCCGGATTTTCATCCGGTAGAGATTGCTGCTGCTTATGAGCGAGCGGGTGCAGACTGCATCTCCGTATTAACGGATGTGTCGTATTTTCAAGGCAGCAACGAGTACTTGCAGGCGATTCATCAGGCGGTGAACATTCCGCTGTTACGCAAGGATTTTATTATAGATGAACGACAGATTGCTGAGGCAAGATTACTGGGTGCGGATGCGATACTGCTGATTGCCAGCATTCTGACACCTGAACAGATTCGTCAATATCTGGAATTTGCCAAAAGTTTGGGGCTGGACGCTTTGATTGAAGTCCATGATCGAACAGAATTGGAGCATGTATTGGAGATTCCGCAGGCAACACTAGTGGGTATCAATAATCGTAATTTGAAAACATTCGAAACCAGTCTGAACACGACACTGGATTTGATGGAATTGATTCCAAGTGGCGTTACCTTGATTAGCGAAAGTGGTATTGACGGACCAGAATCAACCGTACCTCTGATCCAGGCCGGTGTTCATGGTATTCTCGTAGGTGAGCATCTCATGCGCAAGGATGATGTCGAGGCGGCTGTATATGATTTAATGGGACCCAAATGATGAATACTTCCATACAAGATGGCACAGGCGACAGTATGTCAGAACTGAGAAACCCGCTGCCAGCGGCCGTAAAAATATGTGGACTTCAGGACGTTGAAGTGCTAAAATCGATGATAAACTTGCCTGTGGATTACATTGGTGTTGTTTTTGCCAAATCACGCCGCCGAATCGAACCCGAGCAGGCCGCTGCATTAAGAACGGTGTTGTTCGAATGGTCTACCTATGATCGGCCGAAGCTTGCGGGTGTATTTGTGAATCCTACGATCGAAGAGCTGGAACACATTATGGAGATTGCTCACTTGGATGTTATTCAGCTGCATGGACAGGAGACTGCGGAATTTTGCCAGCAGGTGAAGCAGCGGTGGAATGCCAAAGTGTTCAAAGTTTTTTCTTTTCCCAAAGAAGAAACGGGACCGGAAGCTGATGATGCAGCCATAAGGGATCTTGATAGTTACGATAAATTCGTGGATGCGATATTGCTTGATACCCATGATCCTCTATATGGAGGGGGCTCCGGGAAAACGTTTGCCTGGGAGCGAATCCCTGCCTATGCTGAATGGGCGAAAAGTCGTGAAATTGCTCTGTTCGTTGCAGGAGGTTTGCAGCCGGACAATGTACAACAACTAATACAGACATATGCACCTTTCGGCGTCGATGTATCCAGCGGCGTGGAGACAGAAGGTGTGAAGGATATTGCCAAAATTACAGCATTCGTAGAAAGGGTGAAGCAGGCATGACACATCAATTGCCGGATCAACACGGGCGTTTCGGTCACTTCGGAGGCCGCTTTGTACCTGAGACACTAATGAACGCACTCATAGAGTTGGAGGAGGCATATAGCCACTTCTCTAAAGATGAGGAATTCAACAAGGAACTGAACTATCTGCTAAGCGAGTATTCTGGACGTGAAACGCCATTGTATCATGCAGAGCAATTGTCACGCCGATTGGGCGGACCGAAAATTTATCTGAAACGTGAAGATCTCAATCATACAGGCGCGCACAAAATTAACAACGCCATTGGACAAGGATTGTTAGCCAAACGGATGGGCAAAAAGAAAGTTATTGCCGAAACAGGTGCAGGTCAACATGGCGTTGCAACGGCAACCGTAGCCGCATTACTTGGATTGGAATGCAAAGTATTTATGGGCGAAGAAGATACAGAGCGTCAGCAGTTAAACGTATTTCGGATGAAGCTGCTCGGAGCAGAAGTGATTCCGGTGACGTCCGGAACACGGACACTGAAGGATGCTGGTAATGAAGCACTTCGTTACTGGGTCAGCAATGTGGAGGATACATTCTATGTGCTCGGATCAGTGGTTGGTCCTCATCCATATCCGATGATGGTGCGAAATTTCCAACGTGTGATTGGTGATGAGACCCGTCGTCAGATTCAGGAGATCGAAGGGCGTTTGCCGGATGTAATTGTAGCCGCTGTTGGTGGAGGAAGTAATGCGATCGGTATGTTCTATCCATTTATCGGTGATCAGGATGTGAAGCTTGTTGGTGTTGAAGCCGCAGGCAAAGGGGTCGAAACCGAGTATCACGCTGCGACAATGACCAAAGGTACGCATGGTGTATTCCAGGGATCTATGAGTTACCTGTTGCAGGATGAGTATGGGCAGGTTCAGCCAGCGCATTCCATCTCGGCTGGACTTGATTATCCGGGTGTTGGTCCAGAGCATTCCTATCTTAAGGATATTGAACGGGCAAAATATGTACCGATCACGGATCAGGAAGCACTGGATGCCCTGCAACTCCTATGTCGGACGGAGGGAATCATTCCTGCTCTGGAGTCTGCACATGCGGTTGCCCAAGTTGTCAAACTGGCGCCTGAACTTACAGCAGATGATATTGTAGTCATTTGTCTGTCGGGACGTGGAGACAAGGATGTTGAATCGATCATGAAATACACGGGAGGTGACTTGGGATGAATCTGATGGACCAGACCTTCCAGCAATTGAAGGAACAGAATCGTACGGCACTTATTCCATTTTTAACCGTGGGAGACCCGGATGTGGACACAACGATTGATATCATTAAGGAGCTTGAACAGGCTGGAGCGGATATTTTGGAACTGGGTGTTCCCTATTCCGATCCGCTTGCAGATGGCCCAGTCATTCAGCGTGCTTCCGAACGTGCGCTGAAAAGCCAGATTACCATTCGTACTGTTATGGAAACCGCTGCAAAAGCTCGTAAGGCAGGTGTGAAACTGCCGTTTGTACTGTTCACCTATTATAATCCGGTATTGCAGACAGG
The DNA here is from genome assembly GCF_001908275.1 of Paenibacillus xylanexedens. NCBI lineage: Bacteria > Bacillati > Bacillota > Bacilli > Caryophanales > Paenibacillaceae > Paenibacillus > Paenibacillus xylanexedens. The sequence continues at coordinate 5,167,334 of NZ_CP018620.1, read as the reverse complement.
ACTGGATGTATTCTTTGATGAATTGGTCAAACACGATATTAGTGGCATGATCATTCCGGACCTGCCAATTGAGGAAGCGGAAGAGATGCGAGAACGCGCAAATCGTGCTGGTGTGCATCTGGTGCCGCTTGTTGCACCTACATCTAATGCCCGGATTGAGCGGATTGTAACGGGAGCGAGTGGCTTTATCTATTGTGTATCTTCTCTTGGGGTAACCGGAGAGAGAGCTTCTTTCTTTGATGGCGTAGAGAGCTTCATTGAGACGGTGAAAAGCCTGACAGACCTCCCTGTAGCAGTAGGTTTTGGTATCTCCAGTCATGAGCAGGTGGCACATTTCTCCCGCATCTGCGATGGCGTTGTTGTAGGTAGTGCCATTGTTCGTCAAGTGGAAGATGCGATTCCTCTGCTTGAAAATCCGGATACGCGTGCAGCGGGACTGTTGCAAATTCGCAACTTTGTGGCACAATTAAAGGGATAGATATGTCCTGAAAAGACATCTTTTGGACACGTAAGGTGCACGCTGATTCGTGTCTAACATTATTTCAATAACAGGAGGCGGTCGGGTTGAAACCGAAATCCCAGATTGTCAATCTGCCTGTGTACCAGCCGGGCAAACCGATTGAAGAAGTGAAACGTGAACTGGGGCTTGAACAAGTCATCAAGCTGGCCTCCAACGAAAACCCGTACGGCAGTTCTCCTGCCGCTCTGGAAGCCATTACGAAAGAAATGACTAATATAAGCATATACCCAGACGGTAGCTCGGTTGAGCTGACGGGAGTTCTTGCCAAGCATCTTGGCGTTGAACGGAACAACTTAATATTTGGTTGTGGTTCCGATGAGATTATTGCTTTGATCACGAGAGCTTTCTTCTTGCCGGGTGATGAGAACATTATGGCAGATCAGACATTTTCTGTATATAAAAGCAATGCAGATATTGAGGGTGCCGTGTCCATCGAAGTGCCTCTGAAAGATGGCACGCATGATCTGAGCGCGATGCTGGCGCAAATTAACGACAAAACCAAAGCAGTATGGGTGTGTAATCCAAATAATCCGACAGGTACGATTATCTCCGAGCAGGAACTTACAGCCTTTATGGACCGTGTGCCTGCTCATGTGATGGTCATACTGGACGAAGCTTATTATGAATTCGTAACCGATGAAGCATACCCGCAAAGTGTACCATTGATCGAACGGTATCCGAACTTGGTCATACTGCGGACATTCTCCAAAATTTACGGTTTGGCTTCGCTTCGGATCGGATATGGTATTGCACGTCCCGAAATTATTGATTTGATTAACCGTGTACGTGAACCGTTTAACACCTCCCGTTTTGGACAGGTTGCGGCAAAAGCTGCACTACTGGATCAGGATTTTGTTCAAGAGTGCTCGAAGCGGAATGCAACGGATCGGGATTACCTTCAAAATGAATTTATACGGCTCGGATTGTCGTATTTCCCTTCACAGGGTAATTTCATTATGGTTGACCTGAATATGCCTTCGGCAATTGCGTTCCAATCCTTGCTCAAACAAGGCATTATCGTTCGCTCAGGATTCCACGTATACCCAACTTACATTCGTGTGTCCGTCGGAACATCAGAACAGAACCGTGCATTTGTCACGGCACTGGAGAACACGCTGGCTGAGAAGGCGGTAGCACGCCCTTAATACTGGCGATGAAAGAGTGAGGACCCATGAAACTAAAAATTGCAATGATTGGTGTAGGACTCATCGGCGGTTCACTGGCGCTCTGCTTCAAAGGCAAGCCAGGTGTAACCGTGATGGGCTACGCCCACTTGGATGAACTGAAGGACAAGTACATAGCGAGCGGTGTAGTGGATGATGCTACGCTCTCTCTGGAAGAAGCGGTAGAGGATGCCGACTTTATTTTTTTGTGCGTTCCCGTAGGTTTGCTAGAATCCTATTTCGAAAAGCTCTCCAAGCTGCCATTGAAAAAAGGATGTATCATCACGGACGTAGGAAGCACTAAAGCTTCCATTGCCGCTTGTGCCGAGCATGTGCGGTTGACTGACGCTTATTTCATTGGTGGTCATCCTATGGCAGGGTCGGAGCGTGCAGGCGTAGATGCGGCCTCAGCTGTGTTGTTTGAGAATGCATACTATGTCTTAACCCCTTCAGAACATGTACCTGAGGAAGCCTACAGCAGGTTGTCTGAGCTGCTTGCGTATACGCGGGCACAGATCGTGCGTGTGGAGCCTCTGCTGCACGATGACATCGTGGGGGCGATTAGTCATCTGCCACATGTTATTGCTGTTGCACTGGTGAATCAGGTGCGTGAATATAATGAGTCGAATCCACTGTATAAAATGCTGGCTGCAGGTGGTTTTCGGGATATTACCCGGATTGCGTCCAGTGATGCGATTGTGTGGAGAGATATCTTGCTTAGCAACCGTGATGTACTGCTGGGCTTGCTTAAGGACTGGAATAGCCAGATGACGGCCTTTACGGATATGCTGGAGCATAAGAACGGTGAAGGCATAGAGGAGGCATTCCGTCAGGCCCGCGAGTTCCGCAGTATATTACCAGAACGACGCAAAGGTATGATTTCGCCGTTATTTGATCTATATACTGATGTCCAGGATGCACCGGGTATGATCGGTAAGATCGCAACTGAGCTTGGGGCGAATGATATCAACTTGAGCAACTTGGAGATTATCGAAAACCGGGTGGATGTGCCGGGCATTATGCGTCTGTCTTTCCGTCAGGAAGAAGATATGGAACGAGCCAAGACGTTATTGGATTCCTTAGGCTATCAAGTGTGGATATAAGACGAGAAAGAGGGCGAAAGCCCTCTTTTTTGTGAGGTTATATTGGAGTTCTTATTTGATTTTCAGTCACAGATCAAAGAGGGTTTTATGTAGGGATTATATAAATATTAACATATAAACATCTTTTTAAAGGCAAAAAAAAGACCGCTTACAAAAGCGGCCATTGCTCACGTGGAGCAATACAGTTATTGGATAGGAGTGGAGAGAAACCATACTGTACCCTTATTATATGTATACGTTTTCATTTTGTCAACACTTTCAGTAAAATTGTTTGAATTAATTATATCTTTCGGTAATTCAGGATAATAACTCCTATTTTTAGGGATACCTTAGATCAAATAAATATCACATTTTTGTAACCTTTTCAGTATGTCGAGCGTCTGTATAAGCAAGGGTTAACAAAAAGGCTCAAAATGAAGTCATGAACGTGAAAATGACTGCATATGAATGACAGGTCGGGTTCTGAGGATAGCAATGGATTTGCCAGGATGATGCAGACCGTTGTACAATAAATACTGTTAATGTAGAAACGTTGGGGAAATTGCCATTACATAGGGGAATTTGGCGGGAAGGCCAGTTATGGCGCTGAACGCTTTTTATATGCGGTGAGAACCGCAACTTTTTTGTGCCTGTTCGGTAATACATGGATAGAGTCGAACGGGGAGAAGCACATGGATGGGCGAGGAGGGGTCGCACTCAAATGACGGATTCCCAGTTGATTCGAGAGATCAAGGAAGGTAACCTGGAGTTATATTCCGAGCTGATGAGTCGTTATCAGCGTAAAATACTGGCTTTCGTATATCATATGTTGAAAAGTTCCAATATGGAGCTGCTTGCGGAAGATCTCTGTTCTGAGACTTTCTATAAGGCGTTCCGCAGTCTGCACTCTTTCCGTGAGGTGGATGCCTCATTCTCAACTTGGTTATATACCATTGCGAGAAATACGGTACTGAGTGAGCTTCGCAAACAGCGCAGCGGAAATGTCCCACTTGAAGAGAGCGGGATTGTTCCCGTTGCTCCTTCGGAGAATACACCGGAGTATGCTGTACTACGCAGCGAGCGGGTGATGCTGGTTAGGGATGCGATTAACAATTTGCCGGAGAAGCAGCGTTCTGCGATTATACTCCGTGAGTATGATCAACTAGACTACCAAGAGATTGCGAATATTCTTGGGCAGAGCGTCAGTTCTGTGAAATCGCTATTATTCAGAGCAAGATCAAGCGTAAAAACTCAATTGGAACCTTATTTCTTCGAACCGGTGTACGAGCCATATGAAGGGATGAAGAACCGATGAATTGCAATGAAGCCCAGGAACTGTTTGCACTGGTCTGGGACTTGCCGGAAACTCATCCTCAGCGGATTGCATTTCATGCTCATCTCGTTGGTTGTGAAGAGTGCTCTGAGCAGTTTGAGGTCTGGGAAGAAGCTCAGATCTTGCTGCACAGCATTCCGGTTCCAGTGACAGAACAACAAGCAGAGAGAGTGAACCGTAACGTTATGGACCGGATCTACGCGGAGTCTCCATGGTTACTGCCGGAAGAGGTAAAGGTTAATCGTTTCTCTGCTGTGATCCGCAAGCATATGTCTTTGTGGATTGCCGCGTTCCTGGCTATTTTTTTATGCAGCTTTCTGTATATGGCAATGTTTAAGCCAGACGTATCAGAAGCTGAGCAAACCAAAGTTGTTACTACGGGTATCCTGGAGACAGGGGTTGCCGGAAGCGGACCATCGTCCTCTGGAATGTATCAGTACAACATGACTGGAGCGGACAGAGGAAGTATCATAGAACCTTTTGTTGTGAGCATGGGACCTGCTTATCCGCAGTATTGGATGGCCCTCTCTTTACTTGCAATAGGAATGGCGTTATTTTCTCTTGGACGTATGCATCGAACAACGAATAAACGCAAACAAGGTGCGAGTGCATAGGTAATAACCTTTCGTTCGCCGTGTGGAGAAATGAGGGATGTAAGTGCGAATCGGGCTTATTCGTCACGGTCTTACAGACTGGAATGCGGCGGGCCGTATACAGGGTCAGACGGATATTCCTTTGAATGGAGAAGGTCGTGAACAGGCAGAGCGCCTGGGAAGACGTCTGCTGACGGAAGAATACCAATGGGACTATATCATCACAAGTGGATTATCGCGGGCACAGGAAACAGGGGAGATTATCTCCAAGCTGTTGAATGTACCTTTGCTTGAGCCAGACGCACGGTTGAAAGAAAGGGCTTTTGGTCAGATTGAAGGTCTGACTTCAGAAGAACGGGTTGCCCGTTGGGGCCAAGCCTGGGAGACATTAGACTTGGGACAGGAGCAGATAGCGGATATCCAGATTCGTGCACTGGCGTTTCTGGAAGATCTATGGTCGGCCTATCCGGACCAAAACGTACTCATTGTCACTCACGGAGCTTTCTTAGCCAACCTTTTAACAGCTTTGTTTAAAGATCGGTATACAGAACGGATTGGAAACCTGTCACTGACGATCCTGGAAAAGGAACGTGATGACTGGAGTCCGCTGTTGTATAATTGCACACGACATCTGTCTTTGGACACAGCGAAACAACCTGAGTAATCCAACTTGGGTTGTTTTTTTGCGTTTTATGGGGAAATAAAGACTTTATATGATTTCAAACCTCTCATTTTTCTTCTGATTGACCAACTCGGGGCATAGTATGGTTTAAAACATAAAAGATTTCCAAAAAGAGGTTTAGATTATGGGAATTCCGTCAACGATGTTTACAAAACCAAACTATTTCAGGCTCCGAATCAGTAGTCGAAGTAGTTAACGGGCGAGGCGATGGACCCATGAATCTAGCGGATATGCTTACTTTTGCCGATATTGGCCAGCTTAATCGAATAGCAGACTATTACCAATGTGAATGCAAGCCCAATTCCAAACATGAACTCATCCAGAGTATTCTCACTACATTGGGCAGCAGACCCTTTTTTGAGCAGCAGGTACGTCAACTGAATCAAGCAGATCAGCGCTTTTTGAACAACTTGTTGTTTGACCCTCGCCAGTATTATGGTATGGAAGAACTCATTGCCATAGCCCGTCAATCGATGGACAAAAAGGAGAGTGAGGCTGGCGCGAGTCCACGTGATCTCATCGTTCGCTTCAATAAGAGTGGATGGTTGTTCAATGGGACAACGCAGCAGACCAGGTATTTGTATCAGGTACCCCAGGATCTGAAATTAAGATTCAGGGATGTGTTATCCACACATCTGCGAGCAGGGATTACCAAAACAACGGAACCACCCATGTATCGGGATGAATATCATCTCTTAGCGGATGATCTCAAGTTGTTCCTGCAGTTTGTCCAGCAGCACGAAATTGCCCTTAACGCTGAAGGCATGATGTACCGTCGCTCTCAACAGCAGATTATGGAGCATCTGCACATTAGTGAGGAATTGGTGGGCAAAGGTGGATGGAGATTCGGATATGGCCGTTCCTTCAAGGATTACCCGGATCGTTTCGCACTTCTCTACGACTATGCATTTCACCATCGGCTGGTTCGTGAGGAGCAAGGCACGCTGAAGTTATCATCAGCTGGAGAAGACAAGCTGGGAGCTGAGAAAACAGCCGAAATGATACAGCTATTTAGGTTTTGGTTAAGATTGTATAAAGGTGCTATTCCCAATCTGTCCTCTATTGTGTATTGGACAGGCGAATGTGCCCAAGAATGGTCAACCGCCGAGTCGCTGTTTCGTCAGATCGGTCCGTTCATTCAGCCGTTTTACTATGATACGGCCGAGGCCATTTATGATAACAGAATTGTTAAAATGATGTTGCATCTTGGCATGGTCCGTATTGGGGAACATGAGGAAGGCAGGACTATACAAATGACAGCCTGGGGCACACGTCTTGCTGCATCCTGTCGCTCCATCTCAGGAGACATTACGCCTATTATGTTTGACAACTGAAGGACAAGTTGCTAAAATCACTCCCAAATTAAGGAGTGATAATAATGATAATTCCATACAAAGGTCTACAACCTCAGTTACACCCTTCGGTATATATGGCTGAAGGTGCAAAACTGATCGGTGATTTGAGGATGGGAGAAGAGTCTTCCGTCTGGTTCAATGCAGTCCTTCGGGCTGATTTGGCTCCTATTATCATTGGAAAGCGCTGTAATATTCAAGATAACGTTGTCGGGCATGTCAATACTGATCAACCTTTGATTGTAGGAGATGATGTCTCAGTAGGACATACAGCGATCATTCATGGTTGTTGTATTGGAACAGGATCATTAATCGGCATGGGAGCCATTCTGCTGAATGGAGCCGATATTGGCAAATATACGCTGATTGGAGCCGGTTCTGTTGTTACTGAGAATAGTAAAATTCCGCCCTATACTCTTGCTTTGGGGACACCTGCCAAAGTGATACGTGAGCTGACTGATGCCGATCTGGAGCGGATGTCCAGAACTTCACTGGGTTACGTTACCAAAGGAAAAGAATATAGGAGCTCTTAAATCCGTTTTGGAGGTGCATCCTATTGGATAAAATGAAAGTTACGTATGAAGTCATGTTGGGGCTGGCAGCTGAGATGGTTTGGGACGAAGCGCTTCGCAAACAGCGCAGCGAGAAGCTCTATTTGGAAATCGATAAAGCGTTAGCTACCGGAGACGAAGTAGCTTTCCGGAGTCTGACGGATGAACTGAGGACCATAAACTGATTAGCAAAATAGTTCCTTTCTGAGATAAAAGGGAATGCGCAGATGCGTGTTTCCTTTTTTTGATATGTGTAATTCCAAAATGAATGTCTGGATTTATAAGATATAGTCATATATAATATGGGAATAAAATGGATAGAGAGGGGATATAGGGAATTGAAATTCAGTGAGATGACTCAAGACAGCTGGGCTGAACTGCAACTCTATCTGGATACATGCCTTATTCCATACACAGCTCTTAGCGGTGAGCAGTCGCCAGTTGAAGCTACCGAGGCGTTGGAGCGGCTGAGAGATTTTCTGGATCTGGTTGAAATTCCTTTCAAAGGGAGAATCATGACTTATCCAGCCTATCATTATGCTAATTCGGAATTGTCAATGACATTAAATTCCTTGTCCGCACAGCTTAAATCCTCGGGATTCAAATATGTGGTTATTATGTCATCAGATGGTCATTTGGATGGCGTAGAAATTCCAGCTGCTGATCTGATTTTGAGTCGGCCCGTCTTAACTCATGAGGTTGGAGAAGAAGGGATTGCGAGATTTGTAGGGGAAAAGATACGCGAGTTGTGGAAAAAATAGTTTTTAGCGACAAATGTGACAATTTTACAACAATTTTTTAATAACGCTTACAATTGAACCTTAAAAATGTGTGACAAATTCTTGACGGTGTTCTAGGGCTACTATATGATTATGTATGTTCTAGTAAGTCGTGGAATTTATGAAAATGAAAACGTTTGAGAGAGTTGGCTGAAAAAGGGGGTTGGAGACAGTATGAGCAGTGAGCATGACCACGAAGCTTCATTGAAATTGCCAAGCCGCATGGAGATGTCACGCAGGCAGTTTTTGACGTACACGCTTGGTGGAGCTACAGCCTACATGGCCGCCGGTGCAATCCTTCCTATGGTCCGTTTTGCGGTGGACCCGATTTTGCAACATAAGGGAGAAGGCACCTCTGTCAAAGTAGCTGAAATCAGCAAAATTACGAATGAGCCTCAAGAATTCACCTTTGAACTTAAACAACAGGATGGTTGGTATCTGAGTAATGCATCGTTAGTGGCGTGGATTCGCAAAGACGAGCAGGGTAAAATTTATGCACTCTCACCTATCTGTAAACATCTGGGATGTACAGTAGGCTGGAATAGTGACAAGCAGTACCCTGACGAGTATCATTGCCCCTGCCATGGCGCGCACTATGACAAGGAAGGGAAGAATCTTGCCGTAGCCCCCAAACCGCTGGATGAGTACGTAGTCAAGGAAGAGCAGGGTTGGGTATATCTGGGCGACATTGTTCCGAACACCCGAGTGAATTAGGAGGCGTGAACGCAGATGTTTAAAAATGTCTATGACTGGATTGACGAGCGTCTTGACATCACGCCAATCTGGCGGGACGTTGCGGATCATGAAGTTCCAGAGCATGTAAATCCGGCTCATCACTTTTCCGCATTCGTGTACTGCTTTGGTGGATTGACGTTCTTTATTACTGTTATTCAGATTCTGTCAGGCATGTTCCTGACCATGTATTATGTACCTGATATTATCAATGCCTACGCAAGTGTGGAGTACCTGCAGACCAAAGTAGCTTTTGGCCAAATTGTTCGCGGCATGCACCACTGGGGAGCCAGTCTGGTTATCGTAATGATGTTCTTACATACGATGCGTGTGTTCTTTACAGGCTCTTACAAGGCACCGCGTGAAATGAACTGGGTTGTCGGCATGCTGATCTTTTTCGTCATGTTGGGCCTGGGGCTGACAGGGTACTTGTTGCCATGGGATAACAAAGCCTATTTTGCAACAAAAGTAACACTGGAGATTGCCAATACGGTTCCTTGGCTGGGACCGATTATTAAAGAATTCCTGCAAGGCGGTACGATTGTTGGTGCACAGACACTAACCCGATTCTTTGCCCTGCACGTATTCTTCCTCCCCGCTGTGCTTCTGGTGCTTCTGGTCGGACACTTTATCATGATCCGCAGACAGGGCATTTCGGGACCACTATAAACTGAGAAGGGAGGAATCGCAATGGCTCACGGACATAAGAAGGATGATGAGGAAAAGGTTATCTTTGTCGGTGATTCACGGGTCCGTAAAGGGGCGGGATTTATTACCCCGCCGGATTACACGGCGTATCCCGGCAAATCAGAAGCCTTTATCCCCAACTTCCTGCTGAAAGAATGGATGGTTGGTGTCGTTGTATTGGTGGGGATTCTGGTTCTCACGATCTCAGAACCTGCACCTTTAGGCTATCCGGCCAATCCGAGCGCATCCGTAATTCCTATGCCGGACTGGTACTTCCTTTTTCTGTATCAGTACTTGAAGTATCCATACGCATCGGGCGATTACGTTCTGCTCGGGGTACTGGGGGTCAGCGGAGTCGCTTTTGGAGCTTTGCTGCTGGCACCATTCCTGGACACAGGCAAGGAGCGGCGTTTCTATAAACGCCCAATTGCTTCATCACTGATGATTTTGTCGGTCATTTCTGTATTCTACCTGACAAATGTAGCGTGGACGCACTACGAGCATGAGTTGGAAGCAAGTGGACAGAAGCCTGAACATATTCAACGTGAAGAAGAAGCGCTGGAGAGGCGTGAACAGGGGCTCCCACCCGTTTCCAATGCACCTGGACAGCAAGAAGAAGTTGCGATCGTGGAACAGGATGATCCTGCAATGGAAACGTACAAGAAGGCCGGATGTATTGGCTGCCATGCGGCTGATATGAAGGGCGCAACTGGACCTTCGCTTCGAGGCATAGGTGACAAGCACAGCCAGGAAGAGATTCTGACCATTATCAAAGAAGGCTACAACGAGATGCAGCCTCAGTACAATAATGCTATTGCTCAAGGTGTTACGGATGAAGAGATTACTCATCTGACCGAATGGCTTGCGAAACAGAAAGCAGAACAGTAAAATCGAAATAACCAATGAAACCTGATCGTTTATGCGGTCAGGTTTTTTGAAGTGTTTTTTTGGACAGCACTGTATCGTGCACAATATATGATGAAGGAAGGGGCAGGGAATATGGCTTTATCGTATTTTTGGAGTAGGGAATTTCTAACCAATCGTTATTTCCTGTGGCTATTATTTTGGTGTAATGCAGTAGGAACCGTATATGGATACATCTGGTACGGAGAGCAAATGAAATTGACGCTGGCTGAGCAGCCGGTGTGGCAGATCGTATTTGTGCCAGATAGTCCAACAGCGAGTTTGTTTTTTACTTTAGCGTTGTTATGGGTCTTGTACCCACCACGGTCCATCATTATCAAACGGATCGGACATGTGATTCAGGCGCTTGCCGTGGTCACATCTGTGAAATATGGCGTGTGGGCCGTATCCATTATTTTCGCTGGCTGGATGCAAGGCGGTACACAGCACTGGCAAGACTGGATGTTGATTGCTTCGCATAGTGCGATGGCCATTGAAGCTCTAATTTATGTACGCTTTTTCGGCTTCCGCTGGGCTTCCCTTGTCGTTGCAGGTCTCTGGACACTGTTGAACGATACGATGGATTATACATATGATATTTACCCTTGGTTACCCGCTTCCCTCTATGATCATGTAGAAGCTGTGCGTAATTTCACATTCGGACTGACACTGGTAAGCATTCTGTGCGCGTGGCTGGCCTTAAGACAGGCGAAACGAACCTGACCTCATACTTTGGAGAGAGAATAACATGTCTCATGAAAAGTCGCTATTTTAGCGGCTTTTTTTGTGTCCAAAATGTGTCCATATTGTGCTATTTCATGGCTTGAAAATTAAGGATATCTCCATTCTGCACCTTATAATAAAATTGAAACTGAATTTTGAAATTATTTAACATAATTACTTAATATTGAAAGAGGTGATGAATGATCGGCTTTGTAAGATAATTCGGAAAGGGAAGGTGACATGTATGATGAAGAGAACAAGAATAGTAAAACTATTAACTTTATTTTTGATAGCGCTGTCCTTTTCATATCAAGTTGATGAGGGGAATTCTCAAGCCAATGCCGCTCCACAAACTCCATCTCAGGCATATGTGCAGAAAATGGGCAAAGGCTGGAACGTATTCAATACCTATGACAGTTTTAGAACCGATGATCTCTCCCTGTCTGACGAAACCTCCTGGGGGCAGCCAATAGTAACCCAAGAATTGATATTATCAGCCAAAGCAAAAGGCTTTGATAGTATTCGGATTCCAATGACTGCCTATACAAGGTATACACTAGGTGCAGATGGACACTATGTAATTCATTCCGAATGGTTGGCCAAATATAAGCAAGTGGTTGATTGGGCAGTTGATGCAGACCTTTATGTAATGATTAACCTTCATCACGATTCCTGGACATGGCTTTCCAATTGGGATGGAAATAAGGCGTCAGAGGAGTATAAAAGATATGTAGATCTCTGGACACAGCTTGCTAATCATTTTAAGAATGAACCTGAGCGGGTCATGTTTGAGACAATGAATGAACCTTATTTTGAAAATGATACAGGAACCATCACCAAACAGGAGAAATTGGATATGATCAATCAAGCTGCATATGATGTTATCCGCAGCTCTGGTGGAAATAATGCAACAAGAATGATTGTTATTCCAACGTATTCTACAAGCGCAGATATGGATAAAGCTGACGCAGCCTATCATTTTATCGCGGAGCTGAACGATCCGAACTTGATAGCCACTGTGCATTTTTATAGCGACTGGGTCTTCAGCGGCAACTTGGGTAGAACGGGCTTTGATGAAAAGCTTTACGATGGAGTTCAAGATACGCCAAGAAGCAATATAGACCAGATGTTTAACACATTAAATCATGCCTTAATTTCCAAGGGGATTGGAGTTGTCATTGGTGAATATGGCTGGTTATCCCCTGATGATGGCGCGGCGAAAATGCAGTCAGGTGAAAAACGGAAATATCTTGAATATCTGAACTACAAGGCATCCCAATACGGAGTTAGCTCAATGATATGGCCAGGAGCGTTCTGGCGAGTTCCACCTTTTGACTGGCATGATGAATATGGAACCACCATTCAAGCAGCTAATATGAAACAGCGTTCTTCCTACTCCACAGGTCTAAATGAAATCTATGTTAATCAACAAGCTGCAAACGATATCCAAATTCCGCTTACTCTGAATGGAAACAGCTTTAAGCACGTTAAGGGAGTTCATAAAAAATATTATTCATTCGATACAGCAACCTCAACACTTACGATCTCTAAAGAATTTATAAACGAGAAATTCAATCAGGCTTCAAACGGCACCATTGCTGATTTGGTTTTTGTATTCTCGAAAGGCGCAGACTGGCATCAGCTTATCATCAAATATTCAACGCCTGTGTTTGAAATGGCAGCAGGCACGATAACAGAGGGAATCGTCATTCCGGTCCAATATAACGGGACCTACGTAAGACGTGCCTCCCTCTTCGATTTATCTGGCAACCGATTAGGCAGCAATTCCTGGTTTCCATATATGATGTTTGGCGGTGAGTTTACAGCCGACTACAATGAAGGAACATTCAGCCTTCTGAAAGATGCTTTTAACGCCTCGGTTCCGAATGGGCAAATTAAGCTCAGAATCGAATTTTACGATGGTCAAAGTATAAACTATTCCATTCAAAAAAGCGGAAATAATGTAACAGGTTTAGGTATCGTTTTCTAAATGAAGTGTCATAAGTCTAGTAGGATACGTAATCGTCCTCTGCTTGTTCTAACGATCTGTCCCACGCCATACATTGGTGGTGGGAGGGATGTCCATGAAGAGAACGTTTGGGATCAAAACTGGCTTATTGGTGGTATCGTTCATGGCTCTGCTGCTTTGGACGAACTTAGCATATCGTGTATCCGCGCAAAGTGAAGCATTAGATTCGAATTCAAATCAGCAAGTGTCCACAAGCAATTCAATTGCACAATTGAATGAGGAAGCAGCCATATTGTATCGTCAGGCGCTCGAGAATAATATTGAAGAAGTGCGCGGAAGCATTCTGCGTATCAGTAAAAGTCTGGAGCATATCTCCTTTGAGGGACAAACAACAGTCGAGGGCATTCACGCCTTGTCCGAAACCATAGTCGAAGTGAAACAAGCCGTTGTGAAGGTGAAAAATGACGATGCTTCCCTTCAGCAGTCCTCAGCCAAGCTCAGACTTGCAGCAGATAGTCTCGCGAATCCAACCAAGCCTTTATGGCTTCAGTATTATAAAATCGTGAAAAACGATCTGGACGCTTTATCCGCTGCTACAAATCAAGGGCAAACTGCGGCCGTACTGGCAAACCGCTACACCGTTCTGGAGGAGCATTATGAGACGATTCGTCCTGCCGCACTGATTCGCCGTGAACCGTATGAAATTGCTCAGATGGACGCTTGGTTATCTCATACCAAAGGGCTTACCAATGCAAAGCAGCCAGATCTGGCTCAATTAAAGAGCATGGTGGGCCATGGGGAGGAACTGGTGAACCAGTTATTTGGTCGGGAGAAGGATGAGAGTGCGTTCGTACCATTTGTACAGGGCCCTGATCGCAGGGCGGCCGGGTTGCTCATCAGTTCGGTCATTGTGGCAACGCTTAGTTACGCCGGATACCGTAAGTATCGTGCGCAGCAACAAGGGATTTTTCCTTTTCGGCGCTAATCGGATATGAACTTGATCCTGGTCTATAAGTGGTATATAAAAAAAGACCTCTTTCCGCATGAACAGCCACGCTAACGGCTCTTCATGTAAAAGAGGTTTTTTTGTAGTTTCTGTGTTATATCAGCTTTCTTTGAAACCTTCGCCATGTACATCGTGAACATCGCTGATGATGACAAAAGCTCTCGGGTCAATGGAACGTACAATGGTCTGCAATCGCCTGAACTCTTGCCTGGAGATCACGCAGTAGGCCATGTGTTTGGCCTGTTTAGAGTACGCGCCAATGGCTGGAATGAGAGTAACGCCACGATCCATATCCCGTGTGATCTGATCCGCAATCTCGGGTGCATGGTCACTAATGATCATAAATGCTCGGGCAGAATATGCACCTTCCTGAATAAAGTCGATGACTTTAGAGGCGATGAATACAGCTACAAGCGTATACAGAATTTTTTCTTTGGGGATGTAGATGAGAGAGAGCCCGATAATGACGAAGTCGATGCCCAGTAATACTCGGCCCATACTCCATCCATACTTGCGGTTGAGAATACGGGCAATGATGTCTGAACCGCCCGTCGTTCCGCCCCAACGGAATACAATGCCAAGGCCTGCTCCGAGGGTGACACCTGCATATAGGGCTGCTAACAGTAAGTCATTCTCGGTATGTAATGGTTCAATCCAGCCCAGATGAATCAACTTCTCAAACAACCACAGAAAAACAGTCAGTGCCCCGATTCCGATACCCGTATAGATCATCTGTCTGCCGCCCAAAATTTTGAGCCCGATCAGAAAGAGGGGAACATTCAGAATCAAGGTTGTAAGTGAAGGTGAGATGCCAAAAGCGTAATTGATCAGCACCGTAACCCCGGTGAGGCCACCTTCCATAAGCTGGTTGGGGATAATGAAATAGAGGAGCCCAAAGGCATATAAGGCTGTACCCAGCACGATGGGAAGAACCAGTTTAACTTGTATCCAGGTTTTGGCAGTGCTCATAAGATCCCTCGCTGTAGATAAATTAGAATGAAGAAGCAATCATTCCCATCTAGTATACCTGTTTATTGATTCTTTAAAAATGATTTGTCGCTGATGATGGTGGAAGTGAATCTAAATAACTGATATTATTAGGAACAAATACGACATCATTTCAAAGGAGAATCCGTTCTCATGGAGAAAAGCATCGCAGAAATGCAGCGTGAGGTTGATCAGTATATCTCCCAGTTCAAGGAGGGATATTTCAGTCCTCTGGCCATGTTGGCCCGGATGTCTGAAGAGGTTGGGGAGCTCGCCAGGGAAGTGAATCATGAATTCGGCGAGAAGCCGAAGAAATCTTCCGAAGCAGCCAATTCCATTGAACTTGAGCTTGGAGATATTTTATTTATCACGATTTGTTTTGCGAACTCACTGGGAATTGATCTAGCTGAGGCGCACGATAAAGTCATGCATAAATTTAACACCCGCGATGCCAATCGGTGGACTCCCAAAAACACCGATTAGGCGTAGATTACATATGCTGTACCATCACCCGATCGGGGAGGGTCAGCTTAATGATGAAACCGGAAGAATATATGCAGCAGGCTTACCGCTGTATATTGCAAAATGATTTTGAGCAGGCCATTCGTTGGTTCGAATCAGCCATTCATGCTCATCCAAAACATGCGGAGTTATATTATCGCTGTTCCATTACACACGCCCGCAGCAAACATCTGGTTCCGGCACTTGAATATGCGCGCAAGTCGGTTGAATTGTCGCCAGGAACAGAAGAGTATATTTTGCATCTGCAGACGTTGGAAGCAAAAGAATTGACCTCCAGAGCGAAGTTGCTGTTGGAGCAGGCGGGTATTGCAACACAGGAGCGCTATGTGGAAGCGTCTACGCTTCTGCAAGAAGCGGTCAAACTTGATCCGCTCTCAGTGGAAGCTCATGTTATGCTTGCGCTGGCTTACAGTGATTTGAATGAATTTAACTATGCAATTCAGGCGCTGCGTGAGGCAATTTTGCTGGACCCACAGAATGGGCAACTGCATCAGATGTTACAGGAAATCAAGCAACGTATGAAATCCATTCAATAAGAATTCATTTTGCAAAGATTTCTTTTGAGTAGAAATGGATTCAACGATATGATCCCAACATAGCGAGGAGATGCAGTCAATATGAGTGAAGTAATCAGAGTTGCCGTGATCGGAGCGGCTGGCCGTATGGGCCGTGAAGTTGTGAAATTGGTACTTCAGGACCCGGAATTGGAGCTTGCAGCGGCTGTCAACCGCTCCGGAGCAGGCACGGATGCAGGAACCCTTGTTGGTTTGCCAGAGTGTGGTGTGCTGGTGACTGATGATATCGAAATGGCTTTTGCCGAAACAAAACCTCAGGTTATGGTTGATTTTACAGTACCACAATTTGCGTTTGCACATACTGAGATCGCGATCCGTCATGGAGTCAGACCTGTCATGGGTGTTACCGGCTTCACGCCGGAGCAGATCGAACAGTTGGACAAGCAGTGCCAGGACAAAGGAATTGGAGGGCTTATTGCCCCTAACTTCTCGATTGGTGCCATTTTGATGATGCGATTCGCAGCACAGGCTGCCAAACATATGCCAAATGTGGAGATTATCGAATATCACGGAGATCAGAAGCTGGATGCTCCTTCCGGAACTGCGATCAAAACAGCGGAACTGATTGCTGCCAATCGTGAAGAACTTCGTCAAGGTAATCCAAATGAGGAAGAAACGATTGAAGGAGCACGAGGCGGGTATTACAATGGCTTCCGAATTCACAGTGTCCGATTGCCTGGCGTATTCGCGCAGCAGGAAGTTGTTTTCGGAGACTATGGACAGTCACTCAAAATTCGGCATGACTCCTACGAACGCGCAGGTTATATGCCTGGTGTTAAGATTGGTGTGCAAAAGGTTATGGAGTATACAGGAATGATCTACGGATTTGACCACTTTATCGACTAAAGGAGATTGTCATGTTGAAAATAGCATTTATCGCCCATGATCGTAAAAAAGAAGAGATGGTTAACTTCGTGACGGCATATGAGCCTGTTTTTACGGACCATCAATTATATTCTACAGGAACAACAGGCCTTCGTATTATGGAAGGAACGTCGCTGAAGATTCATCGATTCGAATCAGGCCCATTGGGCGGAGATCAGCAGATCGGAGCTTTGGTTGCGCAAAATGAGATGGATCTGATTATTTTCTTACGCGATCCACTGATGGCACAACCTCACGAGCCGGATATTAATGCGTTGCTACGTCTTTGTGATGTGCAGGGAATCCCACTTGCCACCAATATCGCAACCGCTGAGATTCTGGTCAAGGCTCTGGATCGTGGCGATTTTGCCTGGAGAGAGCTGGTACATAAGTACAAGCCGGAGGCTGGATTGAATTCGGGTGATTCCGAATGAGTCTGGATATTCTCATCTTTGGAGCACATGCAGACGATGCGGAGATTGGTATGGGTGGAACGATTGCCAAACATACCGCTGCCGGCTTAAAAGTAGGCGTGTGTGATCTGACTCGTGCTGAGATGTCTTCCAACGGAACAGTAGAGCGCAGAACCGAGGAAGCGGAGCAAGCCTCCCGCGTCCTCGGTCTTTCGTGTCGAACGAATCTGGGGCTTCCTGATCGTGGCTTATATCTTACGCCTGAACATGTACAGGCGGTGACGGCTGAGATACGGCGTCATGCCCCTCGGATGGTGTTTGCTCCGTATTGGGAAGATCGTCATCCGGATCATGTCAATTGCAGTAAGCTTGTGCAGGAGGCTGTATTTAACGCCAAGCTTCGCAACTACATGCCGGACATGCCTGCCGTGCAGGTGAAGGAATTTTATTTTTACTTTATTAATGACATCGGTCCTACGGATTTGATTGTTGATATTACGGAACACTATGAGCAAAAAGAAACATCATTGCTCTCTTATCGTTCCCAATTCGAACTGGGAGACGGAGCGGTCTCGACGCCATTGAATCAAGGGTATATTGAACGTGTAAGAGCCCGTGATTCCTTGCTCGGACAACGCAGTCTCATCCCGTTTGCAGAAGGTTTTGCTACAATTACGCCTTACGTGGTTCATCAATTTGGCTCGGGTGCCCAATAAGCGATTTCACATTTTACGTCTAATGAAACGAAGGGTTTCATTATTCCATTGTATTATATCAACCTGCATGAAGCGGGAGATCAAAGGAGCGTCCACAGGATGGATAAAAAGCTAAAAATCGGCATCACCTGTTATCCGTCCCTCGGCGGGTCTGGCGTTGTCGCAACGGAGCTGGGCAAATTACTTGCCGAACAGGGGCATCAGGTTCATTTTATTGCCAACAGTATCCCGTTCAGACTGGGTACGTTCCAGAAGAATATTTTTTATCACGAAGTTGAAGTAAATGATTATTATGTTTTCCGTTACCCTCCGTATGACCTGTCCCTGGCAACAAAGATGGCTCAGGTGGCTAAGTCACAGCAGCTGGATCTGCTGCATGTTCATTATGCCGTGCCACACGCAGTATGTGCCTTTCTTGCGAAACAAATGGTAGGGGACGGCCTTAAAGTGGTTACCACGTTACACGGAACGGATATTACGGTTCTGGCTCAGGATGAATCTCTGAAGGATCTGATCCGTCTAGCCATTAATGAAAGTGACGCGGTTACTGCCGTATCAAAAGATTTGATTCGGGAAACGGTCGAACTGCTGGATATTCAGCGTCCAATCGATCTGACCTATAATTTTATTGACAAACGAATATATTATCCGCGTGATGCTGCCAGTTTGCGAAGAGATTTTGCTGCGCCCGACGAAAAAATATTAATGCACATCTCCAATTTCCGACCGGTGAAAAGAACTCAGGATGTGGTAGAGGTCTTCCGTCAGGTACAGGAGCAGGTTCCTGCCAAACTGTTATTTGTTGGTGAAGGACCTGATTTGCCGAAGATGCAATGGAAAATTAATGATCTTGGGTTGAATGATAAAGTTCATTTCCTTGGCAAACAGGATGACATTGCTCAGGTCATCTCCATGGCGGACGTGTTGATGCTTCCATCGGAGAAGGAAAGTTTCGGACTTGTGGCGCTCGAAGCAATGGCTTGTGGCGTACCCACGATCGGTTCACAGGCCGGAGGAATTCCGGAACTGGTCTTACATGGTAAGACGGGGTATTTATCCGCGATCGGGGATACACAATCCATGGCCGAGAACACCATCCGTTTATTGACGGACGATCGTTTGGCTGCTGAGTTCAGGGAAGCATGTCTTCAGCGCGCGCATCACGACTTTTGCAATGATGCTATTCGGCATGAATATGAACAGATATATTACCGGGTGTTGGGAAGGGAAGTTCCGAATCTGAAGCCGGTTTGCGGTTAATCATTTCTTAGACGAAATCATACTGTGCATACCACAACAGGCAAGAGAAGAGGTGATATGTGGTGGTTCAATGGACACAGGTAGATCGTGAAATGGCAATGCAAAGTGAGAATGTACTCACAACATTAAACAAACATGGCTACAAGGCATATTGGGTAGGTGGTTGCGTTCGTGACGAATTGCTGGAACGTGTTGTGGACGATATGGATATCACGACATCTGCTTCTCCTGAGCAAGTCATGGAACTGTTTGACGATTGTATTCCTACAGGTTTGCAACACGGTACGGTGACCGTTCGTTCAGGCGGTTATTACTTTGAAGTGACCACGTTTCGAACAGAATCCGAATATCAGGATAACCGCAGACCTGCTGCGGTTCAATTTGTTCAGGATATCAAGGAAGACTTACAGCGGCGCGACTTCACGATGAACGCTCTTGCTATGGACGTCACTGGGACAATCGTTGACCCATTCGGTGGACAGGCAGATATCAAGGAAGAGCGAGTCAGATGTGTGGGTTCTGCGATGGAACGATTTGGTGAAGATGCACTGCGGATGCTCCGCTGTGTCCGGTTTGCTTCCGTATTTGATTTCAAAATTGCCCATAACACGTGGAAGGGTCTTGCAAGGAAGAAAGACCTGCTTCAACATATAGCAATGGAACGGGTACGTACCGAGATGGTAAAAATGATGTCTGGACCGCATCCTTTAAGAGGGTTGGAGCTGTTATACAGAAGTGATTCCCTTGCGCATATCAAAGCGCCGGTAAGCTCGACCCGATTTAACAAGATGTTGTTATCCAATTTGGAACAATTGTCAGGTCAGCATGTGTTGCTTCGTTGGTCACTCATCCTGATTGCTGGCGGTTATAGCAAGGATGAAGCAGATGTATTATTACGTCAGTGGACATTCTCCAATGAACATCGTTCTCGTATAACAGGTGTCCTTCAGGTGGAACAGTTGATTCATAATTCCGTGCAGGAGCCGAAGGATACGGTCAGTCTCCGTTCCGATTGGATCGTTACGGTTCTGGCTTGTGGCGTTCAGGCTGCGGATGATTGGCTTCGAATACAGTCTACACTGCCAGCAGGATGGCGGAATCAGTCCGAACTGGCAGAAATGCAGGTTGTTTTGGTTCAAGAGCTTGCAGCCGAATGGAGTCAATCGATTCCTGTGCATGACTTGAAAGAGCTGGATATCACAGGGGAACAAGTGTTACAAATGGTGCAGCGCAAAGGCGGGCCTTGGCTGGGTCAACTGATGAAACATTTGTTACGAGAAACAGCGATTGGAACGATAGCGAATCAGCATGAAGCACTAAGTGCAGAAGTGAAGCGGGTGGTTCAAGATGACCAAACATGAAGATCTGTTACATATGTTATTAAATGCAGAAGGACGATTCGTATCGGGTGAAGAGATCAGCCGTAATCTGTCCATCAGTCGGACCGCTGTGTGGAAACATGTGAACAAGTTGCGAGACATGGGTTATGAGTTTGAAGCTGTATCCCGCAAAGGATACCGTCTGGTAACGAAGCCGGATAGCATTGACGCTACTGGCCTCCAATTGGCTCTGGATACAACCGTATTTGGCCGTAAGGCTGTTTTGTTAACCTCGACCCTGTCTACGCAAGGGGATGTTCTCAAGCTAGCTGAGCAAGGGCAGGCAGAAGGTGCTGTGGTCATTGCGGAAGAGCAAACAGGAGGAAGAGGACGTTTCGGTCGACAGTGGTTCTCTCCTCCTGGTAAAGGAATCTGGATGAGTGTCCTGTTACGCCCTGATCTACCACTTCAGCATACGCCGCAGCTAACTTTATTAACAGGAGTGGCTGTATGTCGTGCCGTTCGAGCTTGTTCAGGAGCTGATGCAGGCATCAAATGGCCAAATGATGTGTTGATTGACGGACGCAAGGTATGTGGCATATTGCTTGAATCTACAGTGGAAGATCATGAAGTCAGATACTGTATCGCAGGTATAGGCGTTGACGTGAACTTTGATCCCGAGGATTATCCGGAAGATCTGACCACAATCGCTACTTCGCTCAAGATGGAGACGGGTCAATCCGTTGATCGTACCAAACTAACGGCTGCCATTTTGACGGAGCTTGAACAGTTGTATTTTTTGTATCAAAAAGAAGGATTCGGCGTGATCTCAGCCCTATGGGAGGCCCTGTCCGTATCGATGAATCGAGAGATTACAGTGACTAACCCTCATGGTGTCATTGAAGGGAAGGCAATCGGTCTTGACCCTTCTGGAGCACTTATCGTGGAGAAGCATGATGGAGAACTTACACTAATCATCTCTGGTGAGATTTCCTGGAAATCATAAACAATTTGTCGAATTTTCACTGGTAAAATGAACATAAGACGTGAAGTTTGAGCAGAACTTTGGTATACTGTGTTCGTGAGGCGATATCGGCTAATGCAGACCGAATTGCACTCCCGTAACAGTAACCTTTGTTCTGCTTTGATGTGTTTTATACAAGCAGACCGCAGTGCAAGAATGAAATACGTTTAAGTGAGTTGTTGGATTCTGCTCTGAGCCGAAGAGGACCGAGACAGAAGGGACGATCGCAAGTGACTCTTTTTTGACTTTTCGGGACTTTTTAGTGGAAAACTAAAAGGTTTTTTTGTTGCGTTTATTTGAAAAGAAGAAAGGAGCCATGAAAAAAATGGCGAACAGACAAGCGTTGAATATTGTGAAAATGAAAAAATATAAGCAGGATGGCGTGCCGCTTACCATGATCACGGCTTACGATTATCCAACAGCGCTCCTCGCAGAGGAAGCAGGTATCGATCTAATCCTGGTTGGTGATTCACTCGGCAATGTAGTACTGGGTTATAATTCGACGCTTCCGGTGACCATCGACGACATGGTATACCACACACGTTCCGTAGTGCGCGGTGCTGAGAAGACATTTATTGTGGCTGATATGCCTTTTATGACCTATCATGGCAGCGTGGATGAGACGCTTAAAGGTGTCCGTCGACTGATGCAAGAGGGGCATGCCCATGCGGTTAAAATGGAAGGCGGAGTCGAGATAGCGGACACCGTCAGAGCAGTCGTGCAAGCAGGCGTGCCTGTTCTTGGACATATCGGACTGACACCTCAATCGGTTAATCAGATTGGTGGTTACCGCATTCAGGGCAAGGATGCAGCGGATGCGAAACGTCTGATGGACGAAGCCAAAGCCTTGGAAGCTGCAGGTGCGTTTGGCATTGTGCTTGAACTGGTTACGGAAGAAGTTGCACGGGCGATCTCGGAGGAACTGTCCATCCCTACCATCGGAATTGGAGCAGGACGAGGCTGTGATGGTCAGGTACTGGTATTCCACGATGTGGTTCAATATGCCTCTCCGTATACGCCCAAACGATTTGTCAAAACCTATGGAGATGTGGGTACATTAATCAGAACCAGCATCGAAGCTTACGTGAAAGAAGTGAAAGATCGTTCATTCCCGGCCGAAGAGCATGTATTCAATGTGGCGGATGGTGTTCTGGATCAACTGTACGGCGGACAACGCAAGGAAAAGGTGGGGAGTAACTCATGAAAGTATTACGGACAATCGCAGAGTTAAGACAGGAACTAAGCTTGAAGCGTCAAGCGATTCGGTCCAGTGCGTCTGTTGTAGGTCTTGTACCAACAATGGGTTATCTTCATCAAGGTCATGCAAGCTTGATGCAGGCAGCCAGACAACAGAGCGATATCGTGGTATTAAGCATATTTGTTAATCCGATTCAATTTGGCCCTAATGAAGATTTTGACAGCTATCCGCGGGATGAAGCCAGAGATGTGGAAACAGCACGCTCACAAGGAGTGGATATCGTATTTATTCCCTCTGTTGAAGAGATGTATCCACAGGCAACGCAAACGACGGTATCTGTCTCAAAACTGACGGAGCGCTTATGTGGCGCTTCCCGTCCGGGGCATTTTGACGGGGTAACGACCGTAGTCTCCAAACTGTTTAACATCGTACAGCCACAGCGTGCATTTTTTGGAATGAAAGACGCTCAGCAGGTTGCGGTCATTCAACAGATGGTGAATGATTTGAATATGCCTGTAGAAATTGTACCCTGTCCGATTGTTCGCGAAGAGGATGGGCTTGCCCTCAGTTCACGTAACGTCTACCTTAACCCAGAACAGCGCACACAGGCCTTGGTTCTATCGAAGGCACTACGTGCAGCTCAGGAAGCCGCAGATACAGGTGTAGCTACTACAGCCGCAGACATCCGTCGTATTCTGCACGAGCAGATTGCAACCTCACCGCTTGCCGTTATCGACTACGCCGAGATTCAGGCTTTTCCAAGTCTAGAGCCGCTCACAGATCAGGAAGAAGTTCAAGGCCGTGACGATCTGCTCATTGCACTTGCGGTGAAATTCGGAAAAACAAGATTGATTGACAATATAAGGTTGCAAAAATCGGAGGTACTGTCCCATGTTTAGAACACTGATGAAATCCAAAATTCACCGGGCTACGGTAACGGAAGCCAATTTGAACTATGTGGGTAGCATTACCATAGATGAAGATTTGATGGAAACATCCGACTTGATGGAAAACGAAAAAGTGCAAATTGTGAACAACAACAATGGTGCACGTCTGGAAACTTATGTGATTCCAGGACCGCGCGGAAGCGGGGTCATATGTCTTAACGGCGCAGCTGCACGTCTGGTGCAGCC
Organism: Paenibacillus xylanexedens; assembly: GCF_001908275.1. NCBI lineage: Bacteria > Bacillati > Bacillota > Bacilli > Caryophanales > Paenibacillaceae > Paenibacillus > Paenibacillus xylanexedens. Next base: position 5,143,248 of record NZ_CP018620.1, on the reverse strand, counting down.
TGGAGATAACGTCATTATCATTTCTTACGCCATGATGTCGCAAGAAGAGGCAAATACTCACAAACCAACCGTTGTATTTGTAGATGGACAGAATAAACCTGTACAAACGATGAAACAGGAAGTCCACGCAACAATTATGTAATCGACTGGTAAGGAGAATGAAATCGGCCCTTGAAGCAAAAAATGAGTACAGGTCACTGCACTAATCCATTTTTTCAAGGGTGGGGATGCATCGATGTTCCAGCATGTTTTCGCAGAAATGAACGACATGTTAGATGAAATTATCAAGAGCTATCCTTCCGCTGAAGGCCTGAACAAACAGGAATTGCTGCAAAAGTGGAACTTGCTTAAGCGGATGAGTGACGGAATGCTGGATGAATGGCTGATGTTTGAAGAAAAGATGAGCCAGGTGAGGGAGCGGGAGATGGATAAGCCTGCTTCCCTTGAACCGGAACAGGAAGCTGTTACTGCGCTGCCTGAACTCCATCTGGAATGTTTCAGTCGAGGTCAGGGTTATTTCAAATTACAGATGTATCCGCAGGCGATCATGCAGTTCTCCCGGGTTGTGACCGACCATCCGGAGAGTGCATTAACTCGTTTTTATCTGGCGCTCGCGTATCTGAATCTGGAACAAATGGCGGAAGCCGGGACACATTTGCAGCAAATCATGTACCTTCAGGGTTCACCTCGCTTAAAAGGGCTTGTGTGTAACGCCCTGGGCTGTATTCAAGCCAAGCTTGCGAATCCCGAAGCTGCATGTTCACTCTTTGCACAGGCCCTTCAGTATGACCCGACATTGACCGAACCACTGTACAACATGGAAGCTTGCAGGTTGAACAGGGGAAAATTGCAATATGCTAATCAGCTGACGACCCTTCATTAAGCGGGAATTCGGCGACAAAAAACGGTGTTCCCTCCTTTGGCATAGCGGCGGGGACACCGCTTTTTTGTCAGTTAATTTTCAAATCCCCTTTTTTTTGCTATGCTGTAACATAGACTGGAATGGAAGGGACCGTACATTGCAATGAAATTTGCCGTATTGGATTTCGAAACAACCGGCACGCAGTCCGACGGTGAGATTATACAGGCCGGACTTGCCATCATAGATCATGACTACAGCATAACTCAAATATATAGTTCTTATGTGAACCCTGGTGTACCGATTCCCCCGTTTATTTCGGGGTTGACGGGTATTACCGATGAAGATGTAGCGGACGCTCCTTCACTCGAAGAGATGATGATGGAGATGGTTCCGCTGCTTAATGATGTGGTGCTTGTTGGACACAACGTCGCTTTTGATTTTCACTTTTTGCAGAATGCTCTCGACCGTTGCGGTTATTTGCCGTTCACTGGCCGCATTCTGGACACGATTGATTTTCTGAAGATTACATTCCCATCACTGGGTTCTTATCAACTCGGTTATGTGTCTTCCGAATTTGGATTTCAACATGATCGCCCTCACCAGGCAGACAGTGATGCACTGGCGACAGCCTATGTGCTGCTCAAGTGTCTGGATGAGTTAAAGGAATTACCGCTCATAACGATTCAGCGCCTCAGTGACCTGTTTGCACCAGAAGACAGTGACTTGGGCTGGTTCTTGGACGGAATGCGCAGTGAGAAGGAAGCAGAGCCGATTCAGGATCTGGACGGACATACCTATTATCGTCAGCTTGCTCTTAATGTAAGTGATTGGACCGATATTGGTGCACCACGCGATGAGCGGGAGGCTAACCCCCTCGATGGTGTAAGCTTCGAACAGTTTATGGACCAGGTTCGGGAGAACCTGAAGGATACACTGGATCATTACGAAGAGCGTGAAGCGCAGACTCAGATGTTCAGCAGTGTAAGGCAAGCCCTGGATGAAGAGAAACATCTCTTGATCGAAGCTGGAACGGGTACCGGTAAATCTCTAGGGTATCTGTTGCCTGCTATTTACGAAAGTGTAAAGCAAGAACAGAAAGTTATGGTCAGCACGCATACGATCAATCTGCAGGAGCAATTGAGAGAGCGGGACATTCCGATGCTGACCCAAGTGGTTCCGTTCCCGTTTAAGGCTGCTGTTTTCAAAGGACGTGGACATTACCTGTGCCTGCGCAAATTTGAACACAAAATCAATAAACGTGAATTCGCCACACCCAAAGAGGATTATTTCACAGCTGCTCAGATGATTGTCTGGCTTACGCAGACCGAAACCGGAGATGATGAGGAACTTAACCTTAGCGGACGCGGAGGGGACTTCTGGGAGACGGTACAGAGCGAATCTGAGTCTTGTCTGGGAAGATCATGTCCATGGTTCCGCAAATGTTTCTACCATCGTGCCAAACATGAGGCTGGGTTGTCTGATATCGTAATCACCAATCACTCCAAATTGTTTACGGATGTGAAAGCTGCGCATCAGCTGCTGCCAGCCTATGAGAGTCTTGTGATCGATGAGGCCCATCATCTGGAGGATGTCGCTGGTAAACATCTTGGAATGCATATGAAATATTTCACGTTGGTTCATACACTGACCCGCCTGTTTAAAGACAGTCGTAATGGACAGCTGCCTATGCTTCGTTCGCAGTTATCCGGGCATGAAAATTCGGTGCAATGGGGCTCCATGGTGGATCAGATGTTCCCGCTCGCTCTTGAAGTTAAGGAGCTGTGGGATCGTATGAGCGATGCTTTGTTTGGTCTGTTGCCTGAACGAAGTGATGCTTCACCGGGAGAGACGGGGCAATTTTCACTGCGTCTGAAAGCATCTCAGAAACCTGCAAAATGGCAGGAGTTGCAGGATCTGGAGAACCAGATCTATGTGACTCTGGGCGATTTGGTTCGCAAAGGGGACAAATTGCTGCTTGAGGTGAAAGAAGATCAGGATGATTATCAATCGGATAGTCTGATCACGGATATTACAGGATTACTGAAAGATCTGACCACATTGAAGGAAAATTTACGTTTCTTCATGCGTATGGATGACGCCAAAACGGTGTACTGGATGGAAGCCAGCGGACAGTTCCGCAGCAAATCTCTCCAGCTGTATGCCGTACCTGTAGATGTGAGTGCACAACTTAAGGATTTGTTTTTTGACAAAAAGAAAAGTGTTGTTCTTACATCCGCTACGCTCTCCGTGGATAAGTCATTCCAGTTCATGATTGAACAGCTTGGCTTGCAGGAAGCCGCCGAAAACAATCGGCTATTAACGTCGATGTTGCCATCACCTTTCAACTATCGTGATCAGGCACTTCTGGTGATTCCGCGTGATTTCCCAAGTGTGAAGGGCAGTGTGGGTGATGCGCACTTTGTCAATATGCTGGTGCAATCACTGGCAGAGACCGCAATTGCCACGCGTGGACGCATGATGGTTCTGTTTACTTCATACAAGATGTTGAGACAGGTCTATGATCCGCTGAAAGAAGCTCTGTCTGGTAACGACATCTCGTTGCTTGGTCAAGGCGTTGATAGTGGAAGTCGTTCCAAATTGACTCGCAGGTTCCAAGATGCCAAAGCTACGGTACTTCTTGGCACAAGCAGCTTCTGGGAGGGTGTAGATATCCCGGGAGAGGCGCTAACTTGTCTCGCTATTGTGAGACTGCCTTTCCAGCCACCGAATCATCCGTTGGTGGAAGCCAAGAGTGAGTTGCTTCAGGAACAGAAGAAAAATCCGTTCATGAAACTGTCCGTGCCACAAGCGGTCATTCGTTTCAAGCAGGGATTTGGCCGATTGGTGCGTACAGCAAAGGACAGAGGAATTGTCATTGTTTATGATACACGGGTGATTGAAGCGTATTATGGTAAATTCTTTTTATATTCATTACCTGGTCCCAAAATGGAGCATATGCTTACGGAGCAGATGGTTCCACGAATTACCGAATGGTTGGAAAAACCAGCTAATGAACAAGAATAATAGTTGTTTTGGTCGTTATATCATTGCATGACACTATCGTTTGGCGTTAAACTTTATTAGATATTTCCGTATCCGATTAAAGCAGTTGCACGTAAGAACTTATAACCTAAATTACAAGGAGCATTCTGTATAAAATGTCACGTTTATCTTTGAGTTTATACAGAATACTCATCTTTTCATCTATTATTTTATCGTGGCCTTGGTAAGGGGGAGCAAGAATGAAATCGGATAAAATTTCGGAAGCGGTGGTACGACGTCTGCCTGTATACTTGCGCTATTTAAACGAGTTGCATCAGCGTGAGGTGGCTACTGTTTCTTCTCAAGAGCTTGGACAGAGGCTGGATCTGAATCCGGCCCAAATTCGTAAAGACCTGGCTTACTTCGGTGATTTTGGTCGTAAAGGGATCGGGTATGATGTATCCTATTTGATCGAGAAAATTCGTCACATTCTCAAAATCGATCAGCAAATTAATGTGGCTCTGGTAGGCGCGGGTAACCTCGGACAGGCCTTGTCCAACTATAACGCGTATCTGAAAGACAACATGAAGATTGTTGCTGTATTCGATGCATACGGACCGAAGATTGGTAGTCAAATCAACAGTTTGACGGTAAAACCAATGGATGAATTGACGGAAGCGGTTAAAACGGAAAACATTCGCATCGGAATTATCACGGTTCCGGATACGGAAGCCCAAAATGTAGCCGATCAGCTTATTGAATCCGGAATCGAAGCGATCCTTAATTTTGCACCAACAATTCTAAAAACACCGCCGCATATCCGCATTCACCATGCTGACTTTACAACGGATCTGCTTAGTTTGGCCTATTACTTGGAGACTGGAAAGGACGACGAGGAAGATGACAACAAATAGATGGGTAATTCACAACGGCAAATTTGCCGTTAATGAAGGCGGCACAACATGGAACGTGGTTCAAGGATACATGGTTGTTGAGGATGACAAGATTGTGCATATTGGTGAGACATTGCCGGATGGAGACAAAAATAGTACCAAAGTAGATGGAAAAGGACTGTTCTTCCTGCCGGGTCTGATCAATACGCATGGTCATGCAGCAATGTCGTTGCTCAGAGGGCACGGAGATGATCTTGCGTTGCAAGTATGGTTGCAGGAAAAAATGTGGCCAATGGAAGCGAAAATGACTTCAGAAGACGTATATTGGGGAACTTCGCTATCAGTGCTTGAAATGTTGAAAGGCGGAACTACAGCTTTCCTGGACATGTACGATCACATGGATCAAGTTGCCAAAGTTGTGGAGCAATCCGGCGTTAGAGCAGCACTGGCACGTGGTGTAATCGGGCTGTGCTCGGAAGAAGAACAATTGCGGAAGCTGGAGGAGTCGGCTGCGTTTGCACGTGAGTGGAATGGACAGGCAGATGGTCGCATTACAACCGTAATCTCGCCACATGCACCATATACATGCCCTCCTGACTACATAGAGAAGCTTGTACAGGTCGCGAACGACCTAAACCTTCCCCTTCATACACATATGTCGGAAACGCTTCGTGAAGTGGAGCAGAACGTGGCTGATTATGGACTGCGTCCTGTGGCACATCTGGAGAAACTGGGCTTTTTCTCCCGTCCATCCCTGGTTGCACATGCGGTGCATCTGAATGACGAAGAGATTGAAATTTTGGCCCGACATGATGTGGCTGTATCCCATAACCCGGGAAGTAACCTGAAACTCGCTTCCGGTGTTGCGCGGGTACCTGCGTTGCTGAAAGCAGGAGTTACCGTGTCACTCGGAACAGACGGACCGGCAAGCAACAACAACCTGGATATGTTCGAGGAAATGAGACTGGCTGCATTGATCCACAAAGGTGTATCCGGTGACCCGACGGCAGTGCCAGCAGGCGAAGCGTTATTACTCGGAACGTCATACGGTGCCAAATCTATCTTCTTGAACAATACCGGAGCACTCAAGGTCGGCATGAAGGCTGACTTTATCGCCTTGGACATTGAACAGGCACATTTCTATCCACATACAGACCTGATCTCACATACGATCTACTCGGCTTCTGCCAAAGATGTTGAGCACGTATGGGTGGATGGAAAACAAGTGGTGAAACATGGCGAATGTCTGACGCTGGATGAAGAACGCATTTTGCGTGAGTCTCAATTGGCATTTGATGGTCTGCTTGCTCGTTAATTGCAGGACAGCATCATAGGGAAAGGAAGTTCGGCTTTTGAAGAAAAAAAAGAAGTGGATATGGATTTCGCTGCTTGCACTGGTTCTGATTCTGTTTGGACTTCAGCGTTATTACGTCCATGTCACGCAGGACCAACGCAAGGAAGAAGCGCTCGCCATACAAGCAGCACAGGAGCAACTGGGCATTACATCCTATGATGAATTGCGTAAGTACATCTGGGGAGACAAAGAAGGCTCTGACAACATCTACTGGACTCTGATCGGCAAAAACAAGGATAACCAGGATGTTATGGTCTGGGTTAAGTTCGACGCAAACAATCAACCTGCTACGGGTGCAAACGCTGTACACAGCGAGTTGCTGCAGAACGGCATGTCCGAAGCGCAGATCCGCAATCGCTTTAGTTCTGAAGTTCCTGCCGGTGAGATTAAGCGAATCATGCCCGGAGTTGTGAATGGAATATATGTGTGGCAAGTGTATTATAAAGACGGTACGCATAACCACTATCGCTTTTATCGTTTTAGCAACGGAGAACAGGTGGACCTGGTCTACACACTCCCGAACAGCTAGAACAAATAGAGTGACATAACTAGAGAATTTAATGAAATGAAAGAACCGGCAGACGGATATCCGACTGAACCGGTTCTTTGTGTTGTCTGTAAACATTTTTGATTTAAATAGTTAAAATTAATAATTTATTCATATTTTCGCCTTCGAAATTGTATATACGATGTGATATACTCAGATATGTACTCAAAGTTACATTCAAAAACAAATAAACCTGTCGAAATTATCTCAGGAGTCAATGTGCACATATTCGTATATACCAATAAGCCAGTAGGTTGGGCCAAAATCTGGGAGGGGTAATTCACTTGAAGCTAAAAGTATTGCCTATTGCTATAACTGCCGTCATTTCAGCCGTTGTGTTGTTTGGAGGTTGGTTTGTATATCGTCAGGTGGCTGTGCAGAATCCGATTGAAAAAATGGTAACCCAGTACGATGGAGTCAATGACGTTCAATTAACTATTAACCGCAATGACGTACAATTGAAACTGGATCTGCAACCTGATGTTGATTTGGGCAGACTGGTACAATATATTCACAAAGAAGGACAGACGTTACTTGGAACACGTTCACTAAAGTTGGATGTTGTGGATCATTCCAGTGAAGCACTGGAGAGTTGGTGGGGGGATGCGATGTTCACCGTAGCTCAGGCGATGGAGAACAAGCAATACACCGAGATTACACCAACGTTGTCAAAGATGGCGACGAATGGAATTAAGGTAAATACAGCGATGGATGACAACAATGTATATGTCAGTCTCAGAGACGGAGATGCCAGCAAGTTTATTATTCTGCCGCGTGTGCCCGGTCAGATAGGAGTGTGGCCTAATGCCTAAGTGGACAAAAGAAGTTGCCATCGGATTTTTTCCCGTATTGATTATTTTCCTTGCTTTTACTGGTGTTAATATTGTTCCGATCCTGATTGCAGCAGTGCTTGTCGGAGCTTTGCTGTTCATGATGCAGATGCGTGGCGGGATTACAGTAGGCGCTGCACAGGAACGTAAACGGAAGAAAAAAGGACCTTCCAAGCTTACTTTTGAAGAAATTGGCGGACAAGACAGTGCTAAGCAGGAATTGCGTGAAGCGCTTGACTTTCTGATCAAACATGAAGAAATCCGGAAGTTCGGGATTCGCCCGTTAAAAGGGATCTTGCTGACGGGCCCTCCAGGGACAGGGAAAACGTTGATGGCCAAGGCTGCTGCCCATTACACCGATTCTATTTTTGTAGCAGCATCGGGTAGTGAGTTCGTGGAAATGTATGTTGGTGTGGGTGCCAGCAGAATTCGGGATTTGTTCAAGGACGCGAGAACCCGTGCCACCAAGGAAAATAAGGAAAACGCTATTATCTTTATCGATGAAATCGATGTCATCGGGGGGAAACGTGAGGGTGGTCAACAGCGTGAATACGATCAGACCCTGAATCAGCTCCTGACGGAAATGGATGGAATCTATTCTTCCGATACGCCAAGAATTCTGGTTATCGCTGCAACGAACCGTAAAGAGATGCTGGATAGCGCCCTGACGCGACCGGGACGTTTTGACCGCCACATTCAAGTGGACTTGCCTGACAAAAAGGGCAGAAAGCATATTCTGGAACTGCATGCGGTGAACAAACCTCTGTTGAAGGAAGTTAATCTGGAGAAAACAGCGGAAGAATCATATGGTTTCTCCGGTGCACAGCTCGAAAGTGTGATGAACGAAGCAGCAATATACGCCATGAGAGACGGGCTGTTAAACATCGAACAGCGGCATTTGTCCCTGGCTATTGATAAAGTCATGATGGGTGAGAAGACAGACCGTGAGTCCAGCGTGGAAGAGAAGAAAAGGGTCGCCATTCATGAGTTGGGACATGCCATTATGGCTGAACTCGTTCGTCCAGGCAGTGTTAGTCAGGTGGCACTTAGTCCGCGTGGTCAGGCGCTGGGATATGTACGTCATAACCCGCAACAAGAACAGTTCCTCTATACGAAGCGCTTTCTGGAAGAGCAGATCATGATTGCACTCGGAGGAGCAGCTGCGGAGGAAATGTACTACGGTGGTCGTTCCACAGGTTCACGCAATGACTTTGATCAGGCAACCAATGTTGTACAGACGATGATGGCTTCGGGGTTGACTTCACTTGGGATTGTGAACATGGATATGGTCACAACCGAGGAACTGATGCGAGAGAATAAATTAATTCTGCAAGAACTGATGGAACAGACAAAGCGGTTACTTGAAGAACAACGGACAATTTTCGACAATTCACTCGACATCTTGATTCGTGAGGAAGTTTTGTCTGGCGAGCAATTTCGTTGTCAATCTCGTGACAGTGCCCTTCTACCAGCATAATTTATTTATGTTGGTTATTTTTTTTTACATTTCACTCGTGCTAAGATATTATTATATGTTGGGTCGAAATTTGTAATTTTCGGCGAACAGGGTACAATAGAGAAATAGAGAACCGAAAGGATGGAGCAGAACCATGTTTTTCAAAAAAATAGGAGTTGTCGGCGGCGGTACGATGGGGCAAGGTATTTCCCAGATGCTCGCAGCCAAAGGACTTGATGTGCTTCTCGTGGAGCATACAACACAAAAGCTGGATCATGCATATGACATGATCGAAACCAACCTGGATAAACAACTGGAGAAATGGGCGATTACAAAAGCGGAGAAGAAATTGATTCTTTCCCGTATTACCAAGGTAGCTCATTTAGCTGAACTTGGAACTTGCGACATGGTCATTGAGACAATTTCAGAAGATCTGGATGCGAAAAAAGCAGTATTCAGCCAACTGGACCAAGTTTGCCCAAGCAATGTCATTCTGGCAAGTAATACATCCACGCTGAGTTTGACCGAGCTTGCAAGCTCGACCAAATACCCGGAGCGTGTTATTGGTATGCACTTTATTCACCCGGTATCCCGGGTTGATCTTGTAGAGATTATTCGTGGACTGAAAACTTCGGATACAACATTCGAAGAGACCAGACGTTTTGTTGAAGAAGTAGCGGACAAAAAAGGAGTCATGATTTATGAATCCCCTGGATTCGTAACTTCCCGTCTGATCTGCCTGCTGATTAACGAAGCGTTGCATGTATTGCAAGAAGGTGTTGCATCTGCTGAAGATATCGATGATGCAATGCGTATCGGATACAACTTCCAACATGGACCACTCGAAATGGCTGACCGTTTCGGACTGGATTCTGTTGAAGCTGCACTCGAAAGAATGTTCCGTGAATTCGGAGAATTGAAATATCGTCCTTCTACAGTCCTGAAGAAAATGGTGCGTGCAGGACACCTGGGTGCCAAAACAGGCGAAGGATTCTTCAAGTACGACAAGGATGGTGACCGACTGTGAAAGTACTCGTAATTAATGCGGGGAGTTCCTCGCTCAAATATCAACTGTATAATATGACTGACGAATCTGTACTGGCTAAAGGTTTGGTAGAACGGATCGGAATGGATTCCTCCATCCTGACACACAAACCGACAGGCCGTGAGGATGTTACAGAAGTTAGTGAGATTCTGGAGCATACAACAGCGATCCGTAAAGTCATTGATATTTTGACTCACAAAGAAAATGGTGTACTGGATTCTGTAAGTGAAATTCAAGCTGTTGGACATCGTGTTGTTCACGGTGGTGAAGCATTTAAAGAATCTGCATTGGTAGATGATGCTGCCAAAGCTGAAATTCGTCGTTTGTTCGACTTGGCTCCACTTCATAACCCTGCAGCAATGATGGGTATTCGTGCGGCTGAATTAAATATGCCTGGTGTGCCACAAGTTATGGTCTTTGATACAGCGTTCCATCAGACGATGCCTGAAAAAGCTTACCTGTATGCTATTCCGCGTGTACTTTACAAAAAATATAAAGTACGTCGCTACGGCGCACATGGTACTTCCCATGATTTCGTAAGCAAGGCAGCTGCTGAATATCTGGATCGTCCAGTGGAAGATCTGAAAATTATCACTTGTCACGTCGGTAACGGCGGTAGTGTAACAGCAGTTAAAGGTGGCGTATCCGTTGATACTTCGATGGGTATGACTCCGCTTGAAGGATTGATGATGGGAACGCGTTCTGGTGACCTTGACCCAGCCATCGTACCTTATGTAATGAACAAGGAAGAACTGAGCGTAAGCGAAGTGAACTCTATGTTGAACAAACACAGTGGATTGCTTGCGATCTCCGGAATCAGCAGTGACATGCGTGAGATTACGGAAGGTATGGAGAATGGCGATGCCAACTCCACGCTTGCTTTTGAAATGTACGAATACCGTCTGCGTAAATACATCGGCTCATATGCAGCTGCAATGAACGGTGTAGACGTGATTGTCTTTACGGCTGGTGTAGGTGAGAACTCCGTTGTACTTCGCCAAAAAGTATGTGAGCAACTCACTTATCTGGGTGTTGAACTGGATGAAGCTTTGAATGCCATTCGTTCTGGTGAACCACGCCGGATTACAACAGCGAACTCCAAAGTGGAAGTTCTCGTTGTGCCAACAAACGAAGAATTGGTAATTGCACGTGATACACACCGAATCGTATTGAATTCTCAGTAATCTAACTGTAAAGTAAATATAGAATGACAAGGAAGTGCAGAGGACAGGCATAAGCCTGCCCGCTGCATTTTCAAATTCAGGAACCAAGGGGAGATATGGGCATGAATACGAATTGTGTAATTCGTAATGTGAACGAGCATGTGGGCGAAACCGTAACAATCGGTGCCTGGATTAACAACAAACGTTCCAGCGGTAAAATTCAGTTTTTGCAGCTACGTGATGGAACCGGATATATCCAAGGGGTTGTTGTGAAAAGTGAAGTTAGTGAAGAGATCTGGAACAATGCCAAGAGCCTGACTCAAGAAAGCTCTTTGTATGTTACAGGTATTATTCGTGAAGAACCTCGCAGTGCGTCCGGTTACGAGATGACTGTTACAGGGGTTGAGATCATTCACCTGACTGAAAACTATCCAATTACGCCTAAAGAGCATGGTGTCGATTTCTTGATGGATCATCGTCATCTGTGGCTTCGTTCTACGAAGCAACGTGCTGTTATGGTGATTCGTGCAGAGATTATTCGCGCTGTTCAGCAGTTCTTTGATGGTAACGGATTCACACAAGTTGATCCTCCGATTTTGACACCATCGTCTGCGGAAGGAACAACGAACCTGTTCCACATCAAATACTTTGATGAAGATGCTTATCTGACACAAAGTGGTCAATTGTATATGGAAGCCGCAGCTATGGCTCTGGGCAAAGTATATTCATTTGGTCCAACATTCCGCGCAGAGAAGTCCAAAACACGTCGTCACTTGATTGAGTTCTGGATGATTGAGCCGGAAATGGCATTTGTAGATCACGAGGAAAGTCTGCGCGTACAAGAGAAATTTATCGCTCATGTCGTTCAATCCGTGGTGAAAAACTGCCGTACTGAACTGGAATCTATCGGTCGTGACGTATCCAAACTCGAAGGCATCGTAGCTCCATTCCCGCGTATTACGTATGATGAAGCGATTGAATTCCTGCATGGACAAGGCTTTGATATTCCTTGGGGAGAAGACTTCGGTGCACCACACGAAACAGCAATTGCTGAGAAGTACAATACACCTGTCTTTATCACGCATTACCCTGCTGGAATCAAGGCATTCTATATGAAACCAGATCCGAATCGTCCAGAAGTTGTTCTCTGTGCTGATATGATTGCACCAGAAGGCTACGGAGAGATTATTGGCGGTTCGCAGCGTATCGATGATCCGGAATTGATGCAACAACGTTTTGAGGAGCACAATCTCTCGGATGAAGCTTACCAATGGTATCTGGATTTGCGTAAATACGGATCGGTTCCTCACTCCGGTTTCGGTCTGGGATTGGAGCGGACGGTAGCATGGATCTGTGGATTGGATCATGTACGTGAAACAATCGCATTCCCACGTATGCTCTATCGTCTGTACCCTTAATGCTTAACCGAGGAGCGTCTATGGAAGACACCACATCCAAAGCTTGGTTGGATGGAGCAGCTTATGGCATGACATCGGGTACAGCCCATCTGCCGTATGCCTTGTTACGTTTTTATCACCAGCTTGGCCTATCAGATGCAGAAGTGCTTCTTCTGATTCAACTGCTAGGGTTCCGTCAGGCAGAGTTCAATGAGTTTCCCACGCTTGAAGAGCTTGCGGCGCGCATGGGACTTGCACCTGAAGGCATTGCCAGAATGTTGCAACGTCTGATGAGGGATGGGTATATTGCTATTGACGAGCACCGTGACGAAGAACGGGACATCCAGTACGAGCGATATGATTTACATGGATTATATGCCAAGCTTGCAGCGTGCACTGCTGAAGAAGTAGCCGCATTCCGTGCGGAGCAGCAGAGTAGCAATACAGCACGTCAAGATTCGAACAGTGTTCAAAAAGAAGAGGAAGAACGGAACATGTTCTCCATCTTTGAAAAAGAATTTGGACGTCCGCTCTCTCCAATGGAGTGCGAGACGATATCCGGCTGGTTGGATCAGGACCGTTATCAAGAGGAATTGATTCTAATGGCTCTGAAGGAAGCGGTTTTTGCAGGCAAAGTACATTTCCGGTATATCGATCGAATTCTGCTTGAGTGGAGTCGCAATCGTGTCAAGACCGTTCAAGACGCGAAGGCGTACACGCAGCGGTTTCGTAATGGTGGACGTTAATTCCAGCGTAGGCAGGGATAAGAAACAGGCCAGAAGTCATTCTGTGCCTGTTTTTTTTGGATTAAAGATTGGATGAGTGATCAGCAACATCAACCTTTCAGGCAATGATTTCATTTTGTTTTACAAAAATTTGATAGATCACGCAGGGGTTAACACACAAGCTGTCGTCTATTGTATTGGAGAGGAGGGGAGAGTTATTGATGAAGCGCGCGTAATCGAACAAATCCGTCAAGGAGATACATCCCAGATGCGTACTCTGATTGATAAGTATAGCCAGCATGTATATCATGTGGCCTATTCCGTACTCAGGAACGATCAGGAAGCACAGGATGCAGCTCAGGAGGCGTTCATACAGATGTATAAATCTCTCCCCGACTACCGTTCTGAAGGTTTCAAAACGTGGTTAACCCGAATTGCCTTTCACAAAGCGATTGATGCCAAACGCAAGCTGGGCAGACGAACTGCTGAGGATCTGGGTGGAGAAGAAAAAATAATCAATATGCCCGGACGGGATGAAGACGTTCTTACCCGTCTCGTTCGTGAAGAACGTCAGGATAAACTTCGCGAACGAATTAATCAGTTGCCTGCTCAGCATCGTGACATTATCACTGCGTATTATCTAAGCGAAAAAAATTATGAGCAGATTGCCAGTGATGCACAGGTAGCTGTGAAGACTGTGGAATCCCGATTGTATCGTGCCCGGCAGTGGATTCGAAAAAATTGGAAGGAGGATGAATGGCGTGAGTAAACAGGAGAAGTATACCGCTGCGCAATGGACTGATTATATTGAAGGCCATATGAGTGAAACTCAAGCGAACCAGATGGAACAGCTTCTGATGGAAGATCCGGATGCGATGGACATCTATCTGGAAGCGCTTGGTATCCACGGAGAACTGCCTCCGCTACATGACCCAACAGGGTTTGCGGATTCAGTCATGCATCGGATTGAGGGCATTCAATCACCCAAGGTACAACGCAAATCCCGTGCTGGACGAAACCGGCGCTGGCTTGATCATAAAGTGTTCCATTACGCGGTAGCGGCCTGTTTGACATTGATCTTCCTCTCGTCTGGACTTTTTGACAAGGTAGCACCATATCACAAGTTCCAGGATGGCGACCACAGAGGGTCATTTACCGAGAAATGGACGGAGGCAGCCACTTCATGGCTGGATAACCTCAAGCCTAAACCATAAATAGTTTCGCATTGCCTGAAAAGAAAGGATGACGACTGTGCACTCAGATCGTAACAAATTACTCGCATTTCTATTAAACCTGATACCAGGTCTTGGTTTCATGTATTGGGGACGGGCTGCAAGGGCTGTGATCTATCCATTGCTTTTCTTCGGAACAGCTGTTGGCTCATTCATGTTAGCCATGGTCACTAATGAACAAGATTTATTGATTTTCGGTGCACTTTTTGCTGCTTTCTTCTGGGGGATCAGCATGCTGGATATGGTTATTGTTCTGCTCCGTACACCTTCTGCCCGAGAAGCACATTATAGGGGATACGGTGCGGCTTATGGAGCACCTCCACACCAAGGGGCAGCCTACCAGGGAGCATACATGGGTCAGCAAGGGCCTATGGAGCAGATGAATGAAGATGAGCTACATCAACATCCAGGTGGTGAATATGGCCATCCTGAGGGGCCCTATGGTCAACCCATGTATCGAAAAGGCAGTGAGGGTGAACGATTCTTCACCATTTTGCTCTCATTTGTTCCAGGATTGGGACATCTTCACCTGGGATTGTTGCATCGTGGGTTGTCCTTCCTGATGGCGTTCTTTGGTTCATTTGCCATGATGGTTTTTGTAGCTTCGATCACCAATGAATCGGTATTTTTAATGTTCTTACTCATTCTGCCTGTAATATGGGTATACTGCATGTTTGATGCGGTGCAGCACGTTCACCGTAAGCAGGCTGGTGAGGTGTTGCAGGATCGGACATTATTCGAAGAATTGGAGATGGGCAGAGTAGCCGGACGACGTAGCAAAGTGCTTGCAACGCTGCTATCCGCTTTTCCAGGTGCAGGTCATCTATATCTTGGATTGCAGAAAAGAGGCATGCAATTGATGTTCCTGTTCTTGGGCAGCATCTATGTTCTGGACCTGCTTCACTTATCTGTGTTTCTGTTCATGATTCCACTGGTCTGGTTCTACAGCTTCTTTGACGGGCTCCAGTGCTCCAGTCGTTATGGACGCGAGCCTTTGGTTGATCAACCAATCTTCAAGGACTGGGCTCGCCATCAGCGTCTGATTGGATTCGGAATTGCCGCGCTGGGTCTATATTACCTGACGATCCGACTTGTCATTCCACAGCTGAATGAGCTCTTCCCAAATGCATTTATGACATACGAGATCCGTTCCTATTTGAACACCGTCATCGTATCCTTGCTGCTCATTTTTGGCGGCTTGAAACTGCTGTTTGGCAAGCAACGGGGGACGGGTATCCAAAGTGCTACTCATCGAAATGATGAGGGAGCAGACAGTCTCTTTTTATTCAAGGATCGGGATGATCGACTGTAGAGTGACCTAAAGATTATTTACACTGACACTACGATGACAGAGCAACCTTCTAATCGCTGTTATCCCCAGATTTTATCGATTCCATTTTCCAAAGGTTAAAATCCGGGGATAAAGGCGAACGCTTCGCTTTTTTAGATTTTCTCTGTCCTCTCCGTTATCGTGTAAATGATTAGTTCAACTTATGTAGCACATACATGTGTGCAAATAAATCATCCCTCAACATAAAAACACGCCAAGGGCTATGTATATCAGCCTCTGGCGTGTTTTTGGTTGTGCAGCTTTGATTTCGAATAAATGTTTGCTATTTCGTAGCACCCTTCAGCAGAAGTTGACGGTACATCACTTCGAACAGGAACTCGAACGCTTCCAGATGACGTTTCGCTTCAAAAGCATCCTTGCCCCACGCATATATGCCGTGGTTACGCAGCAAAATTCCTGGTACGTTGGCATCAAGTACACCTGGCACCAATTCAGCGATAGATGGAATATCTGCAAAGTTAGGCAGGACGGGTACACGAATCTCCGCATTTTCTTCCCAGATGTTGAAAGCCTTGATCAATTCAATTCCTTGAATCGGTACGTGTCCATTTGCTCCAAAGAATTCACTGATCAGGTTGTTAAACACAGTATGCACGTGGAATACAGCACCACAACCGGTCAAACGATAGATTTCACAATGAATCAACGTTTCGGCACTTGGTTTCAACGTTGTTGTCTCAATTGCTTTGCCGAGTTTGTCCACAAAAAGGAAGTCTTCCGGTGTGCGAAGAGATTTGTCTTTGCCTGAGGCGGTAACCGCAAAATAAAATTGCTCCGGGTCAAAGTCTCCTACACGCATCGACAGATTGCCACTTGTTCCGGGGAACCAGTTACGACTGGCAAACAACGCTTTAATATCAGCCAGTTCTTCAAGGACCTGACGTTTGTGTTCCAATGTAATCTTTTCAAAACCCATCGTTTACAGCACTCCTTGTGTTTGCTTCTGTTTCATATCTTCGATGATATCGTAAAAGGTAACGAATGGCACATGGTCCACACCAAGTTCAATACATTTGTCCGTCAAAATGGAGCGAGAGTAGACGAGATCGGCAATTTTGGCACCTTCAAAATCCGTCAAACTGTCTCCAATGAGAATTCGATTATATTGATCTTCCGGGAAGGTACGAATCACGGTTGTTTTGCACATGCCGCAGCCGTTTTCACAAGGAGGCTGGCAGGGATTCGGCCATTCAATCTTAATGGTTTCACCCGAGAAGTCAGCTCCGTTGCAATAGACATGATCCTGCGGGATATGAAATGGTGCGAGTAACGGTTCAATGAAAAAGTCCATACCACCGCTGGTCACATTGAATTCGATCCCTTCGCTGCGAACGTAGTCAAGAAACTCGCTGAATCCTTCACGGATCCCCGCTTGTCCAAGCACAAATTCTACAATTTCATCTTTCTGCGATGCAGGCAACAGAGCAAACATGGCTCCAACACCTTCACGCAGCGAGATTTTTTGCTCAATCGTATCTTTCATAATCGCTTCAATGCCTTCAGGCTTGAAATGTTTCATGATCGCTACGATGTTGTCCGAGAGCGTAATCGTACCGTCAAAGTCACAGAAAATGACTGTTTTTTTATCACTTCTCATCGTTCGCCACCCCATAGGTCCAATGCGCTTTTCAGCTCCGGATGCTCGGTTGCATATTGCGCGAGTGGGATGGAACGCTGAGCTGCCTCAATGGCTTGCAGGAATGCACGTCCGCCTGCCTCAGTGCCCATAGGATGTCCATGAATACCGCCACCAGCATTAACGATGACATCTGTACCAAAGTCGCGCAAAATTAGTGGTACAAGGCCTGGATGGATGCCGGCTGAAGGCACTGGCATACTGGTTCGTACAGGCAGATCAGCTGTCAGTAATTGCTCCGTGATCGCCATGTTTTCTTCCTTCGGCATCGTTACAGATCCATAAGGAGAAGGGAAGAGCACCAGATCGGCACCCGCAAGTCGCATCAGCTGGCCAAGTACAACCGAAGCCGAGATGCCGTAATGTGGTGAAGGATACAGTGCACCTGCAAGAGCAGGGTGAGCCATAATCGGCACATTAATATCTGGATCACTGCTGAGTTCATGCAGGACATCATATCCGTATGACAATACGTTGAACAATAATGCATTTGCTCCAGCGCCAATGGCACGTTCAGCTTGTTGCTTCAGACGAGATGTAGGTCCTGTAAGATTGGTTGCATACAGAAGTTTCTTGCCCGTCTCCTGGCGTGCCTGTTCGGCAGCTTTCATGCAGACCTCGACTCTTTTTTCGATAGGTGTCAATTTATTTTCGAACAGAATCTCATCGTCCTTGATCAGATCAACGCCACCAAGAGCCTGACGAATAAATTGTTCACGCAGTTCATCTGCATTTAGCCCAATAACTGACTTGAAGATACTCATTAACAGTGGACGATCATGAACACCAAGCAGATCACGAACACCATTCAGTCCAAACTTGGGTCCCGGGAATGCGCTGAGGAAGCTATCCGAGAAACCAAGCTTTGTTAATTTGATCCGGCCATCCATTGAGATTTTGCCAAAGACCGTCACGAGCAGGGCAGGGATATCACGACTGAAGTTAACATCAGGATATCCGATAGTAATATCGGCGTAACGCTCACCCGCAGCCATGCCTTCAGCTTCATTTACTTCTACGCTGATTACTTCACCCAGATGTTTTTGCATCGCTTCACGCTGGGCTTGTGGCAACTCAGTCCAGCTACCAACGGTCATGCCGATCGCGATGGACTGAGCTTTCTTGCGAAAGTCTGCATGATCATCATGCAGACGATATGTGGCTGTGCACATGTTATTCATTTTAAATCCCCTTCCAAAGCAGCTCCCATCTCCCGTGAGCGCTCTGCACAGCGGTTGACGGCTGCGATTACATTTTCAAAGAAATCTCCTTCGTCCAGCGTCTTCAGTGCTGCCTGTGTTGCCCCTCCCGGGGATGTCACATCACTACGAAGCTTCATCGGTTCCAAACCGGTTTGTTGTACCATACGTGACGCGCCCAGCACTGTCTGAACAGTGAGATCACGAGATTGCTGGCTGGATAATCCACCGCGAATACCTGCGGCAATCATGGCCTCCATTAAATAGTATACATAAGCAGGGCCGCTTCCGGAAATCCCTGTGAGCACTTCGAGTTTATCTTCAGGTACGATGGTCACGATACCAACCGCTTCAAACATGGTCATCACCGTACTACGCTGTTCATCCGTAATCTCCGCAGAGAAGGCAAGCCCGGTTGCACCGAGTCCAATGGTACTGGATGTGTTCGGCATGGTTCTCGCGATCGGTTGTTTACGACCAAGCAAGGACTGCATCGTGCGGATTGATAATCCGGCAATGACAGATACGATCAGTTGATCAGGTGATAACAGCGGACCAAGCTCGCGTAGCGCTGCGGCAGCATCTTTGGGTTTCATACAGAGTACAATGACCGGAGTGGAGGCAAGGTGATCCAAGGATTGCGAGGCAGTTCCGGTATGTACAGCATAACGGGTGCTGAGCTCCTCCTGACGTTTCTGGTTGCTGCGGTTCAGCATCGTAATATCCTGAGGACGAACGACTAGGCGGGAGATCAGTCCGCGCACGATGGCTTCAGCCATCGCGCCTGCTCCGTGGAAAGTAATCTTCTGTTGTAGTAACGTCTGTTGCTCTTGACTCATATTTATCGTTCCTCCTATATAACTGTTGCTGGGATATTATTGACGAATCTGTCCATTGCCTGTAATCCGATATTTGGTTGATGTCAGTGCTGGTAGTCCCATCGGTCCACGTGCATGCAGTTTCTGGGTACTGATTCCGATTTCGGCTCCATAGCCAAATTCAAACCCGTCGGTGAAACGTGTGGACGCATTGTGATAGACGGCTGCTGCATCCACATCATGCATGAAGCGCTCTGCATGGGCTGTATTCCGGGTAACGATACACTCGGAATGTTTGGTTCCGTAATGTGCGATGTGCTGCATCGCTTCGTCCAGGTTCTCGACCACCCGGATATTTAAAATATAGTCGTTGTACTCGGTCGCATAGTCTTCCTCGGTTGCCTCAAGGGCAGAAGGAACAAGACGGCGCACCGTGTCGCAACCTTTCAAGACCACACTGGCCTCACGGAATTGCTCGGCAAGAGCAGGCAGATGTTCTTCCGCATATGCGGCATGCAACAGCAACGTTTCCATGGAATTACATACGGATGGACGTTGTGCCTTGGCATTGATGGCAATTTCGGCTGCCATAACTGGATCGGCTGATTCATCCACATAGGTATGGCAGATGCCCGCCCCAGTTTCGATGACAGGTACCGTTGCATTGGCAACCACATTACGAATGAGGGAAGCACCGCCGCGTGGAATGATAACGTCCAGCAGTCCGTTCAACTTAAGCATCTCATCTACGGAAGCACGATCTGCATCTTCAACCAGTTGCAAAGCATCAGCAGGCATGTCTGTCGTTGTGAGTGCCTGATGCAGCACCTCCACAATTTTACGATTGGAGGACAGGGCAGAGGAACCGCCGCGCAGAAGCACTGCATTACCTGTTTTGAGACATAATCCGGCTGCGTCTACAGTTACATTAGGACGAGCTTCATAGATGATGCCAATCAGGCCAATCGGCACTCTTAATTTTTCAACATGTAATCCGTTTGGACGGGTAAATGTCTCTAACACTTCGCCGACTGGATCAGGCAGATCTGCAATCTGACGTAACCCTTCAGCAATGCCTGCGATCCGCTCCTTATTAAGGGCGAGTCGATCAAGCATAGATTCCGGCGTGCCTTGTTCTCTGCCGCGTGCCAGATCTTCGGCGTTTGCCGTAATGATGGAATCTGTTTCCTTAATCAAGGCATCTGCCATGACACGCAGGGCCGTATTTTTCTGTTCTGTATTCAATCGGTTCAGCTGTGGAACCGAGGCTTGGGCTTTGCTGGCTTTTTCTCTCACTTCACTCATCGTAATTCCTCCTCATATATATAAAGTTAAAATTTTAACCACATGTTGGACTAAAGATTATTCACACAGACACTACGATGACAGAATAACCTTCCAATCGCTGTTATCCCCAGATTTTTTCGATTCCCTTTTCTAAAGGGAAAATCCGGTGATAAAGGCGAACGCTACGCTTTTTCAGGTTTTTTCTGTCCTCTCCGTTACGTGTAAATGATTAGTTTAACACTATATTGCTTCATGTTTATTTTAACGTAATCCATTCGTCTCTATGAATAACCTCAAGTCTGTGGATGCTAGCGAGTTGTTTCATCACTTCGCCACTGGGAAGTCCGGCAATGAGTCGAAGCTGGTCATCATCATAATTGACAATACCGCGACCGAGCAAGGTTTCATCCATTCCAATGACCTCTACGACGTCTCCTGCATGGAATGTTCCCAGTACCCGCTTGACCCCTACAGGTAGAAGACTGTGCCCCCCATGGACAAGTGCCTCTTCAGCACCATCATCGACAACGACTGTACCCAGCGGAGTAGACATGAAGCCAAGCCACTGCTTTTTACGGGATAACGAGGCGAGTCGTGTCTCAAAGTAAGTTCCTTTGCCCGTGCCATCAACCGCCTGCTGCATATCTCCTGGTTCTTTCACACTTCCCACGAATACAGGTACGCCTCCACGTGTAGCAACCTTGGCTGCATCTACTTTGGATCGCATTCCGCCTGTACCAACCGATGAACCTGAACCACCGGCAAAAGCATAGATCTCCGCCGTTATCTCGGGGATACGGTCGTAACGCACGGCAGAAGGATCTTTACGCGGATCTGCGGTGTACAGGCCGTTGGTATCCGTAAGAATAATTAGATGTTGTGCCTTCACCAGGTTTGCAACCAATGCGGACAACAGATCGTTATCACCAAACTTCAATTCGTCCACCGATACTGTATCATTCTCATTGAAAATCGGAATCACTCGCTGTTTGAGCAGTTCCTCCACGGTCATGCCTGCATTACCCATACGTTTACGACTGTGAAAGTCTGTACGAGTTAACAGAATTTGCGCCGTAGTAACGCGGTGCGCTGCAAAAGCCTGTTGATATGCCTGCATCAATAATGCCTGCCCAACGGCCGCTGCAGCTTGTTTCTCATGCAACTGTTTAGGCCGCTGAGGGTAACCGATCTCCCGGAATCCGGCCGCTACCGCTCCTGAGGTGACCAGAAGTACTTCATGGCCCTGATCAGCCAATGCTGCAATTTCTCCGGCAAAAAAGGTGATCGAACTGCGATCCAGACCGCCTTCTTCCGTTGTAAGCGAGCTGCTTCCAATCTTAACTACAATACGTGAAGTCATGGTTTCACTTCCTTAAACATGATTAATAAGTGCTTCTGGAGCAGGCTTTAGCGGGTACAAAAAAAACTCCCGCCCTTTAGTTAAAAAGGACGAAAGTTCGTTACTTCCGCGGTACCACCTTTATTGATGATTAGATCATCCGGCTTCATGCCCTGTAACAGAAGGCACTGTCCTGCACGTAACAGGCCGCTCAGGGGTAGGTTTCAGAGAAGAGCCGCGGTAAATTCTTTCAGCAGGGTGGAATTTACTCTCTGGGCGCGACTGATATTCTCTTACTGGTCCCGTCATCACGTTTCGTTCAATATTTCTTATAACATACCATGGAAACTTGGCATATGCAAAGGGGTTATCGTCCTGTAAATTACTTGAATAAATTCAGCTTGCCAATCCGCTGGGCAGCTTCGCGTAATCGGTTTTCATCACTTAACAGTCCCGCGCGCACATAGCCTTCGCCATGCGAACCAAAACCAATACCTGGGGCTACGGCTACCTTGGCTTCTCGCAGTAACAAGTCTGCAAATGAAGCGGAGGTATAACCAGCAGGTACAGGTAACCAGCTGAAGAATGAACCCGCTGGTTTCGAAGCTTGCCAGCCTATCGAGGAAAGAGCGTCATAAAATGCATTACGACGCGATTCGTAGCGTGAAACCAGTGAGGCTACACATTCCTGTGAGCCAGTAAGTGCTTCCGTTGCCGCAGCCTGAATTCCACCGAAGAGACTGACATAGATATGATCTTGAAGCAGATTGATTTTAGAGACAATCTCTGCATTACCAAGCGCGAATCCAACACGCCATCCAGCCATATTGTACGTTTTGGATAACGTATAGAACTCAATGCCCACTTCTTTGGCACCAGGGGCTTGCAGGAAACTTACGGGACGATGTCCGTCAAATCCAATCGCACCGTAAGCAAAATCGCTGGCAACAACGATTTGATTTTGAATGGCAAATTCAACCGTATCTTCGTAGAACGAAAGGGGTGCCGTTGCCGACGTTGGGTTGTTGGGATAGTTCAGGAACATCAGCTTGGCTTTCTCCCGATCTTCGGCTGTAACAGCTTCGTAATCCGGCAGGAATGCATTGGACTCGAGCAAAGGCATAAATGACATGTTTGCTTTGGCGAGCGCAACACCAGACCAGTAATCCGGGTAGCCCGGATCTGGAACGAGAACGGTGTCGCCGGGGTTAAGCAGGACCTGAGGTAACTGAACCAATCCGGTTTTGCCCCCGAACAGAATGGCTACTTCAGTCTCGGGGTCCAGATCAACGTTGTAATCTTCCTTATAACGTTTGGCGACAGCTTCCTTCAGGAAAGAGTGCCCTCTAAAAGGGGAGTATTTGTGGTAGAGGGGATTCTCAGCCGACTCCTGCAGTGTTTTCACAATATGAGGTGGTGTAGGTGTATCCGGGTTCCCCTGACCCAGATTGATCACGTCATGTCCACTTGCGATTTCACGATTTACATTTTGAACAAGGGTAGCAAAAAATTGCGTTGGCAGCTGTGTCATCACATCAGAAGTCGGTATCTTAAAAGCTGAACGAGCAGATGTATGGTCTGATTGGGTCATTATATTCATCACTCCGGTTATTAATAATGGCAAATAGTTCTCATTAATTTATCACGTCAATCCCGAGCTGTATAGAGGGAAATCCACTTGAATATACAGTACATAGGAGCAAAGAGCGGAGTATTGTACAAAACTGAAAGTGCTCATTTCGTTTTGTCCATTGAGCTGAGAGAAGCCATGTTTTATGATAATATCCGATAATGATAATCAATATCATTAATTTCTAGCACAACGCACATGATACAGGGGGAGAAATAGAAATGAAAAAAGGCATACGAAATACGGGAGTATTATTAACGATCACATGGTTATCCATCCTGCTACTGGCTTGTGGAAATCAGGCTGCAACACCTGCTGCTGGCGCAGATGATTCCAAAGCAGCCACAGAAACGACAGAGACCACGACTGCAACGGAAGAAACGAATGAGGGCGAGACCCGGATATTCAAAGACTGGACAGGCCATGAAGTTGAGATTCCTGTAAATCCGAAGCGAGTTATCTATCATGGAGAAGTTACAGGGGATCTGCTCGCGCTTGGTGTTGTTCCTGTCGGCATACTTCGTCAAGAGGGAACCGTATTTGATGATCAGGTTGCTCAGGCAGAAGATGTAGGATTTCCGATCAGTGTGGAAAAGGCGTTAGACCTGAATCCCGATCTGATTATTTTTTCCAACAGTGACGAGGCTCAATATGATCAGATCGCAAAGGTCGCACCCACGGTTACATTTGATTCATTTGGTTTAATAGAAGATCGCATGCGTATCCTTGGCGATTTGTTGAATAAGAAGCAAGAAGCGGAGGAATGGGTTACAGCTCATCAAAAAGCGACGGAAGAGATGTGGACGCAACTTCATGAGAACGGATTAAAAGAAGGGGAGACCGCTTCGGTATTCACCATGTATCCCGGGAATCGTCTGTTTGTCATGGCAGGTGCAGGATTGCCACAGTTGTTATACGGAAAAGACGGGCTGAAGCCAACCGCGGAAATCCAGAAAGTATTGGATGAAGACATGGGATTTGTAGAGATTTCGACTGAAAAATTATCTGAATTTGCCGGTGATCGGATATTTATTCTGGATCCTGTGACCGACGATGCGAAGCAATCCACCAAGGAATTGCTGGATAGTACAATCTGGAAGAACCTGCCTGCGGTGAAAGAAGGAAAAGTATATCGTTTTAATATCGTAAAAGCTTCTAGTGATGCCCTTTCCAGGGAGTGGCTGTTACAGGAGCTGCCAAAACAGATGATTCAATAATGGTGATGAGCCAATAAGGCACCAGTAACACCTTTGAGTAATGCAGTTATAAAAAAGTGAAAGGGGCCTTCAACATTTCGTTGAACGCTCTTTTTTGCTGACTAACCTCATATCTGGATTATTAACAATCTCTCGCTTATAATCAGACCATACAGAATGATTGATAATTATTCTCATTTCAGAAAAAACGAGGTGAACCGACATGCAGGCTTTGGATGCCGATGGGGGAGCGTTGTTCTTTTCAGCATTCATGTTTCGGCTGGATCATCTGGTACGTCGAATTGAACCACCTGAACAGGTGATGCTGGAAGTTGCTTGCGAGAAACATGCCTTCCTGATCTGCGAAGAAGGGGATGGGCGTTTATATATAGGGCATGAACAGTTTCCGTTTACTACGGGATGTGTTTATCCGCTTTCTCCGGGAGAGGGGTACCAGATTGAACATCGTAATAACTCGGAATTGAAATATATCATAATGGCTTTTGATGTTATTCATGTGTTGACGGGTGATCCCGAGCTCTTTACCCGCCCTGTATTTGAGCGCAGAAACCAATTGAATGGTTATCCCTATGCTCCGTTAAGTGGGCTGTTGGAGCAGATGTATGTCATTCGGAATTATAAAACAGATGCTGAATACAGTCATCTGAATGCACAGTTCCAAAAATGGATGGAGATGATCATTACCCGGTACACTTCTCCAAAGACGGAACAGAGTATGGAGGCAAGACTACACAGTACGATTCAGTATGTGGACGACCATTATGCTGAAGAAATCACTGTACAGAAACTGGCACGTCTTGCGGAAATCAGACCTGTACAATATACGCTCCTTTTCAGACAACTCACGGGTCACAAGCCGCTCGATTATGTGAATCATGTTCGCATCAAACATGCCAAGGACTGGCTTCGCAAATCAGATGAACCACTTCGGGATATAGCGAGCCGTGTGGGGTTTAAGGATGAGTATTATTTCAGCAGGCGTTTTCGCCAAATGACCGGATTATCTCCTCGTCAATATGACAGATCGATTCAGCAGCAGACGTTAGTACAAGATTGGTTGGGTCATGATGTGAATATTCCAGTAAACCCGAAGCGAATTATGTATTACGGAGATTCCGCTGGGGATCTGCTGGTGCTGGGCATTCAATTGTTGGAAGATCGGACATATGACGCGGTCGCTCCGGTTAATGTGGAAGCAGCTGTTATCATGAAGCCGGATGTGATTATTTTGGATAGCAGCAATGAACAGCAGTACGAACAACTTCACCGGATTGCACCGACGATTGCTTTCAATTCTCATGCCACGTTGGAAGAACGAATGCGCAGATTGGGCAGCTGGTTTGGCAGACAACCGCAGGCTGAACAATGGCTAACCTCTTATGCGGAGCGTACTGAGCAGATGTGGGCGAAGATCCATACTGTGATTGAAGAGGGGGAAACGGCATCCGTATTTACATACCATCGGGGTGCACGATTATTTGTTATGGGCAATATCGGTCTGGCGCCTATGTTATATCATCCAATGGGATTCAGGCCAGTTACCAAAGTGAAGGAAGCACTTGCGGCAGGCAGAGCCTATAAGGAAATTTCGGCTGAAGCGGTATGTCAGTACGCGGGAGATCATGTGTTTGTTATGCTGCCTGAGGAAGTTGTGGCAAGACAGGCTACAGAGATGCTGATGAAAAGTCCCAGTTGGCGGGCCCTTCCGGCTGTGCAGAATGGTCGGGTATACCCTGTGGAGGAGTCAACTTGGAATGTGGGTGATGCACTCACGAGTGATCGATTGTTGACCCTGCTCCCTGAGTTGTTGTGTGCAAGTTCATAATAAAAACAGGCTTGCAGTCCTCAAGAGGATCAAGCTATGATAGCAGGTATTACGGTTCAGAGGAGTGCTTGTCATGACAGAAAAACAACAGGGAGAAATGCGTGTAGCCCTGATTCAGGGCGATATTCAACTCGGAGACCCTGAGGCCAATCATAAACATATGCAGATGTTGCTTAAGCGTGCGGTAGAACAATATCCGGATCTGGGGCTGGCTGTTTTACCTGAGATGTGGAATACCGGATACGCTTTGACTCAAATTCATGAACTCGCTGACCCGGAAGGCCAGAAATCTCGGGAATGGCTGTCTGCTTTTGCTCAAAAACATCAAATTTCCATCGTTGGCGGTTCGATTGCCGAGAAACGGGATGGTCAAATATACAATACAATGTACGCTTATGATCGTGAAGGAAAACAGGTAACACGATACGATAAATTACATTTGTTCCGTCTGATGGACGAGGAGAAATATTTACAGCCTGGTGCGGAACCTGAAATTTTTGAATTGCAGAACGGTCTTACAGCGGGTGCTTCGATCTGTTATGACATCCGGTTCCCGGAGCTTGCCCGCACCCTTGCTTTGAATGGTGCCAAGGCATTGATTGTACCCGCCGAATGGCCGAAACCTCGTCTGCACCACTGGCGTACGTTGCTTACCGCACGAGCGATTGAGAATCAGATGTATGTGATCGCCTGTAACCGTGTAGGTAAAGGGGGAGAGACCGAATTTTTCGGACATTCCCTCATCATTGATCCTTGGGGTGAGATTGTGGCTGAAGGTGGCGAAGGGGAAGAGATCGTGACCGGAATTATTCGTCCATCTCTGGTAGATGAGGTTCGCGGACGGATTCCCGTATTTGAAGACCGTCGACCTGGCGTGTATTTTGGCGGAAAATAAAAACTGAAATAAAATTCTTCAGAAAAAGTGTTTATTCTTCCAGGACGCGGGTAATGATAACTATCCCGTCACCAAGGAGGATGATCAATCAATGGACAACCATGTGAAAGATACGCTCAGGAGACTGGAACAGGATAACACAAGGGAAGATCACTTAAGGGCATTCTTAGAGAATGGAGCAGGAGGGCTATCACCCCCTGATTCAACTGTTCAGGACTAAGGCCGTGTAATGAATCAGCAAAACAGGCTGACAAGCGATCGTAATTTGCGTAAATAAACCGCCAGACATGAAGTTTTCTTATGTACGTTTCTACGTTAACATTATAAATTAGCATTGAAGCTAAACAACTTAACAAGCAACATTGTACTGTAACCAGTTACTGTGATTGCAATGTAAGAACTCTATCCTGCGGATGCGGGAAACGAGTATATGACAAAGGCTTGGCCCATAAGGGTCAAGCCTTTGTTTTGTTTCAGTACGAAATGTACCCATACCCATAGGAGCAATTCCTTAGTCTCCCTTTGACAGTTCGGCCACGGTTTGTTGAAACGTATGGATGAATGCTTCGGCTGCCTTCGACAGCACTCTGCCTTGACGATAAGCCACAACAAGTGTTCTGCTGGGAGTAGGATCAGCAAGTGGCACATACACAGGCACGAACTCACTGCGCGGCGCACGGGCAATAAAGCGTGGAACCAGGGTAATACCCATACCTGTGGCGACCAGCGACTGAACGGTTTCAATATTGGTGCTTTCAAACACAACTTGGGGATCAAAACCAGCCTGCTCACAGAGATCAAATGTAAGTTTGCGGAAACCCTGTCCTTTTTTCAATACAACAAACGGTTCATCACGAAGCTCTTCAATTCGCACAGGAATCGGATGCTCCGGATCTGCCCTGCGTGCCAAAGGGTGATTCGGGGGAACTGCCAGATCAATCTTTTCCTCTCCAATGGCAACGTAGGCGAGACTTGGCTCTTGTAAAGGAAGAGATAACAGACTGAGATCTGCTTTGCCGCTTGCTGTCAATTTCTCAAGCGTAAGCCCGGAGTCTTCCAACAAGGTGACTTCAATCTCGGGATACGCTTGTTGAAACGCAGGAAGCACGTGTGGGAGCAGGTGTGATCCCGTGATCGGCATGCTGCCTACAACGACTTTACCTTTGCGAAGCTGGGAGATATCGGACATTTCCTGACGCAATAGCTCCACGGCATCTACGATCTTCTGGGCTTGCTCGACAAACGTAACACCCGCATGGGTTAACTCCACGGTACTTGTATTACGCTGAAACAGCAGCACACCCAATTCTTTTTCCAATTTGGATAATTGCTGGCTTAATGAAGGCTGGGCAATATGCAGCTTCTCTGCTGCCCGGGAGAAATTGCGTTCGGCCGCAATTTGCAGCGTATATTGAAGTTGTCTGAATTCCATCGTCATTGGTCATTCCTTTCGTTATGCCACCATTATATCATTACAGATGAAGAAATCATTAATTTCGCTTAACCGCTTGCACTCCATCAGAAGAGTTGATATACTGATTTTGAAAACGCTTAATAAGAATCACTTACCCGGGTAAAACAAAATCAACGTTTTCATGTGTAGCAGTTTCAAGTGTTAACAGAACCATTTCAAATGTTCATAGTCTTTTTCGTTCATATAATTGAATAACATTCATCCAACGATGGCGTGTTACTGTTCGGCAGGCAAGACCTAGATTGGGTGGGAAGAGTTTCTCTTTTCCTACCCTTTTTAGGTCTTTTTTTGTTCCCATCAAGAAACGGAGGTGCACCATGAATCACAAACAATTAGCCCAATCGATTATGGAGCTGGTCGGTGGCAATGATAATATCAACACGTTAATTCATTGCTCTACCAGGCTCAGACTTACCCTGAAGAATCCGGATATGGCGAAGACCCAAGAAATTAAGAGCCTTGATGGTGTTATTGGCGCAGTGAATAGCGGCGGACAATATCAGGTTATTATCGGTAATGACGTCGCGTACGTCTACAATGAACTTGCCAAGATGATGGATACTCGGCAATCAAACGAAATTCAGGAGAAACAAAAAGCGGATTATAGCCCCAAAGGTCTGTTTAATACTTTTGCCAGTGTCATTGCAGGCATTTTCCAACCTATTATCCCAGCCATTGCTGCCTCGGGCATGCTTAAGGCACTTTTGCTACTGGCGACCGTGACCGGCCTGATGTCTAAAGAGAGCCAGACATATACCGTTTTGAGTGTCATGTCTGATGCTGCCTTTTACTTTCTTCCGATTCTACTGGCCTATTCCAGTGCAAATAGATTTAAAACAAACCCCTTTGTTGCCGTTCTGTTTGGTGGAATCATGTTACACCCGAATATGATTGGTCTGCTTGGCGGTGAAGATCCGGTGTCCTTTATTGGCATACCTGTTGCATCCGTTCAATATGCGACATCCGTGGTACCAATTATTTTAACGGTCTGGTTCATGTCTTACATTGAAAAGTTCGCCAACAAGATCTCACCAGGACCGGTCAAAATTTTCCTTAAACCTTTGATTGTTATTCTCATTGTTGCTCCAGTTGCCCTGATTGTACTTGGACCTCTGGGGATGTATCTCGGAACGGGAATGTCCAACCTGATCTATTGGATTCAGGATAAGATTGGATGGTTGACCGTTGTCATTATGGCTATACTGATGCCTCTGATTGTCATGTTCGGTATGCATAAAGTATTTTATCCCATTATTTTCGCAGCCTTGGCTTCACCTGGATATGAAACACTGGTGCTGGTCGCGATGCTGGCATCCAATATGGCGCAGGGAGCAGGCGCACTGGCGGTGTCATTCAAAACCAAAGACATCAAGCTGAAACAAGTCGCTTTGTCTGCAGGAATTTCAGGTGTATTCGGTATCACGGAACCTGCTCTGTACGGTGTACATTTAAGGCTCAAGAAAACGCTGTTTGCCTGCATGATCGGCGCCGGAGTCGCTGGGTTGTTCGCAGGTATTGTGAATCTCAAGGCATATGCTGCCGTGGGTCCGGGGATTGCATCTATGCCTATGTTTATCAGTGAAGATCATATGAATATTATCTATGCGATTATTACCATGCTGATCTCT
The DNA here is from genome assembly GCF_001908275.1 of Paenibacillus xylanexedens. Taxonomy (NCBI): domain Bacteria; kingdom Bacillati; phylum Bacillota; class Bacilli; order Caryophanales; family Paenibacillaceae; genus Paenibacillus; species Paenibacillus xylanexedens. Next base: position 5,112,463 of record NZ_CP018620.1, on the reverse strand, counting down.
GCCATTGTCGCGTTTGTCGCCGTATATGTCATTGGATTTCAGGATGTTGTTCCAACAGCAGTGTCGATAGCAGGCAGTCCTACAAACAAAGCGAGAGGCGAATCTGAAATCCAGCCATCCACAGGGATCAAATCGAAAAAGATCGTTTTTGCTCCATTGGAAGGTAAAGTTCTGCCATTAAGAGAGGTGAAGGACGAGGCCTTCTCGCAAGAAGCCATGGGACAAGGTATGGCCATTCAGCCAAGTGTTGGCAAGGTGTTTGCTCCGTTCGATGGTACCGTTGAGACGGTGTTCCGTACCAAACATTCCATCGGTCTGAGATCGGTAGAAGGTGTAGAACTTCTGATTCATGTCGGATTGGATACGGTGAAACTGAAAGGCCAGCATTTTGATGTAAAAGTGAACGAAGGAGAACAGATCTCTCATGGTCAGCTCCTGATCGAATTTGATCTTGAAGCTATACAAGCCGCAGGATATGACACGACGACCCCTGTAATTGTGACCAATTCATCAGATTATCTGGAGATACTGGGCAATGAAACTGCGGCGACAACAGGACCGGGGAAACCATTAATTACGGTGTTATAACTCGCTGAAATATGAATGAAAGGCAGGCAGCCTGATATGGAAGTCATAAAAATACTGAATTCGAGCATTGTTCTTGCCAGACGTGTTGAGGATGACAAGGAAATTATTGTGATGGGAAAGGGCATCGGCTACAGGAGCAAACCGGGAGATGTCGTGGGCGAGGATGAGATCGAGAAGATCTATGTCCTTGAAAATGAAACGATCTCTTCGGATCTCACCGCTCTGATGAAGGAAACGCCAAAAGAATATCTGATTCTGGCTGACGAAATCATCTCCCATGCCAAACATACATTGTCCCGCCATCTGAGTGATCATCTCTATGTCGCATTAACGGATCATCTGTATATGGCCATGAAGCGATTCAAGGACAATATGACGATCCAGAACCGAATGTTGTGGGAAGTGAAAAAGTTCTATCCGCAGGAGTTCAGCATCGGGTTGCATGGTCTGTCTCTCATTCAAAAACAGCTTGGACTTTCCCTGCCTGAAGAGGAAGCGGCGAATATTGCCTTTCATCTCGTTAATGCGCAGCAGAATGATGACAATATGAATCAGGTCATGATGATGACCAATACCGTCAAGGATGTACTCAATATTATCAAAATTCACTATCACGTGGAGCTGGATACACACAGCATCAACTATTCACGCTTTTTGACCCATTTGCAGTTTTTCATTCAACGGCTTTTTGAACATAAAACGTTAAACACGCAGGATCATGAGCTCTTTGAGCAGATCGCGAATAAATATCCGCAGGAGGAAGCCTGCGTATTGCTAATCAAGGATTATATTGAAGCTCGGTTTGAACATACGATCTCCAATGAAGAGATGATGTATTTGATTATTCATATCAATCGGGTCATGAGTCGCAATTGAGCAAGAATCAAAGAGTTACAGAGATAATCCAAGGAGGAATACACAATGACCAATACAACAAGAACGTTTCCAGAAGATTTTCTATGGGGAGGAGCGATTGCTGCCAATCAGGCAGAAGGAGCGTGGAATGTGGATGGCAAAGGTCTGTCTACAGCCGACATTGCTATCTATCGAAAAGGTGTGGCTAAGAGTGAGTATAAAAAACATAATGCGATCAATGAAGAACAGATCAAAACTGCGATGGAGTCTACCTCGGACAGAGAATATCCGAAACGCAGAGGCATTGATTTCTACCACCGCTATGAGGAGGATCTGGCCCTGTTTGGGGAGATGGGTCTCAAAACGTTGCGCTTATCTATTGCTTGGACCCGAATTTTCCCGAATGGCAACGAAACAGAGCCGAATGAAGCCGGTTTGCAGTTCTATGACCGCGTTATTGATGGCATGCTGAAACAAGGGATTGAACCATTAATTACGTTGTCGCATTATGAGATGCCGTTGTATCTGGTGAATCACCATGGTGGATGGACGGATCGGAAAGTTGTCGAGTATTTTGTTCACTTTTGTAAAACCGTGTTCACCCGTTATAAGGACAAAGTGAAGTACTGGATTACATTTAATGAAATTGACAGCATTGTTCGTCATCCGTTTACGAGTGGTGGTATTGTGCCGGAGCGTTTCGAAAATGTGGAGCAGGCTGTATATCAGGGGTTGCACCATCAATTTGTAGCGAGTGCGCTCGCAGTGAAATACTGTCATGAGATCATTCCCGGTTCCCAGATCGGATGTATGCTTACCAAACTGACAACGTACGCTCATACATGTAATCCCGAAGACGTACTTGTTGCTTCCCGGGATAATCAATTCAATCTTATGTTCACGGATGTACAGGTGCGTGGAGCGTATCCGTACTTTACGAAGAGATTTTTTGCCGAAAAAGGGATTAACCTGGATATGCTTGAGGGGGATGAAGAGATTCTGAAAGTACACACTGTGGACTTTATCTCATTCAGTTATTATATGTCCCTCGTATCAAGTGTGGATGGCGACCGATTGGAGCAGGTGAGTGGCAATACAACTGGAGGGGTGAAGAACCCGTATCTGCAAACGAATGATTGGGGCTGGCAGATTGACCCGGTAGGTCTGCGTATCTCACTGAATGAACTGTATAGTCGTTACGAGGTGCCTTTGTTTATCGTTGAAAATGGAATTGGAGCGGTAGACACGATTGAAGCGGATGGTAGCATTCAGGATGATTATCGTATTGATTATTTCCGCTCTCACATTGAACAGATGCATGAGGCGATTCTGGACGGTGTTGAACTGCTCGGCTATACCAGTTGGGGAGTAATTGATCTGATTAGTTATTCTTCTTCAGAGATGGAGAAACGATATGGCTTTATTTATGTAGATCAGGATAATGACGGCAATGGAACACTGGAGAGAAAACGCAAGAAGAGTTTCTATTGGTACAAAGATGTGATCGCGAATAACGGTTTGTAATACAGTAGTCGGACAAGCACTCTCATAGAAGGCGTTGATATGATAATTTTCATTTCATAACAGAAACTAGCAAAGCAGCTCTGGATTCAGGGCTGTTTTTTTATGTTCTAGATAAAAAGCATTGACAGCGAAGCAGCGGAAACGTAGTATAAGAATTATCTGATAATGATAATTGTTATCAATTGAAACCTCTGCGATGAGCAGTGGTTTATTTGTCTTTCTCTCATTATAGGTTAAACCTATTACATCTATAGATATTATATCTTGGAACAATGAAGGACAGGGTGATATATTTATGTCATTCAAGAGCTTCACTTTTTAAAGAAAACAGAGGCTCTTCCAAGGACCGAACTTATAATGAGGTGAAAATGATGAGTAAAAAAACGATGTTTGAGAAAATTTGGGAAAATCACGTAATTCATCAAGAAGAAGGAAAACCAAGCATTCTGTATATCGATCTGCATCTGGTGCACGAAGTAACTTCTCCACAGGCATTTGAAGGTCTTCGTCTGAGCGGACGTAAAGTTCGTCGCCCTGAACTGACATTTGCAACAATGGACCACAACGTTCCAACGAAAGACCGTTTCAACATTACAGATCCTATCTCCAAACAACAAATTGATACACTTTCGCAAAACTGCCGTGATTTCGGCGTGAAATTGTATGATCTGGACACGATTGATCAAGGCGTTGTACACGTTATGGGACCTGAACTGGGTCTGACTCACCCGGGTAAAACGATTGTATGTGGTGACAGTCACACGTCCACACACGGTGCGTTTGGCGCACTGGCATTCGGAATCGGAACAAGTGAAGTTGAGCACGTTATGGCAACTCAATGTTTGCAACAAGCAAAAGCCAAAACGATGGAAGTTCGTTTTGTCGGCAAACGTAACCCGGGTGTAACCGCAAAAGACATGATCCTCGCAGTCATCGCCAAATACGGTACAGACTTTGCAACAGGTTATGTTATTGAGTACACAGGCGAATCCATCCGTGAGTTGAGCATGGAAGAGCGTATGACGGTCTGCAACATGTCCATCGAAGGTGGAGCAAGAGCAGGATTGATCGCTCCGGATGAAACAACATTTGAATATCTGCGTGGACGTGAATACGTACCAGCGGATGCCAAATTCGACGAAGCTGTAGCAGGTTGGAAACAACTTGTAACAGATGAAGGTGCCGAGTTCGACCATATGGTTGAAATCGATGTGGAGACATTGATTCCGCAAGTAACTTGGGGAACAAGCCCAGGTATGGGAACCGACATTTCTTCGAAAGTTCCTGTTCCGGCTGAATTGCCTACAGAAAACGAACGCAAAGCGGCTGAAAAAGCGCTTGAATATATGGGACTTGAACCGGGAACACCAATCGCCGAGATTCCAATTGATTATGTATTTATCGGTTCTTGCACCAATGGACGGATCGAAGATCTGCGTGCAGCAGCACAAGTGGCTAAAGGTCACACGGTATCCAGTCAGGTTACAGCAATTGTTGTACCAGGCTCAGGACGTGTTAAAATTCAGGCTGAACAAGAAGGTTTGGATAAAATCTTTACGGAAGCTGGTTTTGAATGGCGTGATGCGGGATGCAGTATGTGTCTGGCAATGAACCCGGATGTATTGAAGCCAGGACAACGTTGTGCTTCGACGTCCAACCGTAACTTTGAAGGACGCCAAGGGCGCGGAGGACGTACGCATCTGGTATCTCCGGCAATGGCAGCAGCAGCAGCGGTTAAGGGTCACTTTGTGGACGTACGGGACTGGAATTTCAAAACAGAAGCAGCGATCTAATCTATAACAGACAGAAGGGAGAACGTTTAATATGGAAGAATTCAAAACATTACAAGGCATCGTTGCACCGGTAGACCGGGTCAATGTAGATACAGACGCAATCATTCCAAAACAGTTCCTGAAACGGATTGAGCGTACCGGATTTGGACAATTTTTGTTCTATGAATGGCGTTTCGATGAAGAGGGCAACAATAATGCTTCCTTCGAAATGAACAAACCTCGTTATGAAGGGGCATCCATCCTGATCTCACGTGCCAACTTTGGCTGTGGATCTTCCCGTGAGCATGCGCCATGGGCGATTTTGGACTATGGATTCCGTTGTGTCATCGCTCCATCTTATGCAGACATCTTCTATAATAACTGCTTTAAGAACGGAATCTTGCCAATCAAGTTGTCAGAAGAGCAAGTTGAAGACTTGTTCCAACGTACAGCGACACATGAAGGCTATGAGATGAATGTAAATCTGGAAAACAAAACGATTACTGATGCATACGGACTGCATATCGATTTTGATCTGGATGAGCACCGTCGTCAATTCCTGTTGCAAGGATTGGATGATATCGGTCTGACTCTTCAACATGATGATGAAATCGCTGCTTACGAACAACGCCACGCGGCAAAACTGTTCGGTTAATCGTTAAATTATTGCATAGCAAAAAGCTTCTGCCTCGCCCAAGGGACCTTGTTCCCATCGGTGAGACAGAAGCTTTTTGTAGTTTCAGAAGCTAAATTAGCTTGATAAGTAGCTATACATAGAACTCCTGAATTTTCTTGGCCGAATACTTCAATAATCCCTGTCATCTTCAGTTCTCTGGATCATTTTTTTTGCAATACTTCCTGTTCCGATATATGTATATTTTGAAGTTGCATTAATAGATGGAATATCGTCAATTTATGACATCATTGATACGGAATCCATATACATTCATGTAAAAGAGATTATGTTCTTGAATGTGATCTGCTTTTTAATCTTATTTCCGACTGAATATGACAACGTTGTAACCGGATGAAGGGACAATATCTGATAAACTGATTAGTAGATTATGGAAGGTTACATATTGTCATTGATGTTACGCTGCAGAGAATCAGGTCGGATGTTCAAAAGACAAAAAGAATGGTGGATGAGGTATGAAAAAATGGTCGGCAGCAGTCGTTTTTCTTCTGTTCCTATGTTTATTCCCAGTCATGGCCCATGCAGACACCACTCCCTCGATTGTACTCGACGGTGTAACCATTAACCAGCAGACGGGTGCACCTGCAGAGAATATCGGGAAAACGGTCATGGTTCCAATTCGAATTGTATCCGAGAACCTGGGTTATAAGGTGAAGTGGGAGAAGGAAACTCAGTCAGTCCAGGTTCAAAAAGGAAACAGTACGATTCAAATGACAGCTGGCAAAGATGCAGCTACAGTGAATGGAAACGTGGTGAACTTGGATTCGCCCCCACTGATCAAACAGGGAACTACGCTTGTTCCGTTACGCTTTGTTGGGGAAGGCATGGGTCTGCGTGTTGGCTGGGACAATGGAACCAAGACAGTAAGCCTATTTAGTATTCCTCCCGTAGTTGAAACGGAAGGTGACAGTGACCCCGTCGAGGCACCTGTCCCGGATGGTTTGACAGAACTTCAAGGCATCAGCTACAGCGGAGATCGCTTGATTGTAGCAACAAACGGTAATATTAGCCCCAAAGTATCCAGTATTAATGGGCCAGACCGAATTATTGTTGATCTGCCTTCAGCGACATTTTCTGAGAAATTCATTCAGGGACAAGCCTCTAACCCGGATGGCAGTGGACAGATTCTCGTTACGGATTCATCAATAGTTTCCAAAGTTCGGTATGCCATGTTCAGTAAATCGCCTTCTACCGTGCGTGTCGTTCTGGATCTGAATCAGACGGCTACAGCCAAATGGTCTGTTGGAGATAATAATGTCTTGCTCGTTGACCTGACAGCCACGAGTGGAGAACCGACAAGCCAACCGGCAGTACCTACCAATGATGGTAAAACGATTGTGGTCATTGATCCGGGACATGGTGGTCGTCAATCGGGTGCAGTGAGCCTGTCAGGAGCTTATGAGAAGGATTTCAATCTGGCTGTAGGGCTGAAGGTACAGGCAATCCTTCAAAAATACTCAAATATTCAAACGGTCATTACACGCCAGGATGATACAGAACTTTCGCTCAAACAGCGTGTGGATATTGCTGAATTGAATCAGGCAGATGTTTTTGTATCCATTCATGGAAACAAATTCACTACACCGGTACCAAACGGCATTGAAACGCTCTACAGTCGTAAAGAAAGCAAAACTTTGGCTGACACTCTTCACAAATATGTGTTACCGGTAACAGGACTCAAGGATCGTGGGGTTAAAACGGCTAGTCTGCATGTGACGCGTGAAACAACCATGCCTGCTGTGTTACTTGAACTTGGTTTTTTAAGTAACCCTACAGATGAAGCAGTCATGCTCACGGAAGAATACCAGGACAAATGTGCACAGGCGATTGTGGACGGAATTGTTGAATTTTTGGGACTGTAAATTGAATTGTGCGCAAATATGAAGGTTAGGGTATTACGTTGTTTAGAGATGTATATTTGATAAATAAGGAAAAAAGAAGACATTAAAATGTAAAAAAAGCTTGATCTGACAACGTTTTTTTTCTGTTATGTTGGAATATATTCGCAACTTTTGAGAGCGAGGGGCGTCTAATAGGTGTCTGGTAATGCCCAAGCGGTCAGTCGGAGTTGGAAAATGACAACATGCGGCAAAAAAATATGAGAATGGTAGGGGTGAAGGATGAAGAAGTTCGGTTTTTTGGTACTGTTATTTGTCTTTGGGCTCGTATTCCCGGGCTATAGTCACGCAGCAACAGACACGAAAATTATCCTAGACGGAAAAGAAATCGTACAGCCATCGGATACAAAAGCGGAAATTATCAACAGCAAGGTGATGGTTCCGATCCGGGTTGTGTCCGAAAATCTTGGATATAGCGTGGAGTGGAAGCAGCAAACTCAAACAGTGACTATTAGCAAAGACAACACTGCCATGCAGATGATTGTTGGACAGAAGACGGCAACGGTGAACGGCAGTAACGTAAACTTGGATGCCCCGCCACTCGTGAAAAATGGTACTACGCTCGTACCTCTCCGATTTATTGGTGAGGAAATGGGTCTTAAGGTGGGTTGGAACAATACCACGAAGACGGTAACATTAGTTACCCAGAATTCAGGTTCCGGAAACGGGACAACCACACCTCCGAACTCTGGCAATGAAGGCGGAGGATCGGATCAAGAAGGTCTTGTACTGGTGAACGGCATCAGCTTCAGCGACAACCGCTTCATGATTGCAACAAGCGGAAGTACGAAGCCGAACGTCTTCACGATGACAGGACCAGATCGAATCGTTATAGACTTGCCGAATACCGCATTTGCTGATTCGTTCAGTGAAGGACAGGCTCTAGACAGCAACCAGAATGGACAACTCGTCGTTAGCGGCTATCCGGATGTGTCGAAGATTCGTTACTCGTTATACAGCAACAGTCCATCTACAATTCGTTTTGTAATCGATCTGTCCAGTTCAAAAGGGTACAGTGTGCAAAATGATTCCGGACTGGTTATGATTAACCTCGACAATCAAAGTGGTACACCTGCCCCTCCAGTTGGTAATAATGGCAAAACAGTTGTCGTTATCGATGCAGGTCACGGAGATCAGGATCCTGGGGCAATCGGTGTAACTGGTAAACGCGAAAAAGACTTCAATCTGGCAATGGCTCTGAAAGTGGAAGCCTTGTTGAAAAAAGAATCCAAAATTGACGTTGTGTTAACGCGCAGCGATGATACATTTTTGGCATTGAAAGAACGTGTGAAGATTGCACAAGACATAAAAGCGGATATTTTCATCTCCATTCATGCTAACAGTGGCCCTGCTGCTGCGAACGGTGTAGAGACATTCTATACACGCTCCAACAGCAAAGCACTTGCTACAGTGATGCACAAGTATCTTTTACAGTCTTCCGGACTGAAAGATCGTGGAGTGAAAACGGCAAGTCTCCATGTGACCCGTGAAACGACAATGCCAGCAGTTCTGCTGGAAGGTGGATTCCTTAGCAATAAGAGCGACGAAGCAGCTCTGTTCACTGAGAGTTTCCAGAACAGTGTTGCCAAAGGGATTGTTGCAGGAATCAAGGAGTATCTGGGAATTAAATAAGGGACAAGCCCTTATGTTGAGGAGGCGGAGTTAGAATGAACAAGAAAATATGGATTGCAGCCTTGCTGGTAACGGTTATGGCAGTTGCTGCTGGATGTGGAAGCAAGCCAACAGCTGCTCCGAATCAGACGCAAGGCGCAGGAACTGAAAACAATGTGACCGAGGTTGAAGGCGAAACAATTACCGAACCGGTAACTGCTGAGCCTGAAGAGAATACAACGCCTACAGAATCGACGGAAGGCAGTTCGGAGGAAGCGACTACAACTACTCCGCCAAGCGAAACGTCTACGGAGAAGCCGGCAACTTCCGAAAGTAATGAAAAGAAAACGATCACTGTATTCTATACGGATGAAGAAGAACTGGAGTTGCACAAAGCTTCGGCAGAGATTTCATACGCATCGGATGATGCCAAATATAAAGCTGCCTTTGAATCACTGCAACAGAGCAAAGACGCTAAACTTGTTCCGCTGTGGTCTAAAGAAATTGAATTGAAGTCTGTTCAGTTCAAGGATGGAGCTCTTACGCTGGATATTCATATGCCAGATACGGCACGTCTTGGAGCAGGTGGAGAATCTTATGCGCTGGATGCTCTAAAACAAACGTTCTTCCAGTTTGATGAAGTAAAATCACTTGATTTACTGGTGGATGGTCAGCAGACAGAGAGTCTGATGGGCCATGTGGATCTTGAACATCCAATGACAAGATCCGAATAGGCTGTACAGCATACTGTTGTACCGTGAATCCACGGAATATGGGTCGTTTTACATGAGAGAGGGGAATCATAGGTGACTTTTAAATATAACCATACATCACACTCTAAAAAAGTAGTATCAGCCGTGCTTGCAGGCATGATGGCCCTTAGCGCCGGCGGAGCTGCCATGGCAGCAGAATCAACAGAAACGGGGCAGGGTCAGACTGCTGCAATAACAAATACGGCTGCACCAACTGGTTTGTTCAGTGACATCAAGGTCGGATACTGGGCTGAGAAACATGTGTACAAACTGGCATATCAAGGCATTCTTCTCGGTAACAACGGCCTGTTCCGTCCAGGAGACGCGGTAACACAGCAAGAAGCTGTAACGATGGCAATCCGTTTTATGAATCAAGAGGGCCAGTTGAATACCGACACGGCTGCGGCATTACCGACAAACATGGAAGTGGGAAATTATTTCAAGCCATATGTCGCGCTGGCACTTCAACTGGGACTGATTGACAAAACGGAAGAATCAACAGTGGATGTATCCAAGACCTCCTGGGGTCAAAAGCCGGCTTCACGGGAATGGATTACGAAATTGTTAATCCGTTCATTGGACAAGGATGCTGAAGCAAAGGCACAAAATAATCAATCTACCGGATTTGCTGATAATGCAAGTATTTCCGAAAGTGGTAAAGGTTATGTCAATCTGGCTGTTAGCCTGGATCTGGCCAAAGGTGTGGAAGGCAACAAATTCAATCCAACTGGTTCCGTAACCCGTGCTCAACTGGCTACCTTCTTCAGTCGTGGTGAATCGTTAACGGATACAAAATACCCGAACACATCCACGGGTTATGTGACAGGATTGAAAGATGGGCAGATCACGCTGGTTGTGGACGGCAAAGCCGTTAACTTCGCAGTGAACAGCAGTACGCCTTACTTTACGAAAGACAGTGAAACTCGTGCTTCCGCCACAGATGTGAAGCTGTATACGAAAGTTATGGTTGTAGGTTCTGCAGGTGGGGCTTCCTATGTGGAAGTTGTTGATGCTACACCGCAGGTGGAAAGTGTTGAAGGTACATTCGCACGTTCATTGTCTGGTAATAAAATTGGTATCTTTGTGGGCGAGAATTACGAAACGTACAGTTATGATGAGGCAACTGCATTCATCGATCAGAATGGTAATGCAATCAAACTGTCCGATATTACGGCAGATAGCATCATCGAAGTACTGCGTGAGACGTTCTCGACTGACAAAAAAACAGTTGCTATTCGTGTGAAATCCGGCATTGTTAACAAGAGTGACAATGGCGTAATCGCTGAAGTGTCTACCTCTGGCAAAACAATTAAGTTTGTTAATGCAGCGGGCAATACAGAGCAATATACGTATAATGACAATCTGATTATTCGTTACCAGGACCGCATTCTCTCTCTGGCAGAGCTTAAAGCAGGCAGTGCCGTGAAATATACCGTGAAAGACAGCATCGTGCAAACGATCGAGTTGTCTCAAGGTGTGGAGCAATCTGTGCGTGGAACACTGGTTGAGATCGGTGGTAACCAATCCACGTTAACGTTCAAACGTGAAGGGGGTTCCCTTGAGGCGAAACTGCTGACTGAAAAGCCGGAAGTCATTATTAATGGCATTCAGGATGCAACGCTGAATGATCTTATCACGGATGCAACGAACGGGGATCAGGTGGAGTTGACATTGAACTCTGACGACCAGGTAACGCGTATTCAGGTGATTGGACGTCAAATGGAACCTATGAACGGGGTAACGGTTGTGTCTTACAACAGTAAAACAAAGTTACTTACCGTGTTAGATAACAACAAAAAACCGTTTGTATTTACATTGGATGAGAAAACCAAGCTGGATTATAATACAACCAAACCTACACTGGCTGGTCTGGAGTCACTCTTAAATGATGGTCGCAAATTGGATCTGACCTATGTGGGAACACGTGCATTGTCCGTTAAAGTGATTTACAAGTATGAAGGTACGATCAGCAACATTGATACTTCTGGCAAGAAAATCAGCTTGTTGTCTGGTAATCAGACAATTACAGTGCCTTATTCTACGGTTCCTACAGTTGAGATTTATAACAAATCCGGCGCAAGTCTGGGAGATTTAAAAATTGGTGACAAAGTTACCGTAACGCTTGGAGCAAATCAGGATGTCGTGCAGAAGGTTGCACTGAACACTGTGGCTCAATTCGAAGTGGTGGCCTTGGAAGCAAATAGTCGTATTCGAGTAAAATCCGATCTGTTGACAAGTCAGTTCTACGTGGATCAAGCGGTACTGACAGGAGAGAGTGGTCAGACGATCACGCCTTCACAACTGACAGCAGGTAACCTGATTAATGTAACGTTTGAAGGAGCTACGCCAAAAGCGGTTCAAGTCGTGAAGCGTACGCTGGCTGAAGTTACAGCAGTGGATGCTTCATCTGTAACGCTCAAACAGTTTAACGGCCAGACTGAAACCGTGCCTGTTAGCGGTTCTGTTAAAGTCGTAAAATCTGGCTCCACATTAACTTCATTGACTAGTCTTACGGTCGGAGATCGTGTGGAAATGACAAAAGATACGGATAATTCCACACGCTTCAGAGTATTAACTGTCATGAGCAAACAATTCTGGTCTTATGATGGCGTTGGTAACCAGATTTTGGTTAAACGGGAAACGACAGCAGACACGAACTATCGTTTTGCACTCGGATCAAGTGTATTTGTTCACCAGGGTGACAATACTTTAAGCGTGCAATCTCTCAGAGATAATGATAATATTGTATTGTATCTCCTGAACAATGTTATTCTGGAGATTCAAAAACAGTAATCGTTTCTTTTCGAGGATCAAAAGAATGACCGTCTTGATACGGGATCTTTCCCGCATCAAGACGTTTTTTTTGCAAGCTTTTTGAGGTCCCCGCAAAGTACTCGGATGAAGCTTCGAAGTAAGGCTCCGCAGCGTGGAGTCATTTTGTGGGAGGTAGCTCTTCATGAATGCAGCGACGGTTAGACATATACTCGAAACTATGGAAGCAATGTTTCCTGATGCACATTGCGAATTAAATCACAGCAATGCATTTGAATTGACGGTAGCTGTCCTTTTGTCTGCCCAGTGCACCGATGAAACGGTTAACAAGGTAACCGCAGATTTGTTCCAGAAGTACAGAAGCCCTGCAGATTATCTGGCAGTTCCTCTCGAAGAGTTGGAACAGGATATTCGGCGAATTGGTTTGTACCGGAACAAGGCCAAGCATATTCAGAACATGTGCCGAATTTTAATAGAGCAGTATGGCGGTGATGTACCGCAGGAACATGATCAGCTTGTGACGCTACCAGGTGTCGGGCGGAAAACCGCGAATGTAGTTGTTTCCAATGCGTTTGGAGTACCGGCAATTGCGGTAGATACTCATGTTGAACGTGTATCCAAGCGGCTGGCGCTTGCAGGTTGGGATGACTCCGTACTTGAAGTCGAAAAGAAACTAATGAAGCGCGTACCCCGGGACGAGTGGACTTTAACTCACCACCGGTTTATATTTTTTGGACGCTACCATTGCAAGGCACAGAACCCTGCGTGTCATATCTGTCCATTGCTGGACATATGCAGGGAAGGGAAAAAACGTATGAAAACGTCCCAAATCAGGAAAGATAAGGAACGTGTCACCACCCGAAAACGAAAAATAAATTAATGAGCAGAAAAGGATGAATAATCATGAAATGCATTTCCGTGTACACTGACAATTTTGAGGCCTTCTCCGATATCTTTGAACAAATCGTTGAACAGGAAATGGCTGAAAATGAAGAAAAAGAAGTAGAAGGCATCACAGTAAGCCACTCTGGCGACGTGCCTGAACATTATCTGGAGCGTATGTCCGTTAAACCAGAAGTTGTTGTTATGAGAGACAAAGGCAGAGACATTACAATTCTGCAACATGGACAAGTATTTGAAATCTTGCTGCCTTCCATGGAGAACGCAGTTTCATAAGAAGTGATTACACTATTGGTTCTGTTGTATTAATGTCATGAGGATCGTTGTGGTTAAGGTGATCGCATCGCATTCATGCAACAGACCCTTGGCGTAAGCATTTGCTAAATACCGAGTATAAAACGTATTACAGATAAAACCGACTTGTTCGGTTTTATTTTTTTTAGATTATAGAACTTATACGTTCATTTATGTATATTCAATTCCAACCGTTCAAATTCAAACTTGATAATGTTAAAATAAATGTTGTAAAAGAGATAGACGTCGAAACGGATGTCAAATTAGAGGAGCCAGGGGGAAGGCCAGTCATGTCCAGAACAGATTACCCAAAAGAAATGGCCAAACCTCTGCTTCCGCTGCGTGAAGCGATGGAGCAGACAGGGGACCATACGGCTGTACAGGCTATAACGGATTTAATCAGCAAGGCGGAAATGAAACATCTGACGATTGCGTTCTGTGGTCATTTCTCTGCAGGCAAATCGAGTCTCATCAACAGTTTATGCGGTAAGCGGGTGCTGCCTTCAAGTCCCGTTCCAACAAGTGCAAATGTGGTATCCATACGTAATGGTAAGCCAAGAGCGCTTATTTATACTACTCCAAACGTAAGCGCTGACAATGGGGCAGGAACACTTGAAGTTTCTCCAGAGGAATTGGAGGCGTATTGCAAAAATGGTGGAGCTTACAGCTCAATTGAGGTATGGGATGATATTCCGCTGCTGAAAGATGATGCTGTCCTGCTGGATACACCAGGTGTGGATTCAACAGATCGCGGACATAGTCTCGCAACCCATTCCGCGCTCCATCTGGCGGATGTGGTGTTCTATGTCATGGACTATAACCATGTCCAGTCCGAGACAAACCTTTCATTTGCCAAGAGTCTGTCGGATTGGGGCAAACCGTTGTTTTTGATCGTGAACCAGATCGACAAGCATCGTGAGCGTGAGCTCTCTTTTGACCAATATACCGAAGGTGTCGAAGCTATATTTGCGGCCTGGGAAGTCAGATATGACGGACTGTTGTTTACTTCCCTACGCGACAAGCAGCATCGCTACAACCAGTGGGATGTGCTTCCGGAACTCATTGGACACATGATGCAAGAGAAGGAAGCGTTAATTACGCACAGTTTGGCAAGTTCGGCCAGTCATGTAACGGAGCAACACCTGACGAGAGAAGCGGAGAAACGTGAAGACGAAGAGAATTCCCTGCTGGATGAGATTGGTGGCAAGGAAGGAATTGAACGCTTGGAACGAGAGCTGGAGCTTCTCGATCAACAAGCAGCAGACATTCGTAACGGGCCTTCGCGAGTGCGTGAGAAATTCCGGGCGGAGCTTGAACCTCTTCTGGCTAATGCAAATCTTACTCCTGCGGATATTCGTGCGTCGGCTGCTGCCTATTTGGAGAGCCGCAAACCAGGTTTCAGGGTAGGTTTATTGTTCTCAGGTGGAAAAACCGAGCAGGAGAAACAACGTCGTGCTTCTGAGCTGGTCAGACTGTTACAGGATCAGGCTTCCGGACAAGTGGAGGTACATATTCGTACGATGCTTAGACAGCTGGGTGAATCCCATCAGCTATGGGGAGCGGAGTGGGAGCAGGCGCTCAATACGGAGCTGCCTGCTGTAGATGAAGCACTATTGGAGATGAAACGCAGTGTCAGTGCAGAGGTATCTCCAGAATATGTGATTCAGTTCAGTAAAGATGTGCGGGGCGAGATTGAGGCCCGCTATCGCAAGTCGGCCATGATGCTGGCCGACCGCATGCTGGAAGCGCTGGGCGCGCGAGGCGAAGCCGCGCTTCAGGCGCTGGACGCCAGCCGCGCAGCGCTGCTGGCGCAATCCGCGGCGGCGGCGCGCTACACGGCGCTCCAGCGCAGCGCCGCCGCCGAGGCAGCAGGGCTGCGCAGCCTGCTGCCCGATGCGGGCCCCCTCCCCTCCGGGCTATTGCCGGAGGTGAAGGGCCCGCACGTGCCCGCGGTGCCTGAACCGGGCGAAGCATCCGGTTCGCATACGGGCACGTCAACGTCTGTGGCTGCGCAGCCACAGACGCCAGAGGCACCGCCGCAGCAGCGGGCAGTCGCAGCGGCGGTGCCTGGGCCATCGGCGGCGGCTGGCGCTGAACGCCGCCGACGCCTGGACGCAGCAGCGGCACGGCTTGAAGCCGCTGCTGCGCTGGTGGAGCCGTACCCCGCCATGGGGTCGGCGGTACGGGATCTGCGTGCACGTGCGGCTTCGCTTGCGGGCGGCACGTTCACTCTGGCACTGTTCGGAGCATTCAGCGCCGGCAAATCCTCCTTCGCCAACGCGTTGCTGGGCGAAGCTGTACTACCGGTCTCGCCGCATCCAACAACAGCGGCGATTAACCGGATCATGGCTCCTGCCGGGGGCGCGGAGCATGGAACAGCCCGGGTCCGGATGAAGACCCGGGACGCCTTCCAGGAAGATCTTGGCTATTCCTTCCGATTGCTCGGACTGGGTGAGCCTGGAGCGGAGTGGCAGAAGCGAGTACGCTCCCTCTCACCACAGGATGTGCATCCGGCGGGGCGCCCGCATTACAGCTTTTTGCAGGCAGCGGCAGCCGGCTGGGAAGAAACAGCGGACCAGCTGGGTCAGGATGTGCTGGTGGATCTGGACGGTTATCGTAACTTTGTCGCTAACGAGAAAAAGTCCTGTTTTGTAGACAGTATCGATCTCTACTACAGTTGCGATGTGACTGAACAAGGCATTGTATTGGTGGACACACCAGGAGCGGACTCCGTGAATGCTCGTCATACGGGTGTAACCTTCAATTATATGAAGAATGCGGATGCCCTCATTTTTGTAACGTATTACAACCATGCTTTCTCACAAGGAGATCGCCAGTTCCTGAATCAGTTGGGACGTGTTAAGGATAGTTCTGCCATGGATCAGATGTTCTTTGTTGTGAATGCCAGTGACTTGTCTTCCTCTGAGGAAGAACTGGAGCAGGTTCTTGATCATGTGAGCACCCAACTGCGCAGTAATGGAATTCGGGCACCACGACTCTTCCCGGTATCCAGCATACTGGCGATGGAAGGCAAGATGGCAGGTGATTCGAAGCTGCTTGAGCAATCTGGTTTTATCCGTTTTGAGGAAGAGTTCAACCAATTTGCAGGCAGAGAATTAGCCGATCTTGCTGTAGGTGGAGCTTCCGAAGAGATGGCACGTGTCATTCAGCGGCTGAAGAAACGCGCGGAAGATGCGGCTCAGGGGGAGGAAGTATTGCAGCAGCGGCGGGATGAACTGGAGACGATCCAGGGACAGTCACGCCAGCGCATACAGCAACTTGCAGCAAGATCCATGAAGGAAGAATTGTCACAGGAAACAGCAGAATTGCTCTTCCATGTGCGGCAGCGACTTGCCTATCGCCTTGGTCTATTCATGGCAGAAGCATTCCATCCATCTGTACTTCGGGAGGATCGGGGCAATCTGAAGATGGCTTTTGCAGCCTGTGGACGTGAACTGTTGCGCATGATTGCGATTGAACTGGAGCAGGAACTGCTTGCTACCACGCTCAGACTTGAACAGGCAGGTCAGACCTGGCTGATGAAGCAAGTTACGGATTGTATAGACGAGGTGAGGCAGTTATCTGGAGGCGTGGATGTGTCACTGCCACTGAACGAACGCTGGAGCACACCTGTGCTTGAAGAAGTTCGTCTGGAAGAACCGTCTGGATGGAAAAGCTATTTGAATTATTTCCGCAATCCGAAACAGTTCTTCGAAAGGGATGGACGTCAGCGGTTACAAGAGGCACTTGATCCTGTCCTCAAACAGATGATCATTGAAGTTCTTCCTGCTGCGCAAGACAAGTTGATTCAGTTTTATGACAACCAGCTCTGTCAATCATTGCAACACCAATCCCGTCAGTTGGAGGAACGTCTGGACGAGGCGGTAAGTGGAATTCAAGATACACTGGAGAGCGGAATTCCGGCGGAGCAATGGACCGGCTTGTCTAACCAACTGGAACAGATTGAACGCAGTTAAAATCACGGCATAACACGTATTCTCTGGAAGTCTTTGTAAAACAAAATGAATGATACAGCAACACATTGAAAATGTTGCGAAAATCAACCCAAAAAGGCCCCTGCCGAAAAGGCATATAGGGAGCCTTTTTTTGGTACGAACAACCTGAAATAAAGAGAATATTCAAACATTTGATTGAAAGGTGGGTATTTACCTTCGTTAATGCGTCAATAAGCTGAAAGCAGGCAGAATATGGTCTGTTATTCGCTTTGCCGCGAATGGGGTACGGTGATAAACTTCATAAATGTTCATAGTATTTTTGAACGACATAAGAGGAGGAGAAACATGGATGTTCTTAGGCAACTGCAAACCTTTTTTTGGGAAAAGCGAACGTATTTATTTGTATCAATCTTGTTCCTCGCCTTAGCGACCGCACTTGGGTTGGTGTATCCGTACATGCTAAGGATACTGATTGATGACATCATTGTTCCGCGAACTTTTGAAGACGTTCCCATAATTGCCTTGACTGTGTTAGGTGTAGTTATTTTGAAAGCGGGAATGCAGTTTTTACACGGCTTTTATGGAGGACGCTTGGGTAACTTCCTGGCGTACAGACTTCGTAATGCTTGTTACGAAAAGCTTCAATTTTTATCCTTCCGTTATTATGATACGGCCAAGACAGGTGATCTGATGTCCCGCCTCACGGGAGATTTGGAAGCCATCCGTAACTTTATCGGATTTGGTTTCGCCCAGATTCTTAACATGGTTTTCATGGTCGTATTCGGCGCAATCATGATGATGACCATGAGTTGGCAGCTTACGCTGTTCACACTCATATGCATCCCATTACTTGCCTTCGTTGCGCTGAGATTCGAATCCAAAATTCACCCTGCGTTTCAGGAGATGCGGCTGGCGCTCAGTTCACTGACAACAGCGGTACAGGAGAATATTACTGGCGTACGTACGGTAAAATCCTTTGCACGTGAGCCTTATGAAGTGGAGAAATTCTCCATACGTAATGAGCGTTACAAGACAAATCAGATTCATGCCGCAACATTGTGGAGTCGTTATTTTCCGATCATGGAGATTCTTGCTTCTGTGAGCATCGTGCTGTTGCTGGTGATCGGTGGAAGAATGGTTATACAGAAGACGCTGACACTCGGTGAACTCGTTGCCTTTTTCAGTTTGATCTGGTACATAATCGGTCCAATGTGGAACCTTGGGTTCCATATCAACAACTATACGCAATCCAAAGCTTCAGGTGAACGGGTGCTCGAACTGCTCAATACGCCAGTGGACGTGGAAGAAACGCAAGATCCGGTCATTGTGGAAGCAGACCAGGTGAACGGTCATGTGACATTTGAATCCGTTACCTTTGCCTACGGCAACAAAATGCCAGCGGTAACCGATATTAATTTTGACGCTGCACCCGGTTCTGTAATCGGTTTCCTCGGGGGAACAGGGTCAGGTAAATCGACCATCATTCAGCTTCTAATGCGTGCATATAACGTGAACTCGGGAACGATCAAGCTGGATGGCAAAAACATCAAAGATATAGGTATTCGCAGTTTGCGGAGTCAGATCGCTTCTGTCTTCCAGGAAACATTCCTGTTCTCATCCAGTATTCGCAATAATATTTCCTACGGACTTAAGAATGTCACCATGGATGAGATTATCCGTGCAGCCAAGCTGGCCAAGGCTCATGACTTCATTATGGAGTTCCCGGATGGATATGACACGGTGGTTGGTGAACGCGGCATGGGATTATCGGGTGGACAGAAACAGCGGATCGCGATTGCAAGGGCTTTGCTGAAAAATCCGAAAATTCTGGTACTTGATGATGCAACCAGCGCCGTGGACATGGAGACGGAACATGAGATTCAGTCCGGTTTCCAGGAAGTTATGCGCGGCAGAACGACATTTATTATTGCACACCGGATATCTTCACTACGACATGCAGATGAGATTCTGGTGCTCGATGAAGGCCGTGTGGTACAACGTGGCAAACATACCGAACTCATTGAAGTGCCTGGACCATATCAGGATGTTTATAAAATTCAATATGCAGATTATATTGCCCGCGGTAAGCGGGAGGCTGGGGAGCAGGTGAATTCATGAGTGCCGAAACGATAGCAGACAGGCGCGAGGCAAAAGTGGCCTCAGAGAAGAAACTGAATGAACGATTTGTGTATCAGGATGATGAAATTATTGAAAAACCGTTTAACTGGAAAGAATTCGGACGTTTATTTGCATACATGAAACCTTATGCAAAACAATTGTTACCACTCGTTATTCTAATGATGATCTTGGGTACCATTACGAAATTGTCCGTACCGTTTCTGATCAGTCTGGCAATTGACCGGGCCATCGCACCGGCAACAGGGTTGCCAAGTATGACTATGCTGTATCTTATCGCAGGCTCCATATTTGTGTTGTATCTCATTCAATGGGCTGCCAATACGTACCGGATCAAACTGACCAACATTATCGGGCAGCGCGTTATTTATGATCTTCGCTCGGATCTGTTCAAGCATATCCAGAAGCTGTCCTTTAACTTTTTTGACAAAAGACCGGCAGGTTCGGTACTGGTTCGTGTTACGAATGACATTAACTCCCTTCAGGATCTATTCACCAACGGTGCAGTTAACGTCATGATCGACTGCGTACAGTTGCTCGGGATCATTGTGATCTTGCTGTTGATTAACTGGAAACTAGGTCTTGCCGTGATCATTACGGTACCGATCATGTTTATCATCTCGACCAAGCTGCGGGTGCTGATCCGCCGTGCTTGGCAGGATGTGCGTATGAAGAACTCTCGGATTAACTCCCACTTGAATGAATCCATTCAAGGGATTCGAGTGACTCAGGCTTACACACAGGAAAAAGAGAACATGAAATATTTTGACAACATGAACCTGTCCAGCAAAAAGTCATGGGATAGAGCATCAGCGATGAACCAGGGCTTTGGACCGCTGATTGAGATTACCGGCGGATTTGGTACATTAATCCTTTTCTGGTTTGGTGCTTACCTGATTCAGGAAGGTCAGTTGACCGTGGGATTACTTGTTGCTTTTGCCAACTATGTCGGCAACTTCTGGGACCCAATCAACCGTCTGGGTCAGATGTACAATCAGTTGCTGGTTGCGATGGCATCATCGGAGCGTATCTTCGAATTCATGGATGAAAAACCAAGTATTGCGGATAAACCAGGTGCCAAGCCACTACCTTCTATTAAGGGAGATATCGCATTCGAAAATGTGGTGTTCGAATACGAGAAGGGCAGACAGGCGCTGAAAGGAATCAGCTTCTCGGCGGCTGCGGGACAATCGATTGCACTTGTTGGTCATACGGGCTCAGGTAAAAGTACGATCATCAATCTGATCAGTCGTTTCTATGATATATCTGGCGGACGTCTCACCATTGACGGACAGGATGTGCGGGATGTAACGGTAGAGAGTTTACGCAGCCAGATCAGCATTGTATTACAGGATACCTTCATCTTCTCGGGGACGATTCGTGACAATATTCGATTTGGACGATTGGATGCAACCAATGAAGAGGTGGAGGACGCAGCCAAAGCAGTTAATGCACATGAGTTCATCATGAAGCTGCCTGGCGGATATGATACTGAAGTAGAGGAACGCGGGAACGTATTATCCATGGGACAGCGACAACTGTTATCCTTTGCCCGTGCGCTGCTTGCTGATCCGCGCATACTGATCCTGGATGAAGCTACAGCCAGTATTGATACGGAGACAGAGCTCAAAATCCAGGAAGCGTTGAAGGTGCTGTTGCAGGGAAGAACGTCCTTTATGGTCGCTCACCGTCTCTCAACGATCCGGAATGCAGATAACATTATCGTCCTGGATCATGGTGAAATTAAAGAAGAGGGCAACCATGAGCAGCTTATCCAAAAACAAGGCGTCTATAATGGATTAATAGAAGCTCAATACAGATTTTTGTGATGAAACCTTCGGACGCCTGTGAAGCGTCTGAACACATATGAACTTATAACACTCTGGCGTTCTATAGCCTGATCCTTCAATAATAAGTGCATCTTATTCATTGAAGACAGGTTAGAGGATAGCCGGAGTGTTTTTTTTATTCGTTAGTGTGGTATGTTATATTTTTGAAGAATGAAATCAATACAATCGTTCATGGCTGGAGGGAGATCAATGCAGATGGACAACAACGAAATAAATTCAAAGCATTTGGATCACCTGGATCATATGAATTTTAGGCTCCTTCACGTGAATTATACGAGTGATCCTGCGACGGAGTGGCTTCTGAGGAAACACTTCATTGAAACATACATGTTATTATTTGTAGCCAGTGGGCAAGGGTGGTTAAAGATAGATGGCAGTTTCATTGAATTAAAGGCGGGCGGACTGTATGTAGGCTTCCCGGGGCAACTGGTTGAGGCAAATGTGCATTCGTTGGATGAACGAGGCGTGTATCACATGAGTTTTGATGTTATGTATGCACGGGAGCAGGAGGGTGGAACAGCCCTGGAAATGATGAAGCAACTTTTACGTAATGAAGTGAATGGCGAGGTCAGCTCATCTTCACCCGTTGCTGTTGGCGTGATCTGTCAGATGATTTACCACCACACGTTGAAGAAGGATGGTTTGCAAAGGTACTATGGTCAGATTCGTTTTCAGGAACTATTGTATACCATGTTTTACGACGTGGCCTTTACCGAAAAAACGGACCTGGCTTCACCAATTGAACATGTCAAAGGTTACATGGAGCAGAATTATTCGAAGAGATTAACCATTGAGGAACTAGCAAATGTGGCACGAATGAGCCCTCGACACTTCATGCGTTTATTCAAGAAAAGGTATGGTTATAGTCCAGTGGACTATTTAACGCTATACCGAATTAAACAAGCCCAGATCTTAATGAGAAATGATCACAGTTATCGACTCAAGGATGTGGCATCGTACGTGGGTTATCAGGATGAGACGTATTTCCGGCGTAAATTCAAGCAAATCTCTGGCATTCCACCAGCAGCGTTTATACGTAATAGCAAACAAAAAATTGCTGCAGTTCATTCTGTGAGCATTGGTATACTGCTTGCATTGCAGATCATTCCCTGTGCAGCGCCGGCAAGTCATCCGTGGACATACTATTACCGACGTAAATATGAAACGGACAAAGTTATGCCACTCCCAGAGAGTGAGACAATCTGGCTGGAACAGCTTCGATTAGTTAAACCTGATTATATTATTACTGTCGGGACGGAGTCTGAGGATTTGCAAAGACAGCTTCATTCCATTGCTCCTGTGTGTGACCTCCCGTGGGAAAAAGGCGATTGGAGAGAACATTTGAGATATGTTGCAAGCTTTTTGGACAGGTCGGATATTGCAGAGGTATGGCTTCAAAGATATGAAGAGAAGGCAACGACCATAAAGGACCAGCTTGAGGATTTCATACGAATAGACAGATTAGTTGTACTCAAAGTTTATGGTGAAGCGTTGCAGATGTTAGGCCCAAGGAGCATTGCTTCCGTTTTTTACGTTGATATGCAAATGGAGGGTCCCGAAGGAGTTGAGACTTATTGGGAACGGGGCACAGTAACCATTAGGGAGTTGTCTGTTCTCAACGTGGAAAGAATATTACTGATTGTGGGTGATGATGAGACATCGAGGCAGACATGGTCTGCTGTGCGTAAGTCTGAAGAATGGCTTGCGTTGTTAGCGGTACAGAATGGCAGAATGGATATGCTTTTGTCGAGCGTCCTGCTGGATTACACTGCGTTCACCCATGAGCTTATGTTGGATGAAATATTAAAGTTATGGCAAGATCGTCCATAGCAAAAAGTCTGAATAGTCAATATCATACCTGAACATATTTTAATATACTTACTCCTATATCAAATGATAATGATAATTATTATTAATTAGACGTTGTCATAACTAAATGCCATATAGGGGGTACATAAAGAATGAGATTCAGATGGTTAACGGTACTATGCACCATGATGTTGGTGCTCATTATTTCGGCTTGCGGTGCAGCAGGCAACGAAGCATCCTCGAGCGAGGGTCAAGAAGCGGGTACCGCCAATTCTTCAACAACAGAAACAAGTCAGGTAAAAAAAGTGACTACGGAAATGGGAGAAGTTGAAATTCCGGCGAACCCACAAAAAATAGTTGGTTTGTCCGTTGTATATCCAGAATTTTTATATTCACTTGGCATCGTACCCATCGCTGTACAGAACTACCATGAGGATTTTCCTTCTTACTTGCAAGAGCCATTCGCAAACACGATGAAAATGGGAATAGGAAGAACGCCTAACTTTGAAGCCCTCATGGAGGCAGATCCGGATTTAATTATCGCTCCTGACTGGTGGTCCAAAAAGGACTATGATCAGCTTACTCTGATTGCACCTACCGTACTTTTGCCACAGCGTGATGATTGGCGCGATGAACTGCGGGATATGGCCAAAATTCTGGACAAAGAAGAACAGGCAGAAAAGGTGATTCAGGATTTGGTGGATAAGGAGAAGGTAGCTGCTGCCAAATTGGATAAGCTGATTGGTGAGGAGACTGTTCTCTACATTAGAGTGATGGAAAAAGAAATCGTACTTCATGGGGAGAACCTTGACCGAGGAAACTTTGTCCATAAACGATTGGGAATGAATCCACTTCCTAATTTCCCGAAAGATCAAACTGCCATGTCCGTATCCTTGGAAGTACTGCCTGAATACGACGCAGATCATCTGATCGTTCAGCTGGATGATGAGACTAATCCGGAAATTAAAAAGAAATTTGAAGATATGTTATCTTCATCGTTATGGAAAAATCTGAAAGCAGTCAAGCAGGACCACGTCTATATGGTGGGTGGCAAGGAATGGTTCAATCTGGGAATGTCTCCACTTGCCGATGAATATGTCATTGATGATATTGTTGCTGCTTTTGAAGCAAAAAACAAATAAAGCAAACGGGTAAAGTTACATGTATCTCGAATTCATAACTAAATTAACAAGGTGTGTTTAAAATGAATGAAGAAGATATCTATGATGTAGCCATCGTCGGAGGAGGACCGGCGGGATTATATGCGGCCTTTTATGCCGGGATGCGTGATATGAGAGTTAAGATCATTGACGGCAAAGACCAACTTGGTGGTTTTCTGCATACCTATTCCGAAAAAACTATTTGGGATGTGGGTGGCCTGCCACCAATGAAGTGTTCAAAGTTGATTGAGTATCTGGTTCAGCAGGCGAATACCTTTAATCCAACGGTTGAATTGAATTGCAAAGTAGATCGGTTCGCTCGACTGGACAACGAGATTTTGGCTCTGTATACTGCTGAAGGCGACATACACTATACGCGTACAATCATTGTTGCAGTGGGCCGCGGTATCGCAGAAATTCAGAAATTGGAGCTTCAGGAGCCGATTCAATGTGAGTATGAAAATCTTCATTACACCGTGCAAAATCCAGAACATTTTTCCGGGAAGCGTGTGCTCATTTCAGGAGGAGGCAACAGTGCAGTAGATTGGGCAATTGAACTTGCTCAACTTGCACGGAGCGTAGTGGTCGTCCACCGAAAAAATGAGTTTCGTGCAATGGAACGCAATGTTAGCGAGATGAACAATGTAACGGATGTCAGAACACCATATAGCATCACACGGCTTCATAATCATGGTGAACGTATCCATCAGGTTGTAATTACGCATATGGAGAGTCAGGAAAATGTATTGTTAGATGTGGATGAAGTCGTAGTTAGTCATGGATATAAAAGCAATTTAAGTGATCTTGCCAGTTGTGGCTTAGAAATGGACGATGGAATGGTTCTAATGAGTCACCATGCACAGACGAGTCTGCCGGGTGTTTTTGCTGCAGGGGATTGTGCAACTCACGATAGCAAAGTCAGACTTATTGCCGGAGCCTTCAACGATGCGATTTTAGCTGTAAATAGTGCGAAACAATATATGACGCCAGACGCACCCAAAATGGCCTATGTTTCTTCCCATAATGAAATCTTCAGAGAAAAAAATCGACAAATCCCAAGTCTTTAAACTTGGGATTTGTTTGCGTATTTCGATTCGTTGGAGTATTGAAGTCTGCTCTTTTAACATTTCCTTAATTTTGGGAGGAATGGAAGGAGTATCGAATCTGTGAGCAGTAATTGTAAAATTTGATCGAAAAAACACAAAAAATCTTGTAAAATTCACAAGAAAAATAGGGAGCACTCTTGCAATCTTTAACCAAAACCCCGAAAATAGAGAGACAGATATAGAAGATTTCTCTTTGGGAGGATTGGAAAGAACATGTGGGGTGCTCCTTTTACGGCTCAAGCCAAAAAAATGCTGCTACTAGGCAGTGGAGAATTGGGAAAAGAGGTCGTTATTGAGGCCCAACGACTGGGAGTAGAGACGATCGCTGTTGATCGTTATGAGAACGCACCTGCAATGCAGGTCGCGCACCGGTCTTACTGCATCGACATGCTGGATGCCGAAGCTTTGAAACAATTGATCCGTAAAGAAAAACCTCATTACATCGTACCTGAGATTGAAGCTATTGCAACAGAAGCTTTACTGGAGCTTGAGGAAGAGGGATTTTGTGTAGTACCTACTGCCCGAGCTGCACGTCTAACGATGGATCGCGAAGGCATCCGTCGGCTTGCAGCCGAACAATTGAAACTTCCGACAGCTGATTACCTTTTTGCGGACAACCTGGAACAACTTCAGGAAGCCGTACGTGAGCTTGGCACACCTTGTGTCATTAAACCATTAATGAGTTCTTCCGGCAAAGGGCAGAGTGTATGCCGAACACCGGGCGACGTGGAGGATTGCTGGAACATTGCTCTTTCGGGGGCTCGTGGCAAATCCGTTCGTGTTATTGTGGAGAGCTTTGTGCAATTTGACAGTGAGATTACATTACTTACCGTTAGGTCTGTATCAGGCACCGTATTTTGTCCTCCGATTGGTCATATTCAGAAGGATGGGGATTATGTCGAATCCTGGCAGCCTCATGCAATGACTCCTGAGCAATGGCAGCAAGCTTGTCATATTGCCAAATCCGTCACGGATGAACTTGGCGGGTATGGACTGTTTGGAGTGGAATTGTTCCTCACATCGGATGGTGTTGTGTTCAGCGAGGTATCTCCTCGTCCACATGACACAGGTATGGTTACAATGGTGACGCAAGACAGTTCCGAGTTTGCGCTGCATGTACGTGCAATTCTTGGTTTTCCGGTCACAGGTGTACATCTGTTGACACCGGGAGCTTCAGCAACGCTGAAGGCTAATGATGAAACATCTGACTTTACTGTAGGCGGGATTGAAGAAGCACTGGCTCTTCCTCGTACTCAGATTCGTGTATTTGGCAAACCTGAGACCAAAGTAGGACGCCGAATGGCTGTAGCTTTAAGTGCTGGTCAAGATGTGGAAGAAGCTCGTAAAACAGCGGTGCAAGCCGCTAATATGCTGAAAGTGGAGGTAAATCATGTCCAATAATGTTGAGGCCCCTGTACTGATGATCCGAGAGTGTGAACTACGAGATGCTGAAGCGGTAACGGGACTGATGCGAGAGGTCAGCTATCCGACAACAACCAATGTCATGAAAGAACGTATTGAATGTTTGGAAACCAATCCAAACGCATGCATGCTTGTTGCCGAAGTGGATGAACAAATTATTGGTGTGATTGGCTTGCAATGTGTGCAAAGTCATGCCTATCCAGAACCTGCCGCACAAATTACTTCCCTGATTGTAGGTCAAGAACATCGTGGTGGTGGGATTGGCCGTCGTCTGATGGCTCGTGCCGAAGATTGGGGCAGACAGCAAGGTGGTAAACAACTGTTTGTCACGGGTGCAAACCGTGAAGTGACTTCAACAACGTACTCTTTTTATGAGCACATTGGTTTTCAGAAAAGAGGTTATCGGTTCAGTAAAGTTCTTCTATAGTATAAAAAAAGTTTCTTCTATTGCATGGAAATTCTCATGATATCCTGATCTGCACAATCTGGTGTGGTGAATGATAAATAGATGTTGAAGCGACATTCGACTAGCATTTTTAGTCCGAATGTCTTTTTTTTATGCTTTTGTAAAATCTGTAACATTCTAAAAAATGACAAAAAAGTTACTTTTCCATATTTTATAGGTTCACAATCTCCTGTCGAATTGATATACTGATAGAGTATTAATTACAAAGTTGTAATAACTAATCTTAAGGAGATGAATGAATTTGAAAAAGAAATGGATGAAAACTGTCGTAACGAGTAGTCTGACAGCCGTACTGGCCGTAGGGGTAATGCTTCCTGCTTCCGCGTCTGCTGCAGATTCAACATATAAGACTATCACAACGTACAAAATTACAAGCACAGACAGCTTGAAAGCTTACATTGAGAAATGGCTCAAACAAAATGGATACACCGTATCCGAGGGGCAAATTGTAGAGAAACCTGCTACGCAGCCTGATCAAACGACGAAACCTGCTGAGCCGACAACAAAACCAACTCAACCAACAACAAAACCTGCTGAGCCTACAACTAAGCCTGAGCAACCGACTAAACCAACACAACCAGCTCAAGAAGAAAAACCGGAAACTACACCGGCTAAAGATCCTTCAAACACGGGTAACACTGGTAACAATACAAGTAATAATGGTAGCGAAAGCACACAATCCGACTTTGCTACTCAAGTTGTAAAACTTGTGAACGCTGAGCGTGCTAAAGCAGGTCTGAACGCACTGACTTCAGATGCACTTCTGGACAAAGTAGCTGTTGCTAAAGTAAAAGATATGAGTAACAACAACTATTTTGATCACCAGTCACCTACGTATGGTTCTCCGTTTGATATGATGAAACAATTCGGAGTAACTTACAGCTATGCAGGTGAGAACATTGCCCAAGGACAAAAAACACCACAGGAAGTGGTTACAGCTTGGATGAATAGTGAAGGTCACCGTGCCAATATTCTGAGCAAAAACTTTACGCATATCGGTGTAGGTTTCTACAACGGATACTGGGCACAAGAGTTTATCGGTAAGTAATCGATTTATAATGAAGAAAGTATGATTTTCTTTTCCACAAGGTTATGCCAGTACACAGTTCATATCTGTGTATGGCATAACCTTTTTTCCGTAAAATGACATATAAAAAATGAATTCTGCGAATGCAGCGCCAAAGTTTGCAAATTAACGACAGAACATTTATGTTATTTAGGAATAGCATCATCAGGGCGTGTCTGAAAACTCCGAAGTAAGCGGATTTTCAGACACGCCTTAATGTAAAGTCATTATAAATTATAAAGCACCCGGACTGGTGTACATGAGTGGAGATGTGATGATGAAAAAGAAAAAAAGCCTGGATTCAGCACCATGGATCTGGAGAACTGTCAGTACAGTATCCATCTTGGCAACTTTGTTGTTGTTATTTGGATTTGGTTACGCCATAAAAGACGTGATTTTCCCCGAGGGAGATTCCGCATTAACTACAGGCCAGGAGGCAACTGCTCCATCTAAGGATATCGAGGGGGAACCGGCTGTCGTGGAAGATGGCAAGATTCGGATGGCCGTCATCGGTGATTCTCTGGCAAGAGGCACGGGCGATGATGAAGGACTCGGTTTTGTGAGACGTGCAGGGAATCTGCTTAAAGATAAAGGATATGACGTTCAGGTTCTTAATAATCTGGGTGTAAACGGTTTGAGAACAGATGCTTTATTGGAAAAACTCGATGAGCAAGGCGTACGTTACGTCTTACAACAATCCAATTTTATCTTGCTCTCGATCGGCGCAAATGATTTGTTCCAGGGAGGACAAGTTCTACAGGGGGAAGATCCGCCAACAGCAGAGCAGCTGGCAGCGGCTTTGCCGGAAACGTCGAAGCGCCTTCAAGAGATATTGAAGAAAGTAAAAGAAATTAATCCCGATGCGCAGATTGCGTACATAGGGTTGTACAATCCATTTGGCGATGTGAAGGAACTGGAGAAGCCAGGTAATGCAGTGGTAGCTGCATGGAACGATGCTGCACTGGCTATTTTGAACAATGAGGACAAGATGACACTGGTCCCTACATTCGATTTGTTTGAAAATCATCTGGGGGAGTATCTCTCGTCAGATCATTTCCATCCCAACGGACAAGGTTATGAGCAAATTGCAGTTCGGATTGCACAGGAATTCCAGGCAGATACACCGGCAGAAGGGAGCGGAAATTAATGACAGAGCAACTGTATGATTCCGTCCTATCCGTACAGAATCTGAAAAAGCGGATCGGACGCAAATGGATCATTAAGGACGTTACATTTGACGTAAAACCTGGTGAAATCTTCGGATTTCTCGGTCCCAACGGTGCCGGCAAAACAACTACGATACGGATGCTGGTCGATCTGATCAAACCAACAGAAGGAAAAATTAAAGTTTGTGGTTATGATGTGAATCGGGACCCTGAGCGTGCTTTGAAGTATGTAGGCTCCATTGTTGAAAATCCGGAGGTATATACATATCTGACAGGGTGGGAGAACCTGGAGCATTTCGCTCGCATGCAACCAGGTGTGGACAATGAACGAATTCAGGAAGTTGTAGATATTGTGCGTCTGGATCAGCGGATTCACGATAAAGTCAGAACGTACTCATTGGGTATGCGTCAACGGCTCGGTATTGCACAAGCGCTGCTTGGGCGACCGCGTCTGCTTATTCTGGATGAACCGACAAATGGTCTTGATCCAAAAGGGATTAAGGAACTTCGTGTCTTTATTAAGCAACTTGCCAGCGAAGGTATGGCTGTATTTGTCAGCAGTCACTTGTTAAGTGAGATCCAGCTTCTCTGTGACAGAGTAGCCATTATCAGTGCTGGGCGTGTGCTTGCCGTTGGAGGTGTAAGCGAACTGATTGAAGATCATTCGAAGTTGGCTATATGGCATGTTTCACCACTGGAGCAAGGCAAAAAAATGTTGCAGGATGCAGGCATTGCTCTGGTAGGTCGACCTGCGGATGTGATGGATGATACCATTGTTGCGGGCCTTGGTCCCAACGCTGTGGTTGCCGAGATGCACGAAGATCGAATTCCTGATATGGTGCAACAGATGGTTCAAGCTGGTATACAGGTTGAAGGGGTACAGCGGATTCAGCCTACGCTTGAACAACTATTCTTAAAAATGACAGAAGGTGAATCCATTGAGTAATATCATGCCGCTGATCCGCAATGAAACGATTAAGATGGTGAAGAAAAAACGGCTTTATATTATATTTATTGTACTTGCGGTCCTCGTACCGATGTTTACGTATGCCCAGATGAAATCTGCGGAGAATAATCGCGACAAGTTTGGCGGCGATTGGCGTCTTGAACTGCAACAGGCCATCACAGACAATCAAAATTCGCTCGGTAGCGATCGGGTACCTGAAGAGTACAAAAAATATAGAACAGTATATATCCAGCAGATGCAGTATTATCTTGAGAATGACATCAATCCCAAAGAACCGGGCGGTGTCACCTTTACGCGGGAGTTCATGAACAACGCGGTTGGATTGTTTATTCCACTGTTAATCATGGCTATTGCTTCAGATCTTGTTTCTGGTGAACGTACGACAGGTACGATTAAAATGCTTTTAACGCGTCCGGTTAGACGCTGGAAAGTGCTTTTGAGTAAATTAATTACGCTGATTATGTTTGTTTCGATCATAGTGGTATCAGCCTACATTATATGTTATGTCATATCGGGTGCGGTCTTTGGTTATAAAGGCTTCAACATGCCAATCTTCACAGGATTCAAAGTTGTGGGAACAGATGTCGATATGTCGGCAGTGCATGCTGTAGACCAGTGGCTGTACATGCTCATGCAGGCAGGACTGATCTGGTTTGTGAGTGTAATTGTGGCTATGCTTGCATTTATGGTATCTGTGCTTGTGCGCAGTACTGCTGCAAGTATTGTTATAATGATGGCCGCTTTGATTGCAGGAACAATCTTGACGAGTATGGCAGCGTCCTGGCAGACCGCGAAGTATTTGTTCATGGTTAACCTCGAACTTCCGAATTATTTGTCTGGCGGGTTACCTCCAATCGAGGGTATGAATTTAGGTTTTTCCCTTATTGTGCTTAGTGTTTGGGGCATTGCTTCACTCATTGTGTCATTCCTTGTCTTTACGAAACGGGATATCTTGAATTAAAATGGACAAGGATAAGAAAACATCTGTTTGCATTTTAGGCATTTTTTTAGTTGCAAGTTAAGAAGGGGGAGCATGAATGGTCGAGCAAATCGATATGTCGGCAGGTTCGACAGGCGGAGGACAGGGGTCTTCAGGCTACGACGCGGACGACATTCAAGTACTTGAAGGGTTGGTAGCGGTACGGAAACGGCCGGGGATGTACATCGGCAGCACCAGCACTTCGGGTCTACATCATTTGGTATGGGAAATTGTCGACAACGCTGTCGACGAACATCTCGCCAAATTCTGCTCCAAAATCGATATCACGCTGCATAAGGACGGTTCTATTACGGTTCAGGATAACGGAAGGGGAATTCCGACAGGTATACATAAAACAGGGATTCCTACTCCCCAGGTCGTGTTTACGATTTTGCACGCAGGCGGAAAGTTCGGTGGATCAGGATACAAAAAATCAGGCGGTTTGCACGGTGTAGGTGCGTCAGTTACTAACGCATTGTCCGAGTGGCTTGAAGTCGAGATTTTCCGTGATGGCAAGATTCATCGTCAGCGATTCGAGTATTGGAAGGACAAAAAAGGGATTGAACATGTCGGTGAACCGGTCTCCGGTCTCGAAGTGTTGGGCAATACCAATCGGACAGGTACAAAAGTTACATTTAAACCGGATATTCGGGTGTTCCAGAGCGGTATTCAATTTAATTATGATACATTGGCAGAACGTCTTCAGGAGATTGCTTTTCTGAATTCGGGTCTGAGAATTGTGCTCAAGGATGAACGTTCGGGCAATCAGGATGAATACATGTATGAAGGTGGAGCAAGCCAGTTTGTTGCTTTTCTTAACGAAAATAAAGATGTGCTGCATGATGTTATTCACTTCTATGCGGAGAAGGATGACATTGAAGTCGAAGTGGCAATCCAGTATAACGCAGGTTATACCGAAACGCTGGCTTCGTTCGTGAACTCGATCTCTACTCGGGGTGGCGGTACACATGAGACCGGATTCAGGGCTGCGTACACTCGTGTAATGAATGACTACGCGCGGCGTACCAGCATGATTAAGGAAAAAGATAAAAACCTCGAAGGCAATGATTTGCGTGAAGGTATGATGGCCGTCATCAGTGTCAAGATGTCAGAGGTTGAGTTCGTAGGTCAGACCAAGGATCAGCTCGGCAGCGCTTCCGCTCGAAGTGCAGTGGATTCGGTCGTGTCCGAGAATATTCAACGTTTCCTGGAAGAAAACCCGCAGGTAGCGCAAACGTTAATTCGCAAAGCGGTTCAAGCCTCCAGAGCCAGAGAAGCAGCCCGCAAAGCACGTGATGATATGCGCACAGGCAAGAAACGTAGTGAAAGTTCCAACCTGAACGGCAAACTAACGCCGGCGCAATCAAAGGATTTTACCCGAAATGAGTTGTTTATTGTTGAAGGGGATTCCGCAGGTGGTTCCGCCAAACAGGGACGTGACTCGAAGATTCAGGCTATTCTGCCGCTCAAGGGAAAACCGCTCAATCCGGAAAAATCAAAGCTGGCCGACATTCTCAAAAATGAAGAATACCGCGCCATTACAGCGGCGATCGGGGCGGGCATAGGAACCGAATTTGCAGTTGAAGACAGCAATTATTCCAAAATTATCATTATGACCGATGCGGATACGGACGGTGCACATATTCAGGTGCTGCTGTTGACCTTCTTTTATCGTTATATGAAGCCTTTAATTGATGCAGGCAAAGTATATATTGCTCAGCCGCCATTGTACAAACTTACTCGTAAGTCTGGTAAGCTTGCGAGTGTTCGATATGCATGGACGGATGAAGAACTGGCGAATTATATGAAGGAATTCGGTAATAATGTTGAGCTTCAACGTTATAAAGGTCTAGGTGAGATGAATCCGGATCAACTGTGGGAGACAACAATGAATCCGGAAACTCGTGCGATGCTGAAGGTACAGATTGTTGATGCAGCAAAAGCAGAACGTCGTGTATCTACGCTCATGGGTGATAAGGTTGATCCGCGAAAACGCTGGATCGTAGAGAACGTCGACTTTACAGAGTACGAAGAATAGAAGGTGCTTGGAATGAGTCCATCAGAACAATTTATGCCGGCCTTTCTCGAAGAGGTCGTTGGAGACCGTTTCGGTCGCTACTCCAAATATATTATTCAGGATCGAGCCATTCCGGATGTCCGGGATGGGTTGAAGCCAGTACAACGGCGTATTCTATACGCCATGTACGATTCAGGCAATACGCCTGACAAGACTTACCGCAAGTCTGCCAAAACCGTTGGGGACGTAATGGGTAATTATCATCCACATGGTGACTCATCCATCTATGAGGGCATGGTACGGATGGCTCAGCCATGGAAAATGGGCCATATGCTCGTGGATGGTCATGGTAACTGGGGATCACAGGATGATGACCCGGCAGCGGCGATGCGGTATACGGAGGCCCGTTTGTCGCCCATCGCGATGGAGATGCTTCGCGATATCGAGAAACGGACGGTTCTGTTTAAGGATAATTTTGATAATACGGCCAAAGAACCGGTTGTATTGCCATCCCGTTATCCGAACTTGCTGGTTAATGGTGTCAGCGGTATTTCCTCCGGATTTGCAACGGAGATTCCTCCACACAATTTACGTGAAGTCATTGATGCTTCGATCGCTGTGATGGAGAAACCGTCGATTGAGCTGGACGAAATCATGATGTTTATGAAGGGTCCTGACTTTCCAACAGGCGGATTGATTATGGGCGGTGACGGCATTCTGGATGCCTATCGCACAGGTAAGGGACGGATCTATATCCGGTCCAAAACCGAGATTGAAAACATGCGCGGTGGCAAACAGCAGATCGTCATTACCGAAATTCCTTATCAGGTCGTGAAGTCTCGTCTGGTTACAGCGATGGAGAACATCCGACTTGAGAAGAAGGTTGAAGGTATTGCCGAAGTGCGTGATGAGAGCGGACGTGAAGGTCTGCGAATCGTGGTTGAGTTGAAAAAAGAAGCGGACGCACAAGGTATTTTGGCTTATTTGCTGAAGAAAACCGACCTGCAGGTCACCTATAATTTCAATATGGTTGCGATTGTGAATAAAGCACCTCACCAATTAGGATTGAAATCGATCCTCGAGGCTTACATTGCCCATCAGCGGGAGGTTGTAACATTCCGTACCCGGTTTGAGCTGGAGAAGGCGCAAGACCGTGCGCATGTGCTCGAGGGCTTGGTAAAAGCACTTAACATCCTTGATGAGGTCATTGCGGCTATCAAAGCGTCGAAGAACCGTCAAGATGCCCAAAACAACCTGATGTGGATGTTTGGATTCACGGAACGCCAAGCGGATTCCATCCTTACATTGCAATTGTACCGTTTGACGAATCTGGAGATCAATTCTCTGGAGAAGGAACTCGGTGAACTGATGAAAAAGATTGCACAATTACAATCCATTCTGGATAGTGACCGCAAGCTCATCGGAGTCATCCGCAAGGAATTGATGGAGATTCGTGAGAAATACGGCATAGACCGTCGTTCTGCGATCCAGGGTGAAGTGGAAGAACTTAAGGTTAATCTCGAAGTACTTGTGAATGCGGAAGATGTATTTGTTACGTTATCCAAAGAGGGATATGTGAAACGTACAGGCATGCAGTCCTTTACACGTTCTGGTGGTGAACGGAGCGGAAGTGGAGTAAAAGATGGCGATTATATCGCTCAGGTTCTGGAAGTAAATACGCTTGAGAACTTGCTTGTCTTTACGAGGAAAGGTCAGTACTTCCTGTTACCTGTTCACCAGGTACCTGAATTCAAGTGGAAAGATCCAGGCACAGCCATTGTGAATGTCATTCCCCTTGCGAAAGATGATCGTATTGCAAGTGTGCTTGCTGTGAAATCCTTTGAAGAGCCAAACCACAGTCTGGTCTTCGTTACGCGAAGAGGACAGGTGAAACGAACGGAGCTGAAGGATTACGTTACCAAGCGTTCCGGTGCAGTTGCGGCTTGTAAAGTGGGCAAGGACGATGAAGTGTTATCTGTACATCTAAGTACAGGTGGTCAAGATATTATGTTGATTACAAAAGAAGCCATGGCGATTCGTTTCCGAGAGGATGAGGTTAATCCAATGGGACGTGTATCCGGTGGTGTTCGTGGTATTCAGTTAAGAGATACAGATGAAGTTGTATCGGCTCTATGGGTAGAAGGAGATGAAGGTGAAGTTGCCGTGTTGTCCGATCTGGGATATGGTAAACGATCATTACTTCTGGATTACGCTATACAGAGCCGTGGAGGCAAGGGGCTTGCCACATTCGAGTTCAAAGAAGGCAAACGTGTGAAACCGAATGGTAGCCGTATTGTTGGAGCGTTTTATTGCAAAGAGCAACGTAAGATCACTGTCATGACTAAAGAAGGCCAAGTGTTCCCGATCTCTTCGGAAGGTGTTCCGATCACAGAGCGCAAACATATTGGCAAACTGATCGTTCATGTGGACAAACAGGACGAGATCGTTGAACTTCTAAGGGACTTCAATGAAAATCAACCAGCATCATCTTCATAAAAACAAACAAACGAGACTTTTCGCAGAACAGCTAATCCTGTCATGCGAGGAGTCTTTTTTTGTTGTTCGAAGGCGGATTAGAAGAGGGCATTCATGCGAAGTTTAACAACCTTCGTCGATTACGGTCGATCGCTAGGAAATTGAAAAAAGGCAGCAGGAATGCGGCTTTGGAGCGCGAAAACTTAAGCAGGTGAAGTGATAACCGGTTGCAGAGAGGAGCGATGGAAGATGTATAATTCCGATTTTGCCAAGTGCTGGTCCAGGTTGACCAAAGATTATAAATTGCATATGGATCAAGAGCTGGCACCCTCATTAACGGAGGCTCAGCTGGCTGTTCTGGAGGTACTTGAAGACCATCAGAAGATGAAACCTTCGGATCTGATTCCTTATCTGTCGACTACGCCAGCTGCTGTAACCATGCTGCTCGATCGAATGGAGAAGAATGATCTGATTCGCAGGAATCGGGATAATCAGGATCGACGCATTGTGTGGGTATCTCTGTCAGAGAAAGGAAGAATGGAGACAGAGCGGGGAATCACCATCCGGAATGAATTCATGAACTCTGTTCTCAGTAACATTTCGATGCACAATCAGCAATTGCTGGTATATCTGTTAGGCAAAATGACAACACCCAAGACCAAAGAGCCTGCCTTATCTACTTCGGTATGATACCATGCTGATTCTTCTGAATAACCATAGGAGTGCCTGCTCGTTTCATGCAGGAGCCCTATGGTTATTTTATTTACAAATTACATATGCTACACACTGTGTCCAGGTTAGTTGGGTAAAGGCATGGATGTAACACAGTTAGTATGTCCTAATATTATTTTTGTGAATTCATATGTAAAGAGTTGACTATGTAAATATTTTTGTTATAATAAATAATTGTTCCCCTGATATTTCGTGTACGAAATATTATATTCCAAAAGTAAAAGGGTGAAACAATGACTGATACGTATGAAGTATTCTATATTATTAATTCGTTCCGCCAAGTGAATCAAATGCTTTTTCGAGCATTTTGGAATGAAAACAAGGAGATCGAGCTGACTTCGATTCAGTTTATGGTGTTATCCATTCTGAGGGAGCGTCCTTCCATTGGCATCAACGAAGTGGCTGAGCTATGCCATATGGGCAGCAGTTCCATGAGTGCTGTTGTGGAGCGGCTCGTCAAAGGCGAGTATATCGTTCGGACACGTTCGGATGCTGACCGCCGATCCGTTAAGCTTCAGATTACGGATAAAGGGGAACAGGCCCAACAGGAAACGCACCATTTGTGGATGGAAAGAGTGTCACCCATTCTGGATATATCGAAGGAAGACCTTGAGCACCTACTTAGAATTCATAGTCAAATGATTGAAAAGTTAGAAGGAAGAGAGATGAACAACATATGAGTACGACTACTGCTGCAGCTCCATCCTCAGCGATGGACAACATCAAGAAAGGCCCTATTGTAGCGGCATTGTTAATTGGTGCCTTTGTGGCATTCCTGAACCAAACCCTGATGAACGTAGCGCTTCCTAAAATCATGGAAGACCTCGCGATCAATGCAAACAAAGCCCAATGGTTAACTACGGGTTATATGCTCGTCAACGGTGTACTGATTCCGGTTACGGCATATCTGATTGCCAAATTTTCAACACGTCAAATTTTCATTACAGCCATGACTCTATTTACCATAGGAACGTTAGTCTGTGGTCTTAGTCCAACCTTCACCATTCTGATGGTAGGTCGTGTTATTCAAGCGGCAGGTGCAGGTATCCTGATGCCTCTCATGACCGTTGTATTCCTGACCATCTTCCCAATCGAGAAGCGTGGTCAGGCCATGGGAACCATGGGGATCGCGATGATTCTGGCCCCTGCGATTGGGCCTACACTTTCAGGTTATGTGGTTGAGCATTATTCCTGGAGATTGTTGTTCTACATCATCTTGCCATTCTCTATAATTGCAACGGCAATTGGTATTGCTTTTGTCAAAAACGTAACACGTCAATCCAGACCTAAACTGGATTATCCAGGCGTTATTTTATCTACACTAGGTTTTGGTAGTTTGCTCTACGGATTCAGTGATGCGGGTACCGATGGATGGGGCAGTGCAATTGTCATTGGATGTCTCGTCGTAGGTGCGATATCCCTGATTCTGTTCGTTATTCGTCAACTGACAACAGATCATCCGCTCCTTGAGTTCCGTATTTTCAAGTACAACATGTATACATTAACAACGATTATCAATATGCTCGTGACAATGGCGATGTTTGCAGGTATGATCCTGCTCCCTATTTTCCTGCAAAACATTCGTGGATTCTCACCAATCGAATCAGGACTTCTGATGATGCCCGGTGCGATATTGATGGGGATTATGTCTCCAATTACAGGTCGCATATTTGATAAAGTGGGCGCACGCTGGCTTTCGGTTGCAGGTCTTGCCATTACGGCAATTACAACTTTTGGACTGAGTCGTCTGGCAATCGATACTACCTACGGCTACATGATGTTTATCTACACGGCTCGTATGTTCGGTATGTCGATGCTGATGATGCCAATCCAGACAGCAGGTCTGAATCAACTGCCTCAACGTCTGAACGCACATGGTACAGCGATGTCCAATACATTGCGTACAGTTGCCGGTGCGATCGGTACAGCCATTCTGGTTACTATCATGAGTAGTAAGCTCAAAACACATCTGGCGGATGCAGTGGCTGCTGGCCAAGTTGACCCTAATAATAAGACAGCGATGTTAGCAGCTACAGCAGATGCAACGATTTACGGCGTTAACTATGCATTCATCGTGGCTACCGGAATGACCGTGGTTGCTTTGATCATGGCGTTCTTTATTCGGAAAACAAAACCAGCTGTTGAGCCTGTTACTGTAGAACAGGAAAAAGCGACGGCTACAGCATAACGAATATCAGATAAAACCAAAAAGAGAACTCTAGCAGTCGAAGGGGTAACCCTAACTGCCTGAGTTCTCTTTTTTTGGTGTGCGCGATAGAGGAGAGTACTTTTATTATTCGGGCTGGATCGTTGGATCGATAAGAAATACAGGATCGGGCTCATGACCGAACTGTTTGAGATTAATGGTTCCGTTCAGTTGAAACTCCACACCTTCGCTAATCAGTTCTGTTTCCTGCATCATGCGCGAGTGTTCGTCCGGTATGGAGATTTCTCCTTTTGCATTGACGACACGGTGCCAGGGCAGACGTTCCTTGCGGCTCATCGAGTGCAGAATACGTACGACTTGTCTCGCGGCTCTTGGACTCCCGGCATGGGCTGCAATCTGACCGTAAGTCATCACTTTACCTTCGGGAATCGCCGCGATGATCGCAACGACTTGTTTGGTAAACGGGGTCATCATAATGTCTCCTCTCTGTATCTTAGGTATATAGCTGAAAATATAAGAAAACGTGTCGTTCAGATACAGAATCTGAACGACACGTTGTATGGACAGATGTAACCTGATCCTGTGCACTTATAGAGGTTGTCCAAAAGCTTTTTGGTACACGGCAGCTGGCCATTCTGCCCAGGGGAATTCTCTTGCAGGCAAAGATTGCAGAATAACTTCTTCCTTAGTAACTGGATGAGGAAAAGCAGCAATCGCAGACCATAGAGCAATCTGCTGGCCGGGTTTATTCACGCTTGCGCCGTACTTCTGATCCCCATACAGAGGGCAGCCGATTTCTTTCATTTGCACCCGAATCTGATGAGATCTGCCGGTGTGCAGTTCGATATGGACGAGGCTGTAACGGTCTGTCTCGCCGATAACACGGTAATCCAGAACGGCATCCTTACCGCCAGCCGTACCTTTAGGTACAACAGTAACGGTATTTGTTCGTGCATCTTTCAGGAGCGTGTGTTTTAACGTTCCCTGCTGTGCAGGCAACTTGCCATGTACAACAGCCGCATATATTTTACGGAAATGACGTCCCCGCACAGTCTCGGACAATCTCGAAGCTGCTTTGGAAGTCTTGGCAAAAATCATTGCCCCTCCAACAGGACGATCAAGTCGGTGTACTAACCCGAGATAAACATTGCCAGGTTTGTTGTATCGTTCTTTCAGATCCTGCTTCAGCAATGTAAGCAAATCCGGATCACCTGATGAATCTTCCTGGGTAGGTACATTGACCGGCTTCGTAATACCTAACAGATGGTTGTCTTCGAACAGAATCGGAATTGCATCGTGATCATGCCGATGTTCTGACATGATTAAGACTCCCAACGGCCCAGAATACCACAAGGCAGATCCAGACCACTGCGTGTGATTGGCAGACCAATCTCACCTGCTGTAATGTCACCACCGTACTGAGCAGACATCGTCATGGTCAACATGTTGCGCAGAACCGTAGAGGAAATGCCCGTAGTGTAGGAGTTAACCAGCATGAATAATGGATTATCCGACAAGATCGTCATACATGACTTCAGGAAAGGATATAGGTTCTCTTCCAGTTTCCATGTCTCTCCATTAGGGCCTCGGCCATATGAAGGAGGGTCCATAATAATGGCGTCGTAACGATTTCCGCGACGTTGTTCCCGTTGTACGAATTTAAATACATCATCTGTAATAAAACGAACAGGGCGATCAGCCAGTCCGGATAATTGAACATTTTCCTTGGCCCATTGAACCATGCCTTTAGCTGCATCCACATGCACAACAGAAGCGCCTGCGTAAGCTGCGGCTACCGTTGCTCCGCCTGTATAGGCAAACAGGTTCAAGACAGAAATAGGGCGTCCTGCATTGGAGATTTTATCCATCATCCAGCTCCAGTTGGCGGCTTGTTCAGGGAACAGACCAGTGTGCTTAAAGCTGGTAGGTTTAATGTGGAATTTCAGGTTTTCGTATCCGATCGTCCAACGCTCGGGAATGGGCTTTTTCATATCCCAGTTACCGCCACCGGAAGAGCTGCGATGATAGTGACCATGCACCTGACGCCATTCATTGGTTTCTTGCTCAAGGGGCCAGATAATCTGTGGATCGGGTCTGCGTAAAATCACATCTCCCCAACGCTCCAGTTTCTCGCCGCCTCCTGTATCGATTACTTCATAGTCCTTCCAATTCTTAGCTACGTACATAATGATTTATCCATCCTTCAAAAGTCATTTGGATACTATTGTACAACAAAAAAGGGCTTGTACGCCAGTTGGGGGACGGGATCATTGGAGGAAGCTATTACATCTGACGTTAAAGGATGAAGTATTTTAGCTGTGTTGATATCCGAGGTGCGCCATATACTGAAAATCAAAGATAACCAAAAATTTAATTTGACAATGATAATCATTATCACATATGATTTTGTTAATCCAAAATTCATTCTTTCTTCATAGAGAGAATATAACATGATCAA
This sequence comes from Paenibacillus xylanexedens, assembly GCF_001908275.1. NCBI lineage: Bacteria > Bacillati > Bacillota > Bacilli > Caryophanales > Paenibacillaceae > Paenibacillus > Paenibacillus xylanexedens. Next base: position 5,070,871 of record NZ_CP018620.1, on the reverse strand, counting down.
ATTAAAGTGAGGGAAAAATAGATGGCTAAATTGTTAGTGGCTTATGCGAGCATGACAGGAAATACAGAAGAAATTGCAGAACTGATTGTGGAAGGAATTACACAGGGAGGCCACGAGGCAGACCTGAAATCCGTAACGGATTGTAATGCATCTGATGTATTGGACTATGACGGATTCATGATCGGTGTGTACACCTGGGGAGATGGGGAGTTGCCGGATGAATTCCTTGATTTCTATGAGGAGCTGGATGAGCTTGACCTGAGTGGTAAGAGGGCTGCGGTGTTTGGTAGTGGTGACACCTCGTATGAGCAGTTCTGCGGTGCAGTTGATCTCGCGGCTGCCAAGCTGCAAGAGCGTGGGGCGGAGGTATCTCCAGAGATGTTGAAAATTGAATATAGTCCGCTTGAGCAGGAGAAAGAAACATGCCGTGACTTTGGCAAACGCTTCGCTGCTGCCGGATTACAGGTGTCCTAAAGATCATGTTAAGACATAATGTTCAGGCAGCGATGCCAGTCGGAAGGAATGACCTTCCTGAACGTCTGCTTGAAGATTACAGATTGGAAGAAATGCTGCGCAGCCCACACCGATTCATCCGCCCTGAACCAGTGTCTGAGCAGCGTCTTCCACTGCAATGGAGGCACCGTGTACAATATGCGGTGAGCCATGCGGTCAATGCCTTTTACAGTCTCGACCCCGATGTTCGCAAAGAGGTACCCGTACAGTATTTACTTGAGAAGTGGTGGCCCAGAAAGACGGATGGTTTCGAATCTGTTCTCCATTACTGGGATGTGAAGAACAAGATTACGGATGAATTGTCACTCGCCATTGCAATGAACGATGATCTGAAGCATCCAGCCATTCTTTTTGAACAGTGGAGAACGGAGTTACCTTCATTATCCATGCATTTATCGATGATATTCCAGGCGGCCTGGCAACCAGAAGGCTGGGATTCGCTGCTTATTCAGAAATATATGGTTGTCCATGATCCAAACGTAGTTGAGGCGTTTCAGCATATGGTCAGTGCATTCTGCTGGGAAGCCTTCGGAAAATTACCGGGTATGATCGAGATATACTGCTTGTTGGAAGGACGCAAAATCAGGTACATCCCTGGACGCCAGTCTCTGATACGTTCCATGGACTACATTCGCTTGATACGTGACAGCATGCCGCAAGCAGAGGTGGTGGAGTCAGAACAGTTTACGACGCGTGATAAAGCGCGCATACACGAAGAGGTAGATCGCTGGAGAACGGAAGCCATTGAACCGAAAAAAACATGGTTGATGTGAAGACAGTTGAAGGATAACGATATATCATGCAGATAGAGGAGGGGAAGTTGCCATGTCTACCGGTCTAAGTCAAGATATAAGCAGCAGCAAGAGACGTGCAGGAACTTGCGAATTCAGTCCGTTGCCAGTACCCCAGTCGGTTATACGAAAGTTGCTTGATGAAGCAGATCCTTCATTATATGTAATGAGTTCAGAACCTTGGAGGTTTATGTTGTTTGCAGGCGAAGGACGACAGCTTTATCTGGAAGCGGTCAGACAGAGCTATCCACCCCATCTGGCTGATCGCTACGGCGATTGGGCTACATATCAATACACGGAAGCAATCCCTACCCATCTGGTTGTCGTGGCGCCTAGAAATGCCCGTGAGGATGATCTTCTGCCGGCCAAAGCCTGGAGCAAACGTTTTAGTATTCTGGCTGCGGAACAGGGTTTGAATGCGGTCTGGAAGATCAATGATTATCAACAACATCCTGTGTTTATGAATTTGATGGGTCTGACAAGTGAAGAGAAGGTGCTGGGGGTATTCCATATCGGTTACGGAGACCAGCCTGCATTGCGGGATATGGATGCAAGCAGACCAGCCTCTGAACTGATGACGGTCTATGACCATCTGGTATAAAAATGATTCATTGGTTCTCTTATTTGTTGGTGTTGAATAGAAAATCACGAACGAGCTGACGATTCGTCTGATCTTTGTTGTAGACGGAGAACAACCGATTGGATACCGTAAGGACATTGCCAAAAAAGAATCGTTCGAATTGGGTCTGTCTGCCCCCGAATGATCCAGCCCCAAGCTCCCAGATCAGTCGGAACAGAGCGTTGCGTTCGTGAGAAGCCATATCGTTCCCTTTCAGATATATATTCAGTGAAGGAGCGACATCGGATTGAAACTCTTCTTCCTGAGGGATCATAATCACCCCGCTCGAACCCAAGAGTTGCAAAATTTCAATCATCTCAGGATAAAGTTTCGGAAAAAGGAGATTGGCTGCCATCAATGGTTTGGGTGCAGGTAATACAAATCCTCTTCCGTCTGGTATTGCACCTGCCTCCGCGGCCAAAGCCAATGCTTTTAACGATTCAAGACCTGCGAACACACGTGCAGATTTCTCTATAACATGTGCTTCCGTATTCAGATCCAGCGTATCCGTGAGAAGCTGGATTGTACCGAGAACAAATTCCGTCTTGGCTATATAACGACACAATACCTGATGACCTGCATGAATATGAAAGTTGCTACCACTGAAGAGACGCGAGGACATTTCCTCACTTCCTGCAAAAAATATCCGTTCATGCGGAACGAGCACCCGGTCAAAGATGACGATATTGTCCATTTCTTCATATCTGGAACTCAGAGGATAGTTGGTGTGAGATTCGGCTGCGTAAGTATCCCTGCATACCAGAGTGATTCCCGGAAGATCATTAGGGACAGCAAAAGAGAATGCAAATGGATTTTCGTCATCAAATGGGGCGGGAGAAGGTGACGGATAGACAAAAATCTCATCCGAAGTGGCAGCTTGTGTAGCCATCATGAATGCACCGCTAATAATGAGGCCTTCCTCGGTGCGATCTACGACCTTTGCGGCGATAGCATCCTCAGTAGCATCCAATTGCCCTGAGATTTTGCTGGCATATGGCTGAATGAAGGCATGGGATAACGTGATATCATGATCACGGCAGTATGCATAATAATTTTTGAGATTTTCTGCATATTGGGGAGATAATTCGTTCAGGAGATCGGCACCTGTGTAAAAGGACATTATGGCTGTATTCATGTAATCGGGTGAGCGACCAAGAAAGCCATGATGGACATTTGCCCAGATATTCATCCCTTCCCGTCGTTTACGGAGGTCATCGGCACTCGTTGGAGGCAGGAAGGATATGCCCACAGGTTTGCCGTCTGCCGGGGAGGCATACGTCATCTTTTCCGCAAATTGAGGATCAGATTGTAGATCATACATGTACATCTGAGTCTCCATTAAACCAGCAAATGCTACATGTTCAGAGCGTTTTCCAGTAATAAGATTACCTTTGTACCAGCAAGGGACGGACTGTGCATCAATTCGTTCGCGATACTGTGTGCCACTTTTAACAGGCATTGTTATTCACCTCTTGGTTCTAATCGTTCATGGGCATACTGACTTCTTACGTAGTGTACGTAGGTCATCTGTCCAATGTGCATTGAAGAGGTGAGAAGGATTTTTACAGAATAGGGCTTGATAATAATTATCATTCTTGTTACAATAGACAAAGAAAAAAGGAACCGGTAAGGGCTCCTTTAAGTGGATCAATTGAAATTACTTATTTTACTTCAAAAGTCTTGCAGTCTGTTTCAGCAGACTGACTTGCTTCTTTGGAACTGTGACTCACAATGTAGATCGAAGAAGCGTTACATTTGTTCTCTTGAGCCCAGTGACGACAGGAATTAACTTCACACAATACGTCTTTTGCCATGATTGTTAACCTCACTTTAATTGGATTACAGTCGTTGGTATAAAGAATCCGGATATAACAAGTTGCCGCTTGCGAATCTGGAAAATTTTTGCTCTCGTGAAATTCGGAGGGCTTTTTTGCGTTATACACAACGATGCATACTTAGAATAGCAAATTTAATTGAAGCTTGCAACCAAATGCCCCCATCTGTGGCAAAATAGTGGACGTGCTGTGGTTATCTTTGCAAAAAGACAGTATTATGTTATTATTTAATAGTAATAATTACGATTAAAAGTCTAATTGATTCTATATAAATTGAACTAAACATTTACACGAAAACGGAGAGGACAGAAAGAACCTGAAGGAGCGGAGCTAAAAGCTTTTGGAAAAAAAGCTGCATCGGAAGCATATACTTCGCCTTTATCCCCGGATTTCCCCTCTAGGGAAATAATCAAAAAATCTGGGGATAACAGCGATCGGAAGGTTGATCTGTCAACGAAGTGGTCAGTGTAAATATTCATTAGTTCAACTTATATAACTTGAATCATGGACTGAAACCATAAATGAAGGAGCATGTGAATACATGAGCAAAATGAACCATATGAACCGGATTCCCCGAGCAAAAGGGATCGATATGGCCGCTTTTTACACGCCAAAAGAGTGCAGGCGCAAAGCCCAGCATATTGTATTTTCCGCTGAAAATGAGCGTATCATTAACGAATTCATAACCATTCTGGGCATGAAAGAGAAGTTCAGAGAGCATGATGTATCAATCCCCAACAAAATGGTCATGTTCGGGCCTCCCGGTACAGGGAAAACATTAACGGCATCACATCTAGCGGAGCGCCTTGATCTGCCATTGGTTCTTGTGAGATTAGATGCGATCATTCATAGCCATCTTGGGGAGACGGGGAGTAACGTACGTAAGTTATTCGAATATGCACGAATGAATCCCTGTGTGTTATTTCTGGACGAATTTGATGCCATAGGCCGGACACGTGAGAGCAATGATGAAGTAAAAGAGATGGCGCGTGTCGTCAATACGTTGTTGCAGTGTCTGGACGAATTCGATGGGGACAGCATTCTGGTGGCTGCAACCAATCTGGAGACCCAACTGGATCATGCCATCTGGCGGCGGTTTGATACCAAGATGACCTACGGTATGCCTGATGATTCAAGTCGTAGATTGTATATCAGCAAGTTGGTGGGGGCATTTGAACAGGAGACCCGGCTGGAAGATTACATATGTGAACGCTTGGCAGGGTGCAGTTATGCGGATATAGAGCAGATTGTTTTGAAAGCAAAGCGGAAAGCGATCATTACCAGTAGTGTACTTCATAAGCAACTGATCTCGGATGCTTACGATGAATACAGACCACGTGTATTAGAGTGTTGATTGCTTCGTTTTAAATAGTTTGGATAAAGCAACAAGGAACAACATTGAAATAGCCCAGTCTCCTGAATGGAGTTCTGGGCTATTTCAATGTTAGCGTGATGCGTTATACTTTAACGGTTGCTCCGTATGCTTTTTCTGTATTGATGGCTTCTTGTGTTGCAGTCCAGCGTGGCAGGCTTAATCTGAACATGCTGCCTTCCGGGCTGCTGGAGACAAGTGTCAGTTCACCGCCCTGTTCCTGAGCGAGTAGGCGGCTATATGTTAATCCTAGACCCAGACCACGGTTACGACGTTTTTTGAGTTCTCCACGATAGAACCGTTCGAAGATTTTGGGTTGTTCTTCGGCTGCGATGCCTGTGCCGTGATCCTTAACATCAACGTACAGCATCTGTTCTTCTGCGTGTAGATAAATATCGAAGACAGCCTTTTGTTCAGGAGCTGTGGCATGAAGTGCGTTATTGAGCAGATTAACAATGATCTGCTGAATGCGCAGAGCATCCCCCATGGTAAAGAAGTTGACTGGAGGGGAGTGCAGCTGAACCTCTGGCATTTTGTCCTCATAGGCAATCTTCCACTGATAGATGATCTCACCGACCAACAGTTTCAGATCCGTCCGTTCCTTGCGAACGGCAACACTTCCTGCAGCCATGGCGTTATAGTCAAGCAAATCTGCGACCATTCGCTCCATGCGTTCAGATTCCTTCAAAGCGATATCCAAAAATTCTTTACCTTCCTGTGGACTCACGACATCGTCACGTACTGCCATAACGAGCCCCTTGATGGAAGTTACCGGTGTCTTGAGTTCATGACTTACTCCTGCCAGCGAAAGTGTACGCCATTCTTCGAGTTGTCGGAGACGAGTCGCCATATCTCGGAATGAATTTACAAGTTCATTGATCTCACGTTCTCGTGTATTCAAGTCAAGGCTCACATCATAATTTCCACCTCGAATCTGCTCAGCGGCATAGGCGACCTGACGAATAGGTCTGGATAACTTATTGGACAGGAGATAGATTGTAAGCCATCCACAGAGGATTAGTCCTCCGAGGATTAGAGCCACGAGCCATATCGTCTCTGGACCAAATGTAATGGATTGTTTGGACTGCATGACCCATACTTTACCCAAGGTTTGATCGCCTTCGGATATGTTGACCGTTACACCTGCATATTTGTTGTTTCGCGGTTCAAGATAGTCGTCTGACAGTCGATAATGCACATCTTTTTGCTCCATTTTAGGCTGGGAAAAGATCAATTGATTGTTATTGTCCAAGATCATGACACAAAAATAATGATCTGTATTAAATAGTTTCTCTCGCTTGGTTACCAGTCTGTCAAGATCGGGTGGAACACGAAGTATATTATTTTCACTGGTCACATGATCGGCAATCTCCAGACCAAGCAGTTCTGCGGTTTTGAGGCTTTTCTCAATGGAAGTTGTTCGAATCCAGTAGAGTGCCCCTGCCGCAATAATCGTGAAACCAATGCACAAAATGAGAAAATATCGCAGTGTCCAGTGTGACAGAATGGATATCGTCCGTTTGTTTTTTTTCTGTTTCAGTTGGCGATCCAAAATTGATACCCCATTCCTCGCAACGTCCGAATTTCTCCCGTCTCTGGCGACCAGTGGGAGAGGGCTTGACGAAGTCGTTTAATCGACAGATCCACAGCACGGTCACTGCCATCATAGTCCATCCCCCATACCTGTTCAATAAGATGATCTCTGGTAAATGTACGATTCGGATAATCGGACAGGAAGAACAGTAACGACAGGTCACGAGGTGTGAGTGCAACCTCTGCACCGTTCAGCAGCACCTGCTTGGCAGCAAGATCAATGACGAGATTTCCAAAGGAACGCTTCTCTTCGCCACCAGAGGTCCAATGTGGATTACGGCGCAACACCGCATTAACTCTGGCGACCACTTCTTCCGGTACAAAAGGTTTGCTCATATAATCGTCAGCACCGGCATTTAGTCCGTTGAGACGGTCTGAAATGTCATCCAGTGCAGTAAGCATGATCACGGGACAAGCACTTTTTTCACGAATAATCCGCAGCAGATCCCATCCGTCCATTCCTGGCAGCATCACATCAAGTAATACCAGGGAAGGCGTTACGGTATCAAAAAGGGTAAGTGCAGTCGGTCCATCTGCTGCATGATGAACTTCAAATTCTGCTTTTCTCAGATAAGCAGCCAGTACTCGTGCAATAGCTTGCTCATCCTCGACGATAAGTATGGATTTCAAAAAAAGCGTTCTCCTTTCGCTGAGTAAACTTGTACTGATTTTACATGAGCTAGAGCGTAAAGCCAATCCTGTATTACGGATTTGAAAAAAATATGGGACTTGTCTTATCTTGACTTCTTCCTGACACATTCAATTGATATGATTCACTCCAACAAGCAACCTAAACAATAATATACTGGAGGAAACATACAGATGAACAAGAAAGCAAAAGCATGGCTTATTACAGGTGTGGCGGCGGTTGCCGTAATTGGTGGCGGTGGTTACTATCTCGCAAATAGCTACTTGGGGAACAACGTGGAGATTGAACAGGTGCTTCCTGCCAGCACAGCAACTTCCACAACAACTGTAGATAGCACAGGAACGGCTGTAGCCAATGAAACTGCAGGAGCAGAGCAACTGAACGGAGACTGGAACATCAGCGAAGGTTCCAAAGTATACTTCTCCGTAACCACTTCACAGGAGACGGTTAATTTTGTGGACGAGCAGGTAACAGGGAATTGGACAATTAATGTAGACGATGCTTCTCAGATGAAGGCAGAAGGACAGATCGAGATGGACGGCATTGATTCCGGGAATGGACAGCGTGATGGTCACGTGAAGCAAGCGGATTTCTTCGACATTGCTACGTATCCACAGGCAACTTTTACAGCGACTTCATTTGAAGGGGTACCTGCGGAATGGCCTGTCGGTCAAACGGTTGATATCAAAATGAATGGTACGATTACGGTTAAAGGTATTGAAAAAGAAGTAACTTTTGACGCAAAAGCTGCTTATGAGAATAACGAAGTATTGTTGTCGGCGACATCGATGGTAACGTTTGAAGATTTCGGAATGGAAAATCCACACTCCGTTGTGCTCTCAACTGAAAATGATATCCAGGTACAGCTTGAATTGAAACTTTCTAAATAAGTGTAACAATGATCATATACCTGAAAATCTGTTCTGTTCTGCCTTACGGTAGACGGACAGATTTTTTTGTTTCTCTTGCAAAATAGTGTGATTAATATAGCTCAAATGTAACTGTCACAGGATCATATTGTTAAAATAACTGCTGTTTCCTTTGGATTATGCCGTGTCGCCTATCACTATTAAGCGCTTACAATGAGGAGGATTCATAACATTCATTGATCCATGCACAATCAAACACAAAAAGGGGGAGATCAAGAGTGAACAAAAGGTACATAAGCGGGTGTCTGGTGTTACTGATGCTATTCTGTGATCTGGGACTGATGGTTCGTCCAGCGGCTGCAGAAGATGCAAAAGTCAACGTGGCACTTAACAAGCAGGTTACGGTAAGCACAGAATATTTGGAGTGGGGGAGTAAGAAGGAGCACTTGGTTGATGGTAAAAGTGACACGCATTGGGCTGCTAAGGCTGGAGTGACAACGGAACAACCACAGTGGGTCATGATTGATCTGGGTGAGGCCTACAATCTGTCCGGAGCGGAAATAACGTGGAGAGAAAACACGGTTGTGAAATATATGGTAGAAACATCTGCTGACCAGCAGGCATGGACCAAAGTTGTTGATCAAAGTGAAAATGCCGATCCTAAACAGATCGCTGATCTGACGTTTGAGCAGAATGATGTACGATACATCAGACTGAACATCTCCTTTTACAAGGGTGAGGGAGTTTGGCCGGAAATATTGGAGTTCAAAGTGTGGGGAGAAGCAGAAGGAACTGAACCAGCCAATATTAAAGGATATGATGAGATCGAAGTGAGAACGGTGACCAGAAGTGCGCCAATTCTGCCCAACGAGGTAAAGGCACAGTTCCAGAATGGAAAATCGGGTATGGTACCTGTGACATGGGATAATATCGACCCTTTGGAATACGCCTCTGCGGGCAATTTTACGGTTACAGGGGTTGTATATGGTGCGCCTCCAGAGCCTCAGCTTAAAGCTAAGGTGATCGTTGAGGGGTATCGTGCAGACTATGTTAGAGGTGTCGATATTTCCACGTTGACTGCCATTGAGGACAAAGGTGGCAAATACGTGGACAGCAACGGTACAGAGCGTGATTTGCTCGATATTCTCAAGGATCGCGGTGTCAATTACGTGCGTCTTCGTCTGTGGAATGATCCACAGAAATCAGGGGGATACAACGACAAGGACGATGTCATTCGTTTGGCCAAGCGAGTGAAGAAAAAAGGTATGAAGATCTTGCTGGATTTCCATTACTCCGATGAGTGGGCGCACCCAGGCCAGCAGCTTCGTCCCAAAGCTTGGGAAGGTCTTTCCCCTGAAGAGCTGAAGCAGGCCGTATACAACTATACGTATGAAGTTGTGGGAGACATGAAAGCAGAGGGCGCCATGCCTGATATGGTGCAGATCGGTAACGAGATCAACAGTGGTGTTCTGAACGGCTTGAGCAGCGACGTGGATTTTAAGCAAAATGTTGCGTTGCTGAAAAGCGGAATTGATGCTGTACGTGCAGTAGAAGGAGAAATCACCGATAACGCGGATAAGGTGAAGATTATGATCCATCTGGCTGAAGGTGGCAAGGTGGATACGTTCAAATGGTACTTTAAAGAGTTAAGGGATGGCGGACTGGAATATGACATTATCGGACTATCGTATTACCCGTTCTGGCATGGGACGTTTGCTGATGTACAGAAAACGATGAATAAAGTGTCAGTCGAGTTTGGCAAAGATGTCATTATCGCTGAAACGTCCTATCCGTTTTCCTACAAAAACGGGGACGCTCATGGAAATATCATCGGATCGGACGAAGCGCTTCATGTAGGGGGAGCAGACTTCCCCGCAACCGTTCAAGGTCAATATGATGCCATCGCTGGCATTATGGACATGATTGCGAACGTGCCAGGAAATCATGGCGCAGGTTTCTTCTACTGGGAGCCAGCGTGGATTCCGGCGGGAGTAGGCTGGATTGCATCCGAAGGTAATGCATGGGAGAACCAAGCGATGTTTGACTACGATGAATTTCCGGCCAACGGCGGGCATTCGTATGAAGGCAGAGCGTTATGGTCCCTTGATGTGTACAAACGTGGATTGGGTCTTCTGCCCGCAGACCGCCAGCAACTTGATGCGGCACTTACACGAGCCGAATCATTGGTACAGACTGATTTTACTCCGGGAAGCTGGGTGACTCTGGCTCCGGCAATCTCGACAGCGAATGATGTATACGAACAGGCATACACGCCGGGCGGGGTGACTCAAGCAGATACAGATGCAGCGACAGCAGCATTGGAACGTGTGATGCAGCAGATGCAGGTTATCGCCCCGCAGCTTGACGAGCTCAGAGCTAAAATAGCGGAAGCGCGTACGTATCTGCAGACTGACTGGTCTGCGGCCACTTGGGCGGTATTGACCAAAGCGCTGGAAGGCGCTGATCAGGTCTTGAATGATCCAAGAGCAACACAGACGGATGCGAATACAGCGGTTAAACGTTTGCATGATGCCATTCAAGGTCTATCCAATGTGGACAAAACACAACTGCACCAGTACATTCAACAAATGCAGCAGCAGACTAAATCTTCCTATACACGCCGGAGCTGGTCTGTATTGGAACAGTCTTTGCAGGCAGCGATCCAGGTCCGAGATAACAATGCTGTTGTCCAGTCTGAGGTGAATTCAGCACTGAGTACGTTGAAACAAGCCTTTACTAATCTGGTCTCTCTGGAGGCTTTAACAACGGGGAAAACGGCAACGGCTTCAAGTAGTGCAGGGACTGGAGGCAACCAAGCCAACTCTCCTGAAGGTGCAATTGACAACAATCCGAACACTTCATGGGGAACAGACCAGAGTAAGGATAGCTGGTGGCAAGTGGATTTGGGTCAGGTTGCTAACCTCCGCAAAATCGAAATGTCGATGTGGAGTGGCGGTATCAAATATACGATCGAAGTGTCCAACGATAACAAAAATTTTGTGAAAGTAGTGGACACCACAAGTGATGTTGTTGTATCGACCGCACCTAGCCATGTACTTCCAGAAGGCACGGAGGGACGTTATATTCGAGTAACAATTAAAACAGGTCCCACATGGGTAGGATTCATGGAATTTGAAGCTTACGGTACGTTCCCGGCGGACAAATCTGCACTGCAAACTACTGTAGATACCGCTGAGAAATTAAAACAAACCGAATACACGACATCAAGCTGGAATGTATTCAGTAAGGCACTTTCTGAAGCGAAGGCATTCATTCTGGATGTTGAATCTTCAACGCAAGATGTAAGCAATGCGGATCGTGCGTTACAAGATGCTGTGAGTAAGCTTGTACGTCAAGATGTAACACCTGGCCCTGGCCAGCCATCACAACCAAGTGAACCATCACAACCGTCCAACCCGGGAACAGCCCCTTCAACGGGGAATCCGGCTGTAACAACACCGGCTGAACCTGGTACTGTACCAGAGAAGGGTTCGATCACGGTAAAAGGAACAGCAACCGGGGATGAAAAGTATTCTATTCGTCCAGATGTATCTCAATTAACTCACGCACTGCAATCCATGGATGCAGGAAATCGTACGTTGAAACTGGTTGCAGATGTACCCGACACAGCCAAGACAGTCACATTCCAGTTGGCTGCAAGTCAACTGGCAGCATGGATTCGTTCGGAGGAAGTGAAATCCCTGGATGTAGTCGTAGGACAGACTACCGTTCGTGTTCCTCTAAAATCACTCCCGCTAACTATTGCGGAGAGTGCGGGAACGTTCGACATCGTAGTGGCAAAAGGATCGACAGATACACTGTCCATATCGCAAAAAGCAGCGATCGGTGATCATGCAATTGTTGATGTGAATTTGTTAATGAACAATAAGCCATTGCAATGGACAAACAGAGCGGTTGAAGTTGCTCTATCCAATGTGGAGCAACCTAAAAAGAATGATGTAGTTATGGTTGTACATTCCATATCCACAAGTGGAGAAATGAAACCTGTTACGTATTCCAAGTACGATGACAAGACCAAAACGATGACGTTCAAACCGCTGGAATCCAGCAGTTATGTCATTGCAGAAATTGAAGTGCTGTTACTTGATCTGCAAAATCACAATTGGGCTCTCCAAGAAGTGCAGAACCTATATGGTAAAGGGATTATTACGGGGATGAGCGCAACTCGTTTTGCCCCACAAGGTGAACTGACCAGAGCACAATTTTTGCAAATGATTATTAAAGGTATTGGTGATACACGCCAGCCGGATCCTTCTATTTCGGTCCCAACAGATGTGAAGGAAGGGCAGTGGTATGCCGATTCAGTACGACTTGGAATTGAAATGAACATTATTCAAGGCCGAGCAGATGGAAGCTTTGGAGCGAATGAACGTATTTCACGAGAAGATATGGCCGTTATGCTGAACAGAGCACTGAAGGTTGTGCAGCGTGAGGATGCGACCAATTCTGCACAAGGAAATATGGTGTTTGTAGACAATGCTGAGATCGCCGGATATGCAAAAGAAGCTGTAGCCTCGATGCAACAACTTGGACTGCTAAATGGCATGCCTGATGGCACGTTTGCTCCGAAAGAAACAGCGAACCGTGCACAGGGAGCTGTTGCAGTCGCTAGGCTGATGGAACAACTGTATTAGAGGTAGTTCAAAAAGCCCGCTTTTGATTATGAAGGGTGATGCTTGATGGCATTATCAACACTCATGAATAGAAAATAACGAAGCAGGTAAAGAGATCGGATCATAGGATTCGGTCTCTTTATTTTTTGTGAAAAGAGATTATATAAGTTTAACTATTGATTTACACGATAACGGAGAGGACAGAAAAAACTGAAAAAGCGAAGCGTTCGCCTTTATCACCGGATTTTCCCTTTAGAAAAGGGAATCGAAAAAATATGGGGATAACAGCGATTAGAAGGTTATTCTGTCATCGGAGTGTCAGTGTAAATAATCTTTAGTTCAACTTATATAGAACGGACCCGCTTTCTTTAAATAGGCATATAAACATTTTGTTAATGTCGTATTGACAATATCGAATTCATTTGTTATCATTTCGATAATATCAAAACGACAATATCAAGAAATGGGGAATGAGCCATGTTTGGATTCCGATTTGCGAAATTTCAACCCAGTGAATATGTCATGAAAGTGAAAAATGGTGAGGTACAACGTCAAGGTGTAGGATTGTCCTTCTATTATTATGAGCCGACCACATCGGTAGTGGTTCTACCCGTGTCCTCGGTGGATGTACCATTCATGTTTGAAGAGATTACGGCGGATTATCAGACCGTTACTGTGCAAGGGCAGTTAAGCTATCGAATAGTGGATTATTTGAAAATAACCCAGAGCCTAAATTACACGTACAATTTGCGCAAGAATCGGTATATTTCCGACGACCCCGGCAAGCTGGATCAACGGGTGATCACCACAGCCAAAGTACTGACCAAGAAACATCTGGAACAAATGCCGCTGAAAGAAGCTATTCAATTCAGTGAACGGCTGGCGAGCAGCATGAAACGCGAAGTTGTGCAAAGTGAAGAGTTGGAGAAACTGGGCGTTGAGTTGATGAGTCTATCGATACTTGCCATTCTGCCTAATAAAGAGACGATGCGTGCATTGGAAGCACAAGCGCGGGAAGAGATTTTGCGTCAGGCAGATGAAGCGCTCTATGTGCGTCGCAATGCCTCCATTGAACAGGAAAGACGAGTGAAAGAGAACGAACTGAACACCGAAATTGCCGTAGAGACAAAAAAACAGCAAATTCGTGAGACCCAATTGCAGACAGAACGCTCGGTGAAACAGAAACAAAATGAGATGGAGCAGGAGCAGCTTCAGTTTAATACAGCGATGGAGGAACGTAAGCAGCAACTGATTGAGTTAACCATTGCCAATCACAATGCCGAAGCAGATGCTAAAGCGTATGAGATTGCTGCCGTGATGAACTCATTGCAAAATGTACAGCCAAATGTACTGCAAGCAATGGCAAACATGGGCATGAATTCTGATAAGCTGATCGCACTAGCGTTCCAGGAACTGGCTGAAAATGCAGGCAAGATTGGGCAACTTAATATCTCGCCAGATCTGTTGCAGGGATTGATGTCTCCTGTGCAGGGCAGAGATCAGGGAGGTCGAGCGAGATGAGATTAGGAAGAAGAGAGCAAGCAGAGCAGGCAGGGAAATCTGTACGTCAGCAGACTGCGGCAGATGATCGAATGAGCGAACATAAACTGATTCTGGTGAAGCGCCGGACCAGACTGGAAGAGCTGGTGGTTCGATATAACACGGTGCAACAAGCGCAGTTCTATATTGAACGTCTGGGAGCAGATTTCAGTGATTATATGGAGGAAGACCGTCGTTATCGGTTATCCGTACAGCAGGCGCAGCAGCAACTGGGACAATTGGGTCGTGTACAGACCATTGATCGAGAACATGTGCCCAATTTTATCTTTGGAGAGCAGGATATCGTGGTCGTGGTCGGACAGGATGGGCTTGTAGCCAACACCCTCAAATACGTAACCGAGCAGCCGCTCATTGGTATGAACCCGGACCCGATGCGGTGGGATGGCGTGTTATTACCTTTTACCGTAGAGGATCTCAGCTTCATTGTTCCTGATGTCATTCGAAAGCAACGAACCTTGAAAGAAGTCACTCTCGCCAAAGTAGAACTCAATGATGGACAGTATCTATATGGTGTGAATGATCTGTTCATTGGTCGGAAGACGCATGTATCGGCACGTTATGAAGTGCGTTTGGGTTCATCCGCAGAACAACAATCCTCCAGTGGTATCATTGTATCCACAGGCATGGGATCAACAGGCTGGTTCAAAAGTGTGCTGGCGGGAGCCACCGGGATTGTTGGGTCAGCTGCATGGCAGAACATGAATTCCGAAGCTGAGGTAGCTACAGCATCCGCATCCATTCATGGAAGCAGGCAAGAGTTGAATCATTTTAACTGGGATGCGCCTTACTTATATTTTTCAGTACGTGAACCGTTTCCGAGCCGAACGACAGCGGCCAATCTGGTGTTTGGACAGATTCATTCGAAGCAGCCATTGCACATTGTATCCCAGATGCCAGAGGATGGTGTGATTTTCAGTGATGGGGTCGAGCAGGATTTTCTTGAGTTTAATTCAGGGGTGGAAGCTATCATTGGTTTGGCAGAGAAGAGGGGGCGTCTCGTGGTCTAAACCTTTATTTTCAAGCCGTTTCCGACTAGAATGGGTAACTAGATGTGATACACTGACGTCAGGAAACGGAAAGAGGGTTAACGATGCAGTCGATATTGTTGGTTGAAGATGATGCCAAGTTAGCAGGATTGCTGGCGGCTTATCTGACCCGAAATGGATTCCAGGTACAGGTCACCGATGATTTTCGTCATGTACTGGATGAATTTGTGGAAGTGAAGCCGGACCTTGTGCTGATGGATGTGAATTTGCCTCAATATGATGGATACTATTGGTGCAGGCAGATACGCACACATTCCATATGTCCCATTTTATTCATATCGGCTCGTGATAGTGGTATGGATCAGATTATGGCGTTGGAACATGGAGCGGATGATTATATTACGAAACCTTTTCAATATGAAGTCGTTCTTGCCAAAGTCCGTAGTCAGCTACGCAGAGCCTATGGTTCTTACGCTGCTGTTCAACAGGAAATAACAGTGACGAATGGTCCCATGATCCTTTATCCTGAGCGATTTGTATTGGAATATGAGGAGCGTTCTACCGAGCTGACACAGAAGGAAGCGATACTGGTGGAAGCGCTGATGGCGAAGGCAGGGCGAGTTGTCAGCCGAGAAAAATTGCTAGAACAGATGTGGGAAGATCAGCATTTTATTGATGATAATACGTTGAATGTCTATATTACACGTGTTCGCCGGAAGTTGAAGGAGCTGGGTGCAGAAGAGATTTTGGAGACGGTTCGCGGAGCGGGTTATCGTGTGTTGGATCTGGGTTCATCCGCACAGGGAAAAGGGAAATGAGACTTTTCCTGAAAGACCACCAGATGTTAGTCGGATTTTATGTGTTACAGATGCTGCTGGTTCCGTGTGTCTACTGGCTCTCTGGTGAGGGCCGTCCGATGAAGATTGTTCTCTATGGCATGCTGATCAGTATCGTGGTATTGATGGTTTATCTGGTCACTCGTTAC
Source organism: Paenibacillus xylanexedens (assembly GCF_001908275.1). Classification (NCBI taxonomy): domain Bacteria; kingdom Bacillati; phylum Bacillota; class Bacilli; order Caryophanales; family Paenibacillaceae; genus Paenibacillus; species Paenibacillus xylanexedens. The sequence goes on along the minus strand of NZ_CP018620.1, from coordinate 5,054,465 downwards.
TTCCAGTTGCGAGCATATTACCGTCTACTTCAACAACCACGTAAACTTGTAAACGAGCCTTTCCAAACGCTTGGAAATTCGGTCGTGGCGGAAGCCATCCAGGAATTATTACATGAACTGGAGCGTAATCGGCAGAACGAGATGGGTCAGTTACGTACCAGTAAGGAACAGCAGGTGGTATTCATGAATCGCTGGGTTCATCAGATGAAGACACCCTTGTCCATTATCCAACTGACCTTGGAAGATGTAGAAGATGAGACGGCGGGCAGTATTCAGGATGAGCTGGATAAGCTGCGCAAAGGACTTGAAATGGTCTTGCATTCATCAAGGCTTGAACAGTTTGAAGGGGATTTTCGTGTGGAGCTGTTGTCTTTGCAAGAAGTGCTTCGGAGCAGTATAGCGGAGAACCGACGTTTGTTTATACGCAGAGGCATTACGCCGGATATCCGTATGGAGGGCGACCTTCAGATATACAGTGATTCCAAGTGGCTGCGGTTCATGTTCACCCAGATTTTGACCAATGCCGTGAACTATTCCGATAGCAAATCAGGCAAAAAAGTGATCATTACAGGCTATAAAAAGGAAGAGCGTACAATCCTGGACATTCAGGATGAGGGAATCGGCATCTCGTCCGAGGATATTCATCGCGTGTTTAATCCCTATTTTACAGGTGAACGGGGCAGACAATACCATGAATCTACGGGAATGGGATTATATCTGGTTCGTGAGATCAGTGCCCGCCTGGATAACCGTGTCGAGTTGTTTTCGGAGCCAAATGAGGGAACGTTGGTCAGATTCAGCTGGATTCAATCGAAATATCCGAAGTAAAAAGTGCTTTGCCCATGGGCGAGGTGCTTTTTTTAATGCACAGAAGTGTCATAGAGAAGGCAGGGGAACAGAACCTTAAACGCGTTGTAAGGGAAGTTTAAGGTAATTCGATAGCACCGTTATGGGAGGTCAGTTAGGATAAGAATAGAATTAACGTATAAAGAATGATGAATTAGGAGGGAATTACGCATGGAAATGTTACAGGTATCAGGACTGAACAAAGTATATCAGGGCAAAGTGCAGACTCAAGCCCTTAGTGATATTCATCTGACAATCAAGCAAGGTGAGTTTGTGGGTATTATGGGCCCGTCGGGCAGCGGCAAAACGACATTGTTAAACATGGTCTCCACCATTGATGAACCCAGCTCGGGCAAGGTGCTGATTAATGGCATGAACCCGTTTGATATGAAAAAGAAAGAACTTGCCATGTTCCGGCGTCGGGAACTCGGATTCGTCTTTCAGGATTTCAATCTGTTGGACACACTGACGGTTGCTGAGAATATTGTACTTCCATTGACACTGGACAAGGTCAAACTAAAGGAGATGGAGAGCAGACTACATCGCATTACAGCGAAGCTCGGGATTGATCACATTCTGGATAAACGAGTCTACGAAATTTCGGGCGGACAGCGACAGCGGACAGCTATTGCGAGATCCATGATTAATATGCCTTCGATTGTTTTGGCGGATGAACCAACCGGTGCCCTGGATTCTACGTCATCCCAAGCGGTCATGGAGTCACTTGAACAGATTAACCAGCAGGAGAAAACGACCATTATGTTGGTCACACATGACCCGCTTGCGGCAAGTTATTGCAACCGCATCGTGTTCATCAAGGACGGAAAACTGGCAGCCGAGGTACACCGCGGAGATAATCGACAGACGTTTTTCCAGCGGATCATTGATACTTTATCCTTCTGGGGAGGGAATTCACATGAGCTTTCCTCAGTTCGCGTTTAACAATATTCGCCGGAATGGGCGAGCGTATATTGCTTTTTTTCTAAGTAGTGTGTTTATGGTCATGATCTTCTTCGCTTATGCGGTGTTCATTTATCATCCGTATGTGACAGAGTTGCCAATGGGTGACACAACCGCTACGGGGATGCAGATCGCTTCGGTTATCGTGTATGTGTTTGCATTTTTCTTTGTTATGTATTCCATCAGTGCTTTTCTCAAATCACGGAACAAAGAGTTTGGCATTCTGACCATACTTGGTGCAGAACCCGCACAGATTCGGAGATTGGTCATTTTGGAAAACATGTTGATCGGCTGCCTGTCCATCATTGCCGGTATCGGCGGAGGTATGTTGTTGTCCAAGTTGTTCCTGATGTTAACCACTCGTTTTATCGGGATGGATGATCTGCCCTTTTATTTTCCCGTGAAAGCGATTCTGATTACGATCGGGGCCTTTCTGTTATTATTTTTCTGCATTTCACTTTTCACATTGGTTTTTATCGGAAACAAACGGACGTTAGAACTTCTAACGGGAACCAACAAACCTAAAAAAGAGCCCAAAGCTTCATGGTTCTTCTCACTTTTGGGTTTTGCATTACTTACAGTAGGTTTTGTAGTACTCCGCAGCGGGTTAAATGGCGGAACAATCATGCTTGCAGCAGTAACAGGGATAGCGGGAACGTATTTTTTCTACTCTCAACTGTCTGTTCTGATCATTCGCTTATTGAAACGTAATCGTAAAACCGTATGGCAGGGTACACGTCTGTTATGGATCTCAGAGATGAGTTATAAAATGAAGGATAATGCCCGCATGCTCTTTATGGTGACCGTGGTGATTGCGATTGCTTCAATGAGTGCAGTTGTAATTTTGTCACTGGATCAGGAGAACCGGGAACAATTTACGAACAATGATTTTCCAATTCAATACAACGTATTCAGACCAACAGAACAATTGGATATGAGCGCTATTGATTCGAAACTTGAAGCCGCAGGCTTGGATTATCAACAGATATATCTGGAATATTTGTGGTCCTCTGCAGATCAGAGTGCTGTCTCGGTTATGCCGCTTAGTCACTACAACCAATACAATCTGACACAAGGGAGAAAGATGTTCCAATTGGATACCGGATCCGCCTTATTTGTGGATACCCGCAATGAGAAGGATCAGGGTCAGATCGAGCGCAACAGATTTCGTAATTATGCGAAGGGAGACAAGTTGACGTTGAATCTGAACGATAGCCCACTGGAAGCTCGGGTTACGGATACAGATATCGATCCACAGTTTGGAACCCTACTCTATGCTACAGGTGTAGTTGTCCTCCCGGATGAGAAGTATGAAGAGATTGCTCAACAGATCAAAGAAAATATGATATCTGGTAAATATCTGTATCAGATCCCTGCATGGGGCCATGCTGTACCTGATCGCCACTCTTCGGAAGCCATGGTTAGCGATCAGCTTCTATCCTCCGCGGATTCCATTCGAAGCAGCAACGCTTCAACGGATAACCACTCTGGATATCTGAGTACGCGGTACGGTGATTTTGAAAGATTCAGACAGGCTACAGCACTCTTCACCTTTCTGGGCATATTTATCGGATTAATCTTCTCGATCTCTTCTGCAAGCTTTTTGTATTTCAGACTGCATACCGATCTTGAAGCGGATGGAAAGATGGTGCATTCTCTTTCGAAAATGGGTCTCAGTTTCCAGGAAATGAAACGATCATCCACCGTTCAGATTGCCATCCTGTTCTTCTTACCGATCGGGGTAGCTATCATTGAAACTTTGGTCGTGGTTAAGCCATTTCTTACTGAATTCGGTATTACCAATTATACGATGCCGGTGTTGACTGTTTTTGGTGCCTTTGTCCTTGCACAGACGTTTTATTTCATCATTATACGTTCGAGATATATCGCTTCTCTGCGCAAAATGATGGTGTAACCATCTTAGAAACAAACGGTCATAAGGACCGACCATGATTTGTTCATTGCCCGCATTTCTTGATTCAGATCAAGGAAACGCGGGCTTTCTTGCGATAAGATGAATGTATTCACAGATTATATTATCGAGGAGGACGATTATCATGAGTATTACGTCATTGCAAGAAGTCAAAACATTCAGTGAGGACCGTTTCACGAAACGGGTTTTATTCCAACAGGGTGGTGGAGTGACCTTTGTACTTCATTTTCTGCCAGGTCAGCAGCTTCCCGTTCATAAACATCCGGGCACAGACGTTATTCTGCTGGTAGTCGAAGGTACAGGCACACTTATTCTGGATGAAAAAGAACAAGCGGTGAAACAAGAGGATGTGATCCATTGCGGCGGTGAAGTAGAGTTCGCATTCCATAATACAGGAGATCAGGAGGTTCGTTTGTTCGTGGTGTTAAACAAAGTGCCAGCAGCATCCTATGCAAAGGACATCTAACATCTAATATCGGGGTGCAGGGTGGTCACGTATCCCTTTGTTCCTTCAAAGCTTGCAAATCATGAATGATGATCCGGCTGCGATCCACTTCGAGCAAGTTCTCTTTGGTAAGCTGGTTTAGAAGCCGATTCGCTGTTTCTCTTGTAGTTCCAATGGAATTGGCAAACTCCTGATGTGTCATGGGCAGGTTGATGATAATCTGGTCTCCATGCATTTGTCCGTGCTGATCTGCGAGCATGAGAAGGAAGGAAAGTACACGATTGCGTACATCCTGACCGGAAAGCACCTGCAATTTATCCTGTAATTCTCTTATTTTGTCACCGAGTACACGCATAATTTTGATCGCAATTGAAGGTGTGCTCAGCATTAATCGTTCGAAAAGTCGGACAGGTATGGCTAGTAGTTCGGTAGGGGTAATGGCTTCTGCGGTAGCCGGGTAAGGGTGCGCATTAAAAAAGCCGGTGTGTGGGAACATATCTCCTGTTTTGAGGAAAGAGACAATCTGTTCATGCCCGTTCTCATCTGTTTTATAAGCCTTTACAATGCCGGTACGGATAAAAAAGACAGCTTCTTTTTCGCTTCCTTCGCTGAAAATAACCGATTTCTTCTGAATGCTTCTGGAAATGGCGATATCTTCGACTTGTTTTAATTCCTCGGGGCTAAGGTCCTGAAAGATGGGGAACTGTTGTAGAAACTCTGCTGTTGTATCTTTGTTTACCCTACTCATGAGAATCTTTCCTCTCTGTGTTCATAGATCTTAACGACGACATTATTTCATCATAACGTGATTTTTAAACACATCAGGTGATATAGATCACCGTAAAGCCACATCACTGTTTTTGATTACTCAACCTGGGTTAATGGAATGATAGAATATGATTAAACAAGAGAGGGGTCGGCCCGGATGTGGACTGCATTCATGTGGGGCGGCATCTCTGCCTCAGCGGTTGTCATTGGCGCACTCGCAGCCTTGTTTCTGAAGATTCCCAAACGAGTCATTGGATGGATCATGGCTTTTGGGACAGGAACATTAATTGGTGCAGCGACCTTTGAACTTCTCGGAGATGCGCTGAATGATGGAGGAATAATACCTACCGCCATTGGATTTACGGCGGGTGCCGTCGTGTACACGCTGTTTGACTTGCTCGTTTCTGCAAAGGGAGGGGCGGGGCGTAAACGTTCGGCAAAGTCGGGAGACTCGAACCAAAGCGGGCTTGGGATCTTTGCAGGAACAGTAATGGATGCTATCCCGGAATCCATCATGCTTGGTGCCAGCTTGCTGGCCGGTAACGGTGTCAGTGTGGTCCTGGTAGTATCGATCTTTGTCAGCAACATTCCTGAAGGTCTGTCCAGTACGGTTGGACTACAGGGCAAGTATAGTCGTGGCAAAATCATATTAATGTGGCTTAGTGTACTATTGATCTCCGCGATTGCAGCACTGGGTGGATATCTGTTTCTGGAGCAGCTTCCAGAGGAGATGGGTGCAGCGATTGGTGCATTTGCAGGTGGCGGAATCATTGCCATGATCTGCTCGACGATGATGCCAGAAGCCTTTGAAGAGGGCGGACCTGTTGTAGGTTTAATTGCATCCATGGGATTGCTTGTGTCGCTGTTGTTGGATCTGTAGATGACAGAATAAGCTTCCGATCTATGAGTTGAATTTATATAAAAAGAGTATCCGAACAGCGTGATTTCTGATCGGATACTCTTTTTTTGCCAAAACAGCTTCCTCGCATCCACAAGCTTTCTTACCCAGTTCATTGGCTTCCGGCAGGCGATTCAATTTTTTCCCTAAGCAGCTCCAATTGCAGAATAAGGATACAGTTTCCTGTAACCTGAAGCAGTCCCTGAGTTTGCATCATGGCAAGTTTACGACTAAGTGTTTCGGGTGTGATCCCGAGTAACAGAGCCATATCTTTTTTGAAAACAGGCAAGCGGATCTCATGTTTTGCATGATTTCGGGTATGGAAATACAAAAGCAACTTGGCAATCTTCTGTTCCGTTGTCATCGCACTTAGCGAGCTGTTCCATTCATCTGTTTCACGGAGCAACTTGGTAATGGCAAGCAGGAAATGATAAGCAAGCTTTGGATCATGTTCAAGTAATTGGTCAAAGTCATGCTTACTGATAGAGCAGATGGCTGAAGGCTCCAGAACTTCGGCGTTCGCGGCATGTGGTTTTTGGTGTAACAGGGAATCTTGTCCGAAGAAATCTCCGGGAAACAGAAACCGACTAATATGTTCCTTGCCATTTTCATTGTATTTGGATAACTTCACACATCCCTGATGAACCACATAAAGCGTATCTGAGCGTTCTCCCTCCTTGACGACAACTTCGCCTTTGTTATATATGCGGGTATGCAGAAGGGAGATCAACAAGGCAGCTTCGGATGGATCAAGATGCTGGAACAGAGATACTTTGGAGAAACAGGCATCCTTCGCTTCGTGTGTACAGATCATCGTTTAATCACCTCGAATTGTTCAGGATAGGTATAGCCATTATCTATTGTCATGTCTCATTGAGACATTGGGGTTCCACCGTGATTAGTGCCATCCTTGGTCACACGGAGAACATAGTTGCACAACCTTTACTCAAGTGATGTTTTTCACAATTCACAATTCACAATTCAAAAAGCACATAACCTTTAATCCATTTCGTTGATTAGGGAGTGTCTGAAAACTCCGAAGGAAGCAGATTTTGCTGAATTTTCGTTCCAAGCAAGGAAGTTTTCCGCAGGCGTGCCGGGGCTCGTCAAGGGGAAGTGACGCAGCATGGGGCGAAAAGGCGGTAAAAGATGCCCTTCAGCGAGTTTTGAGACACTTCCTAGTAATAGATTAAGGTATAGAAGCAGGTACGGGTGTGATGAGGCATACACTTGGGTATGTCGTATTAGAGGTATTTCCAACATTGTTCCTTCTATTCTTGTGCTGAGGAACGGAGTTTCATATAATTTTAGAGAGATGGATTGGTAAATGTTGAGTATTCTGACGCGGTGTGTGTCATAGTTTCAGAAGAAGGGTGGATACAGGATGAAACGTTTCGAAGATGAAGGTGCGTATAAGTATAGTTTCTATTCGGTTCTTCGACGGGGAAAGCGGATTGATGTGAAATGTCCCAAATGCGGTGGGCACGCTTCGATTGATCAACGGAATGGTCAAATGGGATGGAAGTGTTTCGAATGTTACGCTCAAGCTTTTGAAGAACTAGTGTATCAATATAACGCCAAGGGGAACTGTGCTATATATGAACGTTGGTTTAACGTGGAAGTCATAGACGAGAAGAAGGCGTCTCACCGATCAACGCATGTGGAATGTCCGCATTGTGGTTCTGTTAATCAGGAGCATCTGAATTATCTCATCGCTTATGTTTCCGCAGATCTGCGTGAGAAACCCTGGAAATATGCCTTTAAGAACAGCTTCACATAGTATTCCGGATTATATTAAGGATGCGAAGAACAGGGATATGGTTGTGCGTACACTGTCGAAGCTTCAGCATAAGATTGGAAGAGACTGAAAGCGAAGATGAAGCACTAAAGCTGCAAGGGAGAGAAGACATGAAACTACGAGTTAAACTTAGTATTTTTGCAATCATTCTGGGTATGTTGATGATTCCGGCTTATTTTATTTTACAGACTTATGGCATATTTCAAAAACAGACAGTCTTATCTGACTATGCTCTCGCCGTTGATGTTAATGGCAAGTCCTACGGAGCCGGGCTGCTTATTAACAGTTATGCAGCGATGGATAAAGAAGAGGATAACCGTCAGTTTTATTACCGGATCGACATGAGTCATATCGAATACCTGTTTAATCTGGCCTATCAGGAGTATGAAGTGAAGCCGGGTGGGGACAATCCGTATCTGGCTGGTACTGTAAACTATCAACATATGGACCATAATTATGTGCAGACCGAGAGACAGTATGAGAACGCCAATGATTTCACAACGGTATTAAATCTGTATGATCAGGATGGGCAGGTGATCTACACCTACGATAATACCGGCAAAGCGGATAACGAACTGGTGAAGTCCATCATTCATCAGGGAATGAGCCGTAATAGTGGCGGTAGTAGCGAAGCTGCCCGCGATCCGTATATCAATATTACGGCGTTATTTCGCGCCAAGCTTAACATTGATGTGAAACTGACGGTGGATGAGGAACACAAAGTGGTTACTATTCGAATGAACAAATCGGAGGCGAGATGATGAATGCGTATGGTGTACAGCACGGACCTTCTTATCTGGAAGGATTAATTAGGAAGGAAGAGGACATAAAGTCCGATGAAGTGGAGTGGAAAGGCAAACTTCAATCGAGTGACGGACATGATAAATTCCATATTTTTTATTATGGTGACTTGACGGAAGATGATCTGATTACCTGGCATGATTCGACACCGTTTCTTGTATATGCGGAGCATACCGTCACGGGTGAACGCTACCTGATCATTGATGCCGCTAAGCACGGATATGATGCCATGTTATGTGAGACTTATTCGGAAGAAGCACTACATGACAGACCCCTTCGTCCTTACCTGGATGTTGAAGGAGAGGATATCTTTGAGGTAGAGTTGACGGCTTACTACAATGTGCCTTGGGATGAAGAGTTTGGCGAAGATGTAGATGAAAATGGTGCATATGAACTGATTACGGGAGAACGCATGCATTTTGATCAGGTCAAGCGTGATGGATACGATGCCTTTGCCATTCGCATTCTGAATCGTAAAGGAGTATGGACTGAAATTGTACAGGAAGAATTGGCTTAGATCCTGAAAATGAATGAACCAAACTGAGATGGGAGATGTCGACTAATGTATATTGTATCCCGTGTACTTAAGCCGGTTCCAACAGAGGAATTGGATCACTTTGAACAACAGCACGCCATCTCGCTACCTTTGTCATACCGGACCTGGATTGAACAATATGGGGAAGGTACATACACGGGATGGATGAATGTGCAGAGACCGGACCCGGAAGTGCTGAAGCCTTTTGTTGAATATGATTTTTGGATACATACGGATGATTCGCCTATAAGTCAGCAGCAACTTGAGCAGTGCATCTCCATCGGCAGTTCTGTAGATGGAGATTTCCTTGCTGTTCATCCGGAAGTTGAGGGGCTGTTGTGGCTACCGCGTCATGATGAGAATATCACCTTATGGACATGCACGGAGACTGAATTTGGCGAAACGCTGGACCGGATCTATTGTGGGTATTACCATCAGGATAAACCGATAACACCACTATTCTTTGAGCCGTGGAATGAGTTGCGGAAACATACGTTTTACCATTTTTCAGGAACAGAACAGGGAAGCTCCATGAAGGAACTCGCCGATATATGCAAAACAGAATTTAAGTGGGATGTTGTGTTGGAGAATGAGTACATGTGCAAGATGTTCATGGTGTCGATGGGAGGATATTTACGATTTAACTATGCAACTGGGAGAGAAGTTGCCCTTTTCTATGAAGAAAAGAATGGTGCGGAGGAGGCGACGGATAACGAAATCAGTTTGTTCTTGCAGGCACATCATTGCACGGCATATGAATAGGGTTAGAGTGGAGGGGAACAGATGAGTTGGTTAAAGGAAGACATTTCGGAACAATGGCGCAATGAAGGCAAGCGTTATGCAAGGGATGTCAATGCATTTGTACGGAAAGGCATGGAGGGAGAGCAACCAGATGAATCCGAGCTGAAGGGAGACTCCAGAAGCGGAATGAGTACTGAAGTATTCCATATGGTGAGACAGGCCAATCTCCACGGTGATGTGGAGGTGCTTCGACATGAGCTACCCGCAGCGACGTGGCCATTGAACGAGGCGTTTCAGGCTTCCATGCAAGCGGTCAAAGTTGTAGGTTATCTGAACGAGGAAACGATTGTATGTCATACGGGGATTTTCACGGAGAATAGTCAGATATATACGATGGATCAGCACGGATGGCAGTTGATCTCTCCATATACTTTTGCAGGTTGTTCATCGGATGGACTTGACTTTGCGCTTGCAGGACGGGATGGGATTCGTATTATTCGTCAGCCAGATCGCAGGTTGGAAGGACAGGAGATAGCGACATATCAATGGGAAGATATTCAAGCCCGGATACAGTCGGCATTACCTCGGATTGAATCACTTGCGGACTGTGAGCATCCCGAACGGACACTTGAAGGACTTATACCTATGGATGAAGGCAGAGCATTACTTATACATTCAAGATACGGGATATATCTCGTCACACAAGCCCAGGTGACCTTGCTTCATCCCGATCTGGCAGAGATCGAAGAGTATGAGCTAGAGGATACACAGATAGATATGGGACATGCAGCTGTATCAAGGGATGGTAGATGGATTGCCTATGGCAGCCAAGGAAGCAATCATATGGTGATGGACCGTCGGCTGAACAAGACATACTCTCTCTATCCAGAATCGAGCTACCCTCATTATGCAGCATTCACCAGTAATAACCAGACCGTCTGGTTTAACGCATGTCATTTCTATAACGGGGTCACGATACAGGTCCCGCTGGAATCAATCGCAGGCAACGAGACGAAGGAAGATTGGCCAGTGATGGATGAGAATGCACGAGTGTATGCAGCGGTGGAAATAGAGGCAGGCATGGTGCTTGGAGATGCATATGGTTATCTGTATTGTGTGAATAACAAGGGAGAGGAAGTATGGCGCCATTTTGTGGGTAGTACGATCTATTCTCTCGCCGTATCACCAGAGCAGTCCAAGCTGACAGTTGGTACATATGGTGGCATGCTGCATGTGCTTGATCTTCGTTCCAAAGAAATGGACGAGTACGGGATCGGTACAGGCACTCTTCGGGAGTTGGAGCGATATGTGTTGTGGCGTGGAGAAGAACCTCTGCGCTGGTAAGTTCGTATTACAACCTGCAAAGGGGTGAAGGAATGGAACGTGAAGAGGCTGTAACGTTATTAAAATGTCATTCCTTTTCCTATGATGATCTGAGTCATCCCAAGATGGAGAACGGTTTTATTGGCAGTCTGCGACCCTTTCGTGGACATTTAATTGAGGAGAATTTTCATGAGTTGATGGAGATACTGCGGGTTCTGGCACCAGAACTTGCACGGCCTTCATTGGATCGGGAAGTCATGGCAGGTCTATGGGGAATTACTCATATGGCACGTGCCTGGGCCGTTGAACCTGAGGGTATGCTTCGCAGCAACAACCTCATTTCCGACGAACAGGTAGCATTGATGGAACAATGGCTTAATTTGTTATCTTACGCAGTCATTATTCTGATTGAAGGCGGCGGTGAGGAAGAAGCGTTTTGGGGATATCATCAATATCTACAAGAAGTGAAGAACTGAGTTAGGGGAGGTGTGGTGAGATTGGAGCCGAATGTGTCATTAAACGTGCTAATGGACGAGCTGAATCGCTTGCTGGGTGAGAAAATTCAGGATCAAGAGATTCGACAATTGTTTGAAAAATATCAACATCGGGAAGGTGCATCCGAGGAAAGTCTGGATCTATTTGAAAAGGAGTATGGCGTCCGGCTGCCTGGCGATTTTCGTGCCTTTTACCAAGGCAAAGACGGCAGTGGTTACGGGTTGCATGTGCTGTACCCGGGTGATGCCGAGAAGGGCCGATGTACACCCTTTTATCTGATGTCATTGGAAGAGATTCGAGAGATCAAACAATACTTCTGTGAAGTGGATGAGAAGCTTGAAGAGTATTATTCTGCCGAAGAGATCAGCCAGCTGGACCCGGAGATCAAACCATACCTTTTCCATAAACCATGGATTCCTTTTGCAACAATTGCAGGTGGTTCACTGTATCTGATGCTCGATTTTGATCCAACGGCGGAAGGCACGTATGGGCAGATTATTATGTACGTGCACGATCCGGACTTTGTTTATTACCTTACACCTACCTTCACGGATCTCCTCAGCATGTCGAACCGTAATCTGAAGATGATGGATGAGATTACCTATTAAAATCCTGCACGATTAGACAATTCCTTCAATAATAAAGAAGCTGCCGAAGCAGCTCCTTTATCTGAACAAGTACTTTGAATGAGTCTAATGATTACCACTGGAAGAAACGATGTCCGTGAAATCCTCCACCTGGAGGTCCTCCGTGTCCACCGGGACCACCCGGCCCGCCTCCATGAGGTCCGCCGGGATAGCCACCTCCTGGGAAATGACCAGGGTGTCCACCGGGGTAACCACCGCCGGGATATCCACCATGCCACCAAGGACCACCGATCGGAAATGGCAGTGGAACAGGAACGATGGGCGGGTATGGATAGGGATAAGGGTAAGGATACGGTGGGGGTGGCGGATAATAAGGGTAAGGATAACCCGCAGGTTGCGGGGATGATACTGAACCAGGGCCGTATGCCATGTAACAAGCCTCCAATAACTGGATTGATGATATCAGCCTATGCCCCAGTGGTTTCAGATGATACAGCAGATTGAAGATTAATGAATAATGAATAATGAGTAATGAGGGGGAACATATGGTAGCCGTAGCTTTTCACACTGATCCAAGAGGAACTGCCTATGAACTGTTGATTGACGAATTGATCGAGAAGGCAGATCGTTTTATGCTGGTTGATAGAAAGTATGCTGAGGAAGCTACACCTGAAAGAGTTACTACAGTGTTACGGAGATTGGATCCGTATTTGATTGAGAACAGTACGATGGAAGAAATGATGATGAAAAGTGGCGCCATGTATTCAGAGGGGATTTATTACATATATCGTTGCACGCCGGAATCAGGGCAGATCCTCAAGGAGGAAGCCAACCGCTTTCATGACTGGTTATATCCCTCAATGCCAGATGATCTTTGTTTTTTGAACGAGGATGGAAGTGACTACTTCTACACTGTTGCTCATGAGAATATGTATGGCATGCATATTACACAAGAAGAAGCAATTGAGCTAATGGAGCGAATCACTGGGTTATTTTTTAGATTAGATCGACATCAAGACATTCATTGCTTACTGGACGATGCGATTAGACATCAGACGGATGTGCTGAATATTAGTTCACATTACTTGAAAGAGATTCCGGAACGAATTCGGGAATTAAAGCACTTGAAACGTTTGACGATTTTTGAGCAGGATGTTTATACGCTTCCTCCAGCCCTTTTCGAACTGACATCATTGGAAGAATTGGAGATCATGACGGCGGATTTGGAAGGTATTCACCAAGACATTGGAAAATTGAAACAACTTCGAGAGCTTAGAATTTATTGCGGCAGTTCTTATCATGTTCCTACCGGGTGGAAGCCAAAGGAGAAGTCGGATCTTGGTCTGAAACATATTCCAGCTGAGATTGGTGAATTAAGTGAACTCGTATCTCTGGATATAGGGTACTCTGGTATTCGTGAGCTTCCGTCTGAACTGGAGAAGTTGAAGAAACTACGTTATTTGAGTGTAACTAATGGTTTAATTGATGGAACGCCAGACATGGTCAAGCGAAAAATTGGCTTCAGAGTGTAAATTTGAACAGTACTCCATTAGGGATTAGTTGGGAGGACATCCCTGACGAAGCAGAACTTTAATAGCCAATGAGCCCTGCTCTCGGGATGTCCGAGTCAGGGATATTTGTTATGCGATGAGAACTTGGCGGAAATGGGCTCACGTATCTGGGCGCTGGGCATAAGCTGGCATATAGGTTATGACCTAAACCGAGAGCGAAGGGCAGGCGTTTTATTTTGGCAACCTCATACATGGATTACACTTTACCAACCACCGAATTTACTTACGATTTGAGCAATAACCCGTTATTCAAGAAGGATGAGAACAACTATATTAACTCTCTTTCCATCAAACAGTTAAACACACTAGGCAATACTTCTTTACTGGATATTTTCCTCAATACAGGAAATGTGGTTGAACCACATACACATCCGAATGCAACCGAGTTGGTATACTGCATCAGCGGTGCGGCAGTTGTTTCCCTCATTAATCCATTTACCAACGAGCTGCTTCATTTCCCGATTACTCCGGGGCAGGTGGCTAACGTTCCTCAAGGCTGGTGGCACTATGAAGTGGCTACTGCAGATCATACGCACTTACTCGCAATCTTTGATGCTCCTGTTCCTGAAGCGATATTTGGCTCAGACACCTTACGTCTTACACCTGCAAAACTTTTGGCTTATACGTACTGTCTGGATGAGAAAAAAGTTCAAGAAGCACTTGCTCCCATTCAAAAAACAGTGATTATTGGCCCGCCGGCAGATTGCCAGCCTTCAACTTCTCCTGCCTCTAACGGTGCTCCAAATATGAATCATCAGCCTTACGTAATGCCTAATGTACAACCAAATGTACAACCAAACATGCAACCCAACACACAACCCAATGTACAACCAAACATGCAGCCCAACAACCAACCAAACATGCAACCTTACGTGAACCGTCTTCCGTACTGGGGCACTTGGGTTGATCCACGTATTATTCATGAGCCGGGCTGTCCGTATTATAGAGAGCTTCCTATGAATACGAATAATCAAGAGGACAGATGACGGTCATGAGGCGAGGTTTATCTAATACACATAAGTATTTCAGTTAAATTAGGTATAGCAAAAGAAGCGTCCGCAAAGGAACGCTTCTTTTGTTGATTAAAGTTGTCTTCAAACCTGCTGAAAGCCGATGCATACCTGAACGTGTCCGGAGCATGGAGTGCTAACGAATCGTAGGCGTCTTAATCAAGGATTTAAGGCGCGCCCAAAAATCTAAAGAATCTGAGACGTGTTATATCAGAATAAACAGCCGTATGAAGTGTTTTTATCGGGGAATTTAGGGAAATAACGAGTCTGAGGTTCCTTACAATTTTAAATGAGGACCTAGAGGCCAAATAAGATGTCCTGAGTTCCTAAGAACATTTTCAACCCATTCCCCAGAGACCGCAGGATAGTACTTCAAGACTTTTTAGGCGCGACATCCATCATCGATAGCTTGCCTGAGATTGAAGAACACCTACATAAGTTCAACTAAACATTTACACGATAGCGGAGAGGGCAGAAATAACTTGAAGAAGCGGAGCGTTCGCCTAAAAGCTTTCTAAAAGAAAGCTACATCGAAAGCATACGCTATCACCGGATTTTCCCTATGAAAAAATGGAATAAAAAAATCTGGGGATAACAGCGATCGTAGAGTTATTCTGCCATCGGAGTGCCAGTGTAAATATATTCATTAGTTGAACTTATATATGATTTAATTTACGATGTGTAATTTCGTCCCAAGCCAAGCTCCGTTAATAATTGACGATAAGCAATCGAAGTACGGTCTGCGGGAATATGGGCCTCGGCATGCAGATCTAGGGGCAGATCCTCCGGTTTCTGTGACTCGACCATCTCGCGGTCTTCTTCAAATACCTGCAAGTTGAACTTGATTGTGTCTTCAATCGGAGCGTCTTTGTCAAAGTTGCGTGTGATTGGACAGAATAAACGTGTATAACGGGCAGAGATTGGCGAAGCACAATTCAGAATATTCAGCTTGTCGTCTCCTGGGAAATGTACCGTAAGAGAAGCCGCAAAAGGTGGGAACACTCGAAACTCGCGCAGCCATTGGAAACCTTCAGGTGCAACAAGATCTTGCCCTTTGCCATAGTTACTTACCGTACTCCAATACTCCGCCAGTAACTCATTACCTTCGCGTTTCACTTTGTATTGGGGGACTTCTGTGTTGTTTCGGTCACCAAACGTTTCGGTATGCACATAGGCAAAATGGGATACATCCAGGAATCCCTCCATTTGTCGTCCAGAGGAACCAGCAATGTCAAAGTTGGGTGGCAGAATATTGATAAAATCCGGATCATCCCATCCAGGGAAGGAGGGGATTTGTTCTTCCGTTCCCGCCAAAGTGGTCCAGATCAAGCCATAACGTTCAACTGCCGGGTACACGATAAGTTTGAGCTTAGGCGAGATCTTGGAGCTTGGGTGCGCAGGAACTACGGTACATTTTCCTTCACAATTATAACGGAAACCGTGATAAGGGCAGACAATCTCGCCATTCTCTACCCAGCCTTTACTAAGTGGAGCCCCGCGGTGAAAACAAAGATCCTTGGCTACCACAATCTGATCATTACTGCGATAGAGAACCAGCTTCACATCGAGTAATTGAGCAGCCAGTGGTTTGTCTGTTACTTCGGTTGCTTGGGCTACCGGGTACCAATATTGGGATAATACATGCCAGTCTTCAGCGGTGAACGTACACCCTCTAGGTAATTCGGAAGTCATTGTATGGTTTGCGTTGGAAGTTATCATAGGAAACACTCCTTGCTGATATGGATAAACGATTCTCTTTTTAATGTCAGAAAAGTTAACTTGATTAGCCGTATGTTACTACTCTTTTGGTCAAAATATCAAGATAGGTAACTTTTTTTTGGTTGAAATCACAAACAGTTCAGTAAAAACCGTACATGGATACGGAAAAAAGCAGATTTTTCTTACGTTAGATGTTAATTGTATAAAAAGAGAACAACCTTTCAGTATGTTTTTCCATTACTGATTATTGACTCCTTGGAGGTTGTCCTGCCATCAGAATCTCAGTGTGAATTTCGTTAGTTGAGCTGACATCCTTGTGGGCATAAAAAGATTTTCGCAAAGAATGTCACAGATCCCTGCGGTCATTTGTCTACAGTATGTAAACCAAATGACGGAGGCGAATGAAAAATGAATTTAAGAACGAACTACAGAGTAGCGAGTCCAGGTGCTTTTAAAGCGATGATGGCAATGGAGCAATATATATCCGGGCAATTTGAAAATAAAGTATTGTATGAGCTGTTAAAAATCCGAGTGTCCCAGATTAATGGTTGCGCCTTTTGTCTAGATATGCATGCCAAAGATCTGATGAAACTGGGAGATTACGCGGATCATATTCTTTTGCTGAGTGTATGGCGTGAAGTGCCTTTCTTCACGGATCAAGAACGTGTTATGCTGGAGCTGGCTGAAGCGGTGACCCGAATCTCGGAACACGGTGTACCACTTGCGTTATACGATAAGGTTCGTGAACAATTCAGTGAATCCGAACTGGTGGATCTGATCCTGGCCATTAACACGATTAATAACTGGAACCGGATTGCGATCACAACTGGGATGTATCCGGGTTGCTTTAACTAAAAATACACGCACCATGCCAGAGGAGGCTTCTTATGAATTCTAATTTCCACGCCAATGAGCCAGAAGTATCTTCTCTGGATGTTGGTGAGTTGTATATTCGTTATAAAAAATATGCATTTTCAATAGCTTACCGCATGCTGGGCAGTGTAGCAGAAGCTGAAGATATTGTGCAGGATTGTTTTGCTGGGATTCAGAGCACGTCTGTTCAGGATATTCGTAATCCCAAGTCCTACATCGCCAGACTGGTTGTGAATCGAAGCTTGAATCTGCTAAATTCCGCCCGTAATCAGCGGGAAAGTTATGTTGGTGAGTGGCTGCCAGAGCCGATGGGTGACAGTGAAGAGGCGAACATGCCAGAGGAAACGATGGAGAAAAAAGAGCTGATATCCTACGCCTATCTGGTCATGTTGGAGCGTCTATCGCCCATGGAACGGGCTGTTTTTGTCCTTCGTGAAGCGTTTCGATATGATTATTCCGAAATAGCGGATTGGCTGGGCAAAACGGAGAGTAACTGCCGTCAAATCTTTAGCCGCGCCAGACGAAATTTGCCCGAAAGACTTCCGCCGATCGAGCAGAGTGATGCGGATATGATAGCCAAAGGTGAATTGCTGAGCCGTTTTACAACGGCTTTCCTTCGTTATGACGTCTCTGCCATGCTTGAGTTACTGGCGGATCAGCCTGTATTTACAGCAGATGGCGGTGGCGTTGTGCATACGGTTATGAGAACAATGAACGTGCACAAAGGTGTGCTTGCACTCCTGACCTCACGGCGAGTCCTTACGCGATTGCGTGAAAGGGAATGGGTACCCATGTGGATCAATGGCGAACTTCAACTTGCGTTGATGAAAGAAGGGCAGTTGTCCGAGGTACTCTGTTTGGAGTTGGACGCTTCCGGAGAGAGGATTGAGGGCGTGTATCTCGTCGTTAATCCGAACAAACTTACATCAATAGACACTTCAACTCTTTGATCAAAATGTAAGGACTTTAAAGGTAAACTTAAAAGCGGCACCCTCTGTCTCGAGGACTGCCGCTTTTTTGGCATTTCACATTTTGCGATTCAGCATCCGATTATTCACGGTCAAATTGTTGTTGAACAGGTTCAATGATTGCTCTGACTTCAGGTGTAAGCTCATCATTGTTCTGATTGAGAACCAGTAAAATCTTTTCCATAGTGTCCAGAAGAACACTCTCCGTATTGGGCTCCCGCTTAGCCAAAGCTTTCTCGTAAGCCTTTTTCACCTCAGGGGCCATGGTGCGGATTTCTTCGTCCGTGTACCAATCATAAGCAGGCGTGTTGTCACTTCCGTAAAACAGATAATCCACAAATAACCCTTGCTTCACTGCTGATGTACGATTGGAATTCGGGAAGTTGTTCAAAAAGGCTTCTTTCTCCAATGCACGCTGGATTAATTCGTTCCAAGAGATGATAATGCCACCATCTGAAGTTGTCATTTGGTTGGACTCGGTAGCCATAATATCAATGTACGCAGCAATATCAGCCTTAACAAAAGGCTTGAACTTTTGATATATCTCATAATTGATGATAGGGTAATACAAGCCTTCACTGGTTTCCAGTTTGAACCCGAGATCAGATGCTTCCTGCAGAAGTTTCTTCGCTGTCGGATCTTTAATTTCTTTGAGCAGACGACTATATGTAAGCTTCTGTTCGTAACCAAGTTGTTCATGGGCTTGAGATATGGCCTGTTGAAATTGTTCCGTATACATTTGGTAGTCCATATTAGCCAATTTCACGTTCTGCATGTTCTCCAGTTGCAGCGTCATTAGTGTGGCCTGCCAAGGGTCGACTTTATCGATATGATTCATCAGGTATTTACGCGCTTTAACCAGACTTTCTGTGGACTTCACTGCTTCTGTTCGATAGGTTTGGAACTGATGATACACCGCTTTGGAAGCGGGAACAGGTGCAGCCAGTGTTGTTGAAGGTGTGATTGTTGCGCCAATGGCAGTACAGCCGAGAGCCATAGCCAGTAAACCAAGTTTAGCAGGTTGCTTCCATCTCATTTGTATACCTCCCCATAATGAAGAAAAAGCCATTTGAATTCTCGTATAACGGCATTTCACCCTATTTTATATGTATGATCCGTAAGTTGAATATGTACGGGTTTGTCTTTGATTAAACCAGTTTCTGGTAAGCGAATCAAGTGTCTTCGGTAGGAAAATGATTACAAATAATGAAAGAACAGCCCCTAAAACCCGAAAGGGTTAAAGAGACTGTTCTGGGGAAGCGGATTTTATTTTCTAATTAATGAAGTGGTTTATTGTTAATAGGCATCTGAGGTGCTCCGGTTGCTGGAATGTATGCCTGAAGCATCTGTTGTGTATCACTTGGAGTGAGTTGAGGTACTTGATAATAGGCGTTTTTATTCTGGAACATGAAAATTTCATAGGCCATCTCGATAAAATGCTGGATCTGAGAAGCGATGACTCGGCGAACCGTTCCATTCGTGATCTCGCTGCAAGACATGCCGAGCAGACTCGCATGTGACTTAATCAGTCCCAACATATGAGCGCTAATCCCGGCATCCTTTACATCAGCCAAGCTCTGGTTTGGCTTTTTCGGTGCTGAGGGCTTAAGGCCATATACCGGTGGTACGATGTTGGGGATCATATAGGTTGCTGTCTCTTGATGAGGTTTCTGTCCGGATGCAAAACACTCTGCTGTCAGATTGTACTGGGATAATATGAAATTATACTGCCGGTCCAGAATGCCAATCAGTTCCTGGCTCTGCACAAATGTACGAAAGATCATGTATTGATCCAGCACGTTAATGGTGGAGGACAGAATCTCATGCACATCGAACATCTCATGGCCACCATGATTCATGTTAGGGGTGACATTTGGATTAGCATTCAATGTGGGTTGTACTAAATTTTGAGGGTGCATCGAATTTGGATTCATTGTAAATTTGATTCTCCTTTGGTAAATGGTATGATTCTAGTATGCTTGGAAAGTAGTAAATTTATGTAATGTGTATGGATAAAAGCGTACGCACAAATAGGAATAGGTATGGTGGTGGTTAAAGATGGAAGAGACCGATTGGGGTGTAGCAAAGGATTGGTTCGTCAAACATTATGGGAGCGCTATACAGATGCATCGAGAAGGCGTATATGCCGACTATAAGCGATGGGACGTACCCCAAGAGTTAGAGGAACAATGGATAGGGGAGCGGATTCAACAATTAAGTTCCGAGCTGTCTATCATGAATTGGGATGCGGTGGATGAACTTGCGGTGATTGCCAAACATCGGACAGAACCAAGTATAATTAAGGCCATTACAGCATTTGCTTCAAGACAATTGAAGAGTGCGGACAGTATGGTTCGTCTCGTGTATGCTGAACGTCTGATTGAGCTGATCAAACGGTATGAATCCTCTCTGCCGATGGACAAGTTACGGGAAACCTATCAATTGACGATGGACTTGCTGGTCGATGTGGCGACGAAACCGTTGGTGCTTGATCCAGGGCATGAATTACAGCAGTATGGATTAAAGGATAAACGTGGATTGAATTTGCGTGTGGAAAAGAATAAGGAAGAAATCATCCGATATTTTCGAAACTAATTGAATTTTATCAAGTGAGGTCAGAATCATTGAGAAAACTGAATTATATTCGCATATTTATTTTCCTTAGTGTGGTTACTATAGTAACGCTTGGCTTGTACTATGTAGCCGCAGATTGGCTGGATCAGCGTTATTTCCGCTTCCTGATCTGGAATCTGTTCTTGGGCTGGATTCCTTTTGTGTTCTCTTATGCATCCTATCTTCTAAGTGATGTGAAATGGAAAGGTGCTGCATGGCTAGCAGTCGCAAGTGGGCTGCTGTGGTTGTTATTTTTCCCGAACTCTTCTTATATTGTTACGGATTTGATTCATCTTACAGCGAGAAGTTCCCGGTATTATGGTGGGAACGGAGTGGACTTCACGTATTGGTACGACTTAAGTGTTGTATTAATGTTTGTCTGGACTGGACTCCTGCTTGGATTCCTGTCGATGTATCAGCTTCAGGAAGTGATCTATCACCGAATTGGACGCTGGGCATCCTGGATCTTTGTACTGGCAGGTTGTGCTTTGGGAAGTTATGGGGTCTTGCTTGGACGTGTATATCGACTGAATAGCTGGGATGCACTGACGAATCGCGAGACGCTGATTGAACTGATGCACGAAAGTGTAAGCCGTCCGTCTCTGGCGTTTTGCCTGTTTTTTGGCACGTTTATCACTACAATCTATGCCACATTGTATTATCTGATCAATACGAGGGCTCCCCGTGAAACGAAGAAGAGTGCAGGAAGTCCCGAGTCGGACCTGCAAGCGTTACGCTAATTCATGTTGCCTCGAGACATACAGCCAGATAGACTTACAGTAAAACGAGTGGAACAAGTGATTGAACAGCATTTGAGCATGTTTTGTCAAACGTAATCTTACGTTGTCTGAAGAAGGGTTATTTCCTTTTATAAGGGAGTAATCCTTCTTTTTATGAAAATATGGCAGGTATGCAGGATATGACGAAGAATTAAGAATGAGAATGTAATGAATACATAGATAAGTAGGTGAACAACAAAATGTTGAATGCAGTAGAGCTGACAACAAAAGTAGAAGAAGTCATGGAACGCGTTAATTTTTCGGGTGTTGTATTACTCCAGCAAGCCGGGAAAACCCTTTTGAATATGAAACGTGGTTAAGCAAATCGCAGTGAAGAACTTGCCAATCAGGTGGATACACGCTTTGGAATTGCATCTGGATGTAAGATCTTCACGGCAGTGAGTATATGCCAACTAATTGAAGCGGGCAAGTTGTCTGCGGATTCCAAGCTTACGGATGTATTGGATGTGGAGTTTCCACTATGGGACGAAGGAGTTACCATTCAGCAGTTGTTAACACACACGTCAGGCATTCCGGATTATTTCGATGAAGAAGTGATGAATGACTTTTCAGAATTATGGAAAGACAGACCCGTCTACGCGATGCGGAGATTAAGTGACTTTCTGCCCATGTTTCAGCATCTGCCGATGAAGTCTGCTCCGGGTGAACGTTTTCATTACAATAATGCGGCTTTCATTGTGCTGGGGCTTATCGTGGAACAACATTCAGGACTGTCGTTTACAGATTATGTGGAAGAGCATATTTTCAAAAGTTGTGGCATGAAGAACTCCGGTTATTTCGTAACAGATCAGCTCCCGCGTAACACAGCTTTAGGGTATATCGATCATGAAGATGGCTCCTGGAACACCAATGCGTTCTCTATTCCTGTCAAAGGTGGATCAGATGGCGGGGCCTATGTTACAGCACCGGATATGATTCGATTTTGGGATGCTTTGCTGGGTCACGAATTGTTGAATGAAGAGACAACACGGCAGTTATTAACTCCACACGCTCATCAAGAGGATGAAGAGCACTATGGGCAGGGGATCTGGATTGACCGCAAGGGGGAAGAGATTTTCAAATTTCATGTCATGGGCTTTGATCCAGGGGTGTCGTTTATGTCTTCCGTGTACCCGGCCTATGATCTACAACTGGTTGTGATCTCTAATCAAGAGTCTGGTCCGTATCCAATAACGATTGCCATCGAAGAAGCTTTGGCATGACAAATAAACCCTCAACCAATGGTCAGGTTATGGCCACAAGGTTGGGGGGCATTGGTCAAACAGGGTAAAAGGACTGCTTGTGTTTATAACATTTTCCATAGCTCAGGGGCAATTAATCGAGGGAAAACATCCAGTGGAGGTTTCTCTTTCTTTCGTTTGTCATTGGTTAACACGGTAACCAGTTCGAGCTCTGGGACAATATATACATACTGACCACCAAATCCTCGCGCGTAATAATAATGGAGATTGGATTTGTCGTCTACAGCAGCAATATTTTCAGTGGCAGACCTTTCATTCGGATAGACATCCTCCCACCAATGCCAAGCATAACTGCCGTGATTCGGTGGAGTGACTGTAATAAAAGGCTGCGTCGAACGAGATACGAGATCACTTGAAATGAGAGACTCCCCCTCCCACATACCTTGCTGTAGAAACAGCTGACCGAATTTCAGCAGATCTACGGGTAACATTTTAAGACCGAATCCGCCAGTATGTACACCTTGAGGGTCGCTTTCCCATTCATAATCCTTAATTCCCAGCGGGCCAAAAAGATAACGTTCCGCGAACTCGGCTACGTTCATACCTGTATTTTGCATCAGGATGGCGGATAGGATCTGTGATACTCCGGAGTTGTACTCCATATATGTACCCGGTTCATGGCTTAGGCGTTGTTCCAACGCAAAATCCACCCAATGATCGGTGCGGGTCATGCGTGGGAATGAATTTTGCCCGCCGAACTCATCCCAATTGAATCCGGCTGTCATGGTAAGCAGATGTTCCAGCGTGATCGAAGGTTTACGCAGGTCAGGATCGGATGTCAACTGTGGGAAAAAGGTGGAGATTGGGGCTGATGCCTCTGGCAACAAGCCTTTATCCATCGCTATACAGATGAGTGCGGATATCACACTCTTGGTACATGAATTGATTTTTGCAATATCGGTCGCAGCCTCTTGGTTGCGGTAGTGTTCGTACATAATCTCACCGCGTACGCTGACGAGGCAGCTTCGCAGATCCAGCGGCGGAATGATTTGTTGTAACTTGGATGACAGTGATGAAGGATTCATAGTGTCCTTTCTGTGCGGTTGATTTGTTATAGGATTTTGTAGCAATCGGTGTCCATTATCTTAGCATACTCCCGAGGTAGGGCTCAACAATCGCTACATTATTATGTCAAAGCAAGCATGCAAAATGCGATAACCTTTGAAAGATATAAGAAATCATATGCGAATATTGCATAATTCCCTAGCATTGTCTGTCAAACTTATATAATTGTCATGAGAAGAGCACAAGACATTTATTAGAGGAAGGAGGGCTGTGATGTGGGAAATATAATAGAAGAAATCTATTATGGTAATCTGAGGCCAGAGGAGAATATTGTTCCTAAAGATTCGGAGTATCGATCTATTCATAAGGAGATTACAGCTTGTATCGAAAAATTTCAGAGAAAGCTTTCGGAGGATGACTTTAAACAACTCGAGGTATTGTTTGATATGATGGATCAAGTCCACTCTATACATTCAAAAGAGGCTTTTGCGAGTGGTTTCAAAATTGGAATGTTGATTATGATCGAGAGTGGATACTCAAGCTAAGATTTTGATTTTTCATAATTTGTGGTTATATAGTTAACCTCTTTCCTATGAACATATGGAAGAGGTTTTTACTAATATGAACATGCCAATATAGGAAAAATATCATATGAAAAATGAACTATGTTAGTGCGTATTAAGGTTAGAAATGGTAAAATATCAATGCCTAAACATGGAACAAGTAGATGAAAGACAATTAAATATAGGAAATAGTGTAGAATCAGTGTTTTAGCAAAAGAACTTTTTAGTAAATTATAGTAATCTAATACTGAATTGAGGAATTGAACATGGCGATTATTGACGTAATTAAGTATGATGGCTCACCTGATGTGTTTGCTTGGAAACATCCCGAGACTGAACTGGGAACATGGACTCAGTTAATTGTGAATCAATCTCAACAAGCAATTCTTTTCAAGGATGGAAGAGCGCTTGATATGTTTGGACCCGGAAGGCATACGCTGAGTACTGCGAATATCCCAATCTTGAACCGTCTCGTTAACCTTCCGTTCGGAGGAAAGTCACCTTTTGCAGCAGAAGTATGGTATGTCAATCAAGTAAGCGCATTGGACGTTAAATGGGGAACGGCGAATCCGATTCAGATCCAGGATCCCAAGTATAATATTATTGTTCCCGTAAGAACATTTGGACAAATGGGAATTAAAATTTCGGATTCACGAAAATTTTTGGTCAAGCTTGTGGGAACACTGCCTGAGTTTAACCAAGCTAATATGATTAATTACTTCCGTGGGTTGATTATCATGAATATTAACTCCATGTTGTCATCATATCTAATACATAGAAAAGTAAGTGTTTTGGAGATCAATGCATATATCGCCGAGATATCACGACATTTTGCAGATACGGTAGCTTCTACTTTTGAAGAATTTGGTATTGAGTTAATCAACCTGTATATTCACAATGTTAATCTGCCTGAAGAAGACCCTTCAGTCATTCGATTAAGAGAAGCGTTGGCACGCAAAGCTGAGATGGATATTATTGGGTACACATATCAGCAAGAACGTTCGTTTGATACGCTTGAAGGTGCAGCGAAGAATGAAGGAAGCATGCAGTCAGACATCATGGGCGCAGGGCTTGGTATGGGCATGGGGGTTGGTCTGGGTGGTTCTTTCAGTGGCGAGATGTCCCAGATGTCTAAAGTGATGTCTACGAAGGAAACGCCTGCAGTAAGTATATGTAAGCAGTGCCATCATCCGAATCAGGAGAACAGCTCTTTTTGCAGCAAATGTGGCAATTCATTAGCCGAAAAATCGGTAGCAACAACAGATTGCAACAATTGTGGACATGCCTTGCCAAAGGGAACCAAATTCTGTCCTAACTGTGGTGACAAATACCATGCATGTCCTTCATGTGGGGCGGATAATGCGGAGAACGTATTGGAATGTATCCAATGTCATCAACCGATGCCTAGCCCATGCCCAAATTGTAACCATATGAATTCCGGTCATACAAAATTCTGTGGCAACTGTGGCACAAGTTTAAGCTTGAAATGTAGTCGATGCCAACATGAAGTAAAACCCGGCCAGAAGTTCTGTCTCGATTGCGGAAACAATCTGCAAGAAGGAGGACAGGCATAGTGATGGCAAAACGGAGCAATCTCTTGATTTTGGATGTCGTCTATTTAATATGCATGTTAGTATCATCAATCGTTTCTTTTACGCTGTTTAATCATGCGCTTCTGTCGTTTTCTTTTTGGATGAATCTCGTTGCTTCTTATGTAGCGATTACGGCTATTTGGATCTACGCGCGGTTCATCATGCAAAATATGGATCGGTTTAAACGGTTTGTTCCAGGTTACACAGCTTTAGGTGTAGTATTAGGTATTTATCTGATTTGTGTGATGATCTACACGTTGTTAACAGGTTCAGCAGATCATGCGCTTCGCTGGTTCGTATTGTTACACACGTTAACGATTGCGATCGCAATTATTTTGTGCGGAATCATTATGATCTATATTCAGAGTGTGCGCCGTCATGAAACAGATGAACATACAAAAATCGCAAACTTACAATTAATCGAAAAAGCCTTACAGCAATTGCTTCATACCATGGTGCAACATTCCGTCCTAACTGTGGAAGAGGAGCGCAAAACCGTTCAGTCATTAATTGAACTTGTAAAGTATAGTGACCCAATCACTCCGGATTCCCTTGAGAAAAATGACCGCCAGATCTTGCTGGACATTGAGTTGATGAACAGTGAGCTTGCAAATCAGTACGAAGCAGGGGAATTGGTAAATAGTGAACGTTTTGCTTCGCAACTATCCCAGTTAAAGTTCCGTTTGAAAGAGCGCAATCAACAGATCATGACAAGCAAATCATAAATTGCAGGAGGAAACGCGGTGAAGAAATTTTTTGGCATTTTATTCATTATCCTTTCGTCCGTGACGATCCTGTTATCTTTAATATTAATATCCGAAGGAACAGAAACGGCCATTATCAGTACAATTATTCTTTTTATCCCTGGGGTTATCGTACTTGTTACAGGCATTAAAATGTGTGGTCGACCTAAATCTCATTCTAACACTAATCCATACCAGCATTATGATTCTAATGATAAGCAAGATCAGGAAGATCAGCATCATGAGAAATATGACGAGACACCTCAAGAATCTGTAGCCGTGAATTGTTCAGGGTGTGGAGCCAAGGTAAAGGTATATCCTACTTTGTCTGCGGATTGTGAGTATTGCGGAACAACGATGAGGATCTCGTAAACTGCATAGGAGGAATCGTGTTGTTAAGGAAGTTATTTGGACTCTTTTTCATGTTTTATGCCATTGCTATACCCATACGATTACTTATGGAAGAGAATATCGTAGATCAATTGAATATAGTTCTTGTAGTTGAAATTATTATCGTTGAATTTTTATTTTTGTTTTTTGGTATTAAATTGCTTAGGAAAAAACGTGTTAGTAAAAAGCGTGTCCCAGAACGAAAGTTTTATGGAGGAGACTATGGAGGTCATCTTGATCGCGAAACTCCGAATCCACGTACTTATTCAAATTACAATAGCAACACCGTGAATTACAGCAGTCATAATACAATTAACTATACAGAGATCAATTTTTCGGATAAGGAAAACACTGAAGAGAAAGTCGATGAAAAAGTTGAAGAGCCACAAAGGCCTATTTCAGTGAGTTGCCCGGGATGTGGGGCGAAGGCAAAAGTATTTCCTAAGCAATCAACGGACTGCGAGTATTGCGGAACAACAGTTGTAGCAAATTAGAACGGTTCAGAATGGATACGTGAAGGGTTAAGCCTGATTCCTATGGAGTCAGGCTTTTTATCTCTTCAATTTTGAATCTAAAAGACCCTCAAACGATCAAATACGTCATATAATTCCACGTGAGTTACCTTAATGTGGTCCCTTTAATGAAACGTTTCGAATTTACATTTATTAATAATCCATATTATATTCAGTATTTGTAAGCGTTCTATTTTCTTGTTTACGGAAATGGGAAAATTATGATAACATATACACGAAACGTTTCGAATCCATTTGAAGGGAGAAAATCATGAAAAAAGTAAAACAATTCAGCTTCATTTTAACTTTTTGTCTGTTAGCTAATCTAGCTTTAACTCCTATGGCTTCAGCAGGTGACTCAAGCAATTTAATTGGATTCCGAGCAGAATTGAAAGCGATTGCATATAAGACCTATACGTTTTTTGAGGACTATACGGATCAGAGCACCGGCTTGACTTACGATGAAGTACGGCACACTGAAAACGGGATAGAAGAAGCTAAACGTACCTCGCCCACAAACATCGCAATGTATATGATGAGTACCGTTTCAGCGCAACAATTGGGCATTATTTCAAAGAAAGAAGCTGTACATCGCCTGCAAACAACTATAAATTCCCTCGAAAAGTTAGAAAAGTGGAACGGTCTATTTTATAACTGGTATAACACAGATGACGGATCAGTGAAGAAAGATTGGGGACAATTTATTTCCCAAGTCGATAATGGCTGGTTATCCGCTGGTTTAATTGTTGTTGGGCAAGCCTATGAAGAACTTCATGGGGAAACAAGCAAGTTAGTTACAAATATGAATTATACTCCGCTATATGATCCTGAAGTCGGCCAATTCCGCGGAGGTTATGATGTGGCTAAAGGCGCGCTGACGGACCACCATTATGGGATGTTTTATACGGAACCACGTGTAGGCAGCTATATTGCCATTGGGAAAGGTGACGTTCCCCAAGATCATTGGTGGAAGATGTATCGCACATTACCCCAAGAATGGGATTGGCAAGCTCAGATTCCTCAAGGCAAATCCGTTAAGTACGATGGAGTGGATGTGTTTGAAGGAAGTTATGTATACAATGATAAAAAGTTCGTACCAAGCTGGGGAGGTAGTATGTTTGAAGCTCTTATGCCCGGTATGGTCATAAAGGAAAAAGACCTGGGTACTCAAGCTTTGGGATTGAACAACCAGCGTCATGTCGAATTGCAAATCGAATATGCCAAAGAAAAAGGGTATGCCGCATGGGGCTTCTCACCTTCTGCCACTCCGACAGGTTACAGTGAGTTTGCAGCAACACCGTTGGGTACCTCAGGTTATAAAGATGGAGCAACGGTAACAGCACACGCATCATTCCTTGCCTTGGAATATGCCCCTGAAGCTGTTCGAAAGAACATTAAAGCTTTAAAGAAATTCAAAATGGTAGGTAAATATGGTCTCTATGACTCAGTCAATGTTGAAACGGGAGAACTTACAAAAGCTTATCTGGCACTGGATCAAGGGATGATTATGGTATCGATCGCCAACTATCTTCAAGATGGCGTTATACGCGATTATTTTCACAGTGATGTGATAGGGCAGACGCCAGAAGAATTATTGAAAAAAGAAGTGTTTTCCATTCAATAAAGAGTTGCTTTAGATTAGAGCAAGTTCACTAACGAAATGGGACGAAGATAAAAAGATGGGCGGAACGAAGCAGGGTATCAGCATGCTTCGTTCCGTTTTTGTGTTTACCACTGATAATGAAGTCGCAGATCGATTAGATTATGGAATTTATTCGGAAAAAAAGGCATTTACAATGGCGATTTTAAGATTTACGTTGTGGGGCATAAGCGCAAAGAAAGACGCGTACGCCTTCGGTGATGATATGTTTAGTTTGTTCCTCCTCTAACGTCCCGATTTTTCCCGGTTGATTGAATACCAATAAAAACGTTAATGCAGCGAAGTGCTTTGCAGCCATTTTAGGATCAATCACATGAAGCAGTCCGTTTGAGCGACCCAAGGTTCTGCCCAAGTCATGTCGAATTGCTTTGAGATGGGCGAGGCCGCGGCAATTCTGGCGGAGAAAGGCTCACGCCAAACACGCTAGTTAGCATATGGGAATAAATCACAATTAAGTTATGCCCACCAGCTCCATAAATTGAGAGAGAGCACTTGTCATGTATGAGTCACGTCGTCTTATTGAAAATAGAGTGCAAGAAATTCTACTCATGCAATAAAAGGGTCCACTAATGTTCATAACAGGACCCTTTTTGTGTAAACAACGGTTTATTGGTGAACTAGAAATCCCTCAAACGATCAAATATCTCATATAATTCCTCGTGATTAACCTTAATCAAATCATCTTGACGCAGTTCCAAATACTGCTGTAATTGATCCAGCAACTCCGTTAGAACAACATAAATCTCTTCCCGCTCAACAGTTTCAATAAAGCCGGACTTGGCATCCATCTTGTTGAAGGTCTGTGTGTAGTTCTCAACCATGGAGACGAGCTGTTTGTGCACAGCTTCCTGATTGTTAAAATCTTGACTTAATTGCCGGATTTCCTTCAAGCACTGCTTGTACAATTGAGCTGCTTTTTTGGCTTGTGCCGCCTTGATGTGGCCCCGCCCATCCCAATCCCGAAATGGATTGTTCAGGTTCTCCGCAAGCCATTCCGGTTTGCGTGCTTTGGTGATCTCCATATCAAGTCCGGCAGCAGCGAATTTTTTATATCTTGTTTTGATCGATTTGGCTGCATCGGCAGGAAGGCTGGTTAGCCACAGCGTAGCCAATTGTGGAAGTTGCTCTGGATCAGGGAATTCTTCACCATTGAAGCCGAACAGGTCATATGTAGTGAAGGTCTGCAAATTTGCCAAATGCTGAATCGATTCTATATGGTATACATTGCCGGGTTTACCCCACAATCGCAACTCTGAAAGCTCAGGATAATACTGAACAAGTGGCTCCAGATTGAGCTCCGTGATATCTCTGATATGCAGACCTTCAAGTCGTGAGATACCCGTAACCTGTGGCAGGCCAGATGGAACATTGAGAGTGACGCATTTACCGTCTTCATAAGCCAAGATACGCAGATCAGGAGACAACTCTCCTGTGAAATTCAGACTTTTCATCTTTGTGTTCAAAATTAACTCCTTCAACCCGCTGACATCCACAATAAGTTTGGTCAGATGGCTGTTGCTGATATCGAGCATCGTTTGACCATGATGTATGATATGAAGTTCATTAATGAACGGGTTGTCCTCTATAAATGGAAAGATTGATTCCGTATATCCATCCATTTCAATATGTGTCAGACAAGGTAGCTTTGCGAGTTCGGCTACATCTTCAGAAGATGTAGGGTTGAAATCGCGGAGTGTACTCGTACTGCGCCGCATTACACGATCGCCAACCATCACATCTTCGTGATCATCCGAAGCTTGTTTGAACTGCGCTCTTCGGATCGCATCGATACCTTCCCATTCACGCTGGAGATAGAGACTTTCTCCGATCGGCCAGCCTCCGCCATACGTATTCGTTTCCTCGGTGTAGAGCGGAGGGATATTGCCTGCAAGCACATACTGTGAAGGAACATTAGCACTCACGAAACTATGGGCAAGTCGATCATTCCAGAAATAAAAATTACAGATCAGTGGTTTCATCTGATGAAGCTGCGTTTCATTAGGCAGTTGATCACCAGTCCAATCCAACTGAAGGACGGAGGCAAGCGTGTCAGAAGTTTTACCCTCTGTTTCTTTCAGTCCAGTTACCTGGCAGGCTGTATATTGTTGTAATTTTTCGACGTACACGCAGTACACATCTCCAACATTGGGAATCATGTTATGCTCCTTTCGCTCTGTATCAATCGATGCTAAGCTACTTGTAAACCAAGTATTCTGTAGAACTAATAATAGATGGATTATATCAGAGTCATTCAGAGACTACCATTTTGGATAGAGTCGAATAGGCTTGAATACTTTTATAAAAAGGAACGATGTCTATGGATACAAGTATGAGCCGTAACAAAAAACTGGGTGAGTTTTTGAAATCGCGGAGAAGCCGCATTCAACCGGAACAAGTTGGATTGTCAGGATCTTATGGACAGCGAAGAACACCTGGTCTACGGCGGGAAGAAGTAGCGGTATTGGCTGGTGTCAGTGCAACGTATTACACGTGGCTCGAACAGGGGAGGGAGTTGGCGGCTTCACGAGAAGTGATGCAGAGTATAGCGAATGCGCTCCGTTTAACCCTGGAAGAGAAGAGTCATCTGTTTGACTTATGGGACCCTAATACGGAACATGAATTCCTTGCTTCGTATTCACAACTGGAGCCAGGGTGGCAGAGCATTATTGGCCAGTTGACTCATCCTTCCTTTATTACCAATGAACGTTCTGAGGTACTTGCCTGGAATGAAGCTGCAGATATGAACCTCTTCAACTTCTCGTCGATGAATATGAATGAGCGTTTAATGATGCGGATTTTATTTCTGGATACAGCGCTCAGGGAGCGTATGCACAACTGGGAGGAATTCGCGCGGCACTCGGTAGCCGTATTCCGTACGTATTATGACAAGTATCCGAGTGACCCCGAGTTTAGCAGAATCGTGAAACAATTGAGTGAAGAAAGTATAGACTTCCGAACGATCTGGAACCTGCACCAAGTTGAACTGAAACAAGTCAATCGTGTCCTGCTTGAAACGACGGATCGGGCAGATGGCGTTGTGCATGCATACGATATCTTTTCCATGAATAATCTGAACAGCCAATCAGGCATTCATTGTTGTATTTACGTTCCTGTTTCCATATAGAAAATTGATCAAACTGGTAATTTCTTTACTAGCATAAACAGAGTGTGGTTGGGACCTCGGGAGTGAAATAGAATGAACTCAAGTTCATACGTATCTAGTTAACGTTTCTATTTCAAGATGAAAAGAGGGAGCCACATGCTCAAAACAAGAACACTGGGAAATGATAAATTACGAATATCTGCGCTCGGCCTGGGTGTGATGATGATGCCGGATAATGACGAATCTGTACATACCATTCAGGGTGCGCTGGATGCAGGAGTCACCATGTTTGATACGGCGGATCTGTACGGAGAGTATGAAAAACAGCGATTTGGAGGGAATGAAAAACTGCTTGGACGCGCGCTTCAAGGTCGAAGATCCAATGCAATCGTTGCCACCAAATTTGGTATAACACACACGCAGGGCCCCAAGGGAGATCCAGCCTACATCAAAAAATCAGTAGATGCGAGTCTCTACAACCTGGGAATGGATTATATCGATCTGTATTATCAACATCGTCCTGATCCGAATACACCCATTGAAGAGACGGTAGGCACGCTTGCCGATCTGGTTCAACAGGGGAAGATTCGATATATTGGTTTGTCCGAAGCGCCAGTAGAGATCATTCGGCGTGCACATGCTGTTCATCCGATTACAGCGTTGCAGACCGAATATTCATTATGGAGTCGAGAGCTTGAGGATGAGATTATGCCTGTCCTGCATGAATTGAACATTGGCTTGGTTCCATACAGTCCATTGGGGCGGGGCTTCCTGACAGGTCAGATCCGTTCCATAGACGATCTGCCGGAAGATGATTATCGTCGTCACTATCCGCGTTTCCAAGGTGAGAACTTTCAGAAAAATCTGGAGGTTGTTGGATTGATCCAAGAGATGGCTAAGCAAAAAGGATGTACAGTCTCTCAACTTGCTCTGGCTTGGTTGCTTGGAAAGGGAGAACATATCGTTCCGATCCCGGGGACTCGCAACCTGGAAAGAGTTCACGAGAACTTAGGGGCGCTACAGGTTTCGCTTACGGATGATGAGATGAACCAGATTGATCACATATCACCCCAAGGCATTGCAGCCGGAGGCAGATTCCCTGGTCAAGTCTAGTTTGTTTATACATGATTCTAAGAAACCTAAAGTTCAGGATCAAAACAATATATAACATGTGTCAACGGTATTATCTTTCTATTCTCCGGCATACAGTACAACAATGAGATGTACGCCCAAGGAGGAGAAATGATCGTATGATGAATCCGATTTTGCAAGCCCCGAATGTTCCGTTAGCTGCCGATTCCAATGCGGTTGTCAACTATCAGAGGGATTCACGCAACTATATAACCCAGTTGTTTGGAGAACAGCTGCCGACCATTGCGAATGGTTTCTTCAACGTGTACTTAAGCAAAGGAATTATTGTGCAGCCGCACTGGCACACCAATGTCACGGAGATGGTTGTGGTTATCACCGGTGAAATTACAGCGTCAGTCTTCAATCCGTTTACACGTGAACGATTGACATATCGTCTGAAACCAGGTCAGGTTGTGGTATTTCCGAAAGGCTGGTTTCACTGGTTTGTGGCTGAGACAGATGATGTATATGTATTAACTATCTTCGATCAACCAACGCCTGATATTGTGTTTGGAGCGGATTTCTTGGCAGCTACACCGCCGGAGGTGGCTCACCGCGCGTACTGTTTGGATGAAGAGGCATATGCGAGAGCTGTTGCTTCCATTAAAAATGATGCCATTCTGGGCCCTCCAATAGGGTGTGATACGCAGGTTTCTGATCAATCGACTTCACCTTCCAAGACGTCCGTGTCACCATCCAATAAGCTGAAATCTTAAGTCAAGATTCCTTATTCATTATCAAAGTACACAGCCTGTAACTGGAGAATATCAGTTGCAGGCTTTTTGATGTGTCAATGTAATAATCGTATGATAAAAATTCAAAATGCCTGAGTCAGTGTGTTACGTTCTCTGTTAGTATAGTATGAACATCCAACCAAAACGGAGGACTCATGAATGAACATGTCAGAAATGAAAACGCTTGAAACTGCAATGAGTTATGCACCTATTTTGATGTTTGACAGAGCCGAACCCTTTTATCCTGATTTTGTTGGCATTTCTGTGTTGCATCAATCTGGGCCTTCACCATCGTTCAGAAGGGACATTAAGTTTCCGACCGAGGTAGTACAATATGTAATTGAATATGCAATCTGGTGGGATTATGAGATTGGACATCTGTATGAAATGGAGCATGTATGGGTTTATGTGGGTCATGACGGAGAGGTAGTGGACTGTGAAGCCAGCTTTCATGGGAAGGTACTGCGCGGATTGTTGAAGGAACGGGTCAATGTGGTTGGACATCATGTATGTCTGTACTCGCAGCCTGGCAAACATGCTTTCTCACCACTTCCGGTTGTATTTGAGTTATTGCCAAACCTGTATAGTGCAGCAGGCGCCGAAGCTGGATGTGATGGGCTACTTGTGAATGAGTTGTTTCAAGATTATTTTGAAACAAATGAACAGATCGATGCTCAGGTGGAGCGTTATCTGCAGACCAAAGCGTTTGTACCTACCATGGAGTTCGAAGATTATTTACTAAAACCGGAGATGTTCATGACGTGGGATAATCTGTTTGGTATTATTCCGCACAGGATTAAGGACCGCTTAATGGAGCTGGAGCAGTTATATAACACATAAGTGATTAGTTTTAAATGGATTTTGTGTTAATTTAAAGTGTATTTTTTCGCTTCAAAACCAAACTTTGTTGATTCGGGTTTGGTTTTTTTATGGGAAAATGGACTCAGTATGAGTAAGGATTTATTAGACTTAAGTCTTGAAATGTTGAGTGTGTACAGCAAAATACATAATTTTTTTGCATCAAAAATGATATTTGTTAGACGTAAGAACTATACAACTTCTTATGTAAATATAAGAAGACCATGTCACATGAAATTTTGTATGGAGATGTATGTGTAAGTCAATGAAGAATATTGATTATACGTATATATGTAAATGGAAAAATCAATTTAATAGGTAAAAAGTATAAATTATATTAAAAAGAAGATTCTTTATATCTGAAATAAAAATTCATAATAGTGCAAATTTATAGAAATAAAAATCTCCTATTCAGTTTTAATATATTTATGTCGAAATAGATCGTAAGTTGTCTGGAGCGCGAACTAGAGAAGGGTTTACCAAGCGTTATATACATAACTGGACACTACGATGCCTAGGAGGAGATTACATGAAGTGGTTTGGAAATTTGAAAACAGCAACAAAGATTATCTCAGCGTTTTTAATTGTGTCGATAATCCTAGCGGGGCTTGGCGTCTACTCTGTAGTAACATTGAGAAGTACGAATGAACGAATGCAAGAGATGTATAACAACAATCTAATCTCTGTCAAAGAATTATCCTCTGCTCAGATTGATTATCAAAGAATGCGTGTGAACGTGCGTGATTTGAGCTTCGAAACCGTAGAAACCGAAAAAATTCGGATCACGGAGAACATCGCTTCGATCCGTCAGAGTGTGAATGATCGCCTGACCATCTATCGTCCGCTTGCAACAACCCCTGAAGAAATAGAGTTACTCCGTAATTTTGATGCGGAATATCCAGGTTATTTAACAATGTTTGAACGAGCAACTAATCTGGCTGTCGCAGATGATCAAAGTGCCTTTAATACCTACCTTAAAATTGAGCTTAAACCACAAGGGGACAAAATTGTTGAGCTCCTTACCAACTTAATCGACCTTAATGAAAGTTTGGCTGAACAGGCGAATATACAATCTCAGGCTGCCTATTCACAAGCATTTAAAGTAACGATAATTCTTGTAGTTCTATCCGTACTCTTCAGTATCCTCATTGGATATATCATCTCTCGCTCCATTTCGAAGCCACTCATGGCCATGCTGGGTCTAGCTACGGAAGTTGCCAACGGAAATCTTACCCTTAAGTCAGACATCTCCAGCAAAGATGAAGTGGGTCAACTAGCCGCGGCACTGAATCGGATGGTCGATAATCTGAAAGAGTTAATTAACAATATCGTGATGAACTCCCAAAGTGTTGCTGCTTCTTCGGAACAGATCTCAGCCAGCACACAGGAAATTGCGAGCACCAGCACAAGCCAATCCAGTGAGGCGGGAAATATCTCCGAATTGTTCAAGGAGCTTTCACTTGCCATTAACTCCGTCGCTGCAAGCGCGGAAGAAGCGGCTGAACTGTCCAACGATACGGTGAAGACTGCTCGTGAAGGTGGACTTGTTGTACAGACTTCATTGGAAGGTATGCAAGCTGTTAATACAAAAATGACCAAGCTTGAAGATGATTCTCGTAAAATTGGTGACATCATTGAAGTGATTGACGATATTGCTGAGCAGACCAATCTGCTTGCGCTGAATGCTGCAATTGAAGCGGCACGTGCGGGAGAACAAGGGCGAGGATTCGCCGTAGTAGCAGATGAAGTCCGGAAGCTTGCCGAACGAAGTGGTGAGGCGACCAAAGAAATTACAGCCATCATCAAAGCAATGCAGGAAAATACGAGACAAAGTGTGCAAGCCGTAGCAGCCAGTGTTGAGCAGTCTTCCATGACTGGACAGGCGTTTGATCAGATTATTGATATGGTCAATAACTCCTCGCAGAAAGTAAACGAAATCGCAGCTGCATGTGAGGAAGAGGCGGCTCAAGCGGCAGAAGTGATGAGTTCTGTTGAATCCATCTCAGCTTCCAGTGAGGAATCTGCGGCTGCGTCAGAAGAGACTGCGGCAACCTGCCAGTCTTTGGCACATCTGGCGGAAGAGCTGGCGAATTCTGCAGCTGCCTTCAAAACAAATTAAAAAAATTGAATTGAGGGTGAATCGATGTCTTCACTTCAGAAGGAACAATATATTGAACTGTCTGTAGGTGCAGAGACTTGCGCCATTCGAATAGAAGAAATTCACGAAATCATTAAAATGCTCAGCATCACAGATATCCCATTCAGCCGCCCAGAGATTAAAGGGGTAGTTAATCTGCGTGGCAAGGTTGTATGTGTGATGAGTCTGCGGAACCTGCTGGGTATGCCGGATGAACCGGACACCAGAGCGACTCGTATTATCGTAGTTCGGCATCAGGAAGAATATATTGGCTTGATCGTGGATCGCGTGAACAAGGTAACCACATATTCGGAAATACATCCGCCAACCGGCGGATATGGTCGTAACCGTGAAGGTTTATTCCATGGTGTGGGTCAACAGGAAGACAAGCTTGTGGGCATTTTGAAACTGGACGAAATATTGGGCGGTTAGGGAGGTATATACGAATGATGGATTTGTCTGCCTACCGTGACATCTTTATCGAAGAACTGAATGATCAACTGGAACGTATGGATCAGTCTTTATTGGCATTGGAGCTTTCGCCTTCTGTAGAACTGGTTCAGACGCTGTTTCGGGCAGCTCATACCATCAAGGGATCGGCATCCACAATGGATTTCCGTGAATTAAGCGACCTCACGCATGAAGTGGAGTATGCTCTTGAATGGGTCCGGGAGAAAAAACCGGAGATGAATTCGGAGCTAATTGATACGTTGTTCCGCTCTTTGGACGCCATGAAGGTGCTTCGTGATCAGTACATCCGTGGGGAAGCCTATGCAGACTTTCGAGCGGTAGTACGAGAAATAAAGGATTTAATTCAGACCCCGACAGTAGTCGGGCAACTTAAAATACCTCAATTGCAACCATTAGAGTCGATTATGGCACAGGTAGCTATTGTGTCAGGCAAGCAGTTAATGTCCATTCATGTTGTGCTGGAGCAGAAGTGCATGATGAAAGCGGCCAGATATCATATTTTACGACAACGCATTGAGGACATCTGTGGTACGGTTGTCGCTACATCGCTCATGGAGAGCCAACCGGGCGCGCAGAATGAAGATGATCATTATGGTCAGTTCATCATCATCGTAGCAACGTCGAAGGACCCACAGCAGCTTAAGGCAGAGCTGTCTTCAGACTCGGATATTCATATGCTGGAGATTGATCCATATCTGCTGGAATCCAATGAGGTTGCAGCGACGTCTGCACCACTTGAATTAATCTCTGAAACAGAGCAAACGAAACCAAGCGTGACTACCGCAGCTACAACTGGTCCGGAAGAGAAAGTGAAAACGGCTCAACCTACGGTTCGTGTGAGTGTTGAACGTCTGGACCATTTGATGAATTTGGTCGGTGAACTGTTAATTGATCAAACATCCCTTGCAGATCTGAGTGGATCGGGTGCGCGTAAGGAGTCTTCAACACTCATCCGGAGTATTAGTGGTGTATCCGATCATATGGGCAGGGTGATCAAGGAACTTCAAGAAGGTGTAATGAAGACACGGATGTTACCCATTGATCAACTATTCAGTCGCTTCCCGAGATTGGTTCGTGACCTATCACAGAAGCTGGGTAAGGATCTGGAACTGGTTATTCAAGGTGGAGAGACCGAGCTTGATCGGATGATTATTGAAGAATTGAGTGACCCGCTGATCCATCTCATCCGCAACAGTGCAGATCATGGCATTGAAAGTGCAGAGGTTCGAGCGGAACTCGGCAAGCCGTCCAAAGGACGTATTACCTTAACTTCATTTCATGAAGAAAATCATGTTGTCATTCGTTATTCGGATGATGGCAAAGGTATCGATGGTGAGAAGATTAAAGCTTCCGCCTTGGGCAAAGGTATCATTAGTGAGGAACAGGCTGCACGCCTAACAACAGAAGAAGCTGTCCATCTCATATTTGAGCCCGGTTTCTCCACAGCTTCTTCTGTCAGTGAAGTATCAGGACGTGGTGTTGGAATGGACATCGTGCGTAGTCAGATTGGGCGACTCAACGGTATCATTGATATTGATACGGAGGTTGGTGTGGGTACCACGTTTACGATTCGTCTACCACTCACATTGGCGATTATTAAAGGTCTGTTAGTCAAAGTATCGGGTCGTGTTCTGATCTTGCCGATGTATAATGTTGCTGAGATTGTTCGAATTTCACCTGAAGATATTCAGATGATTCAGGGGCAACAAGCGATCCTGAATCATGGACGAATTGTACCTTTTCACCGATTGTGCGACAGGCTCAACTATCCACGAACAGACCGTAAATCCAAAACCATTCCACTGGTGATCGTGCGTTCCGTTGATAAAATTGCAGCTTACGCAGTAGATGAGATTATAGGAAATCAGGAAGTCGTTATTAAAACGCTAGGTACGTATCTGGGAGCGATGAACCATCTATCTGGCGCAACGATCCTTGGTAATGGTAAGGTTGCCCTTATATTGGACGCGTCCTATCTGGTGAGTCTTTAATCGTTAAGATATACACAAACATTATGCAGACCAAAGAGCCTCATCATCCATAACTGGATGGTGGGGCTCTTCATTGTACCTTTTGACATTGTGACCACTCAGGATTTGAAAATGAGATCCATAAACCGGTTGGCTGCCAGAGAAATCGGCATATTACGCTTGGTCATAATCCCCACATGGGAAGGGGGGAGCGGGACATCAAGCTGAATTTCGAAGAGAGAACCTTCCTCCAGCTCTTTGGAGATAAACTCACGTGTGACATAGGAAATCCCCAGTCCTCGACGCGCAAACTCAATCAACAGATCAACGCTACCAACCTCAATCTCAGGTTTCAACGTGTAATTATAGCTGTTAAACAACTCGGTTATAGCCATACGAACCCGGCTGTTCCGGGAGAAGAGGATCAGTTGATGCTCCAGAAGCATCTCAAGTGTCATGACTTTACCTTTCAACTGAGCATAACGTTCCCCAGCTACAAAACAGTCCTTCAACTGAATACTTTCCCTGACTTCTAGCTGTGGATCAACAATGGGCATCCGAACAACACCAAGATCAATCTTTCCTTCTTTCAGAAAGGTAATCACTTCCGGCGTAGTTCCATGACTCAGATGTAGCTTGATGTTAGGGTACAAGGTGTGGAATTCCTCTAGATACGCCAGCATGTAATGCTTGAACAGGGAGTCACTGCCACCAATTCTCAATTCACCATTGTCGAGATTCTTCAGTGCGGCCATTTTTTCTTCTGCAAGTGAGATCAGAATCTGGGATTGTTCAATATAGGAGTATAGACTGGCACCTTCCTGTGTCAACGCTACACCCTTGGAATTTCGATAAAACAAGGTCAGACCAAAGCTCTCTTCCAATTGCTTAATGGCATGACTGACGCTGGGTTGAGTGATATACAGTGCTTTCGCAGCCTGTGTCAAACTTCCCGTTTTGGCGGCCCAGTAAAAGACTTTATATAGTTCGTAATTTGTTGTCATAGATGTGGTCTATAGCTCCTGTGAAATATATTAATTACTTGTATAGCTATAAAACGTATTATAGTGTAACTACAACAAAGAAACCAGAGTTACTTGGAAGGAGAACGGTGAGATGGAACCAACTACCATTGTTTTATTTGGTGCTACTGGCGATTTAGCCAAAAGAAAAATATATCCTGCCTTATATAACTTATATCTTGAGCAGAAGCTTCCTGAAACCTTCTCATTGATTGGTCTGGGGCGTAGAGATTGGTCTGATGAATTCTTTCAGGCACAAGTGGAAAAATCATTAAATGAATTTTCCAGACGCCAGGCTGATCCTGAAGTTGTGAAGTCATTTGTGAAAGCTTTCCGCTACAGTGTATTGAATATAAGCCATAAGGAAGATTATATAAAGCTGTTGGGATTAGTTGAACAAAGAGAAGCTGAGCTTGGCATTCCGTCCAATCGCTTATTTTATCTCTCGGTTGGTCCGGAATTCTTCGAACCGATTGCCGAGAACATTCAAGAAAGTGGACTGGGTTCCACAGAGGGCTGGAAACGTCTCGTCATCGAGAAGCCATTTGGTCACGATCTACAATCCGCCCGAGACCTTAATCGCAAATTAAGCGAATCGTTCACGGAGGAAGAGATTTATCGGATTGACCACTATTTGGGTAAACCGATGGTACAGCGTCTGGAGACGTTGCATCAGAGTAACCCAATCATGAAGGCGTTATGGAACAACCGTTACATCTCCAATGTGCAAATTACGGCGAATGAGACTGTAGGTGTCGAAGAACGTGCATCCTATTATGATCATGTTGGTGCAGTGCGAGACATGTTCCAGAATCATATGTTGCAATTGCTCATGATGATGGCGATTCAGCTTCCATACAACAGTACTTCCGAAAAAGTTGGATTGAAGAAAAAGCACATTATGGAATCGATCCAGCCGTTACAAAAACAAACTGTGGGCGCAAACATCATCCGTGGACAGTATGCAGAAGGCAACATTCAAGGTAAACCGGTAAATGCGTATACTGCTGAACCGGGTGTAGCCGAGAATACGATGAATGACACATTCATTGCTGCCAAATTGCAAATTGATGATTTCTTCTGGCGTGGTGTTCCGTTTTACATTCGCACGGGTAAAAGAATGAAGGAGAAATCAACACGTATCGTGATTGAATTCAAAGAACCTTCAGGACAGACAAATGTGCTGAAAAACAAAGGTTCCAAGCCAAACCTGCTCGTCATTGAGATGAGTCCGGATCAGAGCATGACATTGCAACTGAATGCAAGTGATCCTGAGAATAAAGGTGAATTCAAACCGGTTCACATCGATCTTTCTCCGGATAAAGGTGACCTCGCGGAAGCTTACGAGAATCTGATTCGTGATGCTTTGCTGGGTGATCCAACTTTCTTTGCCCACTGGGATGAAGTAGAATTGTCATGGGCGTGGGTGCAACCAATTCTGGATGCATTCCAGGAAAATCTGTTGCCACTTCACCTGTATCCTGCGGGTAGCTATGGACCGGCTGAATCAGATGTTATGCTTGAAGAAGAAGGTCACCACTGGTGGTTTGATGAGCCGGCGGATCAGGAGTCTGTAGTTACAAATAGCATACCTTTGGCGGTTAATGCGAATCTCTAAACCAAAATAAAAAATATATCTGGAGGTAATTTAATCATGAAATTTTTTATCGATACAGCTAACGTGGAAGATATCCAAAAAGCATACAAAATCGGCGTATTATCTGGCGTAACAACAAACCCATCTTTGGTAGCCAAAGAGGGCGTGAAATTCGAAGATCGTATTGAAGAAATCTTGCGTTTGGTACCTGAAGTGGAGTCCGTTTCTGCGGAAGTGACACCAGATGCCCTTACTGCTGAAGAAATGATCGCGCAAGCAGACGAATTGATCAAAATTAACAACAGCGACAAAAACATCACGATTAAATTGCCAATGACACTTGCAGGACTTGAAGCTTGCCGTTACTTGACCAAAAAAGGTGTGAAAACCAACGTAACGTTGATCTTCACTGTGAACCAGGCGCTCCTGGCTGCTCGTGCTGGTGCGACATATGTATCCCCATTCCTGGGACGTCTTGATGATATCTCCGAGGATGGCGTACAATTGGTTACCAAAATTGCTGAATTGTTCCGTACACATAACCTGGATGCACAGATTATTGCGGCTTCTGTAAGACATCCGGATCACGTTACACGTGTAGCGATGGCTGGAGCACATATTGCTACTGTTCCATTCTCCGTCATTGAACAGATCTCCAAACACCCGCTGACAGATCAAGGTATGGACAAATTTGCAGCGGACTGGAAAAAAACAGTACAATAATCTATAACCATTCATTCGTTTCAACTTACTATATAAATAATGGAGTATTGGGAGGACATAATGAGTAAACAACAGATTGGTGTTATTGGATTGGCAGTAATGGGTAAAAACCTGGCTTTGAATATTGAAAGCAAAGGTTTCTCGGTATCGGTATTTAACCGTTCCCCGGAGAAAACGAACGATCTTCTGAAAGAAGCAGAAGGTAAAAACCTGACAGGTGCGTTTACTATTGAAGAATTCGTGGAATCCCTGGAGTCTCCGCGTAAAATTCTGATCATGGTGCAAGCAGGTAAAGCAACAGATGCAACGATCGAGCAACTGCTTCCTCATCTGGATCAAGGCGACATTATTATCGATGGAGGTAATGCTTACTTCCCTGACACACAACGTCGCAGTAAAGAACTGGAAGAAAAAGGTTTCCGGTTCATCGGAGCAGGTGTATCTGGTGGTGAAGAAGGCGCACTGAAAGGCCCGGCAATCATGCCAGGCGGTCAGGAAAGTGCTTATCAGTTGGTAGAACCGATCCTGACAGCGATCTCCGCTAAAGTTGGCGATGACGCTTGCAGCACATATATCGGACCAGACGGTGCCGGACACTATGTGAAAATGGTGCATAACGGTATCGAGTACGGAGACATGCAGTTGATTGGTGAAGCTTACCACTTGCTCAAATCCGTATTGAACGTTTCCGTTGAAGAGTTGCATGAGATCTTCACGGAGTGGAATCAAGGGGAACTGGACAGCTACCTGATCGAGATCACAGCAGATATCTTCTCCAAATACGATCCAGAAACAGGCAAACCAATGGTTGACGTTATTCTGGACGCTGCTGGACAAAAAGGAACAGGTAAATGGACAAGCCAAAGCGCGCTGGATCTCGGCGTACCACTGTCCATGATCACGGAATCCGTATTCTCCCGTTTCCTGTCTGCCATGAAAGACGAGCGTGTAGCAGCTAGCAAAATCCTGAATGGACCAGCAACTGAAGCATTCTCTGGCGACAAAAAAGCGTTCATCGAGAACGTTCGTAAAGCGTTGTTTGCAAGTAAAATCGTATCCTACGCTCAAGGATTTGCACAAATGCGTGCAGCTTCCGATGAATACGGCTGGGATCTGAAATACGGTAACATTGCCATGATCTTCCGTGGTGGTTGCATCATCCGTTCGCAGTTCTTGCAAAACATTAAAGAAGCATATGACAAAGATGCAGAACTCAAAAACCTGCTCTTGGATCCTTACTTCCAAAACATCGTTGAATCTTATCAAGGCGCATGGCGTGAAGTTATAGCGGCTGCTGTAAAACAAGGTATTCCAGTACCT
The DNA here is from genome assembly GCF_001908275.1 of Paenibacillus xylanexedens. Taxonomy (NCBI): domain Bacteria; kingdom Bacillati; phylum Bacillota; class Bacilli; order Caryophanales; family Paenibacillaceae; genus Paenibacillus; species Paenibacillus xylanexedens. Next base: position 5,010,009 of record NZ_CP018620.1, on the reverse strand, counting down.
GGATTCTCCAGCGCACTGTCTTACTACGACAGCTACCGCACAGAGCGTTTGCCAGCAAACTTGCTGCAAGCTCAACGTGACTACTTCGGTGCTCACACATTCAAACGTGTGGACAAAGAAGGTTCATTCCACTTCCAGTGGATGGACACTAACGAGTAATTTTAATTCCGAAAATAAAGCATTCCTGCAGTGGTCCTTGAATTTAACTATTCAGGGCGGCAGCGGGAATGCTTTTTCTGGTTAATGGTTCGAATTTGAATATCATTAAATTGTAATAAAATGTACGAATCTGGGTTTGGCAAACAGATGATCTGACTCATCAACTACGTTATACTTGTTCAGACGGACCTGTGTCCGTAATGAAAATTCAGAATACAACTTATTGACGTGGAGGTTAGACCGGGCATGTTTGTATTAGCAGGTATATTGTTTTTGGTCGTATACGGTTTATTAGTGTTCTACATAGGTTGGAGCGGTTGGAGTTGGATGAAACCAGTTGTGTCCGCCAGATTTCGATGGTTTTATATTATAGCGCTTGTATTCCTTGCTGTTTCCTTCATTCTGGCACGGGTATTTGGAAGCATTTCGTTCCTCGGTATCATCGGTTCTTACTGGCTGGCAATCTTCTCGTTGTTATTGTTGATTCTGCCCGTCGTTCACCTCACGATGTGGTTGTTGAGATTAACCCGTATTCCTAGACATCACACACAGAAATGGGCGGGATTCGTTACGCTGGTGCTTTTAGTGTCCACATTGGGTTACGGAATTTTCAACGCCTACAGCCCTGTAGTGAGAACATATAATATCCAGATTGATAAAAAAGTAGAAGGTGTAGACAAGCTCAACATTGTCATGGCAGCCGATATGCACTTTGGACTTCTGTCTGGCCCTGCACATGCGAAACGCATGGTGGAGGAAATTAATGCTCTGAAGCCGGATCTGGTGCTGTATCCTGGAGATATTATTGATGACAATCTGGATATGTACCTCAATAGCGGAATTGCCGATATTATCAGTGACATTCAGGCTCCATACGGCGTCTATGCTTCACTCGGGAATCACGATAAGTTCGATGGCCCGATTGAAGATCTGATTGCTGCGCTGGAGAAGAGCAACATGCAAGTTCTGTACGATGACAAGATCGTACTGGATGACAAGATCACCCTCATTGGTCGGAAAGACCGAACAGAGAAGGATCGGGCAGAAGTATCTACGTTAATGCAAGGTACTGACTTGAGCCAACCGGTACTAATGATGGATCACCAGCCCTATGATCTGGATATTGCGGAGCAGAACAATGTAGATCTGGTCGTATCCGGTCACACCCACCGTGGACAGATTGCACCTGCTCAGTTCATCACACAAGCGATTTACGAGAATGATTGGGGTTATCTGCAAAAGGGCTCTATGCACTCCATTGTAACCTCAGGATTTGGTTTCTGGGGACCTCCAATTCGTACTAGCAGTCGTTCGGAGATTGTACAGATTAATGTGACCTTCCAGCAATGATGAAAGGCCCTTCGAAAGAAGGACTCCTTATAAGCACGTCAAGCGTAGATTGATGATACCGGCTCCGCTTTTATGATGACAAGATCAAATCGACTGTCGTCATAAAGCGGAGTATTTCTTATGCAATTTTAAATCGGCGCTTCAAGCCGCTTGTTTTTTATTATGTAAGTTAGTTTCTTATCCCTTTTGAAGGAATGGCTTCAAACGAATAAAATGCGCCTTTTGTATTGATTTTACCGATAAGCGTCGTGGCTCCTTTTTTCGTGAAGGTGTACTCGTTCTCTTGGATACGAACGGAATAACCTTTTAGCTCAATACCAAATATAGATCTGACTGTAGGTACAGCGATAGATCGTGCTTTGTTTTTGCTGAGCTTGGGCTTGGCAAAAGACTTTTTGAAATCAGCATCATTTTTCCAGTTGATACCTAATTCGTTGGTGACTTTCCATACCTTTCCGGTCTTGCTGCCGATATGTACGTAATTTAGATTGTCGTCATCCCTATACTGCCATAACATATCTTTTCCTTCTACGGTAAATAAGGTGTAATCAAAAGCTTTTACTGAGGGTATTCCAAGTGTTTTGAGTGAATTTCGTGCTATGTTTGTCATCCAGGCATAGGAATCATCGATTTTATATTGCAGAATTGCCGACATTTGATTATCTTTGTCCACATCGATGTAAAGTTGTTGACTTGGTCCAAAGATGACCCAATAGTTTTGGAGTAAATGTCCATGGTCCTGATCATTGGCTTTGAAACGCCAAAAACCACTTTTAATGAAGATATCTTCATCCTCAAATGTTTTTAAGAAGGCATCAAGCTTCAGGCGCAGCGCATTATCCATGACTTTATTGAGATCAGCGGTATCATACATGATAAGGGTGGACGCGACATGATTTGTATCAGGATCGTATCTTTGTGTGAAATCTGCGAATCCAGTTCCATCTATAGTTCCGTTAATGACCCACGGATCAAATGATGTGTCTATTTTGATGAATTGAATGTTCTGTTTCCCCACGAGTTTAACTATTTCATCATTCAAAAGTTTTTGTGTCTTCCGATCCAGCTGGTCAGCGGACATGTAATTCTCTATTAACGAGAGTTCATTGGATTTTGCGGCCAAGGTGGGCGGAACTGATAACAATAGCGAGATGGCAGCAATGACGGCGGTAAACGAAGTGATTTTTTTCAAAGTGAATCCTCCTGATTAGTTTGGGTCATATTATTAAATATCAAAGGTTATATCTCATTTCAAAATAACATAAAAGGTAAATGTTTGATATGATCTAAACAAGTGGAATAGAGCGGTAGTATTTTTAGGTTGACACCGTTTTCAGGTTATGATAAATTATATCCGAGGCTTGTTACCGGTAATGCGGGCAAAACCACTATGGAAATGATTTTATTATTTCTGTTTTGGTTTTGCCCTTTTTTATTCCTCAAAAAAAACCAGGTGGGTCCATAATGATTATTAAACAGATATTTAATAACAATATTGTCAGTACCGTGGATGACAAAAATCAGGAACTACTGATCCTCGGCCGGGGTATCGGATTTAAGTTCAAAGCAGGCGATGAGATTGATGAAGAGCGGATTGAGAAGGTATTTCGTCTTCAGGATGCATCGATTTATGAGAAATTCAAATCCATCGTAGCTGAAGTGCCGATTGAGATTCTGCAGGCAACAGATGATATTGTGACACTGGCACGAACGCAACTGAACAAAACCATCAGTGACGGGATCTACGTCTCGCTATCTGATCACATTCACTTTGCTGTTCAACGCTTGGAAAAAGGAATGATTACTCGTAATCCACTTTCTTGGGAAGTTCAGCACTTCTATAAGGCGGAGTATGATGTGGCCAGAGAAGCACTGACCTTGCTGAAGGAAAGGCTGGATATTGAGTTTCCCAAAGATGAAATCTGTAATATTGCCTTACATTTCATCAATGCGGAAGTCAATGATTCCATGAACGATGTCACCCATCTGATGCAGCTGTTGCAGGAGATCATGAATATTATCAAATATCACTTCAACGTCGAATTGGATGAAGATAGCGTCAACTATTTCCGCTTCATCACCCATTTGAAATATTTCTGTCAGCGTGTCATTACACATTCTTCACATGATGATGCTGAGGAGTATTTATATGAAGTGGTGCGGAAAAACTATCCGGAGACATTCAAATGTATTGGCAAGATTGAGACTTTTATCCATAAGAATTATCAGTATGACATGACTCACTCTGAGCAGTTATATCTAACGCTCCATCTAGAACGTTTGATGAAAACCAAGCGGGACGAGAAGTCCACGCAATAGAATCAAATTACAACTGGATATCCTATGGGCTTGTTACTGTTCAATCAGGCAATACCCGAATGAGATGGCGCCATCAATATGCGCTAGATTCGTTCGGGTATTTTTTATTGGAAAAATGAGGAGGAAAACATCATGAAACATCAGGAAACGGCGCAGGAAATCATCAAAGCCGTTGGGGGAACAAACAATATTAACTCAGTTTATCACTGCGTTACTCGACTACGCTTTGATTTGAAGAATAACGATAAAGTCGATAACGGCTCACTCAAGAAACTGGATAAGGTCATGGGAACGAATGTTTCCGGTGATCAATTCCAGGTCATTATCGGTAATGACGTGTCGAAAGTATTCGACGCTATGGTGAAGGAAAATCCGGCAATCCAGCAAACTACAGAAAACAACAAAGAGCCAAAGTCGGATAAAAAACAAAATGTCGTGCTGAAAATATTTGAAACAATCGCAGGTGTCTTTGCTCCAATGCTTCCAGCGATTACTGCGGCAGGTATGCTCAAGGGATTACTTGCACTGTTCGTGTCCGTAGGTTGGATGTCTGCCGGAACGGATACGTATCGTATTCTTTCAGCCATCGGTGACGGCGTATTCCACTACCTGCCTTTACTGATTGCAGTCAGCGCTGCTCGTAAATTCGGCAGTAACCCGTTTGTTGCGATTGCACTAGGTACGGCACTCATGTATCCAGACATGACAGCATTGTTATCTAGCGGTGAATCGGTTGGATTTTTGGGAATCCCGGTTACAGCAGTAAGTTATGCTTCATCGGTTATTCCGATTCTTCTTGCAGTATGGTTGATGTCTTATGTTGAGAAATGGGTTGACCGTGTTATCCCTGCTGCACTCAAGCTATTGCTTGTGCCGCTGATTACTTTGCTTGTTATGGTTCCAGTGACGCTGATTGCGATCGGTCCATTGGGTACATTTGTAGGTAGCGGATTGTCTGGCGGCATCAACTGGCTGCTGAATGAAGGCGGATTGATTGCAGGTATTGTTCTTGGCGGCGCGATGGCGCTCATTATTATGACAGGAATGCACTATGCACTTGTGCCGATCATTCTGAGTAATATCGCTACACTAGGCTTTGATAAATTCTTGCCGTTGACCTTTATCTCCAATATGGGTCAGGCTGGTGCAACACTCGGCGTATTCTTCCGGGCAAAAGATAAAAAACTCAAAACCGTGGCATTGTCAACGAGCTTCACCGCACTCATGGGTGTAACGGAGCCAGCTATGTACGGGGTTAACATGAAATACAAAAAACCATTTGCCGCAGCGATGATTGGTAGTGCGGTGGGTGGTGGATTCGCCCTTGCTTTTGGCGCGAAAGCGTATGTACTTGCGGGTAACGGTGGTCTCCCAGGACTTCCTTCCCTGATCGGACAAACCTTCTGGTATTCCTTTGGGGGTATGATTTTGGCCTTTATCGTGGGTGCAATCATGTCTACGATATTTGGTATCAAGGAAGAAGAAGGAGACGCAGAGGCGTTGGCTCAATTCTCACCTGGTGCTTCTACAGCACCAGCGAAAGTAACTTCTAACGATGCTGCAACCGTAGATGTAGACGACATGGGCGATCCAACACCAACGAGTGATGCAGTAGCTGTTGCACCGATGACAGGTAAATCCATCCAGCTCAAAGAAGTCAACGATCCAACATTTGGTGATGAATTGATGGGTAAAGGTGTGGCATTTGTTCCAACGGTGGGCGAATTGGTATCTCCAGTGACAGGTACCATCATGAATGTGTTCAAAACAAAACATGCGATCGTTGTCCGCAGTGATAACGGAATGGAATTGTTGATTCATGTTGGAATTAACACAGTGAAGCTGCGTGGACAGTATTTTGATGCACATGTTGCTAATGGAGCACGTGTACAGGCTGGAGACAAGTTACTCACGTTTGAACTGGCTGAAATTGCAAAAGAATACGACATCACAACCGCTATGGTTGTTACCAATACGGCTGATTACAAGCAGGTTCTACCTGTGAAATTGGGTGAAATCACGATGGGTGAAGACGTCTTGAAAGCTGAGATTTAAACTGCCCGTCTTAGGACTAACAATATCAACATAAGAAGGAGAGATACGAATGATTAATCGACAAGGGTTCCCGGAAGGTTTTCTATGGGGCGGCGCTATTGCCGCTAACCAGGCTGAAGGTGGATTTGACGCTGGCGGCAAAGGATGGTCGACAGCCGACATGGTTCCTTATTTTGAGAAAAAGGACTACACCAACCTTAGAGAACTGATGCATGTTACTAGTGCAACGGTTGAGAAAGCAATGGCACATCACAGTGCAGAAGGTTATCCGAAGCGTTACGGGATTGACTTTTACCATCGTTTCAAAGAGGATATTGCGCTCTTCGCCGAGCTGGGCTTCAAGACATTCCGACTGTCCATCAACTGGCCGCGTATTTTCCCGAATGGTTATGATGCCGAGCCAAATGAAGAGGGATTGCGTTTCTATGACGAAGTGTTCGATGAACTCCGGAAATACGATATCGAACCACTTGTAACCCTCTCGCATTATGAGATGCCTATGGCACTTGTTCTGAAATACAACGGCTGGGCTGGGCGCGAAGTGATTGGACATTTTGTAAGATATGCGGAAACCGTGATGAACCGATACAAGGATAAAGTAAAATACTGGTTGACGTTTAATGAGATTAATACAACCATTATTGAACCGTTCACAGGCGGCGGTATTATTGAAGACCGAGTTGAGAACACGATGCAGGCTTCTTATCAAGCACTTCATCATCAATTTGTAGCCAGCAGCCTGGTGACAGAGAAAGCACGTCAGATTAACCCGAACTTCCAGATCGGATGTATGCTTGCACGTATGATCCACTACCCGGCGACATCGAAGCCAGAGGATGTATTGCAAGCACAGATCGATAATCAGTTGAACCTGCTGCATACGGATGTACAAGTTCGTGGTAGTTATCCAACGTTTATGGCTCGGTACTGGGCAGAGAACGGGATTACGATTGCCATGGAACCAGGAGATGAGCAGATCCTGCGTGAGCACACGGTTGATTTCATCTCGTTCAGTTATTACACATCCTTGGTGTCCGCAGTGAACCCAGAGGAATATGGAGTAACTGGAGGAAACCTGTACAGTACGATTAAGAACCCGAATCTGGAGCGTACGGAATGGGGCTGGCAGCTTGACCCGATCGGTCTGCGTGTGGCATTGAAAGAGCTGTATGACCGTTATCAACTGCCATTGTTTGTTGTAGAGAACGGCCTTGGTGCCAAAGATACGGTTGAAGCAGACGGTTCCATCAATGATGATTACCGGATTGATTATCTGAGAAAACATATTACACAAATGAAAGAAGCCGTTATGGATGGTGTGGACCTGATGGGATATACCAACTGGGGAGCAATTGATATCATCAGTGCATCCACTTCGGAAATGTCCAAGCGTTATGGCGTGATCTACGTGGATCAGGATGACAACGGACAAGGCACACTGAATCGGTATAAGAAAAAGAGCTTTGGCTGGTACCAAAAAGTCATTGCCTCAAATGGTGAGAACTTGGAATAGATTAACCTATATAGGCACCCCGGGCGTAGCTGGTATTACGGCGCCGGGGCGCCTTTTTAATATAATCAGGTAGAATTCTCATCAACGCTATTGGCATTTCAAGGTAAAAAAGATGACTACTTAACATTCTGGATGGTATACTGTGATCGTATTGGGGGAGGGATAACCATGAAGAAGCCTATTATTGCTGTAGATATGGATGACACGATATGTCATCTGGTCAAGCGGGCTATATATCACAACAACCTCAACTTCCCGACCCATCCGTTGCGCTACGAGGATATGATTCATTGGGATACATCCCATTTGCGTCATCCAGAGAGCACGCATGATGTATTTTATGGTCGGCCGGGTCTGTTCGAGGAATTGGAATTATACGATGAGTATGTAGTAGATGAGATGCGAAAGCTGAACGATGCTTATGATGTCATTGTTGTGACGGCAGCAGAACCAAGAACAGTTGTTGAGAAGTGGAACTGGCTCCAGCAGCATATGCCTTTTATAACCGCAGAACAGTTTATTACATGCAAAAGAAAAAACTTGCTCGGTTTCGATCTGCTCATTGATGATGGAGCACATAATTTGATTCCCGCGCATGAGGATGGCAAAAAGGTCATCTGTATCCCACATCCATGGAACATACAGGAGCGTGAGCGATACAACTTTCCGTTGATGTCTTCATGGAAAGAGGCCAAGGCATACATAGATGAAGTGTTACAGGTTGTTGGTGTCTGAAAGTTAACCTTATTGTCCAGAGTGCTGTACTCTGGATTTTTTGCGATAGGCGAGAGGTGTTTCGCCTGTTATTTTTTTGAATGCAGCATAGAATGAATCCATATCCCGATATCCGACCAGCTCGGCAATCAGACTGACTTTGTGCTGTGAACTCTTTAGAAGTTCGCAGCTTTTTTGTATACGCAGGTGTTGCAGGTAGCTGCTAAAGGTCTGACCAGTATGTCGCAGAAACATTCGGCCAATCTGTTTTTCGCTCCAGCCCGATACACGGACCAGATCAGACATCCGAATACGATTGCTTACGTGTTGTTTGAGATAATGAAGAATGTAATCAAAACCGGTGGAATGATTCTCTTCATCATGTTCCTTTTGATAAAGTTGTCTGTAGGTCATCAATACCAACTGGCTTACCAAGGTGTATAACATGGTAGACGAACCGATTCCCGGAACGGAGGATTCACGGTACAGCTTCACCATTAGTTCTTCAATCCGGTCGTTGTGATCCACAACGGATATATAAGGAACCTGATTTTGTGCCAGATCCATCAGATGTTGAATGATTTCTTTTTCCTGAATGATTGCTGTCAGCGTGTGGATCAATTCAGCATTAAATAAGCAATTATATATAATTAACGGATGCTCGGTTACGTTGGTGCTGACAGGACGAAAGACATGAGGAACGCCGACAGGAATGACAAACAGCATCCCCTTTGTCACCGGAATGACATCTTCACCGATATGATGAAAGCCCTTTCCTTCGACAACGTAGCTATATTCAATAAAATCATGTGCGTGAAAAGGAAGCACAAAATCTTCAGAGCAACGATTGACAAAAAGTTGCAAATGATTATGCAGAAAGTATTCACTTTTCATGAGTTGTACAGATGAATTCACAAGCAACCTCCTCGCACAGATGGCTGAATCACCGGATGAAATAGTCCTGATTACCGGGTATTTACGACAACAGGATCGATATAATTATATCGCAACCCCGAATGGGAAGCCAAGATGGAAAGGACGATCTGCTAATGTTCAACGTTAGTCACCTTCGCTGTGAGTATAGAATTAATCCGATAGGCCTTGATGTCAAATCACCGAGATTAAGCTGGCAGTTACAGTCTGATCGTCGAAATTGCATGCAATCCGCATACCAGATCCAGCTATCCCTGTCAGAAGATTTTGATGAGATTGCATGGGATTCTGGCAAGATAAGCACGGATCAATCCATACATGTGGAATTAAACCATTTTCAGCCTTCCCCGCAAACGCGATACTATTACCGGATTCAGGCATGGGATGATTCAGGAAATGATTCGGGCTGGTCCGAATCGGCTTATTTCGAGATGGGACTTATGGATAGTCATAACAAGTGGCAAGCAGAATGGATCACAGCTCAACCATCAGATGATGGAGATACGTCATGCCCGCGTATGCGCAAGCAGTTTAATGTGAAACAACCTGTTACTTCTGCCCGCATATATGTTACAGCACTTGGATTATACGAGTTGCATATGAACAACACAAGAGTAGGAGAAGATTATTTTACACCTGGTTGGACCTCTTATTGTAAGCGATTACAATATCAAACCTATGATGTTACCCACCTGCTTCAGGATGGACAGAATATTTTAGGTGCTAATCTGGGAGATGGCTGGTACCGAGGATATCTTGGCTGGAACAAAGAACGGGAGATATTTGGTTCAACGTCCGCATTGCTGCTGGAACTGCATATGAAATACGCAGATGGATCAGAGGAATGTATTATATCCAATAGGGATTGGACCGCTGCTCCTAGTGCCATTCGTATGTCGGACATCTATATGGGGGAGACGTATGATGCACGAATGGAGTCCGACTGGTCGGATTCATCTCAGACGAATTGGTCACCCGTGAACGTACTGGATCATCCCAAAGATATCATCGTTGCTCAGGAGAACGTACCCGTTACCCAAGTAGAACAGCTACAGCCAAATGCCTTGTTAACAACCCCACAGGGAGATCGTGTAATAGACATGGGGCAGAATATGGTGGGATGGGTGAGATTCAGCATTCAAGGTGAGGTAGGTCAGACGGTTGAGCTGCACCATGCTGAGATATTGGATCATGAAGGCAACTTTTACACCGATAATCTTCGCGCCGCCAAGCAGTGTATTCGCTACACGTGCAAGGGGGATGGCGTGGAATCATTTGAACCACATTTTACGTTCCAAGGGTTCCGCTATGTGAAGCTGGTTGGCTTCCCGGAACACATTCGTCTGGATGAATTCACCGGAATAGTGCTGCACTCGAATATGGAGCAAACAGGTCAGTTTTCATGCTCCAGTCCACTGGTGAACCAACTGCATCACAATATATTGTGGGGGCAAAAGGGGAATTTCCTTGATGTGCCGACAGACTGTCCACAGAGGGATGAACGTCTCGGATGGACCGGGGATGCACAGATGTTTGTCCGAACGTCCTCCTATCTGATGAATACGGCTCCCTTTTTTACCAAATGGTTGCGGGATCTGGAAGCGGATCAGGGAGAAGATGGCGGTATTCCATTCTTCGTTCCGGATCTGAGAAATTCCACGTCAGAAGGATGGGGTGACACCAGTCATTCCTCCGCCGCTTGGGGGGATGCAGCCGTCATCTGTCCTTGGGCGATCTATGAGATGTATGGGGATGCCAGATTACTGGATGAGCAATATGGGAGCATGCAACGTTGGATTGAATACATTCACGTGCAGGGTGACAATCCGTATCTGTGGAACACGGGATTCCATTTTGGCGATTGGCTGGGACTGGACTCTAAGCCTGATAGTTATGTCGGCGCAACGGACACGGATTATGTGGCATCTGCCTTCTATGCCTATTCGGTTTCGTTAACTCAAAAAGCGGCTGAGGTCCTTGGAAAGACAGATGATGCTGAATATTACAAGCAGTTGCACACAAACATTGTTCATGCGTTTCGAAATGAATTCGTGACTCCAGCCGGCAAAATTGCTGTTCCTACGCAAACAGCACATGTTCTGGGGCTTCAATTTGACCTGCTGGACGTGACTGCTCGAACTCGTGCTGTCGATCAATTGGCAAAACTCGTGAAAGAGGCGGGCAATCATCTTACTACAGGTTTCGTGGGCACACCTTATCTGAATCCGGTATTGAGTGATGCAGGTCTTCACGACCTGGCATATACATTACTTTTTCAAGAGGATTATCCGTCCTGGCTATATCAGGTGACTCAAGGCGCAACGACCGTCTGGGAACATTGGGATGGGATCAAAGAGGATGGAAGTCTCTGGAGTGCTGATATGAACTCATTTAACCACTATGCATACGGAGCGATTGGAGAATGGTTGTATCGTTACGTTGCCGGCATTCGGTCCGATGAACATCAGCCAGGATTCCGAATGGTGCATATCGAGCCGCAACCCGGACCTGGACTGGATTGGGTGGAAGCGAGTCTGGAGACGATGTATGGTCAAGTTGCTTCAAGCTGGCACCGACTGGCGGAGGGTGAAATGGAGATTCGGGTGCATATTCCCGCCAACACGAGAGGTACGGTACGTCTTCCTGGAGCAGGTGAACAGATCGTTCTGGAACAAGGGAAACCGTTGGATCAGATAAGTGGAGTTCAGGATATTCAAAACATTGGAGACGATGTTGAAGTCACACTTGGATCTGGAAGTTACCAATTTACGTACAAAGACACGGATGCGAAAAAGGATCGGGATGTTCAACAGTCTGTATTGACAAAGTCCGTATAATGATAGAATAAGCGGGAAGATGTACACTTGAAGAGGATCTGCACACACGCAGGTCCTTTTTCGAACTTGTCTGAGAGTGAATTTGTAGTATTTGAACAATGGAAGGAGCATGACCATGGCAAAACCTACATTCAAAGATGCACCTTTACGTAGTGAAATAGAGGATTTGGCTAAGCAACAGGATCACCATACATTGGCCTGTTGGGCTGCGGAGTGTGCGGCACGTGTCTTGTATATATTTGAGAAGAAGACGGAGGATCTTCGCGCCCGTGATGCCATTGACGCAGGAAGAGGTTGGATCTGTGGTGAGATTACCATGGTTGATGCTCGAAAGGCGGCTTTTGCAGCTCATGCTGCTGCACGGGAAGCCGATCATGTCGCTGCCTCTGCTGCATCTCGTGCGGCGGGGCACGCAGCAGCAACGGCACATGTGAAAGGCCATGCGGTGCATGCCGCAACGTATGCAGTGAAAGCTATCTTTTATGACTGTATGATGGAAGAACAAGAACGTCATGTCCTGGAAGAGAGAACGTGGCAATATCAATATCTGTTGGGAGGTTGTAATGATCATGGGGAAAGAACACGTTAGATTAATTAAACCATCAAAAGCCTATAAGGATGCGTATTTGGCATTTTATGAAGACTGGGTCAGAAGTGGAGAATTGATGGTTCCTTGGGTCATTTCCAAAGATCCTTATGCGTTCGATGAGATGTTGGCGTTTTTGCAGCGTAATGAACAAGGGATCGACATCCCGGAGGGCTGGGTCAAAGACAGTACATACTGGCTGGTCACGGAGAGTCAACAAATCGTGGGTGCCGTGAATATAAGACATGAGCTTAACGATAAATTGTTCAACAGTGGAGGGCATATTGGATATGGTATTCGTCCAGGAGAGCGGCACAATGGCTATGGTTCCAAAATTCTCAGGCTTTCTTTGGAGAAAACGAGAAAGCTTGGAATTTCCAAAGTATTGGTCGTATGCGATGCGGTTAATGAGCCTTCCAGAAGGGTTATCCTTCGAAATGGTGGCATTCGGGATGAAGACTATGTGGAGTCCAATGGCAACATTGTTGAACGATTCTGGATAGAAAATGTCGAATAATGCAGAATAATGATGTAATATAACGAAAATAATATGGATTATGATTGTATTACCCTCGTGTGCTGATTAAAATGAAGCATAGAATCTGGATTGCGGCCGGAAACTATCATCCCATATCAGGCACAAGTGAGGTTATCTTTATGAATCAACCGGTTAATCGGCCCCGGCGAATTGAGTATCTGGATCTCTATCGTGCTTTTGCCATCATGGCAGTGGTAGCTATTCATGCAACTTCAACAGCAGTTGCGCATTACCCCAAGCATACATTAGATCATGATGTGTATTATTTCTGGAACACGTTTTTGCAATTTGCCGTTCCAGCGTTTCTGTTCCTGTCCTCCCTGGTCTTGTTCTACAACTACAGCTCCAAGGTGAATGAGAAGGGTTGGATGCTCGCTTTTTATAAGAAGCGTTTATTTAATGTATTTGTACCCTATGTGGTGTGGTCCCTTATCTATTTTGCCATTAAACAGTTGCTTGCGGGCAAAGAACCTTTGACCCATGGTGTTCAATTTGCCAAACAATTAGTGATGGGAACCGCTCATACGCACTTGTACTTTTTTCTGATCATTCTTCAATTCTATATCGTTTTTCCATGGCTTCTGTCCCTTACACGCCACCGTTTGTTTAATCGTTATTTGCCATTATTCTTTATTGCGGGCCAAGCGATCTTCTATGCACTACATTTGCAGTTTCACTTCGAACGGACAGGAAGTTTGTTACCCAGTTATCTGATCGTGATTGGATTTGGCGCATGGGTTGGGTTAAACTTTGAGGGGGCATTGAACAAACTGTATACTCACCGTTATATGCTCATAGCTGCGTTGTTAGGTGGAGGTGCCATTTTTATATATGGTAATGCTTGTATCAAAACCGCTTTTGCTGCATACCCGGTTATTACCTATACCGTGCTGTTCCTGTTCCGTAATCTGTTTACCTTGTCAGCCTGCTTGCTCCTGTTGATCTTTAGTGAACGAATCGGCACAGGAAAACATACCGAGGTTCGTAAAGCTACTCGTATTCTGGACTCCTTGGGTACAGTTGCGTTCGGTGTATTTTTAATGCATCCACTCGTATTGCTCTTCTGGAGACGTGAATTCACAGATGACCTGGCTCGGCACTTCAGCGTAGGTATCATTCTATCTTATGTTGTGGCGCTTCTGATCTCATGGATCTGCGCGATGGGATTGCGCCGGATGAAGTGGGGATGGGTACTGATCGGACGTTAAGTTAAAATAAATTTATTTAATTAAAGATAAGAGTTTTCAAGCCCTCACGCGTTGAGGGAATCACTTGAAACCTCTTTTTTATTTGCCCTAAAGAAGGTATTATAGAGTTTAATGTCCATAAAATTGAATTAATGGAATGAACACCACCTTGTCAGGAGTGATCAAATGAAATTGGTGATTATTTTTGGTCCGCAGGCTGTGGGCAAAATGACGGTTGGGCAAGAACTGGAGAAGATAACAAAGCTTAAATTGTTTCATAACCATATGACGATTGAATTGGTGTCTCCTTTCTTCAGCTATGGCACACCACAAGGCAAAAGACTGGTAAGTCTGTTCCGTCAGGAGATTTTCGAAGAAGTGGCAAAGAGTGACCTGCCGGGTTTAATTTTCACATTTGTGTGGGCTTTGGACGCGGAGTCAGATGGTGAATACATCCGTAAGATCAGTGAGTTGTTTACATCTCAAGGGGGTCAGGTCTGTTATGTGGAACTGGAAGCCGATGCATCGGAAAGATTGGAGCGCAATAAAAGTCCGCATCGCCTGTTACATAAGCCAACAAAGCGAGACATCGCGTGGTCTGAGCGAGATTTGCTTGATACGATGAAGCTTTATCGATTGAATTCGGAACCGGGGGAAATCATGCATGAGCACTACATACGGATTGATAACACACACAAGAGCCCGGATGAAGTGGCAAAGTTAATCCAGGAACGCTTTAATTTGTAATCTGAGAAACGTCTAACTTAGCAAAGTAGATACTTTATATGAGAGGGGCACTACATCATGTACTTTGTTATATTTTTGCTCATAGGACTTGTTTTATGTTATCTGATCCCATTTGGTCCAATAGTGGCCGGGGGCATTATTTTTGCACTTGTTGTAGACCAATACCGTCAGACGATACATATGCGTGAAGATATCCGGGATATCAAAAATCATCTGGGGTTAATGAACAAAGGTGAGGCGAAAGAGTACGAGATGGATAAGCAATTTAAAGATGTCGATCGTTTGAGTTCAGAAGAAATGAACATGATTAATCGAAGAATCGAAGCGGAACTGGAGAAAGAAAGCAAAAACAATAAACCGTGAATTCCTTTAAAATAATTCTTGATTTGCTCACTCCTGTGAGTATATTTACCTAGATCGGGAGTCATGCTAATACGATATTAACTTTTTGTTGCACTGTGTAGAAATTTGTAATAATATGAGGGAAGCGCGTACAACATATCGGGTTGTAACTGTTGAATCAGGCAAAGCCGTATACCTTGAGAAAAGGGATTGGTTTGTCTTTTTCTGTATATTGGAGTGATAAAGTGAAAATCGAGAAGGTGCTGAACAATAATGCTGTAGTTGCAATGAATGACGAACAACAGGAAGTTATTATCATTGGCCGGGGGATTGCTTATCAGAAGCGGGCGGGTGATATGGTTTCCGAGCAGCATATCGACAAGATATTTACTTTACAGAATGAAGATATTCAGGAAAACTTCAAGGCATTAATCTCAAGCATTCCTCTGGAATACATGAAAGTATCCGAGGAAATCATCGCTTATGCCAAGCTAAAACTTGGTAAGAAATTAAATGAGAGCATTTACTTACATCTTACAGATCATATTCACTTTGCTATTGAGCGGTATCGCAAGAATCTGCCCATACGCAACGGTTTAATCTGGGAGACAAAGCAGTTATACAAAGAGGAATATGAAGTCGGAATGGAAGCGCTCAATATGATCTGTGATCAGTTTGGTGTGATCTTGCCCGAGGACGAAGCCGGTTTTATGGCACTTCATTTTGTCAATGCAGCTTTGAACGAAGAAATGCCAAACATCAAGAGTATGACGCAGGTCATGCAGGAAATCTTGACAATCATCAAGTATCATTTCAAGATTGATTTTGATGAAAACTCACTGACTTTTTATCGTTTTGTCACGCATTTGAAGTTTTTCGCCCAACGTTTGGTGAAGGGAAAACATTACAAGAGCAACAACGATGATGAACTGTTCCTGATGATTCAGAAAAAGTATCCAGCAGCGCACAAGTGCTCGGAGAAAATCAAGAAATTCATTGAAAGCAACTACACGTATCAACTAACTGACGAAGAATTAATGTACTTAACGATTCATATTGAGAGAGTTGTGAATGCAACTTCTGAATAATCCCATAGATCAGCTTGCAGGGTTGCAACCACAAGGGCAAAACCTGAACGCTTGAATGACAGAACATACCGTTAACGGGATGTTCCACACATTCAGATGTTCAGGTTTTTTTATTCTCTCCAATATGCTTTGAATCCGTGTCTAGCCAGAAAGGAAGAAAAGACTTCATGAAACACGAGCAATTAGCCAAAGACATTCTGTCTGGCGTTGGTGGAAAACAGAACATTAACAGCGTGGTGCACTGCGCGACCAGACTTCGTTTCAAATTAAAAAATGACAATAATGCCAAAACAGACGAACTCAAAAATCTGCCTGGAGTCATAACGGTAATGCAAAGTGGGGGACAATACCAGGTAGTCGTGGGTAACGAAGTGTCTGATGTGTATAAAGCCTTGTTACAGGTGGGTAATATGAATGCGGATGAACCGGTCTCAAGTGATGATTCAGAATCTTCCGGTAAAAAAGAGAGTCTTCTGGGTCAGTTTATCGACTTGATCTCGGGTGTATTTACACCAATTCTCGGCTTGCTAGCTGCAACAGGGATGATCAAAGGTTTCCTGTCCATGTTTACTTCTCTCGAATGGTTGGACCCGGCTTCAGGAACATATCAATTGTTGAATGCTGCAGGTGACTGTCTGTTCTACTTCTTCCCAATCTTCCTGGGTTACACAGCTATGAAAAAATTCGGTGGATCTCCATTCCTCGGGATGGCCATCGGAGCATCACTTGTATATCCGACCTTATCCGGTCTTAGTGGTGGGGAACCGCTCTATACGCTGTTTGCAGGCACATTGTTTGAATCACCGATTCATATCACGTTCCTGGGTATTCCCGTTATTTTGATGAGTTATTCCTCATCCGTCATTCCGATTATTATTGCTGCTTATTTTGGGGCAAAGGTAGAAGCGTTCTTCAAAAAAATCATTCCTTCTGTTGTGAGAACGTTCCTCACGCCATTCTTCACAATTCTGATTGTTGTACCTGTAACATTCCTCTTGATTGGTCCAATCGCGACATGGGCAAGTCAGCTGATTGGTGCCGGGGTATCGGGCATCTATGACTTGAGTCCGTTGGTAACTGGTATTGTTGTGGGTGGATTGTGGCAAGTATTAGTAATCTTCGGGTTACACTGGGGTATCGTACCAATCATGTTGCTCAATCTGTCAACTCTGAAAGCAGATCCGATTCTGGCGATGATGTTTGCTGCTTCTTTTGCTCAGATTGGTGCTGTTCTTGGCGTTATGCTTAAAACGAAAAATACCAAACTTAAATCACTGGGTGTTCCTGCCTTTGTGTCAGGGATTTTTGGTGTAACTGAGCCTGCTATTTATGGTCTTACTTTGCCATTGAAGAAACCATTTATTATGAGTTGTATTGCTTCTGCAACCGCTGGGGGTATTATTGGATTTGCAGGTTCCAAAATGTTTGTATTTGCTTCAGGCATCTTTGGTGTTCCAGCGCTGATTAGTCCCACAGAGGGGATCAACTATGAATTCTGGATGGCCATGATTGCCACTATCATTGCTTTTGTACTAGGTTTTGTTCTCGTTTATTTTGTAGGATTCAAAGATCCTGCTAATCCAGAGGCTGCCAAACAGGCTCCAGAGCCAGTAAAAGAAGAGAAGGCTGCACTTGAGCCTAATCCAAACAATCGCTACGAAATTGCCAGCCCGATGACGGGTGAGGTAGTTCCTTTGCAAGAAATTAATGATGCTACATTTGCTGGTGAACATATGGGTAAAGGGATTGCTATTCGCCCAACCAGTGGGAGAGTTGTATCCCCGATTAATGGTGTAGTACAGACGATTTATCGTACCAAACATGCAATTGGTCTTGTAGATGATCAAGGTGTAGAGATTTTGATCCATATCGGTCAGGATACAGTACAGCTCAAAGGTCAACATTTCACTGCACATGTGAAAGATGGAGATCGTGTGAGTGTTGGCGATCTGATCGTTGAATTCGATCAGCAGGCCATTATTGAGGCGGGATATGAGACCGTAACACCGATTATTGTAACTAATACGGCTGATTATTTGGACGTGGTTGCTACAACAAGTCGTGAAGTGCAAGAAAAGGATAAATTGGTTACGGTTATTGGTTAATTCTGCTATAATGCGTATTCTATTAATCTGAACATTAGCTTATAGAGACCACTTTGATGTTTTCGAAGAGGTCTCTTTTTTTCATTTTCAGCCACTAAAATGTATTTGTGAAATTAATAAAAATAAGTGTTGCAAACGTAGTTCAGATGTACTATGATGAGTTCAAGAAGTAAGCGCATTCATCAATCGGATTGTAACTGTTCAATCAGGCAATGCCGGCCATCCTCAGTTCAGAGGATATGGAATGTAACTTACTTTCGTTATCCAAATAATTAAATACCAATGTGTACAGCCTTACAGGGTTGCAACCGTTAAGGGCAAAACCTGAATTGCTGAATAACACGACTGATTTCCGGACGATCCGGTATGTTGTGTATGTTCAGTGGTTCAGGTTTTATTTGTTTCAAAAGTCATGGGGAGTCTACTTAGAGAGGGAGAATTACAATGAGCAACTACGATCAATTAGCTAAGGACATTCTGTCACGTGTAGGTGGTCGCGAGAACGTAAATAGTGTATTCCATTGCGTAACAAGACTGCGGTTTAAACTGAAAGATGAAAGCGTAGCCAAAACGGAAGAACTTAAAAATCTGCCAGGTGTTATTACCGTCATGCAAAGTGGTGGACAATATCAAGTTGTTATCGGCAACGAAGTGCCGGATGTATATAAAGCAGTCGTTAAAGTAGGGAATTTCCCAAGTGAAGGACAAGTGGAAGAGGAAACGGACAACTCAGGCAAAAAAGTAGGGTTGTTCAGCCGATTTATCGACATGATCTCCGGTGTGTTCACACCACTACTCGGTTTGCTGGCTGCCACAGGTATGATCAAAGGTTTCACGGCCATGTTTTTATCCTTTGGATGGATTACAGACACTTCTGGAACGTACCAACTGTTGAATGCAACGGGTGACTGTCTGTTCTACTTCTTCCCGATCTTCCTTGGTTACACGGCAATCAAGAAATTTGGCGGTTCACCGTTCCTGGGTATGGCGATAGGTGCTTCATTGGTTTATCCTACGCTGTCCGGCCTGACTGCTGGAGATCCATTGTACACCCTGTTTGCGGGTACGTTAATTGAATCACCGATTCACATTACGTTCCTTGGTATTCCAGTTATTCTGATGAGTTATTCAACATCAGTTATTCCAATCATTATTGCTACATTCTTCGCTGTTAAAATTGAAAGATTCTTTAAAAATATTATTCCTAAAGTCGTTAGCACGTTCCTTGTTCCATTCTTTACTTTGCTCGTTATCGTTCCGGCAACATTCATTCTGATTGGTCCAGTATCCACTTGGGCAGGACAGTTGATTGGTGCAGGAGCAACAGGCATCTACGATTTAAGTCCAGTTGTTACAGGTTTGATTATCGGTGGTTTGTGGCAAGTGTTTGTACTGTTTGGGCTCCACTGGGGACTCGTGCCAGTCATGCTTCTTAACTTGAGTACTTCTGGGGCTGATCCGGTAATTGCCATGTCTTTCGCTGCCTCCTTTGCCCAAATCGGTGCTGTACTTGCGGTTATACTGAAAACCAAAAATACGAAATTGAAATCTTTAGGTATTCCGGCCTTCATCTCTGGGATCTTCGGTGTAACCGAGCCAGCAATTTACGGTCTGACACTTCCACTGAAAAAACCGTTTATCATGAGCTGTATTGCAGGTGGTATCGGTGGTGGTATCTTGGGATTGGCCGGTTCAAAATTATACATCTTTGGTGGACTGGGTGTGTTCGGTTTCCCAAGCTTCATTAATAAGGCAACAGGCGTTGATTCCGGATTCTATATGGCTCTGGTTGCATGTGGTATCGCGTTCATCCTTGGTTTTATTCTGACATACGTGGTTGGATTCAAAGACAAAGTGGAAGCTACACCAGCTCCAGCACCAGTACTTGATCCAAATCCGAACAGCAGATACGAAATTGTCAGCCCAATGGCTGGTGAAGTTGTTGCACTGAATGAAATTAATGACGTAACGTTTGCAGGTGAGCACATGGGTAAAGGGATTGCAATTCGTCCAACCAGTGGTAGAGTGGTATCTCCAATCACAGGTGTTGTTCAAACCGTATATCGTACCAAACACGCCATTGGTCTTGTAAGCGATGATGGTGTAGAGATGCTGATCCATATTGGACAGGATACGGTCAAGCTGAAAGGTCAACATTTTACAACCCATGTGAAAGATGGAGACCGTGTTAACGCAGGTGACCTGATTGTTGAGTTTGATCTGCAAGCCATTAAGGATGCAGGGTATGAGACGGTTACACCGATCATTGTGACTAATACTTCAAATTATCTGGACGTTGTAGGAACAAAAGATGCATCCGTTCATGAGAAAGATAAATTGATCACGGTATTAAGCTAATTGAAACTAAGGATGGTTAAGGAGGAACTCCTCAATGAATGAAAAGTTTACAGCCTTCCCGGAGAATTTTCTCTGGGGAGGAGCAACCGCAGCGAATCAATTGGAAGGTGCTTATCTGGAAGGTGGCAAAGGTTTAACGACAGTAGATCTGATTCCGATTGGTGCCAATCGATGGAATATTGCTCTGGGTAACCTGGATTCGTATGAACCAAAAACAGGGGAATTCTATCCTTCACATGAAGCCATTGACTTCTATCATCGATATAAGGAAGATATTGCGTTATTTGCAGAAATGGGATTTAAGTGCCTCAGGCTTTCCATAGCCTGGGCACGGATTTTCCCTAATGGTGATGAAGCGGAGCCAAACGAAGCAGGCTTGCAATTTTATGATGATGTCTTTGATGAGTTATTAAAATACAACATAGAACCTGTCGTGACGATCTGCCATTTCGATGTACCTGTACATCTGGTCGAGACTTACGGCGGGTGGAAGAACCGTAAGATGATTGGTTTCTTTGAGAAATATGCGGCGACGCTATTCAATCGATACAGTAATAAAGTGAAATACTGGATGACGTTTAATGAGATCAACATGTTGCTGCATCTCCCGTACATTGGAGCGGGTATTGTTCTACAGGATGGTGAAAACAAAGATCAGGTTCTGTATCAGGCAGCACATCATGAATTGGTAGCGAGTGCACTTGCTGTTAAGGCTTGTCATGAGATCATTCCGGGTGCACAGATTGGTTGTATGTTAGCCGCTGGAATGGTGTATCCATACAGCTCTAACCCGGATGACGTGTGGAAGGCTATGGAGAAAGATCGTGAATCGTTCTTCTTCATCGACGTACAATCGAAGGGAGCATATCCGGGTTATACAAAAAGATTTTTCAGAGAAAATGACATTTGGATTGACATGCAACCAGAAGATGCAGAGATCTTGATGCAGAACACAGTCGACTATATCGGTTTTAGCTATTACGCAAGCCGGTGCACCAGTACGGACCCTGAGATTTTGAAAGATTCGACAGAAGGTAATGTATTTGGTTCGGTGAAGAACCCTTATCTGCAAGCTTCCGAGTGGGGATGGACCATTGATCCCAAAGGACTCCGTATTACATGTAATCAGCTTCATGACCGCTATGGCAAACCGTTGTTTATCGTAGAAAATGGACTTGGCGCAACCGATGTGTTGTTAGACAATGACTCCGTTGAGGATGACTATCGCATCGAATATTTGAATAGTCATTTTGCCGAAATGGCTGAAGCGATTCAAGACGGTGTAGAGCTCATAGGTTACACAAGCTGGGGACCGATTGACCTGGTCAGTGCGGGTACCGGAGAGATGAAGAAACGTTATGGCTATATCTATGTAGACCGAAATAATGATGGTACGGGCACACTTCGCAGAGTGAAAAAGAAGAGTTTTCACTGGTACAAAGATGTCATTGCAAGTAATGGCGCACAATATTTCTGATACAAGGTGTCCGACGCTATAAAATAAACAAAGAGCAGTCTCGTTACTACGGGATTGCTCTTTGTTTATAAGGGGATGAATTTGACCCTTGATGTGGCTTTCAGATATAATAAAGAAATGAAGAGAATCTTGTCACTTAAGAAGGGAGGAGCATCCACTCATGAAGAAAAAATCACTTGCGTTTATATCTTCGGGATATGGATACTCCACTGCTGTCTTTTTCTAGAATCTATTCCAAGGGTGAAGTCTGCCCAAAATCGGAAGAAAACTAGGAAATAACGCAGAAAAATCTTAAGAATGATGAGGTAATCCAAATGAATATGGACAAAATTACTAGAAAAAATCCAGAAAATATGCCAGCTCCTGTAGGTCAGTACACGCATATTACAAGAATTCCGAGGAATGCAGAGTTATTTGTGACTTCGGGTCAAATTGGAGCAGATCAGAATGGACTCTTTCCAGAGAGTCTGAATGAGCAAGTCACTAATACATTTAATAATATTAAAACAGTGCTCAAATCTGAGCGCTTAGATGCTGAACATATTATCAAAGTGAACGTATGGGCAACCGAGGAAATCGATTGGGATTTCTTATATGCCGAGTGGGGACAATTATTTAGTACGGATTATCCTGCAATGACGATTGGATATATTACGGCGTTAGGTCTACCAGAGATTAAAATTGAAATTGAGCTTTGGGCAGCAAAAGTGTAACATCGAATACTTTCTAACCAAACGAAGGAGCATCTCACTTACAGATGCCCCTTCGTTTTTTTATTTGTGTAAAAATGGAAAGGATATGCCATGTGTGCAATCATGAGCGATAGTAGGTGTATTATGGCACCTGCAAGCTCTGATAGGCATTCAGTCGACCATATGTCCAGTAGATCCCGGAGCCTGATACCGGATCAGAAGCGAAACACAGCGCATCCCGAATTTG
This sequence comes from Paenibacillus xylanexedens, assembly GCF_001908275.1. Taxonomy (NCBI): domain Bacteria; kingdom Bacillati; phylum Bacillota; class Bacilli; order Caryophanales; family Paenibacillaceae; genus Paenibacillus; species Paenibacillus xylanexedens. The sequence continues at coordinate 4,986,762 of NZ_CP018620.1, read as the reverse complement.
AGCATTTGTTTTCCCTTGCGCAGCGAGAAGTGCAGCCGCTCCAGCCACATGAGGGGCAGCCATGGATGTCCCGCTAAGGTAGGCATAGGAACCACCCAGGTATGTGGATAGAATGGTATCACCCGGTGCAGCCATATCCACCCAAGAGCCATAGTTGGAGAAATTGGATTTGAGATCGGAGGGATTGGTCGAAGCGACAGCAATCACGTTGGGATATGATGCGGGTACGATTGGGAATGAAGTGTTGTCGTTACCAGCTGCGGCAATAATCACAGCTCCACGATCCCAAGCATACTGTACGGCAGCTTGAAGGAAAGCATTTCCCATCGGCCCACCAAGGCTCAGGTTAACAACCTGTACACCGTTATTGGCAGCAAAGACAAGCCCGTTACCGACATTACCTATCGTTCCTTGCCCGTTGTTATCCAGTACCCGGAGAGGAACGATGGATGCGAGCGGTGCAGCGCCTGCGATGCCCACTCCATTGTTGGTAACGGAGGCAGCGATCCCAGCTACATGGGTGCCGTGGCCGTTCCCGTCCTCAGGGATGTTATCATAATCAACATAATCATAACCGGGGAGGAGCTTGGAGGCCAATTCTGGATGGTTTAGCTGTACACCGGTATCGATAATGGCGATTTTGACAGAGCTGTTACTCTGAGTAATATCCCATGCAGCGGGTGCATTGATTTTGGACAGGTTATACTGATAAGGAAAGAAAGGGTCATTAGGAGTGAAAGAAGCCTCAACGAGGTAATTCGGCTCTGCATGTTCAATAAGCTCATGATCTTTGTAATGTTTCAGCATTCTGTGCATTTTTTTGCGGGATTCCACACGGTACCAGCCTAAATCTTCATAGGTCTCAGCGACCTTACATCTCCCTTTTTTGTGAAGGGTGTGCATCTCATCTTCGGTTGTACCTTCCTTGAATTTGACTAAGAGTTGCTTGGGAGCGTGAGGATGAAACTTGCTCTCGGCAAGTTGGTCCAGATAACGATACACGAACCCGATTACTAGCAAAATGAAAGCAAAAACACCTAACCATAACCACATGAGCGTTTATCCCTCCAATATGAATTGTGACACGCCTTATCGTATGCGAACTCTATTAGACTGCGCGGGCACTCTTGCAATTTGGATAGTAGTGTAGATAGATTGATAGGAAGGGATAAATTCGGTAAGATGATATGAAGAGAGCCGCTTTGGCATGAACAAGATTTAAGGCAGGGCCGAGAGTTAGCTCCTAATACAGAGGATAAGGAATGTGGATTTATTGACACAACTTCAGAGTATACCGACAGTCACACCAGTTCAGGCACACCAGATTCATGATGCCATTGATTTTGCCATGCGTGTACGTAGAGAAGTGTTTCCGATGATGGATCATACGAAATTGCCTGTGGACTTCGAGCAGTTCAGAGAACATTATCTGGACTCCGATGGTTCGATCTTTCTTGTTGCAATGATGGAGGGTGGGGGTATCGTCGGTTCTATTGGGATATTACCATATGATGGACGTATCGAAGCTGTGGAAGGTCGATATGCAGCTCGATCGGCTGCCGAAATAGTAAAATGTTATGTGGATCCCGCGTATCGTAGGTTTGGCATTGGTTCGATGTTGATGAACGAACTGGAGAGCGTGGTAAAGGATATGCACTATACGACGCTGTATTTGCATACACATCGCTTCTTGCCAGGAGCCGTAGATTTCTGGAAACGCCAAGGGTTTACGGTTATTGCTGAGCAGGATGATGACTGGCAAACCGTACATATGGACAAGTTGGCATGTGAGTGACCATTGGAAACGGACAAACCTAAAACATTGTGCTATAACAAGTTCCAACAAATAGCGAAATTTGCATTGCGATGGATGGTATAGGAAACAACATACATGATGGGGGCTAGGCAGATGAACGAAACGAAGCGAAAAATTGTTTTTATTGATATTGATGGGACACTGGTAGATGATGACGGAAGTATTCCGTTGTCAGCACAAAAGGCTTGTAAACAGGCCAGAGAGAACGGACATCTGCTCTATTTATGTACAGGCCGATCCAAAGCGGAAATTTATGATTCCATCTGGGATGTCGGATTCGATGGTCTGATTGGTGCAGGTGGGGGTTATGTGGAGTTTGGCAAGGACGTGTTATATCACAAAAGGGTAACAGCGGAAGATGTTCGACATATGGTCGATTTCTTTAATGAAAACGGTATTGACTTCTACCTTGAATCCAATTCGGCATTGTATGCGAGTAGCAATCTTCAACCTCACCTGGAACGCCGTATCTATGGCGATGTGGAGAATGACCCTGTAGCCAGAGAGAAGAAGGAGCTGAAACCGCACCCGTTTATTGCCGGATTAACGTATGGAGAGGCCGACCTGTACAAGGATGATGTGAACAAAGTATGTTTCTTGGAGAGCTCAGCCATCCCGTTTGAGCGGATCAAGCAAGAGTTTGAAGGGAAATTCGAAGTCATTCAGTGCACTGTGCCGATCTTTGGTGAAGGAAGTGGTGAACTGATGATCCCTGGCATTCACAAAGCCATTGCGATCGCTGATCTGCTGAAGCATCTGGGCATGTCCCAAGAAGATACATTTGCCATCGGTGATGGCATGAATGATGCCGAGATGTTGGAATTTTGTAACATCGGAATTGCCATGGGTAATGCAAAGCCAGGTCTGAAAGCCATTGCAGATGATATTACTGGAACAGTCGAGGAAGATGGATTGTATCATAGTTTTGTGAAGTATGGATTGATCACTTGATAAAGAAGACAAGGTGAGAGATAAAAACGGGTAATACGTACACCCTTTGTCCCAAACCTTATTTTAGACCCTGCATATATTATTGCAGGGTCTTTTTTTGGTTTAAACAGATCAATTTATATTTTCACAAAAGGGTTCTAATCAAACCATAACATCTAAGTGAAGGAGAGAATCGAAATGGCCATTCTATCAACCGGACCTATCGAGAATAATGCCGTAAGTGATGTACGGCCAACACAACAAGTTACCGTTAAAATTGATAACAGGAATTCTCTGGATGAATCCGTTGTTTTGATACAAGGGTATAATTTGACCTCTACGAGGACTTTATATGTCAGCGAGCAGATTTCAATTGCTCCGGATCAGGTAGTGACAAGAACTTATTTTGCCAATCTGGATGCGTTTGAATTTGTCTTTACAGTTGAAGGTGTAGCTATAGAGCAGACGGAGATTTCCGTGTGGGGCAAAAATGAAACCGGCCAGCTTGTTGCCGCACATCGATTAGTTTCTTCCGAACTTGAAATAGAGGGGGATAATACGTCAGTCAACCGCATATATGTAGCCAATTTTAATAGTAACGATGTTTCCGTCATTAATGGCGAAACGAATATGGTGATTGCTACCATTCCTGTGGGGACGAATCCTGCAGGGATTGATGTCAATCCATTAACGAGTCGTATTTATGTCGCAAACAGAGGCAGCAATACCATGTCCGTCATTAATAGTTTATCCAACGCAGTGATTGCTTCTGTTCCGGTTGGGAGTGAGCCAAGTGACGTAGGGGTCGATATAGCGACCAATGCTATTTATACGGCAAATTTTAATTCATTGGATACAACTGAAGATGTAACCGTTATTGATGGATTGACCAACACGGTGATTGATACTATCACTATTCCCGGACTCAATTTTCTAACGGGTATAGGCGTCAATTCCTTAACGAATCGGATCTATGCAGTAAATTTTAATTCTGATGCTGTGTCTGTGATCGATGGAGTAACCAATACAGTGATTGCTACGATCCCCGTTCAGGTCAATCCATTCCGTGTAGGTGTCAATCCAGCCACCAACCGTATTTATGTATCGAATTTTACCAGTAATACGGTTTCCGTTATTGATGGATTGACGAATACCGTAATTGATACCATTCCAGTCGGCGTTACGCCAGCTGCAGTAGCGGTTGATACCTCCACAAACGCCATTTACGTACCCAATCGAGACACGGATAATGTTTCAGTAATTAGTGGACTAACCAATACGGTGATTGCAACTGTGCCAGTCGGGGTTAATCCAAACGGAGCGGGGGCAAATCCGTTAACCAATCGAGTTTATATAAGCAATCAAGATGACAATACCATTTCTGTGATCGATGGCGAAACAAATACGGTGATTGCTACTATTCCGGTGGGGGCACGTCCGTTCGCAGTAGGTGTAAATCCGTAGAAAGGTGAGGGGATTCGGATGAAAGAAGTTATAACGGCATCAGACTTAATGGAGCAGCTGATCACCATGAACAAAGAAAATTCTGTATGCCAAGTTAGGATTTCAGGTAAGGGGATGTATGTAATTGTATTACAGGACGATTATTCAACTGTGCCATCTTCAGATCAGATATTGAGTGATACAGAGAAAGAAGTAAGCGAAAAAATCGGATCTGAAATAAAGAGGAATCCGTTTCTCTGAGGATAAGGAGAATCGTGAGTCTTGAATGATCAGATCAGAAAGGAACAGGCATCTCCTTAATGGAGGTGTCTATTTGCATAGTACTCAGACTACAGACAAGATCCAGTAAAGAACAGCACTAAATGTTCCAATACAGAGGCCAACAAGGAGCCCAAAAAGAACCACGAATTTTTTTCCGTTCATAGAAATAGATGACCCTCGTTTTGACTTTATTATTGCATAACTCCTAATGAAAGTTTAATATAAATTTTGCAAACAAGGAATTTATTGGTTTTGGTTTGTCGAAGTGCATGAAGTATAAAGTTGATACATGGAGGATGATGGATGAGTAATGTAGCTCTGTTGTTTCCTGGACAAGGTTCTCAGATGGTTGGGATGGGTAGAGACTTTTGGAATAAATTCGATGTGGCTAAGAAGTTATTTGAAGAAGCCAGTGATGCCATTTCTTTCGATTTGAGAAAGTTATGTTTTGAAGGTAGCATGGCTGATTTGACAATGACGATGAACGCTCAGCCTGCACTTTTGACTGTTAGTGTCATAGCATATCAGGTGTATATGCAAGAAATAGGGATGGAACCCACTTATTTGGCTGGGCATAGTTTGGGAGAATATTCGGCTCTGGTATGCGCAGGTGTTCTCTCATTTCATGACGCCATTAAACTGGTAAGACAACGAGGTATCATTATGCACACTGCAGACCCGGATCAGAAAGGTACCATGGCCGCCATTTCAGGTATTCATTTAGATACACTTCAAAACATATGCGAACAAGTTTCCACGATCGAGCGTCCTGCTTGTGTGGCTTGTATGAACGCTGACCAGCAGTTTGTCATTTCGGGACATCGGTACTCTATACAAGAAATTATTAAAAGGACAGAAACCCTGGGAACGAAACATTCTTATATCAATGTAAGTGGTCCCTATCATTCTCCCATGATGCAAACCGCAGCAGAACAATTCAAAGTTGAATTGGATCAATATCAATATGCCCATGCAAAATACCCGGTTATTTCCAACGTTACAGCAGCACCCTATGAGGCTGATCGATCTGTCACGGATTATTTAACCATGCAGATGACGATGCCTGTAAGATGGTTAGAGTCGATGAACTATTTAATTAAACAGGGAGTCACTGAAGTTATAGAGTTGGGTTCTAAACATGTGTTAGTTAGTCTTATGAGTAAAATAACGAAGCGTATTGTACCTTACTCGCTAAGTCAGCCTTCTGATTTACTAATGCTTACAAATACACAAGAAAGGAAAAATAAACGGTTAACAATTCGTAAAAAGTTGTTATCAGAACTTATAGTAACCGCACTCATTTCACGGAATTATAACCCTAATTCGATATCATACACCCAAACGGTTGAGCCATTATTTAACCAATTACAACGGGCAAAGGAACAAGTAAACAACAATGAATATGAACTTAGTGAAGAAGAGATAAATGATGCTCTACAGGTATGTCATTCCATTATTATAGCAAAAAATATTCCATTGGATGGAACCGCATTGATTGATGCAATCTAGTACCCGATCTGTTCTTTTTGCAAGACTATATTACAGCAACAGACTGCCTTTTTATAAGGTAGTCTTTTTGTCCTTTAATGCATTTGAACTTGTTGAAGCTTCAGATATTTGGTAATAAATATGTCAATAACCCACAAATCAATCTCTATTTTTTTACCATATAGTAACAATAAACTGATTGATTTTACATATATTTCTATGGTAAAATTTTGCTTGAAATATGTGTAAATAATTAGATAAGCATGTTAGAGATGATTCATTTGGAGGAGAGATATGTATACTAATCAGTTTCAAACACTAGTGGATATTATCCGCGACAGAGGTAAAATAACGGACCGCGGTATTCGTTTTATCGATGCGGACAAACGTGAAACTTTTATATCTTATCATCAATTATTTACTGAGGCACAAGGGTATTTAGGTTATCTACAAACCATCGGAATTAAACCTAAACAAGAGATTATTTTTCAGATTCAAGAAAACAAACGGTTTTTAGTCGCATTCTGGGCTTGTATACTCGGTGGAATGATCCCTATCCCTGTAAGTATTGGTGAAGATGAAGAACAAAACTTGAAAGTATGCCGTATTTGGAATTTGCTAAATAACCCTTTCATGATTGCATCTGAGAAGGTGCTGGATAAAATGAAGAGATTTGTTTTGGAACATGACATGCTTGATTTCCATCATCAATTAGAAGTCAGAACGGATCTGATCCAAGATATCATATATCATTATGAATCTATTAATAATATAGTTGAACCTCAGTCTGATGACTTGGCATTTATTCAATTTTCTTCTGGATCAACCGGTGATCCCAAAGGCGTTATGCTCACCCATCGAAACCTGATTTATAATACTTGTGCTGCTATTAATGGCACACAAATTAGTTCAAACGATAGTTTTCTCTCCTGGATGCCCCTTACCCATGATATGGGTTTGATTGGATTTCATCTCGTACCCCTCGTGGCAGGAATTCATCAGTACTTGCTCCCAACGGAATTATTTATTCGCAAACCGATTCTATGGATGAAAAAAGTAAATGAACACAAAGCAACCATACTGTCTTCTCCTAACTTTGGTTATAAATACTTCCTGAATTTCTTTCGCGAAGACAAAGCGGAGGGATGGGATCTGTCATCTGTCAGAGTCATTTATAATGGGGCGGAACCTATATTACCCGAAGTGTGTGATGAATTCCTAAATGTATTGTCAGCATATCACTTAAAGAAAACAGCCATGTTTACCGTATATGGATTAGCAGAGGCCTCTGTTGCCGTCTCCTTTCCCAAGGTAGAAGAAGAATTTACTGCGGTGTACGTTCACCGGGATCATCTGAACTTAGGGGAGCGTGTCATCGAAGTCGAGAAACATGCTGAACATGTAGCATCATTTGTTGCCGTTGGCGAAGCAATTGATTATTGCCATGTTAGAATTTGCGATGAGGAAATGAACAGTGTTCCCGATTTGGTTATTGGAAAAATTCAAATCAAAGGGGATAACGTCACCCAAGGTTATTATAATAATTCACTTGCAACGGAGAAGTTATTAACGCACGACGGATGGGTGAATACAGGAGATCTGGGTTTCATCATGAATGGAAAACTGGTTGTAACAGGGCGGGAAAAAGACATTATCTTTATCAATGGTAAAAATGTATATCCCCATGACATTGAACGTGTCGCCATACAATTAGATGATATTGAACTCGGAAGAGTTGCTGCTTGTGGTGTGTATGATTCGAATAGTCAAAGTGAAGAAATTATTGTGTTTGTCGTGTACAAAAAAAAGATCGAACACTTCTTGACGCTTGTTAAAGAAATCAAAAGACATCTATATAAACATGGGGGATGGAGTGTCAAAGAGGTACTGCCCATCAAAAAATTACCCAAAACAACAAGTGGGAAAATCCAGCGGTATCAGTTAGCCAAGCAGTATGAAGCAGGCAAATTCTCAACAGAATCTGCATTCATCCATGACTGGATCAAGAATGACAATGACAAGGCAAAGGGAAAGGCTGCTGTTTCGGTTCGAGTCATAGAACGTGAATTAACTTCACTATTTTCTGAAGTGCTGGTTGGGAAAAAGGTTGAACTTGAGGATAGCTATTTTGATATGGGTGCAACTTCATTACAGCTGGCCCAAATCGCTGAACGTATAGAACAAAAATACGGAGAAGAGCTTGCTGTTACGGACCTCTTTACCTATCCCTCGATAACTGAATTGGCAGCATATCTGGCTAGAGGTTACAGCGAGACCATGCAAGTCAACAAAACTCAAGAGGATCATACGCCATCCAAAGATATTGCTATTATCGGTATGTCTTTGAATCTCCCTGGTGCATCAAATGCAAGCGATTTTTGGCGTGTTTTGGAAAATGGAACACATAACATTCGGGACTACCCGGAAAGTCGGATAAAAGACGCAGCGGATTATATACAATCCATGCGAAGTGCAATGAGCGAAGTTCAATGGATCAAGGGTGGTTACTTGGATCAAATTGATCAATTCGACTATTCTTTCTTTGGCATAACCCCAAAAACTGCCCAATTTATGGACCCGAATCAAAGGATGTTCTTGCAAACGGCATGGCATACGATTGAAGATGCTGGGTATGCAGGGGAAGGAATCAAAGGAAGAAATGTGGGCGTGTACGTGGGGTATTCCAAAGTTGGGTATGATTACGAACGGCTCGTGACGGCGAGTTACCCCGCAGAACTCAAAAATTATATCATTGGAAATTTACCATCTGTACTGGCGAGCAGAATTGCATATTTCTTGAATTTAAAAGGCCCGGCCTTAACGATTGATACCGCTTGTTCCTCCTCACTTGTTGCTGTTCACATGGCATGTAAAGGATTGCTCGCTGGAGACTGTGAAATGGCAATCGCAGGTGGCATTCGAACGGCATTATTACCGATAAGTATCGGACTGGATATGGAATCTCCAGATGCATTGACGAGAACGTTTAGCGAAGATGCCAACGGCACGGGATTTGGCGAAGGTGTTGGGTCGGTCATGTTGAAGCCAATGCAGCAAGCGATTAAGGACGGGGACCATATCTATGGTGTGATTAAGGGAAGTGCGATTAATCAGGATGGCAAGACGGTAGGAATCACAGCACCTAACCCGGAATCACAGACCAATGTGATCGAACAGGCATGGAAAGAAGCTGGCATTTCTCCTGATACGCTTAACTTTATTGAAGCACATGGAACAGGGACAAAATTAGGTGATCCGGTTGAGTTCAATGCTTTGCGTAAAGCTTTTGAGAAATATACGGATCGGAAACAATTTTGTGCAATCGGATCTGCCAAAGCTAACATTGGACATGGTTTTGAAGCGGCGGGGATTGTTGGATTAATTAAATCTATTCTTATGTTTCAACATAGAAAGATTCCACCATTGGTTCACTTTGACAAGCCTAATCCCCTGCTTAAGTTTGAAGCTTCACCTTTTTATGTGAATCAGGAATTAATGGCTTTTGGTGAAAAAGAGGGTCCATTACGATGCGGGGTTAGTTCTTTTGGTTTCAGTGGCACGAATGCACATGTGGTTCTCGAAGAATATGTTCCTTCCCCAACCGTAGATAAAAGAATGTCCCAAGAGCCTCATCTATTTGTTCTGTCTGCTGCCACGGAACGGGCGCTGGATGAATTGGTTAGAACGTATCATGAATATCTAACCGATCACACGGATGTTTCCATTCAACAAATCTGTTATACAGCCAGTACGGGAAGGGCTAATCTGGATTATCGGCTTGCCATCGTAGTGATGAGTACACAAGAATTACATGAAAAATTGAAACGAATTGCAAGCGGAGAGGGTAAACTGCCAAATGTTTATTTTGGTTATGCAAAAAAAGACAAAACGCTTGTTAGCGATCATATCTATGTTCAGGGAAAGGCAGAATCTTTAAATGAACTCGGTCAGTTATTTACACTAGGGGCAGTGATTGATTGGGAAAGGTTTTATAATCATGAAGTCATTCGGAAAATTCCATTGCCTCTATATCCATTTGAGCAGAAGCGGTGTTGGATTGAAGTCAAACATACGATACCAGCGGGACATAGGTCAGAGAGGAATGAGGTTCAAATGGGGATGAATACAAACGATATTGAATTAAAGATTAAAACAAGCATCAGTCGTGCATCTGGGTTGAAGTTGGAAGAGCTGGATCATCAAGCTCATTTTCTCCAAATGGGATTGGATTCCATCATTCTTGTGCAAATTCAGAAGGAGATCTCAGAGCTGTTCCACTTGAATATCCCGATGGAAATGTTTTTTGAAACCCTTACAAATATTGATTCCTTAGTTAAATATGTGTCAGAGAATATAAAGCATCATGATGTATCTGAAAATATAAACAATCAAACAGTTCAGGAGCATACTGAACAACGAAATCTGGCATCTGTGAACAATATAAACACGGCAAAATCATCAGGGAATGTGTCGGAACAAATTGTGATGTCTGCCATTCAGCTCATGGAGTCCCAATTAAAAAGTTTGAATGTGTTGTTAGGCGAGCAAATGAATGCTTTTCAATCCCCGCTTTTGGAAATGAAACATCATGAAACCAAACCAACCAAAGAGATCCAACCCAATTCGGATTCGAAGGAAGCCAAACCTTTTATACCGTATCAATCGTTGAAAATTCATGAAGAGAGCGGATTATCACCGCTTCAGAACCAGTATGTTGAACAATTTATAGCCAAGTATACCGCAAGAACCAAAGGCTCCAAATTAAAAACAGGCCAAACACGTTTGGTTCATGCGAATAATCGCAATGTATCCGGATTTCGCTCGTATTGGAAGGAAATGGTGTATCCCATCATTTCAACGCGTGCAGAGGGAGCAAAGTTATGGGATATGGATGGGAATGAGTATTTGGATCTGACGATGGGATTTGGTGTAAATCTATTTGGCCATAATCCAGCGTTTATTCAAAATGTAATAGCAGACAGCCTCCAGGAACAATTGCCTCCATTGGGCCCTATGTCAGACTTGGCAGGAGATGTCGCAGCTAAAATTTCCGAGCTGACGGGTGTAGAGCGTGTCGCATTTTATAATTCAGGAACAGAAGCTGTCATGGTTGCACTTCGTTTAGCAAGGGCAGCAACGAGGCGTTCCAAAGTTGTATTATTTTCAGGATCTTACCACGGTACACATGACGGCGTGTTGGGTGTAGCGAATCCTGGGGATGCTTTATCGTCTGCGCTGCCTATGGCTCCTGGTATTGTAAATAGCGCTATGGAAGATTTGATTATTCTTAATTATAACCATCCGCAATCACTGGATATGATTCAGAACCTGGGTGATGAATTGGCTGCTGTGCTTGTAGAGCCGGTGCAAAGTCGAAGACCTGATCTGCAGCCTACACAATTCTTACGGGAACTTAGAGAGATCACGAAACAGTTTGGCATTGCACTTATTTTCGATGAAGTCATCACTGGATTTAGAATTGGTCTGGGTGGAGCACAAGATTGGTTTGGGGTTCAAGCAGATCTGGTTACGTATGGGAAAGTGGTCGGTGGCGGGCTGCCTATTGGCATAGTCGCGGGTAAAGCTGAATTTATGAATCCGGTAGATGGTGGAACCTGGAACTTTGGTGATGATTCTTACCCTTCCGATGCAGATAAGAAAACGTTTGTCGGTGGAACCTTCTGTACACACCCTCTTACGATGAGAGTGATGTTAACGGTACTACAGTATCTTCAATCTGAAGCAGGAACTTTATATAAGGAATTAAATGAAAAAGCAGATTATCTTGTTAAAGAATTAAATGCGTTTTTCAAAACAGCGAATGTACCGATGCAAATGGTGAACTATGGATCTTTATTTCGATTTATATCATTTGGAGATATGGAATTATTCTTCTACCATTTAATCTATAAAGGTTTATATATTTGGGAAGGCCGTAACTGTTTTATATCGACTGTGCATTCCATGGGTGACATGGATACGATAATCAGAATCGTGAAAGAGACGATCCATGAACTACGCGAGTGGGGGTTTATCTTTGGTGAATCGCCTGTTTCGGAATATCCGCTCTCTTTAGAGCAAAAACAATTATTGTTAACTTCATTACATGGGGAAGATGCGAATGCTGCATTAAATCAGAGTGTTATTTTAAAAATGACAGGTGGAATAAAGCCTTCCACACTGGATCAGGCCGTGAATCAGATCGCACAGCGTCATGAGGCCCTGAGAACAGTCATTCATGCCGATCGTGAAACACAACAAATCAGATCCGTAATGGAATTTCAATGTACATGGTTGGATTTCTCGGCATATGCGGGTGAGGATCAAGAACGGGAAATTTCCAATTGGTTATCTGCCGATGCAAATGAAGCATTCGATTTACAGTCTGGGGAACCTCTATTTAGAATCACCTTGCTTAAAAAGGCAACTGATCAATATCTTATGGTGCTGACATTTCATCATATTGTTGCAGATGGCTGGTCGATTGCTGTATTCATTCAAGAGTTGGAACATACCTATTCTGCTCTGGTCCGAGGAGTTCCGGTTCAATTACCTGAAGCCACTCCATTCCGAGCGTATTTAAGCTGGCAACGACTTGAACATGGAAAAGGGTCATTTACCGAAGGAGTCCAGTTCTGGAAAGAACAATTTTCCTTATCCTATCCCAACATTACACTTCCAACGGTGCAGTCCGGTGATGTGCCCAGGGGATATTCTGGTGAAAGGTTTTCCATCAAGCTGGATCATCAATTAACGGAGTCTTTGCGAACGTTAAGTATCAATAATAAGAGCAGTTTGTTTGTAACGATGTTTGCAGCGTTTCATTTATATTTGCATCAACTAACAGGGCAGTCTCACCTTGTCATCGGCGTGCCTACAGCGGGTCAGTCTCATATGCGAAAAAATGCGCTGATTGGCAACTGTGTCAACATTGTACCTGTTCATCATGCCTTGTTAATGAAGCAGTCCGTTGTAGAGCATGTTCTTCAGCTCAAGGAAACGCTGGCTCTTGTCATGAAACATCAGCATGTTCCATTGACCCTCGCATCTGAACAGCTTGCTCATATGACTGCACCGGATACACGGATTTTATTCAATATGGACAGAACCATTCATCATCTCCAATTTGAAAATATCAAGACTGAATTCATGTCGTATCCGACCAAGCATATTTCTTACGATTTGTTTCTTAATATTACGGATGTTAGCCATGAATTGTACCTGGATTTTGATTACAATACCGATCTAATTGGACCTGAGATGATGAAACTGTGGTCTGAAGGATTTAAAGGTTTGCTGCAACATATGGTGAGTCATCCAGAGGCTAAAATTTCGTCTTTGACGTTGTTCTCATCCGAGCAACAGGACCAATTACAGGGAATGTACAATCGGTTTGTTACGGAGCGTCTTCCTCACGTTAATCATGCAGCCATATTCGAGTCTCCAGTCAATGACGTGGAGAAAAAGCTGGCTTTGATCTGGGAGGACGTATTATCCCTCGATCAAGTGGGGAGACATGATCACTTTTTTGATCTCGGAGGTAACTCGCTCAAGGCGACAGTAATGCTATCCAAGGTACATGAGCAGTTTCAACATAAAATTTCAATCGTTCGATTCTTCCAAAACCAACGTCTGAAAGAGCTTGCCAGTCTGATTACAGGCGAGAACGAGGAAACATTCATTCCAATCAAGGCATTGGACGTGAAGGAGTTCTATGAGACGTCAGCTGCACAACAGCGAATCTATTTTCTGGATCAATTTGAGCCTAATAGTGTGTTTCAGAACATGTGCGGCCATATCACGGTCACAGGAAATATCGATGAAGCTAAACTAATTTCGTCATTGGAACAAATCGTGCACCGTCACGAAGCTTTTCGCACCAGTTTCCATCTGATGGATGGAGAGCTTTACCAGCGTATTGCTCCAACGATTGATTTTGAAGTAAAACAATCTCAGGAAAGCTCTGCTTCATTCGAACAACATGTTAAGGCGTTTGCAAAACCATTTGATTGCTCCAAAGCGCCATTAATACGTGCCGAATTTATTCGTATAAACGATGATCATGCAGAGATTCTCATCGAGATGCATCATATTATATCGGACGGATATTCCGTTGGCATTCTTGCGAATGAACTGATCGATGTGTATGACGGAAGAAACATGCCGGAGTTTGAGATTGAATACAAAGACTTTGCAGCTTGGCAGAAAGAATTTCTGGCGGGGGAGTCTTATAAGCAGCAAGAAAAATATTGGCTGGATCAATTCAAAGGAGAACTCCCGAACCTTAATCTGCCTACTGATTTTGTTCGGACACCTCATTTGACTTCGGCAGGTTCTAGATTGTCATTTGTGTTGGACGCACACTTGAAGCAGTCGCTGGAGAAGCTTGCGAAACAAACGGGAACTACGATGTTTATGGTGTTATTGGCAGCGTATAATGTGCTGCTTCATCAATATACGGATCAAGAAGATATGATTGTAGGTACACCAACATCAGGAAGAAACCATCCGGATGTCGAGAATATGATAGGTGTCTTTATCCAGACGGTAGCGATTCGATCACAGCCGGTGTGGAATAAGTCATTTCGATCCTATCTCGAGGAAATTAAAAAACAATCCCTGGATGCATTGGATAACCAGGACTATCTTTTTGACAACCTTGTAGAGAATTTAAACACACATCGGGATACAACCGGGACAGCACTTTTTAATACGATGTATATCTTCTTAAATACTGCGTTGAATCAACGGCAAGAACAGGATTGCAGCTTTAAAGTTAGAGAATTAAATGTCGGTGTATCGTTATATGATCTGATGTTCATCGTTGAGGATGATAATGAGTGTCTGGAAATGCACTTTAATTACAAGACGGAGCTGTTTGAACGGGATACCATCGACAGAATGAAAACACATCTGTTCAACATCCTCAGAGACATTGTGATCGAACCTGATATTGCCTTGTTCGATATTCAAATGCTGTCTGAACATGAGCAGCACGTTCTTTTATATGACTTTAATGATACCAACATAGAATATTCCCGGGATCAGACCATTCAGGAGTTATTCGAAGCACAGGTGGAACGGACACCTGATCAATTGGCTGTTAGTTTTGGAAATGAGCGATGGACGTATCGTCAATTGAATGAACGGGCGAATCAGTTGGCATATACGCTTAGAGCTGAGGGTGTGCAGCAGGATCAATTTGTAGGCATTCTGACAGATCGTTCGATTGATATGATCGTTGGCATCTTTGGCATACTAAAAGCAGGCGGGGCGTATGTACCGATTGATCCGGATTCTCCTGAAGAGCGTATCCGCTTTATCCTGCATGATTCGGGGGCAACGGTGTTAGTCACGCAAAAGCATTTGAAGCAGTTGGTATCATTCAATGGCCAAATCATGGATTTGAACGATGAAGAAACCTATGCAGCTAATCTGTCGAATCTGGAACCGGCAGGGAATTCAGAGCAGTTGGCTTATGTGATCTATACTTCGGGTACAACAGGCATGCCAAAAGGTGTGATGATCGAACATCGTCAGGTTCATCACTTGGTTAAAGCGTTGTACAGTCAAGTTATAGATGATCAGCATAGCGGTTTGCATGTCGCTTTACTTGCGCCTTACTATTTCGATGCATCTGTGAAGCAGATTTTTGGCGCACTGCTGTCAGGTCATGCCTTGTTTATTGTAGACAAGGACACGGTAATGGATGGACAAGATTTAATGAATTATTATCAGCAACACCAAATTGATTTGACGGACGGAACACCTGCGCACCTGAAATTGCTTTCGAAGGCAAAAAACATTCAAGGCATATCGCTAAAATATATGCTCATTGGCGGTGAAGCTCTCTCTCAGCAAAGTGTAAATGAAATCACATCATTATTTGCTCTCAATCATATAACGTCTCCAACCATAATTAATGTGTACGGTCCAACAGAATGTTGTGTGGATGTTGCGACATACCGTGTACTTCCAGAACACCTGGATACGGCGAATCAACGAGCTCACCTACCGATTGGTCGAACATTAGGAAATAATCGCCTGTATGTACTGAACAAACATGGCAAAGTTCAGCCTGTAGGCGTCGTAGGGGAATTATGTATCTCTGGCGATGGGGTTGGTAGAGGATACTTGAATTTACCTGAGCTGACAGCAGAAAAATTTGTACGTGATCCGTTTGTCCAGGGAGCGACAATGTACAAAACGGGAGATTTGGTGAGATGGCTTCCCGATGGCCATATCGAGTATCTGGGAAGAATGGATCACCAAATTAAGATTCGCGGATATCGGATCGAAGTAGGAGAAGTCGAAGCAGCGCTGTTAGATCTAGAGTGTGTGAAAGAAGTTATCGTCATTGCACATGAGGATGATCACGGGGACAAATCGTTATGTGCATACTTTACAGCGGATTCCACGCTGACGGTGGGAGAGTTAAAACAAAGCCTCTCTAAGGTGTTGCCAAATTACATGGTTCCAGCCTACTTTATACAATTGGATCACATGCCTCTGACATCGAACGGGAAAATCGATCGCAAATCGCTTCCGAGTCCAGAAGAAAACATACAAACGGGAAGTGAATATATAGAACCCCAAACTGGGGTGGAAAAACAGTTGCTGCCTATTTGGCAGGATGTGCTTGCCGTGAAAAAAATCAGTGTAAAAGACAGTTTTTTTGATGTAGGAGGCAACTCTTTACGTGCGACCAAGCTGGCCGCCAAAATCAATCAAAAGCTGAATATCCGCATATCGGTAAGAAACGTCTTTGAATGGCAGACCATTGAACAGATGGCTCAATCTATTGAACAAATGGAACAGGAAGTATCAGTGTCCATTCCTCAAGTGGATGAAAAAGAATATTATCCTATTTCTTCAGCGCAAATGAGAATGTATATTATGAGCATCAAAGCCGGCAAGGAACTCATGAACAACATGTCAGGTATGTTTATGTTGGAAGGATCGCTTGATCGGATCCGATTGGAAGAAGCATTTCAACAATTGATTCATCGTCATGAATCGCTTCGGACTGGATTCAAAGTCATACACGGAGAACCGAAACAGATCGTATACCCTAAAGTTAGCTTTGGAATTGAATTGATCGAGTCAACGGAAGAAGAGATCGAAGATCGAATTGAACAGTTTGTTCGCACATTTGATCTCGGGCAAGCACCTCTTATGAGGGTGGGACTTATTGAACTTCAGCAGGAGCGTCATGTATTGCTGGTAGATCTCCACCACATCATTGCAGACGGACTATCCGTGCATCTTCTGATGACTGAACTTAGCCAGTTCTATAAAGGAGAGGAGCTATCTCCTCTTCGAATTCAATATAAGGACTATGCTGAATGGCAGCAAATACAGCTTCATAGTGAGCGGATGAAAAAGCAGGAGAAGTATTGGCTTACTGTGTTTGGTGAGAGTATCCCGCTATTGGATCTGCCAACAGACTATGAAAGACCTGAAACACTAAGCTATGCGGGAGATGTATTGGACATTGTTTTGCAGGAAGACATCCTTCCAGGCTTAAGGAATATGGAAGCACGGACAGGAACAACGTTATACATGATTCTATTAGCCGCCTATACGATTTTATTGTCTAAATACAGCGGACAAGAAGATATCATTGTAGGCACGCCGATTGCAGGCAGGACACATGCTGAGCTGGAGCCGGTCATGGGGATGTTTGTGAATACACTGGCTATTCGAAATTATCCTGCCGCGGATAAAACATTCACGGAGTATCTGCTGGAAGTGAAAGAAAATATGTTGAACGCTTATGAGAATCAGGATTATCCGTTTGAAGAATTGATTGAGAAAGTGAATGTAACCAAAGATGCTCGGCGGAATCCGTTGTTTGACACCATGTTTGTGTTGCAGAATACAGATGCCTCAGAGATTCAGATGGATGGAGTAACCTGTAAGCCTTATGCTCCAAATACGAGAGTATCCAAATTCGATTTAACGTTGTATGTTACCGAATTGCAACACAAGTTAGAAGTGGCCTTTGAATACAGTACGATTTTATTTGAGAAAACAACGATTGAAGCGATGTCGCAAAATCTGTTGGTCATATTAACAACCATTGCCAACGACCCTCATATTGAAATCAACAAGATTCAATTGGTTGAAGAATTAATAGATGGGGATACGCTGGCTGATCTAATTGAAGTAGATTTCTTCTAAGCTAACCTAAAAATATAAAGTGATCGGGGTGCCGTATGTCTATTTTTAAGAAACAGGAATCGTATTGGGCAAGCCGATTTGAAGATGATGATCATCTTGTTCATTTGCCTTATTGCAAGACAACCTCCAAACACCCAGACGAAACGCAGCACCAGAATGATATATATAAGTCTTTATCAGCCGATGTTTCATATAAAATCAAGTCCATGTCAAGAAATGCTCCTATGGCGATATATACGATCTTATTAACGGGAGTTCAGTGTCTGTTATATAAATACACGAATGAAACCAAGATGATTATTGGCATACCAACGATGGAAGAAAAGAACAATGATCTATCCCTCTCGAATAAGGTTCTTATCTTAAAAAATAATTTCAATCATGCGATGTCATTCAAGTCCTTATTTAATCAAGTGAAGATCAGTTTAACCGAAGCCATTCAGCATCAACGAATCCCTTTCAGAAAAATGGTTGAACGTTTAAATGTTCAGTATGATTCGAACCATGTCCCATTAATTCATACCTTGGTTTCGTTGAATGAAATTCATCCCACCCTTGATGAAAATCATGTAAAAGCGGCGACGATGTTCCACTTTGATCTAAAGAACGACTCCATTCAGTTAAGATTAGTTTATGATGATGATCGTTATGATCGCGATTATATGGTTCAAATTGTAGAGCAACTTGACCAATTGTTTTCCGTAGTTCTAAACCAACCTGATCTGGAGTTAAGTTATGTCGATATGTTATCAGAGTTTCATCGAAACAAGCTGTTATATGACTTTAACGATACAAGGGTTGGGTATCCACATAACAAGACGATGCATCAATTATTTGAAGAACAGGTGGAACGAACACCGGACCATCCGGCAGTCGTATTTGAGAATAGACACTTAACGTACAGAGAGTTAAATCAAAAATCCAACCAATTGGCCCGATTGCTTCAAGCTAAGGGGGTGCAAGTGGGTGAATTCGTTGGGATTATGGCAGAGCGCTCACTTGAGATGATCATAGGTTTATTCGGTATTTTAAAAGCTGGCGGGGCATATGTCCCAATCGATCCGGAATATCCGGCAGATCGTATTCACTATATCCTTGAGGATTCAAAAGTGGCTTGGTTGCTGCATCAAGGTCATATACAGAAGCCGGAACATTATGCAGGAACATGTGTCATTCTGGATTCTGAAGTAAATCACTATGAGGATCATTTAAATTTGGTAGATGGAGCGATCTCCAGTGATTTGGCATACATGATCTACACGTCTGGAACAACAGGTCATCCCAAAGGCGTAATGATTGAACATGCCAGCATTGTGAATTCCCTGCAATGGAAATCGGATTTTTATCATTTTACCGGGGATGATCGGGTATTAATGCTGAATCCTTTCGTTTTTGATTCATTTATTACTCATTTCTTTGGTCCGATGATATCTGGCTCGACAGTGTATTTGTTAAACCAGCAACAGTGTAAAGATGCTATAGCCATCAATACGATGGTCAAAAATCAGCAAATCACGCACATCCAAAGTCCACCCAGTTTCTTGATGACTCTATTGGAACAAGTAAGCGCGGAAGATTGGGCATCCATGAAAAATGTGGTGGCTGCGGGAGAGAAGATTGTTCCTGCCTTAATACACAAATTGCAGCGCATCAATCCACGCATCGAAGTGTGTAATGAATACGGTCCAACCGAAAATAGTGTTGTATCCACAGTTCTGTCGATCAAGTCGGCAGATCAAAATATCTCAATCGGGAAGCCTATTGCGAACAATAGAGTCTACATTTTAGGAGAACGGAATGAATTGCAGCCTATTGGAGTTCAGGGAGAATTATGTTTAGCCGGAGCAGGGCTATCCAGAGGTTACTTGAACCGTCCAGATCTGACGGCGGAGAAATTCGTGGATGATCCATTTGTTTCGGGAGCGAAAATGTACAAGACAGGTGACTTCGCAAGATGGCTGCCCGATGGGAACATAGAGTATATAGGAAGGGCGGATCATCAAGAGAAAATTCGTGGACACCGGATTGAACTTGGTGAAGTGGAGACGGCTCTTCTAAATAGTACCCAGATAAAAGAGGCCATCGTCATAGCCAGAGAAGATGAAACGGAAACCAAACAATTATGTGCGTACCTGGTAGGAGAGGATGCAATCACGATCGGGGAACTGCGGGAGGCGCTGTCCCAGCAGCTGCCAAACTACATGATTCCGTCCTATTTTATACAACTGGATCAGATGCCGCTCACGTCAAACGGGAAAATAGATCGCAAAGCTTTGCCTGCTCCCAAAGAACATATGTTGAAGGGCATGGAGTACGAAGCACCCCGAACGATGGTGGAACAACAACTTGTATCTATCTGGGAAGAGGTACTTGGGGTAGAGAACATTGGGATTTTGGATAATTTCTTCGAGCTTGGAGGAGATTCGATTAAATCCATTCAAGTTTCTTCGAGGTTATATCAAGCAGGTTACCAGGTGCAGATGGAGCATCTGTTTAAAAATCCAACCATAGCAAGCTTGATTCCCTATGTTCAACCCATTAGTACGATGTCTGAACAGGGAATCATCACTGGAAAAGTGATGCTGACTCCAATCCAGCATTGGTTTTTTGAGCAATACAAGGTGGACGCCCATCATTATAATCAGTCCGTGATGTTGTATCGGAAAGAAGGTTTTCATGAAGTCACACTTCGGCGTGTATTCGATAAATTGAGTGAGCATCATGATGCACTTCGTACAGTATATCGCCTTACAGAACAGGGGTATGAAGCGTGGAATGAAGGGTTGGCAAGGGAATCCTTATATACACTTGAAGTGATGAACTTCAAGTCATTAGCAGATCCGTCTCAAGAAATCGAGAAGAAGGCAAATGAAATGCAAAGCACGTTCACTTTGGAACGTGGACCCTTGATGAAGCTGGGCGTATTTCAATGTGCAGACGGAGATCATTTACTCATCGTTATTCATCACCTCGTCATCGACGGGGTTTCATGGCGAATTTTGATTGAAGACCTATCGAGAGGATATGAACAATTAAGTGAGGGAGAATCGATTCAACTACCGCAAAAAACGGCTTCATTCCAATTATGGGCAGAACAGCTCCAGTTGTATGCGAACAGTGATGCGATAACGCAAGAGATTGCATATTGGAATGAAATTGAAAAAGCAACTTATAAGCCGTTACCTACAGATTTCGAAGCGGATCATGCATTGGAAAAAGACAGCGAAGAAATCATGATGGAATGGTCAGCGGCAGAAACGGAGCAATTATTAAAACAAGCGAATCGTGCGTATAAAACGGAGATTAGCGATTTGCTGCTCCATGCATTAGGCATGTCTATTCACAAATGGACGGGCATGGATAAAGTGCTGGTCAATCTGGAGGGACATGGAAGAGAACAAATTTTACCGGATCTCGATATTACACGAACGATCGGATGGTTTACGAGCCAGTATCCGGTTGTACTTGATATGGAAGCAAGTTCAAATATGTCTCTTTTCATCAAAACAAACAAAGAAATGATTCGTCAAATCCCTAAAAAAGGAATTGGTTATGGTATTTTACGATATTTAAGTGCACATCAGCAAGAAACGCCCTTTACCTTAAATCCTGAAATTAGTTTTAACTATTTGGGACAATTTGATCAGGATCTTCAGAATAGTGGGATGCAGATCTCTCCCTATCCAGGCGGAGCAACAGCAAGCGACAATCACAGAAGAAATGTTCTTATCGATATGAATGCCTTAATTGTGGAAGGCAAATTGACGTTGTCCCTTCGGTATAGTCGTACACAATATCAAAAAGAAACGATAGAGCGAGTGGGAACATATTTTAGAGATCATCTGCAAGAAATCGTAATGCATTGTGTGACAAAAGAGAAGCCGGAATGTACACCAAGTGATCTAACGTTAAAAGGAATTACGATTGAAGAATTAGAAGGATTTGTTCAAGAATCCGAACACATTGGTGAAATCGAAGATATATATGCTTTGTCACCGATGCAAAATGGGATGTTCTTTCATCATTTGCTTCATTCAAAATCGGAAGCGTATTTCCTTCAAACCACACTGGATCTTCATGGTCCGTTAGACGTGGGAGCTTTTACGAAGAGTTTGGATCAGTTGATGCAGCGTAATTCGATTCTCAGAACAAATTTTCATAGCAAATGGAAGAATGGACCTCTGCAAGTGGTATACCGTCATAAACGGAATGGGCTAATATACGAAGATTTACGTGAGATGAATGAAAAAGATCGTGAAGCATACGTGGCAGAATATACAAGAGCAGATAAAATAAAAGGTTTCGACCTGTCTCAGGATGTGTTAATGCGTATTTCGATCTTGCAAACGCATGACCAAACCTATCGTTTCATTTGGAATTATCATCATATTTTGATGGATGGCTGGTGCCTGTCGCTTGTAATCCAGGAGTTGTTTGATGGATATTTTGCTATTCAGGAACAACGAAAACTGGAGGCAAAGGGTACGATTCCATACAAACACTATATCGAATGGTTGGACAACCAAGATCATGATGCATCCCTGAAATATTGGCGTGACTATCTGGAAGGTTATGATGAGCAGACCACTTTGCCAAAAGAACATTCAATTACGAAGAGTGATGAATATCATTCAGAACATATGATTTGTACACTTAGTCAGGAATTAACCGGACAAATCGCACAAGTGGCCAGTCAGAATCAGGTGACGCTGAATACGTTCATGCAGACAGCATGGGGAATGTTGCTACAGATATATAACGGCAGTGAGGATGTTGTATTCGGAAGCGTGGTGTCGGGCAGACCTGCGGCGATTGTTGGAGTGGAGCGAATCATTGGTTTATTCATCAATACCATTCCTGTACGCATTCAGACTCAAGGTAATGAGACATTTGCAGCGATTATGAAGCGGAATCAGGAACATGCTGTTGCTTCTCATCCACATGACACGTATCCGTTATACGAGATTCAAGCGGAAACATCGCAAAAGCAAAATTTGATTGATCATATCTTGATATTCGAGAATTATCCTGTACAGGGCATTATGGAACAGTTTGGGGATCAGGAGGAGACAGTTCTTCGGATTACGAATGTAGAAGCAGATGAACAAACGAACTATGACTTTAATCTGATTATTAAACCAGGCCAATCCATGAAATGTATGTTCTATTACAATGCTAACGTCTATAGTAGGGCAAACGTAGAACGGATACAAGGTCACTTGATTCGGATACTGGAGCAAGTGGTCAACAATCCGCATATCCCTATCCATGAAATAGACTTGACCACAACACAGGAGAAAACACAAATTTTGGAACAGTTTAATGATTCTATGGCTGAATACCCAATGGACAAAACGATTCATGGACTGTTTGAGGAACAAGCGGCAAGAACTCCTGAACATGTTGCGGTTGTATTTGAGAACCAGGACTTGACCTATCAGGAGCTGAACCGGAAGGCCAATCAATTGGCACGAACACTGAACAGCAAAGGCATTCAAAATGATCAGTTAATCGGGATCATCGCTGATCGTTCGCTGGACATGGTTGTAGGAATCCTTGCGATTTTGAAAGCGGGTGGCGCATACGTGCCGATTGATCCTGAATATCCGGAAGATCGTATAAACTACATGCTTGAGGATTCGGGTGTACATGTACTATTAATGCAAAGTCATTTGCAAGAACGCATCTCTTTTGCAGGAGAGGTCGTTTACCTGGATCTACCTGAGTCCTATCATGAAGATCATTCCGATTTGGGAATGACTGCTGCACCAACAGGCCTGGCATATGTAATTTATACCTCAGGAACGACAGGTAAACCAAAAGGGACATGTATTGAACATAAAAATGTGGTGCGATTGTTGTTCAATAGTAAAAATTTGTTTGATTTTAATGCATCAGATACATGGACATTATTCCATTCCTTTTGTTTTGATTTTTCGGTATGGGAAATGTACGGGGCATTGCTCTATGGCGGAAAACTGGTTATCGTACCTCAAATGACGGCAAAAAGTCCCGAACAATTTCTACAATTGTTAAAAAACGAGCAAGTGACGATATTGAATCAAACGCCAACGTATTTCTATCATCTTCTTCAGGAAGAACTGGCAGGTCATGCAGCAGATCTGAAATTAAGAAAAGTGATTTTTGGAGGAGAAGCCCTCAATCCCGTGTTATTGAAGGAATGGAAGCTGAAATATCCATTTATCCAGTTAATTAATATGTATGGGATAACCGAAACGACGGTTCATGTAACTTATAAGGAAATAACCGACATTGAAATACATGCTGGAAAGAGCAACATTGGAAAACCAATCCCGACGTTGCAGACCTATATTTTGGATCAACATCAACGCATTCAACCGATCGGTGTTCAGGGAGAATTAGTTGTAGCAGGTGAGGGCCTAGCCAGAGGTTATCTGAACCGGCCTGATTTAACCGCAGAGAAATTTGTGGATCATCCCTGGATTACAAAAGGGAAAATGTATCGCACAGGAGATGCCGCAAGATGGCTGCCGGATGGAAATATTGAATATCTGGGACGAATCGATCATCAAGTGAAAATCCGTGGTTACCGAATTGAGCTTGGCGAAGTGGAAACTGCGCTTTTGCAAATAGACTCCATTCAGGAAGCGGTCGTTATTGCCCGTGAACATGAGGATGGTTCGAAGCAGTTGTGTGCGTATTGGAAAGGCGACAGCTCACTGACAGCGAAGAAAATCAGAATGGCATTATCTCATGAAATTCCGGATTATATGATCCCGTCTTATTTTATTCAATTACAGCATATACCGTTAACATCCAATGGAAAGGTTGACCGAAAGGTATTGCCATCTCCACAAGAACATATGCAAAAAGGCACCGAGTATATGGCACCGCAGAACGCTGTAGAACAAGCGATCGTCGCTGCCTGGGAAGCTGTGCTTGGTGTTCAAAAGATTAGCACATCAGATCATTTCTTTGAACTCGGGGGCGATTCGATTAAATGTATTCAAGTTTCCTCACGACTGCTTCAAGCAGGGTATAAAGTGGAAATGAAGCATTTCTTCACCTATCCGACAGTAGCGGAGTTGAGTGAACACGTTACATCTGTGAGCACTATTTCTGACCAAGGGGAAGTTACGGGGCAAGTGATGCTGACACCTGTTCAGCGCTGGTTCTTTGATCAAAATATGGTGGACGCACATCATTACAATCAGGAAATGATGTTCTTTCGTGAAAAAGGGTTTGATGTCCGCTTTATTCACAACATCATGGATAAGATCGTTAAACAGCATGATGCTCTCCGCATCCTTTATCGTCAGGCGCCTGAAGGCGGGTATGAAGCGTGGAATCGAGGGGCAGACGAAGATGGATTATACAGCCTTGAAATCGTTGACCTCAAAACAGAAGCAGATCCTGCATCGTTCATTGAAAATAAAGCAAAAGAAATTCAGAGTGGTATGGATCTGTCTCACGGACCTTTGATCAAACTTGGGTTGTTCCAATGTGCTGAAGGGGATCACCTGCTTATTGCCATTCATCATTTGTTGGTAGACGGGGTATCATGGCGTATTTTATATGAAGATATTCAGACAGGGCAAGACCAGTTCTTAAGAGGTGAAGAAATCCGGCTTCCTCAAAAAACGACCTCGTTTAAACAATGGGCAGAACAATTGTCTACGTTTGCAGACAGCCCGGCGATGAAGCAAGAGAATCCATACTGGAGTCGTGTGGAGCAGGCTCAGCTAAGCCCGCTGCCTAAAGATATGGATTGTGATGAGACGATTGGCAAAGATAGTGAAACGATCACCATTCATTGGACCGCAGCGGAAACCGAGCTTTTATTAAAGCAAACACATCATGCGTACCATACGGAAATTAATGATATATTGCTAACGGCATTGGGAATGGCTGTTCATGATTGGACAGGCATGGGAGAAATCCTCGTAAATCTGGAAGGACACGGTAGAGAAGACATCCTGCCAGAGCTGGACATTACGCGTACAGTGGGATGGTTTACGAGCATGTACCCCGTTATGATTACGATGGAGTCCGGGGCTGACTTATCAAGGAAGATTAAGACCGTCAAGGAAGGACTGCGCCAGATCCCAACTAAGGGCATTGGTTACGGGATTTCGAGGTATTTGTCACATGGACATGAAGGATTCAAGTTAGAGAAAAATCCTGAAATTAGTTTCAACTATATGGGACAGGTGAATCAGGATTCGGGCCAAGATGGCATTAAATTCTCGCATTATTCCAGCGGGCCA
The DNA here is from genome assembly GCF_001908275.1 of Paenibacillus xylanexedens. Taxonomy (NCBI): domain Bacteria; kingdom Bacillati; phylum Bacillota; class Bacilli; order Caryophanales; family Paenibacillaceae; genus Paenibacillus; species Paenibacillus xylanexedens. The sequence continues at coordinate 4,960,371 of NZ_CP018620.1, read as the reverse complement.
TCCGTAAGTGAGAACAACAAGAGACCATTTGTGCTTAATATCAATGGCATTGTTGAAGAGGGGCGGTTGTCGCTGTCCATTAACTATAGTTCAAAACAATATCGCCGGGAAACGATGGAGCAATTGGCTTGTCTCTATAAGGAAGGTCTTAATAGAGTCGTTGAACATTGTGTAACGAAGGAACAAACCGAGCTTACGCCAAGTGATATTTCATGCAAGTCATTAACCATTGATCAATTGGATCAAATCGTGGAACAAACTGGGCACATCGGTCGAATCGAAAATGTGTACCCACTTACACCATTACAGAAGGAAATGTTGTACGAAAGTGAACGGAATCCAATTTCCGGCGCTTACTTTGTACAAATCATGTTTGACATGCGTGGTGATTTGGATGTTACCTCTTTTGCGCAAAGTTTGGATCAATTAATGCAAAGGCATGCGATATTAAGAACTAATTTTTACAGTGATTTCGTGGACATCCCTCTTCAAATCGTGTATCAAGAGAAGAAATTTGAATTTAACTATGAAGTTGTAGCTGGCACAAGTGAGCTGCAACGTAAAACGTATGTTGACGAGTATATCGAGCAAGACAAGGCGAGAGGATTTGACTTACAACGAGATTCGCTAATACGTATGTCTGTTTTACGAACAAAGCATGAGGAATACCGCGTCATATGGAGTTTTCACCATATTTTGATGGACGGCTGGTGTATGTCTCTTGTAAGTAAAGAGATATTTGAAAATTATTTTGCGATTCGGGAGAATAGAAAGCCTCAAGTGACCCTATTAACACCTTATAGTCAATTCATTGAATGGTTGGAACAGCAAGATCATCAAGGTGCAATAGCGTATTGGAGTCATTACTTGGATGGTTATGCGGGGCAAACGAAACTGCCTGGAGAAAAAATCAAACCGAAACATGAGAGACAGGATTCCAGAACGCTAAACTGTTATTTGGATGATGTACTAATCGAGCAAATGAAACAGATTGCAGAACAGCAGCATGTAACTCTCCATACGTTAGTGCAGACTGCTTGGGGTGTATTGTTGCAGCAATACAATGAAAGCAATGATGTTGTATTCGGAAGTGTTGTATCGGGCAGACCACCTGTCATTCCTGGGATCGAAAGTATGATTGGATTATTTATTAATGCGATTCCTGTTCGTATCCAGGCTCAGGCCGATGAGTCATTTATATCTCTAATGAAAAGGAATCAGGCACAAGCTGTGGAGTCACATGCATATGATACGTATTCGTTATATGATATTCAAAATCTGACCAAGCAAAAACAATCTCTGATTAACCATGTTGTTGTATATCAGAACTTCCCGGTAGATCATCGAATGGAGAGTCTGGGTCAGAAAGGTGAAATACCGCTTGAGATTATGAATGTTGGGGGTACAGAACACAATAGTTTTGATTTTACTTTGATCGTCAAGCCCCATGAAAATATGAAGATCATATTGATGTACAATGCCAATGTGTATGACCCATCTACCGTTGAACAGATACAAAAACACTTTATTTCCATGATTCAACAGGTGGTAAGTAACCCGGAAGTTAAAATAAACAAACTTGCGTTGAGTACATCGAACAGTTATTAATGGACAAGTAATGGGCCGCTCCAAAAGTGAGTTTTCTCCTCACTCAAAGCGCTAACGAATCTGACGCGTCTTAAGAGGTAGATCGACGTGAATAGCAATCTTTAACGAACCTCAGTAACGTTATTTCATCATATCAGGGTGTCAGATCCTAAAAAACGACCCAATCGATGAAATAACGTCTCTGTGATTCGTTACACCACAGACCTGTGCAAATCAGAGTGAATAGCGTGTGCCAGGTTCATTAGAATAAAATAACTTTAATAAGGGGTGTCCTCAGTCATGCTCATGACTTATGGGACGCCCCTTTTTATTGCTCCGTTTGTTTGGATAGCCTCCGGCTGAGCAACAAAATGAGGCTATTCCCGTCTAGGAGGTATGGAGAACATACTTAAGGGGTGTGGAGATGAAACGATTATGTATAATTTTCATCATAATATTGTGTATCACCAGCGGTTGCAGTTGGAAAACAAATCAGCCTCCTATCGCCAATTCTATGCCCCAAGAAATGCCTGGGGATTTTAATTTCATGGTTCGTTTTGGATATGGTGAAGTGACCAAAAATGAAATAAACAGCTATGAGGATCAGGTTGTTAAGGACCTCATTAATAAAGGAACGGCCACGGCAGATATTACCTTAACCACAGAAGAGATGCACAGCATCTATAAAAAGATGTATGAGATGAACGTGATGGGGATGAAGGATGTCGCTTTTACCGGTTCAAACTGTTCAAAAATACCTTATAATGAAGATAACTGGAAAATTACTGTAGATGGAGAAATGAAGTCTCTTACGTGGTCGGATCAACATTGTGATGTCACAAGCGAGGCAGATCAGCTGTTGAAACTGCGGAAGTTCATTCAACAGATCGTTGAAACGAAAGAAGCCTATAAGGAATTGCCTGAAGCTGAGGGAGGGTATGAATGAATGGAATGGATTCCCGTATACATTTTCATCGTCCTTTTAACAATTCCTCCCTTCTAACCGATATATAATAAGTACATCTATGTAATCAGAAAGTGAAAGGAGTGCAGAACATGGATATTGCAGCATTATCAATGGCGATGAGCCAAGCTTCAGTAGTGCAGTCGGCAAGCTTGCAAGTGATGTCGATTACGAAAGACATGGCACAGCAGCAAGGCCAGCAGATGGCGGAAATGTTGAAGTCAATGCCTGCTCCTCATCCCAATCTGGGTGGAAGTCTCGATCTTTCGGTTTAGTTGAAATTACAGCATGTGTCCTCATGTAACACCCATTGCAGCAAGCAAAACCCAAACGGCTCAATTCGAATGAATTGAAGCCGTTTGGGTTGTTTTTTTCTGAATACTCATTCCGAAATTACGATCTTTTTATTACGATCTTCTCAGCGAATCTTTGACAAGCTTGGCAATCTGCCTTCAAAGGGCAGTGTATCCTTCAATGTCCATAACTCATCGTAACTGGAAATCTGAAGATCGGCTTTGGACAAGTCCTGGTTGCCTGATCCCGGATTACGATATCCGATGCAGCGCATGCCTGCACTTTTGGCGGCCTGAACACCATTGCGCGAGTCCTCGATGACCAGACAATTCGACGGGGATGCACCAATCATCTCAGCTGTGGTCAGGAAAATATCTGGTGCCGGCTTGCCGTTTGTAACTTCCTCACCTGTCATTCGCACCTCAAAGTATTGCCCAAGTCCGGTTTTGTCCATGATCAGATCAATCAGTGCACGTGGAGAGGAAGAAGCAACGGCTATTGGTACGTGTTGCTCATGCAGCCAGCTTAACCAGTTTTCTACGGAAGGCATTGCCGTTAAGTTGGGATGGGCGAGCATCGTTTGCATCACATTATGCTGATGATAAGCAAATACTTCTTCTAGCGTAGCGGTCAGTTGATGTTTGTCCAATACTTGTTGCCACATGGACTTCAGCGTAACGCGAACATAAGTGTGGTGTTCTTCTTCCGTCATCACTGTTCCAAAATGGGCAAAGGAGCTACGCTCAATCTCGAAATAAAAACGGCATTGACTTCTACCTTGAATCCAATTCGGCTCTGTATGCGAGTAGCAATCTTCAACCTCACCTGGAACGCCGCATCTATGGTGATGTGGAAAATGACCCTGTAGCCAGAGAGAAGAAGGAGCTGAAACCGCACCCGTTTATTGCCGGATTAACGTATGGAGAGGCCGACCTGTATAAGGATGATGTGAACAGTGTATGTTTCCTGGAGAGCCTAGCCCTCCCGTTTGAGCGGATCAAACAAGAGTTTGAAGGAAAATTCGAAGTCATTCAGTGCACTGTGCCGATCTTTGGTGAAGGAAGTGGTGAACTGATGATCCCTGGCATTCACAAAGCGATTGCGATCGCCGATCTGCTGAAGTATTTAGGCATGTCCCTAGAAGATACATTCGCCATCGGTGATGGCATGAATGATGCCGAGATGTTGGAATTTTGTAATATCGGAATTGCCATGGGGAATGCAAAGCCTGGACTGAAAGCCATTGCAGATGTTATTACTGGAACAGTAGAGGAAGATGGATTGTATCATAGTTTTGTGAAGTATGGATTGATTGAAGGGTAAGTTGATTCACTAATGAACAGCTAATAAAAAGAGAGCAACCTAGTTGCTCTCGAATTTTAGTAATCGGACCATGAATATATCTGTCCATTGTAGAAGGTTACGTAGGTATTTCCATAGACCCAAATATCAATAGAACCTAATGAACTAGTAGAGTTACTGGTGCTGTTTGGACTCCCCCAAGAAAGTAACACTTGATTAAACGTCATCCCTAATTTGATCTTTTGCTGACTAATAAGTTTCCAGACGTTTGAAGACCAGCCTGGGTAATCTTTTTTAGGGTCACTGTCATAGAACAACCCATTAATAAATTCATTTGGATCGTCTGTAACAGGCAACTTGAACGTAATCGACTTCCCACTAGCTCTTTTGGCTTTCACAATTACATTATTTTTTTTAATATCAACGGAAAGAATTTTTATTTTTTCTAAATGATAAAGCGGATTTGAAGAAGGTAAATTATTTTTGTTAGCCCAATATTCGCCCCCCTTAAAAGCGATATGTATGAAATATTCGTAATCAAAATAATAACAAAAATTCGAAAATCCAATGTCCTTATATATGTATTCTGTGACGGTCTTTCCATTTGCTGATTGTATAGTTACTTCCGTGAGTTGATAAAGTTGGGTCATGCTGACGATCCAGCCAGGTTGATCTAGTGCATATGAGTATACTTTTGATCCAAAAACGGAACGATATGCTTTGGGAACACTAAGGACTCCGTTCATTAATTTCTTAGTCCGTGTTGCTCCGTCCTCGTCTCCCCATATAAATGCTACCATTAAATTATCTTCATTCCTGCCTGAGTAACCGGAAATCTTTAGAAACTTCTCGAATGATATGTAGGTTATTCCTTTGTACAATATGGTATCTTTCTTACTTACTTGTTCTTTCTTTAGTTTGGTTTTGACTTCAAATCCATTTCCTACAGCAATAAGTGAACCGATTTGTTTGAACATTTTGATGGGTATGTATATGGTACCATTATCCGCGAGATATGCTTGATCTTTGGAACTCGCAAGCTTTCCATCAATAAATATAGTGTATTCAATATCACGGTAGGACTCAGTTAGGGGATTACCAGCCGCTAACGTGTAAGGCGGAAGTAATAAGAACAGTAAACTAAAACTAATAAAAATACAGATCAATTCCTTAAAACCCTTCATTACAAGTCTCTCCTTTAATTTTTTTTACCTTAAGACTATAGCATGAAGCTAACAGCCATAACAGGTAATTATTTGCTTGATCTGCTTTGTTCAACATTTTCTCATCACTGTCCGACTTATAATAAGTACATCTATGTGATCAGACAGCGAAAGAAGTGTAGAACTTGGATATTGCAGCATTATCAATGGCGATGAGCCAAGCTTCAGTAGTGCAGTCGGCAAGCTTGCAAGTGATGTCGATTACAAAAGACATGGCACAGCAGCAAGGCCAGCAGATGGCGGAAATGTTGAAGTCAATGCCTGCTCCTCATCCCAATCTGGGTAGAAGTCTCGATCTTTCGGTTTAGTTGAAATTACAGCATGTGTTCTTATGTAACACCCATTGCAGCAAGCAAAACCCAAACAGCTCCAATTCAAATGAATTGAAGCCGTTTGGGTTGTTTTTTTTCTAAATACATTCCGAAATTATGATCTTTTTATTACAATCTTCTCAGCGAAACTTTGACAAGCTTGGCAATCTGCCTTCAAAGGGCAGTGTATCCTTTAATGTCCATAACTCATCGTAACTGGAAATCTGAAGATCGGCTTTGGACAAGTCCTGATTGCCTGATCCCGGATTGCGATATCCGATGCATCGCATGCCTGCACTTTTGGCGGCTTGGACACCATTGCGCGAGTCCTCGATCACCAGACAATTCGAAGGGGATGCACCAATCATCTCAGCAGTGGTCAGGAAAATATCCGGTGCTGGCTTGCCACTCGCGACTTCCTCTCCGGTCATCCGTACCTCAAAGTATCGCCCAAGTCCGGTTTTGTCCATGATCAAATCAATCAGTGCACGTGGAGAGGAAGAAGCAACGGCTATGGGTATATGTTGCTCATGCAGCCAGCTTAACCAGCGTTCCACGGAAGGCATTGCCGTCAGATTCGAATGGGCGAGCATCGTTTGCATCACATTATGCTGATGATAAGCAAATATTTCTTCCAGCGTAGCTGTCAGCTGATGTTTGTCCAATACTTGCTGCCACATGGATTCCAGCGTAACTCCTACATAGTTATGATGTTCTTCATCAGTCACCCTTGCTCCAAAATGGGTAAAAGAGCTGCGCTCAATCTCGAAATAAATCGGTTCGCTGTCAATTAGTACACCATCCATGTCAAAAATGACCGCTTGAATGATGTCATCATTGGGCGCTCCCAGTCCGTTAGATTCTTTGTTTACTGCCATGTTGTATTCCTCCTCCAGGATTGTGTATACATATATCTCTAATGTAGTCCTTTCATGGTTAACCTTCCACTTTAGAAACTGGAACCGCTGGATTGCAGCACAACTTTAATGGCATGTGATGAGGCTTGAAGTGTGCGTCCCTGAATATCGCAGCCAAGTGTGCGGAATGCTTCTTCGTAATCCTCCAACGGGAAGGAGTGGGTGATGATTTTTTTTGCCGGAATAATCCCTTGTTCAATCATATAATGTGCGGTTGCAAATGTTCCCAGAGAATCGATGGAACCAATAATTTTCAGACTGCGGTCCACAACTTCCTTGGGATTGAAGGATGTGTTTCCATCTCTCAGACCAACCAGCATCAGATAACCGCCGCTAGCGAGCTGGGAAAGTACTTGTGTGCCCACAACGCCCGTTGTATCAACAATCATATCTACCTGATGGGTTTCGGGTGACAGTGATTCTATGGCATTTTCGAAGGATGAATGAACTTCCCAACGATCAGGTGCAATGGAACCGGCAATGGCTAATCGCTCTTCGGAGATGTCGACCAGACAGCCGGTAACCCCCTTCGAAGCGAGCGCGTAGCTGTACAGAATGCCAATCGGGCCTGCACCGAGGATGATTGTTCTGAAATTCGGCAGTAGATGAATCTGATTAATCCCGGTCAGCATACAGCTGAGTGGTTCCGTCAAAGTTGCTTCTTCATAGCTCACATGATCCTTCAATTTGTACAAAAAACGATCCTCGGTCACGTAATAATCTGTAAATGTTCCGTCAGCACTTACACCTGTCTCGGTAACAGACTTGTGTGTGCAATGATTTTGTCTGCCTGTTCTGCACATGTCACATTGTCCGCAATAGTAGGTAGGGTCGACTACAACACGGTCGCCCGGTTGTAATGTCGTAACCGCAGAGCCAACTTCAATGACTTCCCCGGCAGACTCATGACCGAGAATGACAGAAGGAACTGCATGATATTTGCCGCTGACAATACCGAGATCGGTACCACATACACCTGTCGCCCGAATACGAACCAACACCTGATTATCTCTTGTAATTTCCGGAACAGGCCGTTCCTCAAGCGCCACATCCCAGGCCGATTTGTATACCAATGCAAGCATGATATAACCTCCTTGTAATTATATAAAATATAAATATAGCGATTCATCTTAAAACAGTTTCAGACAAGATACGAAAGTAGTGAAGGGGACGAAATCGATTCTGGAGAAGCGAAGTGTTCGCCTCAAAGCTTTCTGAAAGAAAGCTGCTTCGGAAGCATATGCTATCAATGGATTTTTCCCTTGGGAAAGGGAAATCAAGAAAATACGTGGATAACAGCGATCATAAGAACGATTCGTAACCGAAACGACCACTTCGAACAGTTGCATTGAAATGTTTTAATTAACGCTGGCGAGCACTGAATCCAGCCGCTCTACAATCTCAACCAGTTCGTCTTCAGTTGTGGTGAGGGAAGGCCGAACCTTAACAACGTTGCCAAATCCATATCTTGAACTTCTCAAGATTAGATGCTCATCTGTAAAAGCACGGTCAACAATGGCATTGGTTTTGAGTGTATCCGGTTCATTACCGTCACCTACAATCTCCAACCCCCACATTAACCCAACACCACGAGCTTCACCGATACTTGGGTATTTCATAGCCAATTCATGCAGCAACTCACCCAAAATTTCACCTTTGCGTTTCACCGCATCCAGAAACCCGGGTTCGGATACCACTTCCAAGGTGGATTTGGCAGCAGTTACGGAGATCAGATTGCTTCCTGAGGTGAAGGAATGTTCGTGCTTTTCGAGCACATTCAGCCGGGATTGCATTAATACCGCAGCAACAGGCACGCCGATCCCACCAAGACCTTTTGCAAGGGTAATCATATCAGGCTGGATATCAAACAGTTCGCTAGCGAACATGGTTCCGGTACGACCGATGCCTGTCTGTACTTCGTCGGCAATAAGAATAATATTGTACTCATCACACAGTTTACGCAGACGTTTGAAATATCCGGCGGGAGGGATGATATTGCCGCCATTCCCGAGAATAGGTTCGATAATCATGCAGGCAACTGAGCCAGAACTTGCATATTCTATCGCATCAGATATAGCTTCAACGCATTGATAGTCGCAGTCTCCATTTGAGGATTTGAATGGGCAGCGATAACAGTATGGGGCAGGTACATGGACAGCGTTAGCCACAGCCGAATTGGGGAAGCGTTTCCGCCGGAAGGCATTCCCCGAAATCCCGGTGGCAAATTGGGTCTGCCCATGATGGGACAGATACAGGCTGATGATGTCTGTTGATTCGGTATACTTCTGTGCAATTTTGGTTGCACATTCGTTGGCAGTTGAACCAGTGATATCCCGCATCCATCCGGCATTAATGTCGTCTGGAGCATATTCGATTAAGTGATCAAGTACTTCATTTACGTACGGTTCGGTGAAGGAGGAAGACATATGCGTCAGATTGCCGACTTGTTCCTGAATTTTGCTGACAACATGTGGGTGATTATAGCCCAGTGACAGATTGAATGTTCCCGACACGCCATCCAGGTATTCAACACCTGAATCGTCAATCAACTTAATCCCTTTTCCGGCTATGAAGCGGTTGTTGGTTAAAGTTTGCATACGATTTCCTCCAATATAATGGTGTACTAGCTCGAACGAAGCTCAACAATCCGGATGATGCGGGCATCACCTCCCTTAAGAAACGATGTTTACATTTCCTTGCTATGTTGTGCGAGAGCAGTACGTACTGCATTATTTTTTACAGTCCATAGATGAGAGACCATCAATGTGAGCAGCAGGATCAGACAGAATCCGGCCAAAATCCAGATTGTATTCACGACAGCCCCTGTACTCATACTCCATCCAGTCACATACTGCAAGATGGCACCTCCAATACCACCCGATGCGATCAGGATACTGGTTGTCCGCTCGGTCATACCGGGAATCAGAACATTTGCGTAGACTAGTGCGATACAGAACAGCCCTGACATAAACAGACCGGTTCCGAAAATGAGTACATACGTTGTCCACTGTCCAGTTACAAATACCATAGCGACCGTAAACAAAAGCGTGCCAACCGTACTCCAGATCAGGAAAGGCATATAGTTGACGGCTTCCGCTATTTTTCCGGAGAAAAGACGACCGATGATCATCGCAATCCACAGGATGGAGACACTAAGCGATGCGACAGATTCCTGAAGGTGCAGTCGTTCTACGAGAATGGAGGGCAGGAAGTTCATCAATCCCAGTTCCAATCCCATGTAGATGAAAAAGAAGATGACGAAGATTGTCAGCAGACCCAGATGTTTTCTCGAATATTGGGCTTTACCTGCTGCATGTGCCACTGTATTCTCGCCAGCCTGTTCCAGATACAGTGCGGCTGGCCGGGGCATAGTGATCCACAGCAGCATGAGAATCAGTGACAACAAGGCCACCGTATAAAAAGTAAGATGCCACAGATCCATCCAGATGAATAAAGCAGCGACAGCCGGGATGAGAAGTGCTCCAAGAGCAAAGAAGACATCCAGCTTGGACATGGCGACCGCCTTTTGATTCTCAGTGAATTCGATCGTGAATGCACCTACAGAGGGTTCGATGATACCTGAACCGAAGCCTACGATAATTGTGAGAAGAAGAACTACAGACCAGGATGGCAGAAAACCGAGTAATATATAAGCAGCTACAATACAGATCAGAGCAAGGGTCAGCATCGCTTTTCTTCCGATACGGGCTGTCAGGGCAGGAGCTACAATTACACCGACAAGAAATCCAAGAAACTGCAGAAATAACAAAAATCCGCCATCACTGTAACCGCGCTCATAATGTGACAATAAAACAGGGAGAAGTGCACCGAGCACAACGCTGGTTATGCCGATTAACAGATAAAAACCGCAGCTTAGAGCGAATATTCTTTTCAAAAGCCCGCCTCCTAGTTGGGTAAAAATTTTATATTATGTAATTAATGTTTATTTCATATATAACTTATACCATAATTGTCCAAATGTACATGCTTTTTGTTGTAAAATAATGTTAAATTTTGATGGAAAGAAATATTTCTCGTGCTAAGTTTTTTCTAAAACGATTTCGTGTCGAAAGGGTAGATATGGGATATGATTCAATCCATATGACTTTTTAACAGTGTTTGGTATCTGTATTGATCGAAGATAGTAACACGTACATATATAAAAAACGTTCCCTGTCTGAGTAGACGGGAAACGTTCTAATTAATTTTTCTATATGATGATACCTGACTTCCACGTATCGCTATTAAGCAGTCTGTACAAAGAAAATTCCATCGAATGGTGCGTGAGCAGACGCGGGACCACTTCGCAAAAATAAATAACCATTTGCATCGGGAAGACCCAATATATCCCGATAAGGCTCAGGAAAATCTCCGGAATATATTTGACACACCAGTTGATGTTCCTCTAGCAAATGATCAATTCCTTTCACACCGTTTGGTACAGTGGGAGAGAAAAATGAAAATGCAGGGAACTCATGATCGTCTAACTCCATTTCAATCAAATGTACGCCGCTTAACGGAATGGGTGGAACGGGACATACGGAAGTGAGTGGATGCGAAGATACCGAGACATAAGTGCATCCGGCAAGAATATTCTCGTTCCATTCCAGCTCATCTCCCGTATAGGTTACCTGATCCAGAAAGTATTCGGAAGCGGAGTAGGTCGAGAAGACCGAGATATATTTATCTTGTGGTAAAGAAGGGATATGGACCTGCTGTGAAAGTGTATTGCAATTGATGGAGAACAGATGTAATAAAGGCTGCCCCTCAGGGTTGAGTGGCCAGTCGGAAACGTATGCAGTTTCTCCACCAATCCACATGCCAGAGTCTTGGTTTGGATCATCGGGGTCAACTGTAAATCGAGTAACTTTGTACATGAGAAACTCCTTCCAGAGTGTATTTTGGCATTCCTATGTAACGTTGTATGTGTTTTTATATAACAATTTATTGCTTCGTTTCAGTATAAATGAGATGATGTGGAATGAAAATCAGTACAAGGTACTAACTCATTGCACGAAGCGAATGAACGTACCAGCACTCTAAGCACCAGTGGCAATACTATAGATGAGAAGCGGTGACACATGTTAATTAACAAATACATAAGTGAAACGGGATTCTGCTCCCGCAGGGAAACGAACCGATTAATTGCAGCCGGACGCATAACGATCAATGGCAGGGTATGTGAAAAAGGGGCCGAAGTTGAACCTCACGATGTGGTACTCATTGATGGGAAGGAGATTCCTCGTAATGACAGCGAACCTGTCTACATTGCTTTGAACAAACCCATCGGTATTGTCTGCACAGCAGCAGAACATGTGAAGGGGAACATCATTCAATATATGAATTATCCTTCTCGCATATTTGCGATAGGCAGGCTGGATAAGGCATCTGAGGGGTTAATTTTGCTTACGAATGACGGAGGTATTGTGAACAAGATGATGCGTTCGGAGCATAATCATGATAAAGAATATATAGTGACTGTAGACAAACCCATAACTGACGAATTCGTAAAGTCCATGTCTGATGGCGTTGAAATTCTGGACGTGGTGACCAAGCCCTGCGAAGTGTATAGTCAAAGTGACAATGTATTTCGTATTATTCTGACACAGGGTCTCAACCTGCAGATCCGCAGAATGTGCAAAGCCTTGGGGTACCGAGTCCTCAAGCTGGAGCGTGTACGAATTATGAATATTACGCTGGATCAACTGGAGCGGGGGCAATGGCGTCATCTGGAGCAAGAGGAACTGGAGATTCTGCTGTCTCAATTGAATGAGATAAAATGAATGACTTCTGCTGCATGTCAACGGTGGTCAACCATGATGTCCAGTTATATCAGTAAAAAATGAAGCAAACACTAACCCCTATGTGGATTAGTGTTTTTGTTGTTAAGCTTGTGTCCTTTTTGTTCTGAAATGTAAGAGCCAAATAGGGTTAAGAACGCACCGAGTACAATCACCCAGGTTATCTGCTCTTGAAGAATCAGTGCAGATGACACAACAGTAATGACAGGCACCAGATAGATATATACGCTCGTTTGGATAGCTCCGAGAAGATTCACGGCCCGGTTCCAGGTCACGAAACACAACGCGGAGGCACCCAGACCGAGGTAGAGAATATTGGAGAGATTGGTCATGTTTGTGAAGCGTCCGAGTTCCAAGTGGAATTCAAACAGGAATAGAGCTGGCAGCATGAAGATCAGGCCATAGAAGAATACCTTGCGAGTCGCGCCAATGGTGTGATAACGAAGCTGGCCAATTTTCCGCATTAACACAGAATAAATTGCCCATACCGCAGGTGCTATGAAAGCAAGCAGATCACCTATCGGATTCAGTTGCAGAATGAAACTACCATTTAGTGCGATGAGTAGGATGCCGCTCAAGGCAATCCCGAATCCGATAATGAAGCGGCGAGTTAACTTCTCACCATCTAAGAAGAAGTGTGCGAGTACGGCAGTGAAGAACGGGGCAATGGAGACAATAACACCCACGTTGGAAGCTGTTGTGTACACCAGAGCAATATTTTCAATAAGAAAATATAACGTCACCCCACATAGTCCTGCTCCGATAAATAACCATTCTTCTCTGAATGAGACGATCCGCAGTGTACGTGGATAGATCAATAACAGTACCAAATACCCGATCAGGAAACGGAAAAATAGAATCTCCACTGGAGTAAAGTCAATCAGCAGAACTTTGGTCGAGACAAAGGTAGTTCCCCAGATCAGTATAGTAAACAAAGCGAGTAAATGTCCGGTAGAGGCTCTAGTGTTTTGATGATCAAGATGACTTGTCATACGATGTTAGTGGTGGTTCGTTTCAACTCTGAATCATGATTGAAGATACGTCTATATTGCTTGGGTGTCAGGCCGATCAGTTTTTTGAAAAAATTCGTGAAATGGCTCTGGTCACTGAATCCTGTCTGTGCGGCTACTTCAATCGGAAGCAGACCTTGTTCCAGCAGACGTTTGGCTTGATTAATGCGAATCGTTTCCAGGTAACGGTAAGGTGATATCCCTTTCTGGCGCGTGAATAAACGCAGCAGGTGGTACTTGCTCATCTCTGTCAAATCGGCTAACTCGTTCAGTGAGATGCTCTCCATGTAATGAGCTTCTATGTAATCACATATGCGTCTGATCTCTGTGGTCACATCCTGTGTGGAAACAGGTGGTTCAGCATCCGAATAATCTCGCAGCAATTGATCCAGTAGTAAGAGTAACAATTCTTCTTTGCAGAAATCCGATTGCTCTTCCAGAATCATCTGATGCAGCTCGTGCAGGGAACCCACAAGTTCACTTTGGTAGAGAACGGGGGATGTAAACCGTGGCAAGTAAGCTTGTCCGGTAATCTCTCTCGCATAATCTAGCATAACCTCAGGTTGGACATTGATACAGCGATAATCGAGGGTTCTGCCATCGACCTGTTCGCAGGCATGAGGATCATGTGGATTAAAAACAATCATGTCACCACTATTCAGAATGTATTCTTCGTTGTTGCAGACGAGGTGTCGTTTGCCTTCCTCAATGAATCCAATGACATAATAGTCATGAAAATGATTGGGAAACTTCTGCATAATGCCTTCAAATTGATAAGCTTCTAGCTGTAGATCGGTATCAAATACGACAGTCCGGACTTCCCGAGTCATGATGCACCTTCTTTCTGGTAAGTTAAGATCATTATAGGTTGCAAAGAAGGAATTTTCTTGAATGATATTGCTCAAAGTGTTTGGTCGGACAGATATCTCTAAAAACAAAATACCCGCAATCCCGGAGGGAAAGCGAGCCCTTTGCTAAGTATAGTTGATTCATGAGTTCAAACCTATATATAGTGGAGAAAAAATCTCTGGAACAATAAGGTATTGTTCTTAGTGTAACGTAGCGAGTACTTCAGGTGTAAAAGGGTGAATTTCAGATACGCGGCCTTCCTGTATTTTAACTGCCCATGCCGGGTCACCAAGAAGCGCACGTCCCACAGCCACCAGATCAAATTCCTGTTGATCGAAACGCTTCATAAGCTCGCTCATACCTGGATGTGTTGCTTTATCTGCTCCTGCTTCAGGCTCATCTGGCATACCCACAGAACCGACGGTAATGGTGGTTTGACCACTTAGCTTTCGCACCCAACCTGCAAATCCAAGCTCAGATCCTTCAAACTCGGGCTCCCAGAAGCGTCGTGTCGAGCAGTGGAAGATATCTACACCTGCGTCAACCAGCAAATGAAGGAATTGTTCAAGTTGTTCGGGGGTGTCGAACAGTCTGGCTTGATAATCATTCATCTTCCATTGGGAAATCCGCATCGCGATAGGGAAATCAGGACCTACCGCAGCACGAACTGCCATTACAACTTCAACCGCGAATTGAGTTCGTTTCTGTAGGTCACCGCCATAGCGGTCTGTTCTCCTATTCGTTGTTTTCCAGAAAAATTGATCGATCAGAAAACCGTGTGCACCGTGAAGCTCAATTCCGTCAAAACCAATGCTTTGTGCATTGGCTGCTGCATCGGCATAAGCTTGAATCACAGTTGCGATCTCTGCCTCCGTCATTGACTCACCTACTTGAGTACCTTCCATATCAACTCCCGATGGACTAAGTGATTCAGCCTCGGGGTGAGGCTGAGATTCGGAAGGGCGAACGATTCCCATGTGTAAAATCTGCGGAAAAATCTTGCCGCCGGCTTCATGGACTTGTTTGACCACTTCAGCCCAGCCTTGAAGAGCTGCTTCTCCATACATATGAGGGATTCTAGGCTCACTTGATGCAGCTGGATGCTCAATGGTCGCACCTTCGGTAATAATGAGTCCAACACCATGCTCAGCACGCCGACGATAATATGCGGCTACATCGGGGCACGGGACACCATCCGGGGAGAAGGCACGAGCCATGGGGGACATGATGATGCGCGAGGACAGGGTTAATTTTTTAACAGTGTATGGTTGAAACAGAAACTCCGTAGAAATAACATTATGTTGTTGATTAATCAAACTAAGCACCTCCATTATTATGCACCTTCAAGCGGGTACGAGTGCAATCTTAACAAGGTGTATAGGCATGCTCAACCAACAATCGGAGCATTTTGTTGCTTAAGCGAAAGACACGGATTATTGTATGGTGTCTTTGTACTTACTTTCACTTGTTGAACAAATAACACTTATCTATAATGAAGGAGTCTAACCAAATATTTTGTATACAAAGGAGGATTGGTACATGTCTGGTGTATTGTCTCCAAACTCGAATGATCCGCGTGTGATTCGCACACGTCAATTAATTCTTGATGCGTTTTTAAACCAATTGAATCTTAAAAATTTCAACAGCATTACGATTCAAAACATTACGGAACAAGCCACAATTAACAGGGCTACATTCTACGCCCATTTTCAGGATAAATATGCACTGCTTGAAGCCTTGTTATCGGATGCATTTATGGAATATGTAACGAAAAGGGTAGACCCGGATGCCCGGTTATCAGCCGAAACCATACAGCAGCTTATATTTTCATTATGTGACTATCACGTCTCAAGTAATGGATGCATCAAAAAATATGAGACGGTTGCACCAATTATTGAAGAGAACATCAAGACTCAACTGGAGCAATTCCTTCTTGAATTAATGAGCAAAGTAGCGGGGGATGTAGATCCCAAAACGCTGAAAATTACGGCAACCATGCTAAGCTGGTCGATCTATGGATTGACCTATCGATGGAATATTGAAGGCGAGCAGGAATCCCCTGCTGAATTAGCCAACAGAGTGGTCCCCTATATGATGGGCGGATTGGAATTGTTGAATTAACTTCATTTAACGAAATTACATTTACTATTCGAATGGACATAGGAGGAATAACAAGATGTTTGAACATTTGGTTGTTTTTAAATTTAACGATAAAATCACATTAGCCAAGCAACAGGACTGGGTGGCTCAATTGCTCGCGTTGAAAGAACAAATCCCGGGAATTGTCGCGTTGACCGCAGGGATCAATGCATCGGAAGAAACGGACCGTATTCAAGGTTATACGATTGGGTTGAGAGTGACGTTTGAAGATCAGGAGGCATTGCGAGCTTATGGCCCACATCCTGCTCATCAGGCATTTGTGGCTTCCCTCGATGGTTGGGTGGAAGATGTCATTGTAGTTGACTATGCTATTTAAAGTCGTGAAATCAGAGGTTTAACCAATATAGGAGTTGAAGATTCCCATGTGTTTAATTTTATTTGCTTACAACATGCATCCAAAGTATTCGCTTATTCTGGGATCAAATAGGGATGAATTCTATCACAGACCTACGGCTCAAGCACACTATTGGGAAGATCATCCTCATATATTGGCTGGCCGGGATTTGTTGAACATGGGAACCTGGATGGGCGTAACCACAGAGGGGCGTCTGGCTGCTATCACGAATTATCGTGATCCGAATGAAGATGTACATGCCAAAGGCTCAAGAGGAGATCTGGTTGCTGATTTTTTGAAGGGAACGTCCACACCCAAGCAATATATGCAACATGCGGAGCAAAGCCGAAATGATTATCCTGGCTACAATTTGTAGTGGGTGATCCTGACGACCTCTATTATTATTCTAATGTAGGTAATGTTGTGATGAAGTTGGAACCGGGAATATACGGGATTAGTAATCACTTGATTAATACGGATTGGCCCAAGGTGAAACGTGGGAAAGAAGGGCTGGAGAAAATCATCCAAGGGGAGGACGAAGCTACCCTGACAGAACAAATATTAGGTTTGCTGCAAATGGCAGACCCTTCAGTAGATGAGCTTCTCCCCCATACAGGTGTTCCATTGGAATGGGAACGTTTGCTTTCTCCCATCTTCGTAAAAAGTGAAAAATTCGACTATGGAACCAGAGCTTCATCCGTTGTTCTGATGAACAGAGAAGAAGTGTTTTTTACGGAGAGGGTTCACCAGAACAGAGAGGTAATGGAGCAACGTTTTAACATTAAACCTCTTAACTCGACAAGCTGAGAATAGGAAAATTTGATGTTCTGACATTATTCATTTACATGAATCACTGAAGTTGAATCCAAAGTTCATGTTTCATTGCTTCTGAGTGTAAAGAGTACTTTCGTTATTCTGTGTTAACTAATATAACACGACATAAGCGGTTTGAGAGTACCTTTTGTATAACACGCCCAATTTTAGTTGGGCTCTTTATCTCTTATCACAATTCTATGTTATGAATCATGGAACTTCCCTGAATAGTTTATATAATGTGAATCAACATAACATGATTTTGCAGCGGTTCTGTTGATTCTAATTTCAGGGGGGCAACGTGGGATGAAAGAAACCAAAAAGATGAGAGTTTTTTCACTGGGGATTCAGCACGTACTCGCGATGTATGCGGGAGCAATTCTGGTGCCTTTGCTTGTGGGCAGAGCACTAAATCTGACTGCAGAGCAGTTGGCGTATCTGGTATCCATTGACCTGTTAACGTGTGGGATTGCAACATGGCTTCAGGCTCGGAAAGGCAAGTACTTGGGTATTGGTCTGCCAGCGGTGCTTGGAAGCTCTTTTGTAGCGGTCACACCGATGATTGCGATTGGATCGCAATACGGAATTCCTGCCATATATGGGTCGATCATCGCAGCGGGGTTATTTATCGTCATCTTTGCCGTATTTTTTAGCAAAATCGTCAAATTGTTTCCGCCAGTTGTGATCGGTACAGTGGTAACCATTATCGGTCTTGCGTTAATTCCAACCGGCATTAAAAACATGGCGGGTGGAGCAAACAGCGAGAATTTCGGAAGTTTGGACAATTTGGCGCTTTCATTTGGTGTATTACTGTTCATTCTAATCCTGAATCGATATGCTCGCGGGTTTGTAAAATCCCTGGCTGTTCTCCTTGGTATTATCGTGGGAACTCTCATCGCAGCCATCATGGGAAAAGTGAATTTTGCCTCTGTACAGGAAGCCTCCTGGTTCCATTTACCTCAACCCTTTTACTTTGGATGGCCTACCTTCGAAATCGGCCCCATTATTACAATGATTATTGTAGGTACGGTGGTTATCATCGAATCAACAGGTGTATTTATGGCTTTGAGCAAAATCTGTGATCAACCGATCAACGAAAAAGATCTGGCACGGGGATATCGCGCAGAAGGTCTCGCGTTTGTTCTGGGCGGCATCTTTAATGCTTTTCCATACAATACATTTGCACAGAATGTTGGTTTGGTTCAGCTCTCCAAAGTGAAAACGACCAATGTTGTTGTTGCAGCCGGAGGTATTCTGGTCTTTCTGGGACTCATTCCGAAAGTAGCTGCTTTTGCAACCATTATTCCAAGTGCTGTCCTCGGAGGAGCGACTGTTGTCCTGTTTGGAATGGTTGTCTCATCCGGGATCAAAATGCTGCAAAACGTCGACTTTGGCAAACAATCCAATCTATTGATCGTGGCTTGCTCCGTTTCACTTGGGCTCGGTGTTACTGCTGTACCCGATCTGTTTGCCCAGCTTCCTCAAAGTATTCGGATTATTGTTAGCGATGGTATTATCACAGGAAGCCTGTCAGCGATCCTGCTTAATGTCTTCTTTAACCTCGCTTTGAAAAAAGGGAGCTTGCCAGTACAGCCTGTACAGGCTCAAGAAGCACACACGTAATCCTTGTAATAACAGACGTGTCATCTGGTAGTAAGTAAGCGGAATAGATCCAAGACGGTTTTCTGGGAAGTGGAGTGAAAGGGAATGACCCCACTTGTCAAAGAAACCTCTTGGATTTTTTTGTGCTTACGATTCATGAGGAATGCAAAAGACATGCAAATATGCTAAAGTTTCATCAAGAACATTTTAGATGTTCGTTTAAGTCAACAACCTCTTGAATTGAATTTCCATGCGACTACATAAATGAGCATTGGTTCACAAGGCTACAATATAACCAAGGGATATCCCTGGTGCAGAAAAGGAGTTGTGATCACCATGCAACAAGAAACGTTGAACAAAGGGTGGAACTTGGAGAATAGTTATGCGCAGTTACCGCAACCCTTTTTCACAAGTCAGGGCGCAGTGCCTGTTGAATCACCAAAGTTGATCATTTTCAATAGATTGCTTGCATCCAGCTTGGGACTGGATGTGGAGTCTCTTGACAGTGATGAAGGAGCGCAAATTTTTGCAGGTAATATGATTCCGGAAGGAGCCGAGCCTTTAGCTCAGGCCTATGCAGGACATCAATTCGGCAATTTTAACATGCTTGGAGATGGACGGGCTCTTCTGCTGGGTGAACAGATTACGCCACAGGGCGAGCGAGTGGATATCCAGCTGAAAGGTTCAGGGAGAACACCGTACTCTCGTGGAGGAGATGGACGTGCTGCTGTAGGGCCCATGTTGCGAGAATATATTATTAGCGAAGCGATGTATGCACTGGGTATCCCAACGACACGCAGTCTGGCTGTGGTGTCTACAGGAGAAAACATTATCCGCGAAACAGAGCGGCCTGGTGCCGTATTGACCCGGGTGGCTTCCAGTCATATCCGGGTAGCAACCTTTCAGTACGCAGCAAGATGGGGGTCTATTGAAGATCTTCGGGCGTTGGCTGATTACACGTTGAATCGACATTTCCCTGAGGTTGCCCAAGCCGAAAATCGCTATCTTGTGTTCCTTCAGGAAATGATTAAACGGCAGGCGGCTCTCATAGCCCAATGGCAGCGTGTTGGTTTCATTCATGGCGTGATGAACACGGATAACATGGCGATCAGTGGTGAGACCATCGATTATGGTCCGTGTGCCTTTATGGATGCTTACAATCCTTCGACCGTATTCAGCTCCATTGACAGGCAAGGTCGCTATGCTTATGGTAATCAACCGTATATTGCCGGGTGGAATTTGGCTCGTTTTGCCGAGACGCTTCTGCCGTTGTTGCATGAAGATGAAGAACAGGCCGTGCAACTCGCTCAGGATGCTATCGCACAATTTTCTGAATTGTACCATCATCATTGGCTCCAGGGAATGCGTGCCAAACTGGGCTTGTTGGATGAAGAGGCCGAAGATGAAGCGTTGATCAAGGAGCTTCTTGAACTAATGGAGAAACATAGTGCAGATTACACCAATACGTTCCTGGCATTGACCTTTGATACATTGGAAGGGACAGCTTTGTTTGGCACGACAGAATTTGCTGAATGGCATGAGCGGTGGCGAGCAAGATTGGACAGACAGCAAGAGGAGAAGGAAGTCTCTCGACAGTTGATGAGAACGAACAATCCAGCCGTCATTCCCCGAAATCATCGGGTCGAGGAAGCCCTTGAGCAAGCGGAGAATCACGGAGACCTTAGCGTGATGGAGAAGCTTTTGGCAGTTCTTTCAGATCCGTTTGCACACTCACCTGAACAGGCTGAATATGCCGAACTACCTGCACAATGTAATACTTCGTATCAGACTTTTTGTGGGACCTGATTGAACAGTAGGAATAAATATGAAGAGGCTGCCTTGGGCAGCTTTTTCATTTTTTTATTCTGTCATGAACGTTAGAATTCAACGTTTTTATTAAATTTGGAGATTATCATGCAATAATCAGAGAAGTAGAGTTTTACTTTTGCAGAGGCAGGTGCATTCATGTCCAACATGTTAAGCAAACAACAATTGGCAGACATCCTTTTACAGCTTTTAGAGCGTACATCTTTTCCCAGGGAACAGATGCAGAACTATGTTAACCGCTTGTTTGAGACCTTTAAATGGGATGGGGTGCCTTATGTAGAGACTGGAGAAGATACGTATATCGTACGAATATACGAACGTGGTCACGTCTCATTGGAGAAACAGGTGAAACAGCCGGATGAAGTCATCTATTGGTTGCTGGAAGATATTATTTTCACCGCGACGCATGTAGGGTTGTTGGAAAGACATGGCGTGGATAATAAAGAGACGCATTTGAACTATACAAATGAAGTGATGAAGGACCTGAACAGGGGTGTCCTGGAAGCCTTCCAGCAGATCGGTAATCCTTATTTACATTGGCATCAGACGGGTAAACGTCAGGAGTTAGAGAGCATGCATAAAGAAAAGTGAGGTGTGTAACGTGAGTGAGCAAGATATTAATGACGTATGGTATGACTATGCTGTGTTATTTGTCGAAAAAAAGAATGAATCTGAACAGGGCTGGGCTTCGTTGACTTCGAACGAGCAGGACATTGTTGCTTTATGGTTGTTAGAGGCGGATATCTTTAATGGCGGTTTTATACAGTTTTTCTGTAACTGGGGGGAAGAGGTGTACCGTTACGCGTTGCGGGCATCACATATCATTGGTGCGACTCAAGTCGTGGAGATTATAACGTCAGCATACGGCTGCATTGAGCATCTGAAAGAGGATGAAAGGCTTACTGAACTGTGGGATATTCCTAAATTACTGACAAAGGAACAAGAGCAACAGTTAGATGCGCTGGATCAGAAGTTTTGGAACAATGAGGATCAGATCGCGGAGAAAGCCTATGGTTATTATCACGGAAAATTGAACATGATGATCATATAATCTGGTTTCAACTATGCATCCGTTGTTCTGTTCGAAGATTAATACTTGGTCTTGCAATGACTGAAACGTTCGGCTATACTTGCTATAAATTGAATACATGAATCACGTTGATAGAGCGCAGTAGCGGCTTTGTCCCTGTTACAGAAAGTCAGGGGTTGATGGAACCTGATACATACAAGGGCTGCGAATTACACTCTGGAGTACTTGGGTAATGCCAAGCGGATGGGCAAACGATATATTGCCAAAAGTGGTATGGATAACGTGTTAAGGTCACGTGTTGTCCATGCAATTTGGGTGGTACCACGGTTATGATAATCGTCCCTGTGTCTAATGAAGACAAGGAGGCGATTTTTTTGTGTCCAAAAAAGCCGTTCCAGCGTGTAATTTCGTAATTTAACGTAGATCATGACTGAATCTTGAGGATAGAAAAGGGGTTATACACATGAATATTATTGATGAACTACAGTGGCGTGACGCCATTAACCAGCAGACGGATGCAGAGGGACTGCGTGAGTTGACTGAAACCAAATCAATCTCACTGTACTGCGGCGTTGACCCTACGGGGGATAGCATGCATATCGGACATCTCATTCCATTCATGATGCTGAAACGTTTTCAACTGGCAGGACACCGTCCAGTCATTCTGATTGGTGGAGCTACAGGAACGATTGGTGACCCAAGTGGTCGGCAGGCAGAACGTTCTTTGCAAACGATGGAGCAAGTGCAGGAGAATGTGGATGCACTGACAGCGCAGATGAAGAAATTGTTCGTAACAGACGGTGATAATCAGGTTCGCATGGTGAACAACTACGATTGGACACACAAAATCAATGTCATTGAATTCTTGCGTGACTACGGCAAAAACTTTAACCTCAACACAATGTTGGCTAAGGATGTCGTTGCGAGCAGACTGGAAGGCGGAATCTCATTCACCGAGTTTTCCTACCAGATCCTTCAATCACTCGACTACCTGCACCTGTTCCAGAACGAAGATGTACAGCTTCAAATCGGCGGTTCGGATCAATGGGGGAATATCACGAGTGGTCTTGATCTGATTCGTAAAAAAGAAGGATCAGAAGCGAAGGCGTACGGTCTGACCATTCCGCTCATGCTCAAATCCGACGGAACCAAATTCGGTAAAACAGCTGGCGGCGCAATCTGGCTTGACCCGAACAAAACGACACCATTTGAGTTCTACCAGTTCTGGGCGAATACAGATGACCGTGATGTGATCAAATACTTGAAATACTTTACCTTCCTGAGCAAAGAAGAAATTGAAGCTTTGGCTGAAAAGGTAGAGACAGAGCCGCACAGACGTGAAGCACAGAAAGCACTCGCGGAAGAAATGACAAAATTCGTTCACGGCGAAGAAATGCTAGAACAGGCTAAACGTATTACAGCGGCGCTGTTCAGTGGTGATATCCGTTCCCTGACAGCAGATGAAATCGAGCAGGGTTTCAAGGAAATGCCAACATTCGAAACGGACGGCGAAGCGAAAAATATCGTCGACTGGCTCGTAGATCTGGGGTTGGAGCCATCCAAACGCCAGGCCCGTGAGGATGTCACTAAAGGCGCTATCTCCATGAACGGTGAGAAAATCACGGAGCTTGAATTCACAGTGTCGGCAGAGCATGCCATTGGCGGTAAATTCATCATTATCCGTAAAGGTAAGAAGAACTACAGCCTGGTTAAACTACAATCGTAGTTTCCAAGAATTAGAACGTAACACAGAGACGTATAGAGACTATAATAGACACACAAATAAAGCTACAAATACAGAAACAAAAGACCGCCTTCCATCTCTGTCAGGACAGAGGGGAGGCGGTCTTTCGTATATCAGGCCAGTGAGTGACCTATCTTATTGATTAACGATCGCTGTGATTTCTTCATCCAGATCAAGTCGTACATTCTCACGGTACGCCCGGATGTTGTATTCACTGTGCAGGTAACGAAGAATCGCTTCAATCATATTGGACTCCACCAGATATTGACTACGGCCTTGAATCCAAACTTCAGCGGAATAACCTGTATCTTCTTCCCAACTCAGTTCTACATTCACATCGGTTGGACGTACACCCTTACGTTCTGCCATATGAATACAGATTGCATTCACAATTTCATCCATGCTCAGAACCATAGAGATTAGTACCGTCCGTTTCTGTTACGGTCATCATCACGATCATTGCGACGGTCATAACGACCATCCGCTGCAGGTTTGCGACGATTGGAGATGGCTCTGAAGAGTGCCATAGCCAGCATAACAATCAACATAATTGCTGCAACGTTCACGAGCAATCCAAGGATGTTACCCAGAGCGCCCATGCCACCGAACAATCCGCCAAACATCATACCAGCAAGACCACCAAGCATCATGCCTTTCATGAATCCGCCGCCACCGCCGAAGAATCCGCCACGGTTCGTTGTAGCTGCTCCATTGCTGGAATTGTTATTCGTATTCGATTTGCTTACATTGCTGTCGGATTTCTTAGGTGTATTGCTATAACTTTTCGTACCGGATTTGAATCCGCCACCACGTCTTGCATCTGCAGAATCCGGATTCGTTACTCCCACTGTTGCGAACAATAATGTAAAGGCCATAAATACCATCATTAGATGTTTAACTCCGAATTTTTTCTTCATTGTAAAGATCGTAACCCCCCGATTAATTTGTTTGAATCGCCCAAAAATGGGCCTTACTCATGTAATACGGTCAACTTGCAGGAACGTTTCAAATTTTATTAAATTTCTGAAACGCTTGGACTCGGGTCTTGAATTGCAGCTTGGCCATCAAGCAATTGGGTAACCCAATGACACCATTCCAGGCCTGTTTGTGCGTGCATTAACCCTTTTTGTACCAGGATGTAGCTTCCAAAATCTCGGTTGCCTACACGAAGATTATCCTGAGGTATACGTGACTTCAGATCCTCGAAATAACGTATGCGTTCCATAAACCAGCTTTTACGCTCGTTAAGAATGCGTCTCATGCTTCCGTCTTCCGCTATGCCAACACACAAAATACGCAAATTAAATTCATCGCGTGTAACCGGTGCGGTAACAGGAGTAATCATCCATTCCAAGAGCTTTTCAATGCCTTTTTCCGTAACTGCGTACATTTTCTTGTCCGGTTTGTCAGACTGTTGTACCCAGCGGGAGGCCAATAACTCATCGTTTTCCATCTTGGACAGGAGTGGATAGATCTGGCTGTGTTTCGCCTGCCAATGTGGCTGGATTTTCAGCATCAGATCATAGCCCGATGACTCCTCGCGGGTAAGCAGCCCGAGTAATCCGTAGGAAAGTATGTTCATGCACATGTCTCCTTAATATTAGGGCTAGGTCAGAGAGAACAATCGTTTTTACTTTCTTTGACCGCTTTCATAAAAAGTGTACACTGAAACTGTATGGTTTGACAACCTGACAGAACAACTGCCTTAATTTAGACAAAAAAAGTGCGAACCATAAGGTCCGCACTCCAAACCATTTAGAGAGATGCCTGTTGTCCATACCCCTCAGCGACAAGATCAAGTTCACCTGTAGCAGAATCGATAACCATGCCGTGGACGGGTACATTGGGAGGAAGTAAAGGATGCTTCTTGATCACTTCCACAGTATGTTTTACCCCTTCTTCGACGCTGTCAAACCCGCGCAACCATTTTTGCAAACGGATGCCAGAGTTCTCCAGAGTAGTCATGACTTCTTCCGATACGCCACGCTCAACCATATGTCCAATCATGGTCTCAGCGTGAAGGGAAGCCATACCACATTCCGTATGCCCCACTACCAGGACTTCATCTGCACCCAGTTCATAGATGGCGACAAGTACACTACGCATTACGCTTCCGAAAGGCTGAGAGATAATTGCGCCTGCGTTTTTGATGATTTTCACATCACCGTTTTTCAGGTTCATGGCCTTGGGCAGCAATTCCACCAGACGTGTATCCATACAAGTGATGATAACCATCTTTTTGGTTGGAAACTTGCCAGCCGTATACTTTTCGTATTCTTTAGTCTCGACAAATGATTTGTTGTAAGTCAAAATCTCTTGAATGTTGTTCATGTCCATTGCCTCCTGTTATCCAATACGACGAGCACGGCCACTTGCATATGATGCAGCTTGTCCTACACGCCTTTGCTTTAAATAGTATTTCACGGTCAGCAGATGGAATTACTCCAACCCTTTAGAGGTTGTTCAAAAAGTCCACTTTTGATTACAAATCATGCCTGAGGGCATCATCAGCATCGAAGTTGAACGCCATTTCTATCTTCGCGGTAATGAAAACCAGACTTTTTGAACACGTATCTTTAGGAGAACAATGCAATTTTCATCTGTTAAAAGTTGATTATACGCAATGCAAAAAGTATCATCAATAGGGTATAACATTTTTTTTGAAGAGGTGAACGATAACAATGGATAAACAAACACAGGAACATTTGGAATCCTTCCGTAATCTGGCTCGTAAAATTAAGAGCTATCATGAAGCCATTGGTTTGCTTCACTGGGATCTGCGCACAGGTGCGCCGAAAAAAGGCGTTCCGACTCGTTCGGAGACGCTGGGTATGTTGTCCACCGAAGCATTCAAGCTGCAAACCTCGGCTGACATGAAGACTTACCTGGATGCATTAACGACTCCAGCAGTATTGGAACAGCTCGAAGATATAGATCGTCGTCTGGTTGAAGATTGCAAGAAAGAATATGATCGCAGTCAATCCGTACCACCTGAGAAAGTACAAGCTTATACCGTGCTAACAGCCAAGTCGGAAACGGCATGGGAAGATGCCAAGCATAACAGTGATTTTGCAGGATTCTCACCTTATCTCACAGATATCGTTAAGCTCAAACAGGAGTTTATTGATTATTGGGGTGTGAAGGATACACGTTATGATACGCTGCTTGATATGTATGAACCGGATCTGACGGTTGAGAAAGTGGACGCTGTGTTCGCCCGCCTCAAAGCACGTTTGGTGCCTTTGCAAGAGAAGATTAATGCTTCAGAAAACAAGCCAAATACAGAGTTCCTGAATCAGTTGTTTGACACCAAACAGCAGGAAAAATTCAGTCTGTTCATCCTGGAACAAATGGGCTATGACTTTGAAGCTGGACGATTGGACGAGAGTGTTCATCCTTTTGCAACGGGTCTTAACCCGGGTGATGTGCGGATCACAACACATTATCTGCAAGATGATGTAGCAAGCGCAGTCTTCAGTTCACTGCATGAGGGCGGACATGCCCTGTACGAGCAAAATATTGATGACAGTCTGGCGGGTACCCTTCTTGCCGAAGGAACGTCCATGGGGATTCATGAGTCCCAGTCCCGTCTTTGGGAAAACATGATTGGTCGCAGCCTGCCATTCTGGACACGCTATTACAAAGATTTGCAACAGCATTTCCCGCAACTGAGCGAGGTTGAACTGGAAGATTTTTATCGTGCAATCAACTGGGTAGAGAGTTCACTCATTCGGATTGAAGCGGATGAACTGACCTATAACCTGCATATTATTATCCGATATGAGATCGAGAAAATGTTATTCAACGATGGTCTGGAAGTGAAAGACCTGCCAGAGACCTGGAATGCAAAATACAAGGAATACCTAGGTATTATGCCAACGAATGATGGAGACGGTGTTCTTCAGGATGTTCACTGGTCTGGTGGTGACTTTGGTTACTTTGCTTCGTATTCTCTGGGTAATATGTATGCAGCTCAAATTCTACATACATTGCGCAAGGAAATGCCGGAGTTTGATACCCTCATTGCCGAAGGAAATCTGATTCCAATTAAGGAATGGCTTACAGACAAGATCTACCGGTATGGTAGAAGTCGCACACCTTCCGAATTAATTGTTGCCATAACGGGTGAAGAATTGAACCCGGATTATCTGGCTGATTATCTGGAAGCCAAATATGCCGAGATTTACAAGCTGTAGGTATCCCCGTAAATAACATACTGAATAACATACTGAATAACATTTCGAAGAGCTGAAGAGTCGGGCAACATTGCCCGGCTCTTTTTTGCATTTAAGTTCTTAACCTTTTGTTGGGCATCGGCATATCCATAATAGAGAGAAACTGCTGAAACCAGTGAAGGAGGGAAACAACATGAAATACACGCCATGGTTCGTCCGGGGCATCGTTATTCTGCTGATTATCATTGTGGCGCTCACCAGCTGTAATAAGGAAGAGAATGAAGCCAAGATTACGATTGGCGAAGTGACTCGTTCGGTATTTTACGCACCGGAGTATGTGGCTGTGGCTCAAGGTTTTTTTGAAGAGCAGGGACTTGAGGTGGATATTCAAACGACTGCTGGTGGTGACAAAACGATGGCGGCATTACTCGCAGGTTCGGTGGATATCGCACTGGTAGGGGCGGAGACGTCCATATATGTCTATCAGCAGGGAGCGGAAGATCCGGTTATTAACTTTGCCCAGCTCACCCAGACGGATGGAACATTTCTGTTCGCTCGTAACACAGAAGGTAGCTTCGATTGGGAGCAACTGAGGGATTCCACATTTCTCGGTCAACGCAAAGGCGGCATGCCGCAAATGGCAGGGGAGTTCGCACTGAACAAACATGGCATTGATCCGCAAAGTGATCTGGAGCTGATTCAAAATGTGGACTTTGCCAACATTGCGTCTGCTTTCGCTTCAGGCACGGGAGATTATGTTCAACTGTTTGAACCCCAGGCATCCATCTTTGAACAAGAAGGTCGGGGTAAGGTTGTTGCATCGTTTGGCACAGAAGGTGGTCTTCTGCCTTACACCGTCTTCATGACGAAACAGAGTTATCTTAACGACAATAAGGATATCGTACAGAAGTTTACGAATGGTCTACACAAAGCGCAGGCATGGGTGGATTCCCATACGGCTGAAGAGATTGCTGAAGTCATTTCTCCTTTTTTTAAAGACATTGATCCAGCCATTCTAGTCAGCAGTGTTAATCGTTATAAGGAACAGGGCAGCTATGCAACGGACCCAATCATCGATGCAGAAGAGTGGAACAATCTGCTTGATGTCATGAGTGCCGCCGGAGAGTTGAAAGAACGTGTGGATTTGAATGCCATTGTGGATAATGCCTATGCGGAAGAGGTTACGAAATCAAAGTAATGGGGTATTCAGGAAAGGAAGTGAGCAGAATGCCTGAATCCGAAAGTGTGATCCGACTGGAGGGGATCTCTCAAGTATACGTCAGCGAGAGGGAAGCTTCCTTGGTGATTGAGGACTTGAGTCTGGAGATCCAAAAAGGAGAGTTCGTCAGTCTGGTTGGACCGAGTGGATGCGGTAAAACGACATTGTTGTCGATCATCGCCGGGCTGCTCACACCCACCCGAGGAGAGGTTAAGGTTAAAGGCAAACTCGTTGGCGGCCCCTCAGCACAGATTGGTTATATGCTGCAACAGGACTATCTGTTTCCGTGGCGGACCATTCTGGATAATGCATTAATCGGTCTTGAACTGACAGGCAGACATGATGAACGGAGCCGTGAGCGTGTACGGGAACTGCTGGTAAGTATGGGGTTGGCCGGAACGGAGAATCAGTACCCTTCAGAGCTTTCAGGAGGAATGAGACAGCGAGTAGCCCTGGTGCGCACGCTGGCAACCGATCCGGGGATTTTATTGTTGGATGAACCATTCTCAGCACTTGATTATCAAACCAAGCTGCAATTGGAGGATCTGGTCTCGGACACGTTAAAACAGTTTGGCAAAACATCCGTTCTCGTCACCCATGATTTGTCTGAAGCCATTGCGGTCAGTGACCGCGTCATTGTACTGGATCGCAATCCGGGCCGCATCCGTCGTGAATTTATCATTCCCGATGGAATTCGTAAATCTCAGCCGTTTCATGCCAGAGAGCAAGAAGGATTTAATGCGTTGTTTCAGGCATTGTGGAGTGAACTGGATCAGTCCGGGGGAGGTGAGGAAGACGCGTGAATCCAATGAATCCGAAGCAGGAAAAGCGTGACGAATGGATGGGGCAGCTGCATCGGAATCATATTCAGCAGGTGGCAAGATGGCGACACCAAGTGCTTGCCGTACAGTTATCTATGCTAGTATGTATGTTTTTGCTATGGGAAGTGGCAGGCAGACTCCGTTGGATTGATGTACTGTTATTCAGTTATCCGAGTAAGGTTTTTGCCCAGATTGGCAAGGACATCGCTAGTGGCGAGTTGTGGGCACATGTTGGGGTAACCGTAGGGGAAACGGCAGTTGGTTTTTTACTGGGGACACTGGTGGGAACCTTGCTTGCGGTTTTAATTTGGTGGTCTCCTTTTTTGTCAAAAGTGTTGGACCCCTATATGGTTGTGTTCAACAGTATGCCAAAGGTAGCACTTGGCCCAATCTTTATTGTGATGTTCGGCGCGGGTTTTACAGCGATTGTCATGACCACATTGTCCATCACGGTCATTATCACGACATTAGTGGTGTATAACAGCTTCAATGAAGTGGATCCCAATTATATTAAAGTCATTCGTACGTTTGGTGGAGACCGTTCCGAGATTTTTACAAAAGTTGTATTACCTGCTTCTTTTCCGGCGATTGTATCCACCTTGAAAGTGAACGTTGGCATGGCTTGGGTGGGTGTAATTGTGGGTGAGTTTTTGGTCGCCAAACAAGGGCTCGGTTATCTCATTATCTACGGATTCCAGGTATTCAACTTCACACTTGTATTATCGAGTCTGTTAATTATTGCTGCAGTTGCAACAGCCATGTACCAACTTGTTGTCTATGCAGAACGCAAAATGCTGGCTGGCCGCAGGTGATTTGGAAGTGTTTTACTCGTAATGTGACCGGGTATGATATGTATACAATTTCACAAGGGGTGTCACGTTGCCCGATACCGTAAAATCAAGTACCATATTTAGTATGATTATTCCGCGCAGATCCGGAATGAATGCGATGATTGGAGAAGAGGGCCTTGAGGTTCTGTCGCAACGATCTAACTTGCCAGCGTCCCTCATTCGGGGCGTGTTGCTGTGACCGGCATGCATGCGCATGTCGGTTGATGTCGTCTAGTTTACATTTGGATGAGACATACTAGTCATGATAAATGAATGAGGCGACGAGCTGGCTAAGAATTTTTTTTGCAGCTTAGAGGAGATGGAATGTTAAATGGGTTTTAGGGTAATTAAAACTGCAATCGCCGCATTAATGGCTGTATTGATTGCAGACTGGTGTCGCTTGCCGGGACCAACATCAGCGGGATTGCTTGCCATTCTTGGTGTGGATGTAACGAGAAAACGAAGTATTCGCACCATATCGGCGCGGTTCTTTGCTTCCGTAGTTGGACTTTTGTTTGCAAGTGTACTTTTTCACTTTCTAGGCTTCCATTATTGGGTGCTGGCGGTATACATATTGATCGCATTCCCGGCTATTGTCCGGGTAGGATTCAAAGAAGGTATTGTTACAGGTTCTGTTGTGGTGTTTCGGGTGTTCGGCGGCGGGGAGATGGACGTGCATGTCGTCCTCGTGCAAATTGCTTTGCTGTTAATTGGTCTTGGTTCCGCAATGGCGGTTAACCTGGCCTATATGCCGGCAGCAGATCCACAGATGCTACGCATTCGCAAACGAATCGATGAACTCTTCTCGAAGATTTTCAAGGAATTTGCGGCCACGCTGCGTAATCCCAATGAAGCATGGGCGGGGAGAGAGCTGATTGAAGCAGATAAAGCGATCCTTGGCGGTATTGATGCTGCCAAGCGGTCTCTGGAGAATCAGGTGATTCATCCGAATGAGGAATGGAGTGTCTACTTCTATATGCGCAAAACGCAGCTGGACTCCATCCAGCACATGATGCATCTGGTGTCCCAGATCTATCAGAAGATGCCACATGCGGAAATGGTATCGGAGCTGTTCGATCAGCTTAGTCAGGATGTACTTACTGAATCCTACACCGGACGAACTGAAAAACTTCTTGCAGATGTGCAAGAAGAATTCAAACGTATGGAGCTGCCGGATACAAGGGAAGAATTCGAGATTCGTTCCGCAATTCTCCAGCTGTGCCGTGAACTCGCGCTGTATCTGAAAGTCGCGAAGAAGGACAAAGCACCGTCCCCAATCTCGGACCGGTCCCAATCTACAAACGAATAATAGAAAATAGTTGTCACCCTAGACGAATGCCCTGCATACACTTGTAGTGAATGATTGTATGGAGGAGGTTTAAAGATGTCATTGAGTCATAAACATCAATGTAGAGAGATTATCACGAAGGCGATCTGCGGCAAAGGTCGTAAGTTCTCTACCGTAACACATACCGTGACTCCGCCAAATGGTCCGACAAGTATTTTGGGGGCTTGGATTATCAACCACCAATATGAAGCCGTATCAGCGGGTGACGGAATTGAAGTTATTGGTACTTACGATATCAACATTTGGTATTCCTACGACAAGAATTCTCAGACGGATGTAGCCAAAGAAACGGTCTCGTATGTAGAACATGTACCTTTGTCCTATCTGGACCCGAAACACCGGACTTCCACAGTGGAGGTATCTGCGGATGCAACGCAGGAACCTAGCTGTGTGGAAGCCACAGTATCAGCAGGTGGAAGCAGTGTAATTATCCGGGTAGAACGGGAATTCGCTGTGGAACTTGTTGCCGAAACCAAAGTTTGTGTGAAGGTCTGCACAGATGGTTGCGGTGACTACGAAGACAAGGACTATGACTTTGGCAGTGCCGATGGAGATTATGACGATCTCGATCCCGATCTGCTCGACGATGAGCTGTGAGTTTGACGCCTGTATTTGATAACCTAAGGTATCATATGCGCCAGAAGGCGCGGTGAAGAGGGCGTAAGCCCTCTTTCTTCTTAAATATTAAAAAATGGGTGGTAACGAGCCTCGCAATGTGCCTGGAATACCTTTCACGGGAAGGCTCCGCATTGCGGGGTTATTTTTATTTTAGTTGCATGATCCGGGAGGGGGCACGTAATGAATGTGATGGAACAAGCGGAGGAAGCGCTGCGCCGATATGAAAGGATGACTTCTGGAGAACGTGCAGAACGGTTGAAACAGGCAGGCATTGAAGTATTGTCACTGCACGATCGGCGCAAACGTGAACCAGGCTTGCGTGTACGCTATGACGTAGAGATAAGTTGTCTGCAGGCGATTCGGATCAAACGCAAGGATACTAGTGGCATGGGAAGGGCACAGGAAACTCCGTTGGAGCGTGAAGCGAGTTCAACCTTATTCAAGCGCATAGAACGACTTGCGATCAAAACGCTGTATACGCTAGGACTGGATCATGGAGCTGTTCGAATGGAATCCTCAGGGAACGGCGGTTGTGCAGTGATTTCGATTGATCCATGTCCCTGGAAAGGGGTGACCAACCTTGCTACTACCTATAGGGAAAGCTGGAAGCAGCATCAGGAACTGCTGGATGAGGAAGTAAGTCACAGACCCATTCCAATACTCGGCATGGACCCGGAGTTTCTTCTGGTGCAGATGCCGGAATCCAAAATCGTACCCGCCTCCAGATTTCTTGAACGTACAGGAATGGCAGGCTGTGATTCCGTGACGATTGGTGGACGGCGCATATATCCGGTTGCCGAACTGCGGCCGGCTCCCAGCTCCGAACCACGAGAACTGCTGGCTCATCTGATGAGGGCATTCGCAGCCGCTTCCCGCAGCATTAGTGATCACTCACTCATCTGGCAGGCAGGCGGGATGCCACAGCGTGGGTTACCTCTAGGCGGTCATATTCATTTTAGCGGGGTGAATCTTACCGGGGAACTGCTTCGTGCACTGGACAATTATCTGGCATTGCCACTGGCATTTCTGCAAGACCCACGAGGATCGGGAAGACGACCCCGTTATGGAGCACTTGGTGATTTTCGCCTGAAATCCTATGGTGGATTTGAGTATCGTACGTTACCCAGCTTTCTTGTATCGCCCCTTGTTGCGAAAGGTGTTGTGGCCTTGGCAGGTCTGATCGCGAGCGGGTATACTCAATTACGGCAGCGTCCGTTAGCGAAAGCTGAGGTTCATGCCGCTTTTTATGAGGGAAAGCGCGAAGTGATTAAGGAACACATCCCAGCACTCGTAGATGATCTGAAGAGGTTGGATGGATATGCACGTTATGAACGATATGCGTCTCCTTTAATCCTTCAATTAAAACTGGGAAGAACTTGGGATGAGAGCCGCGATATTCGCAAACTCTGGAATATTCGGGCAGGTTCATGAAGTACGGACGTTTTTTTGATATAATAAGAAACAAGTCTTTTATGAGTAATAAGCTACTACGGAAGATATGGAGCAGCAACCTTTGAAGGAAGTGGCGATTAGCCAACACATAAGGCGGAGGCGCAAACACAGTGCCTGACCGTCTTATTGTCCTTCCAGGACGCGTTTCTTCCTGACATTATAGGAACGGGATGGAGGATATTCATCATGGCTCAGTATACGCCAATGATTCAACAATATTTGCAAGTGAAGGCCGAAGCACAAGATGCTTTTCTATTTTTTAGACTGGGTGACTTCTATGAACTGTTCTTCGAGGATGCGATTAATGCTTCCCGTGAACTTGAGATCACGCTGACCGCACGCAACGGAGGCACGGATGATAAAATTCCGATGTGTGGTGTACCTTATCATTCGGCTGACAATTACATACAGCGTCTGATTGAAAAAGGCTATAAAGTTGCGATATGCGAACAGATGGAAGATGCAAGTGTAACCAAAGGCATGGTACGACGTGAAATTGTACGTGTGGTTACACCCGGAACGGTGATGGAAGGCAAAACGTTGGGGGACAAATCCAACAACTACATGGTGTGCCTTACAGGTAATCAAAATACGCTGGCGCTGGCGGCCTGTGATCTGTCAACGGGTGAGTTGTATGTGACATCGGTGCCCTATTCCAAGGAATGGCTCAAGGATGAAATCGGCATCTACGAACCATCGGAGCTGGTGGGGGATGCAGCGCTGCTTGAAACGGTAGAAGCCGAGGCGTCTCCAATCGGTCGCCCTGTGGTCTACACGTCGTGGACAAAGAATAAGGAAGATCTGGTCCGTCAGCAGTTTGGCGAGGCTGTCTGGGCAAGATTAGAGCCTGAACGTCAAGCGTGCATTGCACGTCTTTTCTCTTATCTGAGTGAGACACAGAAACGTTCTCTGGGGCAGTTAACTCAAATCTCAACGTATGAGCCCGATCATTACATGATCTTGGACCCGTTTACCCGCCGGAACCTGGAATTGGTGGAAACTGTGCGTGAACGCTCCAAAAAAGGTTCATTACTTTGGTTACTTGATCGAACCGAGACGTCCATGGGTGCAAGAATGCTGCGTCGCTGGGTCGATAAGCCATTGTTGCAAAAAGGGAAGATTAATGAGCGTCTTGAAGCAGTGGATACGCTGTACAACCAGTTTATATTGCGTGAGGACCTGCGGACAGAACTCAAAGACATCTATGATCTGGAGCGTTTGGTAGGCCGGATTGCGTTTGGTAATGCCAATGGTCGTGACCTGAATGCGCTCAAATCATCGCTGGAGAAAATCCCAGGACTTCGTCAACATTGCGCAGGATCATCTTCCGCAACATTGCAGCATATTGCCGAAACGATGGATGATTGCAATGATCTGCGTGAAGCTATCGGGCAAGCCATTGTGGACGAGCCGCCGGTATCGGTAAGGGACGGAGGTCTGATTCGTGAAGGGTATCATGAACGTCTGGATGAATTGCGTGAGGCTTCGGTTAACGGGAAGCAGTGGATTGCGGAGCTGGAAGCGCGAGAGCGTGAGGCGACAGGCATTCGATCGCTGAAGATTGGATATAACAAAGTGTTTGGTTATTATATCGAGATCACCAAGTCCAATCTGTCCTCGCTGCCAGAGGGACGTTATGAACGTAAACAGACACTTGCCAATGCAGAACGTTACATTACGCCGGAGTTGAAGGAAAAAGAGACGCTGATTCTCGAAGCTCAGGACAAAATGGTTGATATTGAGTATGGGCTGTTCGCAGAGCTGCGCGAGCGGCTGAACAAAGAGATTGCAAGATTGCAGAAGCTGGCTGAACAGGTAGCGGAAATTGATGTGTATCAATCTTTTGCGGTGATCAGTGCTGAGCGAAACTTTGTACGTCCTACGTTGACCGACGGTTATGATCTGGTTGTGGAAGAAGGACGCCATCCGGTCGTTGAGGCGGTCATGCGAGATGGCGCATTTATTGCCAATTACACGGCAATGACCAAGGAAGAGGCACGTATTCTGCTGATTACCGGTCCGAATATGGCTGGTAAGAGTACGTATATGCGACAGGTTGCTTTAATCTCCATTTTGGCGCAAGTGGGTTGTTTTGTACCTGCCGGTCAGGCAGAGGTGCCGATCATGGATCGCATTTTCACACGGATCGGTGCCGCGGATGATCTCATTGGCGGACAAAGCACATTCATGGTGGAGATGGCCGACATTCAGGTCATGACGGACAAAGCCACACCACGTAGTCTGATTATTATAGATGAATTGGGACGGGGAACGTCGACCAGTGAAGGTATGGCGATTGCTCAGTCTGTTATTGAATATGTACATGATATTATTGGCTGTAAAGCTCTTGTATCAACTCATTTCCATGAACTTGCTCATCTGGAGGAGAGTCTGGATAAGCTGGCCAACTACTCCATGGCGGTACAAGAGAGCGGTGACAAAGTTAATTTCCTGCGCAAATTGATTGCCGGGGCAGCCAGCAGCAGTTATGGTATCTATTGTGCACGCCTTGCAGGTCTGCCTGATAGCATTATTGAGCGGGCGAATGGACTATTGCATGGGTTCGAACATGCGGCCGCGCAAGTAGCTGTGGGCAGTGAATATATCGGAAACGAGAAGCAGGAAGAAGGCTTGAAATTAAAAGGTGGAGAATTCCAGCACACGGATTCAGCACCGTTGATTCGGGAGCATGAGAATGTGGAAAGTACAGATCACACAGTTTCTATTGAAGATTCGGTTGGGAAGCAACATGCCAAGAAATCAAACAGCAGCAAAGTACAGTCTAGCGCAAGCCAATCGGATGTGGTTCAACTGTCCATCTTTGGGGATGATGAGCCAAGTATGGCAACGAAACCGGATGTAGTTGCGGTGGATAAACCAGCGCGAGAATTCATCCGTACGATGAAAGATATCGATGTCATGAATATGACGCCTCTTCAGGCGATGCAGATATTGAATGATCTCAAATTGAAGGCACAGCAATTATCCTGAGTATAAGGGAGGGGAAAACCTGTGGCGAAAATACATGTGCTTGATGAACATATTGCCAACCAGATCGCGGCGGGTGAAGTGGTCGAACGGCCTGCTTCAGTTGTCAAAGAGTTGCTCGAAAACTCGGTGGATGCAGGCGCCACCAAGATTGAAGTGACGGTGGAAGAGGGGGGCCTCCTCAGTATTCGTGTCAAAGACAATGGTACAGGTATTGAGCCAGAGGACATGGAAACCGCCTTTTATCGTCATGCGACCAGCAAAATAGCCCATGGCCGAGATCTGTTTCAGATCACAAGTCTTGGATTCCGTGGCGAAGCCTTGGCGAGTATTGCCGCCGTGTCCAAGGTAGAGGTATTATCGGCAAGTGGTAATGACGGGCGGGGGCGCCGCATCGCGATTGAAGGCGGGAACCTTGTCTCTCATGAAGATGCAACCTCACCCCAAGGTACAGATTTTGCAGTGAGAGAACTATTTTACAATACACCAGCCAGACTCAAATATATGAAAACGATCCAGACGGAACTGGGACATATTTCAGATGTCCTATACCGGATGGCGATGTCTCACCCAAACATTTCGTTCCGACTGCGCCATAATGAGAATGTGTTGCTTCAGACGTTGGGCAACGGCGATCTGCTGCAAGTGGTTGCAGCGATCTATGGGACAAGTGCAGCGAAAGCGATGCTTCCCATCCAGGGTGAAAGTCTGGATTACCGGGTGAGCGGGCTGATCAGCCTGCCAGAATGGACACGAGCGAATCGTAATGGTATGTCAACGATTGTTAATGGGCGATTTGTTCGCAATTACGGTCTCAATCAGGCGATTCTCAAAGCTTACCATACCTTGCTGCCCATTAATCGCTTCCCACTTGTCGTGGTGCAGTTGGAGATGCACCCCTCTCTTGTGGATGTGAACGTGCATCCGGCCAAGTTGGAGGTTCGCTTCAGCAAGGAACCAGAACTGTATGAATTTATAGAGACGACGTTGCGGGGGATACTCCGGCAGGAGGTATTGATTCCACAGGTCAAAAAACAGCAGATTCGACGTGGGGACGATAGCTCCTTTATTCAGGAGCAATTCCTCTTTCCACGTGGTCCGCTGAAAGATGCATCTGATGCAGAAGGATATGGTCAACAAGGTCCACTCGGGAAACCTACTGCTGAACCGCTGAAGTTGGCTACCGAAGATGATGATCTGGATTTGGATGCTCCGGCTGATGTGACCACAGGAGAGTCAGTATCTGAACAGGGGCAGTCGGTGCCTTTGCCCGAAGCTCCACCTGAGATTACACACCCCCCTGTGCAGTTAGAAAGTTGGAACGGGGATATTTTGCAGAAGGTTGCTAGTCATGACGGGGGGCAGACATCCGTTAACGTGCAAGAAGGCACTAAGGATGTAAGTACAAGTTCAAGTACAAGTACAAGTTCTACCGAAACTGTTCCCAAATCTGACCTCTCTTCTCAAGATGGTGGGGATCGTGGAGCAACAGAAAAACCGTTGGCTGAAGGTAAACCAGCTACGTATCGCTCCGAATCCGTAAATTCACCGGTTAGGGAAGCTCGGTCAACCTACAACCCGTCTTCGATTGCAAGAGGTGAACGGACGTGGAAAACCTCAGGTCTGCCTGATGCCACTAAACTTGCTGCTGCCATTAAATCAGATGCATCCATGCCTGAATTTCCGGAGCTGAGTCTGATCGGACAGCATCATGGTACGTATTTGATCGCGCAAAATGACCAAGGTTTGTACTTAATTGATCAACATGCTGCTCATGAACGCGTAAATTATGAGTACTATTACGAGAAATTTGGTAACCCTGCCCAGGCCTCACAAGAGTTACTGCTGCCTATTACGCTGGAGTTTACACCTTCAGAGACGGAAAAGCTGAAAACAAGGCTGGCCTGGTTCGAACAGGCGGGTGTATATTTGGAGCATTTCGGTGGACAGACGTTCCGTGTGCGCTCCCATCCATTCTGGTTCCCCAAAGGGGACGAGAAAGACATTATCGAAGAAATGTCCGAGTGGGTGTTGAGTGAACGCAGCATAGATGTCGCCAAGATGCGAGAAGCTGCATCGATCATGTGCTCCTGCAAGGCGTCCATCAAAGCGAACCAAAAGCTGACGGATCAGGAAGCAGAAGTGCTAATTCAGCGTCTGGGTTCATGTCGTCAGCCCTACACTTGTCCACATGGGCGCCCGATTGTGATTTCATTTTCAATATATGATCTGGAAAAATTGTTCAAACGTGTTATGTAGCTATTTAGGAGGAATCTATGTATATTACAACCGGTGAAAAGGAAGCGGCTTTACTTGTGGAGCGGGCCCGAAACCTTGCTGAAACAACAGGGGGTACTTACGTGCGCCGTAATAAAATGTCTCTGCCCATGATGATTGAACACTATGAGGCGGAGGAGGTTCTGGTTGTACTCCAGGGTAAAGTGCGTCTATTTCGGAAGGATTCACCGTTGCTGGAGTTCCACCCCAGCATGGGATTTGTTCGTGCCAAACGTATATTGCGAGGAGAACCTGATCCACTGCTGGAGGCGGGGGCGGTGAATGAAGGGGATACCATCATCGATTGTACAGCCGGACTGGGCACGGATGCACTGGTGTTCTCGGTTGCAGTGGGCAAAAGTGGACGGGTGATTGCATGTGAGAGTTCTCTTCCGCTATATACACTATTAGTGGAGGGGATGTCTCAATATGAGACGATCAAGCCAGCGGTAAATGAAGCTTTCCGGCGTATTGAGCTGCATCATGCAAATCATCTTGAGTTGCTGCGTTCCATGCCGGATCGAAGCTGTGACACCGTATATTTTGACCCCATGTTCCGTGAGCCAATGATGGATTCAAGTGCTATACAGCCCTTGCGAGATTATGCAAATGCTCACGCGCTGGATGAACAGAGCATTATGGAAGCGAAACGGGTTGCCCGTAAACGTGTAGTCATGAAAGAAAAGCGCGGCAGCGCGGAGTTTGACAGGCTCGGATTTGAAATACTTGATCGGGCGAATGCAAAAACCCTGTACGGAGTGATTAATGTTGAAAGTGGAAGTTAAACCAAAACCTAAACTGCTTGTGTTGGTTGGACCAACAGCAGTAGGTAAAACAAGAATGAGCATTGAGCTTGCACAAGCTTTCAATTGTGAGATTATCTCAGGCGATTCGATGCAGGTATATCGTGAAATGGATATCGGAACAGCCAAGATTACCTCTGAAGAAATGAAGGGTGTACCTCATCATCTCATTGATATCCATGAACCGGAGTATCCGTATTCTGTGGCCGAGTTTCAGGAGAGTTGTACTCGATTGATTAGTGAAATCCATGAACGCGGTAAAATGCCTTTTATTGTTGGTGGCACCGGTCTGTATGTGGAATCGGTATGTTACGGCTTTCAGTTTTCCGATAGTGGTTCGGACGAAGCGTTCAGGGAGCAACAATTCAGCTATGCTGAGCTAAATGGAGCTCAGGCCCTTCATGATCGACTGAGGGAAGTTGATCCCGTTAGTGCGGATCGTTTGCATCCGAATGACCAGCGGCGAATTGTACGTGCGCTTGAGATCCATCACCTCACTGGAGAGAAGTGGTCTGATCAGCTGGCAGTACAGAAGAAAGAGTCGCCTTATGACCTTCTTATTGTTGGTTTGACAATGGATCGGCAGAAGTTGTACGCCCGGGTAGAAGAGCGGATTGATCTGATGATCGAACAAGGTCTGGTAGATGAGGTGAAATCCTTGTTGGAACGCGGAGTGGACAGAGGTCATATTTCCATGCAAGGGTTGGGATATAAGGAGATTGCAGCGTTCCTGCAAGGGGAAGTGAGTTGGGAAGCTGCGGTTGAGTGGTTGAAGAGGGATACGCGTCGGTTTGCCAAACGCCAGCTTTCCTGGTTCCGCCATATGAAGGATATTGAATGGGTGGACATGACGGATACCCAAGATTTTGAAGGGAAATACAAGCAGATTAGTGAATTGATTACACAAAAATTTGATTGATTTGAGCGATTGTTAGTATTCTTCTGACAGGCATCGATTAGATCAAGATATGTAAACCTCTACCTTCTGGTCATCAAAAGGATAGAGGTTTTTATTTATCACTAGAACAGATGGTAGAGATTAAGTATTCAGCAAACAACGAATAAATGTGCTTTAAAATGAAGAATTTGTCCCTCTTTTGCAAAACAGACAAGCGGTGTATAATGGATAAGTCTTCTATTTGTTCACCTCGCTAAGAATGGGGGTAAAATAGCAGACAAGGGGTTTTTGTGGATTATATGAAACTGTTCATGATATAATAGCACGAAAGCTACTCAGCGATATTGAATATTAACTGAACACGAATTCAAATGAACCAATGGGGGTACGGCTAATGAACAAGTCCATCAACATCCAAGATACGTTCTTGAACCAACTGCGGAAAGAAAATATTCCTGCTACGGTCTATCTGACCAACGGCTTCCAAATCCGCGGGACGATCAAGGCATTTGACAATTTTACGATCGTCATTGACAGCGACGGACGCCAGCAAATGGTCTACAAGCATGCCATCTCCACGTTCACGCCGCAACGCAGCGTATCGCTGATGCAGCAAGATAACAGCGGCGAAGCTTAAAAAAATTACGAAACCTTTTCACCAACCATTTCGTCTACAAGTATAGGTATTGAAACAGAGCAACCTGAATAAAGGGTTGTTCTTTTCATTCCGGGCAAAATATGTTTAATATATGCCTGAGCCTACAGACGATTAGAAATTATGCAACCGAAAGGGAGTCAGGAGGTAACATGCCAAACGATCCGTTGTCGAGGTCTAACAATCGCAACAACAATAATAAGTCACCCAAAAAAGCGAAGCCAAAGACCTCTAAAAAGAAAAAAATTACGGGTAAACGCGTTGGATGGACACTATTTTTCACAATGGCAATCGCCATATTCTGTGCACTAGGCGGATATTTATTTATTATGGTGAGTGGTGAAAATCTGCTCAAAGCCAATAAGGACAAAACCACAATTAATGAAACTTCAAAAGTATATGATCGCAATGGCCAATTAATGGGGGAGCTATCCATTCAGAAGCTGGACCCCGTCAAAGAAGACGATATTCCTGAGCTGGTGAAGCAAGCCTTTGTTGCGACGGAGGATAAACGCTTCTATGATCACCAAGGTGTGGATATCTGGTCCATTGGGCGTGCGGCGGTTAAGGACGTCATGGCTCGTTCCATGGTGGAAGGTGGTAGTACACTAACCCAACAGCTTGCCAAGAACATGTTCTTATCCCGTGACAAAACGTTCTTCCGTAAAGCAACGGAAGTATCGATTGCCATGGCATTAGAGCGCAAGTACACAAAAGACGAAATCCTGACGATGTACCTGAACCGGATTTTCTTCGGTCATCAGCGTTACGGGATTAAAGCGGCATCTGAATTTTATTTTGGAAAAAAAGATCTGAATAATCTTGAATTGTGGGAAATTGCCACACTCGCCGCGATGCCCAAGGGGCCTTCTGCCTACAATCCGGTGAGCAATCCGAACGATTCCAAGGCACGTCGTGGTGTTGTACTCCAGCTAATGTATGAACAAGGCTACATCACGAAGGAAGAGATGGATAAAGCTAAAGAGGTAGATTATAACTACAAGCGACCAGAAAAAGATCAGAAATATCAAGCCTTTATTGATTATGTGCTCCGTGAAGCTGAACGTGTAACAGGCAAAACGGAAGATGATCTGAATATCGGTGGATACAAAATCTATACAACCATGGATGCTCAGGCTCAAACAGCCATGGAAACTGCCTTCACGGATGATAGTCTGTTCGAGGCAAGCAAAGATGATCAACAGGTCCAAGGCTCCATGGTTATCATGAACCA
This sequence comes from Paenibacillus xylanexedens, assembly GCF_001908275.1. Classification (NCBI taxonomy): domain Bacteria; kingdom Bacillati; phylum Bacillota; class Bacilli; order Caryophanales; family Paenibacillaceae; genus Paenibacillus; species Paenibacillus xylanexedens. Next base: position 4,917,285 of record NZ_CP018620.1, on the reverse strand, counting down.
CGAGAATGGCAGTCTCGTTGCCCTCCTGGGTGGACGGGATTATCAGACTAAAGGTTATAGCCGTGTAACGCAGAGTCGAAGACAACCAGGTTCAGCTTTTAAACCGATTGTGTCTTATGCACCTGCGCTTGAATCAGGAAATTACAGTGCCAATTCGTCGCTGAGTAATGCGAAGCAATGTTTTGGTAACTACTGTCCTGGTAACTTGCATGGATATTCTTCAACGATCAGTATGACGGAAGCCATTACGAAGTCGGAGAATATTCCTGCGGTTTGGTTGCTTGATAAAATAGGCGTTAACACAGGCATTAATTTTGCCAAGAGTGTAGGCATACAGCTGACAGATGAAGACAAAAACTTGGCGATTGCCCTCGGTGGCCTAAGTAAAGGTACAAATACACTGGAAATGGCGCAAGCCTATAGTGCATTTGCCAACCTCGGAGAATACCGTCAAGCCTATTCGATTAAGGAAATTAAGGATAGCGCAGGCAAAACCACGTACAAACACGATAACTCGGACACAACGCGTGTCATGAGTGAGCAAAATGCGTATCAGCTTACACAGATGCTACAGAACGTTGTTAATGACGGTACGGGACGTTCAGCGCGTCTGGATCGTCCGGTAGCGGGTAAAACAGGAACTGTTCAAAGTGGTATCTCTGGCAACAGTGCCAACCGTGATGTATGGTTTGTTGGATACACCCCGGAATGGACTGCCGCAGTCTGGATGGGCTATGACAATCCGGATGCTAATCATATGCTTAAGAACAGCAGTAAGCTGTCAGCAGCTTTCTTTGCCAAAGTCATGGGAGATGCATTAAAAGGTGTTCCAGTGAAGCAATTCAAAGCACCAGCTGGAGGGCAGGCACCTCCGCCAGTAGAAGAACCGGAAAAGCCGGCTCTGTCCGTTAGTGGGCTGAGTGGATCATACGATCCAAATGCACAAACCGTCTCCCTGAGTTGGACTGGAACGGGTGACGCGAGTACGCAATATCGGATTTATCGGAAAGAAACATCTGAAGCCCAGTTCACTCATCTCATTGATGCAATAGGAGCGACCAATGCACAAGATTTAAGTGCGTTGCCTGGTCTAACCTATGAGTACTATGTGACAGCTTACGACTTGGCATCAGGACTTGAGACGGATCCTTCCAACACCATCTCCTTGATGATTGAAGCGCAGGAAGTGCCGCCGGAGGAACCTGATCCTGGTATAGACCCTGGAACAGAGATAGATCCTGAGCAGCCAGGTACGGAGAATCCGGACAATGGTTCACCGGATAATGGCAACTCGAACGGTAATAACGGTAATGGAAATGAAAATGGCAACAACGGAAATGGTAATGGTAATAACGGAAACAATGGCAACGGTGGTAATAACGGCGGAAACGGTCAACCTGGGGAAGGCAATACGACCCCACCTGGTCAGGGCACAACAGATCCTGGCGGAAATGGTGAAGGTCCCGATGATGGGGCCGTAACAACGCCAGGCGAGGTTGTAACTCCGGACAGCGGAACAAGTGGGGATACTGGAGGGACAGATGCACCTGCAGATTCCCAAGCTGGAACCGGCGGCTAAGCCAATGAATCACTAAATAGCTACATTATAGCTACATTGAAAAAACTGCTTCCCGGGAAACCGGTGAAGCAGTTTTTTTGTGTTATACAGAACCAACTGTAATGGAAGCTGATTTGATGAATAGGTGTGACAAAGCTTGATTTTGAGTGTAAACCTTAAATATGGTAAGCTGTAACTATTCGTAATACGTTGTGCAAGGGCGGGCCCAGAGCGCTGGAATCCATCAGGCGGACGTTATTACATTGTTCACCAATAACATCAGAGCAGGTCACGGACCTGTAGTCGGCAAAGAGGGGTTCGTATGAAACGGAAATTCGGGGATCGCGCGAACTGGCGCCGGATTACGAACCGACAATTCACATGCCGGTTCGTTCAATCCAAAATTTTCACAGGTTATATTACGTTGTACACCATACAGGATTTGAAAGAACCTCTGTGGAAAACTTATGGAGGCAGTACCTTCTGTATCGCAGATAAAGGTTATTCCTGGCTGCAATACTATCCGAAGGGAGAGCACTTTGTTGTTACGGCGATGTTTGACGATCAGGAACGGATTGTAGAGTGGTACATTGATACATGTCGTAGTCAGGGGATAACCGATCAGGGTGTTCCTTGGTTTGATGACCTGTATCTGGATGTCGTTGTACTGAAAGATGGAGAAGTATTTTTGCTGGATGAAGATGAGCTTGAAGACGCACTGTCACGGAAGCATATTACAACGGGTGATTATGACTTGGCTAACAAGACGGCTAAGGAACTGCTGCATGCCATTGATGCACATGTATTCCCATACTTTCAGTTATCACTGAAGCATAGGCCGAGTTTGTTTGAGAACGGAGAGTTTCGAAAAAACATTCAGATTTGAGACATCTAATTTCCGTAGAATTCTTCATGATCCTTCTAATATTGGAGCACCTGATAGAATACATTAATAATCAGGAGAGTTCAGCCCGATAAAATAGAGGTGATGGCGAATGAACGGACGGGTCATGGCTGCAGGAGAGCAACCAGGAGGCAGACCATCCAGACAAATTAATATTGTGTTGCGTAACCAGGAACCTCAGATGTTGGTCAAAGATGAAGCAGCGGCAGTACAGGCAGCCAAGAGTATAACCAAACATGCTCACTTCCAGGAGATACAGGGTGAATTGGAGCAACTGGTTGGACTTGAAAATATCAAAGACTTGGTGTTTGAGATCTATGCTTTCCTACAGATTGCTCAGATGCGTACCGAAGCAGGCTTAATTAGTGGTGCGCACGTGTATCATATGATCTTCAAAGGTAATCCGGGAACCGGTAAGACCACCGTGGCGAGGATCGTTGCCAAACTCTTTCAGAAGATGGGTGTGTTGAGTAAAGGTCATCTTATTGAAGTAGAGCGTGCAGATCTGGTTGGAGAATATATCGGTCACACGGCGCAGAAAACAAGAGATCTGGTTAAGAAGGCACTCGGTGGGATATTGTTCATTGATGAAGCTTACAGTTTGGCCCGCGGGGGAGAGAAGGATTTTGGCAAGGAAGCTATTGATACGCTTGTAAAATCAATGGAAGATAACAAAAATCAGTTTATTCTCATATTGGCTGGTTATTCAGATGAGATTGATTTTTTTCTTCAGACCAATCCCGGATTACCTTCCCGCTTTCCCATTCAAGTGGAGTTTCCAGACTATAGCATTGATCAGTTGATTCAAATCTCTGAGATTATGGCCAAAGAGCGTGACTATATTCTAATGCCGCAGACCATACTCAAGCTAAAACAACATTTGCTTCAGGAAAAAAATGATTCGCTGCATGCGTTCAGTAACGCCAGATACGTTCGTAATGCCATTGAGCGTTCGATCAGGCATCAGGCGGTTCGTTTGTTGGAACAATACTCGGAAGGCAGTCCAGGAAAACTGGAGCTGATGACAATCCGAACAGAGGATTTGAACTTTGAGCGAAAGTAAGCGATAATATAGTTTTTACACCAGCCGGCCGGGCCAACCGGTTCGGCTTAAGGCATGCCATGGCATATTCGTGGCAATGTATATCAATGGATTAATTTAGTAATTAGAGGGAGTGAACATATACATGACAAATGGTACACATGATACAGATACGGTCAAAAAAGATCGCGCCGTCTTGGTGAGTCTTGTTACGGATGATGTAAAACGTACAGGTATTAACCCTGAGTACTCTTTAGAGGAACTGGTGAAACTTGCTGAGACAGCTGGAGTGGAAGTGCTAAGTGTACTTTCTCAGAACAGGGAAAAACGTGATACCAAATGGTTCATTGGTAAAGGTAAGGTGGAAGAACTCCGTGCAATCGCGGAGGAGCTCGGAGCAACTACGGCTATTTTTGATCAGGAATTGTCAGGTGCACAGGTTCGTAATCTGGAAGAAACCCTCGATCTCAAAATTATTGATCGTACCCAATTGATTTTGGACATCTTTGCACAACGGGCCAATACTAGAGAAGGTATCATTCAAGTGGAATTGGCTCAACATAGCTATTTGCTGCCACGGTTGTCGGGTCATGGCAAGAACCTGTCCAGACTCGGGGGCGGAATCGGAACAAGAGGCCCAGGTGAAAGCAAACTGGAGACAGACCGCCGTCACATTCGTGGTCGTATCGATGATCTGAAACGTCATCTGGAAGAATTGACACGTCATCGTAAGTTGCATCGTGAACGCCGTAAAAAAACAGGTATTGTCCAGGTAGCCCTTGTTGGTTATACCAATGCTGGCAAATCAACTTTGCTTAAGCAGTTGACGGCTGCAGATGTGTATATTCAAGATCAGCTATTCGCTACATTGGATCCTACATCACGTACGATGGAACTTCCGAGTGGAAAAGAAATCGTACTTACCGACACGGTTGGATTTATTCAAAATCTACCGCATGATCTGATTGCAGCATTCCGTGCAACGTTGGAGGAAGTGAATGAGGCAGATCTGATCCTGCATGTTGTGGACGCCTCATCAGCTATGCGTGAAGATCAGATGCGGACGGTTAATACGATTCTGCAAGAACTTGGTTCAGGGGACAAGCCGCAGTTAGTCCTGTATAACAAAAAAGATGCGTGCACACCAGAGCAGCTTGAGATGCTTCCATTGGATAAAGACCATATTAAAGTAAGCGCATTAGACTCGGAGGATCTGCTTAAAATCCGTGAATTCATTCAGACAGAGCTGACAGGTGATACGAAGCGCTTCCGTATTCCGGCAGAACGTGGTGATCTTACGTCAGTACTCTATAAAATTGGTGATGTAGTGGAGACCAGCTTTGAAGAGAATGATGTCATTTATGAAGTTGAATTGCAAAAAGGTGAATATGAGAAATTTGGTTATATGCTTGAAGAATTCATTGAATTGTAATATTCATGACATATTGATGTGATAAGTTACACGATAATGGATATTCGACGTCAGATTCGTGCTATGAAGGGGAATGAAGTAAGATGGTAAGCTTTGATTCAGAAATATCTGAACTTCAACGTCAAGTGGAGCGTCAGATTGAAGGACAACTGCAACAGATTGATCGGATCACAGATCACAATCAATGGAAGGTGATTAATGCTTTCCAACAGCGAAAAGTAAGTGATTTTCACTTTGCAGGTTCAACAGGTTATGCCTATAACGATCGTGGCCGTGAAGTGCTTGATGAAGTATATGCTGATGTTTTCGGCGCGGAAGCCGCGTTGGTGCGTCCTCATTTTGCTTCAGGTACTCATACGATTAGTACAGCTCTCTTTGGAGTTTTGCGTCCAGGTGACGAATTATTGTACATCACGGGTAAGCCTTACGACACATTGCATAAAGTTATTGGCGAACCCGGTGATGGTACAGGTTCATTACGCGATTTTGGCATCGGTTACCGTGAGACGGCCTTAGCTGATGAAGGTGGAGTGGATTGGGCAGCAGTTGAAAAAAGCATTACACCGGCTACAAAAGTCATTGGGATTCAACGTTCACGTGGTTATGACTGGCGCTCATCCTTCTGTGTTGCTGAGATTGCTGACATGGTTACGCGTGTTAAAGCGCTGAAGGAGGATGTCATCGTATTCGTAGATAATTGTTACGGTGAATTCACAGAGGAACGTGAACCGACAGAAGTTGGAGTTGATCTGATGGCCGGATCACTGATCAAGAATCCTGGTGGAGGCATTGCGGAAACCGGTGGATACATATGTGGGAAGGAACAATACGTACAGCTGGCAGCTTATCGTCTAACAGCCCCTGGAATTGGGGGAGAGGTTGGAGCCATGCTGGGGACAACACGTGGCATCTACCAAGGACTTTACATGGCACCGACAATTGTAGGACAAGCTATCAAAGGAAGTACGTTTGCTGCTGCGATGTTTGCTGAATCCGGATTTGTAACCAAACCCGCCTGGAATGAAGCTCGCACAGATCTGATCCAGGCTGTTAAGCTTAGCTCTGCCGAGCATCTGATCGCCTTCGTACAGGGGATTCAGCGTGCAGCAGCTGTGGATAGCCATGTGGTTCCTGAACCGTGGGATATGCCTGGTTATGAGCACCCTGTCATTATGGCGGCAGGTACGTTCATCCAGGGTGGAAGTCTGGAATTATCAGCCGACGCGCCTATTCGGGAGCCGTATATCGGGTATATGCAAGGCGGATTAACGTACTCTCATGTCAAATATGGCGTTTTGATGGCGTTACAGACTATGAAAGATCGTAAATTATTGTGAGTTTATCTAACACGTCATTGACACTTGGTAATAACTAAATGTACAATAGGGTGAAGAATAGATGACTGGAAGGTTGATGAACATGGGTGATGAAATCCGCAGAAATATGGCCTTATTCCCAATTGGTATTGTAATGAAACTTACGGATCTATCTGCACGTCAGATTCGTTACTATGAGCAGCACAGCTTGATCGTTCCTGCGAGAACGTCAGGTAATCAACGGTTATTCTCTTTTAATGACGTAGAGAGATTGTTAGAGATCAAGGCTTTGATTGAAAAAGGAGTTAACATCGCGGGCATCAAACAAGTGATGAATCCTGTTTCAAAAGAATCCGAGGAAGCTACAGTTATCACGCCAGATACTGAAGTTAAACGCAGAGAGCTGTCCGATACGCAGTTGCATCGCTTGCTGAAGCAGCAGCTTGTATCAGGTAAGAGACCAGGACAAGTATCTCTCATTCAGGGAGAGCTTTCCCGATTCTTTAATAAAAACTAAATTCGCATAACTTGGCGAGTGAGGGGAAAACATGCACTTTTCGTGTGAGACTCCTTGACCCGTGGAACTTTCTAATGTACAAATATAACAGGCAAGCCAAATACGCAGATAAGAAAGGGAGAGGTTATAGTGAGTTATACAAAAGAAGACATTCTCCGCATTTCGAAAGAAGAAAACGTACGATTCATTCGATTGCAATTTACTGATTTGCTTGGAGCTATCAAAAACGTTGAGATTCCTGTGAGTCAGTTGACTAAGGCTCTGGATAACAAAATGATGTTCGATGGATCTTCCATTGAAGGTTATGTACGTATTGAAGAGTCCGACATGTACCTCTATCCAGATCTAGATTCTTGGCTTATTTTCCCATGGGTTGCAGAGAACCGTGTTGCACGTCTGATTTGCGACGTATATCTTCCGGATGGTAATCCGTTCCCAGGAGATCCACGTGGCATCTTGAAACGAAACCTGAAGGAAGCCCAAGATATGGGATTCACTTCCTTTAACGTTGGTCCTGAACCCGAGTTCTTCTTGTTCAAAACAGACGAAAAAGGAAACCCAACTAACGAACTGAATGACCAAGGTGGTTATTTCGATCTTGCGCCTACGGATCTTGGTGAAAACTGTCGTCGTGACATCGTTATCACACTTGAAGAAATGGGCTTTGAGATCGAAGCTTCCCACCATGAGGTAGCTCCAGGTCAGCATGAGATTGACTTTAAATATGCTGATGCTCTGAAAGCTGCTGACCAGATCCAAACGTTCAAACTCGTTGTTAAAACGATTGCACGTCAGCATGGTTTACATGCTACATTCATGCCGAAACCGCTGTTTGGTATGAACGGATCCGGTATGCACTGTAACCAATCCTTGTTCAAAGGCAATGAGAACGCATTTGTTGATGAGTCGGACGAGTTGGGTCTGAGCAAAACTGCTCGTCACTTCATGGCTGGAACTCTGAAGCACGCACGTGCGTTTGCAGCAATTACTAACCCAACTGTGAACTCATACAAACGTCTTGTACCAGGTTATGAAGCACCTTGTTATGTAGCATGGTCTGCTAGTAACCGTAGCCCAATGATTCGTATTCCAGCTTCCCGTGGTCTGAGTACACGTGTTGAGGTTCGTAACCCGGATCCGGCTGCTAACCCTTACCTGGCTTTGTCTGTTCTGTTAAAAGCAGGTCTGGACGGAATCAAACGTGAGCTTTCCTTACCAACTCCAATTGACCGTAACATCTACATCATGTCAGAAGAAGAGCGTGTGGAAGAAGGCATTCCAAGCTTGCCAGCTGACCTGAAAGAAGCATTGAATGAATTGATCCGCAGCGAAGTCATCTGTGATGCTCTCGGCGACCACGCCTTGGCTCACTTCTATGAGCTGAAAGAAATTGAGTGGGATATGTATAGAACACAAGTCCACCAATGGGAACGCGATCAATATATCACGTTGTACTAATCCCCGAATCCCTTGCGCCACATGGCGTGAGGGGTTTTTCTTTTTGTGGGCAAAACATTATGAATTCAAATAAAACGAGAGTGCCCACAAAATGCCCACAAAAATTTAATCTTGAAGAATACCTTTAGTAAATACTTCGAACTTATCCATGTTGTTTTTCTGGATTTTAGAAGAAATGTGGGCATATACATCCGACTTAATTTGAATGCTGCCGTGGCCCAGTTGCTCTTTTACAAATTTCATATCAGCTTCAGCCTCAAGTAACAGCACAGCACAAGTATGTCTCAAAGAATGAATTGTTAAATCCTCACTTAAACCCGCTTTTCTCAAATTCTCTTCGAAGCATAAAAAGACTGGATTTAGGCATCGGACTACCATCATTCCTGCACAAGACGAGATCTAAATCGTGTCTGTACATGGACTCCCCTAAATTGATCTTATTTTGATTCTGCCATGAAGCATGATACCTCAAATCATTTATGATTCCGTTACTTACACTAATGGTGCGGGTAGAATTTCCGGTTTTTGTATCTCCGAAAAGTTCGTCCTCGTCTCCGGCTTGAAAATCGAGTGTTTCATCCACGCGGATCGTCTTTTCTTTGAAATTGATATCCGACCACCTGAGAGCGGCAGCTTCACCTTTTCGTAAACCCGTTTCAATAAGAAATTTGAAGAAAATCCAATAAATGTACCCATACCCTCGGGCCGTGTGAAGGAATTTGGGAATGTCTTCAGAATCAATGAATTGGATCGTCTTCTTTTTGTGCTCTCCTTTAATAATTGAACCTTTACATGGATTGCGTAATATCTTCCCTTGAATCAATGCATGCTCCGTGGCTGAGTATACAGTAGAGTTGATGATCTCGACCGTACGTTTACTGAGTCCCTTTTTAAACAGAGAGTCCAAAAAGACCTGATACATATCTGGTTTTAAATCTTTGAGCATCAGACGCTTAAAATAAGGTTTAATATGGGTGTTTAAGTTGTTTTCATGTAGTTTGATTGTATTCTTTCGTACAACTCCTTTTTTGTAGTTATTTATCCAATTTCGAATGTAATCTACCAAAGGAATGTCGGATTGTTCGAACCCTTGTTTGAGCTGCCTTAAAAATTCAGCAGCAGCCAGTTCAGCCTCTGGTTTAGTTCGAAAACCAGCCTCAGATTTCTCTTTTTGTTGTTGAGTGAACGGATCGGTGTACATTAACCGATACCTCCAGCTTCCTACTAATAGAAACGTTAGTTCCTTTTTTGTGTATGTAAAACCGCCTCACGGCGATGTAAGCGTAAGTTAAACAAATTATTAAACAGAGCAGTAAAATGTTGTTGTTGAAAGATGTAAGAAGAAAAAGCTTTGAATTAGAATTGGAAAGATATTTTACAATGATGCATCAAAAAACGAGCCTTCGGTAACTAAGGCTCGTTTGTGCAGGAGTCATATTTGGCTCCAATAACTATGTTTAAATTAGTGCAGAGGTTTCTTGCGGAAAAGCAACTAAAACAATTCTACCCTATTTCACAGGATTTGATCATACTTTAGCTTTAAAGTTCTTGTCCTTGGTTCGAGACCAGAACTTGTACCGATTGCCGAAAAGGAAATGATCTGATTACCGATTAGATAAGTATTTAACTACTTGTCACTGCTCTAATTCATTAAGCTGGCGGGCAGTTTAGTTTAAGATTAACTGAGGTGAACCATATCATCGCTAGTGATAAAGCAGAGAATTGAACTGGATATCGCATCGGCAACGCTGAGTTTGCAGGAAGGAGCTTAAAGTATTCACGTACTCGATACATGTGGAGTATCTAATATTGATGGTTCGTAAGGAATAGATGAGATATGACAGTTTAGCTCAAACGACTTAATTGTATAGTGTTGACACTTCGCCCACTTGAAGTAATATCTTACTATTGAGATAGCATTCTATTTCCGATGAAGACATATTTTAGTTTGAATGTTATTTAGGAAGGAGAGACACTATGACAATGTTCGAGATATGTTCTATGCAAAGTCTATTTTATGAACAACGGCGGTTGTTTGTATAGAGCTAATAATATAAGTAACCGTTTAAATCTGGATAGTGATAATTGTTATAGTGTAGACTTTGCTACATTAAAATTCAACTATTTTAAGGAGCGGCTATCATGAGATATGTAAATGCCGACAGCATCTTTCCGGAAGAATTACTAAATGAAATACAAAAGTATATGAACGGTGGATTGGTTTGCGTCCCTAAATCAAAAGGTTTGCGTTAAAAATCGGGGTGAAAATTCAGGCAGCAGAAAAATTATAATCTTAGAAATGATGGAATCCGGCGAAAGTTTCTCGATGGTGACACTATCGAGAAACTTTCAGATCGATTTTTCCTTTCAAGCGATACTATTAAAAAGATCGTTTATACAAAATAATAGCTTAACAAAAGTCGCATTGGAAGAAATCCTAATGTGACTTTTTTGTGTATAGTATAGTTTAAATTGTTTATTACATATTTTCAAGCTTTTACTATCGTTATAATAACATATAAGAGAAGTAGTTGATTTACTTCATAAAATAAAAACTGCAGGGGGATAACAAATGAATGATTTTTTTAGATTTGATACTGATGAAGAACGGCTGGCGTTATTAATCAGAGCAAGGAAAGTCGCTTTATCTGCAATTCGAAAGTATAACTTAGAATGGGATAACATCCAGTTTATTCAACTATCCGATACGATCACGTATAAAATTGAAACCAGTACAGATAACAATTATTTACTTCGCATTCATTCGGACCGATTAAGCAGAGAGGAAATTCGTTCGGAGCTGCTACTGTTACAAGCCCTGAACAAATCGAAAGATCTAAATGTACCAGAAGGGATGGCAAATTGTGATGGTATTTATGTATTGGACATCGAAACAGAGACAGGATATAGGCGCCCTTATATAACGATGATGCGATGGATAGAGGGTGAAAAAGTAGCAGGTGAATTTACAGATAGTCAAGCATATAATATGGGTGTATTGATGAGCAGGCTCCATGAAGCAGCAAAGGATTTCAATCCACCTTCTGATTTTGTAAGACCTACTTGGGGAGTAGAAAGTTTTAAACGTGAAATGGCTAAGTTGGAACGTTACTATGAGCGTTTTTTATCCGAAGAGGGATGGAAGCTGTATCAAGATGCAGCTGAGAAGGTTGTATCCCAACTTACCACGATGCATCCAAGTGAACATAACTATGGGCTCATTCATGCTGATTTACATACCGGTAATATGGTATTTGAGGATAATCAACCCTATCCGATTGATTTTGGAAGATGTGGGTACGGATATTATCTCTACGATATGGCAGGCACCATATTGGAGCTTTGGCCAAAGCATCGATGGATGCTTATCCAAGGTTATGAGAGTATTAGGAAGTTGGAAACGGACTATATTCGGGATCTGGAATGTTTTTTTGTCATGTTCATGATCGAGAACTCCTGCCATCACTCCTCTGATCCAAGAGAAACAACCAGTTTAATCGATGAACAAAAGTATGCCCAAGCATACATTAGAGAATATTTAAATGGTAATCCATTTTTATTCGAAGTGATCGAGCCTGTAAATGTGGATTAATACTAACCGATACCGGGCTAAAATAATGATATCTTATGGTGATGATTTACAATAGGTCGCTGTTTAGAGTGTTTGTTCGTATCATCAAGTTTTAAAAACGTGAGCTATGACTTCGAGTTTATATAAGATCTACTTGTGTACTTAGCGCTGAAACTTTTCTGTTTATTATGAAGATTTATGCTTATTCATGAAGTTTGTCCGATCCAATTGTTCTTCAGCTTCTCTAGTTCCCCTTCATTTTCGGGGTGTATTTTGACGGAGCTGTTTGGGTCGTTTCGTGATTTTTTAAACTGGCATTGAGTTGGAATGAAGGCGACTCGAATTGGTGGGTCGTCTTTTTTCTTTTCTAGGGGCTTGATGGTTTGCGCCGGAGAGATTTTAATGTTTTTGGAAGTATGGAGAAGGCAGAGCTGCATCAAACCATTGATTATGTGAAGCTTTAAACTTCATATTCTGCAGAATTAGCATAATGTATTTATTAAGAACCCCTTTTATGTTTTTAAAGCCTCCTAATCCAATTGGACACTCTAAGCCGCCTCAGATACACTAAATGAAATGAGGAGAGCGTCCATGAAAAGATGGAAACGGGGAGGTTACAGTCCCATCACACACGTTGAAAACAGCATTAATCAATCCTCAGTATGATCCTTTACAGACTTACGTTTCTCGGTTGGAGCGTCCAGAATGGGTAGCTGTAGGAATGATGGGAAAACTTCTGATAAGAGATGATGGCACATGTCGAGAGAACGGGTACTGTATAGAACGTTATTTCTTTTTTTGTGTATGCAAAACCGCCTTACAGCGGTGTAAGCGCAAGTTAATCAAAGTATCGAACAGAGCAGTAAAATGTTGTTGTTGAAAGATGTAAAAAGGAAAATCTTCGAATTAGTAACGGAAAAGATATTTTACAAGATACATCAAAAAACGAGCCTTTGTATATAAGGCTCGTTTGTGCAGGAGTCATATTTGGCTCCGAAAGTTATGTTTAGTCTACTACATTTGTTTTATCGCTGAGAAAGTAACTATAACAATTCTACCCTATTTCAGAGAATTTGACCATACTTTGGATTTATAGTTCATGTCCTTAGTTCGAGACCAGAACTTGTACCTTGTACCAAGTGTCGGAATAGAGATGTGTCTAATCATTGTGCATTTAACTGAAAATATCATTTAGTATCCTAGCGCATGAGAAGTTACATATTATTATATAGCAACTGAAACGCTGAGATAGGGAGTCAGATATTAAAAAACGAAATATAGTACTGAAAATAGCTGTTGAGCAAAGGGAATTATACTGGTTAAAGCTATCATCATAAATATTATTTAAAAACTTTAAGGTATATAAGAGAAATTATACCAAATTTATATCATAATATTTTTGAATTGGAAATACAATACTTGATTCTGTGAACAAGAGGTGAGAGCAACTATGAAAAATAGAAACATAACAGGTATTGTATTGGCTATAATCTATTGCATTGTTCTTTACTTTATTTTAACAGATTCTCCGCCTGGCGAAGCTCCAAATAATCCGTTCTGGGTTTATTTGTTTATTCCAATTGGGGCTATTGTGATTACATCTTTGTTTGATTACGTAATCAAATTCGATTTTTTTAGAAAAAAGAAAGATTAGAATTGAATGGAGGACTAAAATGATACAAACAATGAAAATTGCTAAAACATTTTAGCCGGAGTCATGCTATCTACATCTATCTCAATTCCAGCATTCGCTCAAGATCAGGCAAATTCTTTACCAGCACTTCAAGTGGAAAATAGCCTTTTAGAACTAGTCGAAAGTACAACCGATAATTCCATCACTTTTAAAGACGGTTCTACATTAATTCAATATGACAGCTATTATATTGCAACAGATTTAAATGGTAAAGATGAGTTAAAAATTACAAAAGTTGATGAGACTAAAGTAAAGTATGAAAATCTTTAAACTGGCGAAGTGAATTATGCTACAAACGAAATAAAACCTATTCACGAAGATCTCAGATTCTCGCCACAAGCATTAGCAGACGGTTATGTATAAAAGGCAAAGTAGAAAATTCCACAGAGATAATATATGCAACTGCTTCTGCAATAGCAGGTATACTTGCTTCCTTTATAGGAGGACCTGTAGGTGGTAGAATAGCGGGCATACTTGTAAGCATCGGTGGTTATTCTTTCTAAGGATGCACCCAGAGCCTACTGGGTAACAAAAACATACACTAAAGATGTTAGGCATAGTGATTTTAGTGCGACATTATTCATCAGGAAGGACCATCACTATTATAAATATCATGATTATACAGGTTTCATTGAAACAGCATCGACAATCCAGACTTGCCAACCTTTTGGTTGTGGTCCAGTAAACGAGTATTAATTCTTTTATGTTGTGGGATAGAAAAAGCCGATTAAAGTCGCTATTATAGCGGCTTTTTTTTGTTTTATTCGTACAAGTTCATTTTTCGATTACCGATTAGATAAATATTTAACTACTTAACAGAAACTAAATAAATTGTTAGAGTGGTCTTACGAAAAAGCAAAGCTCAACCGATAAAGCAATTGATGCTTTAATCCGTTGGCAAAATATTAAAGGAGTAACAAGCAGGTTTCTAACTGGCGTAGGTGTTGTTGTCACTCTTCCAGTAGCTAAACCAGCTGATTAATGTACGTGTAAATACGAGTGATAGCTGCCATTGCTCACATGCGTGGTTATAATCCAAAAGATGATGAAGTTAAAATGTTGTTTTTTTCGTGTCTTACCAGACAAGCTGCTACAGATATTTTGAAGGCTGGTATAAAACCGGGCAGTATACCTGTAAAGAATGCGATTAAAAAGATTCCAAACGTAGCAACTAAGACTATAAATCATGTTTGGTGAAAAAGGTATTATGTTTTCTTTCCAATTAAGTGTAGCTCAGCTGAATTAGACTTAAAAATAGTTTTAAGATAACGGACAGGATAGTGTAATTATTACGCGAATTATCCTAGGGAGTTGCATAAAGAAGGAAAAACGTATCTAGAAAAACAAAAAAACTTCTTAGTGAGACTGGTGGAAAGTGTGCAAACCCGGGATGTTTAAGAATAGAGCCTGTTGATTACCATCAAATCAAGGTATGGGCAATTCATAAAAAACACGAAACTAGGCACATGATTGCGTGGAAAACTTAAAATAACTGATGATGAGTTATATAGATGGAAGCAGATAAAAGGGTCCCCAAAGAAGCCTATGTTTGTCTGTAACCATGGCTTACTTTTAACATGATGCATTCGTTCACTGATAGATAATCGTAAAGCTCTCTTTTTATTAATGAAAGGGGAGTATTTTTGTATGGTAACTAAACCTCTCCATCTGATGAATTGTATCACTTCATGTTTGTTTTAGCACAAAACGATCATCATTTATCTACTAACTTATTAAAGAGAAACTGAGATTAGAATTCTTTCTACAGTGCATTAAACTGTCTGAAGCAAAAGATTTAAATCAAACTTCCTTAGAAATTCTGATAGCCACGAATAGGAGGGAATACTAGCTCTCACTCTTTCAAAATTCCAACCATCCTTCAAATACATACAAATGGATGTTTCATTTGTATGTTGAAAGTTTCATATAGAAGAGGTATACTTTAATTAAATTTTGAGCAATTTAATTTCAAATAACTAATTGGAGATGTTAATGTGGATCAGGCAAAACAACTTGTGACAGAACAACGTACATTTTTTTATACAGGACAAACTAAAAATATCGAGTATCGGATTAATGCACTTCAACAGCTTAGAAAGGGAATTGAAAAGTATCAGCAACGGATTCAAGATGCACTTCGGGCAGATCTGAACAAATCTGAGGCGGAAGCTTACGGTTCCGAGATTCGCATTGTTTTGGGTGAACTGGATTTTGCATTAGAACATCTGCAGGAATGGGCTGCACCAAAACAAGTCCCAACTAATCCGGCTATGCCGGATGGGGTGAGCACCATTTACCCTGAACCGTACGGAGTGGCTCTTATTATTGCACCTTGGAACTATCCTTTCCAACTGGCCTTTGGTCCACTGATTGGAGCAATTGCAGCCGGTAACTGTGCAGTTATCAAGCCTTCTGAATTAACACCAGCGGTATCTCGTCTGACATATGATCTGATTCAGGAGATCTTCCCTCAGGAGTATATCGCCGTTATGGAAGGGGAAGTTGAAGCCAGTACAGCATTGTTGAAAGAGAAGTTTGATTATATTTTCTTCACAGGAAGCACAGGTGTTGGTCGCATTGTTATGAAGGCAGCTGCGGAGCATTTGACTCCTGTAACCCTGGAGCTAGGGGGCAAGAGTCCTGCTATTGTCCATAACGATGCAGAACTGAAGCTGGTGGCCCAGCGTATTGTTCGTGGAAAGTTCCTGAATGCAGGGCAAACATGCGTTGCTCCGGATTACTTGCTTGTGCATGAACAAGTTCATGATGAATTGATCAATCTGATTGGCGCAGAGATCAAAGATAAATTTGGGGATGATGTGTTACAGAACGCTGATTTCCCGCATATTGTCAACGCGCGTAACTTTGATCGGTTGTCGAAATTCCTCACAGATGGCAAAACGCTGATTGGTGGGCGTTCTGTACGTGAGCAGTTGCTTATTGAGCCGACGGTAATCGGAGATGTGAACTGGGAATCAGCTGTCATGCAAGAAGAGATCTTCGGTCCGATTCTTCCTGTATTTACGTACAGTGACCTGAATCCTATGCTGGATGAGATTGTTCGCCGGCCAAAACCATTGGCGCTATATCTCTTCACACAGGATGAGCAACTGCAGGATCAGGTTCTGAATCAAGTATCCTTCGGTGGTGGATGTATTAATGACACACTTTCTCATATGACTTCACACTATCTCCCGTTTGGTGGTGTAGGAGAGAGCGGTATGGGCTCATATCACGGACAACAGAGCTTTGATGTGTTCTCGCATCACAAGAGTGTTCTGAAACGCAGTGAATAATTAGCCGGAAAAATAACATAAACATGAAAAAAAGAGGTTGTCCTGTTGATCAGGACAACCTCTTTCGTATTTCATTACATCTAGTTTTGTTACTCAAGTTAAATATTAATGAATATCTCGGAAAAGGCCAATGACTTTACCCAGAATACTAACATGTTTCAAACGTAAAGGTTCGAAGGTCGCATTCTCCGGTTGAAGGCGAATATGATCTTTCTCTTTATAGAACGTTTTCACTGTAGCTTCATCGTCTTCAGTCATTGCAACGACGATATCACCGTTATCAGCAGTTTGCTGTTGACGGACAATAACGTAATCTCCATTAACGATTCCAGCTTCCACCATACTATCTCCCACTACTGAAAGCATAAACACTTTCTGTTCGCCTACATAATGTGTAGGAAGGGGGAAGTAGTCTTCAATGTTCTCGGTTGCAGTGATTGGAACCCCGGCTGTAACCTTACCAACGACAGGAATACGTGCAACGCTATGAGCAAATTGATGAGAATGCTCAGACTCTTCCTGGCTCAAAAGCTCAATGGCTCTTGGCTTGGTAGGGTCGCGTCGGATCAAACCTTTTTTCTCCAAACGATCCAAATGTCCATGTACTGTTGAGCTGGAAGCCAGTCCAACCGCTTCACCAATTTCCCGTACGGAAGGAGGATACCCCTTCAACCGGACTTCATTTCGTATAAACTCCAGAATAGCCTGCTGCCTGCTGGATATCTTCGACATACCGTATCAACCCCATTTTAGTAACGTTTGGGAAAATTATAACATAGAACCTCCGTTCGTACAAACATAAGTTCTAAATAAAATAGCATTAAATCAGTGTTTTTTAACTTATAGAATAGAAATTGTCCAAAAGTCAGAGCATAATACTGCAAATGTTTTGCAAAAGTACTTGAAATAAGATATTGCTCCTTCTAAAAAAAAGCGAACAATTGTTCTAAAAAATCTATTGAACAAAACAAGTGTTCGTGTTATATTGATTTCAACAGATAGGAACAAACGTTTGGAGGCGGGTATTTAATGAGATATTCTACTTATCAAAGCATTTATGAACCAATGAATTCGGAACTGGTGAAGTCTAACATAGGGAACTACAAGAAGGTTTTAGCGCGTTTCAAGATTTCTTCATGGATGTTAAAGGTAGCCATTACCTCTATGATTATATTTATTGGATGCAGCACCGTTTTAACTGTATTTGCCGGCAATGAGAATGATGTTCTGCCTGGAGGAAAGATAGCTGTTTCACAAGGGGAAACATTATGGAGTATTTCTTTGGAACATAAACCGACGAATATGGATACACGTATTTATATAGAAGCAATTAAGAAAGTGAATCAACTTCATACAACTTCCATCCAAGTGGGACAAGTACTAGCTCTGCCGCAATTTGCAAAATAAAATGCACATCAATGAGTGTTAGCGCGTGTCAGCTTGACAAGCAGCCTTTATAATGGCAAAGTTAATATGACTTTGTATTTTTGGAGGGGACAAGCTTGGATATAGATAGTCTGGTAGCACGCATTAACGAATTGGCTCGTAAGCAAAAGTCCACTGGATTGTCGGAGGAAGAACTTGCTGAACGTGCCGAGCTAAGAGAGATTTATTTGAGCAATATTCGCAGTAATTTCAGACAACAACTGGATACCATTGAGATTGTTGATGATGAGAATGACAAAGGCCACCAAGGCAAACTCAAACACTAACGAAACCTAATGATATCATATATGATATTTAGGTTTTTTCCTGTTATTTTGAGTGTGCAATTTATAGGGGGAAATGTTGGTTTGCAATTATGTAAGCCGATACAAAGACACATAAGGGGGATTCTCATGTCGCGTTCGTTCGAGAGAACGGTTAAGAAAAATTCCAAGCAGTTAAATCAGCAACGCAAAAAAAGTGGTCAACCAATCACGGGTACACCAGGTGAAGAAGTCTTTAAGGGACGCAGCTTGTTGTTCCCAATATTTTTGATCGGTCTCGCCTTTTTGTATCTGTTTATGAGCACATTCCTTGTGCAAGCTCCAATGACAACTTGGGACTGGGTGACCATGCTGCTTTACGTATTTTTGGCAGTCATCTTCATGCTTCGCCGTCCATACATCAAGATTAGCAGTAATCGGATTATAACGACGAAGGGTAATCGTGAACGTTCAATTGGGGTTGACGATATCGTCAAATTCAGAATTGAACCAGGTACAGTTGTTATCGAACATAACAGTCGCGGGAAAAGATGGGTGTTCACCAAGTTATTGAACCGTTACGATACAGATGCGATTGCAGAACGTTTGCTGAAGTTTGCAAAAGCACACCAGATCACCGTGGAAACCGTCGAAAAGTAATTATTGCATAAAGGGGTAGATGATCGGAATGGCGTTAAAAGCGATTTTGTTCGACCTAGATGATACTTTATTATGGGATGAGCGTAGTGTTCGAGAAGCTTTTCATGAGACTTGTCTAATCGCAGCGCAAGAGACTGGGGTCAAACCAGAAGAACTTGAAGAAGCTGTTCGTAATGAGGCACGTGGACTGTATGAATCATATGAAACCTTTCCTTTTACCAAAATGATTGGAATCAATCCGTTTGAAGGCCTATGGGCTAACTTTACTGGTGGGGATCAACCTGAGTTCCGTCAGTTGGAACAGCTTGCTCCAGTATACCGTAAAGAATCCTGGCGTCGTGGCTTGTTGAAGTTGGGTATAGATCGGGAAGATCTTGCTGAACAACTGGCTGCGCAGTTTGGAGTAGAACGGAGATCCAGACCACATGTATACGAAGAAACGATGGATACCTTGCGTCAGTTACAAGGCAAGTACAAACTGTTGTTGTTAACGAACGGTTGTCCTGCTTTGCAACAAGAGAAGTTGGATGGTGTACCTGAATTGACGCCTTTCTTTGATGAGATTATTATCTCGGGTAACTTCGGAAAAGGAAAACCAGATCCGTCGATATTTGAACATGCTTTGAGTAAACTGGATGTTAAACCCGAAGAGAGCATGATGGTTGGAGACAAGTTAACGACTGATATTCGTGGTGCTTTATCATCTGGCATCCAATCCGTATGGATTAACCGTGAGCATAAGACCAACAATGAAGCGTATGCGCCAGACCATGAAATAACACATTTATCGGAATTAAATCAGCTTATTGCTAATTTCTAAGCGGAATCAGTTATAACATCTTTCCTCAGCACCCTGAAACATTGGAAGCTTCAATGAACGATGATGTCGTTCTTGAAGTTACCAATGTTTTTTATTTGAGCTTGTTGAGTAAATTACCTTGTTAAAAGAGATCTCCACTTTTTTTTGCTAAAAGTTATTGAAATTAGGGGGAAGCTGGATTAGAATATAACTAACATACTAGTATGACTAGTATTTAGATTGTCATAAAGCAATTTCTTTTTGACTTACTTCATTAAATGGAAGCAGGGAGTTATTGCTTATTATTTTCGATTAATTGTAAGCGCTTAATATTTTAGAGTATCTTCTTCCGTTTTGGCAATCACACCACTTAGTAAGTGCTAATGAATGATGTGAAGCACCTTGGATTGTGTGATTCTACATAATACATCAAATTGATATCGCTTACATTTAGAAATTATCTATTTGGTAGTGGGGGTGAAGTTAAAGGAGTTGTTGTCTTCTACAAGAGGAGAAACGATGGGAACTGTACATGAATTACTCTTACTTATCAAGTCCTGGATCGGAGTGAAAACACATGGAGTCGGAAACCGCTAAAACAACGTTAACCATGACATCTTTACGTAAAGAGAGCAGATTACGAACGGCAGCAACTTTGTTCCGCAAAGACTGGCAGCTGTATTCACTATTAATCCTTCCCATCATTTATCTCCTTATTTTCAAATATGGACCGATGATTGGTAATGTGATTGCGTTCAGACGTTTTGTTCCCGGGGGAAGTATATTTGGAGAAACGTGGGTTGGATTAAGATACTTCAAAATGTTCATTGAGGACCCTACCTTCTGGAGAGTATTCGGTAATACGCTGATGTTGGGCGGACTTGCATTGCTCTTTACATTCCCGGTTCCAATCATTTTTGCCTTGATGCTTAACGAAGTGAAGAGTAAACGATTCAAGAAGTTTGTACAGACCGCGTCATATCTGCCTCATTTTCTGTCCATCGTTATCGTTGCGGGTATGATCCTGCAGCTGACAGCAGTGAATGGTTCCATTAATGGACTGGTGGCTTTCTTCACCGGAGACAATATTCCTTTTATGCAGCGGGCTGAGTGGTTCAGAACAATCTATATCACTTCCGAGGTATGGCAGGGTATGGGTTGGGGAGCGATTCTGTATCTGGCTGCACTGACAACCATTGATGATTCTTTGTATGAAGCTGCGCGTATCGATGGTGCCAATCGGTGGAAGCAAACGATTCATGTAACGTTACCAGGGATCTTGCCAACGATTGTGACGTTATTGATTTTGAACATGGGTAATTTCCTGGCAGTTGGATTTGAAAAAATCTTACTCTTGTACAATCCGCTGATCTACGAGACATCTGATGTGATCTCCACTTACCTGTATCGGGTTGGACTGGAATCCAGTAACTTCAGTTATGCTACCGCAATTGGCTTGTTCGAATCGCTGATCGGTCTGATTCTGGTATTCTCCGTAAATGCCATTTCACGCAGACTGACACAAAGAAGCTTATGGTAAAGGAGGAGCACCATGCAGGAATCCAGATCTTACAAAGTATTTAAAGTATTCAATGTCATCTTTCTGCTGTTCGTGGTATTTATAACGCTCTATCCATTCTTAAATGTCGTGGCACAATCCTTCAGTAGTGAGTCCTATATTAATTCGGGTAAGGTTAGTTTGTTCCCAAGAGGATTTAATGTGGAGACATACAAGACCATCTCACGTGACAGCATGTTCTGGACAAATTATAAAAATACGATTATCTACACTGTAGTAGGTACGTTAATCTCCATGTTTATGACGACTATTTTCGCATATGCCCTGTCCAAAAAGAGGTTGATGGGTCGCAAGTTTCTGACGATGTTCGCCGTATTTACCATGTTCTTCAGTGGTGGATTGATTCCAAACTATGTGTTGATTAATTCCCTTGGGTTCAACAACACCATGTGGGCACTTGTTGTTCCTGGCGCAATTAGCATATACAACATGCTGATCATGAAGTCATTTTTTGAAAATATGCCTGAAGAACTGGAGGAAGCTGCCTCCATTGACGGTTTGAACACATACGGGATCTTGTTACGCATTATATTGCCGCTTAGTAAAGCAGTTATGGCAACCATGGTGCTGTTCTACGCAGTAGGTCATTGGAATTCCTGGTTCCCAGCCTTTCTGTATCTGGACAAAAAAGAACTGTTCCCTGTCACCATTTATTTGCGCAATATGATTGCAGGAGCGACAAGTGGGGCATCTGCCGGTGCAACCTCAGCTGATAACCTGACACAGATTGCTGCCAATATTAAGTCAGTAACGATGGTATTAACCATCTTGCCGATACTCACCATCTATCCATTTGTCCAAAGATACTTTGTAACCGGTATCATGTTAGGGTCTGTTAAACAGTAATACGCAGCAGCTATATAAATTGAACTAAAGATGATTTACACGGAACACTTCGATGACAGAATAACCTTTCAATCGCTGTTATCCCCAGATTTTTTCGATTCCCTTTTTTAAAGGAAAAATCCGGTGATAGCATATGCTTCCGATGCAGCTTTCTTTCAGAAAGCTCTAGGCGAGCGCTTCGCTTTTTATTGAATAAAAAGTTTTAAGTCAAGGTCAACCTAAACCAAATTCAGGGGGATAACCTAAATGAATCAAAAGCCACGTAAGTTTGTTGGTAAAATGGTGTTGGCAACAATGATGACTTTCGTACTGGCAGCATGTAGTAGCGGTGCTGGAACTGGTGGGGACGTCACGGAAGTTCAAACCAAGGCAGCGATGGAAACGTACAATGTAGGTGACACATTCAAGGCAACTGAGCCGTTTAATCTATCGATACTATATAGCGACCATCCGATCTATCCGTATAAAAAAGACTGGTTGTTTTTTGACAAAATTACCGAACTGACGGGTGTTACGCTTGAACCAACGATTGTTCCCATGAGTGACTACTCTCAGAAGAGATCTCTTCTAATCAGTTCAGGCGATGCACCGCTGGTTATTCCCAAAACCTATCCTGGTGAAGAATCTGCATTTGTATCTTCCGGTGCGGTCTTGCCCATTAGTGATTACATTGATTTGATGCCGAACTTCAAGGATAAAGTGGAAAAATGGGGATTGGAAGAAGAACTCGAAGGACTTCGGCAAGAAGATGGAAAGTACTATGTGCTCCCGGGTCTGCATGAAGAAGTATGGCCGGATTATACATTACTGGTAAGAACGGATGTTTTTGAAGAAAATAACATCCCCATCCCGACGACATGGGACCAATTGTATGATGCAGCCAAAAAGCTGAAAGAAATCTACCCGGATTCCATTCCATTTTCAGATGGATTTAAATTCAATAGTACATTGAACATCGCTGCTACTGGCTTTGGTACCAAGGCAGGATGGGGTTTTGGTAATGGATTGACGTATAAGGAAGATCAGGATGAATTCGTATACACGGCTACAACACCAGAATACAAAGAGCTGCTGACGTATTTTAACAAGTTGGTATCCGAAGGATTGCTGGACAAAGAAAGTTTTACACAGGATGATGATCAGGCTGTACAGAAATTTGTATCCGGCAAATCATTCATGATTAATGGTAATTCCCAAACGGTAGTGCTGCACCGAAATGATATGAACAAAACGCTGGGAGAAGGTAAATACTCTGTTGCGAAGATTACAGTTCCTGGTGGGCCAAAAGGGCAATTAATGTCTGGCTCCAGACTTGAAAACGGTGTCATGATATCCGGGAAAATTCAAAAAAGCGAAAACTTCAAAGCCATTATGCAATTTGTGGATTGGTTATACTACAGTGATGAGGGTCAAGAGTTTGCCAAATGGGGCGTTGAAGGCGAAACATTTACCAAAGAGGGCGGAAAACGTAAATTGGTAGAAGATGTGAACTACAATGGTTTGAATCCTAAAGGCACGAAGGATCTGCGTATTGACTTTGGTTTCTCTGGTGGAGTATTTGCCTACGGTGGTACCACAGATCTGCTGCAATCGATGTTTAGTGAAGAAGAGTTGAAATTCCAACAAGACATGAAGGATACCAAGGAAGTGATCCCGGCAGAACCACCAATTCCTTACTCTTCAGAGGACCGTGAACGGGTGACACTTCTGAGTACACCATTGAAAGATTATTCGGATCAGAATACACTTAAATTTATCTTGGGTGAGCGAGACTTGTCTGAATTCGATACGTTTGCCAAAGAGCTGGATAGCCAAGGATTATCTAATTATCTGAAGCTGGCAAATGACACGTACAAAGCCTACAAAGAAAACAAGCAATAATATAGTTGATGCTGGCCAGATTACCGTTTCACACCGATATAAGTGGAACGGTAATTTGTGCTAAGATGAATGAATACGGCTGATAGAAAGAGGTCTAGGCATGTCACTTAATCAAAAAATTAGAGGCTCGACCCGGGCATATTCATATAACCTGTTAAAAGAACGAATTCTTCATCTGGAACTTAAGCCGGGTACCAAGATTTCAGAGAAAGAGATTGCAGATGAACTGCAGGTGAGCAGAACACCCGTGCGAGAAGCATTCATGAAGCTTGCTGAAGAAGAACTGCTGGACATTATTCCCCAGAGTGGAACGATCGTCTCTCATATTAATCTGGAGCATGTGGAAGAAGGCAGGTTTATGCGGGAGAAGATGGAGAAGGAAATCGTGACTTTGGCTTGTGTTTCTTTTCCTGAAGAGTACAGATTTCGACTTGAAACCAACATTGCAATGCAGGAAGTCTGTATAGGGAAAAACAATTTCTATCGTCTATTTGAACTGGATGAAGAGTTTCATCAGATTTTGTTCCAGGGCACGGGTAAGCTAAGAACATGGAGAATGTTGCAGCAACTGAATATTCCGTTTAATCGGTTGCGTTTATTACGTCTAGCGGAGGACTCCAACCTGGAGGTCATTATCTCCCAGCACAAAGAGATTTATCGTCTTATCACAGAGCGTAAGACCGAGCAAGCTGTTCAGGTGATGGAAGCTCATCTTAGACTCGTTGTTATTGAACAGGAATCGATAAAGGCGAAATACCCGCATTATTTTATATAATGCATCGATGTTGTGTAATACTTTCCATATGCATATGCCAAAACCCCTGTTCAATTGAACAGGGGTTTTGGTTAAGCAAGTTGTAACACGAGAGTGTTAGGCTTGTTTGATAAAAGTAGGATCAGGGTATGGATCTGCAATCCAGCCATCTTTTTCGATGAACAGACGTACAGCAATAATTTGTTTGTTCTCCATTAAGGTGAAGAAGTGCGGTGTATTCTCAGGTACAGAGATAACGTCTCCAGGAGACAGTTCTACATTAAAGTAGCCCACATCATCTGTAGCTTTGATAACAAAGATTCCTTTACCAGCGACAATTGCACGGATCTCATCTTCAGCGTGGGTGTGGATCTCTTCGAACTTAGCCAGCTTTTCTTCGATATCTGGTGTTTGTTCGGACAACGTGATGACATCCCAGATCTGATATCCGCGACGTGCAGCCAAATCTCTGATTTCATAATCGTAAGTTTCCAAAACCTCGGTTTTCTGTTCATCCGTTAATCCAAAGTTATTTTGCAGATCAGTGTTCAGTTTGGAAGCGTCCCACTTCTCATATAATACTTCGTATTTGTTTAAGAAATTTCGAACATTTTCGTCACCAGTGATGCGTTCGTTCGTATTTCGGATAACAATTTCAGCCATTTTCTTTCCCTCTTTTCCACTTGGTTTAATTGAATTATATCGGATTGCTTTGTTTTTGTCGATTCTCAAATTCCGTTCATATTCGTGCAAACCCGCCATCTTTCGGGACCAAACCCGATCTTTCACATTAAGTTAGTTTCTGTTAAACTAAGATCTAACGTTTTGCGGGGGTGAAGATATTGGATAAGATTAGTCTACACGATGCATTAAAACAACGAATATTAATCCTCGACGGTGCAATGGGGACCATGATTCAACAAGTTGATCTGACTGGCGAAGATTTTGGCGGCGAAGATCTGGATGGATGTAATGAAATGTTAGTGCTTACTCGTCCAGAACTGATCCAGCGCATTCATGAAGAATATCTGGAGGCGGGCGCCGATTTAATTGAAACCAATACATTTGGTGCCACATCCGTTGTGCTTGCTGAGTACGATATTCAGGATCGGGCACGCGAGATCAACCTGGAAGCAGCCAGAATTGCGAAAGCTGCGGTTGATCGTTTCTCTACACCTGAATCTCCACGTTATGTGGTAGGTGCGATGGGACCAACAACCAAAACACTGTCTGTAACTGGGGGCGTGACGTTCCAGGAACTTATCGAAAGTTATTTGGAGCAAGCGCTTGCTTTAATAGAGGGAGGCGTTGATGCGCTACTACTCGAAACCTCACAGGATACCCTCAATGTAAAAGCAGGCAGCATTGGAATTCAGCAGGCCTTCGAACAGAGTGGCGTTACACTGCCCCTGATGATATCAGGAACGATAGAACCGATGGGAACGACCCTTGCGGGTCAGAACATCGAATCCTTTTATATATCCTTAGAACACCTTAACCCAATTTCAGTAGGACTAAACTGTGCTACGGGTCCAGAGTTCATGCGTGATCACATTCGTTCACTTTCCGGAATGGCATCGGTTGCCGTTAGTTGTTACCCGAACGCGGGTCTTCCAGATGAGAATGGTAATTACCATGAGTCACCAGACTCGCTTGCTCAGAAGATTGGTGCTTTTGCCGAGCAGGGCTGGTTGAATATCGCTGGTGGATGTTGCGGGACAACCCCTGCACATATTCGGGCGATGCGCGACACACTTGCCCAGTACCCCCCAAGAGAAATGAACGGAACACATCCACCGGCATTGTCTGGTATAGAGCCAATTTATATTGAACAGGACAATCGTCCATATATGGTTGGTGAGCGTACGAATGTGCTAGGATCACGGAAATTCAAACGCCTCATCGTAGAAGGTAAATATGAAGAAGCCTCGGAAATTGCACGTGCTCAAGTGAAAAATGGAGCGCACATTGTTGACGTGTGTGTACAAGATCCGGACCGCGAAGAGTCTGAAGACATGGTGAAGTTCCTTGAATTGGTTGTGAAAAAAGTAAAAGTACCACTCATGATTGATACGACAGATGCTTCCGTAATTGATCTGGCCCTCCAGTACTGTCAAGGTAAAGCGATAATTAACTCCATTAACCTTGAGGATGGCGAAGAGAAATTTGAAGTGATTACGCCGTTGCTTCATAAATATGGTGGTGCGGTTGTTGTCGGAACGATCGATGAACGGGGTCAGGCGATTAGTCGGGAGGACAAGCTGGACGTAGCCAAGCGCTCTTACGATCTGCTGGTGAACAAATATGGACTTAAACCAGAAGACCTCATTTTCGATACGTTGGTGTTCCCGGTAGGTACGGGAGATGAACAGTACATTGGTTCAGCCAAAGAAACTATTGAAGGTATAAGAGTGATTAAAGAAGCGATGCCAGAATGTCATACGATCCTCGGGATTAGTAACATTTCATTCGGACTGCCTGAAGCAGGCCGTGAGGTCCTGAACTCTGTATTTTTGTATGAATGTACCAAAGCAGGTCTCGACTATGCGATTGTGAACACAGAGAAACTGGAGCGTTATGCGTCTATTCCGGAAGAAGAACGCAGACTCTCGGAAGAACTTTTATATAACACGAATGATGAAACACTGGCGGCGTTCGTAGCGGCGTTCCGTAACAAGAAGGTTGAGAAGAAGGAAAAAATCTCGAACCTTTCATTAGAAGAGCGTCTCGCTTCATATGTAGTCGAAGGAAGTAAAGAAGGATTGCTGCCAGATCTCGAACAGGCACTTGCCAAATATACAGCACTTCAAGTGATTAACGGTCCACTGATGCGGGGGATGGAGGAAGTAGGTCGTCTCTTTAACAACAATGAGTTGATTGTAGCTGAGGTGTTGCAGAGTGCGGAGGTTATGAAGGCTTCTGTAGCATATCTGGAGCAATTTATGGAGAAGAACGAAACTTCGGTTAAAGGCAAGATCATTCTCGCCACTGTCAAGGGTGATGTGCATGACATCGGGAAGAACCTGGTTGAGATCATCCTGTCCAATAACGGTTACCGAATCATTAATTTGGGTATAAAAGTACCACCAGAACGTATCATTGAGGCATACCGAGAAGAAAAAGTCGATGCGATCGGTCTCTCGGGTCTATTGGTAAAATCAGCGCAACAGATGATTCTTACCGCTCAGGATTTGCGAACAGCAGGTATTGATGTTCCTATTATGGTTGGCGGAGCGGCGCTAACACGTAAATTCACCAAAAATCGTATCCGTCCTGAATATAACGGAATGGTTGTATATGCGAAAGATGCGATGGATGGTCTGGATCTGGCGAACAAATTGATGAATCCCGTTTCACGTGAAGTGATGCAACTGGAGATGGAAGCAGAAAAAGAAGCTGATGCTTCAGGTGCTGTAGCTGTTCAGGCTCTTCCAGAGCTTACCCGGGTAGAACGTTCGGATATTGCTGTAGATCATCCGGTTCTTGTACCGCCTGATCTGGAGCGGCATACGATGCGTAACTATCCTTTATCACATATCCTGCCATACGTGAACATGCAGATGTTGCTTGGACATCATCTGGGGTTGCGCGGTTCAGTAGAACAACTGCTTGCTTCAGGTGATAAGAAGGCTACCGACCTGAAAGCAGTCGTGGATGATATCATGCAAGAGGCTGTTCGTGACGGGATTATTCAGGCGCATGCCATGTATCGTTTCTTCCCGGCTCAGTCCAGTGGTAACAGCGTCATTATCTATGATCCAAAGGACACCAGTAATATTTTGCATACATTTACGTTCCCACGTCAAAAAGTCGAGCCGTTCCTGTGCCTGTCCGACTTCCTGAAACCTGTTGAATCCGGTCAGATGGATTACGTTGGTTTCATGGTTGTTACGGCCGGACACGGTGTGCGTGAACTATCCACGGCGTGGAAAGATCAAGGGGATTACCTTCGCTCGCATGCTCTGCAATCCGTAGCGCTTGAAGTAGCAGAGGGATTAGCTGAACGTGTGCATCATATGATGAGAGATATATGGGGATTCCCGGATTCTGCCCAGATGACCATGAAGCAACGTCACGGTGCACGTTATCAAGGGATCAGGGTATCTTTTGGATATCCGGCTTGTCCGGATCTGGAAGACCAAGGGCCGTTGTTCAAGTTGCTGCAGCCTGAGGATATCGGTGTGGAATTGACGGAAGGTTTCATGATGGAACCTGAAGCTTCCGTATCAGCGATGGTATTCAGCCATCCGCAAGCTAAGTATTTTAATGTAGAGAAGGCATAAATTCAGTAGAGTGTCAGGCAAAGCCCTCCGCATTGTCGGAGGTTTTTTGCTGGCAACAGAAAGAGGTGCGATCCAGAATGGAACTATATTTCCTGGGAACTAATGCTGGTGTACCTACGCTTCAACGGAATGTAACTTCCATTGGGCTACGCATGTTGGATGAGCGCAGAGCTTTGTGGTTGTTTGACTGCGGGGAAGGAACGCAGCACCAGATTTTAAGTTCTCCGCTTAAACTAAGCAAATTGGAGAAAATATTCATTACTCACCTGCATGGTGATCATGTATTTGGACTTCCTGGACTGCTATCTAGCAGAGCCTATCAAGGTGGCACCACACCATTAACGGTATATGGTCCGCCAGGTACGGAACGAATGATCAGTACAACAATGGAGCTGAGCCAATCGCGGGTTAACTATGATCTGAATATCGTGGAACATACGGGCGGTGTCCTGTTCGAGGATGACAGTTTTATTGTGGAAGCTGCTTTGCTTGAGCATCGGATTGATAGCTATGGATACCGGATCACGGAAAAAGATCGTCCAGGAAGCCTGGACCCAGCCAAACTGGCGGAATACGGTTTGAAACCAGGCCCATTGTTCGGCCGGCTGAAACGTGGAGAAACTATTACGCTGGATAACGGTGATTCGCTTCGTCCAGAAGATGTATTGGGAGCGCCAAAACGAGGCATGGTGATCACCATATTGGGTGATACACGTCCATGTGACAATGTACAGCCACTTTCCATCAATGCAGATGTACTTGTACATGAAGCTACATTCATGCATGATCTGGCCGATACAGCGCATGAGTACTATCATAGTACTTCTAAACAAGCGGCAGAAGCGGCTAGAGCAGCCAATGTAGGGCAACTAATCATGACTCACTTCAGTTCACGCTATAAGGATGAGGATCAACTTCAGCCACTTTTGGAAGAGGCGCAGTCCGTATTCCCAAATACCAGACTTGCAAACGAACACCAGCTTATTCCTGTCGTGCATCGCAAGCAAGAATCTTAACCCTGATTGCGAACCAGTGCACGGTTAAACACGTCATATAAAGATCCGGGTAATTGCACGGGACTGAGGGAGAGGAACTCCCGCGGTCCCTTTTGCAATCTGGTCAGAAAGCGTGTAGGATGGGCAATATGAAGAGGGAAATGATTCAAATTATTTTCCGGGAAAGCGCAGGAAATGACAAGCTTGTACAGAAGACGCGCGAGTTAAACCGTCGGTGTTCGATCCGGTTCGACTTGTTGCGTGCATATGCCAGCAAGCCATTATTTTTTGCCTGAATACATAGGTTCGCGGTCAAGTTCGAGGTAATTGATTAAGGACATGAAACGTTAATGGAATGAAGAAAGGAAGTGCTGTGTGTGATTAAGGCCTATCTGATTGACTTGGATGGTACGCTCTATCATGGCAGACATCGTATCGAAGGAGCCGATCAGCTTATTCGAACACTGCAAGAGCTAGGAAAGCCGTATTTATTCGTAACAAATAATTCTTCCCGTACACCACAAGGTGTGGCAGATCATCTGAACGGGATGGGCATACCTGCCGACGCGTCTCAAGTATGTACTTCTGCTGTGGCGGCTGCTGAATATGTTGCTGAAGAGTCCCCGGGTGCAAAAGTGGCATGTATTGGAGAAGCAGGACTGCTGGAAGCCATAGAAGAAGCAGGACTACAGCTGACGGAAGATTTACCAGATTACGTGATACAGGGGATTGATCGTGAATTTTCCTATCATAAACTGACCAAGGCGCTAAGGTGGATTAATGCGGGATCAAAATTCATCATGACCAACCCGGATCTGCAGCTTCCTTCCGATGATGGACTGACACCTGGGGCGGGAACTATTGGAGCAGCAATTGAAGCAGCAACCGGAGTTCATCCTACCGTTATTGGCAAGCCATCGAGTGTTATAATGAAGTCAGCCATTAGCCGGCTAAACCTGGCGTCTCATGAAGTGGCAGTGATCGGAGATAATATGCGAACCGATATTGCAGCTGGAGTGGCAGCAGGGTGTGAGACGCTGTTGGTACTTACCGGTGTGACAACACGGGATAATATGGATGGACACATTCAAGCAGCGAAGGCTCGACCTGATCATGTGTTTGAAGATTTGCATAAATTGATGGAGTGGCTGTCGCAAGAGGCAGACCAAGCTTCCAAAAAGGGGTAATGTACGATGCCGGAACTGCCGGAAATGGAAAATTACCGGACCTTGCTGTCCGAGGAAATACTTGATCTACTGATTACAGGTGTTGTAATTAACCGCGATAAAACGATAAATACGGAGCCTGATCTGTTTATCAATGAACTTACAGGTAATCGCATCATATTTGTTGAGCGCCGAGCGAAGCATCTGATTTTCCACTTGGCTAATGGTAAACGCCTGGTGCTGCACCTCATGTTGGGTGGTATGATTTTCTGGGGCACGGAAGAAGAACGTCCTGATCGTTCCACGCAAGTGGAAATTCAGTTTGGCGATCACATTTTATTCTTTATCGGACTGCGCTTGGGTTATTTACATCTGCTTACTTCGAAAGAAACCGAAGAGGCGATGTCTGATCTTGGACCTGAACCTTTGGATCGACGGATGAATGTGGAACGTTTTGCTTCCCTGTTAAAAGGTCGCCGGGGTACGCTCAAGACAACATTGGTAAACCAACATATTATTGCGGGGATCGGCAATTGTTATTCGGATGAGATTGCCTTTGCTGCTGGTCTGAGACCAAGCTCCAAAACGCAGAACATCGCGAATTCACCTGAGCTGACGGAGCGTTTGTTCCATTCGATGCAGTCCGTGTTGCGTGAAGCAGCTTCTGAGGGCGGTTATATGGAAATGCCACTGATGCAAGGGGATACGAAGACAGGAAGTTTTGACGAGCAATGTCGCGTGTACGATCGGGAAGGCGAGACTTGTCCGCGCTGCGGGGGAACGATTGAACGAGTGGAAATTACGGGCAAGAAGGCATTCTTCTGTCCGAAATGCCAGCATGAAGCCTAAAACCGGAATCGGGGCACATGTCAGCACCAGAGGTGGATTTCTTCTGGCAGCCAAGAGAGCACATGCGATGGGGGCAACGGCGTTTCAGTATTTTCCGAAGAACCCGCGTAGTCTCAGCCTGAAAAGTCTGGACCTCAAGGATGCTGAGCAGTGCAGGGATTGGTGTGAACAGCAGGGACTTGCTTCGATAGCCCATTCACCCTATCCCACGAATCCGGCGTTGGGCATGACCCGTGGAGAGGCGGGGTTTCATGCTACAATAGCTTCTATTCGCAATGATCTTGAAATTTCGAATGCTTGCGGTTCTGTTGGGACGGTGGTCCATTTTGGACATATCAAAACAAACAATCCGCTGGAGGGTTATCAGAACCTCATTCATTGTCTGGATACCGCCTTGGAGAATTGGAATGGACATTCAAAGGTACTGATTGAAAATCAGGCAGGTGATCATGGCCCGATGGGCACGACAATGGAAGAAATGATACAGATTCGCAAATTAAGCCGATATCCGGAGCATATTGCTTTTTGTTTTGACACATGCCATGCTTTTGCTTCAGGTTTGTGGTCGTCAGGCAACGAAGCGGCGATGCTCGATAAGGGCAGGATGCTCGGATATTGGGATAATGTTGCTGCTGTCCATTTTAATGATTCCAAATATGCGTCTGGTTTGTGTAAGGATAGACATGCAAGGATCGGACAGGGATATATAGGAAATGAATCAATGAAAGCATTGTTAAAGGCGCCTGAGTTCCGAAATGCGGTTGTTGTGCTCGAGACAGAAACGGGCGAAGATGGAACGCACCGTGATGATATAGCGCTCATGCGTTCCTGGTTATAATGGGGAGAGGAGCGATTGTATGCATGTTTTTTTGGATGACTATCGGGCATGTCCGAAAGGATTTGTTCTGGCAACGAATGCTGAAGAGTGCCTGATGCTGCTAAGAGAAGGTGACGTGGACATTTTGTCTCTGGATTATGAGCTTGGTCCAGATTCGCCCAATGGCGGTGAGGTCGCGGCATCCATTGTACGAGAAGGTTTATTTCCGCGCGAGATCTATTTGCATACGTCCAGTATGTTTGGGAAACGCCAGATGTACGAGATGTTATATAGCAATAAACCGGATTCGGTAACCATTCATAATGGACCAATGACGGGTGAGGTCATGCTGCGTGTTGCCGCGGGAGATGAAAGTTAATGAAGCCAATTACATCCAAAATGTTAATGCGCAGTGTATGGGAAGGCATGCCACAGGCTGTATTTATATATACCCCTTTATGTGGGACATGTGCGGCAGCACGGCGTATGTTAGAGGTCGTTGAGCACATGCTGCCAGAAGGTATTTTATTCGAAATGAACATTCATGACATTCCTGAACTTGTACAACAATTTAAAATTTCAAGCGTTCCAGCAGTGATGCTCTTTGATGGCCAGTTAGATGTTCCAAAAATGGTTTATCGGATGAGCTCTGTGGAGCATTTGCTCTCGGAGATCCGGAAGGCGGTGCTGAAATGAGTATAATCTCGATGGAACATGTCTCACTTAGACGAGAAGAGAATCAAATCTTGGATAACGTGCATTTGCGCATTGAACAAGGCGAACATTGGGTTATTCTGGGCCGGAATGGTTCTGGCAAAACAACGTTACTGGAAATGATGAATGGATATATGTTTCCAAGCCAGGGGCGCATTGAAGTGCTCGGTAATCTGTATGGACAATGTGACGTCAGGGAAGTTCGTAAGGAAATCGGTTATATCAGCCAAACGTTAATTGAGAAACTCACGCCAAGAGATCCGGTATGGGAGGTCGTCGCTACAGGAGCTTATGCTTTTTTGCGTTTTTATCAGACAATTCCTGATGAAGTAAAAGCAAAGGCAATGAGTTTGCTGGATGACATGGGCTTTGCCAACTTGGCCAACAACCCGCTTGGAACGTTATCCCAAGGGGAGCGCAAAAAAGTCATGCTTGCTCGTTCATTAATGGCTGAGCCAAAATTGTTGATTATGGACGAGCCTTGTGCCGGACTAGACTTATATGAACGTGAGAAAATGCTGGCTGAGATTGATCGTCTGCGCCAGCGTAACATTACAGTTGTGTATGTAACACATCATGTTGAAGAGATCGTACCTTTATTTACACATGTGGCCTTGATCCGCGATGGACGTATTGCGGCAGCAGGCCCCAAACATGAAGTTTTGACACAAGATACAATTAAGCATACGTACGATGTTCCGGTCGATATCCAGTGGGATAATGGTCGTCCGTGGATACGCGTACGTTCTGGAGGGTAACACAATTTGAGTACACAATCGTCTTGGGAAGAAGGCAACTTCTCCCGTTTTATCTGCACGGCCAATCATGGCTTTGCCCCTTATGCTCAGGAAGAGTTGCGCCGTACGTTTGGTGCGGTGAAGAGCACGGTACTCGTACCAGGAGAAATATTGCTTGCGGGTCTGCCTGTAGCGGAGGAAGAAGTTGCAGATAAGCTGTGGGCAGAGTATCCAACGTTTTTACGTCATATTCAACCTGTTCAGTTTCAGGAGAATACTGAAGATTCGGAGCAGTCTATTGAGAAATTGATTGCATTTGTGTTGAATCATAAGGAACTGACCGGTACCCCTGTCGTGCTGCAGGTACGGAAGACAGAAGGGGCCTTTTGGCAAGAAAATGCAGCCTCATTGAAGCAATTGCTAACTGAAAAGCTGGATGAGCTAGGCTGTGAATGGGTTGTACGTGATGCTGAATATGTCATTTCCGTATTTGCTGCGAATGATATGTTGTATGCTGGCGTATCCAGACCTGAACAGAACCTGTCAGACTGGAGCGGGGGAGCCGTACGTTTTCAAAAAGAAGATGGGCAGATCTCGCGTGCTAAGTTCAAATTGCTTGAAGCCGAGCAAACGTTTGGCATTGACTTTACTTCATTTCATAAAGCACTTGATATCGGTGCAGCACCAGGTGGATGGACCTCGTTCCTGCTTGAACGTGGGCTTGAAGTAACGGCGGTAGATCCGGCGAAGATGGATGCAACGCTGCTGGCATCACCCAAACTGACTTTCTTGAAAAAGAATGCAGGGGATGTTCGTTTCCGCGAAGGAGAATTTGATCTGCTCGTATGTGATATGAGTTGGAGTCCGAAGCTGATGAGCCGACTTGTGTCGGATCTTCTATACAGCCTTCAGCCTGGGGGAACAGCGATTGTTACCGTGAAGTTATTGCATAAAAAACCGCTTGCACTCATTAAGGATGTGATCGATACGTTTGAGCGTTCGCGGATGCAGATTCAACGTTCCAAGCAGTTGTTCCATAACCGGGAAGAGATTACACTCTATATGGTCAAATATTAAGAGATCTAGCCTTGATTAAAGCTGTTAAAGGTATTATGAAATTGATTCGATTAAGCTCATTAAATTTTGTGCTTTACAATCTATTCCTGCCTGTACTATAATGATACCAATATTAACCATAACAAACCTGAGGGAAAGCATCCCGAAGTGAACGAAACCGGATATCCGGTCTGTTCTTCTTCGGTGAAGCTTTCCCTTTTTTGTTGTGTATTGAAGGAGGAATTGGTATGAGACATCCGGCCAGGCTGGAACGCGGAAGCCTGCTGGGAGGTAGATATCGTATCGTATCCATTCTGGGAACAGGCGGAATGAGCCATGTATACGAGGCGGAGGATCTGAAGTTGCCGGGCAAGATATGGGCAATTAAAGAAAGTGTAACGATTATGCCATATGAAGGCAGTATGGAGACGGAAGCCGCTCTTCTGACATCACTTCGCCATCCAAGATTGCCGCAAATTGTTGATTTTTTTGTCCCGGATGAAGACGGATACACATACTTGGTGATGGAATACATCGACGGGTTAACGCTCAGTGAGTATTTCAAACAGTGTCGTGGGAAGATCCCGATGGAGCAGTTGACGGAGCTTGTACTTCAATTGCTCGATGTGTTGAGTTATTTGCATAATCTGAATCCACCTGTTATCTATAGGGATCTGAAACCATCAAACATCATGATCACGCCGGAACATGAAGTAAGATTAATTGATTTTGGCATCGCCAGAAGTTACAAACCGCAAAGTGCTGAAGATACCGTTAAGTTGGGAACCGCTGGTTTTGCCGCTCCAGAACAGTATGGCGCGGGTCAGACCGATGCGCGTTCAGATCTATATGGGCTCGGAGCATTGCTCCTTTATCTTATGACAAGTGGTGCGTATACGGAATGGATTCAGGGTGTGGAAAGCTCTATCCGGAGTGATGTTCCGCGGACATACATCCCTGTGGCGAGAAGACTGTTAAGGTATAATGCCGAAGAGCGATTCCAATCTGCCGATGAGGTTCGGAAAGAACTGCTCCGCATACCCGGCGGAACAACGCCCGGTGGAGATACAACCATGACCTTGAATGGGGGAACAAGAGTTATTGCCCTGACTGGTGCTTCATCTGGTGTAGGGGTTACCCACACGGCTATAGCTATCAGTCATTATCTCGAAAGGCAAAACTTCAAAGTAGCTGTGATTGAAATGTCACCTCGCTCTCAATCCTTTGCAAGAATTCAACAAATCGCTCAAGCGGGTAAACCGGTGCCAGCAGGCAGACAGTTTGCAGTGGATGGTGTGCATTATTGGAAACAATCCGGGCGAGCGGATATTTTGTCCTTGCTTGGGGGGAGTTATCAGTTCATCGTGATGGATCTCGGTAGTGGTCAGGACCAGAACCGGCTGGAAGAATTCCTGCGTGCAGATCTGCCAATTGTTATAGGCTCAGGTGCCGAATGGAGACAAGCGGAGATTGGTGCTTTTGTTCGATCACATCATCGGTATCCACAAGAGAAATGGATATATTGTCTGCCCTTGGCAGCAAGTGAGGCTGTTCAGCGCATTCGTAAAGCTCTGGATACATCGAGTGTATATGGTCTGCCGTTACATATTGATCCTTTTGACAAGGACGCACAGATGGATAAAGTGTTTTCTCATATTTTAACGCATATGATGGCACAGCAGCCCAAGAAACGTTCATTCTTTTCAAGAAGGAAAGTACATGATTAGAAGATTACGAAAGGAGAGCCTCTTTTGTCTAAATTAAGAAAACAAAGCCGTCAACTGATCTATGCCGGACTTATCGGAGCAGGAGCTGTAGGGTTGGTGTTCGGAGGATATGTTATTTACAATGTCAAAACGATGGGGGATGTCAGGTCAGCCGTAGAAGCCCGGTATTTATCGGCATATGAGGAAAGGGAAGCTGAGTTAAAGCAACAATGGGATTCGGGCGCACAAGGATGGGTTACGATTCGGGATATTGAAGCAGGTGAACCGATATTACCGGAGGATCTGAAGCTCATTGCTGTTCCGGATGCACAAGCACCACGAAATCTCTGGTCCAGTACCAAGCAAATGGAAGGCCAAGTGGCCAAAATAGAGTTAAAAAAAGGAACAGCCATTACCACCGAGATGGTATATGAGGATACACCGGCTCCGCCCGATTTAAGAAATCGAGAGCTGCAAGTTGTATTACTGCCGTCCTCACTTGTTAAGGGAGATATTATTGATGTTCGTATCCAATTCCCTACCGGACAAGACTATGTTCTTTTATCGAAGAAGAAAGTGGAACGACTCAATGCAGCTACCTTATGGATTACGATGACGGAGGAAGAGATTCTGTCACTCTCAAGTGCAATTGTAGATGCCTATTTACATAAAGCTTCAATCTATGCCTTAACCTATGTAGAACCACAGTTTCAGACACCTGCAATCCCGACGTATCCTGCCAATTCAGAAGTGTTGAAACTGCTGGAGAGTGATCCGAATATTGTTCGACGAGCCGAACAGGAGTTATCCAGACAAGTGCGAAGTTCGCTTGAAAGTTCACTGGCCGCCTCCGTGACAGCACCATCAAAAGGAGTGGAACAGGATGTGGCCCAATCCTCAGTTACTTATAACAGTCGTCCATCTGCAAATAATCCGGTAACATCGGATGGAGTGATGTGGAATGATGGTTCAGGAAACGGGGCAGGAGCTAATTCTGGAAGCGTAAATGATCCTGCTGAAGCTTCACAAACAGAACAGCAGAGCTTGCTAACGGGTGGAGAGTAGAGATTAATCTAAGGTTTTCACATTAAGATAATTCAAATAACAAAGGTTTAAAGAAATAGAAGGGAGTTGTAACATCTATGTATACATGGATCTTTGCGGGTTTATGTGAGAAGAATGATCTGATGTTATATCTTTGCAAGATATTGGCTTCGACAGGCAACAAGGTCTTGCTCGTAGATGGAACCTTACAACAGAAGTATGGGTACGGTGTAGGTGACGGTCAGCAGTCTTTGCGAATTACGGAATTTGAAGGATTTGATATCGCTTGTCATTTTGTCACTTCGGCAGCTGTAGAGAATCATCTTGAAGTAAATGGAGAGCGATTGGACAGTTATGATTATGTGTTATATGACATGGAGACTTCACATTTTGCTTCACGTAATCTCTGGCTAACCGCTGATGTAAGAGTCTGGGTGAGTGATTATGAGCGTTACAATCTGGAACGTGGCAAGGGCTGGTTGAAGCGGTTGCTTGAAGAACAGTCATTGCCGGGTGAGCTGTCATTTCAGCGGCTCTTAATTAACGGGGTTGACTGCAAGCTTGAAGCTCGTTATCTGTGGGCGTATCTGGACGGCAGTCCGTTTGTGTGGACAGGAGAATCCTTAGTGCTTCCATGGGATGAGTTAACAGCGGCGGTTAAGCTTGAGAATGAGCATCATCGCCGAGTTCATCTTGGACCTTTGTCACGAAATTACAAAAAATCGTTGTGTCGCGTGGTCGAGCAGTTAACAGGTTGGGAAAGTGTTCGTAGTCGCCGTGCGATGAAAGAAGCAGAGAGGATGAGAGCATGAGCACCATTACCTTTTGGAGTCCTTTTGCAGGAACAGGTTGCACATCAAATACATTAATTAGTGCTTATGCGATGGCACTTCACTACAGAACAAGAGTGTTACTTGTTAATGCAGGCCTTGCCGGAACTGGCACAGAAGCTGCTCTACCATCCAAAGATACGGATTCAGCGGATTTTATGTTCTCCTTCGAAGAGGGTGGCTGGGATGCGATTGAACGGCTGCATTCGAGCGGCAGTCTGAATAAGCACAATCTCAGGGATTATACCAAGCCACTTCTGAAGGAAAGACTTGATTTCCTAACCGGAAGAATTGATGAGATGGAACGTTCCCCGCAGGAACATGGTGAGACAGTGAAAAAGCTGCTAAATGTAGCTAACGAGTATTATGATCTGGTTCTTCTGGATGCGGATCATGCTGGTGTTGATTCACAGCTCAAGCTGCAACAGGCGGACTATGTTGTCATTAATCTCGATCAAAATATGCGAAATCTGGAGTTGTTCTTTGAAGAGATCCTGCCAGAACGAATGAACAATAAGAATATACATGTCGTCATTAACAAATACGATTTGCATTCCCGTGCAACGCTTTCCAATATTCGGCGCCAGTTCAGATATAAAGGCACGATATCTGCGATACCGTACACAACCGGATACCTGGATGCAATGAATCGGCGAGATGTCGCTAGATACTTGCAGTTGGAAAGTTTGACTGAGGATAAGGATATTCGTAAAGGGAGTTTTGCTGCAAGCATGAGCGAACTCGCTCGCCTGATTATGGACGGTGCAGGTATGCGCACAGTTCTGAAGAGGCTGGAAAGGGGAGCCTGAACCTCCGATGCTCTGGAATACCATATGGATAAGTTTGATTTTGATTCTGTGCCTGACTTATATCTGGTTCAAGTATAGAACGTTTCTTCGTGAAAAGAATGCTCGTGTGCCTGAACAGGAATCATTCACGATTGACATGTTGATTGAGAAGGTGAAGAACTCACTTCATGAGCTTAGTCATAGTCAGCTCGCGGATGCGGGTCTGCATGAAGAAGAATATCGTCGAAGAATTAATCAGCGTGCCGAGATGAGAAAAGCGCTGAAGGGCTGTGTCTCAGGCAGTATCAGCGACAAAACGTATGTTAAAAATCTGATAGGGGATCTCCTGACCCGAAGCATAGGGCTGAACAAATCAAATGTAGATGAAGTTATTTTGTTTACAGAACCAGATTTGCTGACGATCCAGGACCGATTCGAGATTGTGTTTTATCTGTACCGACAGCAATTCGGTGTAGATGCACTCTCCCGTATGATT
The DNA here is from genome assembly GCF_001908275.1 of Paenibacillus xylanexedens. Taxonomy (NCBI): domain Bacteria; kingdom Bacillati; phylum Bacillota; class Bacilli; order Caryophanales; family Paenibacillaceae; genus Paenibacillus; species Paenibacillus xylanexedens. The sequence goes on along the minus strand of NZ_CP018620.1, from coordinate 4,876,810 downwards.
GATACCTACGATCTGGGAAGGCTGAGAATGGAAGAAGGTACGGACGATGGAGGAAGTTATTATATCTCTGAGGAGGATATTCAGTATGTGTTCGAGTGCGAATATCGAGAGCTTGGATTCAGAGAAAAGACGGATATTATCGTGCAACGTATCTACCAGCATTATAAAGGATTCTCGGTTGTTGATGAGATAAGGGACCAGCGTATTGACGGCGTTAGTGGTGGTGTTAGCGGTATGCTTGATGATGTTCATAATATGGGACTTCGAAAACCGGCTTCATGGAATGATTTGCTGGATCAAGGACTGGAGGATGATGCACATGAAGAACCGCTTAGCGGCATGGAAAGTGTCTGGATTTTCTATAAAGGTAAGTCCATTCATCTATCCTTTCTGTCATTCGGAAGCATCCGTGAACTGAAAAGGGTATGCCAGAATATATACAAATACAATTATCCCGGACAGTTGTCGGAAGCAAGTGGATACAAGGTGAACGAGATGAAAGACGGCTCCCGTGTCGTTGTTGTTCGTCCTCCTTTTGCAGAATCATGGGCGTTCTTCGTCCGGAAGTTCGATATTCCGAATGCTTCACTTGAACAGTTGATTACGGGTAACAACGCAGATCTGCCAATAACACTGCTTCAATACCTGATGAAAGGAAGCCGGATCACAGCTGTAACCGGGGCACAAGGTTCTGGTAAAACAACGTTGCTTATGGCTATGGTCAAACACATCTATGCATCGTACACCCTTCGGGTACAGGAGATGGCGTTTGAACTTCAATTAAGACGGATCTATAGCCGACGTAATATTTTGAGTTTCCGAGAGACTGAACACATTTCAGGTCAACAAGGGCTTGATTTGCAGAAAAAAACGGATGGTACCGTCAATATTCTCGGTGAGGTTGCGAGTGATGAGGTGGCCGCATGGATGATTCAAATGTCTCAGGTTGCCAGTCTGTTCACCCTGTTTACCCACCATGCTAAAACGTTTCGTGATCTGGTCTTCTCCCTCCGAAATTCCTTGCTCAAGACAGGTATGTTCCAGCATGAGCATATTGCTGAGGAGCAGGTTGTGAGTGTAATCAACTTCGATGTCCATATGAAGAAAGATGCTGAGGGACGAAGATATATCGAACGAATTACGGAATGTCTTCCTCGTGCGAATCAAGGTGATAGCGTGGAAGAGAGGGCAGGTTTTACATTTCATAATGTTGTGGAGTACAGAGATGGAGTGTATGTTGCAACAGCTCCAATCTCCTCTGGAAGCATGATAGATATGCGAGAACAGATGACATTACAGGATGCTGAGAGATTTGAACAGTTTATGAAGCAACACTGGGGTGATCAGCATGACAATTAAATGGTTTTTGCTCCTCGTATTAAGTATTTGTGCAGGAGGTTTGCTGATCACACTTCTGGTTTTAAGTATGTTACGTCACAGAGGAGGTGGTTCAACAAGTCAATCCGGCGTGATTTTTGCTCCTAGCGGGAAGGGATTCAAGGGACTGGGATCAATTTTGTTGCAGTTCTACCGTCTTGGAATGAAAGTGCCACTGCTATCAGCTTATATTCTACAGGTGCAGAAACGTATTTCATTCCGCCATGTTGGGGATGAACCTTCACTTCGCAGACTAACGATGATAGTGGTTCTGATTATTCTTGGAGGTTATGGAGGCATTAGTGTCATTCTGTTTTTTCTGCAGCCCGGTATCGCTTTTGTAATACTATCCATTCTCTGTGCTGTGGTGTTAAACAGTCTGGTATTGGATATGTGCCTCAGTCGTATGGAGAAAAGGTTGCTGGTTCAGATGTTGGATCTCTTTGCGGATGTACGGCATAGGTATCATCAACATGGCATGGTTGAGGAAGCGCTCTATGAAGCTGCTGAAGCAGGTACAGGAGAAGCAGCAGAACAAGTAAGACTGATCTACGAAGCTCTAACTTCTCCAGATCCGAATGAAGCACTTGAGCGTTATTATGAGGTGGCTCCCAACCGTTTTCTCAAAGGATTCGCCGGCGTTTCCTATATGGTCATGGAGTTCGGGGATAAGGACAGGGCACAAGGTTCTATTTATCTCAAAGGACTTGGTAACCTAACTCAGGAGATTCATTTGGAGATTTTGCGGCGTGATAAATTGGATTACCTGCTCAAAGGGCTTAATATTATCGCTCTTGCTCCGGTATTGTTCACCGCTCCAATCGAACGTTGGGCCAGAGTCAGTTTCCCAACGATGGATGAATTTTATCGCAGCAAAATCGGTTTTGTTACCAAAATATCGATCTATGTCATCATTATCCTTGCCTATTTGCTTCTGCAAAGGCTCCAGCAATACGATGAGACCCGTTACCGGTCAGGGCATAAGCATTCATGGTTGGATCAGTTTCTTTACAGGCAGACCTTCATACGGAAATTGGCGATGTTGTTTGCAGCGAAACCTGGCAGTGCACAGTACAGTCAAACGATACGGCTCATGAGGGAGAGCAGCTCGGAGTTGAAATACGAATGGCTTGCCATTCGACGAGTGATGTTATTCGCAGGTTGTTTGGTCCTTACAATGGGTTGCATCTTGCTGTTGCATCAGGTTGAACGTAACCACATCTTGTATGATCCAATTCGCGATGATCGAATGTTTGGTGCAATGGCTGAAGCGGATCTCAGGAAAGCTGAGGAAAAAACAGCGTTGGATCAATCCGTGCTGAAAAGTGTAGAAATGAACCGAGGAGCTACATACGAAGAAGTCGCCAACGCATTACAGCAGTTATCTCCCGTTCAGATGGACCTTGATACCCAGAATGAGACCATCACGCGCATTATGCAGAAACTTGAGGTGTATAACAAGCAATATGTACGTTGGTGGGAAATGATTATAGCCATTCTTATGGGTGGAGCTGGGTACTACATGCCCGTATGGCTCATGTTATTTCAGCGGAAAATGCGAAGGTTGGATATGCGACATGAAATCTATCAATTCCAGACAGTGATATCCATTCTGCGTGAGATGGACCGGATGTCAGTCGAGGAGATATTGGAGTGGCTTAATCGATTTGCCGTCATTTTCAAACGCCCGCTGCAAAAATGTTTGTTGCATTTTGAACATGGACCAGAGCTTGCACTTGAACAATTAAAGGAAGAGGCGGGTTTGCCCGAGTTCCAGCGACTGGTTGATAAATTACAGCTTGCCCTTGGCAAAATCTCAATACGTGAAGCCTTCGATGATCTCGAGAGCATGATGGAATTTTATTTTGAACAACGCAAGCAGGAGTACAGCAAAATGATTGATGTCAAAGCATCATGGGGCAGAACCATCGGATTTACACCTATGTACGCCCTTATCTTTCTGTATCTGGTCATTCCATTGGTTGGTATGAGCTTCTTGCAGATGAACATTTATTATGAGCAAATTCAGAAACTGTAGCACAATTTATCTGTGTGACAGCCTGAAATAGTTTAATAACTTATAACTTGGGAGGATTTATCATGAACAATGCATCAAGCGCTTTAAAGGTGGCAGCAGGGATATTTTTAACAATCGCTTTGATCACAATTGTAGTTCTGTTGTTTATTTCGGCTCAGGAGGCAACCAAGACGGCCCAGAACAATTTTGCTGATATCCAAACCGAGTTGTCCCAAGCCGCATTTACGGTGTATGACGGAACAACCATCAGTGGATCACAGGTAACGAATGCGCTGCGTAAATACGCGGACAAAGATCAGTTCGGTATTCAAGTTATTACAGGTAAAAATAAAGCGGGTCAATGGTATGGCAATCAATTGAACATTTCACAGGATCTCAATAATGCCGACTACGGCTCGGTTATTGCTCCTGACGATAAAGTGGGGATTATTAACCAGACCATGAGTGAAAAAGACAATCAATATGTCAATCCCAGTGGTAAATTCAAAGCCATTATCGTAAAAGACCGTTCCAACGTGGTAAGAGGGCTGATCTTCCAGCAATCCTGACAGGAGTTGGTTTAACATGTCCCGGAATACCCAGCATCTCATGTTGTTTTGTACGGCGGTTGTCCTTTTTGTGACAGCCTGCCTGTACGGGCAACAGAATGTTAAGATCTTGTCAGCGGCCTTGACCGACAGAGTACAGACAACAGCAGGCATGGAAGGTCGGCTGACAACAACACTGCGTACCACTAATCCGTATCAGTATAATGGTGCCGAAGTGTTGCATACCGTGAGACAGATGACAGGCACAGGCATTCCTGTGGAGGTAGATGGAACTTCGTATGTGATCGATCCACTTGTCAGCAAAACAGCGACGATTCCTGTCCAGCTCGATGCCACCTACAGACCAGAGTTTATACGAAATGAAACTGGAGAACTGCTCAAGATTGCTTTTAGGAAGGGGGCCAGTGTGAATTGATTAATGCCGCATCCAAGCTGCTTGCCGTATTGCTCGCAGTCCTTCTGCTCTATGTGTACCCAGCTGCTGAAACAGCCGATCGGCAGGATGATATAGCACGTATGACGGCTGTTCAGAATGTTACACGTTTTGTTGATGCTGTCCGAACGAAAGGGTATATTTCACCTCGAATGTTGGCTGAGTTTGAGGAGCAACTGGCCCAGACGGGCAATGTGTATGAGTTGTCGATGGAACATTTACATAAGAAATATGTACCTCACTATACAGACCCGATGGACAATAACAGTTTTACCGGGACTTACGAGGTTGTACAGGATGGATATTACTCAGCTCAGATTCGCGAAAGATTATTCCCATCCTCAGGTGTGATACCGGTTGATGATCCTGGCCGAAGATATACGTTGACAACAGGGGATTTTTTCACCGTGACGCTCCAAAATACCAATCGTACACCTTCCATGCTCATTCGTGAATGGTTGAGTGGTACGGCTCAGGCTTCAGCAGTATTTGTAACATACGGAGGTATGGTCCTCAATGAAGATTACTGAGCTATCCATTGTATTCGTGATGATCTTCTTCCCGCTCTTCTGGATCATCTCACTCCATACCCAAGATGCCGAAGAGGCTCAATATCTTGGCCAACGATACAGATCTGCACTTCAAACTGCAGTCATGGATGCAGGTGCAGTGATGCATCAGAATGAGAAACAAAATGATGAAGCAGGTTATGATTCAACCAAGTTTGTTAGAGCGGACAAGGAGCTTGCCTTGTTGACATTTACGCAGACGATGGCTTTGAATATGGGGATTCAGGATGATCCCGCAGCTATTCGAAACATGTTTAATTACATTCCTGCCGTGGTTATTCTGGATTATGATGGCTATTATATGTTGTCCACAGAAACAGAGATGACAGGTAACCGTGAAGATTCTTTCAGGCAAGTGTGGAGCCCCAAGAAACCTTATACATATTCAGATTCTAATGGTAACAGTATTAACTTTACACTGGACGACTACGTATATGCCTATGACGCAAACGCAGGGAAATGGATTGAAGGATTTCAAAAAGAACTGGCTTCAAGCACACAGATTCCTTTACTTCAGAATACCAGCGTATTTGAGCAAGTTAGACAAAGCCGGATTGTGACTACTGTGCAGGATGATCTGGCTGATGTGATTAACCGCCATAATGAGTTTGCCAGAAAGAACGGTATTTCCTATACGTTTACGATGCCCCTGATTGCGCAGGAAGATTGGTACAACTCCATTAACGATACAGGGATTATGGCCTTTATCCAAGGTATAGGTGTGGGTGACCAAAAGATCAACAATTATGCGATCGGTGGAGGCAGACTTGTGAAGAAAACGGCCATCGTAGGTGGGGTAGATCCTTTAACGGGTATCAAGTACTACTATCCCTCCACATGTGGTAATGGTTACCGTGCTGAAGAGGTGTTTACAGACGCAAGAGAAGCAGCTGCACAAGGCTATTTCGAATATAAATGCTCTAATCGTTAGGGTAGCCTGTATGACAAAATCATGTAAGAGGTTCCTGAACTGTTTACATTACTTTCAGAAAAGACGGGACCTGTGCTAGAATAGGGTTTCGGAACAATAATAAAAGTAATGTCTAATAGATAGGAGCAACCTCATCTTATGAGTTTATTGTCAGTAGAGAACGTAAGTCACAATTTTGGAGATCGCACGTTATTTAAGAATGTATCGTTTCGTTTACTTGCCGGAGAGCGCGTAGGACTTGTTGGTGCCAATGGTGTGGGTAAATCCACATTAATGAACATCCTTACCGGTAAATTGCTTAAAGATAGTGGAAAAGTGGAATGGACACCTAAGGTCCGTTATGGATATCTGGATCAGCACACGAAGCTTACGCCAGGCAAAACCATACGTGACGTGCTTAAAGATGCATTCCTTCCGTTGCTTGAATTGGAAAAAGAAATGATGAATATTACGGACCAGATGGCAGATGCAGATCCAGATAAGCTGGAGCAGTTGCTGGAAGAGATGGGCGATATTCAGGAACAACTGGAGCAGGGCGATTTTTATCTGATTGACGTAAAAGTCGAAGAGATGGCCAATGGTCTTGGTTTGTCCGCAATTGGTCTTGATCGGGATGTCGCAGCTCTAAGTGGTGGACAACGTACCAAGGTGCTTCTTGCCAAGCTTCTGCTCGAGAAACCTACAGCTCTTTTGCTGGATGAGCCGACCAACTATCTGGATGTAGAGCACATTGAATGGTTGTCACGTTACCTGAAGGACTACCCGCACGCGTTCCTCTTAATCTCCCATGACACGGAATTCATGAATGAAGTCGTAAATGTCATTTATCATTTGGAATTTGCCAAATTAACGCGATATGCAGCGAACTATAACAAGTTCCTTGAGATGGCTGATATGAATAAAGCCCAGCATATTGATGCGTACGAGAAACAGCAAGAGTACATCAAGAAACAGGAAGATTTCATTCAGCGTAACAAGGCACGTGCTTCAACTTCTGGTCGAGCGAAGAGCCGGGAGAAGCAACTGGACAGAATTGAACGTATTGATCGTCCAGATGAAGCGGCCAAACCAACGTTCAAATTCAAGGATGCCCGCGCGAGCAGCAAAACGGTCTTTGAGGGCATTGATTTTGAAATTGGATATACGTATCCTTTGCTGCCCAAAATGACAATGACAATTGAACGTGGTGAGAAAATTGCCATCGTAGGTTGTAATGGTGTGGGTAAATCGACGCTGTTAAAAACCATCCTGGGAAAAATATCTCCACTTAGTGGAAAGACTTTCTTGGGAGATTATCTGGAAACGGCCTATTTTGAGCAGGAAGTTCGTGCTGGGAATATCACGCCGATTGAGGATGTCTGGAATGAGTTTTCACATCTGACCCAAAATGAAGTCCGGGGTCATCTCGCTCGCTGTGGGTTGAAAAATGAGCATATTACCCGTCCGCTTAACATGCTGAGTGGTGGAGAACAAGCCAAGGTTCGGTTATGCAAACTCTTGATGCGTGAAAGTAACTGGATTCTATTCGATGAGCCGACGAACCATTTGGATGTCACAGCTAAAGCTGAGTTACAGCGTGCCTTGCAAGAATTCAAGGGAACGGTGTTGCTGGTATCTCATGAACCTGATTTCTACGAGGGTTGGGTTACCAAAACATGGAATGTTGAAGAATGGTCTGAGAAAAACTAGACAATTCAAGCAACGCTTAATAGAAATGAACGGTGACAAAAAAATCCTTCTATGGTAACATAGGCTACAACTTCATATGAACACTAGGGGGGCCGCACGATGTGGCTGAGATGGAAGAATGCGATTCCGGACCCTTTGCACCTGATCTGGATCATACCAGCGTAGGGAAGTGGCGAGCGCGTTTCAGTGAATGATGTGAGCAAACGGCAATTCGAAAGAATTCAACCGTCTTGCTTAGTAAATTGAAACATGCAGTTGCGTGTATAAGGTTATGGCTATAAGGTCTATAGCTTTATTGCACGAAATGAACTGTATGTATCAGTCAGTCATCTGGTCCTATAATTAATACGCAGCCACTCCCCTACGGGAGTGGCTTTTTTTGTTTTCATAGCATTCACGCCTGGAAGGAGATGAACAGTACGGTATTTTCTCATGAACATGTACACGGATCATTTGAACTGCATGTTGTATCTACGGGTGCAGGGGATCAAGCATCTTTTGTAAAAGCTGCAAAGGACGTTTGGCCATGGGTGGACTATATTCACATACGAGAAAAACAACTCACATGGCAAGACAAGATCGGTTGGGCTGAAAGTCTGCGTGGTATTGGCGTTCCATCTTGTCGTATCGTTATCAATGGTTCAGAGCTACCTTCACAGAATGATATCTATGGCGGTGTACATTGGGGGCAAGATGCAATACGTAACTACAACCCTGCTGTTATAAGCAATGTGCAGCGACTTCGTCTGGGTGTATCTGTTCATTCAATCGATGAGGCAAAAATCGCTGAAGAACGGGGAGCCGATTACCTATTCTTCGGGCATGTCTACGCAACCAACAGTAAGCCGGATCTTGAACCAAGAGGATTATATGCTCTGGCTGAAGTGTGCTCTGGTGTCTCCATTCCTGTCATGGCGATTGGGGGCATCGAACCGGGAAACATTCACGCTATTCGCTTTGCAGGCGCACAGGGAGTCGCTGTGATCTCGAATGTATGGGCGAGCGATTCCCCGGATCGGGCGGCTGCATTATTAAGGCAGGCTATCGTTGCTACAGAAAGTCTGAGTCGCTGAATCAAGGAGATGAGAGGATGAAAAAGATCATTACTGATAGACCGGATAAGATTCATGCAGAAACGATTATTGTAGGTGGAGGCGTTGTTGGTTGTGCCATTGCGTATGAGCTTGCTTTCCGTGGACAGGATGTGCTGTTACTGGAGCGTTCGGCGATTGCAGGAGGCACTTCTTGCGCGGCGGCTGGAATGCTGGCGGCAGATAGTGAGGATTTTGCTCATCCTTTGATGGCTAAGCTCGCTAGGCAGAGTAGACATTTACTTATTGAGCAACAGGTGCTAATGGCTTCACTCAGTGAGGTAGAGACTGGCCTGCAACGCCAGGGATTCCTAACTCCTTTTCGTTCATACAGTGAATTAAGTAGTTATAAGGACAATCGGAAGTCTGCGTTGTCTGCTGATGAGGTGTGGTGGGACCGTTCCGTTGTGCAACAGGAGGCATCATGGCTTAACAGAGATACGTATGGAGCCTACTACAGACCTTACGAGAGTGAGATTCTTCCAGTCCATCTAACGAAGGCATATGCTGAATCCGCTCAAGCATTGGGAGCACGGGTTATGGAGGACATACAGGATATACGTCTGCAAGCAAACGAACACGGCGTGCAGGGGATCACCACATCGATCGGTGAGATGAAATGCAAACATGTCATTATAGCGGCTGGATTACAGAGTGAAGAGTTGATGAGACATGTGAATCTGAGCTTGCCTGTGTGGTCGGTAAAAGGTGAAATAGCCGCCGTTCAGTTCTCAGATGAACATGCAGGGTACAGACCTGACAGAACGGTGTATGCAGAGGATATCTATATTGTTCCCAAAGCCAATGGAGAGGTTTGGCTCGGGGCAACCAGTCTGCCAGGCAGAACGGATTTGAACGTTTCTGTACAGGGTGTTCAGAAGCTATTAACAGCGGCTACCCACTGGGTGCCTGGGATGAAAGAGGCACAATTTTTGCGGGCGTGGGCAGGCGTAAGGCCGGCAACTCCGGATGGTCTGCCTTATATAGGTGCTTGCGAAAGTGTTCCCGGGCTGTTTGCCGCCTTTGGACATTACCGTAACGGTATTTTGCTCAGTGCGATAACAGGCAGACTAATCGCTGAATTGCTCGCGGGCAAAAGCTCAGAAGAGCTCGGAATTGAGGCACTGAGCCCTGAGCGATTGAACAGAAAGGGAGTGGTGCAGTGAATATCATCGTTAATGGTCAACGGATGGAGATTGAAGACAGATTGAATCGTGTGGATAAACTGCTTCAATCTTTTGATCTGCAAGTCAAGACTGTAGTTGTAGAGCTGAATAAGCATATTTTAACCCGCGAGTATCATGAAACGACAGTATTAAGAGAAGGCGATCGAATTGAGATTGTACATTTTGTAGGAGGCGGTTGATGATGTTGAACATTGGTAAATATACGTTTGAGTCCAGATTGTTGCTCGGAACAGGCAAGTTTTCGGATCTGGAAGTGCAAACTCAGGCTGTGGAAGCATCTGAAACGGAAGTTTTGACCTTTGCTGTTCGTCGTCTGAATTTGGAGGAACGTAATCAGAAGCACTTCCTGGATACGTTGGATCTGGATAAATACACACTTCTTCCGAATACGGCAGGGGCTTCCACTGCGGAAGAGGCGGTGCGGATTGCCGAGCTTGCGCGGGCTTCAGGACTTTGTGATATGATAAAAGTCGAAGTCATCGGAGATGGAATCACGTTACTCCCAGATCCGATTGAAACGTACAAGGCTTGCGAAATTTTGCTTGAAAAGGGCTTCACGGTATTGCCTTATATTTCGGATGATGTCATTCTGGCCAAAAGGCTACAATTGCTTGGTGTACATGCTGTAATGCCTGGCGCTTCTCCCATCGGAGCGGGCAGAGGCATCATCAATCCCTATAACCTTGAGATCATCATTGAGCAGGCCGTTGTACCTGTAATTGTGGATGCAGGATTGCGCTCCCCAAAAGATGCTGCTTATGCGATGGAACTTGGTGCCGATGGCGTATTGTTAAATACAGCCGTATCCGGATCCGGGGATCCAGTGAGCATGGCTAAAGCGATGCGATTGGGGGTAGAAGCGGGTAGATTGGCATATGAGGCAGGCATGATTCCCGTAAAGCGTTATGCAGCAGCCAGTAGTCCGGTGGAAGGAATGGTTCATACATGACAGATCAAATAACATCTTCCGAGCAGGCTGATCGTTATTCCAGACAGGAACGGTACGCGCCACTTGGCAAGGAAGGCCAGGCCAGATTAAAGGGCAGCAGAGTTTTAATTGTAGGCGCTGGCGCACTCGGAACAGGAATTGCAGAAACGTTAGTTCGTTCAGGAGTCGGACACTTAACGATTGTGGATCGTGATTATGTGGAGTGGAGTAACCTGCAGCGGCAGCAATTATATGTAGAACAGGACGCGCTTGAGCGGATACCGAAGGCAATGGCGGCGGAAAAACGTTTATCTGCCATTAATTCCACGGTCTATGTGGAAGGGAAAGTGTTGGACGTCAGAGTAGATGAGTTGGAAGAACTCGTTCAGCATACAGACTTGATCATGGATGCAACGGATAACTTTGATACCCGACTACTCATTAACGATATGGCACAGAAACACCGTATTCCCTGGATTTATGGTGGATGCGTAGGTAGTTACGGCATCACCTATACGTTTATGCCCGGAGATACGCCATGTTTAAATTGTTTGCTGGGTGAAGTCCCTCTGGGTGGAGATACCTGTGATACGTCTGGCATCATACCTCAAGCGGTACAGATGGTAACGGCGAATCAGACAGCAGAAGCGATGAAGTTACTTAGTGGCAATGCCAATGCATTGAGATGTAAGTTATTGTCATTTGACGTGTGGAGGAATGAATACATATCCATCAATGTGGATGGTGCGAAAAAGCAAGACTGTCCTTCCTGCGGTACTTCGGCAACGTATCCATATCTTTCTGCATCCAATCTGGAGAAAACCGATGTGTTGTGTGGCAGGGACACCGTTCAGATCCGACCTGCACGGCGCATGAATCTGGATCTTCAACATACAGCAGATCGCCTGAACAGGCTTCAAGAAGGAAAAGTGGAATCCAATCCGTTTCTGGTTTCTTTTACAACAGGAGTCCATAGAATGGTCATTTTCCAGGATGGACGTGTCCTCGTACACGGAACAAAAGACACAGCTGAAGCACGTACGCTCGTCCATCGTTACTTTGGTTAAAGCAAGAAAGAAGCAAAGTCTGTTCCCTTGAGGGAATGGACTTTTTCATTTTACGGCATGCTAACTGTACCAACCATTGCTGCGAGCAGCGGGGATAGAGACAGGCCGGGTGAAAAACAGTGAAAACAGCCATTTTGCTGATTGGAGCAGGAGAACAGGTCAGCCTTATTCAGGACTTATTATGTAGCGAAGGGTATGAGGTGCAACAAATGGAGTGGTCTGAACTAAACCAATCCGTAGAGCCTTCGTTACTGCATATTAACCTGATCATCCTGGTAGACCGGGAAGAGGGGACGAAACATTGTGGCCAGGATCAGAAATTAGAATTAAAACGATGGTTAGATAAAGGTCAGGTTATACCTCTACTGGTTATTACTTCAAATGCATCTCCTCAGTTCATCGTGGAATGGCTGGATTATGGAGCTAATGACGTGATGGAGGAACCTATCCACATGACCGTGATGCTTGCCAGAATACGAAATTTATTGCGTGTTTTTGCGAATGCAACACCAGAGGGTGAGGAAGTAATTGTAGTTCATGATCTTAAAGTGAATTTGCGCTCAAGAAGGGTAAGTCGTGCGGGTGAATACCTGACATTAACACCAAAAGAGTACGAATTGCTGGAATTTCTGGCCCTGCATGTGAATGAAGCATGTACCCGGAGTGATATTTTGCGGGAAGTATGGGGATATGAGTATGCGATGGATACCAACGTTGTGGATGTGTATATCAAACATCTGAGGGTAAAGGTGGATAAGGGAAGAAGTGTGAAACTGATTCATACTGTGCGTGGGATCGGTTATATGCTTCATGATAAAAATTAGATTTTCACCGCATTCCATGAATCACCAGTTTAGAGTGTGGCAAAAAGAGGGTGAAAAATAAAAGACCGGATAGTAACCTCCGGTCCTTACTGATTAGCTATGATGTGATTCTAAAGCACACGACGAGCTTTAACATACGTTCTCTTCCAAGTACCAGAGTCCAGATCAGAGAGGGTTACGCCTGGAGATCCGTACGTATGCAGAATCTTACCATTTCCCGCATAAACGCCTACGTGAGTGACATTGGAACCGGTAGAACGACTACCACTGGAGAAGAATACCAGATCTCCGACACGCAGATTAGCTTTGGACACAGCTGTGCCTTCTTTGGATTGGCTCACGGAAGTGCGCGGCAAGTCTACACCATACTTTTTGAAAATATATTTCATAAAAGAAGAGCAGTCAAAAACTTTGGTTGTTGAGGTTGAAGCACCAAATTTATATGGAGTTCCAGTGAATTGTTTACCATAGTTAACAATCTGTTGACCTGTGGATACAGAAGCAGTTGCTGCCTGTGCAACAGGTGCGTTAGTCATTAATACAGCTCCAAAACCTAGTGTAGCGCACAACCCGACGGTTACGGCCTTTTGGACAAAGATGTTTTTTTTCATGTTAGTTAGTACCTCCAAAATTCGTTTTCGTTAAGTTGCTAGAGCGAGTATAACAGCTTTGTAACAGCCTAGAAATTGGATAGGGAAGTGTAATCCCTTGCGCCGCAATGGTTTGGGTATGTTTATTAAAATATGATTAAAAATGTCAAAAAATCAATCATTGACGTATGGAGGATAATGATGAAACAACAAAGACCCTTGAATATCAAGGGTCTTTGTTATGTGTGAACCTATTTTCTTCGTTGAATCACTGGTTACAAAAACGTAATAAATAATTATAAAGCATTTGAATAGATTCAATCTTTGCTCTGAATAATCAGTAATAAGCCGCTATCGATAGTGACTGTACCGGAGGAGCCTAAGAGTTGGTTGCTAACTCCCAAGGATTGTCCCATGCGTATGGTGGCTTGATCTAGCGGATACATAAAACCATCTAGAGTTATTCCTGTAACTTCATGAGTCAAGGGGAGCAGAGAAACATATTTATAGTCACGGTGCTCAACCACAGCTTTAGATGTGGTCAGTGTCATGTAGTTGTGCTTGTCCTGAATGGCACAGGAGATGTGATGCTGCATCGCGCGAACCATGATATGTACATTGGCGAGTGTGTGATCCATACGTGTACCTGTAGCACCTAACATTAAGATGTGAGAAGGTTCGTAATCTAGCGCTGTCTCAAAAGCCATTTCTGTATCAGTAAGATCTTTATGAACAGGGTCACATGTAATGAATCGAATGCTATTGTTACTTACAATAATACGTTCCTCTTCATTAATGGAGTCGAAGTCACCAACTGCAATGTGTGGCTGAATGCCGTGTTCAATTAAAAATAATGCACCGCGATCGGCCGCGATGATCATATCATCTTCTCGTATTTCCTGAAGTAATTCTACAGATAAGTTTCCGCCTGTAAAAATAACAATCCGTTTCGCCGTCATTTTCTTTCATCCTTCCTAATTCAGAGAAAAATAGTTCCTAGTCCAAACATAATGTTGGAACCTGTACAAATATATTCACCAAACCAGTATAATCCACAAAATGTGGTTGCACAATTTAAGTGCTCGCGGATACAATGGGTAGAGCGACATGGAGATGACTTGAAAAGTGAGGTTTGAACAGGTTGGACTTACACATTTTTGAAGTATTCAGCATTATAGGGACTATCGCATTTGCAATGTCCGGTGCCTTCGTGGCAATGGAAGAGGAGTATGACATTCTGGGTGTACTAGTGCTTGGACTTGTCACCGCATTCGGAGGCGGGATTATCCGGAATGTACTTATAGGTATACCTGTAACGACATTATGGAGTCAGGGATCACTTATTATGTTAGCCTTAGTATCTGTAGCAGTTGCGTTTATATTGCCTCTCAAGTGGATTAGTCACTGGAAGCGAACAGAGGCGTTATTTGATGCAATCGGACTTGCAGCATTTGCAATTCAAGGGGCACTGTACGCGGCGAACATGGGACATCCTATTAGCGCAGTTATCGTTGCAGCAGTAATGACCGGTATTGGTGGAGGCGTTATTCGTGATGTGCTCGCTGGACGTAAACCGCTTGTATTGCGTGATGAAATCTATGCTGTATGGGCAATGACAGCCGGTTTTGTCATAGGTATGGGCTGGTTAACAACGAATACCGGATTATTGCTAGGTTTCGCGGCCGTTGTGTTTTTCCGGATGTGTTCTGTACATTATAAATGGAAACTGCCACGTCGTTCGTTGGTGCCATCTGAGACGGGCAACGTCAGTCCTCAGCCGGAGAGCATTGTGACACAGCCAACATCGTCGGTACTTCAAGGTACGTTAAGCAAGGGGGATTAATATGATTAATGTTTTGTTTGTATGTCTGGGTAATATATGTAGATCACCAATGGCTGAAGCCGTTTTGCGTCTCAAAGTCCTGGAGAAGGGGCTTGAACACCAGATTCGTGTGGACTCAGCGGGTACAGGGGACTGGCATGTTGGTAAACCTCCGCATGAAGGGACTCGAAAATTGCTGGATTCGTACCAGATTTCTTATGCCAACATGGCAGCAAGACAGTTCGCCAGCGAAGACTTTACTCAATTTGATTACATTGTGTGTATGGATAATTCCAATGCAGATAATGTGCGCAACGTTCCAGGCGGAGCTGAGGCGGACATCATCAAGTTCATGGACATGCTTCCCGAGGAAAAACTTAGAGAAGTACCTGACCCATATTACACAGGCAATTTTGAAGAGGTGTACGAGCTGGTTAACGCAGGCTGCGATGTTCTGTTGAGTAAGATTGAAGCGGAACATTCCTTAGCCTAAAACAAACGAAATTCATGCTTAATTTGTAATTCGACAAAGAAGCAGGATTAGAGCACTTAAAGCAAGCAGGATATCCTGCTTCTTTTTCAGATTATAATTGTAAGCGGTATCATTAAAATTAAAAACAATAGCGGCATTTCAGCCGCCTGTTAAAGTGATCCTTTTATCTTTCCTGGAGAAAATAAAGTAATGCTTCGGGCAATTCCTTCTGCCAAAAACCCCATTGGTGTTTTCCGTCTTTCTCCTGGTAGGAGACGAGGGCACCACGTTTTTCCAGCAATTCTCGAGTATCCCGGTTTAATTGAACAAAATCATACGTACCCGTGTCTGCCTCAAAATCAGTTTCCTGCAAACCAACAATCATCCAGATCGAGAGCCAAGATAGATCTTCAGCTGCGGCATAGATTTCCTGAGAAGCAGAGTAGAAGGCGCCAGACATGCTGATCACACGTGTGAACAGATCCGGATATAACAGAGCAAGATGAAGCGAAACACTGCCACCGAGCGAGTCTCCGGCAAGAATGCGTTCCTGCGGAGATGGACGCACAGGATATTTCTCTTCTATATAGGGAATAATCTCTTCAGCGAAGCAAGCGGTATATGCCTTGAATCGATCTCCAAATGGGGCATATTCCTGCGTTCTCACAGAAACATCGACCTGAACCCCTACAATAATGAAAGGTTCGGCTCCTTCGTCCAGAATAATTTGGTTAGCTGTTGTAGCAATTCGTCCGAAATTAAAAAATTCTTCGCCATCCTGACAATAAACGACAGGGTAGCTAAGTAATTCGTTATAGCCCGGAGGAAGGTAAATACGGAGTGTTCGCTTCTCTCCGAGATAGCGACTTTCAATCTCTTCCTTCACAATCGTGCGTTTCAAATAGCGGGAATCCGTCATAAAACGTCACCTTTCTCGGTTAATTTTTTGCATTCGACCGCGCAATACGGTAAGATTACCCTTGTGCGGGGTTAGGTCAAACACGCAATCATGTATTATGCTGTTATACCAATATTAAGCTCCTGTTATACATACAATCCGGCAGGAAACATAAAAAAATTACGGATTTCTTTGACGTATGGAGTGAAACAGGTGTATAATAATATTATAACAGCGGAACTTGATATTCAAATTTTTTGTTGAGGTGAAGAAAAAAATGAGCAAGGTTCCTTATGAAGTGTATACAGAGGATGTAGAAGCTCTGTCCGTGCTGTCTCCTGACGGCGAAATTGTTAACAAAGACATGATGCCTACACTTTCCGATGATCAATTAAAAGAAATTATGTACCGCATGGTATTTACCCGTACTTGGGATGACCGTGCAGTAAACCTGGGCCGTCAAGGTCGTCTTGGTTTCTATGCTCCAGTATCTGGTCAAGAAGCGACAATGGTTGGTAGTGAATTTGCAATTGAAAAAGAAGACTTTGTATGTCCTGGCTATCGTGACATTCCGCAACTCGTATGGCATGGACTTCCTCTTTATCAAGCATTCTTGTACTCCCGTGGACACCAACATGGTGGACAAATTCCAGATGGCGTTAATGTCTTGATGCCACAAATCATCATTGGTGCACAAATTCTGCATGCAATGGGTATCGCTATGGGTTACAAATTGAAGAAACAAAAACAAGTTGTCATCACGTACACAGGTGATGGCGGTTCTTCTGAAGGTGACTTCTATGAAGGTCTGAACTACGCTGGTGTATACAAACTGCCTGTTATCTTCTTTGTACAAAACAATGGTTATGCCATCACTACTCCTTTTGCTAAACAAACTGCAGCTCTTTCCATCGCTCACAAAGCGGTAGCAGCAGGTATCAAAGGTGTTAAAGTTGACGGTATGGACATCTTCGCTGTTATCAAAGCTGTTCAGGAAGCTGCTGAGCGTGGACGTAACGGAGAAGGCGCAACATTGATCGAAGCAGTAACTTACCGTTTCCGTCCTCACTCCCTTTCGGATGATGCTTCCAAGTATCGTACAAAAGAAGAAGAGGCAGAATGGTCTGCTAAAGATCCTATCGCACGTTTCGCTAAATATCTGGAGAAAAAAGGTCTTTGGACTGAAGAAGATACAGCACGTGTGAAAGAAGAAGCAAAAGCTAAAGTAAATGAAGAGATCAAAAAAGCGGAAAAAACCGAGAAAATGACGATTTCAGGCTTGATCGACAGCATGTTCGAACAAACGCCTAAGCACTTGGAAGAGCAAAAAGCTGATTTCCAATAAGTTTTTTCCGATAAAGCATAAACATCCGCGACTTTAATGTCCCGGTATACATGTACGAATTCAAATGTGAACTGTCAATGTTTAAGGAGGAAATGAAGCAAATGGCACAAATGAACATGAAAGAAGCAATCCGTGATGCGCTTCGCGTGGAGTTGAAACGTGATCCTAACGTTCTGCTTTTCGGTGAAGACGTAGGTAATGTAGGCGGCGTTTTCCGTGTAACGGAAGGTCTGCAAAAAGAGTTTGGCGAAGAGCGTGTATTTGATACACCACTGGCTGAGTCCGCTATTGGTGGTCTGGCTGTAGGTCTGGGTGTACAAGGCTTCCGTCCGGTTGCTGAGATCCAATTCGTTGGTTTTATCTTCGAAGCCCTTGACCAAATGGTAGTGCAAGCTGCTCGTATGCGTTTCCGCTCCGGTGGAAAATACAATTCTCCAATCGTATTCCGTACACCATTCGGTGGCGGTGTAAAAGCGGCAGAATTGCATACAGATTCCCTGGAAGGTCTGCTCACGCAAACACCAGGTATCAAAGTCGTTGTTCCTTCTAACCCTTACGATGCAAAAGGTCTGATGATCGCTTCTATTCGCGATAACGACCCTGTATTCTTCATGGAGCACTTGAACTTGTACCATGCTTTCCGTGCAGAAGTGCCTGAAGAAGATTATGTTGTTGAATTGGGCAAAGCGAACGTTGTTCGTGAAGGTTCCGATGTAACGATCATTACTTACGGTATGATGGTTCACACTTCTGTGAAAGCAGCAGAAGAACTCGAAAAACAAGGAATCAAAGTTGAAGTTATCGACCTTCGTACGGTTAGCCCGATCGACATCGATACCATCGTTGCTTCCATTAAGAAAACAAACCGTGCAATTGTTGTACAGGAAGCTCAAAAGAGCGCAGGTGTTGCAGCTGAAGTCATTGCCCAAATCAATGAAAAAGCAATCCTGCACTTGGAAGCACCGGTTCTGCGTGTAGCTGGTCCGGATACTGTATATCCTTTTGCACAAATCGAAGATTCTTGGCTGCCTAACCCAGCACGTATCGTTGCTGCGGTTAATAAAGTCGTAAATTTCTAATTTAATCATCTGACATGCCGCAAGGCGCAGTATGGTGATTCACACCGCAGCGCAAGCTGCACTGTAAACAGCCATTAGCCCCTTGAGTAACAGTTATTTGCATTAGCAGTAACAGTTGTTTCTTGGAGTTAAGGGTTGTTTTCAGGATTGAGCACATAATCAAGGAGGTTTTTCAGTTGGCTAAATTTGAATATAAATTCCCTGAATTGGGCGAAGGCCTACACGAAGGCGAAATCATCAAGATGCACATCAAAGTCGGTGACAAAGTAACTGACGATGACATCATCATGGAAGTACAAAATGACAAAGCGGTTGTAGAAGTACCTTGTCCGGTTAACGGAACAGTTACAGAAGTATTCGCTAAAGACGGTCAAGTCTGCCACGTTGGTGAAGTTGTAGCGATCATCGATGCAGAAGGCGAACTTCCTGAGCAAGACGACGCTCCTGCTGGCGATCAAGGCGAGCAAGAGAAAGATGCAGCTCAAGGCGGAGCTGACACAAGCGGTTCTTCTGCAGCAGCTTCCAGCACGGATGCAGCTAAAGAAGGCGGCAATAACAGCGTTCCGGCAGTACCTGCCAAAGACGTTCTGGCAACACCAAGCGTGCGCAAATTTGCTCGCGAACAAGGTGTAGACATCGCTCAGGTTAACGGCACTGGCAACAACGGTAAAATAACCAAAGAAGATGTTGAATCCTTCAAAAACGGTGGCGGTTCTTCCGCAGCGGCATCTTCCGAAGCTCCGGCTCAAGAAGAGAAAAAATCCGCAGCACCAGCAGCGGCTGCAGCTGATCAACACGTTGAAGAAGAGCGCGTACCATTCAAAGGTATCCGTAAAGCGATTTCTAATGCAATGGTTAAATCGGCTTACACAGCACCTCACGTTACAATCATGGACGAAGTGGACGTAACTGAATTGGTTGCTTTCCGTACTCGCATGAAACCAATTGCAGAGAAAAAAGGAACAAAAGTTACTTATCTGCCATTCATCGTTAAAGCACTGGTTGCGGCTTCCCGCCAATTCCCGGCTCTGAACGCTATGATTGATGAAGAAGCTAACGAAATTGTTTACAAAAAATACTACAACATCGGTATCGCTACAGATACAGACAACGGCTTGATCGTTCCTGTTATCAAAGATGCTGATCGTAAATCCATCTGGATGATTGCTGATTCTATCCGTGATCTGGCTGCTCGTGGTCGTGAGGGCAAATTGAGCGCAAATGAAATGAGAGGAAGCACAATCTCCATCAGTAACATCGGTTCTGCTGGCGGTATGTTCTTCACTCCAATCATCAACTTCCCTGAAGTTGCTATTCTCGGAACAGGACGCATCAGCGAAAAAGCAGTGATCAAAAACGGCGAAGTAGTTGCAGCACCTGTAATGGCTCTTTCCCTGAGCTTTGACCACCGTATCATCGATGGCGCAACAGCACAAAACTTTATGAATTACATTAAACAGCTGCTCGCTAATCCTGAGCTGCTTGTTATGGAGGTGTAAGATATGGTAGTAGGCGACGCTTCTCTCAATATCGACACATTAGTAATTGGTGCGGGTCCTGGCGGCTATGTAGCTGCCATCCGCGCTGCTCAACTGGGCCAAAGCGTGTTGATCGTAGACAAATCCGAACTGGGCGGTGTTTGTTTGAACCGTGGATGTATTCCATCCAAAGCCCTAATCTCTGCTGCACACCAATATGAGTCTGCACTTCACGGTGAAGCTTTTGGTATCTCTGCTGAGAACGTAAAAGTGGACTTCAGCAAAACTCAAGAGTTCAAAAACGGCGTTGTTAAGAAAATGACTGGCGGCGTAGCTGGTTTGCTCAAAGGCAACAAAGTTGAAGTTTTCAACGGTGAGTGCATGTTCATCAACGAAAACGAAGCTCGTGTATTCAATGACCACGAGTCTCCACGTTACAAATTTAAAAATGCAATTATTGCAACAGGTTCCCGTCCAATCGAACTGAAACCTTTCCCGTTTGGCGGACGCATTCTGTCTTCGACAGAAGCTCTGAACTTGCCTGAAGTACCAAAAAGCATGATCGTTATCGGTGGCGGATATATCGGTGCTGAGCTTGGTCAAATGTACTCCAAATTCGGTGCAAAAGTAACAATCATCGAAGGTTTGGATACAGTACTGCCAGGTTTCGATAAAGACATGACTAGCCTCGTGGCTAAAAACATGAAGAAAACAGGCATCGAAATCGTAACGGGTGCAAAAGCTGAAAGTGCTGAGCAAACGGATAAAGATGTAACTGTTAAGTACTCTGTAAATGGTGAGTCCAAAGAAGTAACTGCAGATTACCTGCTGGTAACTGTTGGACGTCGTCCAAACACAGATGGAGAACTGGGTCTTGACATGATTGGTGTTGACGTTGACGAGCGTGGCTTCGTTAAAGTTGACCACCAAGGTCGCACAAGCATTCCGCACATCTTCGCTATCGGTGACATCGTATCTGGCTTGGCTCTGGCACACAAAGCTTCTTATGAAGGTAAAGTGGCTGCTGAAGCAATCGCAGGACAACCATCTGTAGTTGACTACAAATGTATGCCAGCTGTTGTATTCACAGATCCAGAGTGTTCCAGCGTAGGTTACACTGAAAAAGAAGCTAAAGAAAAAGGTTACAAAGTAAAAGCAGGCAAATTCCCTTATGCGGGTAATGGTCGTGCTGTATCTTTGAACCACGCTGAAGGCTTCGTGAAAATCGTAGCTGACGAAGAAAGCGGCCTTGTATTGGGTTGCCAAATCGTAGGTCTGGAAGCTTCCAACTTGATTGCTGAGCTTGGTTTGGCAATTGAGATGGGCGCAACTTTGGAAGATCTGGCTCTCACAATTCACGCTCACCCAACTTTGGGCGAAATCGTGATGGAAGCTGCGGAATTGGTTATGGGTCACCCGATCCACATCATCTCCCGTTAAGATCATCTAAGCTTCGGATCCGTCCGGCATTATACGTATATCAGAAGAGACGAATGACGTTAACGCGTTATTCGTCTCTTTTTTCTGAGCAAGAGTCAAGAAATTTAAGATACTCGTGTATGTAATATGATGAAAATTTACACGCTCATAAGTTTCAGTGAATTGATTTTATCCAACAACTCAATTGTGGTACACTGTAGTAATGATCAGTTATGATGTGGCTCCAAGCCAATCACGGTCTATATATTTAGTCAAACTAACCTTTTACACTAGAACGTAGAGGACAGAAAAAACCTGAAGAAGCGGAGCTAAAAGCTTTCTGAAGGAAAGCTGCATCGGAAGCATACGCGTTCGCCTTTATCCCCGGATTTTACCTTTGGAAAAGGAGATTAAGAAAATCTGGGGATAACAGCGATCGGAAGGTTGTTCTGTCATCGGAGTGGTAAGTGTAAATAATCTTTAGTTTAGTACGAATAAAAGTGCGAGGAGATTGCAACATGAAAAACTATCTCGATTTATTGCAGGATATTCTGAACAACGGCGTGCATAAAGGAGACCGTACAGGAACAGGAACACAATCTGTATTTGGCAGACAACTCCGTTATGA
The DNA here is from genome assembly GCF_001908275.1 of Paenibacillus xylanexedens. NCBI lineage: Bacteria > Bacillati > Bacillota > Bacilli > Caryophanales > Paenibacillaceae > Paenibacillus > Paenibacillus xylanexedens. The sequence goes on along the minus strand of NZ_CP018620.1, from coordinate 4,854,397 downwards.
TCTCTCCGAAGGATTTCCGCTGGTAACAACCAAACGAATTCATCTCAAATCGGTTATTCATGAACTGTTATGGTTTTTGAGTGGCGATACGAATATATCTTATTTGAAAGAAAACGGTGTGAAGATCTGGGACGACTGGGCGGACGAAAATGGAGATCTTGGACCGGTATATGGTTCGCAGTGGCGCACATGGGAAGCACCAAACGGAGAAAAAATTGATCAGATCGCCGCAGTTATTGATTCGATCAAAAATAATCCGGATTCACGTCGTCATCTTGTCAGTGCATGGAATGTGGCTGAGATCAATAATATGAAGCTTCCACCTTGTCATTTTGCGTTTCAGTTTTACGTTGCAGAGGGTAAATTATCATGTATGCTTACGATGCGTTCCGTGGATACGTTCCTCGGATTGCCGTTTAACATCGCGAGTTATGCGCTCTTGACTCATATGATCGCCCAGCAATGTGATCTTGAGGTAGGTGATTTCATCTGGTCTGGAGGGGATGTTCACATCTACTCTAACCATGTTGATCAGGTTAAAACTCAGCTGGAGCGTGAACCTTATGCTTTACCTAAGCTGGTAATCAATCGTAAGCCGGATTCTATTTTTGATTATAAGTTTGAAGATTTCGAGTTTGAGAACTATCAGCATCATCCGGGCATTAAAGCTCCAATTGCAGTCTAATTATGTGTTCAATCTCGACAAGAGACTTGGATTGAAGGAGTGTATTACCCTTGAGTATTGAATTGGTATGGGCAATGGGGGAAAACGGTGTGATCGGATTAAATAATTCGATTCCATGGCGTTTACCCAAGGATATGGCCTTTTTCAAACAACGTACGCTGAACAAAACCATTATCATGGGACGTAATACGTGGGAATCTTTTGGTGGTAAGCCGCTTCCTCAGCGTCGTAATATTGTGGTGACAAGAGATCTGAACTACAAGGTGGAACAGGCTGAAATCGTACATACGATTGAGGAGGGTCTGAGTGTAACCAAAGGTGAGGAACTGTGCGTAATTGGGGGTTCCCAAGTGTATCGTGAGTTCCTGCCACTTGCAGATCGTCTTGTAGTGACCAAAATTCATGAGAATTTTGAGGGAGATACGTTTTTCCCTGAAGTGGATTGGTCCGAATGGGAACTGATTGAACAGATTGAAGGCGAACAGGATGAAAAAAATGTTCATGCGTATACATTCGAATTTTACGAACGTAAACGGTAAATATGGCATAAGAAATTCCTGACTCCGGTCGTATTTGTATGATGAGAGGCGCTGATTGCGAAATATTCGTGAACAGCGTCTTTTCTTTATAAAAAAAAAGAGTCACTTGTTTAAACTGGAATACATATAACATTAATATAACATAAGTGATTGGTATTTATGTATATTATACATACGGCCAAGCATTAAACAGTAAAAAAGTGTAAAAATTTTGGGGTTTTAACGTTGTGAAGCCCTAAAACGGGTCTGATATTCGGAATTGAGAACGATTTATAGCAAAATATGTTGAATTTGATGACAAATTATCTGACATTCACTTAACGTTTCGACTTTTTATTTCTTTAACACACAACAGATTTCGCAGTTCAAAACCACATTTAACACCAAAATAAGGGTATTGACCATGGGTAGACCTGAAAGATATGATGTATAAAATACAAATAATTATGCGGATAATCCATTTAATATTCAGCACAGTAAATGCTACTATAATTGAAATATCTTCGAGAAGATTTTGTGATACAATAGACAAAAACTCAAGTAATGAGTAATCCATTTCATATAGAACCATGCACATGAAGGGATTAAGACAAGAACGGATGGGGGAAAACGTAAGATGTCTACACCTACTGGATTTATGGAATACAAACGTCAACTGCCAACAGATCGTGAGCCAGCGGAGCGGATTAAGGATTGGGAAGAGTTTCATAAACACATGGCTGAAGAAGAGCTCAGAACACAAGGTGCACGATGCATGGATTGTGGTACCCCGTATTGCCATACAGGTATAGATATGATTGGCGGCACGTCAGGTTGCCCCGTGCATAACCTGATTCCAGAATGGAATAATCTTGTATATCGCGGACTGTGGAGAGAAGCACTTGAGCGCCTTCACAAAACGAATAATTTCCCAGAGTTTACAGGTCGCGTCTGTCCAGCTCCTTGCGAAGGATCATGTACAGTTGGCTTAATTGGTCAGCCTGTAACCATCAAAACGATTGAAGAAGCAATTATTGAAAAAGGTTTCGAAGAAGGATGGGTGGTTCCCCAACCTCCTGAAAAACGTACGGGTAAACGTGTAGCTGTGGTAGGTTCAGGTCCAGCGGGATTAGCTACTGCGGCTCAGTTGAATAAAGCAGGTCACTCGGTAACCGTATATGAGCGTTCGGACCGTGTCGGCGGATTGCTGATGTACGGTATCCCAACGATGAAATTGGATAAAAACGTAGTTCAACGTCGTGTTGATCTGCTCGAAGCAGAAGGTATCCAATTCATTACGAACACCGAGATTGGTAAAGATATTGCAGCACAACAACTGGTGGATGAATATGACGCTGTTGTATTGTGCGGTGGTGCAACGAAGCCGCGTGAATTCAATATTGAAGGCAGCGACTTGAAAGGCGTTCATTACGCAATGGATTTCCTGAATGGCAGCATTAAGAGTTATCTGGACTCCAATCTGGAAGATGGTCAATATCTGTCCGCTAAAGATAAAGATATTATCGTCATTGGTGGCGGTGATACAGGATCTGACTGTGTGGCTACATCGCTGCGCCATGGTTGTCGTACGATCACTCAATTCGGTACGCATACACAAGCGCCTATGGAACGTGATCGCATTAACAATCCTTGGCCGCAATTCCCGAACGTATACACACTTGATTATGCACAAGAGGAAGCCAAAGCGTTGTTTGGTCAAGATCCGCGTGAGTTCTCTATCATGACAACGAAATTTGTCGGAGACGATGAGGGGAACCTCAAAGAATTGCATACAGTACAGATCGAGCGTATTGTGGATGAGACTGGTCGCAAGATTTATCAGCCGATTCCAGGTACAGAGCGTGTATTCCCGGCTCAGATGGCCATGATTGCCATTGGTTTTGATGGACCGGAACAAACGTTGGTAGAGCAACTGGGACTTGCAACAGATCGTCGCACCAACGTTAAGGCACGTTACGGCAAATACAACACCAATGTGGATAAAGTATTTGCAGCAGGTGACATGCGTCGTGGTCAAAGTCTGGTTGTATGGGCGATTAATGAAGGCCGTGAGGCTGCTCGTGAAGTGGACAAATACTTGATGGGTGCTTCGGTTCTGGTGTAAAAGTATAGAACAAGATATCAATGACAACCTTCGCGATCAGCGAGGGTTGTTTGCTGTTATTTTAACCAATTTGACTACATATTTCATGTAAGTGTGAGCAATATCATTGCTTTTTAAGCGATAAAGATTTATTATTATATTATAATGATTATAAATAAGGATTCACTGAAACCAACAATCCGTACGATAAAAGTAAAATTCAATGAATATAAACCGGAGGTGCGACCTGCTATGGCAAGTAACCGGGACAAGTCCATTTCAGAACAGATCTTTCACATTAAAAATCAATTGGTTGAAAAAGGATATAAGTTAACACAACAACGGGAAGTTACTGTACGTGTATTGCTTGAACATGAAAAGGATCATTTTAGCGCAGAGGAAGTATTTCTCCTGGTTAAGGAGCAGTTCCCTGAGATTGGATTGGCTACCGTATACCGCACTCTCGAACTGCTAAGTGACCTTCAGGTCGTTGAAAAGATTAACTTTGGTGATGGCGCTGCGCGTTTTGATCTTCGAAGTACAGACGGTTCCCATCACCACCATCATTTGATCTGTACAGAATGTGGTAAAGTGGAAGAGATTATGGAAGATGGGCTTCTTCGCTTGGAACAACAAATTGAGCGTCAGTATGGCTTTGCAGTGACAGATCATCGTCTGGATTTCCAGGGTGTATGCAAAGAGTGCAGACAAAAGCATGTATTAAAAGAACAGGCAGCAGGATAATTCATTTCGGGAAGGTGCTCCCGAATCCAAAATCTGATATAATGAGTTTCAGAAGCAAGGGGCTTCCGTCGGCGGAATGCCCCTTTTTGCCGTCGTGCGGACGGTGAAGGAGGAGAGATGGACGGATGAAGACACTGGTTATAGCGGAAAAACCCGACATGGGTCGAACCATTGCCGCCGTCATAGAACCAAAGGCCAAGAACAATCGCACGTATCTAGAGGGTGAACATTACATCATCACTTGGGCGATAGGGCATTTGCTTGGACTGGCTGAACCGGATGCCTATGATACAAAGTACAAACGCTGGAATATAGCGGACCTGCCGATCATACCCGATCAGTTCAAGATTGTACCCAATCCGAGGACTAAAGATCAGCTTAAAATGATTGGAGAACTGGCAAAACGGGCTTCAGCGATCGTTAATGCTTGCGATGCAGGGAGAGAAGGTCAGTACATCTTCGCCCTCATACAACAGCAATTAAAGCTGCGTCAGCCTGTAAAGCGTTTATGGATATCGGATTTGACAGCAGAGAGCATTAGACGTGGTTTTGATGGTCTGAAGGATGCCTCTGAATTTGAAAATTTGACCCATGCTGCTCGCGCCAGAAGTGAAGCCGATTGGCTGATCGGCATGAATGCCTCACGGGCGTTTACAACCCGCCATAATGCATTGTTGTCTGTAGGCCGTGTGCAGACGCCGGTACTCGCGTTAATCTACGATCGTGAAATAGAGATTGAAGCGTTCCAGTCACAGACCTTTTATGAAGTAGCCGCCTGGTTTCGGCAGGAAGGTGTCGAGTACCGGGGACTGCGTCAGGGAGATAAGTTGACCGATGCGGAGGCAGCAGAGGCCATTGCAGCCAGTGTGAAGGGCAAGACAGGGCAGATTACCAAATACGAAGCGAAGCAGACGAAGGAGTATCCGTATCGTTTGTATGACCTGACCCTTTTACAGCGTGAAGCCAATGCCAAGTTCGGATATGGAGCCAAAAAAACACTGGATATTGCACAGGCCTTGTATGAAAAACACAAGGTAATTTCGTATCCGCGGACAAACTCCAACTATGTTACAGAACAGAATATTGAAGGTATGCACAAAACGCTAAACCTGCTTAAAAATGGTACCTATAGTGAGCTTGCGCAAGGGGCCAAGCCAGAGCTTGTTCATAAAAATAATAAAGGGGTATGTAATCCGAGCAGGGTTGAGGATCACCATGCGATCCTACCTACTTTGAAGCGACCAGGTACCTTATCCAAGGATGAGCAGAACATCTATGATTTGATTGTAAGACGTTTCTTGTCTCACTTTTATCCTCCGGCGGAGTATAAGCAACATACCGTGCTCACCGAAGTGGAGAAACATCAGTTTAAGACATCTGTCAAAGAGCTGTTGTCCCTCGGATGGAAAGTGGTTCTCGGTTCTGGAGATCAGGAACAGGGGGCTGCAGGCAAGAAAAAGACCAAGAAAAACGGCAATGAGGAAGAGGAAGCTGAAGAGTGGACGGACAAGGCTTTTAGTGTGCAACCTGAATTGCCTGTTCAATGTACGAAAAGTGAGTTTAAGGAGAAGGCGACCCAGCCTCCCAAAAGTTATACCGAGGGAACATTGCTGAAAGCGATGGAGAGTGCAGGCAAGCAGATCGAGAATGAAGAGCTGCGAGATGCGATGAAAGATAGTGGTCTGGGTACTCCGGCTACACGTGCGGCTACAATTGAGCGTCTCAAAAACGTAGGTTACATTACGCTGCAAGGGAAGAAAATGCAGTTAACGCTCAAAGGCAGAACGGCTATTGAGTTGATTCGTCGCGCGGGTGTAGATCTGTTAACTTCACCTGAGATGACCGGGCAATGGGAAAGAAGGTTATATCAGATTTCCAAAGGTGAGGCAGGTCAGGACAAGTTCATGGAGAACGTCAAGAAATTCACCTTGTCCATCATTGAGAAAGTGCGTGTACAAGCTCCTGCTCCAGCAGATGCTTTTGGAGAAGATTCACGGGCAGGCAGGGGGAAAGGCAAGGGAGCCAGAACCCAGGCAGGCAATACAAGGACATCAACCAAGACAGCTAGTGGCGGTTCAACTGTAAAAACGTCTCGTCAGGCTACGGCATCTTCATCGAGAGTTGGCAGTGGGAAAAGCACGACCACCAAGGCGCCGTCCTCAAGTGCGAGCCCATCTGGAGTGAGAGAGTTACTGGCACCTTGCCCCTCTCCCGGCTGCACGGGTCAGATTATAGAGGGCAAGAAGGGTTATGGATGCTCACGTTTCAAGGAAGGCTGTTCATTTGTGGTCTGGAAAGAGTATGCGGGCAAAAAAATCACCAGTACGATGTTAAAATCGCTGATTGAGAAGGGCAGTACACAAGTACTATCGTTTAAACGAAAAGACGGGAGTACGGTGAAAGCGCGTATTATTTTGCAGGACGTAGTAACAGGCAAATTATCTGGCGAGAAGCAGGATGCTTGATCTTAGTTAACAGTTAACATACAGCAAAAGGACCCTTATCCAAGGGTCCTTTTCTGTTGCTGCTGTTGTATATTTTCGTGTATGACTTTTGGTACCTCTTCCAGTGCAGTGATGGTATACATCGACGTTTCCGGATTAGGCTGAAGTTCTACGATGTTGTATTGCCATTCATTCGGTTGTTTGATATAAATGCTGTGAATTCCGGCTTTTACCGCAGGCATAATATCTGTGCGTAGTGAGTTGCCAATCATCCAAGTTGCACGACGATCAAACGGACCATTAGACAGAATGCCTTCCAGTGCCTCGACGTTTTTGTGTTGTCGGATATAGATCCGATCATCAAAATAAGCCGAGAGTTTCATCTGATCAATCTTGCGCTGCTGAATCACGGTTTCGCCGCCGGTATATAAGTAGAGGGAATGTCCGGCACCTTTGAGGTTCTCAAGCGTTTCAACCATATGAGGGTAGGGTTCAACCTCCTGATCGTACACACTCATACCCAATTTACTCAGATAAGACTCTTCTCTGGGAGAGGTTAATCTGGCGAACTTGCCGGAGAAATAACGATAGGTATCAATCAGGGATTGCGGGAAATGATGACTCGCAAAACCAAGCTTGTTCACTCCGGTTACATCGATCTCCAGCTGTTTTTCCCGAATCTCTTGTGTTGTCAGAGAATGTCCATCAAACCACTCTTGCATATTCTCAAAGAATTCTCCCAAAATCAGGTTGAAGTATTTGTTGCAATATACGAGTGTATCATCAAGGTCAAACAAAATATGTTGTTTCATTATTTTCATGATCTAACTCACTCCTTGTAGCCAGTAAATCCACAATGGTTCAACTAAATTATATACGAATATAGGATTCCAGGAACATATTCAATTCAGATACGCCATCCGGCCGAATGCTGTATTTCTCTTTACGGTTACTTCCGAGCAGATGGGTCCGTAGCAGACCTGCGATGCGTAGCGCCATAACCTGGTCTTTGACCGTGTCTTCGTCTTTACCCAATTCTTCACACATCTCAGCGAGGGATTTGGGTTCATCCGATACGTAACGAAGCAAGCGAAGTCTTTCGGGATCAGCCAGCGCATGGGTAAAACGTAAAAGGCATGTTGGTGGCTGGTCTTCGTTCTCTTCAGGTGCATCTACGGGATACTGCATGATCATCATCCCCTCATAGAAGCAGTACATATTAATAGGACGATTGTGCACCGTTGGGAAGAGGATGACTTCGTTCAGTCCAGGCATCGGTTCAACAAGAACACCGGCTGTAGCATATTCAATAAGCAGTTCAGAGCCCATTTTATCAAGCAAAATGCGTTTTTCTTCGGCATCTTCTTCAAGCCACACACGCTGATCTTCGCTCATATTCTGACAGTAGTGTTCATCCCATAGTCGCAATAATGGGACATAACTGTTCCGAATGCGCGTAGATTCTTCTATTGTAAGAGCGGGCAGAATAGGAGACACACGCGCAAACAAGTCTTCCGCTGTCATTCCGGCAAGCATGTCCAGGAAATCACGATTCTCCGATGTATCATTTTGATAGGCTGCCCATGCAAACAAAACATCAAAATCATCAAAAGGCCAAGTGGCAGCAGGTGCGAGCGCAGCTCGTACATTGGAACTTAGTTTGCCTTCCACTTCCAGAATCCATTCAGGACCAATATCCAGATGCTGAATCCATTTTTTCGTGACATAAACCAGAAAGCTGTTGAGCATTTCATATATCGGTGAAACATCAATTTTCACATGATAAGCCATATTGTTGCAGAATCCTCCCGTCACATCTAAATGTACGCAGCGACTTAAGTACGATTAGTGCGTGTTCAAAAAGTCTGGTTTCCATCTTCGAAGCTGATGATGCCACTAGGCATGATTCGTAATCAAAAGTGAACTTTTTGAACAACCTCTATTATGGCTTGTTTTGCAGGGCGTTGTCCACTATAATGTTCAAGTCCGGGGCAAAGCCCTGATCTTTGAATAGCAGTTTAAAACCATATGTATACCATACAAAAGTCGTCAGCGATGGCGATTTTTCTTTGTGTGCTCGCAGGAGGAATGAATTCGTGTCATCGATTATTCGTCCCAAACTATCACACTCGACAGCCAACTATCTCATTTTGATTACGGTTATTGTGGTGGCGGGAATAAGTCAGGGGCTTTTGCTGCCTGTGCTTTCGATTTTTTTGGAGCAAAAAGGGGTTTCACCAGGTTTAAACGGATTAAATGCCGCCGCGTTGTACATTGGCTCTTTTGCCATGACTCTCGTAGCGGAACGGTTATTGGGAGCATTCGGGTTCAAAAAGTTGATTGTAGGTGGCCTGATATTAGTCATGGTCCCTTTAATACTATTTCCGTATTTACCAGATATTAAAATATGGTTCATATTGCGTCTGATCGTTGGAATAGGAGACAGCGCACTTCATTATGCGGCTCAGCTCTGGGTGCTACTTGTCACTGCACCTGAAAAACGTGGACGCTACATATCACTCTATGGTATGTCCTACGGTCTGGGATTCAGTATTGGTCCGCTGGGAATTAAGCTGCTTGGCTTTGGTGATGCTGTCCCTTTCTGGGTCTTGTTCATCTGTATAGCAGCAGTGCTTATACTGGTATTAATGAAGCTTCCGGATACAAAACCGGAAAAAGCAGAGCATGGCCTACTGCCGGAACGTCGCTTCCGTCGTAGTCTGGCATGGGCCTGGTATGCACTGTTACCAGCACTCTTATACGGATATATGGAAGCGGGTATGAATAGTAACTTCCCCGTGTATAGGTTGCGTATTGGATTCGATACCAATCAGATTTCGTCGTTGCTTCCTTTTATCGGGATTGGAGGTTTGTTCCTTCAATTGCCTCTCGGAATGTTAAGTGACCGATATGGGCGTAAGAAGATATTGATGTTTGCGGGCATCAGTGGAGGAATCATCTTCATGCTAGTTCCAGTCGCAGGTACACATTTTTGGTGGACGCTTGTATTGTTAACAATCGCAGGTGGTCTGGTCGGTTCATTTTTCTCACTGGGCCTGGCCTATGCCGCAGATATTTTACCTAAAGTGTTGCTGCCTGCAGCCAACGTTGTGGCTTCCTTTCATTTCACGATTGGAAGTATTATTGGACCGAATCTGGGTGGTCAGATGATCAACTGGATTTCACCCGGAAGCATGTTCACCTTGCTCGGAATCCTGTACCTTCTTTTCGGCTTGGCAGGTATATTATTTCGTCGTAAAACTGAGTTCGAATCTGTGTTAAAATAGAAGCTGGTGTTCGCATGGAAATTGATGTCCATTTCCGAGTACACTAGTGGTAGGGAAAAACATGGACAAGAGGAGACATCGCGATGATCAGAGTAGAGAACTTGAGTAAATCCGTTGGCGTGGACCGCGTTCCCGTTCTACGGGATATTCGATTTGATATGCAACAGGGTGAAATGATAGCTGTAGTTGGCTCAAGCGGTAGTGGTAAAAGCATGTTGCTTAAATGTTTGGCCATGATGGAAAAATGGGATTCCGGCCGGTTTACGGTGGATGGCGCCGAGATTTTGAAAGAAGGTTGGTCCGGAAAACGGAAAATCAAACGGGAATGGGCATACTTGGAACAAAATCCAGAATTATTTCCTAGACGTACGGCTCTTAAAAATGTATTAATCGGACGATCGGGTCAGACTCCCGTATGGAGAATGGTAACCGGTATGGTACGTTCCGATGATTATATGGGTGCTATGGATTATCTCGAAGGATTGGGATTACTTGATAAAGCACATCAAATAGCAGAGAAGCTCAGTGGTGGCGAGAAGCAGCGTGTTGCTATTGCAAGAGCACTTGCTCATGGTGCCAAAGTCGTTTTGGCTGATGAACCAGTGATTGGTCTTGACCCTCACACAGCAGATTCGGTGCTGGAAACGCTGCGCAAATTATGTGAAGAAGAACGTGCAACAGTCATTGCAGTACTGCCTATTGAACTTGCTGAGAAACATGCCACACGGATCTGGGGATTGGCAGAAGGCAAGATTGCTTTTGATATTCGTGGTCGAAGACTGACACAGCAAGAAAAAAACCAGATTTAAACTATTGAAAAGAGTGATGAGATTGTTTAATTCACGGTGGGGACGCTTTGTAGCAGCAGGAACTATGGCGATTATGCTTGGTTCTGTTCTAAGCGGATGCACAGTCATAAGTGACCCCAAGGGTTTGATGAGAAAACCAATGATGTCCACCGATAAGGAGAAACTGTACAACGTGGTTCAGGTTAAACTGCCGCCAGAGAGTACATTGATTCGTCCCAAGGATATGAATAATACCAGCATGATTCGGGTGGAAGACCTGAACGGGGATGGAACTCGGGAAGCGATTGTTTTTTATGAGACACCAAATGAGAATGTGCGAATCCATGGCATGATTTTGGAAGAGCAGGGAGGCACATGGGTTAAAAAACTTACATTTGATGTGCCGGGAAATGAGCTGCAATCCTTTAAAGTATTGGATATTACGAATGACGGAAATCCCGATATTATTCTTGGTGTGAGTCTGCAGGAGCAGAAGGCCCTGACTGCATATTCCTACAAGGGCGGGGCACTGGAGCAGGTCTTGGGTGGTGTTCCGTATAATCAATATATCATTGATGATGCGCAGGGGAACACGCTGGATTTGAGCGGAGATGGTAAAAGTGATTTTGTTATCATTTCGCTGAACAACAGCGGTTTTGCAACGATTGCGTTATACCAGTACGAAGATGGCAGCTTCAAGGAAGTTGATCGGGTGCAGACCGATTATACCGTTAAAGAAGTTTATAATGCTCTGGGCGGAGAGATCGCCAAAGGACAGATGGGCATTGTACTGGATGCCGAGCTGGATGATCGGAGTTCCTTCTCGCAAATTATGTATGTTAAAGATAACAAGTTAGTCAATGCTTTCAAATCACCGGATCAAACGTATAGAGATGACAAAATTTTAAGCGGTGATGTTGATAATGATGGTATTATTGAGTTTGGACTTAAAGAGACTCCAAAAGGTTGGGAGCATTACGTATTTGACTCTCGGTTGTGGTTTTACACCTATTATCAGTGGGATGGCAAAGACAGCAAGAAATTTGTCTCGTTCCAATTCCGGGATGATGCTGATTTATTTCATCTAAATCTCAAACCAGAGTGGTACGGTAAGATCACTATTGATACCAAATCGGAAAAGGAAAAATATATTCGATTTAAAATGATTGATACGGACGAAACCGTGGCAGAGATCAAATATTTCACCCTTTCCAAGTGGGAACAGGAGAAGGGTAAAAGCTGGAAGGAAATTACGCGTACCAAAGATCGGGTTATTGCTTCACGAGTAGCACAATCAGAGGCGGGTAAAGATGCACTGAGCAATACTTCTCAGCTGAATAGAAAGGGAGAACTTAATGAGTAAAGTACTTATTCTTGAGGATGAAGAATCCATCCGCAGTTTTATAGTGATTAATTTAAAGAGAAACGGGTTCGAAGTGCTTGAAGCGGGTGACGGTCATGAAGCGCTTCGCATACTGCAGACAGTACCGGATATTGATCTGGCTCTGCTGGATGTCATGGTACCAGGTATTGATGGATTCGAGGTGTGTCGACGGATCCGTGAAACCAATGAACGTCTGGGCATTATCTTTTTGACCGCGAAAGTTCAGGAACAGGATAAAGTGTACGCACTCTCCGTTGGTGCAGATGATCACGTCAGCAAGCCTTTCAGCCCTACCGAGTTGATTGCGCGTATTCAGTCTTTATTACGTCGAGTGAACGTGCATCGGGAAACCGCGGCAAAGGTTACGTTCCAGTCCGGGCCATTTTCACTGGACCTGATCTCGAAGCAATTCAAAAAACAGAATGAAGCGATTGAATTAACTCCAACGGAATTTTCCCTGATTCAGTTTTTCCTGGAAAAAGAAAATACACCGCTCAGTCGCGATGTGTTGTTAGATCACGTATGGGGAAAAGAGTACATGGGTGATCCAAAAATTGTGGATGTAAACATTCGTCGTCTGCGTCAAAAAATTGAGAACAATCCTTCCGAGCCCGAATACCTGCAGACAGTATGGGGTCACGGGTACAAATGGAAGGGCCGGGAACAATGATTAAAAAAGGCATTACACGGCAGATCGTACTACATTATTTCTTTGTAGTTTTTCTCGCTCTGCTGTTGGTCGAATTCGTATTTATGTTGGCAGTACAAAGGTATTATTATGAAAGTATCTACAATACGATTAGTACCCACATTTCTAATTCAAAGGATTTTTTCGAGCCGATTGCCCGTGAAAATACTACAGAGGATGGCAATAATCTATCCAGACTCCTTGTGAACTTGGCATTGTCCAATACTGAATTGGAAATTTTGGATCTGAACGGGCGCGTATTGGCGAGTTCAACTGCTTTCGAATCTGACCGTGCTGTGCTGCAAACCAGTGATATTATGCAGGCTCTGAATGGGGATATGGGACGCTGGATTGGAAGACAACCAGGTACTGGAGAATCCGTCATGGCCGTTTCACACAAGTTTGATCTGGGCGGCGAAAATACTTATGTTATTCGATATCTGACATCACTTGAAGATGTGAATTCAAAGCTGTTGAATATGGGACTACTCGCCGCTGCCGTCGGTGTTGGAGTGCTTGCTATAGTGTTGATCATCAGTATTGGTATGGCGAATTCCATTGTACGTCCAATTAACAACATCACCGCAGTATCTGCCCAAATGGCCAGAGGGCGGCTGGATGTCAGGGTTAAGGGGAATTATAAGCACGAACTGGGCGAATTGGCATCAACACTTAACTTCATGGCACATGAGATTGTGCGGAGTAATCAGATCAAGGATGATTTTATCTCTTCGATCTCACATGAATTAAGAACACCTCTGACCAGTATCAAAGGCTGGAGCGAGACACTGGATTCAGGCGGTTATGATCCGGAAGAAACCCGTATCGGTATGGGTATTATCTCCAAGGAAACCGAACGACTGATTGGACTTGTTGAAGAGATGCTGGATTTCTCCAAATTGCAGCAGAATCAGATGAAGCTGGTCAAAGGAACGGTCAACATTCGTGAAATTGTACAGGAAACGATGTTGAATGTCTGGGCCAAAGCGGAACAAAAACAGGTCCATCTCAAGTTGGAAACGGACGAGACTCGTGCTTATAATGTCCATGGAGACGGTAACAGACTGAAACAAGTCTTCCTGAATGTTGTGGATAATGCGATCAAATTTTCACATGAGAATTCCTGGATCTTCTTGTCCGTCAAAGAGGAGAATGGTCAGATTATTGCAGCTGTTCAGGACACCGGTATCGGAATTAGTGAAGAACACCTAATCAAAGTACGGGACCGCTTCTTCCAGGTAAATCATCAAAATGGAGGAACGGGACTGGGACTTGCGATTACGCAAGAACTGGTAGAACTACATGAGGGAACCATCACAATGCAGAGTGAACTTGGTTCGGGTACATTGGTTACGGTCACGTTACCGGCTGTGGCTGAGGAGATGGGGACAGAGGAGTCTGTCACCCAGTCTGGTGATGCTGAAGTCACAGAAGAGCGAACAGCAAGCGATGCTAAATCGGATCTAGAAAAGTCTTAAGGTTTTAAAAGATAAGAGATTTTTCTACCTGATGATCGAGCATGTACGCTTTATAACATCCATATCAACACAAAAAAAGGCGAGCCATCTGAGGCTCGCCTTTTACATATTATGTTTACTTCATTATGAAGAAAGTTCACCAGCGCGCAGGCGCCCACTTTTCTCATATACTTCTTTCAACATACGAACAGGTTGCGTACGGACTGCCGGTTTGGCAGATACGATCTCGTTAGGTCCAACGACCACAATTTCATCCGCCGTACCTTTAACGATTGCACCATCCTTAATTATTGCACCTTCACCGATGATGGCGCGTTCGATGTGAACCCCACGGCCTATGCGTGCGTTAGGCATAACGACACTGTCTTTAACCTCAGAGCCTTTACCCACTTCAGCACCGCAGAAGATAACGGAACGTTCTGAACGACCTTCAATTGCACAAGAGTCGTGAATCATGGAAGTAACATGTTCGATCTTTGTATGTCTTGCTTTGTAAGCACTTGGTTTGGAGCGCCAGTCGCGAGTAAACATCGGCCAGTTTTCTTTTTGCAGACTCCAGTCTTCCTCGTTGTGTAACAGATCCATATGTGCATCCCATAGGCTCTTAACCGTACCTACGTCTTTCCAATAACCATTAAAGTTATAGACAAAGAGGGGATTATTTTCGTTCAACATTTGAGGAATAACATCTTTACCGAAGTCATGGCTGGATTCAGGGTTAGCGGCATCTTGCAAGAGATGGCGTTTCAGATAATCCCATTTGAACATGTAAATGCCCATTGAAGCCAGATTACTTTTTGGCTCAGCCGGTTTCTCGGCAAACTCGGTTACACGCAAATCAGCATCGGCAGCCATGATCCCAAAGCGATGTGCTTCATCCCAAGGGACTTCCATAACTGAAATCGTTGCTGCGGCATTATTGGCTTGATGAGCCTCCAACATATCACGATAGTTCATATGATAAATATGGTCACCCGACAAAATTAGAACATTTTCGGGGTTTTGTTGATCAATATAGTCAATATTTTTATAAATAGCATCCGCCGTTCCCAAGTATTCGTCATTTCCTGTATGATAAGATGGAAGCAAGGAGATTCCTGCCTCACTTGAGTTGCCATGTCCCCATGGTTCTCCTCCACCGATGTGATCGTGTAAAGATTCCGCTTGGTACTGCGTCAATACTCCTACAGTATCGATCCCTGAGTTTACGCAGTTACTGAGAGGAAAATCGATGATCCGGTAGTGCCCGCCAAACGGTACAGCGGGTTTTGCGATACTCGAGGTTAAAGGGGCTAATCGCTTCCCTTCTCCTCCCGCCAACAGCATAGCGATGCAATCTTTATTAAACATAATCGTTTCCCTCCCAAAATATTGTGCATTGTAGTACATCATTAACGCAAAGTAGAGCAAATGAAACGATTGTTACTGTAAAAATTCTGAAAATGTACAACATTTTCTAATTCACCGCATTTTTCTTTTCAACTTGGCTAGAATGGGGTAATGGTTACTGTTATATCTATTTTCTTGAGAAGAAGGTGATCTCTTGGCCATTCAACCGTTAGCACACCCGGACATATTGCCGGAGCATATTTATTTATTTCATGAAGGTAATCTTCATCACAGTTATCGAATGTTGGGCGCGCAGCCTGAGACTTGCGATGGCCTTCAGGGGTATCGCTTTACCGTGTGGGCACCAAATGCCGTAGAAGTAGGACTGGCTCTGGACCGCAATGAATGGAAAGGCGAAAAGGAACCTTTATATAAGATACCCGAATCAGGATTTTGGAGTCGTTTTTTTCCGGAAATTAGCGAAGGAACTTTATACAAGTTCCGTATATTAACGGAAGATGGAACAGAATTGCTCAAAGCGGACCCATATGCGTTTCAAGCAGAGGTTCGACCTCAGACAGCCTCTGTCACCAGTTCAATCGAAGGGTACAAATGGAATGATGGAGCCTGGAGACGCAAACAACGTGCCATGTATAACAAACCTCTACATATTTACGAAATGCACATGGGAACCTGGAAGCGCAAAGAAGACGGAAGCCTCTATAGTTATCGCGAGATGGCTGATTTGCTTGTTCCTTACTTATTAGAAATGAAATATACACATGTTGAAATGATGCCCCTCAGTGAGCATCCATATGACCTTTCGTGGGGCTATCAAAACACAGGGTTTTATGCGCCAACCAGTCGTTATGGGCATCCAAAAGATCTGATGTATCTAGTGGATACACTACATCAGGCTGGGATTGGCGTATTGCTGGATTGGGTACCTGCACATTTTGCCAAAGACGCTCATGGGTTGCGTATGTTTGATGGTACGCCTTTGTATGAGTATGCAGATCCGATGTTAGCAGAGAAGCCAGGCTGGGGTACACTTAGCTTTGACTACTCGAAACCTGAGATTCGTTCATTTCTGATCTCCAATGCATTATATTGGATGGAGATGTATCATTTTGACGGACTCCGTGTTGATGCGGTTACGAGTATGCTTCGGCTTGATTTTGAGAAGCAGCCAGGACAATATCGTACCAATGATGAAGGTGGTCTTGAGAACAAGGAAGCTGTAGCCTTTTTGCAGCAGCTGAATGAGACAGTATTCAAGTATTTCCCTTATGCATTGATGATGGCTGAAGAATCCAGTGCATGGCCAATGGTGACTTTACCTGTAGATGAAGGGGGTCTGGGTTTCAACTACAAATGGAACATGGGCTGGATGAACGATACGCTTGATTACATGGAATCTGATTTTCATGAGCGTCCTTCCAAACATCATTTGCTGACTTTCCCGGTCGTATACTCCTTTGCTGAAAATTATGTGCTACCTCTGTCACATGACGAGGTTGTTCATGGCAAAAAGTCGCTCCTCGACAAGATGCCAGGAACCTATGAGCAGAAATTTGCCGGCATGCGTGCTTTTCTGGGCTATTTTATGACTTTCCCAGGGAAAAAGCTGTTGTTTATGGGTGGAGACTTTGGCCAGTTCATTGAATGGAAAGATGAGGATCAACTGGATTGGTTCTTGCTGGATTATGACAGTCACCGCAATTTGCATAAGTTTGAGCGCGAGCTGTCTAACCTGTACTTGAGTGAAAAAGCTTTGTGGGAGCTTGATCATTCCCTAGACGGTTATGAATGGATCACTCCGGATGATCAGGACCAGAGTGTCATTTCATACGTACGCAAAGGAAAAAAACCTGCGGATACACTCCTTGTGCTCATTAACTTTCAGCCGGTCAAGCGGGAGCGTTACCGGATTGGTGTCATGCGTCCCGGTATGTATACCGAAGTACTGAACAGTGACCATTCCGTTTACGGCGGTTCAGGCATTACTAATGATATGCAACTGCCTACCGAAAAGATTCCTTTTCATGGGCATCCGCATAGTCTCGAATTGGTATTGCCTCCGCTTAGCATCGTGATTCTAAAAAAGAACACACGTCGGAAAACGGATGAATCACCTGCGAGTATAACTTCCGTCAGTTCAAAAACGAAGAATAACAATGAAAGCAACACGCTCAAACCGAAGAGGAGGACAAAGGCATGAATATTCTATTTGCTGCTGCTGAAGTACATCCATTTATCAAAACAGGAGGCCTTGCTGACGTAATCGGTGCTCTCCCGTTTGCTTTGAAGAAGAGCGGGGCAGATGTGCGGGTGATTATGCCTAAGTACAAGGGGATTCCCGATGAGTATAAAGACGCGTTACAGCCCGTAATTACAACGGATGTGCCTCTTGGCTGGCGCAGACCCTATTGTGGAATAGAAATGCTGGTTCATGATGGGATTCCAGTCTATTTTGTGGATAATGAGTATTATTTTGGGCGTGATGGAGTGTACGGTTATATGGATGATGGCGAGCGTTTCGCCTTCTTCAACCGTGCAGTGCTCGAAGTATTGCCACAGATTGAGTTCAAGCCTGACGTGTTGCACAGTCATGACTGGCATGCAGGAATGATTCCTTTGGTGCTTGAAGCCCATTACAGACATGATTCATTCTACAGTGATATTCGTACGGTATTCACCATACATAACTTGTTGTACCAAGGGGTATTCCCGCATGAGTTATTCAGTGATATCCTTGAGCTGGACGATCGATATTTCACCGTGGATGGAGCCGAATATTACGGTAACGTCAATTTCTTGAAGGCTGGAATTGTCTACGCTGACCATGTAACAACCGTTAGTCCAACTTACGCACAGGAAGTGAAAACATCTTATTACGGATACGGTCTGGACGGACTGCTTAGTTCACTTGGAGATCGATTCAGCGGGATTGTAAATGGCATTGATACCAAGAGCTACAACCCGGCTACAGACACCAAGATCCCGGTGAAATACAGAACAAGTCTGTCCAAGAAAACGGAAAACAAAATTGAGCTGCAAAAGGAACTTGGACTTCCTGTTCGTCCTGATGTACCTCTTATGGTCATGGTCACAAGGCTTGTGGATTCCAAAGGACTTGACTTGGTCTGCCGTATCCTGGATGAATTGTTGTATTATGATGACATTCAATTCGCTGTACTTGGAACAGGGGAGCAGTCCTATGAACATTGGTTCCGTGAAGCCGCGAATCGTTATCCACTTAAAATGTCTGCACAGATCAAGTTCAACGACGGATTATCCCGTCGGTTTTATGCAGGCAGTGATATCTTCCTGATGCCGTCCAGATTCGAACCGTGTGGTATTAGTCAGCTACTGGCTCTGCGGTACGGTAGTGTGCCTCTCGTAAGGGAAACAGGCGGTCTGAACGACACTGTGCAGGCATACAATGAGTTTACTGGAGAAGGGAATGGTTTCTCATTCACAAGCTTTAACGCACATGACATGATGAGTACCATTCGGCGTGCTGAGGAGATCTACAAACAGCCAGAACACTGGAAGAAAATTGTGAAAAATGCAATGGGCGGAGAATACAGCTGGAATGTCTCAGCTGAAGAATATATGGATATTTATCGTCGGATCACACTTGACCCTGTAAATTGATGTAGTCTTGAATGAGTCACAGCATATGATGCTGTGGCTTTTTCTCATCCAAAAAAACACTTCCAAAGTTCAGAATGAAGTATCATCTGAGACGGTGGAAGTGTTTTTCTTTTCTTTTATATGACTGTTTAGAATTTAAACCTCAGTTGTGTTGGATAGTTGCCGGATCAAGCTGTCTGTACAAAATGCGATACCCATAGGGGTCAAGCTTAATGTTCATCATTCCATCGGCTGGAAACACAGGCTCTTCAGTTAATGCATCTTTCCAGTCTTTTGTTTCCATGGGATGAGAAAGTGTTCGATCTTGAGGTGTATTGTTCATCCATACGGTAAAGTGAAGGTTGTCATCCACACGCTCGTACACGATACAGGGATCATTGTGATCCGCCTTGAGGAATCGGAAGCGTCCTTTGCGCAGGGCTTCATTGCTTTTGCGTAAATCAATCATCAGACGATAGAAATCATACAATTCTCTGTCTTGCTTGTCCGGGTCCCATTCCATACATTTTCGACAATCCGGGTCAGCATCACCACTAATCCCAACTTCGTCGCCGTAGAAGATACAAGGTGTACCGATATAGGTGAAAAGAAATACAACCGACAATTTTAAACGGCGTTTGTCTTCTCCTAACCGGGTGAGCAGTCGTGGGGTATCGTGGCTGCACAGCATATTAAAGATCACTTCGTTGGTTTGTTGCGGATAGCGCATAATCAGTGAACCCATCTCGTTGGCAAAGTTATAACCATCCATTGATCCACAGAAGAACTGAAGCACTTTGTCGGCAAAAGGATAATTCATGACGGAATCAAATTGATCCCCCATGAGCCAGGTCAAGGAGTCGCTCCATACTTCACCAACAATATAGGCTTCAGGATTCGCTGCCTTCACAACCTTGCGAAAATCACGCCAGAAATGGTTGTCCACCTCATTTGCTACATCCAGACGCCACCCATCCAGCTTAATTTCCTTAATCCAGTACTCTGCTACATCAAGTAGATATGCCTTAACCTCAGGGTTGGCTGTATTGAACTTGGGCATGTTGCCGTAGAACCCAAATGTATCGTAGGTTGGTATACCATCCTTGATCTGAACCGGATATTCATTGATGTGGAACCAATCGGCATACTTAGAGTTTTTTCCATTCTGGAGAACGTCTTGAAAAGGAGGGAAGTCTTCGCTGCAATGGTTAAACACCGCGTCAAGCATGACACTTATACCCAGGCGATGACATTCTTCTGTCAATTGTTTAAGCAGGGCATTATCACCGAAATGGGGGTCGACTTTTTTATAATCAATCGTGTCGTATTTGTGGTAGGAATTGGCCTGGAATAACGGGGTAAAGTAAATGGCGTTCACGCCAAGTTCAGTTAGGTCATACAGATGATCCAGCACACCTTGCAGATCTCCACCAAAATAATTGTCCAACTCAGGTTTGCCACCCCAGTCATGCGTTTCTTTTGGATTCAGCTTGGGATCTCCATTAGCAAACCGTTCCGTCATGATCTGATAAAAGACGGCTTCTTTGGCCCACTCGGGCACTTTAAACACATCAATTTCATGTATATACGAGAACTCATAATATCCTCCAGTTGGATAGGGGGTCTCATAATGAATTCCATTATCCGCTAGAAACACATCTTCTGAACCAGCAGTTATCCGAAATATATAGGTGAGACGTTTGAACTGTGGCTTGACGGCAGCTTCCCAATAATCAAACATGTTATCCGAAGCAGCCTTCTCCAATTGAATTTCCTTGTATGTTCCATTCCAATCGTACTTATCTCCGGTCAGTGCAGTCACGTATTGCACATCATTACGTTTGGTTCGTACGCGCAGATGTATGGTAGACGAATTATAAGCATAAGCCCATTTGTCACGAGGAACATGATACATGGCTTCAAGCAGCATGACAGCACCTCCTGAATCTAGGATAAGTTATGAAAACCAGTCTTTTTGAACACGCACTTATAGTTATAATTAACCAAGTTAGCCAGCAAACGAATCACATTTACTGTAATAAAATGTATTATTTTCATTGTTTTCAAAGGTTTCTTTCACAGCATTTCCAGCTTTGTGCTGATTATACTTACTGCTAATTTAGAAAAAGGGTGCCCTGAACAGCTTGGAATTCAAGATTGTTCAGGGCACCCCTATATAACATGTTGAAAGTGAATTTTAGCGAATAGCTTGCTCGAACTCCGTGCGGATGGTTTGAAGCAGCTCTGGCTGGCTCAGTACGTCATAGGCTGTTGTAGCAAGTGCCTTTGCTCCCAGAATCATGCCATCCAGCGCGCGCTCCTGTAATGCAAGGTCACGGAAGGCTATGGAGTGCAGGGTATGCACCTCGTCTACAACACGAATGTAGGGATGGATTGCAGGGCATTTCAGGGAAACATTACCGATGTCCATGGAGCCATGATCATTACCACTTACAATCTCTTCTTGCGGGATGCCGAGTTCCATCAGATTCTGACTAAACGCAGCTGAGAATGCTTCATTGGTAACCATCTCATCATAGGACGTTTCATAGTTGGATGTCACGAGCTTGCAACCTGTCTGCAAAGCAGAGCCTTCAGCGATCTGAATCACACGTTCTGTGAGGATATTCAATTCTTTGCGAGTTGCTGCACGTACATAAAATTGCGCAGAAGCATAGTCAGGAATGATATTTGCTGCCTGACCTCCGTTGTTGATCACACCATGAATCCGAACGGTGCTTTTCACTTGTTGCCGGAATGCGTTGATTCCGTTAAACGTTTGAATGACGGCATCAAGAGCATTAATACCTTCGTGCGGACTTGCAGCAGCATGTGAAGATCGGCCATGGAATTCAAATTGCACAGCATCAATAGCCAGTGAGCTGCCGGACTTTTCGTAGGCATAATACGGATGCGCCATGAGAGCGACATCACAGTCATCGAACAAACCTGCTTCCGCCATCGGTACTTTGGCACCACGTGTCTCTTCAGCAGGGGTACCAAACACTTTAATGGTTCCACCTACTTCATCCAGAATGGATTTCAGCCCAACAGCAGCTCCAAGACTCATCATACAGATCAGATGGTGACCACAAGCGTGACCGATCTCCGGCAAGGCGTCATATTCACACAATAAAGCAATGGTAGGGCCGGGTTTGGCGGCTGAATAGGTTCCGATAAAGGCTGTCTCCAGTCCAAGGATTGGAGCCTCTACAGTGAAACCGTGGTAGACCAGTTCTTCTTTTAGACGAGCAGAAGCAAGGAACTCTTCATTTCCCAGTTCGGGATTGGCACCGATATATGATGAAATGGCTTTAAAACGGGAAGCATATTGATCAATAACCGTCAGTATCTGTGATTTGTTAAATGTCATTAGTAAACTCCTTATGCAAAAATGAAAATAATTCATTGATTATATCATGTTTGCTTCAATTTTTCAGAAACAAGTCAAGATTTGTAATGTCAAAATGCATTGCATAATCATGCATTGTACTTTATAATGACTCAGTCATCAACATGAGAAGCATACAAAGTATTGTAAGGGGAGAGAACAAGGTTGAAATTAATAACTCGTTACACCATGATGCTGTTGACCTTTGTTATTCTGCTGACGACTGCCGTTCCTGTGGCATTTGCAAGTGGAACTACAGATAATTCAAGCAGTAAAAAGCTGGTGCTCGGTACAAGTGCCGATTTTGCACCATATGAATTCCATAAAGTGATTAATGGCAAAGATGAAATCGTCGGCTTCGATATTGAGATCGCCAAAGAGATTGCCAAAGATCTTGGCGCTGAGCTTGTGATTGAGGATATGGGCTTCGACGGTCTTCTGCCTTCATTGCAGAGCGGGCGAGTTGATCTGGTGATTTCTGGTATGACGCCGACGGATGAGCGGAAGAAAAGTATCGATTTTTCCGACACCTATTATAAATCAAAACAAGTGATTATGGTTCGCAATGTGGATAAAGACAAATATCCAACCATGGCAGAACTTGAAAATGCGAAGATTGGCGTTCAGAAAGGCTCCATTCAGGAAACGATCGGACAGAGTATTCCAGGAGCGAAGCTTACTGCGCTGGATAAAATCTCGGATATCGTGCTTCAACTGCAAACAAAACGCATTGACGCGGCAATCGTTGAAGATACCGTTGCTGCAGGTTATCTGGACGATATCATTGGGCTTGCTGCTGCTGTTCCGGACGAAGAGCAAGCAGAAGCGGCAATCGGGATTCGTAAAGGTAATACCGAACTACTAGCTGCAGTAAATGGAACACTGGAGCGGCTGAAAAGTGAAGATAAAATCAATCAGATGGTGACGGACGCCAGCCTTTTGATGGCGGATAAAGCGAACAAATCACAAAATATTTTCCAAGTATTCTGGGAGTACAAAAGTTTCTATGCTACAGGTGTAGGATACACACTTCTGTTGTCTGCACTTGGGGTTATCTTCGGGGTAATTATTGGATTGATCATCTGTTTGTTCCGTTTGCATGACGCTGCAATCTTGCGCTGGATCGGTACTGCTTACGTTGAAGTGATCCGTGGCACACCGATGCTGGTACAATTGATGATTATTTACTATGGTTTTTCCCTGAGCTTTGGCATTAACTTCACTGCACTTCAGGCAGGTATCATTACACTTTCAATCAATAGTGGTGCGTATCTGGCGGAGATTTTCCGTGCAGGTATCCAAGGTGTGGATCGTGGTCAGTTGGAGGCAGCGCGTTCCCTCGGAATGGGAAGAGGTGCAGCAATGCGTTACATTATATTGCCACAAGCCTTCAAAGCTGTATTACCAGCGATCGGTAATGAATTCATAACTATCATCAAAGAATCCTCCATTATTTCCGTTATCGGTATGGTGGATATTATGTATCAGGCAAGTGTAGTCAAAAACATTACGTACCAAGGCTTGAGTCCATTTTTGATTGCAGCAGCCATCTACTTTGTAATGACGTTCATTTTGTCCAAGCTGCTGGGACGACTGGAAAGGAAGTTGAGTGCAAGTGATAGACGTTAGACAATTACACAAATCTTATGGAAATAACGATGTGCTTAAGGGCATTAACGTGACGATTGGCAAAGGTGAGGTTGTCGTGGTCATCGGTCCTTCCGGTTCAGGTAAAAGTACTTTCTTGCGTTGTCTGAATCTGCTGGAACAGCCTACCTCAGGAGAGATTGATTTTGAAGGCGTGTCAATCACGGACCCCAAGCATAACATTAACGCAACTCGTGAGAAAATGGGCATGGTGTTCCAGCACTTCAACCTGTTCCCACACAAAACTGTAGAGCAAAACATTACGATTGCTCCGATTAAAGTAAAGAAACTATCCACTCAGGAAGCGGAGAAAATTGCCGCTGATCTGCTTAACACCGTAGGCTTGTACGATAAAAAAGATACATTCCCGAATCAGCTGTCCGGTGGACAGAAGCAGCGGATCGCCATTGCTAGAGCATTGGCCATGCAGCCGCATGTGATGCTGTTTGACGAGCCTACTTCGGCACTGGACCCCGAGATGGTTGGCGAAGTGCTGGATGTCATGAAACGTCTTGCAGAAGGCGGGATGACGATGGTCATCGTAACACATGAGATGGGTTTTGCACGTGAAGTGGGAGACCGGATCCTGTTCATGGATGGCGGGGTTATTGTGGAAGAGGGAACACCTGATGAGGTGTTTGGAGCTCCAAAAAATTCACGTACACGTGATTTTCTTGCGAAAGTACTCTAAACGAAGTGATCAAATAGCGTTACTGACTTCGAGTCGGTAACGCTATTTTTTTGCACGCATTAATCACTTATAGATTTGAAAAGTAACTATTCTGTTACCAGATGTAAAGGAATCGGGTCGTCCAACAATTCTAAAGTATGCAGTATTCTTACATATAATGACACGTTGAAAACCATTTGGTAAGAATTACTACAAGTTCAGGTTACAATATTGTGATATATTGAACTCTGCCGAAACTTCCGGACAGGGAGTGCGGGGGATGTAACGATGCAGATTGTGCAGGGGGAAGATCTACAGCACACTGCTTGGGGTGAATTAGGGGTACATAACGTTTTAAATGTAATGAAGAACCTATAGGGTGGGCTCCTCATCCGAATCCGACAACTAACTTCGCAGGCACAATGAGGGAGGAAGACCATGATTAACAAGAAACGTATAGCCAAAACAGCAGTAGCATTATTGACAACAGCAATGCTCATTCAAGCCGTTCCGGCTCACGCCGATTCAGTTCATGTGGCCAAAGAAGGGGATACCTTCTACACCTTATCAAAACATTATGGAGTAGCACTCAACACGTTGGTTAAAGCAAACAACGACATTTCGGCTTACAACATTTATGGTGGTTTGAAAATTACGATTCCCGGTAAGGCAAACAATGTAGCAGCCGCTGCGGCAACGGAGAGCAAGACCCAAGCGAAGACTGTTACTACAGCGAGCTTGGACGTTAACGCAGATAACAAAGTGGTTCAAGCCTGGGGTAAGACATTCGATTACAGCAAAGCTGTGAACGTAAAAGCAACGGCATACTCTGCAGATCCGTCTGAAAATGGAGGATGGGGTGCAGTCGATTATTTCGGAAATGACCTTGAACTGGGCACAATTGCAGTTGATCCAAGTGTAATTCCACTTGGAACCAAAGTACTGGTAACTGGTCATAGCCATCCAGGATTGCCAAAACAAGCTTTTGTAGCCACAGCACGTGATGTGGGCGGTGCAATCAAAGGTCACCGGATTGATATCTTTATCCCGGGTAGCAAACAGTCCGTAAGCTCATTTGGATTTCAGGATATCGAACTGTATATTCTGAAGTAGAGAGAAAATAACATTTAAAATGAATTCAAACAGGGTGTCTGCCAGTCGCTAATTCGCGATTGAACAGCACCCTTTTAATATTCTCATTATTTGTTATCACGGTCATCCTAATCTTTGGCCTTTGGCAATCCCAGCATTTCGTCCAAGGTGACCAGTTCATATCCCCGATTACGTAGTTCCTCAATGACTTCAGGCAAAGCCTCAATCGTACCGTTCAGATTTGATCCTACACCGCCTCCAGCATGTTGCAGAACGATGGAGCCAGGTTTCACGGCAGACAGGATGTTATCTTTCACCTGTTCCTTTGAAAGGCCTTTCCAGTCCAGGGAGTCTACGTTCCAGTTCACAATGCTATAGTGTTGTCTGGCAGCCCATCGCAGCTGTTCTTCATTAATGTCTCCATAAGGCGGCCGAATCATCTTGGGCGTATATCCCGCCAAACGTCGAATAATATCCCCGGTATGTAAAATTTGTTTGCGAAAGGCATTCATCGACAGCTTACTGAATTCAGGATGATTGTAGCTGTGATTACCAACCATATGCCCTTCCTTAACGATGCGTTTCACCAGATCCGGATGTTTCTCAGCACGACTACCCACGATGAAGAATGTAGCTCTGACATTGTATTTCTTCAATACATCCAGCACTTGTGGAGTAAACCGTGGATCAGGTACATCATCAAAAGTCAGTGCAACCTTCTTTGTTGAAGGACCATTGGTTTTGAACGTATCGGCATATTTTTGACGTAACTGTCCCAATGTCAGTTGTTCTTCTTCAGCAGAATCCGAACCTGATACTGATTCAATTGACGGGTTTGAAACATCCCGCGATGAAACTGGAGCATGATATCCCCCGAGAAAAATAACGATAACCATCAGCATAATGAGGCGTACGCGCATAATAACGGCCTCCTTTTCCAAAATGACGTTCTCCTTGGTATGCCCGGGGGTTCCATAAAATATGCGTAGTGTGAGAAGTTTCATTGCGGATTTAGCTTATGACAGCCATAATTCCTCCATATATAACATATAGAAAAGGATAGGTGGATAGGATATGAGTACATATGATTTGAAATCCATACGTTTACAGGTGATTGAAGCAGGAGAGGATAAGGTTTTTCTCGTTACCGGAGGAAAGGCGCATACTGGCGCCGTAGCCACGTTCTACGTGGATCATGAGCGCGTAAGCGGGACGACGGTACATATTCCTGGGCATAAGGAACAAGAGCTGTGTGAGCGACTTGCCCGAAAGGCTGCCCTGCAGCTGAAAGTAACCGTTACGGTGATCATGGGTATCCATTTTGATTCCATCACGCGGATGCAGATCGACGAAATCGTGCAGACTGCAGAGAGGCTGATGGAGGATCATCTGAACAACGATAAACGATCTTCCTAACATAAAGAGCAATCGCTTGTTTTGATTTTATTTGCTAAAATTGAAACGAGTTGTAGATTGTTACGTATGTATGTTTATATACGATGTAATATCGACTAGGAGGAATAACATAATGTCCATTTTCAAACGATTGCGTGATTTAACAATGTCTAACGTTAACGCCATTATTGACAAGGCGGAAGATCCAATCAAGATGACGGACCAATATATCCGTGACATGCAAGAGGATCTGGAAGATGCGGAGAAAGCAGTAGCTCAACAGATCGCCATTGAGAAGAAGTTCAAGCAGTTATTCGAAGAGCAGGAAGCACTTGTAAAGAAACGTGAAGAGCA
The DNA here is from genome assembly GCF_001908275.1 of Paenibacillus xylanexedens. NCBI lineage: Bacteria > Bacillati > Bacillota > Bacilli > Caryophanales > Paenibacillaceae > Paenibacillus > Paenibacillus xylanexedens. The sequence continues at coordinate 4,826,760 of NZ_CP018620.1, read as the reverse complement.
GGCGCATACGGCGGCACGTGCTCAGAATCTGGATTTGGCTCGACGTGCTCTGGAAGAGAAAAAGGCTGCTGAAGAGAAGATGGCTGAGTACAAAACCAGCTATGACCAAAACAAGGCTTCTGCAGATAACCTGCGTGGCAAGCTCGACGAGATGCGTAAGCAACTGACTCAAATGAAGAACAAACGCGAAACACTGGTAGCCCGCTACAATGCAGCAAAAGCCCAAACGGAAATCAACAAAGCGTTGAATGGGTTTGGCTCTGATACTGCAAGTGCTGGTATGAAGCGTATGGAAGAGAAAATGATGCAGATGGAAGCACAGGCAGAAGCAAGCAACGAAATGTCTTCCAAAGGCAAGTCTTTGGATGAAGAGTTCGAGAAGTTGGGTAAAGATCAGGCTGTTGAAGACGAACTCGCAGCATTGATGAAACAGTACGATAATAAGAACTAATACCTTGGTTGTCAGCAGGGTTAACCAGCGGAGGAGAAGAGTATTTCTCCTTCGCTTTTAAATGCGGTTCATGTTGATATGTGGGGGCTGTGTAAATGGATTTGAATATTTTAGCGATGCTGGTCTGGACCGGTTCTGGTTCGGTTTTGCTGTTTGTCTTGATGTATGTAGATTCACTGTTCACGAAATATAAGGATTTTGCTGAAGTTAAGGCTGGCAATATGGCAGTAACCACACGTATGGTGATGAAATTATTTGCACAAGGGTATGTACTCGCTACGTCCATTTCTACGGCTGGTCATCTTGGAGAAGCATTGTTGGTCTCCGTTGTATCCTTTATCATTTTGTTGATTCTGGAGAGTGTTGTACACTTTATGATTCGCAAATGGGCCAATCTGGATCTGGATACGGGAATTCAGCAAGGGAAGACAGGATACGGGTTGTTCTCTGGCGCTTTACATATCGTGGGCGCACTGATTATTGCAGCTTGTTTATAAGATAAGGAACAGGAGTAATTCTCATGAGTGTATGGAAACGAATTAAAGGAATACTAACGAAAGCTGAACCACCGCAGGCAGAGAAAACGATGCTTCAGCTTTCACCTGGTGATATCTGTGAGGTTTCTCTGGTCACTTATGAAGTTGTTGGTCGGGTACAAAATCGTGCTCGAAATGCAGTTGTACTCACGCTGCAGGATGGTACCGCATTTCGATATTTGCATATCGAAGAACGCGAACTCACACGTTACGCCCTATACACACCAATTGATGGCAGGCTTGATGCACCTGATGAGGTGCCTACATTGCTGGACCTGGATGGTCGCGCATATCATCTGGAGGAAGAGTATGGAGGCATGGTATCAACGGCAGGTAGAACTCCATATGGTCAGGCTGGAGAACAATTGGTATGGCAGTATCAGTCGGATGATAATATGCTTCTTCGCGTGGAGTGGCAAGACAGAAGATTTACACTGTATGAGGGTGAGTCCATTCTTCCTGCGGATATCAAAGTGATTCGTTCGAGCTAGGAGAGGTTCCAATGAAAAAACGCTTGGCACATGGATTAAAATTAATGCTGGTCCTCAGCCTTGTGATGTCTCTGTTGTCCGCGTGCGGAGCAGCACCTTCTGTTCAGGACACATATCCGCTTGAATCGGTTAACGGCAGTGGTAACTCAACGTCCTATGTGTACCGGGCTTCGGACCGTACCGTGCCGGAAGTGGCTCAGGAATTGTCTGACCAGCGGCAACCGGATCAGATATCGGCAGAGAACACTGAGCGTATGTTCCTCGTGTATCAGGACGAGTATTATCACCTGCAACAAGACCCGAACAAGCCGGAGGATACCTTGGTTGAGGTGGACTCCAAGGAATATGTTCGGCAGAACTACGATTCATCTTTTTTACAAGGTTATCTCACCGCTACATTAATTGGTAATCTGTTCGATTCTTTTGGCGGGCGAGGTTATGGCAACTATCGAGGATATACCAATAAAGATACGTATAAACCGAGTGCAGGATCTTATCGTGCACCAACAAGTAATGACAAGAAGCTTGCTCCACCTATTACTGTTGATCGGAAAGGTACGATTACAAGGCGCGGAAGCGATAAAGATTCAAGCGTGGGATCTGGCGGAGGATTATTCAACCGCAACAAGGATCAGAGCAAGGGAACCATTGATCGCAACAAGAGCAGTGGTGGGTTGTTTGATTCACCTAAGAAATCCTATAAAAAACCAAAAACCAGAGTGGGCGGCGGACGAATTAAGAGGCGAAGATAATGATTTAATTATAAGCTTGGCTGCCCAACATATAGTTCAATCCAAAAAGAACAGGAAAAGGTATGACGGATTTATCTCTATCCGCGCATTTACCTTGGAGCTGTTCTTTTTTCTTTACGACTTGCGAACATGATTGGACTTGCGTACGCGGGGAATCGTTGTAGCAGGTTGTTTGCGAATCCAGCGGATAAATGGAATCATTCGTTCATCCTGTCTCAAGGATTGCAGATCCGTGAGACCAAGGGTTACAATGTCGCGATTGGTGTATAGCGAATGAATCTGTTTGTGACAGGGGATGCACAGGTTGGCCGTTGGTAGAAATGTTCCGCCCATTTCTTTGGGTGTCAGATGATGAACGGTCGTGTTTACAGGTTCTCTTCCGCATAATTCACATCGATTACTTATGATCATCGCCTCCCTTTGTCACTTATATTATGGGCAGACAAGATGCCTTTCATGTTGAACATAGGTCAAGGAATGTTACACCTGTAAGAAATAAGATTTTGTCACAGGATTCAATAAGTGATGTACTTGTTATCTTACAGTATTCGGGCTACACTTTCTTAAAGGATGATAGTCTTTAGGAGGTAAGAATACTTTTGAAAATGAACTCACATTCACATGATATGACAACTGCCAAATTCAATCGAACAGCTGTACAGGTACCGGATGCCCAAGCCAAAATAGCTGCAAGAGTTACTGTAGGCTCCATAGAGAAAGTTCATCTTGAATCTGCTCATGGCCGCACACTTGCAGAGACGATTCAGGCACCCCATCCGTATCCATTCTTCCGGAGATCGGGTATGGATGGATTCGCTATTCTAAGTACAGATACCATAGATGCATCCAGTGATCGTCAAGTTTGGTTTAGAGTAATTGACGAAATTCCATGCGGCTACACCTCGGACCACACCATTGTTTCAGGTACAACGGCTCGCATCATGACCGGTGCACAGGTTCCGGAAGGTGCGGATGCGGTAGTCATGATGGAGATGACCGAGAGCAAGGTAGAGGACGGAGAACAATGGATTGCATTGAAACGGCACATATTATCGGGTGCTAACATCACCCCGATCGGACTGGAAGTCCAAGAAGGACAGCAACTGCTCGAAGCAGGAGCGATCATCAGGGCAGGAGAGCAGTCCGTGTTAGCTACTTTTGGCATAGCAGAAGTCCCCGTTTTTCAACGTCCAAAGGTGGCGATATTCGCAACCGGCACGGAATTGCTTGATGTAGATGAGCCATTACAACCAGGTCGGATTCGGAACAGCAACAGTTACATGCTGCGCTCTCTGGTTGTTGAAGCAGGTGGAGAGCCTGTGATGTACGGTTCTATTGCAGACGATGTGAATACGGCAAGGGCCAAACTGGAAGAAGCCATTCAAGATAATGATATCGTGGTGACCACAGGCGGTGTATCCGTCGGGGATTATGATATTATGGGTGAACTTGTGCTGGAAGAACATGTGGAGATGTTGTTTAACAAAGTGACGATGCGACCAGGCAGTGTGACCACAGCAGCTGTATATAAAGAAAAATTGCTGTTTGCACTTTCGGGTAACCCGGGGGCTTGTTTTGTAGGTTTTGGTCTGTTTGTTCGTCCAACTATTCGTTCCATGCAGGCGGATGCTCATCCTTATATGGAAGAATGGACTGCGATCTTGGAAGAAGAATACACCAAAGTGAACAATTTTACACGATTCGTTCGTGGACGCACAGAGATCCGCAACGGAATGGTGTACGCGATACCGGCTGCCGCCCGTGTAGATGAATCCAGCGTGATGATCACCATTAAGGACAGTGATTGTCTGATTGTTGTTCCTCCTGAGAAAAAAGGCATTCCTGCGGGTGAGCAGGTACGAATTCTCAAACTGCCCTCAGGTCATGTGAGGTAGTGGTAGATGACTACAATGAGTGATACAAAGCCACATATCATACAGATTGTTGGATACAAAAACACGGGCAAGACAACCCTGACAGCCGCGCTGATCGGGTACTTTTCTTCTATGGGACTTAAAGTAGCAGCAATTAAGCATGATGGACATGACCATTTTGAGATGGATCAAGAAGGAACGGATTCGTATCGATTTGGAGAGGCTGGGGCCTCGGCGGTGGTTGTTATGTCGGAGAAACGTACTGCGATTATGGAGCGACAGGCAACCAAGCTGGAGGATATGCTGAGCTATCTGTCGGGTTATGATTGGATTGTTGTTGAAGGATTCAAGGATGCTTCTTATCCCAAATTCGTGATGGTTCGAGAAGAGAAAGATCTGAACTTGGTTGATCAGCTTAAAGGGGTAGTGGGTATGATCTCATGGTTACCTTCAGAGCAGTTTATAGAGCAGAGCACCGTAAGCAGAGATATAACATGGTACTCGGTTCATGAAACTGAGGATATAGCCAAAGCGTTGTTAGCGATGGTTGAGAGCGAGTGAAGGCAGAATCGTGAATTCGAATCGTAGAAACGTCAAGAAGTGGGATATTATGGTCGCTGGATATGATTGAATGTACAGAGAGTAAGATTGATCCCTTTGAAATAACGTAATTATTATTATGTAAACTGAATTATTTCTTGCTTGCGCTCTTCTCCTTGAATGAGGCAAAAAAACAAAAAGCAGCAGACCTTTCTCGGATCGAAATCCTTGATGCGGTTTGCTGCTTTTATTATGTTTGGGATGTTACATCCCGTCATCAGTACGACGTTCGATGGCTTCGGACATCGTTTTGTCGGTAAGGTGAGCATAGATCTCGGTTGTTTCCGTAGAAGCGTGTCCAAGCTGCTCCTTCGTTTTGTAAATATCATTTTGCAAATAATAGTCGGTTGCGAATGAGTGGCGTAATTTGTGCACGGTCAAGTAGGGTTTGCCAAAGCGCTTGGCGTATTTCATGATCATGGCCTGAATCGCTCTTTTGGTCATTCGACTGCCTTCTGAATCTCCGTTACGCAAAGCAATGAACAGACCTTTCTCCCGCTTGGGCGTACGGTAACGTGATTGCCGCAGGTTCATATAAGTTGCGAGTTCGTCCTTGGCTTGCTCCCTGAAATAAACGGGTGTTTTGTACGTCTCATCATTGTTACCTTTGCGATAAACATACAGGAGTTTGTTGTTCAGATCGAGATCATCGACGTTCAGGTTCACAACTTCCGACACCCGTAAGCCGGAATTCAGAATCAGGCTGGCAATACAGGCGTCCCGTTCTTTGTTGATTTCATGGGAGTACAGTGCCTGTTTGTTCTTCTCCATATCAACAGCGTAACCTTCAAGGATATAGCCGATAAATTCCAGCAGTTCCTCTTCCTCCAGAATTTTACCTTTGAGTTTGGCAGCGGTGTCCTTGGGTTTATGGGTACGCTTGATCTCGATTTTGGCCATAATGTTCCGCTTCAGCAAAGGATAAAAGTCTTCATCTTCCGCAATCTGGCTCAGGTAATGGAAAAGGGAGCGAAGGGAAGAGAGTTTGCGAGAGACGGTAATTCTGGAGTTTGTTCCTTCCCGTTTGGTTGTGAGAAATAACCGATAGGCGGTAACTGAATCCATGCGTAGGACTTCCAGTTCATTCAAAGTTACTTCTTTATTAGAACTTGCCTCGGACAGCCCTTCTGCTCGCAACCATCCAAAGAAAGCTTCGTAATCTCTCAGATATTCGAGCAGGGTAGAGGGGGACAGGTCAGGCAGCTTGTAGTCCATGAATTGCTGAACGAACCAAGGCATGGAAGGTAGTTTGTCATCCAGCTTGCGTCGATCAATCTCTTTTTGCACGTTGGTCAAGTTCGACACCTCCATGTGAAAAACATATAAAATGAATATTCAATTTAATAGTATTCTATGCTCTAGTGTACCATAATTTACATGCTCACAGCTTGTTCACCAAAGCAGGCAGTAAGTAGAGTATGCTTCCTTGCCCTTCGGCGCGTAAACCTTTAAAGTAATTAGTATACGTAGAGCAGAGGAGGTGAACCGGATGAATATGAAAATAGAACTGGTTCCCCGGGAACGAAGTCAGGTGATTCGTCATTTAATGCAATTTTATCTATATGATTTTACTAAATATCTGAATATTGACGTGGACAGTAACGGCATTTTTCCGGAATATCCCGGTCTGGAGGCATTCTGGGCAGAAGAGGACAGCAAGTTTCCTTTTTTGATTACAAGTGATGGGGCACCTGCAGGGTTTGCTCTGGTGGAAAAATTGGAGCCTGGAAGTAAGGATAACGACTACTATTTGACTGAGTTTTTTGTGATGCAAAAATATCGGCGCAGTGGGGTGGGCACTCGGGCAGCCTATGAGCTGTTTAAACGTTTTCCAGGAAGATGGAAAGTGACTCAGGTTCGTAACAATGTCATTGCGCAGGCGTTCTGGCGAAAAATTATAGGGGATTATACCGGAGGCCGTTTTCGAGAAAAGTTCCATCCGGAGCTAGGCAATCCAAGCCAGTATTTTGTAACCTGATTCCTATCGGGGTTTACCTACATATAAAGCATTCTGCTTGAATGCTGAAATAAAGAATCTGATGAAGGAGTGAGTGGCATGAACGTACCCACATTCCATCTTGATGGACAGACAGCACTGGTGACAGGTGCGGGGAGAGGAATCGGAAAAGCAATTGCGATTGGACTTGCCCAGTCAGGCTGTGACGTTGTACTTGTATCTCGTACAATGAAAGAAATTGAGGAGACAGCCGCCTATATCTATGAACAGACAGGGCGTAAAGCGCTAGCTCTGACGGCGGATGTGACATCAAAAGAACAAATGGAAGAGACGTTTCAAGAGGCGATCTCGGAGATGGGTAGTCTGGACATTCTGGTGAATAACGCAGGTATGAACATACGGACTCCAGCACTTGAAGTGACGGACGAGCAGTGGGAGACCATCATGCAGACAAACTTAAAATCGGCTTTCTTCGCTTCGCAATTGGCGGGTCAGCATATGAAAGAACGTGGGACTGGGAAGATCATTAACATCTCTTCGGTAGGCGGTCACACGGCTTTGCGGACAGGGGTTGTATATGGCGCGACCAAAGCTGCGTTAATTCATATGACCAAAGTGCTCGCACTGGAATGGGGCAAGTATGGAATCCGTGTCAATTCAGTAGGACCATGGTATTTCCGAACACCTCTGACTGAAAAACTGCTGGATGATCCCCAGTATTTGCAGGAAATTGTAAGCCGTACACCGCTACAGCGAGTGGGAGAACTCGAAGAAGTGGTAGGGCCGGTTGTATTCCTGGCATCAGATGCAGCGGGATACATAACGGGTCAGACGTTATTGGTTGACGGTGGAATGTCCATTTATGGCTTCTAAGTAAATGAAGTTGGTTGTAGTTTAGAAAAGTGGGTGGCATAACCAACTCATGGGTAATAACATAAGGGAAGTTGAAGTTAATCTGTATTTCTATTTATCTGTACCCAATTCACTGAACTTGGAGGAAGATAACCATGGAAACGCGCAAGTACGGTAATACTGGCATGAACGTAAGTACACTTGGATTTGGCGGAGCGGAAATAGGCAAAAATGTATCCAAAACGGATGTAGCAACATTGCTGAATAGTGCCCTGGATGCTGGATTAAACGTGATAGACACGGCTGAATGTTACGGTGACAGCGAGGAATTAATCGGCGAGGTGTTGTCACGTCGGCGTGATGACTACTATTTATTCACCAAATGTGGACATGCTGCCGGGATCGAAGGTCCGGATTGGGATGCCAAAGTACTGGAGCAAACGATTGACCGTAGTCTGAAACGGCTGAAAACCGACTATGTGGATGTTATCCATTTGCATAGCTGCTCCGAAGAAGTACTCCGACAAGGAGCAGTGATCGAAGTGCTACAGCGTGCCAAGGAATCAGGTAAGACCAGGTTTATCGGATACAGTGGGGATACAACAGATGCGCTATATGCGATTCAGACCGGAGTATTTGACAGTCTGGAGACTTCATTAAATATCGCAGATCAGGAAGCAATTGATCTTACGTTGCCTGAGGCAAGAAAAAGAAACATGGGTGTAATCGCGAAAAGACCAATTGCCAATGCGGCCTGGACGTATGAAACACTTTCGGAAGAGGCTTATCCATTTATATACTGGAAGCGCTTAAGCGAACTTAACTATGGTTTTCTGGGTGAAGATGCCCAGGCAGCGGTGGAGACAGCACTGCGTTTTACGCTAAGTACTGAAGGTGTAGACACAGCTATTGTAGGAACAGCCAAGCCCAATCGCTGGCAGCAAAATGCTGATCTTGTGGCTAAGGGGCCACTCCTGCAGGAACTGTATGATGATATTAGAGCACGATGGAAAGAAATCGCCGGAGCAGATTGGACTGGCCGGACTTAATTTGGAAATATTCGCGAAGCCGCCATTATGGCGGCTTTTTTTATGAAAAAAATATAAAATATTTTCAACATATGAAAAATTCACAACAATTATTGGAAAAGAGGCTGTGAAAAATAATAGAGAACAATACCTATACGTCAGCTTAGTCCGAAACGGGTGAAAAAGGATGAAAGAGGAAAATCCCAGGAAGTAGCCCTTCTTTAAAACAACTAAATCTATAAAAAACGATAAAGCTATTGAGATAATACAAAAAATAGGCAGTCTGCGTTCAATTTAAAAGAAATAACGACTTAATTTATAAAATTTCAACATATGAAAAATTCACAATAGAAAAATCAGTTTCTCACCTTAGTTACCATCGCTCATACAGCCACATTGACACACCACCAAGTTTAAAATGGAAACCATTCTAAGCGATTGAAGTCAACCACTTTTTTTGTAGATTTAAATCAAATTGAAAATATAACTTTATGAATAATGCCTAAAAGCATACAGCTTAAATTCATTATCAGAATGATTATAACATATTTATTATTATGTAAACTAACAATAATTCTTTTGGCAATACAGACATAAAACCTCCATGACCTGTAAATCGTAAGGGGATAAGGCAGAAGGAGGAGCTTCATGAAAAGTCAGCAACACCGTAAAAACGACGACGAAAAACTAAGTTGGTTCAGCCTATCCTTGTTTGGCGCGGGTTGCACACTGGGAACGGGATTTTTTCTTGGAACCAGTCTCGCGATTCATTGGGCCGGCATATCCGTACTTATATTGTTGGTGCTGGCGGCGGCAGGTACTTACTTTGTATTTGGTGCGCTGGCACAGATGACTGCAGATGATCCAAAGGAAGGCGCTTTTCGAACGTATGCGGGCGAAGCATTCGGACCTTGGGCTGGTTTTGGTAGTGGATGGATGTACTGGTTCTCTGAAATGCTCATCATGGGCAGCTCATTAACGGCACTTGGGCTGTTCTCTCAATTCTGGTTTCCCAAGTTTCCGCTATGGGCATTTGTTGCGATCTATGCCGCTATAGGTCTGTTCATTGCTGCACTGGGAGCGAAGGGATTAACCAAAACGGAGAATATTCTTGCTGTAATCAAACTTGCTGCAACGGTTGCATTTATAGCTATAGCAGGAGCGGCTTGTCTGGGTTGGTTACCTGTAAAAGTCACACCCGAGCAATTGAAGAATGAATGGTTCCCGCATGGGGGGAAAGGCGTATGGACCGGTTTTATCTATGCATTCTTTGCTTTTGCCGGAATCGAGGTTATGGGCTTGATGGCAGCTAACCTGAAAGAACCAAAAGATGCAGTGAAATCAGGTCGAGTAATGTTATTATCGGTCAGTACACTCTATGTGATTTCAATTGCGTTGATCCTGTTGCTTGTACCTTCAGCTCAGTTAACTCCAGATGAAAGTCCGCTTGTCAAAGCCATGTCAACCATTGGATTCACTGTTGTGGTCCACATTCTCAACGGAATTCTGATTATAGCCGGATTCTCGACGATGGTGGCTTCGTTATATGCCATTACGTCCATGTTGGTGAAACTCGCGGAAGATGGAGATGCACCAAAGCTGTTCACGAAGACCTGGGGAAAAAAGGACATGCCACTTCAAGCATTGTGTTGCACAGCGGCTGGATTAGTCCTATCTACGTTGATGGCATTATGGATGCCCAAGAGTTTGTTTGAATATGTGACGACAGCAGGTAGTCTGGTATTAATGTATACATGGCTACTCATCTGCATCACGTACATTAAAAAAATGAAGCCCGTGAAGTGGAATCGCATCAAAGTGTGGATTGCCATAGTGTTAATTGTGGCTGCTGTGGCTGGGACAGCGATGGAAAAAGCCAGCAGAACGGGTCTGCTGGCAAGTGTGGGACTTTTGGTGTTCCTTGGGATCATCACGTATGTTGTTTATAAGGTACGTGGCTCGAAACCACCACAGTCAGCTCCATCCAAACCATAAGCAACTCTCAGCAACTCTTGTGGAGGTCGTATAACGGATTAATGAGTGTTTTAAGGTTATTTCGTCAACTTGCCTAAGGCTTGCTTCATCCGCATGAATGGACATTTGGAAGGTGTCTGCTCATCATCAGGCAGGAAATACTGTTTCCATTCCAGATTATCCTGCTGACCATACCACATCAGCGAAGGGTGAGCAGGTACAGCATCATACGCAGCGAGACGTTTGCGAATCAAGGTTTTCATTTTACGACCAAGAGGGGTGTTGTCATTAATGGATTCGAATACCCACCGCGGTTGAAAAGCAAACATGAGATAAGGAAAATGACGGCTGGCTCGGAGTTCATGTGCAGGAGTTGCACAGAAACAAAAGTAAGGCTCTCCGCCAAAGCAAAACTCCCATGATGAATCATGAGGATCGGTTGAAATATGTTCCGGCCACGGCTCGGTATCGTGTGAACTTACCCGATTAAGCATTTGCCAGAATAACGTCTGATATTGCTCTACGGTTGTATGATCTTTCAGATCACTTGGCGTCTCACAGATCACGACCATGGAAGCATAATGACCGGTGTCTCTGGAGACAGGACCATATTGTCTAAGCAGATCTGCCATATCTTCGGCAGCATGTTCAGATCGGGGGTCACACGTAAATCCGTACCTCAAATGTCCTGACAGAAACCCCATTCGTCCAGGTACACATGGATACGTATTATCTTCGTCGGCGATCATTTTACCAAATTGCGAATAAGCGTCCTGCTGCCAAGATGGAAGACGCTCAAACAAGGTGTTTATTTCGTCGGCACTATACAGCTCCGCCATTGATTCCCAACTCCATTCCACATGATACCGTTACAGTATTAATGTGGGGGAAGTTGGGTGACTGTCCAGCCTGATTTTGTTGTCAGAAAAAAATGGAACGTACAGCTTCGTACCCAAAATACAAACCAAATCCGATCAGGCAGATTCCCGAAATGATAGAGATCCAGCGCAATACATTCTCACTGCTATGTTTGTGGAATCGACTGGCCATGCCAGCCATAATGACATCCCACACCAGAATACCAATGAATATGCCTGAACTGTAGAGCAGCAAATGAGCCGTGTCCGTATGCTTCACAGTTGTCGCGAGAATAGAGCCGTAGATCCCAAGCCAAAATAAAATATTCAGTGGATTGGACAGGGCCATCAAAAATCCGGATATAAACGATTTCCGAACAGTCGCTTCCGCAGTAGATGTACCTTGAATGCCTTGCTTCAGCTTCGAGAGCGTTTCCACTCCCGTGTAAATCAGAATAAAACTGCCAAATGACCAGAGAAAAGAGCGCATGAACGGCGTGTCCAGAAAATGGGCAACTCCAAAATAAATCAGCAGCATATACACCAAGTCTGCAAACATAGCGCCGAGTCCTAGAATCCAGGCATGCATGAATCCGTGGCGGGCTCCACGGTCGAGTTGGGCGGCGTTAATCGGACCAATTGGAGCGGACAATGATATTCCCAGAATGATATAACTGAACAGTACAGACATAAACACGTTCACTCCTTAACGGGTTCGATGAATTGTACCAGTTGTCACAGAAAATGGGTACAAGTCATCGTATTCCCGCAAGGAGTGAATTAGAACAAACTACTTTTATCTCATACTGCGTCAAGGCCTTGTTATTCTGTTAAAGTTCCACATCCAATTGAATTGGGGTGCAGTTGTATCCGTTACATGAGCTTTCTTCACAAGGACAAGCAGAGAGCCCAATTGTGAGATCCATTAGTGCCTCCATCTCGATATAATCACCTGCACGAGAGTCGGGAGCTACAACATCAATTTTGCCTTCACTGTCTACAACGGACTTCATAAACAGGTTAAATGGATAGTGTTGATCTGGTGGTAGAATCCCGAAGGGTTCCAGTGCCGTGTTCAGGTTGTGATAACAACTCGCGTGATCCTTTTTGTCGTATAACACCTCATACATCTCGGGACGACAAGCGGAGTTAAAGAAATCATGTACCCCAACGGTGTCACGGACAATCTTGAGTAAAGGTTGGTATTGATTGGAATACACAAACTGTCCCGGTTTAATGCGGTAAGTACGCAATACGTCCATTGTCACGCCGGGGTCCAAGCGATGGTTAGCATCCGTAGCATCGTATGCCACAAAATCAATGACTTGTTGTCCCTCCAGATCCGTTATGCGTAGTAAAGAACCCTTGTTTACTTTCAGGGCATATCCCGTTTTGGCTGGGATACGATAAGACTGTTTATGGCGCTGATTCGTATTCATCTGTTACATTCCTCCGCTACTGTTTGCTTTCAGTATGCGGAGCAGATGATGCTTTCATGCACTTTTATGACGATGCACTCTGTACTCAGGCAGGAACATCCAATGGTAAATTTAACACACCACATAATACGTCTTTATGCTGGAAATAGTGGATTACCTCTCATCCCGATCCAGAGGTCTGATTGTTCAAGCTGTCCAGCCAGATGTAATAACCAATCTTCGCGTCCTTTGGTTGCCATCACTTGAACGCCCATTGGCAAACCTTCAGGTGTCATATGCAGAGGTACACTTATCGCAGGCTGGCCTGTCAGATTAGCAAGCTGGGTGAACGGTGTATACGTAAGACTTGGCTCAAACATTTCATAGATGAGTTGCTGCTGCTGGGTCTTGTCCAATTCACTAATTCGCATCAGATTACGGATCTGTTCGTCATGAGGCGTTAATTCACCAATCTTAGGCGCAGGAAAAGCATTAACGGGTGTGACGTAGAAGTCATAACGCTCAAATAAGGTGGACATCTGAGCTGCAGCTACATCCCATTCAGCTAAGCTATGTACAAATTCCGCAGCGGACACCTTTTTGCCTGCTTCAGCCAGAACCCAAGATTCAATCTCCATATCATCGGAGGTCAGAGCCCGGCCCATGGATCGTTCCATGGAAGAGATCATTGCAGCCATCTCACCGCTGTTCATCATGTAATAATTCTCCATCAACCGAACTCCGTTGACGGGACTCAGCTTTTCTTCAACATGATGACCTTGATCTTCCAACCAGCGAACGAGTTTGTATACAGACTCTTTGGCTTCTGCGCTGACAGGTGTTCCCACGGGCGAATCCGTTGTGTATGCAATTTTCAGTTTGCGTTGATGTGGATAGCTCATATCAGCCAAGTAACTGCCTGGAAAGAGTGGAGCATGGAACGCAGCTTCGGGCTGAATGACTTGTAACGTATCAAGCAATGCAGCACTGTCCCGAACCGAGCGAGAGAGGGCAAAATCAATCGATGCGCCTTGCCATTGACGACCAACTCCCGGTCCTACAGGTGTGCGCCCGCGGGTTGGCTTCAATCCAAACAATCCGCTAAAGGAAGCCGGGATACGAATCGAACCTCCTCCGTCACCGGCTCCGGCAAGAGGAACAATACCCGAAGCTACAGCGGCAGCTGCACCCCCACTTGAACCACCTGGGGAGTGATTGATATTCCATGGATTGCGAGTTGGACCATGAAGACGGGGCTCGGTAATATTTTTCAAACCAAATTCAGGCGTATTGGTATGTCCTATGAAGATAAAGCCTGCATCACGGAGTCGAGTGACAAAATTGGAATTGCGTAATGCACGATGCTCGCTGAACAAACGGGAGCCTGAAGTCAGAAATTCACCTTCCAAGGATTGCGAAATATCTTTCAAGAGCAGGGGAACCCCGGCAAAAGGTTGTTCTCCAGGGCGAACCAAACCGGCTTCCTCACGTGCGTGAGATTCATATGTACGAATAACCGCATTAAGTTGCGGATTCACTTCTTCAAGGCGTGCAAACGCCGCTTCCAGCATTTCAACCGGGGATACTTCCCGGGATCGGATCAGTTCAGCCAAACCTACGGCGTCGAAGGAGGTATATGAGAATGAAGACATCATGATCGTTCCTCTCTGAATATAATTCATCTGTTTATTCCATATGTCATCGTACCACCGGATTAGACAAAAGACAAAACATAGAAGAGACGTAGTGTGATGATATGCATATTCGTTATGAGGTTGGAGGGAAAAGAGGGGGATTTGCGTTTGCGAAATAGAGATAAAGCAAAGGGTTAATAGCTCATATTGCTAATTGAGAAAATGAACGAGTAATATCGAGTCATGGAAATAAAAAACCACTGCTCATCTAATTTGATGTGCAATGGTTTTATTTTATATTTGACTATTTGTTTATATGTGAACCTCAGATATATCCACTTACTCTGTACGCAGCTTCGGTGCAGCATCGGCCGCAGTTGATGATCTTTCCTGCTGTCTGGAAATGGCGAAGAGGGCCACCCAGATCAGGATAAAACCAAGCAGCTGCTCCCATGTAATCAGTGTACGGAAAGCAATCCAGTTCACCAACACACCCGCCATCGGGAAGCTAAGTTCTGCGAGAGTTGCAACAGATGCTTTGGTTGACGACAGACCTTTGTAATACAACAGAAGACTGAGCAGACCTGGTAACAATGCCTGACCGAGAATGTTGAGGATGACAGCAGTCTGTTCACCCGTTCCGGACGGAAACGTCCATGCGGCACCTTCGTTCCACGTCATAAAGATCAGGAGCGGGAGAGCAACGACAAAGCGAAGGGAGGTGACCGTTTCATAACGCGCCTGCCCCAGCATCAATCGTCCCATAACAGTTGAACCTCCCCATAAGGCAGCAGCCCCAAGGGACAACAAGCTTCCAGCATGAATCCAGTTGTCCCAGTTACCTAATGGCAATGTAAAGCCAAATGTAAGCAGGTACGTTCCTGCTAATGCTATGAAGAACAATCCACCGAAGCGACGTGGCAACGTTTCTTTTAATAAAAGTTTAGCCAGCACGATAGCGAAGAGTGGTTGCATTTTTTGCAATAAAAGCACCGTATTCGGATCGTTATGTGTAAGCGCCATGGTGAACAATACCGTTGCGAGTGCTGATCCTCCCCATGAGATAAAAATCACGGCAATCCAGTGGCGAGCACGCAGGTTTTTCAGGTCAGACCGGAATTTCCACAGTACGGGAATGGCAATAAGACTGACGATGATGTGTTCCACCAGTACAATCTGCGTTGATGTCATCGTATTTAGCAAAATAATGCGGAAGAGTGGGTCTACACCCCATAAGGCGGCGCCGAGAACTACAAGCCAGAATCCGGTATTACTTCGTTCCTTGCGGTAAACAGGTGATGCTGCTGATGTCTTTTCCATATTCAGGACTCCTTCGTCAGAACACGGAATCTTCAGTTGGCAAAATCGACAAAAGCCCCCGTTTTGGCATATACCAAATAAACGGGGGCTCATCCAAGGACATGCGTCAGGAAAGAGGCCTTCCCGTGAACGGCATGTCATTGTGTTGATCTTCTCTCATCCGGACTGTACCGTCGGCCTTGGATTCACACCAAGTCAGTCGCTAGATGTCCTTCGTTAAGAACAAATAGCGAGTCGCGGGCTGGTTCCGAAGAACATCACCGCCGGTTGGGAATTGCACCCTACCCCGAAGATCCTATTCAATTATATAGTGTGTTGAACAAGCTGTAACATTAATAAGTTCATCTTATTCCTGTAAGCGCTAGCAGTTCAAGCATTTTTTTTAGAAAACGATTTTCCAGCTTCCTTGCTGTCTGCGGAGGAGCACGATCTGACCTGCGTGATACGCATCATGGAGTACCCAGCGAGATAGTTCGTGTGCCCATTTCTCTTCGGAGTCCATATATGCCGCTTCAAGATCTGGTTCTTGTAGTGCAGCTAATTGATCTCGCAACTGCTGGGCTAATCGAGTTGTACCCTGTAGCAGTGTATTCCATCCAACTGCGTCCGTTGGATCTCCGGAATTCCCAAATGTGTATTCATTGGAGTCTACAGAAGGAAGGGTAGGCTCCTTACCTTGCATGCGACACAATAAGCGATGGTTGTAATAATACATATGGTTAACCAACTGCCAGATGCTCAATCCCCCTGCGGGTGGAATCCAGGCTGCTTGTTCTGCTGTAAGACCCTCCAAGGATTTCGACAAAGGTACAATCCAATTACATTGATCCCAGGTATCATCCTTTTGAATAAGTAACACATCTAGTGCTGTTGTTTTTGTCATTGCTTATTCCTCCTTGCGAATTATTGTGATTTGTGATGTAACTAGCTAAAACTGAATAATAAGGTTACACTTAATATAACACATCAAAGACGAGTTGTAACCTTCTTTATTTAATTAGATAGTTACATAAACGGAGGTATATATATGGACCGATTATGGACCGATTTTGTAAACAGCGATTATCACGACTGGCGTGGGGGAGATCGATCGGAGGACAGACTGGGGAAGGCTAGCTGGCAGCAAGACTTTCTGGAACGATGGCAACTTAACGCTTCTGTTCCTGCATCTCCAGAAGATGAGTTGTCGATGAGAAATTTCAGGAATGAATTGATAGCTCTTGGAGCCCGCTTGTCTTCTGGAGCATCATTAACGGATATAGAAAAACAATGGTTGAATGGCGTTATGGAAGCAGGGCATGTGAGAAGGACATTGACTACAATTGATGAGGAACTGAAACTCCAACTGGTAGCTGTAGAAGCACATTGGCATCAGGTTATGGCTGAGGTAGCTGCTGACTTTGCTTTGACTTTGGTGGAGGGAGAAGGCGGCAGGATTCGGATCTGTGATAATTCGGATTGTCGCTGGATGTTCTATGATGATACCCGAAGCAGAACACAGAAGTACTGTGATGATAAGATGTGTGGCAATCTGATGAAGGTTAGAAGATTTCGGGCAAAACGCAAATTCCAAAATTGATAAATACTAACAATAACTATATAATATATATATACTAGCGAAAAAACAGTCAGAAGCAGTACAGATTCGTAAGCAGGATGTGATCGTCTTTCAAACCAAAATAGATGGGAGATGTTTCTTGTGCGGACAAGTTATCTGTTGAAAAATGGCTGTGTGTTGTCCATGGATGCTAAAATTGGACAGTATAAGAGGGCGGACGTTCTGATTCAGGATTCACTGATTATGGCGATCCAGCCCGACCTGGATATACCGGATGCGGAGGTCATTGATGCTTCATCGATGATTATTATGCCTGGGCTGGTGGACACACATCGGCATATGTGGGAATCACTTGTCAAAACAGCGGGAACCAACTGGTCGTTACCAGTTTATTTGCAAAATCTCTATTATGGTGCGATGGGAAGCAAGCTCCGCCCACAAGATAGTTATATTGCCAACCTGCTCGGTTCCTTGGAAGCGCTTAATGCAGGAGTGACGACAGTAATGGATTGGAGCATGCCGTATTCTCCTGACCATACGGATGAACTGATTCGTGGACTTCAGGATGCTGGCATTCGGGCGGTATTTGCTCACGGAGTACCTGGTGAGACGGACTACTGGAATCGGGATAGTCAAATCACGTATTCGAATAATGATGTGAGAAGAGTCAACGAACGTTATTTTTCATCACAGGATCAATTACTTACTTATGGGCTTGCCATTCGTGGTCCGGAGTTCAGTCATTGGGATACAACCGTGAAAGAGATCGAGCTAGCAAAAGAACTGGATGCGATCTGTTCCATGCATGCCGGATTTGGCAGTTGGGGATCTGTGGATCGCTCGATTAGTCAATTGTACGAAGCGGGACTGTTAAGTCCACGGGTGAATATCGTTCATGGTAACACCATGGGCATGGATGAATACAAAATGCTGGCAGATAGCGGTGCTTCCTTGTCGGTCACACCTGAGGTTGAAATGATGATGGGTCATGGATATCCGGCCACCGGCTATTTTCTTGAACACGGGGGAACCCCTACACTTGGTGTAGATGTAGTGACGTCCACAGGCGGAGATATGTTCTCGCAGATGAAGTTTGCACTTCAGGCTGAACGATCCAGAGCTAATGAACAACTTCTGCAGCAGGGTGAGATGCCCGGTGAGTTGAACTTGCAGTCCAGCCAAGTGCTGAGATTTGCAACTTCAGCTGGTGCCCAAGCATTGGGATTGGAGCAGAAGGTGGGTACGTTGACCCCAGGGAAGGAAGCGGATCTGATCATGATTCGTACCACCGATCTGAATATGTTCCCCGTTCATGATCCAATCGGCGCTGTTGTGCAATTTGCCAATCCATCCAACGTGGATACGGTCTTTGTGGCAGGTAGACTCGTGAAACGAGAGGGTAAGCTGTTGAATGTTGATCTGGATGCGATTCGTCATGCGGCGATGCAAAGCAAAGATTATTTGTTATCCCAATACCGGATGTCAGATGCAGAGAGAATTGCTTTCTCATAATTTACTTTTTCATAAAAGCCTGAAATGAAGTCAGTTCGTATTTTTATATACACCTCTACCTATAGTAAGAAATAAAGGGCCGCATAACGCTATGTGGCTCTTTTACATGCCTTCATATCGTGGAATTAGACAGGATAAGGGAGGAAGATACAGCAGAAAAAGACGAAAAGAGCTCTCTTTTTCTAAACTTCAGATAACAAGGGATATAAGATGTTTTTTTGCGGAAAAATAGGCTCATAAAAACTGCGCATAATATAAATTATACGCAGTTTTGTTTTAAATCCATTTTCATATTCAACCACGTGCAACAGATCATGATAAATTCCGCGGAAAAAGAACAAAATAAGTGATCTACAAAAATAAATTTAACCAAGCAACGCGATAACGTGTAGAATTCGATAGGTTTTTATAGGTGATCGATAAGATAGAACAAACGACTTTTTCATAGAACAGATGGGAAGCCATCCAATCGCTACTACATCCATAGCACAATCAAGATTCATGACGAGAGGAACATGACTATGCGTGAGAACAAACAACGATCTTCATTATTTCGTAAAAAATCAATTGCCTCAGCGGGCGATAACAGCAGTGCATTGAATCGGGCGCTCGGTCCGTTGGACTTAACCACACTTGGCGTAGGAGCTATTATTGGTACCGGGATTTTTGTGCTGACTGGTGTAGCTGCCGCAACGTATGCTGGCCCTGGCCTTGTACTGTCATTTTTGCTGGCAGGTATCATATGTGCATTCGCGGCATTATGTTACTCGGAATTTGCCTCAAGCATACCGGCCTCGGGCAGTGCGTACACGTATAGCTATACGGCTTTTGGTGAAGTGATTGCCTGGGTTCTGGGATGGGATCTGATATTGGAATATGGATTCGCGAGTGCGGCGGTAGCTAGCGGATGGTCTGGATACTTTCAAACGTTATTGTCCGGATTCGGACTGGAGTTACCCCATGCGCTTACGAGTGCGTTCAGCCCGGAAAAGGGAACCTATTTTGATATCACGGCTGCGGTCATTACGTTAATTATCACTTTCCTGCTTACCCGAGGGGTGAAGGAAGCTGCTCGTGCGAACGGCATCATGGTAGCGATTAAAATTATCGTGGTGCTGATCTTCATTGGTGTAGGTGTTTTCTATGTAGAGCCAACCAACTGGCAGCCATTTTTGCCTTTTGGTATCTCGGGTGTAACAGCTGGAGCAGCTACGGTATTTTTTGCTTACATCGGATTTGATGCGGTCTCCACAGCGGCAGAAGAAGTTAAGCAGCCACAACGGGATTTGCCGATTGGAATTATTGCGTCACTGGCAATCTGTACCGTTCTCTACATCGTTGTATCGTTGATCCTCACAGGGATTGTGCCTTATAACATGTTGAATGTAAGTGATCCGGTTGCGTTTGCATTTGAATTTGTTCAATTGAAGGGATTATCCTGGATTGTATCTCTTGGAGCGATTGCCGGCATTACGACCGTATTGCTGGTCATGATGTATGGTCAGACACGTTTGCTCTATTCCATGTCTCGTGACGGACTGCTGTCACCTGTCTTCTCCAAAGTTAGTGGCAAGAGTCAGACACCAGCGGTAGGGACATGGGTTGCGGGCATTATCGTGGCTTTGTTCTCCGGGTTCATCTCGTTGGGACATCTGGCGGAGCTAACGAACATCGGAACGTTGTTTGCTTTTGCAGTTGTAAATCTGGGCATTATTGTGTTGCGTAAAAATAACCCTGATCTCAAACGCGGATTCCGCGTTCCACTTGTGCCACTGATTCCGATTCTGAGTGCATTGGGTTGTGTATACTTGATGACACGCCTTGCGGCTCTGACATGGATTACGTTTTTTGCTTGGTTGATCATTGGATTAATTATCTACTTTGCGTATGGACGTCATTACAGTCATCTGAATCCGGCACGCCGGATCTCGAGTGCTTTCAGAGCGAAGGATAAATAGATTAGTTGAGAACATCTTTAACCGAGAATATCTTCATTTTTCCTCATTTCGTATCGCTTAGGCGAAGCGGGAAGGGGATTTTTTTTATATAGAAAGATAAAGGATGATAACAGCAGGGGAAGGTTGGAATTTTCTTCATATATGGGTAAGTAATAAGGGGCGTGACGAACTTAATCAAGGAGTCGGGGTTGCGGCTAAGACAAATATGAAATATATTTGGGGATGTGACATGCCATCAGACATAAGAGAGGGGATGTATCATGAACACACCATTACATACGAATTCAGATCATCAAAATGCAACTTTTGGATTTGCATTAGCTGACTCATCCGTACTTGCAGAGGCACAAT
This sequence comes from Paenibacillus xylanexedens, assembly GCF_001908275.1. NCBI lineage: Bacteria > Bacillati > Bacillota > Bacilli > Caryophanales > Paenibacillaceae > Paenibacillus > Paenibacillus xylanexedens. Next base: position 4,805,637 of record NZ_CP018620.1, on the reverse strand, counting down.
TAGTTGTTTCACAATCAGGAGGTGCAGGTGACCTACAGTTAGATATTGATCCGCAGCGCCTTCTGAAGGATGGACGTAAAGTATCTGTCATTGCACAACAGTTGGACTCACCGGTCAATCGTCAGGATGCCAATATCATCTATGGTCAGGAGCTGGCATACGTGCAGTATGCTGTTAACCTGAAACCGGATAGCTCAATCTCCATTGCATCTATTGAAGGCGTTGAACAGTCTGTTAATCTTGGTTGGTCAGTATTTACAGAGGGGGAATACGAACTTCGAATCTCCCTGCATATGAAAACACCTCGTATTGCTGAAGGTACACTCGAACCTGAACAGCTTGCAATGGTTAAGTACGCGCAGGTTATCACCGTATATATATCGCTTTTCCCGGCAGAAGCTGCGTTGTTGAGTTCACCATCTCAAGCTGTGTGGAGCAGAAACCATCATGTATTTGACTCCTACGGCAGAGGAGGATTCATTCTCGCTGACCTGCCTCGACTCGCTGAACGTGTAGAGGAACTGATGGGACCGGGTAACCATAATCTGATCGAACAATTTGCGGAAGGGGAACTGTCGGATACGTTGCTGGAAGAGGGGCTGATGGCGATCGCCTGGGGTGTTACTCCGTGGTGTTATTCACTCTATTCTGCACCAGATGAGCAGTCGGCTGGAATACTTGCCGTGGACAAGCTGGGTGATGAACCTGAACGGCAAGGGATCTACCATATTGATCCGTCCATTCAGCAATTAAGTATCGTACCTGCGAATGAGCTGGCTTACTGGCCTGCCTGCGTTCAGAACGATTGGCCTGTTATTGATGTGGCTGGTGAAGGTGAGACGTTGCACATGGATTTATATACTCAGATCTGTGAATCCGTGAATGGTCTGCACGAGAATCCATTGCCATCGTTTGTACTTACTCGTAGTCAAGGCAAACCCGAAGTGATCATTCCGCTGATTGACGTTGTCATTGTGGATGAAGCCTAGGGGCTCTGTTCAGCTTAAGAAGGTTGTTCTGTCATCGCAGTGCCCGTGTAAATAATCTTAGTCAATTTTAACCGAATTGAGGTGACGTAGACAGATGATGACCGAGGAGATTCAGGAGCAATATGCGGACGAGCTTGAAGCTTTTCACATATGGATGAAGGACGCCGGATATACAGGCCATACGGTAAAATCATACACGGGTGACGTGGTGGAATTCCTGATCTCCATTCAAGGAAAGTCACTGGAGCAGGTCAAAAAGCTGCATGTGTTGTCTTTTCTGTCCCGCGCGCGAGAGCGTGGGGTTAGTGATGCCACAAGAAATCGCAAACATGCGGCGGTGAACTGTTTTTACAAGTCCCTCATTGAACTCGAATTGTTAACGAATAATCCGGCGTTTGGGATCAAGAAATCCAAAACCGAAAAAAACCGTGCGCCCGTTTTCCTTGATGAAAGTGGGCTGACACGTTTTTTGGAGTCGGTAGAAGGCAAGTATCGTACACGTAATCTGGCTGTTTTTCTATTGATGGGATATATGGGATTACGGGTTGGAGAAGTGCATGCGTTGGATTGCAAAGACTATAATGCGGAGCGGCGTACATTGGATGTATTTGGTAAAGGTCGTAAATGGCGCTCGCTCCCTGTACCGGAGACTGTGGCAAAAGTATTATCTCAAGCGATGGCTGAGCGTCTCGATCCTTGGCGGCCAAAAGAGGAAGCGTTATTTGTCTCGCAGAAAGGGAAGAGACTGTCGATTCGCAGCATCCAGCTCATATCCACCGAAACCTTTGAACGCTTCCAGCAGGAATCACCAGCCAATCAACGTCAAAACTACTCCAGTCATAAGCTGCGTCACTCTTTCGCGACCATGATGTTACGGCGTGGTGCCGACTTGCGTACGGTACAGGAACTGCTTGGTCATGCATCGATTCAAACGACAACCGTGTACACACACGTAACCAGTAGGGAGAAAGAAGAGGCTATGGCTCTGCTGGACGTTAAACTTCCGACATATTAGAAGAAAAAAGCCAATATTTGATCCAAAAAGGAGTCTGTCCAAGTGACAGGCTTTTTTTGTTATTGATTGGGATGCAGGAAATTTAAACATAATTAATATTATGTAAACTAATATCTGATATTTAAATAGTTATATAAATAGAAGTCAAACCAAAGAACCATTCGCTTCTTCTCTCTGGAAGAAACAAATGGTCCTTTTGGCTAGCACGGATATCTTAATTCACACCGTTTAACATGCTAAATCGTTCACGATATGAATGATTGCGTGGCTGGATTATTCCAATCCAGCGATCTGTTCTTTTAATTTGTTAGCAGAAGCCTGGAAAGCCACTTTTTCGGTTTCATTCAGCGGAAGAGGCAGAATTTCGCGCACACCGTTGCGATCGACAACACATGGAACACCCAGATAAACATCCGATACACCATTGTAGTCTTCAAGGTACGTGGATACGTTCAGAACGGAGCCTTCGTTGCCGAGAATTGCAGCTACAATGCGGTCCAGAGCAAGGGCGATTGCATAGGAAGTCGCGCCTTTGGCATTAATAATCTCATACGCTGCATTTTTGGTGCGGTCGAAGATATCCTGTTGTGTTTCTTCATCCAATTCCAGATCTGTTCCTGCAACGTTAGCCAGGCTCCATACCGGTACTTCGGAATCTCCATGCTCACCAATAATGTGTGCGTGAATACTACGCGGGTCGATCCCTTTATTCTTACCAATCAGGTAACGGAAACGTGCGCTATCGAGCAATGTACCTGAACCGATGACACGGGAAGCAGGCCATCCGCTTTGTTTCCATGAAGTATAGGACAAAATATCTACAGGATTGGTTGCAATCAGTAAAATACCATGAGAATTCACTTCAGTAATGCGCTCAATAATATCTTTGAAAATGCTTGCATTTTTCTTCAGCAGATCAATCCGAGTTTCGCCCGGCTTCTGGGAAGCACCCGCTGTAATAATAATGATATCTGCATCTTTGCAGTCGGAATAATCGCCAGCCCATACTTTCACGCCTCCCGTAAATGGAAGACCGTGGTTCATATCCAGCATTTCGCCGGTTGCTTTATCATGATTCACATCCACAAATACCAACTCGGACGAACGCTGTCTCAACATTAGCGTGTATCCCGTTGTTGTTCCCACCGCACCCATGCCTACAATCACGACACGACTTGGTTTCAGAGCTGCACTATTTGTCATGTTCAATATCCTCTCCTTTTTGGGTTATACTCCCATCCATATTAAGGGATTAGAGAATATAAAGCGAGTGTTGTCTATAAAATAGTTCACATTTCATGTCTTTTTACCAATTATTCCGTCGAAAAACAGTTTAGGATGAAATTAATGGTAATAAATGTGCGACCTATAGCCCAGAGTATGAACTGGAAAAAGGGAGCGGGCCAACCATGAGTGGGCAATGAGCCTTTTACATAAGGTTTGTGGTAGAATAGGAGCAGTGGATTCTGATGAATCGTAAATAAAACGCCATAGGACAGGCATGCGCGCCTGTATATTGGATGAGAGAGGTGGAACCCACTTGCGTTCGCAATGGATTAAAATCACGCAGACAGCATTGCTGTCTATAGGTATAGCAGCTGTATTGGCTGCATGCACCGACTCAGATCAACCTCCGGTAGCAGAACCTCCGCAGCAGCAGGAGGACGCCGGGAATACAGGGCAGACATTAACTGTCGTTCCCCCTGTGAACAGTACAGAATCTGCAGATATGGCCAAGTACCAAATACAGACCCGTTTGACCGATTTTCAGTTGCTCAATGACAACGGAGGATTGGCGTGGGGTGTGACGCGGAATGCGCTGCGCCTGTACTACACTCAGGATCAGGGAAAGACCTGGACCAATATTTCACCTTCGGAAAATGTACAGTTTCCGGCTAACCCTAAATATGGACAAAGCATTTATTTTGTAGATCGTGCACATGGTTGGATTGTTCGTGAAGGCATGGGTGGAACAGATACCATGGTGCTTCGCACCAACAACGGGGGCGTAACTTGGAGCCTGTCTTCTCTGTCTAAGACGGATAAAGTGACTGCGATCTCATTTGTATCTCCTGAGAAAGGCTGGATTCTCACCACGGTCGATACCGCTATTGGTAAACAGGACAAGAAACTTTACTTTACCGAGGACGGTGGAATTACCTGGAATCGGATGTCATCCAGTGATGAAGATGGCAAACAGGAAGCAGAAGAGATTTCCAAACGTGGATACACCACGGGGATGACTTTCTCGGATCCAAAGCATGGTTTCTTAACAGCGCTTGAGTTCGGTACACCGAAGTTGTATGTAACATCAGACGGCGGAGAGAACTGGGATACTGGGCCATCCTTTTTTGATCGAAACAAATTCAACGGGTGTGGTAATTTCAGTGTTAGTTCACCACAATTTTTTGGACGTGAAGCACAGTCAGCCTGGATGTCAATGTCCTGTTCTAAAGGCGAGAGCACGACATTCAATGGATTCTTCACAACAGATGGCGGAAAGAGCTGGAAGCTGTCCAATTTCACTTTATACAAACAAACGGGTCCGAATCGTAACCTTTCACCGGTATTTCTGAACGCATTGGAAGGTTGGGCGATGCAAAAGGGCATAACCTACCACACTAAGGATGCGGGCAAAACATGGAGCGCTCTTCCTGCAAGCAGTGTACTGGAGAAAATTTTGGAAGACTATCCGGAGATTGTGAAGATGCAGATGGTTACCTCCAAGCTTGGCTGGATACTGGTTGAAAACACAGATGCCAAAAGATCGTTGTTATTGCAAACGGTGGACGGCGGTGTACATTGGAAAGTACTATAAACGTAGAGTGTTATCGATGTGAATAGATAGGAGAAAGGAGAGGAGCCTAAGGGTTCCTTTCTTTTTTTTGCTTAGTTTGTGAAATAAATCACAAATAAATCCACTAGAAGGTGATATATTTAACTCAACAAGAGAAGGAGTGATGAAGATGAGAACCAACGGTCAAACTCAATTCACGCAGGCGGATGAATTAACCAGATATATGCTTCAATTATGCTACACATGTGACGATGCGAATCGTTGTACAACAGAGGAAGCGGTGAAGGCTTGCATGGCAGAACACGCACAGGCAGACCAACCCGAACCAGCTGAAGGTGGAGATGTAACTCGCGGGTTTATGGACTTGATGTACGCTTAGGCTAATCATTCACGGAGAACGCTCCTGCGGGAGGGTTCTTTTTGATTTGAAGTGAATTGTATACGCTTTTAAATTCACTTCGCAAATATTGCAGCATGGGTTATTATAGAAATAATTAAGGTAAATTAATCAAAATGTGGAATTGTTTTATTGACTTTATCTGAAAGAGAAAGGGCATGTAATTGTAGAAAGGATAAAACTATGAATATTCAAGATCTCCCAATTGAAATAAAAGAACATATAGGGGAAGTTCAGAAAATCACTTTTCCTAAGCAAGGTCATACTTCTACTGTGGCTATACTGGATACGTTTGATCAAAAGTACATCATCAAGAAGACAGAAAACGATCTTTATAATGAATGGTTATCCGATGAATATAAGGTGCTCCAATACCTTTACCATACGGGACTCCCTGTTCCAAAGGCATATTCATTTCATATTGAGGACACATCGAGATGGCTTCTGATGGATTATATTGATGGAATAAGTTTAAGAGAATTTCTCTCTAAAATGCCTGACCTCCAATGTAAAGAAAAAGCGATTTTTAACTTTGGGCTTTGTTTAAAGAAAATACATGAATGCTCTTGTCCTGTTGAATTATTGAACAACAACAGTCCTTGGTTAGATACAATGCTTAATAAAGCAGAATATAATCTAACTCACTTTGCTGTAGACGGCTCAGCAGAACTACTTCAACAGTTGAAAGAAGGAAGACCAAAACCAATAGAGAACACTTTCATTCATGGAGATTTTACTATAGATAATGTGCTAGTTAATGATTGCAATATTGTTGGAGTTATTGACTGGGCAGGAGCAGCTTATGGCGATCCAAGATATGATGTAGCGTTAGCCATTAGACCGAAGCATAATGCTTTTGATAATGAAAGAGATAGAGAAATCTTTTATAACGGGTATGGAAAGTTAAGAATAACGGATGAAGAATATAATTATTTTGAAGACGGGATATATAACTTCTTTTAGTGTGCCAATAAATTGTTCTTCAAACGTATATTAATCTCTCTAGAAGGAGTCGAATAAATGAGCCCTCCAAAACATATCTTATCTGCCGCTGCAATCGTGATAAACGACAAAAATGAATTATTGCTTATTAGAGGACCACGAAGAGGATGGGAAATGCCAGGTGGTCAAGTAGAAGAAGGAGAATCCCTAAGTCAAGCTGCGATCAGAGAAACGAAAGAGGAGTCCGGAATCGACATTGAAATCATCAAATTCTGTGGAATATTTCAGAATATCGAAAATTCAATATGTAACACATTATTTCTAGCCAAACCAATAGGAGGAGAATTAACGACAACATCGGAGAGCTTAGAGTCTGGTTTCTTTCCAATCGAAGAAGCCATTTTAAAAGTCGAATGGAAAAACTTCAGAGAAAGAATAGAGTATTGCTTAAAACCTGAGATGCAACCTTTTTGCATTGAATTCAGTGATAAGAATAATATTTAATGTTTCCGGAAAGGAAGTTCAATCAATGAAACGAGTCGATGTAGTTTACATATTTCAACGAAGGTAACAAGTAATGTTCTGAATGTAGTGTATAAAGGAGGCTATCAGATGAATAAGTACAGTGTTTATGAAACAAACAGCTTTTATTGGGATACAAAAGGGAATGACTTTTTGAGTGCAATCGTGCTTCCACATTATGGAGCATTTATCTCAGAAGAAAAACACCAACTTTTTGGTGATGTCTCAGGATTAAAGATGTTAGAGGTGGGCTGTGGAAATGGTCAATCCTTGCAGTATCATGGGGATCGCAAAGCAGGTGAGCTATGGGGTATGGATATATCCCAGAAACAGATAGAAAAGACACAACAACACTTGAGAACATACGGAATTCCTGCAACATTGATATGTTCACCCATGGAAGAGGAATGTGGGATTCCTACTAATTATTTTGACGCTGTGTATTCGATTTATGCCATAGGTTGGACAACCGATCTTGAAGGTACTTTCAGCCGAATCGCTTCTTATTTAAAGAAAGATGGTATTTTTATTTTCAGTTGGTCTCATCCAATTCATAGATGTGTCGTTGAAGAAAATGATAGATTTGTCTTCAATAAGCCATATTCTGATGAATCGTGGTATGCGGTATCTCCTGACTTTTGTCAGGGTCAATTAACCTTGGCTGATCGTCAACTGTCAACCTATGTCAATGCGTTAGCGAAAGCAGGATTTGTCATTGAACAAATGATAGAAGAATCCGATGAGGATATCATGCAATTACATAATAATAGCGATAGTCTCCTTAAAAGAGCGAAGATGGTACCTGTATCCTTTGTGATTAAAGCGAGAAAACGGTGAATAAATGAAATGAATCGGAGAGTGGGCTATGTTTAAATATCAAATGGATACTGCTACCTATATATCACTATTGGCAATGAAAGATGCACCCCAATTATATAATCTGATCGATCGAAACAGGGATCATATAGGAGCGTGGTTGAAGTTCCCCAGTATGACATTAACAGAAGAGGATTCAAGAAATTTCATCAAGGGAACACGTATACGCTATGCTCAAGATGATGGTTATTGGTTAGGAATCTGGTGTGGAGACGAGCTTGCTGGTTCTATTGGATACTTGTACATTGATCAAGAAAACAAGAAGACTGAAATAGGATATTGGCTTGGTCAGGAATATGAGGGTAGGGGACTTATTACAAAATCGATTAAAAATTTAATTGATTACGCATTTGATGAACTTGAATTAAATAAAGTTGAAATTGGCGTAGCAACAGACAATCTCAAAAGCCGCGCAATTCCTGAAAAATTAGGCTTTCAACGTGAAGGTGAATTAAGAGATTACGAATATATTAACGGTACATATTTAAACAGGATTATTTATGGGTTGAAAGCAGATCAATGGAGAACGTAATAGATCAAATTTTATTTTAACTAAAGGAGCTAGTTATGAGAAGATTACCGCTTTTTATAGTGACAGGCGCAAGTGGAACAGGAAAAACAACGATCTCTTCGCTTGTTCGCAAGCAACTTCCCGAATTTGACGTCTTTGATATGGATATCATCGATAACGTGGATTGGCAGGTTGCCAAAGAGAATTGGTTGAGGATTGCGTATAACATATCGCTAAGTGGACGAGGGACTGTTTTATGCGGAACGATGGTTCCGGAAAACATTGCATCGTCGGATTACATAGATCGATTTGATCGGATTCTATATATGAATTTGCATTGTGACGATGTTACTCGCGAGACACGTTTAAGAGCCCGTGGGTGGGACGAGAACCTAGTTGAAGATCACAAAAGTTTTGCCAACTGGTTACTCCAGAATTCGGAAACTGCGTTTGACCCGCCAATGCAAACAATTGATACGACAGAACTTACAGCAGTGGAAGTAGCTGAACAAGTTAAAGAATGGGTTTTAAAGAACTGGTGTGTTGAATGAACATCTAAAAGACATCTTGATGAGACGAAGGAGGTCACGAATTGTTTCTCAATGTATTAACTTGGTTGATTATTCTCTGGGTGATCTCCCTGTATTTCAGTTTTCCTAAGAAAGATCGCATGTACACAGTCAATGTGCCAAGCACATATTACATTCAATCTTCAAATCGTTTGGATACTCAGAAAAACTACGAATGCGCTGCATTTTCCAGTGCGTTTGTCTTGAGACATTTCGGTTTGGAGTCCAACGGAACAAAGCTTTATGAAACCTATCCTCGCAAATTACTGGATGGGACGGTATATCCCAAAGCGGTCGTTGTTTTTTTCAAGAAGCTAGGCTATCAGGCAATGTACTTACGTGGAAATGTGAACACGTTGAAGAAACAGATCAGCCAGGGTGTGCCTGTTATTTTATTTATTAGAGTACATCCCAAACAACGTTATTTGCATTTTGTTCCCGTCGTTGGTTATGATGAAACGCATTTTTACTTGGCTGAATCTTTAGATCACAAGATTAATTGTGATGAAGAATATTACAATCGAAAAATCAGCATAAGTGAACTCAACGTGTTATGGAGGTCGTGGTTACCTTTTTCTCAAAACTCCTATATCGTGGTAAACCCGGTGCAGATTTAAGACGGCTCTCTTTCAAAGGGCATGATATATTAGCTTTAAACGAACTAATCGACATTATTCGGAACGTCTGTGTGGTTAAATCATGAAACTCATGCCCAAATGGCATGAGTTTTTTTGAACAAATATCGCTACGTAAACCAGCTCGCCTCAATTAATGGTTATGAACAATTTAGATCAACCGTATGGGTGGTGTGATATCCATTTTATTGTTTTTTCTGGGAATTAGCGGAGTTTTTAGTTAAAATGGTTGTTCGTCCACGCATCTATTCATCTACATACGTACGTTAAACTATGTCTATAGGGAGGTGTCCACACTGTGAGTCATTCAGAAGTGAAGAAACGTATGAAGAGAAAAAAGGCAACAGTATGTCCATGTAAAGTTAAAAGAAAAGACCGCCGATTGAAAGTGGTTAAAAAGTTCGTTCAAGTAAAATGTCCGCCTCCAGAAGTAAATATATCTACCCCTACTGTTGTTGGTCCAACAGGACCACAAGGTACACAAGGCGTACAGGGTATCCAAGGTAAACAAGGGGTTGAAGGACCACCAGGAGCTCAAGGACCAGCGGGTGGGCCACCTGGACCACAAGGGCCTCAGGGACAGCCTGGTCCTGCTGGAGCGGTAGGTTCTCAAGGTCCGGTAGGACCTGCTGGACCTATGGGAGCGCAGGGGATTCCGGGAGAAGCAGGGGCTGTAGGGCCACAAGGTCCGCAAGGTAATCCCGGACCTGCCGGAGCAATTGGACCTCAAGGTTTTCCAGGAGCTGTTGGGCCGACGGGTGCGACAGGAGCAGCAGGCCCAGCCGGTGCAGCAGGAGCAGTAGGCCCGGCAGGACCAGCCGGTGCAACAGGAGCGGTAGGCGCTGCTGGAGCAGTAGGCCCGGCAGGCCCAGCTGGTGCAACAGGAGCGGTAGGTACTGCTGGAGCAGTAGGCCCGACTGGTGCGACAGGAGTAGCAGGTCCCGCTGGAGCAACGGGAGCTACAGGTGTAACAGGGGCAGCCGGAAGCGTACTTGGTTTCGCTGACTTTTTCGCACTGATGCCACCTGATAATGCTGCAACGGTTGCTCCCGGTACAGATGTAAGCTTTCCTCAGGATGGGCCGACAAGTGGAACAACTATCGCACGCACGGGGCCTAGCTCCTTCAATCTGGCAGCCATTGGTACGTATCAGATTTTGTTCCAGGTGAGCATCAATGAAGCGGGTCAATTAATCTTAACCCTCAATGGGGCAGATTTGGCTCCTACTGTAGTTGGGCGAGCAACGGGAACGTCTCAGATTGTTGGTATGGCTTTGGTGCAGACAACCGTGATTAATTCTATTCTGACCGTGCGGAACCCGGCTGGTAATGCTACAGCATTAACAATCACGCCACTTGCGGGCGGAACAAGACCTGTATCGGCACATCTTGTGATTACACAATTAGCATGAGTCCGTTAACAGCCTAAGTTAATTATCCTTTACTTTATTAAATATGCATCCACAATGGTAACATGGATTTGCTTGAACTGAGATAACAGTGCTTTACCTAAGGCTGTTATCTCAGTTGGAGCGGATAATGGTACAGGAGTAACTACATATCGGATACCCTTTTTGTTTTGTGAGGAATGGTGAAAACGTCACTACTAATTATTTTTTCAGTTGTTAATATGATAAAATATTGGAAAAACCTCAGAGGTGAGTACATGAAGAATGGACACTGGAGAAAAATAACATGGGTTGTTGCGGCATTATTATTAATCATGATCACGGCTTGCAGCAATAGCAAATTCAATCCAAACGAATTTTCAGAACAGGATCTGGCTGTGACAAAGACCGACAGTGAGGATAAGATTATGTATGGAATGAGTCAGGAAGAGGCGGAGAAAATCCTCGGTGAGGGAACATCAACGGGTTTGGGTCAATCCTATCAATACAATAACGGGATCACGATTGGCTATAGGGATGCCAAAGTCGTTAGTATCATCTTGAATAAGGACTCGAAAGGGTACTTTAAGACGGCTCGCGGGGCAGAGGCGGGGATGACACATCAAGAGATTCTCGATCTGTATGGCAAGGAACATGTTTTAGTCGAGTCTGAACGTAATATCGATTATGCCTATCATATTCAGAAGGAAACATTCCTGGATGAGAAGTCGCTGCAAGCGGAAAAAGATGATCTGGCTATCTATCGTGCATCGTTTATGCTGACAAAAGAGGGACAGGTTAATCAGGTTATATTGTCGGATCAACGATTTGCAACAACCTTTAAGTAAAACATAGCTTCCAGGCAGCAGGGTATTAGATAATGAAATAGTACTTATTTTCGTATGAAGCAACCCTTCGGTATTCTGCCGGAGGGTTTTTCCCTTCACATCGTTGGATTTCAATCCGGATAACAAGTTCCTTGTTTACGTGCATATACATTACTGGAGACGGGTCAAGACTCCGGCTGTCCTAAGTTGTATGAACGGAGGGAGAGACATGGGCATTGAATCATCCTGGATGTTTGATTTGTTTGGAACCGTCTTTCCGGTTGTATTTGTTCTGATTATAGGTATAGTCCTTCTGTCGATGGGAAAGGAGGTATGGAGGTGGGGACGCAACAACTCGGAGCCGCTATTGACCGTGCCTTCACGAATCACCAGCAGACGGATGAAGATGAGTCAGTCGCCATCTGAACCGGGTAGTACAGCACGAACGTTATACTACGTCACCTTTGAAGTAGAAAGTGGAGATCGGCTCGAATTCAAAGTCAATGGCGAAGAGTATGGTTTGTGTGCTGAGGGGGATGAAGGACGGCTCTCGTTCAAAGGAACGCGTTATGTAGGCTTCGAGCGATATAATCGCGTATATTCTGAACGCCTACGGGGTTAAACTGAGCAGCTTGCGCCAGAATGGCGTGAGCTTTTTTTGATTATTTGCTGGACAAGCGTTTCTTAATGGGCCTAACGTGTTTTTATATAAGAAGAGGCTTAATGAGATTATGATCAAAGGATCATTACCATAGAGGAGGCAATCAATATGTCATTTACAGATCAGGTCGTTGTTGTAACCGGGGCCGCTCAGGGAATAGGACGAAGTGTGGCCGAGGCTTATGCAGTCGCTGGAGCCAAAGTTGTACTTGCCGACTACAAGGAAGCAGAAGGGGCGGCAGCTGCAGCTTCCATTCGTAATGAAGGCGGAGAAGCCATTTTTGTTCAATGTGATGTTCGGAGCGAGCAGGATATTACAAATCTTTTTCGCACAACCGTGGAAGAATTCAAGCAAATCGATGTTCTGGTGAATAACGCAGGGCTTGCAAAATGGAAGTCCCCCTATGAATTAACGCTGGAAGAATGGGACGATGTGCTCAATACCAATGTGAGAAGTTGCTTTTTGGCGAGTCGGGAAGCAGCCAAACATATGAAAAGCAATGAACATGGAGGTGCCATTATCAACATGGCTTCTACTCGTGCGCTGATGTCTGAGCCGGATACCGAAGCCTATGCTGCCTCCAAAGGGGCAATTGTGGCTCTGACCCATGCGCTGGCGGTCTCACTGGGCAAGGACCAAATTCGGGTCAATTGTATCAGTCCGGGATGGATTGAGACAGGTGACGTGGAGAAACTGAAAAAGGAGGATCATGAACAGCATCCCTCCGGTCGTGTGGGTGTTCCTTCGGATATCTCCCGTGCTTGTTTATATTTGTCTGATCCAAGCAATACCTTTGTCACAGGGACCAACCTCGTTATTGATGGAGGCATGACCCGAAAAATGATATATGAGGACTAGAACCGGGATTAAACCGGGCGAGCCCTAAGCTGTCCCAAATTAAGAGTAATAAGCCCAAGTTAAGCACTTGGGCTTATTTGTTTTTAATAACTCGGTTGCTATAATAAATGTGATTTTACAACAGTAGAGGAATGGAGGGAGTATATGTTCGGGAAACAATCCCGGAAGGTATTTTGGCTGTTACTGCTGATCGGAGGGATGATAATGATAGGGAATGAGTCACCTGCTGAAGCTGACGGCGCAGATATACGGGCGGCCTGGGTATGGCAGGCACAGTCTGTTAGCAACGGAGATGAGCTGTTGGCCAATGCAGCTAAACATAAGATAAACAGGCTGTACGTGAATGTAGACATGACGCTGTCCAAGGAGGTATACCAGACGTTTATAGCCAAAGCAAGCCGTGCGGGTATTGCGGTTGAAGCGCTGGGAGGCGATCCATCCTGGGCACTCAGTGGTCGTGAAGGCCCCATGCTCAGATTAGCGTCGTGGGTAAGTGATTACAATCAAGCTGCGGAGACCAACGAGCAATTTGATGCCATACATCTGGATATCAAGCCCTATGTGTTACCAGCCTGGAAAGAAGATGCCAAGCCACTGGTACAATCCTGGGTAGCCAATATGAATCTGTTATTTGAGCAAGTGAGACAGGATGGCGCAGTTGCAGTGAATATTGATTTGCCATTCTGGCTGGATTCGTACACCGTCACAGGAAATAGAGTTTCTGAAGATGCAGATAACGAACCATTGTCACGTTGGTTCATTGAACGAGTGGAGCATGTCACTTTACTCGCTTACCGTGATAATGCGCAAGGGAACAATGGTATTATACGTTTAATTGAACAGGAAATGAACTGGGCCGATACTAGCAATGTGAGCGTCACAGTTGGGTTGAACACCAAGCCAATGCCTGGCGAGGAGTTCACGACATTTGCGGGTAAAGGTGCAGCACAACTGGAAAGTGTTATTGAAGAAGTTGCCTCCGCATTCAGCGGACATACTTCTTACGCCGGTTCTGCTGTACATGACATCGTATACTGGGGACAACTGGAGCCGTCAGAACTGCCATCACCGGAGATTCCATCTAATCAGCCAGAGATTCGGGGAACATATATCTGGGAGGCCTCTCAGGTGACGAATGACGGGGGAGAGCACATACTAGCGTTTGCTAGAGAGCAGAATATTAACTGGTTGTATGTTCGATTAGATCTGGATCAACCCTATTCCAGTTACCGCAGTTTTGTGAAACGGGCAAAAGCGCAGGGCATTGAGATCCATGCGATGGGTGGACATCCGATCTGGGGCAAAAAGGAGAATCGTCCACGCATTAAGCGCTTGATTGATTATGTAAAAAACTATAATGCTGAATCCGAGCCGGATGAACAATTTGAAGGCATCCATCTGGATATTGAGCCGTACACTTTGCCAGAGTGGGAAAATAGTCGGGACACCCTGTTGACCGAATGGGCTGCCAACATTACATTTTTCCAGGAAGAAACGAAGAAGGACAGTGATCTTGAAACAAGCGCAGACCTTGCTGTATGGCTGGATAGCTTCGCGTTGCCAGGAAAGGATACATCTGTGGCTGAATTTATGATCCGTACACTCGATCATGTGTCGCTGATGGCTTTCCGTAACAATGCCGAAGGCTCCAATGGCATTGCTGCAGTTGTGAGTCAGGAGATGGAGATTGCAGATCGTCTGGGAAAAAGGTTAATGATTTCGGTCGAAATGAAGCAGAACCATGAAGGTCCTCATATTTCTTTTTATGAAAAAGGGGTAGCGGAGATGGAACTTCAGCTTGCCAAGCTTCCGGATCTGCTGGCCGAACATCAGGCTTACCAAGGCAACATTGTTCATGCCTATGATTATTGGATTGAAGCCAAGCCTTAAACAGGCGAGTATTATAAGAAACGAGTTGCTTCGGGACTTCACCTTGGGTGAGGTTCCGGGCTTTTTTTTATGGAAAAAAGATGGAATCGTGTCACCGAATGGGCTCCTGCACAATACGATGTACGGAGATGAACAGCTGAAACAAGGGAGGAAACAGACTATGGCTGTTATTAAAGCCAACTCAGAGGACGTCAAGCTGCTGGCTAGGCTCATGAGGGCAGAGGCTGAAGGTGACGGCGAACAGGGCATGTTGCTTGTGGGCAATGTAGGTGTGAACCGGGTGCTAGTGGATTGTCTGGACTTTAAGGATATTCGCGATATCAATCGTATGGTATTCCAGAATCCAGGAGGCTACGAGTCAACACAGAAGGGGTACTTTTACCAACGGGCAAGACAGTCCGAGATTCGTCTCGCACAACGGGTGATCAATGGAGAGCGCATCTGGCCAGCGAGCAATTCATTGTGGTTTTTCCGACCTGTGGGCGACTGCCCACCAACGTGGTATGACCAGCAAAATACAGGACGTTTCAAAGCGCATTGTTTCTTCAGTCCGACAGGCGATGACTGTCCGGAAGTATATTAAATTTTGGGAGGAATCACCATGATTAATCAGCCTTATCAACCAACAACTCAAACACTCGGTCAGCAAGCAAATTCTGTGATGGGTCAACAAGCCAATTCTCAGGTTCAAGGTACGTCTTACAAAATCGGTAACGGAATGCCTGCCATGTCACCAACGCCAGGGATGGTATCACCAAGCTCCACAAGTGTACCGCCACTCGTATCCAGTGGTAGCCCAATGACACCAACGGGTGCAGTGATTACAACAACAGCTCCACAGTTTGAGCAGTCATACATTGAGAATATTTTACGTTTGAATCTCGGGAAATTCGGTACATTCTACATGACATATGAAGGCAACAAAGAATGGAACGCTCGCATATTCCAAGGTATCATTGAAGCAGCGGGCCGTGACCATATTATCATCAGTGACCCGAAGACAGGAAGACGGATTATGCTGTTGATGGTCAACTTCGACTATGCTACATTTGATGAGCCGTTGTTGTATCAATATCCGGGCGTGGTAGGCAATTACCCGCAAGCTCCAAGCAGATAATCATTTTCACCTCATCATTTTGATTGATAACTGACATGTCCAACACATAATGATTTACTTCGCTGTCCTGAATGTGGAGGTAATCCGCAGACAGGACAGCTTTTTACATAAACATATATACGAAGGTTACTATAGGTTTAGAGTTATACGTAACCTTTTGGCGATAACATGGCACTTATACATGAATAGAACAAGCAGCATGCTTATATGAAGGGAGTCCATAGCATTGAATTCATGGATTGAAGGAGCGATGAAGGGCGAACCTGAAGCTTACGCACAACTGATGTCTCAATATCGCGGGATGGCTCTTGCTGTTGCCTATCACCGACTGGGGGATACATTCTGGGCTGAAGATGTCGTACAGGAGGCGTTTACTGAAGCCTTTGGCAATCTGTCCAAGTTGGAGGACTCGGAGGCTTTTCCCGGGTGGTTCAAGGTGATCGTGGAGAGGCAGTGTTATCGCTGGCTAAGACGCAAGCAACATACCATGATTCCAGTTCAGGAGCTGGAGCATGTATTCCATGAAGAGGATCAGGAGCATAATCCGGAAAAACAAGCGGTGCAAAATGAAATGCATCGTACGCTGCGTGATTCCATTGCAATACTGCCATCATCGATGCGGATTGCTGTTGAACTGTTTTATTTGGAAGGATACTCGCTCAAGGAAATATCGGATTTCCTCGGGGTGAAGGTACCTGCATTAAAGAAAAGACTGTTCGATGCCCGATCCAAACTCAAGCGCTCTATGCCAGTAAGGGATTTGGTCTCTGTATTCAGTGACTTGTATGAAGGGGGAAAAGGATTGTTACACATTATGAATGGGGATCACGCTGCCAATCGTTTAAGAGAAAGTGGAATTCAGGGAGACATCCTGGTATGGAGAGAGTTGTACACGTTCGGCCCGGTAGCCAAAGAGATGGGAGATACGAAGGAGCGGCAGAATCGGGCATCCGTGTTAGAGCAGCAGTTGGGCATTCCACAGGCGGAATACTTGAAGATTGAGGAACTGGAACGCAAGTTGAATTCGTTTCAACAATACAAGGAAATTGTTTTATGGTTCGAATACGATCTCTATGATCAGACGATGTTATCTTATCTATTGCATTATTTCAGAGGACAAGCACTCCAGAATACGAAACTGAATCTGCTCTGTATTGACTCGTATCCAGAGATCGAGCATTTTAGAGGACTGGGACAGCTTACCTCCACACAGATTGAACGTCTGTCCGGCAGTTGGCATGTGATTGAGAAAAACGAGTTACAAGCCGGTGCACAGTTCTGGCAAGCCTATACGTCGACTGATTTCCGGCATCATCTGGATTACTTACAGGCAGATACTTCTGCTCTACCCTTTGCGAAAGCTACCTTTAAGGCACATTTGTCCCGTCTGCCATCTGTATCCAACGGTCTGGGACTCATTGAGCAGACAACACTGGAGACTATTAGAGCAGGTGTGGAACATCCGTATCCATTATTTCGCGAGGTAGGAGACAAGCTGCATATTCTCGGGATGGGTGATCTTGAATACTGGGCACATCTGAAGCGGATGACAGAAGGACCTCATGCCCTTCTTCAGATGAGCGGTGCAACCACTTTCCCTAAATTCATGCAGCATGATGAAAAATTCCGTGACGGAGTACTGTCGCTAACGGAACTCGGAATTCAGGTGTTGAATGGAGAAGTCGATTGGGCACTGCTGAAGCAGGATGAATTCTGGATCGGTGGGCTGCATAACGAAAGCGGGGAACGAGCGAAGTGGCGCTGGAATCCCGCTTCGAAAACCGTAGTGGAGATTGAGTCGACATCGTAATTAACGGATAGAATCTGAGAAAATAACAGTATTGCAAAAAGAGAGTATCCAGTCATGCGGAAGCATGAGCGAGGATGCTCTCTTTGGTTTGGTTCTGGTAGATCATTGTTTGTGAAATGTTAAAAAACAGCGTAATCGAGACTTTTGTTAAAGAAAAAAGGCGTTTGTGCCATTTCGTTGTCATAGGACACGGATTGACTGTGTAGTTTAGAATTATATAATAAAAGAAGCATATCTTTTTTATTCGACATAACAAGGTGGAGGTGGAAGCATTGGGAAGTTGAAATTGCATATGAGCGGCAGAATGGCAAATATCCTACATTTTCGAAGGAGGTGGACCTATTTGCCGAAGAATGACGGCGAATAGGATGAAAATTTGAGTGACCCCTTACCGAGTATTTTAAATTTAGTAATCATTGGTTTACTTGTATTAATGAATGGTTTCTTTGTGTCGGCGGAATTTGCGATGGTGAAAGTTCGTGGAAGCCGGATTGAGGCTTTGGTGGAAACAGGCAACAAAAATGCCATCTATGCTTCCAATATCGTACGTAATCTGGATGCATATCTATCAGCTTGCCAACTAGGTATAACTTTGGCTTCACTGGGACTCGGGTGGCTGGGAGAACCGGCAATTGCACATCTGTTAGAGCCCATGTTTACCGCATTTGGACTGGGACCAGTCTACGTTCATGGAATCTCTATTGCCATTGCATTTGTGATTATTACGATCTTGCACATTGTACTGGGAGAACTTGCTCCCAAAACGATGGCGATTCGAAAGTCTGAGACGATCACGTTGTGGTCTGCGGCTTTGCTAACGTTCTTCTACAAGTTAATGTATCCATTCATATGGGCACTGAACGGTATGGCTAACGGCTTGTTGAGACTGTTCCGAATAGCACCAGCTTCGGAGATTGACTCGGCACATAGCGAAGATGAAATACGTATTCTGATGAAAGAAAGCAATAAGAGCGGTTTAATTGACAACACTGAATTAGCACTTGTTGATAATATATTTGATTTTACGGATACAACCGCCCGTGAAATTATGATTCCGCGGACGGAAATGATCTGTCTGAATGCCAATGAGTCCATGCTGGAGAATCTGGAGATTGCCAGTGAGAGTATGCGAACAAGGTATCCGGTATATAACGGAGACAAGGATCATATTATCGGCTTTATTCACATTAAGGATCTGATGCGATCCCAACTTACGGATACCATCTCCGTAATCCGGCCCATCCTGGCTGTGCCAGATACCACGCTAATCAGTGATCTGCTCAAACGTATGCAGCGTAGCAAGACACAGATTGCGATTCTGATTGATGAATACGGGGGAACCTCCGGGCTTGTCACACTTGAAGATATCATGGAAGAGATCGTAGGCGAGATTCAGGATGAATTCGACCATGAACGTCCTGTCATTGAAAAAGTGGATGAGATGGAATACTCTATTGATGGATTGATGCTGATTGAAGAAGTCAGCGAACGATTCGGACTGGAGATGGATCGTGCCGATTACGATACCATCGGGGGCTGGCTGTACTCCAGAGTAGATGCCATTCCACCTGAGGTTGGTCAATCGGTTGAGTATGGGGGTTATGTATTTGTCATTCAAGAGACAGAGCATAAGCGGATTTCCCGAGTAAATGTGATTAAGCTGGAACTATTGGTTGAAGAAGAAGGCGCGTAGCCGGATCAAAATTGTAACAGATGAAGCTGTATGGTGACGTAATGGTCATCGTACAGCTTTTTTTGCATGCTCATGATTCTTTGGGTGCATGAATGACAATATCGGCGTAACGATTCTCCGTGACCAAGCTATTCTCGATAGAAATTCGCTTATAAGTGACGTAAACATTCTCTCCAGGAGCCAGATCATGCTGGATATTCAGCTTTTTTCGAGTGGATTGGGTTGTTGTCGGTGTCTTAATGGTGATGATGGCGTACATGGGCGTATCGACAAAAGTAACCTCGTGAGAATTGTAGTCCCCCACCTTAGTGGTGGATAACACGGGATTTTGCTTATACTGGGTCAGGTGATCATTCACCATGCCAAGTGTTACGGGTAACACATAAAACAGAAGTACCAGAGGCAGAAGGCAGAAAGCAATCCCGAAAACACGTAAAAATTTGACATGGGAAAGGGTTCGTCCGCTCTGCTTGAGGAAAAGAAAAGCAAGGACGGGGGCCAGTACAAGTCCCCAGATCATAAAGGGCAATACATAGCGTTCAATCCCCATGCTTATCCAGCTTTCCCGAGCTGTAGCCAAGAAATATATTAAGGTCCCTGCGGTAAGCGAGCTCACCAAGATAACAAGCCAACGTTTGAACGAGCCGGAAACTTCGATATGTAGTTCATTCGGATTGGAGCTGTGACGATGCCTTCTGGATTTGGATTGAAATTTACTCAAGTTCTACACCTCATTCGCAAATCTGGTTGGTTAATATGGTTTCGTGTATCCATTACCCAATACATACGGGCTGGAATAATTTAGGTTTCAGCCATGCTGGAGATGCATGCAAAGACAAAAGACGCTGCCGACAGAAACATCGGAGCGTCTAATTTTTTTTGAAACCTGTCACCCGATCCGTCCGTTTATACCCTTACACAAAATCAAATATGAAACCGGAGGATGGATCAATATGCGGAAAATGAAAACGAAGAGTGCGGCATCTATGCTAAAAATAACCCTTGTTGCCTTGTTAATGGTGCCAACAATCCTGGCTATACCTACGTCCGAACCAGCCGTTGCAAGCCCGATGATCAAGATGTCCTCTGGTGCCCTTACAGCTCCGCCACCGCCGGAACCATCCATCCATTCGCTTGCTACCAATTCCGAACGCGGACATATCTATCAAGCGGTCGGTGCAGTCATTCCTGGGGGTGGACTATCGGCTATCGTCAATACCAAGACCATGACATATACAGCAATGAAGACACTTTCCGTAGATTATCGACTTGAGCGCTGGACAGGAACAGCATGGGTAACTTTTAAAACGAGTTCCAACAATGCCACGAATACAAACCTACTGAATGCCGCATCGGATTGGACCGTTATGCCAGGATATTATTATCGCGTTACCAGTATTCATACAGCGTATGATGGAAGTACGACGGAAACAAGCAAACATGTCTCTGGCACCGTGTTATTCTGATCTTATCGACGGGTGCTGCCGGGAAACTTCTGCTCTTGAAAATCGTTGGCAATAGCAGTCATTTCTTCTTCCGAGAGGGTGCCAAACAGACTCATATTGTTGGAACCCATCATCCACTGAAAGGAGTTATAGGGTGGGCCGATATACATCAGTGCTTCCGAGCCATCCGCCAGCTTTACGGTGCTCATATCACGAAGCATGGCCCCTTCAATTTTCTCCCCAGGCATGACATGGACGTAATCAAACTGGATAATCTCATCCTCTATGCTCTTGCCTTCACTCGTATATTGAACTCTCATTTGTGTGGACTCATAATAATCGTCTGGATTCACAGGGTTTTCAGTATCAAGCACGAGTTCGAATTTGACCTTGTTGAATCTCTCGGGAATGGCATTGGATAACAGAAAGTCACCCATGAACCCTTCGCGTGCGATCTCTTCCGTAACAAGTACTGGACGAAACAGATGGCTCGATAACTCATACGAAGGTGTATTAAGAGCCTCTTCTTCTTGTACTTTAAGAATGTCGTCTAAGCTGGTTTCCGGTGGTGGAGGCGTTTTGGCTGTTGACGGATCAGCCCCCAGATGGGTCGTGCGATCCTCGATGATAATGGACTTCATACCATTACCCCAATCTTTGATAGATTGCACAAAAGGGGACACCGCTTGCGTACCGGACGGCAGGCTGAAAATAACGGCTCCGATGGTCACGGACGCAGCTACGACGACTGAAAGTCGCAAGGTACGTATTCTTTTTTTACGTAAACCGATTCTGTTAATTTCCCTGTGTACCTTCTGCCAGGATTGCTGCATGGCTTTGGTATGGGAGGCGGAAGGGGCAGAGACGGCCTGATGGAAAGCTTCATCAAAAGCCAGGTCAAACGCAGCGTCGAAATATTCGTCTTCCAGCTCTGAATCGAATCGCTCCACGTTTTTATCGGACTTGCCTTTGCTCAATGCTTCCACCCCATTCCTTATGTAATTTCTTCTTGATACTGCCACGGGCTCTGAACAAGCGTTGCTTCACAATGTCTTCGGAGGTATCCAGCAGTTCGGCCATCTCTCGGTAAGAGAGACCTTTTTTCCACCGTAACTCCACCAGTACACGATATTCCGGTTTGAGCTGTCCGAGATAATATTCAATAGACTCTTCCATCATCTGCGTTTCTACCATGCTTTCCACGGAAGCTGCGGTCTGATTCATCGTCTCCATATCTATAAAAACACTATCCGTATCCAATTGGTTACGGTTATTTTTATTTTTTCTCAGATAATTAATAGCTGTGTTCCGTGTGACGACCTTGAGCCAGGCTTTCAGTTTGACCTCGTCTTCAAAGATGGGTTTGTTTTTAATGATTTTGATAAAAGCTTCCTGAATAATATCTTCTGCTGCAGCACGCTCCTTGATGATATAAACGATAAGACCATGTACCATATTATAATATTCATAATACACTTCTTCTTGAAGTGCAGAGCCTAAATTATGGAAATCTGAGGCTAGTAATAACTGGAGCCGATTGGCCATGATGTTCTCCTTTCTGGTGAACAGTCCACAAACATTGGTATCATTACATTTTACAACATAATATGGAAACGGTACAATGGGAGGTTGGTCCGGGAAAAACCAGATGAGAGAAGTGTGTATAACATGCGGGAAAGTTGGCTGAAAATTAATAAAAGGCCGTCTCGCCAACCATGAATACATGGTTGCAAGACAGCCTTTCGACTATTCAGAGAACATACATTACGGGAGATAACTCTCCGTGATCATTTAGAACGCCCAGTCTCCCTTAAGGAAGATGGCTTCACGTTCGCCGTTTGCCGTGATACCGTAGATGTCCGTCTCGGGAGAGCCCATCATGAAGTCCACATGGGTGATGCTGGTGTTCATGCCACGAGCTGCAAGCTCTTCAGGAGACATCGTTTTGCCACCTTCGATATTGAATGCATAGGAACTGCCAATCGCAAGATGGCAAGACGCATTCTCATCATACAATGTAGTGTAATACAGGATGCCACTCTCAGAGATCGGTGAATGGAAGGGAACCAAAGCGACTTCGCCGAGGTAATGAGATCCTTCATCCATGGAAATGAGTCTTTCCAGCGTATCCTGACCTTCTTCAGCATGAAAATCAATGATACGTCCGTTCTCAAATGTGAGTGAAAAACGATCAATAATACTGCCGCCATAGCTGAGTGGTTTGGTGCTGGACACTTTGCCATTAACGCCATGTTTGGCTGGAGCGGTGAATACTTCCTCTGTCGGGATATTCGCGACAAAAGGGGTGCCTTGCTCATTCACGCTACCTGCCTGCGCCCAGATATGACCTTCTGGAAGCTCGACAGTAAGATCCGTCCCCGGGGAGAGGAAATGTAATGCTTGATACTTCTTGTTGTTCAGGGCAACGGCTTTGGTCTCCAGTCGTTCAATATGCTGTTCCCAAGCCGCTACAGGGTCCTCCAGATCGGCTCTCACTGCAGCAAAAATGGCTTCCCACAGCTGGCTAACCTGCTCGGCTGCCGGGAGATCCGGGAATACTTTGGCTGCCCAATCGGAGGAAGGACAAGCCACACCCGTCCAGCTCATTTTATCCGCCTGTTGATACTGACGGTACTTGGCCATCGCCTGACCATATGTACGCTGCTGGGTGGAAATCCGCTCCGGGTCAATACCTTTCATCAGGTCTGGGCTGGATGACAATACGGTCAGAAAGGCTGCATTATTGGCTGCCAGTTCTTCAAGCTCCGCTGCATGCCATTTCGGCGGCTCTTGGAAGGATTCCTCAGGGGCCATCTCAAACCGCAATCGATTGACGGTTTCATCTCCGTATTTTACAATCACCTGCTTGGCTCCAGCTTCATATCCCTTACGTACCAGCAAACGTACAAATTCAGCGGTATCAATCATCGCAGAGATGACAAATACTTGTCCTGGTTGCACGTTAGCACCTACTCTTACAGCAAGTTCAGCGTAACGATCCAGTTTTTGTTCAAAACTTAACATATGAGTTCCCTCCATTTGTTGAATTTTTGACCTGTTGACGCAGGAAAAGAGAGGAGTAATCTCCTCTCTCCTAAATCACATCAAACGGGATTAAAATGCCCAGTTTCCTTGCAGGAAGATCGGCTCTTCCGTACCTTCGGAGGTCACGCCGTGAATGTTCATTTCTCCGGATCCAATCATGAAGTCTACATGAGTGAGACTGGAGTTCATGCCACGTTCAATCAGTTCCTCTTTGGACATCGTTTTACCACCTTCCAGACAGAAGGCATAGGCATTACCAATCGCCAAATGGTTGGAGGCATTTTCATCAAACAAAGTATTGTAGAACAAAATATTGGTATCGGAAATTGGGGACTGATGTGGAACGAGGGCTACTTCACCCAGATAGTGTGCGCCATCATCTATCTCAATCAGGTTTTTGAGTGCATCGAGACCTTGATCGGCGGTATAGTCAACAATTCGGCCGTTCTCGAATGTTAGTGAGAATCCGTCAATCAGGTTGCCGCCGTAGCTCAGTGGTTTCGTGCTGCGCACTGTACCGTTAACACCCGTTTTCAGCGGAGCCGTGAATACTTCTTCCGTAGGCATATTGGCAATAAAGACATGTCCTTGCTCATTCACACTTCCACCGGATACCCAGATATGGCCTTCTGGAAGTTCAATGGTCAAGTCTGTGCCTGGAGCTGTATAGTGTAGCTTTTTGTATTTTTTGTTGTTCAGCAGATCAGCGCGGGAATCCAGGTTTTGCAAATGGGTTTTCCATTCGGCAACAGCATCCTGCTCACCGATCCGTACCGTTTTGAAAATGACATCCCACAGGCGGTCCACTTGTTGCGCTTCCGGCAGATCCGGGAACACTTTAGCTGCCCATTCCGGAGAAGGAACGGCCACGATAGACCAGCTGAATTTGTCAGCCATCTGATAAGAACGATATTTTTCGAGCGCTTTGCCGCGCACTTTTTGGCTAGTAATAATGCGTTCCTGAGCTACACCGTTCAGCAGATCCGGATTTTCAGCGATGACGTGCAGAATAGCGGCACCTTCTTCAACGAGTTCAGTCATTTCAGCTGCAAACCATTTTGGTTCAATGGAGAAGGCTTCATCAGGTGCAAGATCGTAATGAAGACGTGTAACGGTTTCATCACTCCAGTTTACTTTGACCAATTTCGCACCTTTACCGTAAGCTGCTTTGACAATCAGTCGTACAAAATGTGCTGCCGAGATTGGAGCGTTAACCACGAGTGTTTGCCCAGGATGGACATTGACACCGACTTGTACAGCCAGTTCAGCATATTGCTGCAGATTCGTTTCAAAAGTATTCATGCTATTTTTTCCTCCAATGTGATAATAATATCGTAGCTTGTTGGCTATTATAGTCCTCATTACAACTATGTAAGGACTCAGAATGGTTCCTTCATTGAATAAGGTATACGTTGCTACGTTATATATTGTACAATTAACCAATAATAATTACCAAACTAGGTTTACCAGAAATGTTGGAGACCGACTGTAGATGAAAGATTAAAGGAGAGAATGATTATGAATATTGAAATTATAAGTGCTGAAATGCGCCGTGAAGGTGAAAAAGGATACGTGGGGAATACCGTTTACCGCACAGAAGGCGAAAAGTCAGTATATGAGATTACCTTCATGAGCAAGAACGGAAAAGATTGGGACTATAGCTTACATTTCACGGAGCAATCCGGTGATGAAGAAGAGTTACTGCGTATGGACGAGCTGCTTGAGAATGATGACGATCTGTACAATCAATTGCTCGATGCTGCTCTGGAGGCATTTCCGGCTTAACTGGCCGAGATGTTCTTGTTCTATTGTGTAGTGTCGATGACTATACTAGACGGTGTATGCCCGAAACAGGGTGTATACCGTCTATTTTATTGGAAATGTTGAATAGATGATCCAGAAAAGGGAAGTCTACGAGATGAATGGAACCAGAGAGACAATCCGCCTAATGGGAGGTAACCGTGAATGGCATCTGACAATCTGATTACAGAAGGGTTGACGGGACTTGAAGAAGTCGCGCCCGATATTCTCAGTCTACGTACACTATTCGTTAATGTCGTGTTCATCGGAGAGCCAGGAAGCAGGAACTGGGTCCTCGTGGACACCGGAATGGCGAGGTTCACAGATCATATTGTTCAGGTTGCAACAGAACGATTTCAAGGTCCGCCGTCTGCGATCATTTTGACACACGGTCACTTCGACCATGTAGGAACGGTTATTGAGCTGGAACAATTCTGGGGTGTGCCAGTGTATGCCCATCCGCTTGAAATTCCGTATTTAACGGGATTAAAAGATTACCCGCCAGCGGACCCTTCTGTAGGTGGAGGTCTAATGTCCAGGTTGTCATTCGCTTATCCTAATGAGGCAATCAATCTGGATGATCGGATATTCAGTTTACCCAAAGATCATTCTGTTCCAGGTCTATCAGGATGGGAGTGGGTGCACACGCCAGGTCATACGCCTGGACATGTGTCGCTGTTTCGAGAAGCAGACCGTTTGTTAATTGCGGGAGACGCAATCATCACAGTGAAGCAGGAGTCGCTGTGGAGTGTGTTGCTTCAGGACAAACAGTTGCATGGCCCACCTTCCTATTTTACAACCGATTGGCAGGCTGCTCATCAATCTGTCCAGCATATAAGGCATCTGGAGCCGAAACTTGCGATTACCGGGCATGGGCATGCCTTGAGCGGAGATATGCTGAGTGAATCCTTGAAGCGGCTTGATCTGGACTTTGAAGAGAGCACTGTGCCGGATCACGGCAAATATGTGGATTAATTGAACCATCATATGAAAGACAGCAGAGACAGCCGTAACGTATTGCAGCTGTCTTTTTCCTGTCTTTTTTGTCTTTCTATCATGAATTTGTTCTCTATCATAGATTGGTATTTTGCGCTCGGGCATGATATAGTCGAGCCGTATAATATAACCTTAGTATGCAGGAGGTACATATAACGATGACACAGCAAAATGCAGCATTTGAAGAACAATTTGGAGGGATACCAGCCATTTGGCTTCGTTTTAATCAGTTTGAAGCGGCAGTTATTCCAAGCGTGGGTGCCAACCTCGTTGCTTTCCGTGATACAGAAAAGGGTTTCCGTTATTTGAGAGAGCCGAATCAGGATCAGATGGATGAGTTTATGGCTGCACCTGCGGTCTATGGAATTCCGATTCTTTCTCCACCGAACCGTTATGAGGATGGACGCTTCCCCTGGAATGGTAAAGTCTATCAGTTGCCTGTGAACGAACCGGCTACAGGTAACCATTTGCATGGATTTTTGCATGATGCCGAGTGGAAGGTTGAGGGATACGGTTCGGATCAGCTGGAGAGTTATGTGTTGCTTAGCCAGGACGTGAAAGAAGGGCATACATTCCATCAGTACCTGCCGTTTACGTTCACAGTGACACTCCGTTATTCTTTGAGTAGCCAAGGACTTCAGCAACAATTGATCGTCCGCAACAACGGGACTGAATATATGCCGAATTTGTTTGCATTCCACACGGCGATTGCTGTACCTTTTGCACCGGACAGTCAAGCCTCGGATTACACGGCCAAAGTTACGATTGGACAACGTCGTGAATTGAATGAGCGTTCCCTGCCAACAGGACAATTTCAACCGCTTACACCTGAGGAAGAACAATTGAAGAAAGACGGGGTTAGTCCGTTCTTTGCTGCCATGGATAATCATTACACGGCGGAACCGCAGAATGGACGTAACTATATGGAACTTACGGATCACCGTACTGGAGACAAACTGGTATACGATGTGGGTACCTCCTACAAGCACTGGATGATCTGGAACAATAACATGGGTGGCGAATTCTTCTGTCCTGAACCACAGATGAACCTGGTTAACGCTCCTAATGTTGAAGGCATTCCAGCGGAAGAAATCGGATTGATCGGTCTGGAACCAGGTGAACTATTCGAACAGAGTAGCCGATTGTATCCAATTGCGTCACAAAAATAATTCACGCTCATTTTGCACTACGCTTACAATTTTGTCGAAAAGGTGAAAACCTGCTCGCAATTCATGTATAATATGACGAGATACACAAGCTTTGTAGAGACCCAAACCATCTTTTTGGAGGAGGACAAGCAAGTGGAATACCGCATTGAGAGAGATACGTTAGGCGAAATGAAAGTACCAGCCGACAGGCTGTGGGGAGCTCAGACGCAGCGCAGCAAGGAGAACTTCCCGATTGGCAGTGAACATATGCCGATGGAAGTTATCCGCGCTCTTGCCATTTTGAAAAAAAGTGCTGCGGCCAGTAACCATAAATTAGGTAAATTATCTGCGGCTAAGTCCGATGCTATTGCTTATGCAGCAGACGAGATTATTGCCGGCCGAATTGATGACCATTTCCCATTGGTAGTATGGCAGACTGGTAGCGGAACACAATCCAATATGAACGTGAACGAAGTGATTGCCAATCTGGGGAACCAACTGCTGGAGCAAAAGGGCAAGGAAGAGCGTCTGCATCCAAATGATGACGTGAATATGTCCCAGAGCTCCAACGATACATTCCCAACGGCTCTGCATGTCGCAGGTGTTCTGGCTGTTGAGGATCAACTCTTGCCGGCCATTGCGGTATTAAAAGCCACTTTTGCAGACAAGTCGGAGGCATTCAAGGATATTATCAAGATTGGACGTACCCACCTCCAGGATGCAACACCAATTACGCTTGGCCAGGAGATCAGTGGTTGGGAAGCCATGCTGGGCAAGAGTGAGCGTATGATCCGTGAAAGTGTACAGTACCTGAAGGAGCTTGCAATCGGCGGTACAGCTGTCGGAACGGGCATTAATGCGCATCCGGACTTTGGGGACTTCACTGCCAAGGAGATTGGCAAACATACGGGGAAAGATTTTGTATCTGCACCTAACAAATTCCACGCACTTACAAGTCATGATGAAGTTGTGTATGCGCACGGTGCGGTTAAAGCGCTCGCAGCTGATTTGATGAAAATTGCCAATGATGTCCGCTGGTTGGCCAGTGGCCCTCGTAGTGGATTGGGCGAGATCCGTATTCCTGAGAATGAGCCAGGCAGCTCCATTATGCCGGGGAAAGTCAACCCAACTCAGAGCGAGGCCATTACTATGGTGGTTACGCAGGTCATGGGTAATGATGCAGCGATTGGTTTCGCGGCAAGTCAGGGTAATTTTGAACTGAATGTATTCAAACCGGTTATCATCTATAACTTCCTGCAATCCGTGCAACTCCTGGCGGACTCCATTATTGCGTTTAATGACAAGTGTGCCGTAGGCATCGAGCCTAACCTGGATCAGATTGAACATAATCTGAACAACTCGCTTATGCTGGTTACAGCGCTCAACCCGCATATTGGTTATGAGAATGCAGCCAAAATCGCGAAGCTTGCACATAAAGAAGGCTTGTCTTTGAAACAGGCGACGTTACAAACGGGCCTGCTTACCGAAGAGCAATTTGATCAATATGTCGATCCAGCCAAAATGATCGCTCCAAAGGCCTAAAATCAGCCAAAATGAGCAATATAGATCAATGAAGAGGACGACCTGCACAAGCAGGTCGTTTTTCTCATGCTTACGGATGAACTTAAAGCTTGTCAGACTATACGTATACATATAAACTACATATGCACCGTTTTAATTTAATTGAATGGGATACGTATATATTTGGAGGTTTCCGCGTTGTCAAAAACGAGAAGATTTACGATACGCTCCAAAATTTTATTGGGCTATCTTGTGGTTGTGCTTTTGTTTGGTGCTGTTCTGCTAGTGCTTACGGCCCAAATTAATGTGTTACAGAAGGAAAATGATTTTATCTCCCATCATGATCTGGAAGTACATAATCTGACCAACGCGATTGAAAAAAATGTCTTGAACATGGAGACAGGACAGCGTGGATTCATGATTACAGGCAATGAAAGTTACTTGGAGCCTTACTCCCAAGGCCTATCCCAGTGGAGTTCCAACTATAATCAGTTGAATGCTCTCATTAGCGATAATCCTTCACAGCAGCAGAGTCTGCAAAGCATCAAAGCTCATATTACACGCTGGATTGAGATCGCTGGGGAGCCGTCGGTGGACTTGAAAAAGCAAGGGGATCAAGCGAAAGTTGTTGCATTCTTTCAATCTGATCCGGGTAAAACTGAAATTGATCTACTGCGCTCTCAACTTACAACCTTCCGTAACACAGAGATCGCTCTGACCGAGGCGAGGGTTACTGAACTTGCCAGACGCAGTTCCACACTACTGACGATTATGTACACGCTGTGGGGTATTATTGCAGCATTATCCATTGCCGCTGCGATTGTGATATCAGGAAATATCGTCAAAACGTTGCGAGATGTTATGCAAACCATCAGTGATATCTCCAAAGGTGGAAACCTGAAGCAGCGGATTCAGGTTCGGACACATGATGAAGTGGGAGACCTGGGCCACGAAACCAACAAATTACTGGATGAAGTACAGGAACAGAATCGGGTCAAGGACCAGATCACAGGCATTGCCACACTCTTACAGAACCCGACCAATCTGGAGGGATTGTCCCGCTTGTTCCTGAACGAGCTTGCCAAGTTGTTTGAAGTTCCCTATAGCGTTTTATATTACTGGAAAGACAATCGACTGCTGCGCGTGGCTGCATATGCTGGGGATGGAGAGAAAGAACGTTCGCTCGGTAAAGTGTCGCTTGCCCCGGGTGAGGGGCTTGTAGGTCAAAGTGCTGTTGAGAAGCGAGTTCTACGCATGAATGATCTGCCCCAGAACTATATCCGAATCTCTTCGGGGCTCGGGTATACATCTGCCACATCACTTACTGTAGTACCGGTCCTCTTCGAAGGCAGAACGATTGCGGTAATCGAGCTTGCTTCAATGAAGCCGTTGCAAGAGAATGATATGAAGCTGATGCAAGAACTGACGGACATTTTTGGTGTTTCACTACACTCGACCGTCACTCGCATGGAATTACAGCAATTATATGATGAGTCACAAGTTCTGAATGAAGAATTACAGGCACAATCGGAGAAACTTCAGGCTCAGACCGAAGAGATGTTGTCTCAGACGGAGGAACTGCAGATGCAGACCGAAGAGCTTCATATGCTGAACGATCGTCTGGAAGTACAGAAGAGTGCTGCAGAGACATCAGCCAATGAACTTTCGGTTGTGGCAGATCAGTTACGAACGAGCTCGGGGTACAAATCCGAATTCTTGGCGAACATGTCCCATGAACTGCGGACACCGCTCAACAGCATGTTGATTTTATCTGAGATATTGGCTGAAAATAAAAATCAACACTTGAATAGTGAAGAGCAGAACTATGCTTCAGTCATTCACAAATCAGGAAAAGACCTGCTGAATCTGATCAATGATATTCTGGATCTATCCAAGGTGGAAGCCGGACAGATGGAAGTGGATTTCGATGATGTCTATCTGGGCAGTGTTCCTGAAGTTATGAACCAGTATTTCCTGAAAACAGCGGAACAGAAAAAAATAGATTTTCGGATTCAGCTCCAAAGTCCTTTACCGGAAACGATCGTGACGGATGAGATGAGATTGCATCAGATTCTCCGAAACCTGCTCTCGAACGCATTCAAGTTCACCAGTGAGGGTGAAGTTGCCTTAACCATCTCCAAAATGAGTCTGGCTCATCCTGAATTGAAAGACCAAGAGACCGACGTGATTGCTTTCTCCGTCAGTGATACAGGGATCGGAATTGCGGATAACAAACTCGTGCAGATCTTCGATGCTTTCAAACAGGCGGATGGAGCTACAGCACGTAAATACGGGGGGACCGGACTTGGCCTGTCTATCTCTCAATCGCTTGCGAATTTGCTGGGGGGTTCAATCTCGGCTACAAGTCGTGAAGGACATGGCAGTGTGTTCACGCTGTTCCTGCCACTGCGAAGAGATGAACCTGAGACTATGAATGCATCGCGGTTGTTCCTGAATGAGGTGGCTACCACTACACCTGAGGTCAATAAGCTTCCTTCAATCACTTCCGGACAATCGGATGTTTTATTGACACCTCTGGAAGAATCTTTGCTCAGTGGTCGTCAAGTGCTTGTTGTTGATGATGATATTCGAAATGTATATGCGCTGGCTAACGCTCTCGAACAATACGGCATGAATGTCATATCAGCCCAGAATGGGTACGAATGTCTGGAATTGCTGGAGCGTGGAGGAGTCAAGCCTGATATCATCATGATGGATATTATGATGCCGGAACTGGATGGTTATGAGACGACTCGCCAGATCCGTGAACGACTTGGCATGACCCAGCTTCCGATTATTGCGCTGACAGCCAAAGCCATGAAAGAGGATCGGGAGAAATGTATTGCAGCAGGAGCTTCGGACTATCTCAGCAAACCGCTGAATATCAAAGATGTATTATCCCGTATGAAATTATGGATGAATCACGAAACCATGGAAATCTGATTGTAGTTGAACTAAAGATTATTTACACGGACACTACGATGACAGAACAACCCTCCAATCGCTGTTATCCCCAGATTTTTTCGATTCCCTTTTTCAAAGGGGAAAATCCGGGGATAAAGGCGAACGCTTCGCTTTTTCAGGTTTTTTCTGCCCTCTCCGTTATCGTGTAAATGGATTACTTCCACATTATGTGGATCATAGTAACTTATAAAACTTATGCCAATTACAGGGAAGTGCGCTGTAATTAGGTCATAGGTTTTATTTTTTTGTCGTGTAAGCTTTATTTAGAAAAATGATGTTATAATACTTAACAAGAAATAAAAGTTGAAAGCATGAATATGGATTTAATTAGAAAAATAATGCGAAATTCAGTTTCATTAACCAGAATGACATAATATTGTGTTATATATATGGGAGGTAGTGTCCATGCAACTTACGGTTAAAGAGGCTTTACAGGTATACCCGTTGTCAGAGGCCAAACTGGTTGCGGGTGGAGAAGGGACTTCACGGATGATGAAATCCGTTAATGTCATGGACGCTCCTGATATCGCGGATTGGATCAAATCCGGAGAAATGTTGTTCACCACCGCTTTTATTATGAAAGACAGTGAGACGGATGCACTGCGTTTGATGCGACGTTTGAATGAACGCGGCTGTGCAGGACTCGGCATCAAACTTGGACGTTTCTGGCAGTCAATTCCCCAAGGTATTGTCGAGGAAGCTGATCGGCTTCGTTTGCCGCTGCTTGAGCTCCCTTTCCAATTCACCTTCTCCGACCAGATGAATGCCTTGTTCAAGGCTGAACATGAACGTAGCAACCGATTGCTGCATGAGGTCGTGCAAAAGCAGAAAAAATTAATGCAGTTTGCACTGCAACAGCAGCCACATCGGAATGTGTTTGCCGAATTAGCCACAGTGTTGAACTATCCGCTTGCAGTCATTGGTTCTCGTGGGCATGTACTGTATGGTAGTGAAGGCATTGCAGGAGATGCGGTAACCCAAGGCTGGCCTTGGAAATCCGTCATGCACCGAGTGAAATGGAATCAGGGAAGTTGTCATCGCGTACCCATCAAGCAAAATGATGAAGAATACGGATCGTTGCTTGTGTTTACGGATTCCGCTTTGTCGCTTCGGGCAGAGGAAGAGTTGTTCCAACAGGCTGCCGATGTACTGGCATTCTATATGGATATGACCTATCGTGAGCATATTAATCCGACCGTACAAGACGAAATGCGTACATTGCTTTCACAGTATCTGGATAACAAAATGACTGTTCAGGAATTGACCACTTTGAGTGAAAACAAAGGTGTACATCTGTTCCAGGGAACCTATCAGTGCGTATTGATTACACTTGAGCCGACTCTGTTTGCCGAGGGAAAGTTGCTTAAACAGATTCATCGTGAGTTGCAATACAATCCGCTGATGCAATTCACGGCCTCACAGCATTTTCAGATTGAAGATGGCATTCTGTCCATCTACACCTGTCCAACAGGGCGAGATTATGGAGAGGAGCTGTCGAGTTTTCTGTTGAGCCGTTTCGGTGATGTTCTGGCAGCCCAAGAAGCGAAAGGGGCACCGGCTCCACGCTTCTGGATCAGCAAAATGAAACATGAACCCAAATCGCTCCGTGAAGCATACCAGGAGTGTCTGGATACACGACAACTGGCTCGTCGATTTGGTATGAAAGACCGTGCGTTGCAATTTGAAATGCTTGAATTTGCCTATGTGTTTCAACACGTACCGGATAACATCATGGAGAACTACTGCAACAAAGTACTTGAACCGTTACTTGCCAGGGACGGTGACCCCAATCAGGTATTGATGAATACATTGGAGTCCTTTATCGAAAATGATGGACTGATCAATGAAGCTGCCAAACAACTGTTTGTGCATCGCAACACGGTCACTTATCGGATGGAGAAAGTCGGCAGCTTGCTGCAAATGGACTTTAAGAAAACGAATGATCTGCTTAAGTTAAAGCTGGTATTCACCTTCCGCAAGTTCGTGCGGGACAAAGCAGCTGCAAGACCGCACAATGTCCAACTCTAGACCGCAAATTGTGCAACATGACAATGCTAGCGGGTTAGACCCCCAAAAACCGCATTCCGTTGATGGAGTGCGGTTTTTTCATGTTTGAGGACAACAAAAGCTGATCTTCCCGTGCACAGCAAACAAATCACAACTCTGATGTTATGTTATATTACAAAATTGCGTAAATATTGTTGTCGCGACATTGAACGGCACTTAGAATGAAGAACAATAATCCATAACAGACCGGAGGTTCTAACATGCGCGACTTAATTAAACTTGTTAACAACTGGTCTATCACACAGTTTGTGCATGCGTTTGGCGGCTTATTTGAGGAATCACCATGGGTGGCTGAGCGTGCCGGGCTTTCACGACCTTTTGATTCATTTGAACAGATGATGAAAGTGATGAAAAACGTGGTTCAGGCATCGGATGAACAGGTGAAGTTGCAGTTGCTTCGAAATCACCCGGATCTTGGAGCACGAATCAGCATGAGCAGCAACTCCGTTCAGGAGCAGGCTGGTGCAGGGCTGGATTCACTTTCACAAGAACAATTCAACGAAATTCAACAATTAAACAAAGTATATACAAGCCAATTTGGCTTTCCATTCATATTGGCTGTTAAAGGCCATACCGCAAGTTCCATCCTCGAATCCATGAGGCAACGTCATCGCCGAGGCAGGGAAGAAGAATTCGAGACTGCATTAAAGGAAGTATTCAAGATAGCGGGCATTCGTTTGGAGCAGTGGCTTGCACAGATCGGTCATGAACATGAGTTCGTGAGCAAGCCAGCCGCAGTGCAGCAGCGGACCATGTATTACGGCAAAGGGGATGTCTGGATGTACCGTTCCTACGCCAAACCTTTGACGGGTATACAGTCCATTCCGGAATCTCCTTTTATGGGACGCAGCAATATTCTGTTTGGATTGAACATCAAGGTGGCTGTGCAGGGGGATGAATTCTTGCCTTCTTTTGCAGAAGGGGATAATTCGCTGGTGGTCGCAACCGATTCGATGAAAAATTTCATTCTCAAACATGCAGCGGATTACACAGGGGCGACGGTGGAAGGATTTCTTGCGCTGGTAAGTCGGCGTTTCCTGGAGACGTATCCGCAGATGAGCAAGGTTCAGATGACAGCGGACCAGATTCCGTTTGAAGATATACCCATTGGATTAGAAGGAAGTTATCGACCGAGTGCGCTCGTATTTCGTTATTCGCAGAATGATCGTGCGACAGCTGCTGTGGAAGCAGAACGAACAGGAGACTCGATTGAACTAAGCAACCATTTCAGTGGTGTAGCCGATCTGAGACTGATCAAGGTCAAAGGCAGTGAATTTGCCGGATTTATGCAGGATGAATATACCACTCTTCCAGAGACATGGGATCGACCGTTATTTATTTTCCTGAACATCAATTGGCGTTATGAAGATCCGAGAGATGGTATAGATGATCAGCGTGGACGGTATGTAGCGGCGGAACAGGTCAGAGATTTGGCTGCTGCGGTATTTCATGAGTGTCGATCCGCTTCCATTCAACATCTGATCTACCAGATTGGACGAAGGTTGTTAAGCCGATTTGAGCAACTGAGTGAGGTTTCATTTGAATCCAACAATCGGACGTGGGAGACAGTGCTGGAGGAAGTGCAAGAGGGAGAAGGCAAAGTATTTACCGAGCCGAGGCCACCATACGGATTCCAGGGTTTCTCGATGACAAGGGATGATCTGGGAACAGACGGCCGTGACTCTGGGAAAGCAGGTGACGTCTAATGTCGATGTCTGAAGGACGAATTACAACACATGTGCTGGATACATCCAAAGGCGTGCCTGCTGCGGGTGTTCGGATCGAACTGTACACCTTGAAGAGGGATGGAGAACAGGAAAGCAAGACAAAAGTGGCTGAATCGGTGACCAATGCGGATGGGCGTTTGGATGCACCGTTGCTGGATGGAGGCAAGTTGGAGCCAGCGATATATGAACTTCAATTCCATGTCGAGAGTTATTACGCACAGCGTTCGTTGGAGGAGCTGGGGCAGGCATTATGGACGATTGTTCCGATTCGTTTTGCCGTATCTGATGCCTCAAGCCATTACCATATTCCATTATTGATTGCTCCAGGAGGTTACAGTACATACCGGGGAAGCTGAATATGCACACATCCGGTTCTGATTCAGGGGGGAGGGTCATCCACATGACAACATTTGATACCATCATCCGGGGGGCCCGGGTGGTGCTGAGAGATCGGGTAGAACAACTGGATATTGGCATTACTGGTGAAAAAATAACAGACATATCCACACGGCTGGCCGCTGGCGAAGCGACTAGAATTATAGAAGCTGAAGGCCTTACAGTGATGCCGGGAGTGGTGGACATTCATGTACACTTCAATGAACCCGGACTCGCCAGTTGGGAGGGGTTCAGGTCTGGATCGGCAGCCCTTGCCGCAGGTGGAATCACGACCTATGTCGATATGCCGCTTAACGGTGTACCACCAACCACAAGGCCGGAAGCATGGGAAATGAAAATGAAAGCAGCAACAGACCAATCGTATGTTGATTATGCCTTCTGGGGGGGCTTGGTTCCCGGCAATCGTGAGGAACTTGCACCACTGTCACAGCTGGGTGCTGCCGGATTCAAGGCATTTATGTCCGAGCCGGGAGGCGAAGGGGAAGATATCTTTGCCAGAGCCGATGATCATACGCTATTGGACGGAATGCATGAACTTGCAACATTAAAACGTGTGCTGGCACTTCATGCAGAGGACGAAGGCATCGTTGCCGAACTCGGCGCGAAAAGCATTGCTGAGGGAAAGACGGAACCGATGGATTATGTCCAGTCCCGTCCTGTGGAAGCCGAAGTCGTCGCGGTTGCGCGAGCGTTGAAATACGGTGAACAGACCGGGTGTGCGCTGCATTTTGTGCATATTAGCACCCGGGAAGCCCTGGATCTAATTGCAGAGGCTAAACGGCGTGGGCAAGACGTCACTTCGGAGACATGCCCTCATTATCTGACGCTGGTCGATCAGGATGTGGTCCGTTTGGGTGCTGTAGCGAAATGTGCTCCACCACTTCGTAGCTCTTCCGAGCAGGAGCAGTTATGGGATGCACTGACTTCGGGATTGATTGATGTTATTGCCTCAGACCATTCGCCATGTCCGCCATCCATGAAAAAATCCGATAATTTCTTCGAAATCTGGGGCGGTATATCCGGAGCGCAAAGCACACTGCTGATCATGCTGGAGGACGGACATCTTCAGCGTAATATAAACCTCCCGTTGCTCGGAAGAGTACTCTCCCTTCAGCCTGCCAGAAGGCTTGGTCTGGAGAGTAAAGGGGAGATTGCAATTGGCAAGGATGCAGATCTGGTCCTGATTGACTGGGAGAGAAGCACGACCCTGAACACGGAGGATCTGCTCTATACGCATAAACAGAGCCCTTATGTGGGACGTACATTTAACTGTCAGATTGCAGACGTATTTTGCCGTGGTCAGCGCGTTTACAACTCGGAATCCGGGTTATCTCACGTGCCTATCGGGCAACACATTGCGGCTTACTCTGCTAGTCCCATCGAAGCGGGAACGGAGGAGACGTCATGAATGAGTCTGGAGTATATCGTTCATCCGGTACAAATAATGCACCTCTTCCTTTGCCGGATGTGGAACAGGTGGAGCTGCAAGCCATGCTTGACTGGCTGTCGACATATGGCGCGGATGCACAGGGTGGCGTCACACGACTGTTGTATGACTCGGCTTGGTGTGAAGCACAAGGTGCCCTTGCAGCCAAAATGCAAGAGAAAGGGCTGTCTCCCGAATTTGACCAGTCCGGTAATCTGTATGGCACACTCAAGAGTGAGGGTAAGGAATCGGCGACGGGTGCTGAAGAATTACCGATTGTGACCGGATCACATATTGATACGGTGGTGTATGGCGGCAAATATGATGGTGCTTACGGTGTGGTGGCGGGAGTCCTGGCATTGGAGTATTTGCAGAAGCATTTCGGAGCACCGAAGCGCACACTTAAAGTGGTATCGTTATGCGAAGAAGAGGGAAGTCGATTCCCTTTTGCGTATTGGGGTTCACGCAGTATAACAGGAATAACGTCTCTGGAAGATGTAGAGCATTTGAAGGATCAAGACGGCGTTACCTTTGCACAAGCGATCCGGGATGCAGGCTTTGGACCCGATAGTGCATATAGACCCGCCGCGAAAAATTACGGTGCCTTTATTGAGCTTCACATTGAGCAAGGTCAGGTTCTGGAACGTCTTGGACATTCGATTGGAGTTGTATCCGACATTGTAGGTCAGAAGCGGTTCAGTATCACGGTGAGCGGGGAAGCAAATCACGCGGGGACGACGCCAATGTCCTGGCGCAAGGACGCACTTGCCGGAGCAGCCGAGATGATTGCTGCGGTAAGGAATATCGCATTGGAAGTAGGAGAACCGCTCGTAGCCACGGTTGGGCGAATCACAGCTGATCCGGGGGTTGGGAATGTGGTTGCAGCACGGGCGGTGTTTTCACTGGATATCCGCCATATCCGGCAGGAGAGTATTGATCGCTGCTGGCAGGATATACTCCAGGCATTTAGTCGTATTGCAGCCGAGCAGCAGCTCGGACTGGACTGGGAAGAACATCTGTCGGTGACGCCCATTCCTATGAATGCAGAGATGATCTCAAACATTCAAGATACCTGTGAGCAGGAGCAGTTGTCCTACTGGTTAATGCCAAGCGGCGCTGGACATGATTCGCAGATTTTTCAGCCGGCTTGTCCGACGGCCATGATCTTTGTGCCGAGCCAGGACGGTATTAGTCATAATCCACTTGAATATACAGCTGAGGCAGACCTGATGCACGGTTTTCGAGTTCTGGTCCGGCTACTCTATAAATACGGTTACGGGAGTTGAATGAAGATGTCCACCTATAAAGAGTTATCTCCGTCCTTGCGGACCATTATGACCCCGGGGCCGGTTGAAGTTGATCCACGTGTTCTCAGAGCATTATCCTTTCCGATCCTGGGTCAGTTTGACCCGGAGTTCACATCCTTAATGAACGAGACGATGGCAATGCTGCGTGAGTTATATATGACAGATAACGAGTGGTGTTATCCAGTCGATGGTACTTCCCGTTCAGGCATTGAAGCTGTGTTGGTCAGTCTGATCCAGCCCGGTGATAAAGTTCTCGTCCCGATCTACGGACGATTCGGACATCTGCTGGTTGAAATCTCGGAACGCTGTGGCGCAGAGGTTGTTTTTTTTGAAACGGAATGGGGAACGGTATTTGATCCGGAAGAAGTGATCAAGGCGATTCATACCCATAAACCAAGTCTGGTTGCGATGGTTCACGGTGAGACTTCGACCGGACAGATGCAGCCCCTTGCCGAGATTGGCAAAGCCTGTCGCGACCTTGATATTTTACTCGTTGTGGATGCTGTGGCTACCATTGGTGGGACTCCGGTAGAGACGGATGCTTGGCATCTGGATGCGGTAATGGGTGGTACGCAGAAATGCCTGTCTGTTCCTTCAGGGATGGCACCTCTCACATACAACAGTCGAGTGGAGCAGAAACTGATGAGCCGCAAAACAGTTGAACGCGGACTGCGAGATGCAACCAGTGCGAGGGCAGAAGGCCGCACGATTGCCAGCAATTATTTTGACCTAAGCCAATTGCAGGATTACTGGAGTTCAGCACGGTTGAACCACCATACGGAGGCCACCTCCATGCTCTACGGTCTTCACGAAGGATTACGCATTCTGCTGCAAGAAGGATTGGAGGCCAGGTTCCAAAGACATCTGGTAAATGAACGTGCGTTGGTCGCTGGAATTCAGGGAATGGGACTACAGTTGTATGGGGATATGTCCAGTAAACTTCCTGTGGTCACCTGTATCACCATTCCGGAGGGGATTGATGGTGAGTCGGTGCGCAGCATGTTGCTGAACGATTTCAGCATTGAGATTGCCAGTTCATTCGGACCGTTGAAAGGACAAATCTGGCGGATCGGTACAATGGGATTCAGCTGCCAACGCAAAAACGTACTTCATGTGCTGGGAGCGCTGGAAGCTGTTCTTCTCCGTCATCGTCACGTGTTACCAGCCGGTGAAGCGGTGCAGGCCGCATTGGATGTGTATGCAGGGAAGGAGGGTGCCTTATGTTAAACCAGATGCCAATCTCCAGAGAGGTTATGGTCACCTCTCCTCATTATCTAGCGAGTGCAGTTGGAAGTTCTATCCTCCAGCAGGGCGGTAATGCTTATGATGCTGCTGTTGCGGTCAGTGCAGCTCTGGGTGTGGTATATCCGCATATGACCGGACTTGGAGGGGACGCCTTCTTCCTGGTTCATGATGGAACGAGCGGTGAGATTACCGCTTATAACGGAAGTGGCCGCTCAGCCGCAGGCATTCATGCCGATACGTTCAAAGCGATGGGCATGAATGCCATCCCTCAACGCGGTGTGCTTAGTGCCATCACGGTTCCGGGAATGGTGGATGCCTGGTGGGAAGTCTGGTCTCGGTACGGTAAGTTACCGTGGGAGCAGTTGCTTGAACCTGCCGCGCAGTATGCGGAAAAAGGATGCCCTGTATCCCGAAATCTCCGCCTGTGGATGGAAAGGGATGAAGATTTCATTATGGGGCATACACCGCTGCGAGCGGTATTTGCGCCTTTGGGTACACTTTTGCAGGAAGGTGAGCTACTGATCCAGCCTGATCTTGCTGCCTCCATTCGTCTGATTCAGACGGAAGGGCGAGATACTTTTTATACAGGAGAACTCGCGGATCGTCTGACTTCAGCTATTCGTGAGGATGGGGGCATGCTTGCCCCAGCAGACTTTGCGGGTCATCGGGGCGAGTGGGTGAAACCGGTCAGTACGGAGTATCGTGGCTATGAAGTTCATCAGATGCCGCCCAACTCGCAGGGATTCTCGATGCTGATGATGTTAAATATGCTGGAGCATACGGATCTGTCCTCTGTAGCACGTACCTCACCGGAATTCTATCATCTGATGGCGGAAGTGGTGAAAAAGGCGTTTCGGGATCGTGACCGTTATCTGACGGACCCGGATTTCAGGGACATTCCGCTGGATCACTTGTTATCCAAGGGTTATGGAGACCAACTGTGGAACGAGATTCAGTCTGCTCCACCTGTCGCACAGCCGTTTTTGTCTAAAACAATAGGTCAGGACACGGCGTATGCAGCCGTTGTTGATAGCGAAGGCAATGCCGTTTCATTCATTCAAAGCCTGTATTTTGACTTCGGTGCAGCCTATGTTCCAGGGGATACGGGGGTTATCATGCAGAACCGGGGGTCGTTTTTCTCCTTAGATCCGAGGGATGCCAACGTTTTGGAACCGAACAAACGCTCATTCCATACCCTCATGCCGGGCCTCGTTACACGAGATGGCAAACCTTATATGCTCGTGGGTACACAGGGGGGAGAAGGGCAGCCGCAGACACAATTATCTGTGCTTACCGGAGTGCTTGATTACGGGCTGAACATTCAGGAAGCAATCAGCCTGCCGCGTTGGGTGTATGGACGTACCTGGGGCGAAGAAGGCGATACGATGCGTGTGGAGAACCGATATCACGATGACGTATGTGCAACCCTTGCCCAATGGGGACATAACGTTGAAGCGAGAGCGCCGTGGGACGGCATTATGGGACAGTCGCAAGGCATTGTCATTCGTGAGGACGGTATGATTAGTGGCGCAGCAGACCCTAGAGGTGATGGTATGGCTATTGGGTGGTAACAGCTACATTGGACATTTATAAGTTCAACTAGATATTTACACGATAACAGCGATCGGAAGATTGGTCTGTCATCGGAGTGCAAGTGTAAATATGTATGAGTTGTAATATATAGACAGACACAGATAGGGGAGATTGGCATGGGAACGATCCTGCTGAAAGGTGCACAGCTTGTGA
Source organism: Paenibacillus xylanexedens (assembly GCF_001908275.1). Classification (NCBI taxonomy): domain Bacteria; kingdom Bacillati; phylum Bacillota; class Bacilli; order Caryophanales; family Paenibacillaceae; genus Paenibacillus; species Paenibacillus xylanexedens. The sequence goes on along the minus strand of NZ_CP018620.1, from coordinate 4,763,308 downwards.
CGATGAATGCAGAAGAGGAAGTGTTCATCGGAGATCTGTTGATCGAGGATAACAAAATCAAGGAGATTGCAGCGCACATCGACATGCAAGCTGACCAAGTCATTGATGCTCGCGGTAAAGTGCTGTTGCCTGGTTTCATTCAGACGCATATTCATCTGTGTCAGACCTTGTTCCGTGGACGTGCGGACGATCTGGAACTGATGGATTGGCTCCGTCAACGAATCTGGCCGCTGGAAGCAGCACATGATGAGGAGTCCGTGTATTACTCTGCGATGCTTGGACTTGGCGAATTGATCTCCAGCGGAACCACAACCATTCTGGATATGGAGACGGTACATCACACGGACTCGGCGTTTCAGGCGATGGCACAGAGTGGCATCCGGGTCATCTCCGGCAAGGTAATGATGGATCATGGAGACGAGGTTCCGGAACCCCTGCGTGAGGATACAGCAACTTCGCTGCAACAGAGTGTGGATCTGCTGGAGAAATGGAACGGGTTTGGCGGAGGTCGCATTCAATATGCTTTCTGTCCACGCTTCGTTGTATCGTGTACCGAAGAATTGCTGGTAGAGGTACGTGATCTGTCGAATAAATATCATGTCAAAGTCCACACCCATGCCTCCGAGAATCGCGGAGAGATCGAATTGGTAGAACACGAACGCGGGATGCGTAACATCGTATACCTTGATCATATCGGTCTGGCTACCCCAAGATTGGTGCTGGCTCACTGTGTATGGCTGAGTGAGGAAGAGAAGGAGATCATCCGCAAGCGCGGTGTCAAAGTCACTCACTGTCCTGGATCAAATATGAAACTTTCCTCCGGGGTAGCGGATATTCCAGATCTGCTGAATCGACAAATTGCTGTTGGGATCGGGGCAGATGGCGCCGCGTGCAACAACAATCTGGATATGTTTCAGGAGATGCGCCTCACAGCGCTGATGCAGAAGATTCCTCATGGCCCAACGGTGATGGATGCCCGGACCGTATTACGCATGGCTACCATGGGCGGTGCAGAGGTGCTGGGCTTGTCGAAGGAAATTGGCAGCCTCGAAGTGGGAAAAAAGGCAGATATGCTACTGCTGGATCTGGATGATTTCCACACGTACCCTTCCTATGAGACAGATGTCTATTCTCGCGTGGTCTATTCGGCAACACGTAGCTGTGTGGACACCGTTATTATCGATGGCAGCATTGTACTCAAAAATCGCAAGATTCAGACGATTGATCGTGGCATTGTGCTGCGTGAGTCGGATAAAAGCATTGCGAGATTGATGAAGCGCATCTGATCGAAGGAAGCTTATGCGATTCCAGAAAGGATGGGGACCGATATGGAAATGCATGATCTGTGTGCAATCGCAGCCCGTGAAACGCGCTGCGTGCTCGCAACAGCGATTAAGGTAGAGGGTCATGCTTACCGTAAGCAGGGAGTCTCTATGCTGTTGACCGAGGATGGCAAAATGGTTGGTAGTATCAGTCCGGGATGTATGGAGAGTGATCTTCAGGCCCGGGTGAGCCATGTACTGGATACGAAGCAGATGGAATTCGCGGAATACGACATGCGTCCCGAGGATGATCTGTCCTGGGGTGAGACTATTGGCTGCGGCGGACTCGTTGTTGTGTTGCTTGAACCTGTGTGTGGTGAACTCCGATATACGTTGCATAAGATGTACGAGTGTTTTCAATCCGGCAGTGCAACAGCGTTAACCCGAACGTTCCAAGATGATTACACGAAGGTTCAATATGGCTGGAAACGGATTGAACCAACGGGTACTCGGCGCCAGCCAATCTTGCGTCCTTCGCTCGTCCCTCCTCATGATCGCGTGGCGAATTATAATCAAGCTTCATTGCAGGTTGATGTACAGCACAGCAGTGGAAATACCAAGCATGAACATACGGCATCAACACAACATTCTCCCGACATACCTCGCCTTACGCTTGTGCCTGAAATGGTAACTGCTACGTCAAACGGATCTCACTCATCCCATCTATCCGGTGATTCACAACATATCTCTGAGTCTGATGCTGAAATACCCACAAACGACGGGATTTCAACGAATCCCTGGGAGCTTCCGCAGCAACTTACTTCGCTGTACACGCCTAAACCTCGCCTGATTATCATCGGAGCCGGGAATGATGTTATTCCTGTTGCCAGACTCGCCGGGTCTGCAGGATTCCGAGTAGTTGTAGCCGATTGGCGAGAGTCCTTATGCACCTCGGAACGATTCCCTGAAGCTGAACTTGTACTTGGTTTCCCACGTGAGATTATGCCTTTGTTAAACGTGCACAACGGAGATTATTTGATTTTAATGAGTCACAATTTCCCCCGCGAACGTGAACTGCTGGAGATGTTAGTGGACTGTGAGTACGCGTATCTTGGCATCATGGGTTCCAAAACACGAACAGCCCGTCTGCTGGATGGCTTACCACCGTTGAAATATGTGCATTCTCCCGTTGGTTTGAGCATCGGAGCGGATGGTCCTGAACAGATCGCCATCAGCATTGCAGCTGAATTGATCGCATGTAAACATAAGGTTTCTTCCTTGAGTTCCGAGCTGGGGCAGAAGGGAAGCGTTGCACATGCGAATGACGGGCATAGTACTGGCAGCAGGTAAGAGTTGTCGCCTTGGTCGGGATAAACTCTCGGTTGTCATGCCAGACGGGAGGTCACTGGCTGCATGGTCACTGGAAGCTGCGCTGAATTCGGATCTGGATCAAGTGGTCTGTGTAGTCAAACCGGAAGATTCATTGGCGTGGCTGCCTGTAAAATGGGTTGATTCAGCCGCATATGCTTATCATGCCACAGCACGACTTCGAATTGTGGCCTGTGCAGACTATGCTTGCGGCATGGCCAGTTCTCTTCATTCTGGCGTATTGTCGGCCATGGAGTACAAACCGGAGGGCATTCTCATGCTTCTGGGGGATCAGCCTTTATTACAAGCACAGGATATCAATCTAGTGACCACAGCACTGGCTACCCACAAGCTGAGTGACTATGTCGCAGCTACCGACGGTGAGGGAGGCAAGCCGCCCGTTGCTTTTCGCTCCCATATGTTCGGACCTCTGTTGTCCTTGCATGGAGATGAGGGGGCACGCAAGATTATGCGCAGCGCTAACTATTCAGGTGTACATGTACCACTGTCTGAGACTAGTTTCTGGGATGCGGATACAGAACCGGAATTGGAACGTATTCTGAATCATGTATACGAGTCGGATCAAACAGACTAAATAACAGGAGAAGATTATTAACTATGTATAATTTAATTACATGATCAGGTCAGCCAGGCAGTCTGGTTGGCCTGTTTGTCTTCTTTTATCATGTGATGAAAGAGAGCCTATGTTAGCTTTCGATAGATCATAATGCATCAAGCACAAATAAAACGCGGGTTTTATACATTTATCCAAAACGATGTAAAGGTAATTGACGTTGCTGCTGAACTCTCATATGATTTGAAGAATTATTTGGATTAGACGGTTGAATTTCCTGCCCATGGAAGAGAGAGAAAGGGGATGCAGCGATGGTAACACCGGCATACGGTTCTGGAGCCATGCCATCGGTATGGCAACCTGAGAATCTGCAAGAACTGCAAGCGTTGAGAAGTAGACTCAAGGGAATATGTTGTTTCACGGCAGGTGGAACATTGCTACGAACCCAGTGGGAGGGCGGCTTGGTTCCAGCGCCTGAACACTTGATTAGCCTGGGTCGTATTCCTGAAATGAACGGTGTATCTATTCGTGGAGATGAGCTGGTCATTGGCGCAATGACCCGATTAAAGGAATGTGCTGCACAAGCGTTGCTGTATCAACTGCCGATCCTGCAAGAAGCGGTGAACGCAATTGCTGCTCCTTCCATTCGAAATGTGGCAACCATTGGCGGGAACATTGTGTCCGGAGTAGGGGATACACTGACTGCTTTGCTTGTATATGATGCGGAGCTGCACTGGTTGACGGACAGCGGCATCGAGATCCGCAGTGTGACTTCCTGGCTTCAGGGTGGACGGGATGGCAGCCGTAATCCAGGGGATGTATTAATCTCGATTCATATCCCGATGAGATCGTCCTCTCTGTTTGATGTGGACAGTGGGCACAAGCCTGCTGCACGAGAAGTTTCCTTTTACCGCAAGTTGGGTCGACGGGAGACGTTCAGTGCATCGCTGGTGACGGTTGCGTTGTATGGAGAGATTAATTCGGATAAATGCTGGACCAAGATTGCGATTGCGGCTGGTGGAGGCTCAGGCATGGCGATGCGACTTCTGGAGTCGGAACAACGGCTTCTTGGTAGCGAAGCTTCTGTCATGCAAGCGGCAACTCTTGCAGCTGCTGTGGCTGAAGAGTTTACGACGTACGGTGATGTATTTGCAACGGAACATTATCGCAAGCAGACCGCAGCCAACATGCTTGGCGCCGGGCTATGGGAGGCACTTCACGAATAGACGAATGGGATCAAGCAAAGGGGGAGAGGGATCATGCTGCTGAATCGGAAACAGAGCGGGAAACGCTGGCACCTGCGGCCAGATGGGGCACCCAAAGTAACAGGCCAGCTTCAATATCTGACGGATATGACGCTACCTGACATGATTCATGGCAGAGTATTGCGAAGCGAATATCCTTATGCTCGCATTCTGTCTATAGATACTTCAGAAGCTGAGGCGTTGGAAGGTGTCTATGCGGTTCTGACCTCCAAAGATGTGCTTGGTCTGAATCGTTTTGGTATTGCGACCCCGGATCAGCCTGTGTTCTGCGAGGATATTGTACGTTATGTTGGGGATGCCATTGCAGCGGTAGCTGCGGATTCCCCGGAACGTGCGGCGCTTGCACTGGATGCGATCCGTGTAGTGTATGAGGAACTCACACCTCTGAATAGTACAGACGCTGCCTTGGCTCCAGATGCACCAGAGCTGCATAAACATGGACCAGGTAATGTGCTGCATAGGACGGAGATCAAACGTGGAGACGCCGAGCAAGCTTTTGCCACTTGTGATCATATCGTGACAGAGACGTATTTTACGCCTCGCCAGATGCATGCGTATATGGAGACAGAAGGTGGCCTGTTTGTCCCGGATGAAGAGGGAAGGCTGAATGTATACGCGGCAACGCAACATGGCTATAAAGACCGGATGCAGCTTGCACGCATTATTGGCTGTCCTGAAGAAGATATCCGGGTGGTATCTTCACCGATTGGTGGTTCGTTTGGCGGAAAAGATGAACTAAACGTACAGCCCTATGGTGCACTACTGGCCTTGAGATGCGGACGTCCTGTGAAAATGCATAATTCTCGTAAAGAATCCGTACGTGCAGGGCTGAAACGGCACCCAATGAAGATTGAAATGCAGACTGGCATGAGTCGAGAAGGCATCATCCAAGCGCATCGTGTCCGTATAACAGCAGATACCGGAGCGTACGCGACACTTGGCGCACCCGTGCTGAACTTCTGTACCGAGCATTGCCTTGGACCCTACGCCATTCCAAATGTGGATGTGGAAGGTGTATCTGTATATACGAATAACGGGCTGTCAGGTGAGTTTCGCGGATTTGGCGGGAATCAGGCGATTTTTGCCATGGAAGGCCAGATGGATCGGCTTGCAGAAATCATGAACATGGACCCTTGGGAGTTCCGCAGACGTAATATGCGTGAAAAGAATGATCCTGGACCACTGAATCAACGCATTCTGGTTACGGATGGACTGTCCCAAGTGTGGGAGGCATTGGATCGCTCCGAACTGTGGCAAAAACATCAGAGTCCCCCGGCAGATCCTGCTCTGCCGCCGTGGATCAAACGCGGAGTCGGAGCAGCCATCGCCATGCATGGTGCAGGGCTGGGTTATGGCATTCCAGATCCTGCGGGAGGCCGCCTGTCCCTGAACAACGAAGGCAAGATTGAGGTGGCGTTCAGCTACGAGGAATTTGGTCAGGGGCTCATTGCAACGCTGGAAATTATGTTATGTGATCTGTTCCAATGCAGTACATCGGATCTCAGTATTATCATCGGCGATACGGATCGTGTGCCCCACAGCGGATCAAGTACAGCTTCACGTTCAACAACGATGGCATGGATGGCTCTTCAACGCTTACAGACTCCATTTCGTTCCCATGTTCTCACTGTTGCCTCTGCCTTGTCAGGCGTTCCGGCAGATGAACTGGTAACAGGACCTGGTGGTGTATGGCGCAAAGGCCAGCTTCCTGCCGAAACTTCAGAAGTAGAATCAGAATCAGGCTTTGTGGTTTCGTATGCCGAACTCGCAACGCAGGGCGAAGCCGATGAATGGATTTTCGATACAAAGTTCGATTATCCAACTACGCCAGACAACGTAGTAGGCGGGCATTATTTGTATACGTATGCGGCGGTTGCAGCAGAGGTGGAAGTAAATACTTTGACCGGAGAAACCAAGCTTCTTGATACGCGCCATGTTGTTGCGGCAGGTCCAGTTATCAACCCGATGGGCTATATTGGACAGATTGAAGGCGGGAGTGTCATGGCGCTTGGATTCACGTTAACGGAGGATGCGGTCATGCAGGACAGCCGTTATGTAACCACGAACCTCGACACGTATCTGATCCCAACCATTCAGGATATTCATACCAATCTGGAGGTTGAGGCTATTGAAGACTTACCCGAAGGTGATGCTTTTGGTCCTAGGGGGATCGGTGAGATAGGCTCCGTTGCGCTTGCGCCGGCCATAACAGCTGCAATTCATCAGGCGACAGGCATATGGGTTAACCGTCTTCCTGTACCGAGGGAACAACTGGTCAGACCTTTAAATGTACCTTTGCAGGAAGGAGTGAGTCCATCATGAGTAAGCCACTTGAGAATCACTGGACAGCCGTTGTGAATGGTGAAGAGAAACATCTGGAGATCGCGCAAACGACCCGACTTGTCGATGTGCTTCGGACTCATTTGCAACTAACGGGTACCAAAGTATCCTGCGAAGTCGGTCGCTGCGGCGCATGTATGGTTCTGATGGATGGAGAGCCCGTGAATTCCTGTCTTGTCATGGCTTATCAATGTGCAGGCAGTGACATTATGACGATTGAAGGTCTGCACGGGGACGAGAAAGGCACTCTGCATCCGATTCAACAGGCTTTTGTGGAGGAAGGTGGCTTTCAGTGCGGCTACTGTACTCCAGGCATGGTGATCTCAACCAAGGCATTACTGGATGCACATCCTGAGCCTTCTCAAGAACAGATTGAAACGGGATTATGCGGAAATCTGTGTCGTTGTACCGGCTACGGTGGCATCATTCGGGCGGTACGCAAGGCAGGGGAACGCTGTGTGGTGAAAGAAACGTCTGCCGAGGAAACCGTAAGTTGAGCCGGGACCTAGGCCGAAGACATAAGCAAGGGCAATTGAAGAAATATACGTGAAAAAGCATCCAAATAGGAATGCTTTTTTTTGTTGTTTATCAGTTTTTCTTTCAAGTACACATCTAATGTGAGATGAAGTTTCATACGCTAAATTGATTAGATTATGAACCGTTTTCGTCAATTATCAAGTCGGATGAGAGAAAGGAAATATAATGTTCAAAGTACTGGTACAAAAGAATTTCAAACATTCTCATTCACCATATATTTACAAATATTGGTATGCATGCTATGTTTAAAATGAAAGCGCCATCATGAATGGGTTCATTGACATTTCATTATCATATTTCACTTGGGAAGGAAGATGGAATTGATGAAAAATTTGCTCAAAAAGGCAACCGCAATGATGCTGGCATTGGTCCTACTGCTTGGATTAATGACAGCGCCCGTTCATGCAGACACACCGTTGTTCACCATCGAAAGCGAAGATGCGCAGCTCACCCCGGATCTTCAAGTGGTTACTTCAATCTATGGGCAGCCCAAGCCCGGATTCTCAGGTGCCGGATTTGTCTGGATGCAGAACTCTGGCACACTAACCTTCACAGTTACTGTCCCGGAAACCGGCATGTACGCAATCTCCACACGATATATGCAGGAGCTTAGTGCAGATGGCAGGTCACAAAATTTAATCGTAAATGGTGTTACGAAAGGGGCGTATATGCTGCCTTACACGACAACATGGTCAGACTTCGATTTTGGCTTTCACAAGTTGAATCAGGGTGCCAACACGATTGAGCTGAAGGCTGGCTGGGGCTTCGCGTATTTTGATACTTTTACAGTGGATCATGCGGATCTGGATCCCCTGAATGTACAACCAGTTCTCACTGATCCTGAAGCTACACCGGAAACTCAAATTTTGATGAATTATTTAACGGAGGTATACGGAAACAACATTATTTCTGGTCAGCAAGAGATCTACGGAGGAGGGAATGACGGAGATACAGAGCTTGAATTCGAATGGATTCATGATCTGACCGGAAAGTATCCGGCAATCCGTGGTTTTGATCTGATGAATTATAATCCGTTGTATGGTTGGGAGGACGGTACAACCGATCGCATGATTGATTGGGTGAATAACCGTGAAGGTATTGCAACAGCTTCCTGGCATATCAATGTACCTCGTAATTTCAATACGTATGAGCTTGGGGACTTTGTGGATTGGAAAGAGGCTACCTACAAGCCAACAGAAACGAATTTTAATACAGCAAATGCGGTAATTCCCGGTACGAAAGAGTATCAATACGTGATGATGACCATCGAGGATCTGGCAGAACAATTATTGATTTTGCAAGACAACAACGTGCCGGTTCTGTTCCGTCCGTATCATGAAGCAGAAGGCAACGGCGGGCTGAACGGGGAAGGTGCATGGTTCTGGTGGGCTTCGGCAGGCGCAGAAGTGTACAAAGAGCTATGGGATCTGCTTTATACCGAACTGACTGAGACGTATGGCTTGCACAATCTGATCTGGACCTACAACAGCTACGTATACAGTACTTCTCCTGCCTGGTATCCGGGCGATGATCAGGTAGATCTCGTCGGATATGATAAATACAATACGATCTACAACCGTTATGACGGCTTGTCCGGCGTACCGAATGAGGATGCAATTACCTCGATTTTCTATAAGCTTGTTGAGTTGACGAACGGTACGAAAATGGTAGCCATGACGGAGAACGACACGATTCCAAGCGTGAAAAATCTGACAGAGGAGAAATCAGGATGGTTGTACTTCTGTCCTTGGTATGGCGAGCATCTGATGAGTTCTGCTTTTAATTACCCGGCAACATTGAAAACGCTTTATCAAAGTGATTATGTCATTACGCTGGATGAGCTGCCAAATCTAAAGGTTAACAATCCCAATCCCAGTGCATCCATCACACCTGGAAACGTTGAATTTGACAAATACACACCCAATCAAAGTGACAAAACCGTAACTGTGAATGCAAACGGCAATACGCTAACTGCTCTCCGGGCAGGCAACAATGCGTTGACCGCAATAACAGACTATACCTTGAACGGAAGCACATTGCTGCTGAAAAAAGCTTATCTGGCAACCCTGCCAGTTGGCGAGCATTCGATTGTTCTGGATTTTAATCAAGGTCAGGACCCTGTGTTAAAAGTCAAAATTGTGGAATCAACACCGAGTACAAATGCTGTGATTTCTCCTGTGAATGCAACATTTGATAAAGCGACGAATCCCGCACAGGATATTTCCGTATCTATCACCTTAAATGGCCGTCAGCTTACAAGCATCACAAAGGGGGATGTTACACTTGTAGCGGGTCAGAATTATACAGCATCCAGCTCTGCTGTTGTTCTGAACAAATCCTATCTCGCAACGCTTCCGCTGGGCCAGAACGTATTGACCTTTCACTTCAATGGAGGAAATGACGCTGTGTTAACGGTGAACGTCATAGATAGCACGGTTACTGTGCCAGCAGGGGATTTGACGATTCAAGCTTTTAACGGCAATACAAGTGCATCCACCAACGGCGTCTCACCCAAGTTCAAATTGGTCAACTCAGGCAATTCGGCTATTCCGTTAAGTGATGTAAAACTCCGGTATTACTATACGATCGACGGGGAGGAAGCTCAGAGTTTCTGGTCCGACTGGGCCAGTATGGGCAGTGCGAATGTAACGAGCCAATTCGTTAAACTGGCGACTCCAGTTGCCGGAGCGGATCACTATCTTGAAGTGGGCTTTACAAGTGCAGCGGGATCACTGAATGCGGGCCAGAGCGCAGAGATTCAAACACGCTTTTCCAAAAACAATTGGACGAATTACACACAGACTAATGATTACTCGTTCAAGGCATCCGGTAGTCAGTTCGCAAACCATGATAAGGTTACCGGGTATGTGAACGGTCAGCTGGTATGGGGAATTGAGCCGTAAAGGTAGATAGCACGTTTAATGGGCTGGATCAGGGATTGAACCTCTGATCCAGCCTTTTTATGGTGTAGAAGGTGTACACCGATTAGACCGAATGTTCTTTTTCACTTTTAGTATGTGACAATGTATCCATTTGGCCCACTGAGCAGAAACGCCAGAATTAAAAATATAAGGTAAATGAATGTTCTCGTTACAAATAAGGGAGTTTGAGTGATTTCATGCAAGATTAATGTTAAGCGGTCAATCGGAATGGGTGCAAAATTGGTCTGTAAAAGCCCTACATGATGTGACAGCCCTACCAGAAGTGCATCAAACGGTGAGGTGCCCAGTTCAGATTGGATGGTAAGGGAAATGCCAAGTGTTAACGATTAGAATACCTGCGACAAAAAGTACATATTTCAAATGCATCCAACCTCTTCTTTAATATTATGTTGCAAATACAACAAAATTGAGCTAAATTCAATGTAACCCTTTTTTAGTGCATTTGCAACAAACGATTAACTTGTTAAAGGAACGTGAATATAGATGACGATTCGTATAGAGATATGTACCATTGAACATGTATGTGAACTACAGGAGATTAGTTATGAGATGTTTAATGAAACGTTTAAAGCGCAAAATTCACCCGAAAATATGAAAGCTTATCTGGAAAAGGCGTTTAATCGGGAGCAATTAGAAACTGAACTGTCCCTTGCGGATTCACAATTTCTTTTTATCTATGTCAACCACAAAGTGGCAGGGTACATGAAGGTAAATATCAATGATGCTCAGTCTGAGAAGATGAGCGTGGAATCCCTTGAGATCGAGCGAGTGTACATCAAAAAAGAGTTCCAAAAACATGGCTTGGGTAAGGTACTGCTTAATAAAGCCATAGAGATGGCAACAGAATATCACAAAACGAATATTTGGTTAGGCGTGTGGGAGAAAAATGAAAATGCCATCGCATTTTATGAAAAGATGGGGTTTGTACAGACAGGAGCTCATGCTTTTTACATGGGAGATGAGAAACTGTCGAGAGACAAGAACATGGTCCCATTGAAGTCGCTATTTTAGCGGCTTTTTTATTTTATCGGTACAAGTTCTTGTCCCAAGCTAAGGACAAGAACATAGTCCGATTGCCGATTAGATACATATCTAAACAATGCACGAATGGACTTAAAACCTTTTTTATCACCATAATACATGAAAATGTTCACATTGTTATGGACAACTGACAAATTTAGAGGGGAGAAATACGCTTGGCTAAGTATTAAAATCGGACTGAAACTAGCTACTGAGAACAAGAACTTGTACCGATTACCGAAATGGACAAGAACATAGTCCGATTGTCGATTAGGTGAGCATCAAAAAAAACGATGTGATTTAAGACTCAACAGGCAACATATTGTAGCACAGTTATCAATTTTTTTTATAAAAAAAACAGCTCGATAGAAATAAAAATGGGCGGGTACGTATTAAAAAAGCGAAATATTGGCACTAGAACTAGCCGCTGTGGACAAGAACTTGTAACGATTACCCGAATTAGACAAGAACATGTTCTCATTGCCGATTAGGCGTTTATCTAATCGTTATTTTGCCTGTTTAGGGAGAGAGTTTGGTCCCTTTACTTTATTAAACTGTCGATTATTCATAATGGCCTGATGTATGTCGATCCAGACGGCAGACATACTATTGTTTACTTCATAATCTTCAAGCTAGGCTTCTCTATGCTGTTCATGAATGTTACAAACATAGTAATACGATAACATATGAATCAGATCATATTCAGGTTTGTAATGAGGCGATACTCTTCAATTTAACCAAACTCCCGTGTAACTTGTAGGAAAGAAAGCCTGCTTGGCACCAACAATCCCCTTCGCCAAAAATATAATTATTTGGCCCACTTCAGGCACCCTTGTCGCTTCACATATTACTTCTGCTGGTAATCACTTACTCTGTCTTTAACCGGCTAATCTCTTGGGGGTGGAAGTCCATGGAACTGGTGCAAGTTAGAACCTTTGCCATGTAGAAACTCCGTTCTCTTCTTAATCTTCTTTCATCACCAGTTTTACCACAAAATCTAAGGAAAGCTGTTCTCAACCCGATCTTATCGCTAAGTCGTAGTTCCTGTTGACTAGTTGGCCGTCTAAATTGCTCAGGAAACTTTATTTTTTCTTAGCGACTCCTCCTTTCAGCCCCATTCAATTCTCTTTGATCATTGGATCAACCTCTAAAGAGATATAATCTATCAGGTTAACGTTATTGGGAAAGTATGCTAGCCTTAACTGAAAATAAAAGATATAGAAAGGAGTTGAATGCATGGAGAAATGTTCGCTTCCTTTAGCGAATTCCCCAATTAAGTATTTACAGCTTCATGCCTATAGGCTCTCTATTATTCTTCATCATGAGGAAAGCTGGCCGTGGTTCTATTCTAACTTTATTCAACTGGTAGGGAGACAAGAGGGGGATTCGGATGCATACCGTATAGACTTTCTTACTCCATCGGAGGATTTCCATACTGCGTTTCCATGGCTAGACTTCTGTCCCTTGATCAAGGATGTGTTCCTCGGGAAATTAGGATGCGATGTCCATGAGTTATTACAAGCCTCTCTGCAGCAAGAGTTTTATATTTACACCTTGATAGATGAGTACTACATTCCCCATCGGCGTTCATACCAGCAACAGCATTTCCATCATGATGTCCTAATCAAGGGCTATGACCTCACAGATAGAACCTATACAATTGTTGGCTATGACGAACATATGATATACCGGGAGACCAAAGTAAGATTTGAGCAGATGGCGCAGGCGATGATGAGCGTAAATGCACCAATAACCCAAATCTATAAAAAGGGTATTCACTATGAACTGGACATGGAAGCGATTCAGAACGCTTTAACTGATTATCTTGACTCCTATAATTCTACTAAACGATTACGTTCCTTTGTTAATCCATTGTCTGATCAGTATGATTTCGGCATTGAAGTTTATCATGGGTTTCTGGATCATTTGGATAGGGTCAGAGAGGACAAGCTCTACTATGACATTCGGTTGACTCACCTGCTAATGGAGCATAAGCAGTGCATGTCAATGCGGTTGGAATACTTGAATGGGCAACATCGGCTGAACCATGCCGATGAACTGCTGAACAAGTCCCGTGAGATGGTTGATCTCGCAATGCGTCTACGCCATGCGTATCTCAAAATCTCGCTTGGTACAAACAAAGAGGCTATCGAGAAAGTTCGCTTGCTCGCCGTCAATCTACAGGAAGTCGATAAAGTTTTAACCGAAAACATACTTAAAAATCTAGTTATATAAAGGCTATTGTAAATTTTGTGAAGGGGGTGAGCACTGGTGATCCGACTTGAAATTTATACACAAGACTACAAGAAAGTTACAACGACTGTTGAGCATTACAATGCAGAAGAAATCAATAGCAAAATCAATGAGCGTCGGACTCAGACGATTGTAATTGGCGACGTCATTATCGATCCACGTAATATTTTAAAGGTTGTGCCTGTCCGTTCGGAAGAAAACGGGTGAAAACGATAAGGAAAGGGACTAAAGCATGCGAATACTTGGGTTAAGCGGTGGATTGGATAAGATCTGGGACGATGAGCCTAGCAATTTTAATTGGAGCAAGGTTCGTGAGAATGCTGCTGCTGTGCTAGTTGAGGATGGCAGGGTGCGCTTTGCTATCGAGGAAGAGCGACTCAACCGCATCCCTGGCACGAATAAGAGGCCTGTGCTTGCGATTCAGAAATGTTTGAACGAAGCCAGCTTGACGCTGGCTGACATCGATGGAGTTGCAGTCTACGGCGAAGAGAAGTTTTATAATCATTTGATTCAGAAAAGTTATCTGCATGATCCTAATCACTATCCCCTTTATGGAACCATGCGACAGCTGATTCAGCAGTATCTTAAGGAGGAATGTGGCTACGAAATACATGAAAGCGCAATCTTCTTCGTAAAACATCAGTATTCACATGCGATGAGCGCTTGGGCCTGTTCCGGTTATAAACGAGCACTTGTGTTGTCGCTTGACAAAGCAGAAGATGGTTTTTCTGGACTTGTAGCCAAGGGGAGCGAGGGAAAGCTTGAACGGCTTCATACTTTTCATGATGTTGATTCAATGGTTGGTCTCTGTCATCAGGTTGGCGAAATCATGAGCCCTCCAATTGGAAGTCTGACGGAGCTTTCGCACATCGCGATGAAGGGACGTGCAGCCCCTTATCGCGCCTTCTTTCAGGCCTGTTATGAGTTGTTGCCTAATGGCACCTACAAATTGCGGTTTGACCCCAATGGACTAATAGAAGGTCTGCGATTAGAGGGTCATTCAGGAGCGATCGAACAACGATGTAATCTGGCTGCTGCACTACAGGAAGTCTTAGAGGCGATCGTGTTTCATATCGTCCGGCATTTCCAAGAAGAGACCGGAATGGATACATTGTGTGTGGGAGGAGAGCTTGCTGGCAATGTATCTCTCAACTCGAAGCTACTGGATTCGGGCCTGTTCACCGCTGTTTTTGTTCAACCAATCAAACATGATGCAGGCGCAGCACTGGGCGCTGCTCTGGCACAGTTTTCCATGGAAAATAGCGAGGAAAAGGCAAGGTCCGAAATGGAGCATGTGTATTGGGGAACTGCAATAGAGACGCAAGACCAGATTAAGGAGCAGGCTGCGCATTGGAGTGAATGGACGGCGGTCAAACAAGAGTTAGGAATGAGCATTGTGGAGCAGGTAGCAGACTTGCTGTCGCAGCGTCATTCGGTTGGATGGATGCAGGAGAGATCTGAATTCGGCACATGTTCTCTTGGCAACCGCAGTATTTTACTGCATCCCTATGAGGCATTCAACACTAGCAATGAGTTGTACAAGAATTGGACTAAGGCAGGCAACACGTACTCCTTGATCGTATCTATTAAGGAGAGTCGGTTAAAAGATTATTTTGATGTTCCCGCTACGGCTACGGCTTCACAATACAGATTTGGCAACTACTTGTTGAAGTGGAAGTCCGGCAATGACTATATGGATACGGCTACCTATGCGCAAGTGCACACCGTATCCGAGAATGGCAACTCACGCTTCTATCAATTGCTGGACTGCTTTGAGTGCAAGAGCGGAATTCCGTTCCTGATACACACCTCCTTGCGCAACCCGGTAGAGCCGATCGTGGAGACACTATCCGAAGGGATAGCAGCATTCCTGTCCTGCAAGCTCGAATATCTGGCAGTTGGAGATACGTTATTAAGCAGATGCGAAGCGAAGCAGCAAGACCAGAGTCTGCTGTCACTGCGCCTTTCGGTTCCATATAATGTGAACATTGTTGAGCAGATCAGCTATCAATCTACTCATCGGATGGAGCACAGCAAGGAATTGATTTGTGCCCACATGGCCGAAAGGAAGGTTGGGCTGTCGACCTCATTACACGCCCTGTTGATGCTTGCAGATGGTCGCCGTTCACTTGGAGAGCTGATGGAAGAGATTAGGATGGCAGACCATGAACACTTACAAATCATCCAATCTGTAAAAGAGTTGTGGGAGAAACGGTTGGTTATATTGGAGCCGTTGCATTCCGTAGGACAAATACAATCATAGGGGGTACCAATGTACATATTAGGTTTGAATGCGGGGCCTGATCTGGTCTATGAGGAGACCTCAGACTCGGGGCTAGCCTATTCACATGATTCAGCCGCTGTGCTACTTCGTGACGGTAAGGTGGTCGCTGGGATCGAAGAGGAACGGTTAAATCGAATGAAGCACTCGTCTAAAGCGCCCGTTCAGGCGATCCGCTACTGTCTGGAGCAAGGAGGCATCGGCATCGAGGAGATCGATTATATTGCCTTTTATCTGTCCTTTGAACGGGCAAGATCCGAACTAAATGAGACGCGTCAGGGTATCCTGCGATATATCCTCATCGCCTTCGGTTATGAATTTCCCAGTGAGCGCATCCTGTTCATTAACCATCAGCTGGCACATGCCATGAGCACCTATGCCATGTCAGGCTTTGAGCAAGCGCTGGTCTTTTCCGTAGATGGAAGCGGAGACGGGATATCCGGCATGATTCTGTCAGCTGAAAACAAACAAATGAAAACGCTCTACGAACTGCCGCGAGCTCATTCTTTAGGTGATTTCTATGAAAGAATCATTCAGTTTCTTGGCTATAAGCGGTTCGATGAGTACAAGGTTATGGGCTTGGCTCCTTACGGTGATCCTTCGGTATACCGCACGTTCTTCAAAAAGTTCTATAGCCTTCTTCCTGGCGGCGATTACCGGATTCATGTCCATCTTCCGCTACTGTTCGATCTGGTTCCTCCGCGCAAGAAGTCGGAGCCATTCAACCAGCAACATAAAGACATTGCGGCGGCACTGCAAGAGTCACTAGAGGAAATCGTCACACATATTGTCACTCATTATCAAAAAGTGACGGGACACAAGCAGCTGTGTCTCGCAGGGGGAGTGGCACATAATTGTACGATGAACGGAAAGCTACTCTATTCGGGATTGTTCAAGAACATCTTCGTCCAACCTGCTGCACATGATGCTGGTGCTGCGCTGGGGGCTGCCCTGTGTGTACACTATAAGCAGCGGCCACAGGACCCCTTTTATCCATTGGAGCATCTGTATTGGGGCCCACACATTGGGAATGACGCTGAAATACTAGAGACACTGAGTCCATGGGAATCGTGGCTAGAATGGGAGTATGTAGGCGATGAACTGATTGAGCGGACTGCTGAACTGCTGGCAGACGGTTCGGTTATTGGATGGGTACAGGGCCGTTCGGAATTCGGTCCACGTGCGCTTGGCAACCGGAGCATCATTGCGGATCCGCGACCGGCGGAAAACAAGGAAATTATTAATGCGATGGTCAAAATGCGCGAAGGCTACAGGCCATTTGCTCCATCAGTATTAGAGGAGAAAGCGGCAGACTATTTTGAGGTCCCCGGGGGGATGGAAAAATCACCCTATATGATCTTTGTGCTCAATGTGAAGGAGGACAAGCGCAAGCTACTTGGCGCAATCACTCATGTGGATGGTACCGCTCGCATCCAGACGGTCTCCAGTCAGACAAATCCGAGATACTGGTCACTTATTCGAGCCTTTGAAGCATTGACTGGCATACCGATCATACTCAATACATCCTTTAACAATAATGTTGAACCAATCGTCGATTCGGCAACAGATGCCATTGTTAGTTATTTGACCACAAAGTTGAATTATTTGGTCATTGGCAATTATTTAATACGGAAAAAAGCAGTCAGTGATGAGGCTATCTTGCACTTATATCCCAAACTACCTTGCTATGCTGTACTTTATAAAAAACGGGGCCGTGGAGGGGAAGGACAGCTAGAAACCAAGGCTCAGGTCTGTAGAAATGATTCTGAGAGTTCAAATATGCCGATCTCTGTGGAACTATTTGAGCTACTGGCGCAAGCGAATGGCAAACGGACGTTCCAAAATATAATCGTAGCTGTTCATGGGCAGGACGAATTACTTTGCCGCTCGTTGGCAGCGGAGATGCATAAACTGTGGTCACATAGATTAGTAGAGCTGTCCCCTGCTGTACATGAAGATATTTTAGGGATTAAAGCCAATGAAAAGGAGCGTATCGTATTATGAGCGAATTGCAATCCATCTACAATGTTGAAGTCAACCGTATTCATCAGGCGCACCGTCAGTTAGTGGTTCAGCCTGCGCTAGTAGGAATGGATTTATCCAATTGGATAGTGGAGCATCGTGAGTGGGTACTTAAAGAACTGCAGCAAGTGGGAGGAATCCTGTTTCGCGGCTTTAATGTGCCGTCAATTAATTATTTTGAGGAAGTGTCCCAGGCGCTAACACCGATGCTGGAGGAGTACAAGGAGCGTTCAACGCCGCGTAGCGAAGTACAGGGGAAAATTTATACCTCTACCGAGTATCCGGCAGAGGAGTTCATCCCTCTTCACAATGAAAATTCTTACACGCAAACTTGGCCGCTTAAAATTTGGTTCCATTGTGCCATTCAGTCTCGTAGCGGTGGAGAGACTCCGATTGCGGACAGCAGAGAAATCTATGCGAGAATCAGTCCGCGTATTCGCGAGCAGTTTGCGGAGAAAAAGCTTATGTATGTCCGCAATGTAGGAGGCGGAGTTGATCTTCCATGGCAGACGGTCTTCCAGACGGATAGCCGTGAGTATGTCAACGCCTATTGCCAGAAAGCTGGTATTGATGTCGAATGGCTGGGCGAAGACCGGTTAAGAACCCGATCCGTCCGCAGTGCAGTTGCCATGCATCCGCTAACACAGGAGATGCTATGGTTTAATCAGGCGCATCTGTTCCATGTTACCAGCTTGCCGGTGGAGATAAGGGAATATATGGTTTCGGCACTGGGAGAAGACAACCTCCCTCGCAATGTCTACTACGGAGATGGCTCCCCTATAGAAGAGTCCATTCTCGATGAGATTCGTGGCGTATACGAGGAGACGATGCTCGTTTTCCCGTGGCAACAGGGGGATATTTTATTGCTGGACAATATGTTGAATGCCCATGGACGTCAGCCATTTGTTGGAGAACGTAAGGTGGTTGTGGCTATGGCAGAGCCTTGGAATCAATACGGCCTATAAAAATCAGGAGGAATAGTAGGTATGGTGAATCGACCAAGCAGTGCAGAAGTTGCAACATATATAGGCGGCCAGTCCGCCGAATCGTCAATTGTCGCAGGCTGGCCAGCAGATTACATGGCCCGAGGCGAATACAGCATGGAACGAATTGTCCGCGTCATTCCACAGTCATTGATGATGGAATTGCAACGCAGGGTGCATTTTTCGGAAAATGAAGTATTTTACTACCTGTTCAGCACCGTGCAAGCACTGTTTGCGCGCGTATTCGACGGAAAGATTTTCAATGCAGGTACTCCGCGCTTCAGGTCGGAGCAAGAGCATACTAAATCGACGGAATGGCTTGAAGTGCGTAGCGCCATCAGTCGTTCCGATTCATTTCTGGAAGTGATGACGGGGGTGAAACAGCAGCTCCTCGAACAGAACAGCACGGATGCGGAAAGTTCACCGTTTATCTCCAAGAAGTCGAGCGTTCCATTGCTGATTGCTATGAATAACGTGCTTAGTTCAGAGCAGATTCAGCCAGAGCTGGGTTGGTTGTTTGTAACAAAGCAGTCAAATGAAGTGGAGCTTCGACTGGAATTCAATCAACGGACGTATGCCAAGGAGACCGCAGAGTATCTCGCTTCGCTCTATCTTCGTGTGCTGGAGCAATCCATCATCAATCCTTATATTGAGATTGGCGACATTAGCCTGCTGACGGAGCAGGAGAAGCAAGGGACAGCGGAGTCCTGGCATGGAAAGGCAGCGGAATATCCGCGGGAGCGAGCGATGCACGAGCTGTTCGAGCAACAGGTGAGGCGGACCCCACAACGAATCGCAATTCGCGCAAGGGAGCGTAGCTGGAGCTATGCTGAGCTGAATGAACGGGCGAACAGCATAGCGGAAAAGCTACTGTCATATGGCGTAGCTGCGGAGGAACGGATCGGGCTACTGGCGGAACATTCGCCGGAGCTGGTGGCAGCAATCTGGGGCGTACTCAAGGCGGGTGCGGCCTATGTACCGATTGATCCGTCGTATCCCCAGGAGCGCATTCGATACATTGTAGAAGATAGTAAAATGGCGTTGTTACTGACGGAGGCACGGCTGGAAGCGCAGGTTCCTGCAGGCGTGGTCTGGCTGGACATCGGCGAAGGAGCGGAAGTTCATCTCGTTAAGGAATCCAAAGCTGGTGCAGCAGTCGTCACTGGAAGCAGAGAAATGAACGAGACGGACGGGCATCAAGCACCTGTGAATGTGGGCATTGATGTACAATCGTCGCAACTCATGTATATGATCTATACCTCCGGATCGACAGGAAGACCGAAGGGGGTCATGGTTGCGCATCAGAGCGCAGTGAACTATGTATGGTGGGCGTGTAAGGTATACGCCGGTGGAGAGCCGATAGACGTGGCATTGTATTCATCGATTGCCTTCGATCTGACGGTGACGTCGCTGTATGTGCCGTTGCTGACCGGGGGTAGCATCGTCATCCATGCAAACGCAGATAGAACGGCGGCTATCGCCGAGATTGCCGCAGCGGACGAGGTGGAACTACTGAAGTTGACGCCAACGCATCTACGTCTGTTGCTACTCAGCGGTCATCGTCCGAAGCGGTTACGGAGCTTAATTGTAGGCGGCGAGGCGCTGGAGACGGAGCTAGCGCGGAGGATTCACGAGCAGTTCGAGGGAAGAGTCACCATCTACAACGAGTACGGGCCGACAGAGACGGTGGTGGGTTGTATGTTACATGCCTATGACCCCTCACGCGACTTGAACGCAACGGTGCCGATCGGCTTTCCGGGAGACAATGTGAGCCTATACGTACTGGATCGCTGGCTACAACCGGTACCCGATGGAGCAGTCGGGGAACTCTATATCGCTGGTGACGGCGTGTCGCGCGGCTACTGGAATCGGGAGGAGCTGACAGCGGAGCGATTCGTAGTCGACCCATTCATAACAGGGCGGCGGATGTACCGAACTGGCGACCTTGCGCGTAGGTTGGTGGACGGGACGCTACTGTACCTGGGCCGGGAAGACGAGCAGGTTAAGGTACGGGGGTACCGGATTGAGACGGGCGAGATCGAAGCGCAGTTACTGGAACAGGGAAGTGTGCGTGAAGTAGCCGTCGTTGCCCGGCAAGACGGCGAAGCGGGCTTGAGCCTGTGGGCGTATGTAACCGCAGACCAACCCGTGGAGACAAGTGAATTATCCCGTTATCTGAAGGAACGGTTGCCAGAATATATGGTGCCGACGGGCATAGTGCAACTGGAGCAGCTACCGCTGACACCGAACGGCAAGACCGACCGGAGGAAGCTGATGGATGCTCCGCTGCGACCGGAGCAGGCAGTTGTCCATGCTAAGCCGCAGGGAGAGACGGAGAAGCGACTGGCATTATTATGGGAGCAAGTACTAGGAGTGGACCAGATCGGACGGACGGATCACTTCTTCGAACATGGTGGTCATTCATTGAAGGCGATCCTGATGCTGTCGAAGGTGCAGAAAGAGTTCGGCGTTACCGTACCGTTGCAGGCTCTGTTTGATATGCCGACGATTGCTGGACTAGCGACATATCTTGATCCGAATCGAACAGATGAGGCCGGAAAGCAGGGAGCGCTCGCAGTCGAGCGGGTTTTTTACAAGTTGTTTACTCCGATTGAGCCAAGTGCTCCGCGTCCGTCCTATCCAGCATCCTTTGTACAAAAAAGAATGTATGCGCTGAGCAGTCTCAAGGGAGCCGAATTAGCATATAACGTACCGTATGCCTATATTATCGATGGACCACTGGATGTTGCGAGGTTACGAGAGGCGGTGCGGACGCTAGCGGGTAGGCATGAGACGTTGCGCACTTCGTTTAGTTGGGTAGATGGCGAGCTAATGCAAAAGGTCCATCAGGAAGCTACACTGGAGCTGTTTTTCTCTGAGACAGCAGAGAAAGAGGTGGAGCGCTACCTGGCTTCCTTTGTGCGCCCGTTTGATCTGTCGATCGCGCCGCTAGTACGCTTGGAGCTACTACGATTTGACGCCGAACTACATATACTATTGTTTGACATGCATCACATTGTGACTGATGGCATATCAGTCAGTATCCTGTTCCGTGATTTGGCAGCTATCTATAATGGCGAGCAGTTACCTCCGCTGAGAATTCAGTACAAGGATGTAGCAATCTGGCAACGAGAGCAGCAGTTGGCGACGCGGGAGCATGAGGCATACTGGATGGATATATACAGCACTCCGATTCCACAGTTGGACTTCCCGGTTGACTATCCTCGTCCGGCTCAGCAGAGCTTTGCCGGGAAGCGTGTAGACTTCGACGTACCGGCTCATGTCGTGCAAATACTGCACAAGCTATGCGCCGATACGGGCGCAACGTTATATATGGTGTTGCTGGCTGCGTATAATGTGCTACTGGCGAAGTATTCTGGACAGGAGGATTTTGTTGTCGGCACGACGAGCGCCGGGCGTAATCATGCGGATACCGAGGAATTAATTGGCGTCTTCATTAATACGCTGGCTCTGCGAAATCAGCCACATCGAGAACTATCGTTTTCGGCTTTTGTCCACGAAGTGAAACGTCATGCGCTGGAGGCGTTCCAGCATCAGGATTTTGCCTTTGACGAGCTTATTGACCGTCTAAACCTCCGCCGAGATATTAGTCGCAACCCACTGTTTGATGTAATGTTTGTACTGCATAACCATGACGGTAACGTCTCGGAGCTACGCCTTGACAAACGGACAGTGATGCGCCAATACAACGACTTGAAGCATGAGCCGGCCAAGGTTGATTTGACGCTGGTCGTGACAACTGGAGGGGACAATAGTCTGCAATGGTCGTTCGAGTATAGCGTTGATTTGTTTCGCCAGGAGACCATAGAGCGACTGTCGGCGAATTTTGCACAGTTGTTAAAAATAGTCGCAACTGAGCCTGATATGTTGATTGGCGACATTAGCCTGCTGACGGAGCAGGAAAAGCAAGGGACAGTGGAGGCCTGGCATGGAAAGCCAGCGGAATATCCGCGGGAGCGAGCGATGCACGAGCTGTTCGAGCAACAGGTGAGGCGGACCCCACAACGAATCGCAATTCGCGCAAGGGAGCGTAGCTGGAGCTATGCTGAGCTGAATGAACGGGCGAACAGCATAGCGGAAAAGCTACTGTCATATGGCGTAGCTGCGGAGGATCGGATCGGGCTACTGGCGGAACATTCGCCGGAGCTGGTGGCGGCAATCTGGGGCGTACTCAAGGCGGGTGCGGCCTATGTACCGATTGATCCGTCGTATCCCCAGGAGCGCATTCGATACATTGTAGAAGATAGTAAAATGGCGTTGTTACTGACGGAGGCACGGCTGGAAGCGCAGGTTCCTGCAGGCGTGGTCTGGCTGGACATCGGCGAAGGAGCGGAAGTTCATCTCGTTAAGGAATCCAAAGCTGGTGCAGCAGTCGTCACTGGAAGCAGAGAAATGAACGAGACGGACGGGCATCAAGCACCTGTGAATGTGGGCATCGATGTACAATCGTCGCAACTCATGTATATGATCTATACCTCCGGATCGACAGGAAGACCGAAGGGGGTCATGGTTGCGCATCAGAGCGCAGTGAACTATGTATGGTGGGCGTGTAAGGTATACGCCGGTGGAGAGCCGATAGACGTGGCATTGTATTCATCGATTGCCTTCGATCTGACGGTGACGTCGCTGTATGTGCCGTTGCTGACCGGGGGTAGCATCGTCATCCATGCAAACGCAGATAGAACGGCGGCTATCGCCGAGATTGCCGCAGCGGACGAGGTGGAACTACTGAAGCTGACGCCAACGCATCTACGTCTGTTGCTACTCAGCGGTCATCGTCCGAAGCGGTTACGGAGCTTAATTGTAGGCGGCGAGGCGCTGGAGACGGAGCTAGCGCGGAGGATTCACGAGCAGTTCGAGGGAAGAGTCGCCATCTACAACGAGTACGGGCCGACAGAGACGGTGGTGGGTTGTATGTTACATGCCTATGACCCCTCACGCGACTTGAACGCAACGGTGCCGATCGGCTTTCCGGGAGACAATGTGAGCCTATACGTACTGGATCGCTGGCTACAACCGGTACCCGATGGAGCAGTCGGGGAACTCTATATCGCTGGTGACGGCGTGTCGCGCGGCTACTGGAATCGGGAGGAGCTGACAGCGGAGCGATTCGTAGTCGACCCATTCATAACAGGGCGGCGGATGTACCGAACTGGCGACCTTGCGCGTAGGTTGGTGGACGGGACGCTACTGTACCTGGGCCGGGAAGACGAGCAGGTTAAGGTACGGGGGTACCGGATTGAGACGGGCGAGATCGAAGCGCAGTTACTGGAACAGGGAAGTGTGCGTGAAGTAGCCGTCGTTGCCCGGCAAGACGGCGAAGCGGGCTTGAGCCTGTGGGCGTATGTAACCGCAGACCAACCCGTGGAGACAAGTGAATTATCCCGTTATCTGAAGGAACGGTTGCCAGAATATATGGTGCCGACGGGCATAGTGCAACTGGAGCAGCTACCGCTGACACCGAACGGCAAGACCGACCGGAGGAAGCTGATGGATGCTCCGCTGCGACCGGAGCAGGCAGTTGTCCATGCTAAGCCGCAGGGAGAGACGGAGAAGCGACTGGCATTATTATGGGAGCAAGTACTAGGAGTGGACCAGATCGGACGGACGGATCACTTCTTCGAACATGGTGGTCATTCATTGAAGGCGATCCTGATGCTGTCGAAGGTGCAGAAGGAGTTCGGCGTTACCGTACCGTTGCAGGCTCTGTTTGATATGCCGACGATTGCCGGACTGGCAGCATATCTGATCGAACACGGAACGACGGAGGTGCTGCAATCCTCCGAGGAGAAACAGAGTGGACTGGACGGCAAATCATTAGTGCCAACCTTTGAACGAATTCAAGTTACCGCAGCTAGGACGTACTATCCAGCCTCAACTGCACAGAAGCGTCTTTACGTTCTCAATCATTTGGCTGACATCACTTATAATGTACCGGATATTACGCTTGTTCGCGGCCCGCTGGATTTAGCCAGACTGCAGGGCGCGGTACAAGCGCTGGTTGACAGGCATGAGACGTTGCGCACCTCGTTTAGCTGGGTGGATGGTGAACTTGTTCAACGGGTACATGAGGGTACTACGATCACAATCCCATACTCCGAGGCTGAGGAGGAGGAGATTGAGGAGCGTATTGAAGCGTTTGTAAGACCTTTCGATCTCAAGACTGCTCCGCTACTACGTATGGAAATCATCAAGCTGGGCGAGGACAGGCATCTCATGCTCACTGATATGCACCATATCATTACAGATGGTGTCTCGATGGAGATTTTCGGTGATGAGCTTGCGGCTCTCTACTCGAGTAAGACACTGCCTCCGATAAGCATTCAATACAAAGATTATGCGCTCTGGCAACTTTCCGCTCAGGGTGAGCAGCGCAAGAAGGCGGCAGAGGCCTATTGGCTCAGCGTATTCGCTGATACGGGTCCACTTGTTGAGTTACCGATTGATTATCCCCGTCCGTCGATTCAGAGTTTCAGGGGCGGTAGGGTCGATTTCAAAGTACCCGAACACATCGCAGAGGCTCTATTTCAGCTTGCTCAGGAGACAGGAACCACGCTCTACATGATCTTGCTGGCTACCTATAATGTGTTGCTCTCCAGGTACAGCGGACAAGAGGATATTGTGGTTGGTACAACGATTGCAGGTCGCAACCATGCAGATACAGCCCATATGATCGGAGCGTTCATTAATACGTTGGCTCTGCGTAATACGCCGCGGGGCGAAAACTCCTTTACGGAGCTGTTGGAGCAAGTAAAACGCAATACACTGGCAGCCTACGAGTATCAGGATTACGCGTTTGAAGAATTGGTTGACCGATTAAATACACGGCGTGATGTCAGCCGCAATCCCCTCTTTGATACGATGTTTGTGCTCCACAATCATGGCAAAGGGGAGCTAGTGAAAAATCTGGGGCATGGCGTAAAGCTCTTTCCTTACGGAGGTTTCCAGCATCGTGTTGCTAAGTTCGACCTGACGCTGGTCGTTACCTTAACTGAGGATCAGCAGCTCTTCTGGAGCCTAGAATACTGCGCCGATTTGTTCCGACATGAGACGATCCAACGCATGGCGAAGCATTTCATGCAGCTACTACGAAGTGCTACTGAGAATCCGGGGCAAAATCTTCAGAGTATGGAGATGCTATCGGAGGCGGAGAGATATGAAATAATACAAGAGTTTAATGCAACTAAACAGCCGCTGCATGAGCGTGATACGGTAGTGAGTCGCTTCGAAGATCAGGCCTGGATGTCTGGGGAACAGGTTGCAGTGCTTGCTTCAAATGAGGAACCTAATACGGGGCAGCTGACTTATGCGGAGCTACTTGCACGGGCTGATAATATGTCCCGCTGGCTACGCGCAAATGGCATTCGTAAAGGTGATATTGTCGGACTGATGGTCGAGCGTTCGACGGATATGCTGGTGGGGTTACTGGGTATATTGAAGTCCGGTGCCGTCTATCTGCCAATTGATCCAACATACCCTAAAAAACGAATCGAGTACATGCTACTCGATAGTGGTTGCAGCTACGTTGTCACGAAGGATAGCTTCAGCATGAGTATTGATCATGCTGCGAACATCCTGCTTCTAGAGCAGTTAGAGAGTTTTACGCCACATGTGGGCGAGTACGATGAACAGGTGTCACTTGGGCCGGATGATGCCTGCTATCTGCTGTACACTTCGGGAACAAGCGGTAAGCCGAAGGGAGTACAGATCGGACACGGCTCACTACTCAATAGGCTGCAATGGATGCAACGGGCGTATTCGATTGGCCTGGGTGATGTGTTGCTGCAGAAGACACCGTTTACCTTCGACGTCTCGCTCTGGGAACTACTGTGGGGCATAATGTATGGCGCACGTGTGATCATGCTGGAGCCTGGACGTGAACGGGAGCCAAAGGCAATCATTGAGGCAGTTGAGCGTCATGAGGTAACGGTTGTTCATTATGTGCCGTCAATGTTAGGAGCTTTTCTAAGCTATGTTGATGTCCACAATGCTGCGACTCGCCTGCGCTCACTTCGATACGTGTTTGCTAGCGGGGAGCCGCTAAAGCCGAGTCATGTTGAAAGCTTCTATTCTCTGCTGAATATTCAAGCGACAAAACTAATCAATTTGTACGGCCCGACCGAGGCCACAATTGATGTAACAGCATATGAATGTCCCGAGCATATAACTTCTGTGTCAGTGCCAATTGGTAAACCGATTGATAACACTACCCTATGGGTGTTGAGTGATGGCAAGCTCCAACCTATTGGCGTGAAGGGAGAACTGTATATTGGGGGAGTAGCCTTGGCGAAGGGCTATGTTGGAAGCAAGGAACTGACGGAAGAGAGGTTCATCCCCCATCCTTACAACCCGCAAGAACGGTTATACCGTACAGGAGATTTGGGACGCTGGCTACCTAATGGGGATATAGAGTATCTGGGACGGATCGATGAACAAGTGAAAGTTCGAGGGTATCGGATTGAGCCCGCCGAGATAGAGACGTGCTTGTGCGAGATTGAATTTGTAAGAGAAGCCGTCGTGCTGGCGAAGGAGGAGCGGCTAATCGGCTTTATCGTAGCTGATATCGAGCCAGATGTAATGATGGTGAGAATGTTGCTCTCCTTCTCGTTGCCCGATTACATGATACCGGATCAGATCCTATTCATCGAGTCGATCCCACTGAACGCTAACGGGAAGACAGATAAAAGCAAGCTCATTCAGCTTAGCCTACCGGTAGAAGACAGAGCGAGCTATGTGGCACCTGAGAGCGAGCTGGAGAAAACGCTCGTCCTCATCTGGCAACAGGTTCTTGGTGTATCACCGATTGGAGTCACAGACAACTTTTTCGATTTAGGTGGAACTTCCATTCAGGCTGTCCTCTTGGAGGTTGAGATGGAGCAACATGACCTAGAGCCAGAGGATTTGATCGTATTTCGCTTTCATTCTATTCGTGAGATGGCACATTATTTGAGCCACAGAGAAATCGCTCACGGATAAACACATGGTGGAGGGCGGCCATGAGTGCCGTCTTCTGCCTTTATCTTGCATTGTAGGGGGGCAAAGTCGCTTGAAAAAAAGTCACAAACCGGGAGTGTCAGCTACACTAACCAGATTACTACGCTCATCTAGATCCTACTGGCCTTGGTATCTGGGTATCGTACTACTGTCTGTTGTCTTATCACTAATGACGCCTGCCTATGCTGAGTTGATGCGGCGGATTGTGAATACGATTATTGATCAGCAGTTGTCCGCGATGACCGTAGCCTGCTTGTTATTGGGTGTGCTGGCGCTGGCGGAAGCTGGAGGCAACTTTTTAAACGGATATGTTAATACCAAACTTCAAAATCGCTCTACCTTGCATTATCAGGCGAGGCTACTGAAAAAGACAATGAAGATCCGCCAGAAGGAGCTTAACAACTATCATAGTGGCGACCTACTCTCCCGCATCCATGATGCTGCGCCGGAGGCACAGGCGGCTATCAATAACAAGACGATGGACCTGTTTCGCAACTGTATGCAGCTTGTCTTTTTGCTGGCTTATCTATCTATCGTTCATGTCGGCTTAGCGATGGGTAGTCTGATCATCACCCTCGTTATTCCACTGTTCGCCAATCCGCTGGCCCGAAAAATGCGCGACACATATACGAAGCGGCAGGAAGCGAGGGCACAGCAGGACACCTTTCTAATGGACAGTATACAAGGAATTGAAGTGATCAAGAGCTTCTCGGTGCAGGACAAAATGACGGCACTACTACGAAAAAAGTGGGACCACTACCTTATTTATCATTTAAAGGCACTGGCACTGGAAGCTGTATTTTACCGGGTGAATATATTTGTATATATACTCGGTTTGATGTACATTCTCGGATACGGTGGCTACTTGATTGTGCAAGGTAGGCTGGATGTTGGAGCACTTGCGGCGTTTCTGGTAGTGTTCGAACGCCTGTCCGGCCCGATCTCCAATCTCTCCTCACTCTGGCCTCAACTACAGGTAGCAATTTCCAGCGCGGCGAGAACCTTTGAAGTGATGGATCTGCCGAGCGAAAAGGAGGCGGAGGCTGAAGGAATGAATCCGAGATCAGACCTGGAGAGTGATATCCGGTTCGACAACGTTTCGTTCCGTTATGCAGAAGGAGCCGAGGCTGCACTAAATGACGCCAGTTTCACGATTGCTCGGGGCCAGGTAACCGCGATTGTTGGGGAGAGCGGATCAGGCAAATCAACACTCACCAGTCTTTTACTGGGTGTACATCTGCCCGATAAAGGACAAATATGGGTAGGTGATCACAATCTAGCTGAGATAGACTTGAGATACTGGCGTGAATCACTTTCCTACGTCTCCCAAGAACCATATCTTTTCACAGGAACGATTGGGGAGAATATCCGGTTGGGTATGCCTGATGCGAGCTATGAGGGAGTCAAGCAAGCGGCAAAGGCGGTCAACCTTCATGATTGGATAAGCAGATTGTCCGGTGGCTACGATACAGTTATTGGCGAGCGTGGAGCCACCTTGTCTGGAGGTGAGCGGCAGCGCATCTCCATCGCACGTGCGCTCATCAAAGATCCCTCGCTTTTAATACTGGATGAGCCGACCTCTGCTCTTGACAGTGAAAATGAACGCATGATTCAGGAATCAATCCAGCAAGCTGCCAAAGGGAAGACGGTAGTTATTGTTGCCCACCGCTTGTCTACAATTAAGGGGGCGGATCGTATTCTCTGCATGCATCAAGGTCAAGTCGTAAGTGAAGGGACTCATGAGGAACTGTTGGAGAGCAGCAACTATTATCGCGAGCTCTACGAGAGAGGCAACCTTGAGCGGAAGGGGAGAGCAGTTTGAGTACAGATAGGCAAACGGAGCCAAAGGCAATCTCGTCATTTTTTGCAATTATGAAATATGCCAAGCCGTATAAAATCGCTTTTATCTTTTCCGTGTTGTTGCTCTCGGCAGATATTGTTTACGATGTAGGCTATGCGTGGGTTCAACAACTGTTCATTGATGCAGCTGGGCGACGAGATCTGGATACGTTGTTGTTTCTGACGGGAGCAAGTTTGGCTGCGGGCATTGGGATTATCTTGTTCTTCATGCTTCAATTTTACCTGCGTAACTCAGTTCAATCGTGGATGCAACGGGATTTCTCGACGGATGTATTCCGGCAGATCGCCTCGCTTCCGTATTCATCCTTAATCCGGTTTCATTCGGGCGATCTGGTCTCCCGCACGACCCGAGATGTCCAGCAGTCCAATGGGATGGTCGCTAACATTGTGTACGAGCTTACTTACAATGTCGCGCTGTTTGCGGTTGCCTTTGCTTATCTAGCTACGATGAACTGGAAGTTGGCGCTATTAGTTGTTTTATCCGCCCCAATAGTCTTTGCGGTTGGTAGATGGTTTGATCGTAAGCTACGGACATATGGGAACCGACTTCAGCAAAAGGACGCCGAGATTCGGGGGTTTCTTCAAGAAATGTTGCAAGGGCTTCATATTGTGCGTATTTTCCAGATGGAGTCGTCCTTGCTGGCCAAGTATGAAGAGAAGCGGCAAGAACAGAATCGTCTGCATGTTTCAAATATGTTACAGCGAACCTCGATGAACCAAACCGTATACCTTACCAACCAACTTGTGATGATCTTATGTGTTTATTTCACAGCCTATACAGCGATTCAGGGAGCGCTGACAGCCGGTCAGGTACTAGCATTTCTCGTACTAATCAGCCGTGTACAAAACCCGTTGCTTAGCGTCATTAACACTTGGGGAAACCTGCAACAGGGACTAGGCGCTGCGGAACGTATTTTTTCTCTGTTCAAACCTTCGGAAGAACGTAAGCAACCTGAGCAGAAGGACAGCCAAGAGACAGGGGAATCGATCAACATACTGCAGCAGGAAACAGTTAGGGCAGTTGAAGTGGAGAAGCAAAGCGGGAAGCCTCTCGTTGTATTGAAGGAAGCCACAGTATCGTTAGAACTAAATGAGGAGGAGAAAAACGTTCTGCTCGACGGAGTGAATCTGACAGTGAATAGAGGAGAGTTCATTGCCATTGTAGGTCCGAGCGGAGCCGGTAAGTCAACACTGCTTAGGTTATGTAGCGGCTTGATTTCTCCTACGACTGGTGGGGCGATGATACTTGATACCCAATTGAATGCTCATCCAGATGTAACCGAGAAGCTTCGAAAGCTGAGTTATGTTCCGCAGACGCCCTATCTTTTTACCGGGACATTGAAAGAAAATATTCAGCTGGGACTGGAAGAGGCGAGTGATGATGATATCATCTGGGCGGCCAAAGCTGCGGGTGCTCATTCCTTTATCAAGAAACTGGATGGAGGTTATGACGCACTGGTAGGGGAGCGGGGAGAAACGCTATCCGGCGGGCAACGACAACGGATTACACTAGCACGTGCACTAATCAGACGTCCAAAGTTACTACTATTAGACGAGGCAACTTCTGCACTCGATACACTCACAGAGGCACAAGTATTGAAATCTATTCTGCAGGCTATGCCTGACATTACGGTGATCGCGGTCACGCATAGAGCATCCGCAGTCCAGTACGCGAGCAGAGTCATCGCTATGAAGCAGGGGCAAATTGTAGAAGACGGCACACATGCGGAGCTACTGCAACTTGACGGAGTCTATAACGCCTTATTTGCCCATACTGAGGAGGAATACACTGGCAAGCAACTTGTAAGATAACAGTATTGATAAAGATCTCGGATCATTCCGAGACAGCCTAACTTAACAAAATGAACCAACAGGAGAGAGGCATAGCAAGCCGATCCTAAATTACAGGAAATTCAGCTAATGGAGCATTGACCTTATTCAATTCTTTCGACAATGAAGTTATGCGTGGATTATCACAGCAATTAAAAAAGTTGATATTTGGGTATGATCCCCTTTTAGTAGACAAGAGAAAAAAGACGTCTGTAAGATGGACTTAATCTTGCCTACTGGAGGGGATTTTCTTATGGCTAATAGGACAGGACAAATAGAGACTGTTATAAAATCAAATTTTTGAATCCGTTTTTGTCGGAGGACAAGAATATTGTTGAATGACATAAAGTTACCAACCAAGTTTATCGAACAAATGGCTTTAAGTAATGATGTTGATGTTCGAAATGTTGTAAGTGTATCAGTTATGGCTCGGTTAGGATACAACAGTTCTGACTAACGACTTGAAATAAAGAAATTGAGGCGAGTTATGAACTTGTGGAGATGAAACAGATTGATTTTATAATGACCAAAACGATACTGTAACGGGATCATCGAGGGAAAAGCTTGGGAGAAAAATGCTATTGAGCAGAATTCTTTCGGGCTTTTTTATGTTTTGCCAGAACCGTTGAATAATAAAATGAAGAAATTGATGAAATTTAATACATAATAAATATTATGTAAACTTATTATTTTCGATGACCTTCATAAGCTGCATCTATGGCTTTAGCAAAAGTTAAAGGCCTGATTAATACATAATTAGCAGTAATATTTTGCTCAATAATCTTGAATGGAATAGGCTGATCTCAAGGATCATTATTACAATTTATTAGTTTATTTCTACGTTTGGACAGTCAGCCGAAAATCGTTTTCGTTCGTATTTTGTTAGATAGCGTTACGTTCTTAATAATCAGTAAATAAGTTGTATATACCTCATGTTAAAAGAACTTTTTGCGAATGAAGCGGATGTGTTAATCCACCATGTTGAATTATTTAGTTTTAGAGCGGAAAATGGAAATTAAAATTAATATTTCAGGTGAGAAATCAGGAGGATTGGACTCTTAAAACCAGCCGAAAAAAGGAGCGAAATCGATCAATATATTAATTGGATAAATAAGGTATATATCGTTAAAAAGGCGCTACTACGCCGATTATAGATCAATTTCATATGGATTTGCGATGGATTTAGTACCGCTTTCACGTTATGCTTTTGGAAATTGGAAAGGAAGTGGGAAAAATGGAACGCGAACTGGCGTTGGAAATTGTCAGAGTAACAGAATTGGCTGCGTTAGCTTCAGCACCCTGGATGGGACGAGGCGACAAGAACAGTGCAGATGAAGCGGCTACTTTGGCCATGCGCGCCATGTTCGATTCCGTGTCTATTCGCGGCACGGTGGTAATCGGTGAAGGAGAAATGGATGAAGCACCCATGTTGTACATCGGCGAGGAAGTGGGCAACGCTGAGGGGCCTGAGGTTGACGTGGCTGTAGACCCGCTCGAAGGTACAGAAATCGTGGCCAAAGGACTAAACAACGCTCTATCGGTTATTGCAGTGGCGGGAAAAGGTAACCTGCTCCACGCACCGGACATGTATATGGAGAAACTGGCGGTAGGGCCTGCGCTTGTAGGCAAGGTCAGCATTGAAGACCCGGTTGAAGTCACACTGGAGAAAGCCGCTGCCACATTGAACAAAAACATCTCAGACCTTACTGTGATGATTCTGGATCGTGTGCGACATGAGAGCACAATTAAGACGCTACGCAAGGTCGGAGTGCGGATCAAGTTCCTCAGTGACGGTGATGTTGCTGGGGCGATGGCACCGGCCTTCCCGGAGGCGGGTATCGATCTCTACGTCGGATCTGGAGGAGCGCCAGAAGGTGTGCTGGCTGCCGCAGCGCTATCTTGCCTTGGGGGTGAGATTCAAGGTCGTCTGATGCCTGCCAACGCAGACGAATTCCAGCGCTGCTTGCAGATGGGAATTGATAATCCTTACAAAGTTTTAACGATGCAGGATATGATCGGCACGGAGGACGTCATTTTTGCAGCAACAGGTGTGACGCCAGGTGAGATCTTGGGAGGGGTACGGTATCTTGCGGATGATCGCGCCGAGACGGATTCGATTGTTATGCGTGCCAAAACCAAAACAATTCGATTCATTCGTTCCCAACACTTCCTGCCTAACAAAGAAGTGCTGCACAAAGTAAGACAGCTCCAATCCACGCCAGAACCCTCGGATCGCATTCCGAGTCATGCGAAAACGATGGAGCAGGCTGAGTTTAGTCAATCCTCCGTTGATCTTGGCGTTACAACGACGTTGTGAGCTGCACTCCCCATAATTGAACAAACAGGATCAACTGAAATCGTTGTATTTAAGTTTGATAAGTAACTTGAACCCCTAAGATTACAGAGCATGAAGTTAATGAAAGTACCATCTCTGGCAAGATAATAATGAGGGCTTGGATTAACCCAAACCCTCATTATTTTTTATGTTAAAAGCATTGACAACGGTTACATGGCATGAGAAAATGTACGCGCGTACATAAATATCGATTTTTAATTACTAAATCATTAATAGGTGAGCTAGAAGGGGGTGAAATTCATGGCATCTCGTAAAGAAGTGGCTGATCTTGCGGGTGTTTCCGAGGCGACGGTCTCCCGGGTGCTTAATGGGGTAGGTCCTATTAAAGAAGAGACACGCCGCAAGGTTCTTGAAGCTTCCGAACAGTTAGGCTATGTGCCCAGCGCTCTTGCTCGCAGTTTTGCCAGAAGTAAAAGCGGGAACCTTGGCGTGGTATTACCTTATGTTCCGAAGGCGCATCTGTTCTCGGCGTATTTTTTCTCGGAAATGCTGAGTGGGATTGGAAGCAAAGCCAGAGACAATAGCATGGACCTGTTGGTTATGTTTCGAACACCCGGTGAAGTGATGAATTATACGGATCTGTTCCGGCGTCAGAAAGTGGACGCCTGCATTATCCTTGGTGCCAGAGATGATCATGAAGAACTGGCGGCCATGCAGCAACTTCATCAGGAAGGACACCCATTCTGTGTCATGAATCAGCATTTTGAGGGCCAATCGTTCACGGAAGTGGATGCGGATCATGTGGAAGGAAGCAGACTTGCCATACGTCATCTTACGGATCAGGGGTATCGCAAAATCGCTTTTCTCAATGGTCCAGACAGCTATTCCAACAGCCAGGAGCGAATGGAAGGCGTTCGTCTTGGCCTGCAAGAAGCAGGTATGGAGCTGGACCCGAGTCTATTGCTTAAAGGGAATTATAGTAGAAGAAGTGGCATTGAGGCGGCAGCGATTGTAGCAGATCGCCTACATGAGATTGATGCTGTATTTGCGGCCAATGACCGGATGGCCATTGGTGTCATGCATGGTTTGCGTGAGCGGGGAATAGGGCCTGCGGATTTTCCGGCATTTGTGGGTTATGACGACTCCGATGCCGCCGAGATGGCTGTTCCGCCGCTGAGCAGCGTCAGGGTTCCATTTTTCGAGATGGGTGAACTTGCAGTATCAAAGCTTATGCATGGGTCTGTGGGTGATACACATAAAGCGAATAACTCTGTTGTAGCGGTAACCGAATCAGCGAGAGCATTGTTGCCTACCGAACTGATCGTCCGTGCTTCTTCTATCCGTCAATAGTTTATTGGTACACATATTGAGAGAATTTTTTATTATTCCAAAGGAGGAAATGACCATGTCAAATCGTCTTCGTGTCGGAATGGTTGGATACAAGTTTATGGGGAAGGCCCACAGTAATGCCTATCGCAGTCTGCCGATGTTTTTCCCGTCTGCTCCGTTGCAGCCTGAGATGTCTGTGATCTGTGGACGTAACGAGCAGGGAGTGCAGGAGGCAGCGAATCAGTTCGGTTGGTCCGAAAGTGTAACGGATTGGCGCGAACTGGTGAAGCGGGATGATATCGATCTGATTGATATTAACGCGCCAAGTGATGCCCATAAGGAAATTGCGTTGGAAGCAGCTCGCCAAGGCAAACATCTGTTTTGTGAGAAACCACTGGCCCTGTCGCTTGCGGATTCGCGTGAGATGCTTCAGGCAGCAGAGGATGCTGGAGTCGCACATATGGTCGGGTTCAACTACCGCTTCTCACCAGCGGTGCAATTAGCGAAGGATCTGGTGGAGAGCGGACGACTGGGTAAAATCTATCATTTCCGTGCATTTTTCCTTCAGGACTGGATTATGGACCCTTCGTTCCCGCTCGTATGGCGTTTGCAAAAAGAAGTGGCTGGCTCCGGTTCCCATGGGGATCTGGGTGCGCATTTAATCGATCTGGCTCGCTTCCTCGTTGGTGAATTCCAGGAAGTCATCGGTATGAGCGAAACCTTCATCAAAGAGCGTCCGCTTGCAGCCGAGATGACCGGTCTGAGTGCAAAGGGCAGTTCGAATGCGGATGCACCGAAAGGAGAAGTGACCGTCGACGACGCTACGTTGTTCCTAGCACGATTCGCAGGAGGGGCGCTGGGCAGCTTCGAGGCTACTCGCTTTGCAGCGGGGCATCGGAGTACGAACTCGTTTGAGATTAACGGCAGTCTCGGCAGTGTACGATTTGATTTTGAACGGATGAATGAACTGGAAGTGTATTTTACAAAGGATGAAGAGGACGTACAGGGATTCCGCCGTGTACTGGCAACCGATCCTGCTCACAAATATTCCGAAGCCTGGTGGCCTGCCGGACATACGATTGGATTCGAGCACACGTTCACCCATGAAATGCTGGAGCTGGTGACAGCGATCTCTGAAGGACGCCAACCATCACCGAGTTTCCACGATGGGGTCGCTTGTCAGGCTGTACTGGAAGCGGTAGAACGTTCGGTAACAGATCGGCGCTGGGTGACGCTTGAAGAGATGTGAGCAAGCAAGACAGTGACATCAGAAATAGGGTTGAACACAACAAAACTAGGCGAAAGCGAGTGAATAAACGATGAGTAAAGCACTGATTGTATGGGGCGGCTGGGATGGACATGAACCGGAGCAGGTAGCAGCGATTTTTGAGCGTATTTTGAAGGAAGAGCAGTTTGAGGTTGAAGTCTCAAATACGTTGGAGTCTTATGCGGATGCCGAGAAGCTACTAGGTCTGGATCTGATCGTACCATTGTGGACAATGGGACAGATTGAGCAAGAACTGGTCAATAACGTATCAGCGGCTGTCCAGAGCGGTGTTGGCTTGGCTGGTCTTCATGGCGGGATGTGTGATGCCTTCCGAAATAACGTGGACTGGCAGTTTATGACGGGTGGACAATGGGTTGCTCATCCAGGTAACGATGGTGTGGAGTATATGGTGAACATGAAGCGTGGCTCTAGCCCGTTATTGGATCATATTGAAGATTTTCAGGTGAAAAGTGAACAGTACTACCTGCACGTAGACCCGGCAGTGGAAGTGCTGGCAACAACTCGTTTCCCAGTGGTAACTGGTCCGCATGCAGCGAATGGGCCTGTAGATATGCCTGTTGTCTGGACGAAACGCTGGGGCGCAGGACGGGTATTCTACAACTCACTGGGACACCATGCAGACATTGTAGACATGAAACCCGTGACTGAAATGATGCGCAGTGGATTCAAATGGACAGCAGCAGGCAAAGAGCTTGCCAAGAGTCGAGTAAGTGCAGCAACCGAAGTGTACACAGGTATGGCGGATAACCAGAACTAATGAGATTGTAGTTTGATTGCAAACGTAACTTCAGTGTTAACCATTCATCCTCAATGGATAAACCATTTCTGATCCACGGCGAAGGGAGCCCCAGGCATGAAAACAATGAAAGTAGGCATTATTGGCTGCGGTAAAATCAGCGGTATTTATATGGAAAACTGTCACCGGTTCGAGGTGCTGGAACTTGTTGCTGTTGCGGATCTTGATCGAAAACGTGCCGAAGAGCAGGCTGCTGCTTATAACGTGCCTAACGTATACAGCGTCGACGAACTCTTGGCTGATCGCGAGATTGAGCTGATCATCAACTTGACCATTCCTTCCGTTCATGCGGATGTATGCTTGCGGGCACTTGAATCTGGCAAACATGTTTATGTAGAAAAACCACTCGCTGTTACCCGTGAAGAAGGGCAGGCCGTACTCGAAACAGCCAAGCGTAAAGGATTACTCGTGGGCTGTGCACCAGAAACGTTCTTCGGTTCAGGCATCCAGACTTCACTTCAATTGGTGGAGGAAGGGGTCATCGGCAAACCGGTGGCGGCGACCGCATTTATGATGAGCCGTGGTCATGAACACTGGCATCCTGATCCGGAGTTTTATTACGCCTCTGGCGGTGGGCCAATGTTTGACATGGGTCCGTACTATCTCACCGCATTGGTTCAACTAATGGGACCGATCAAGTCAATTGCAGGCATGACGGGTAAAGCCATGGAAGAGCGGACGATTACGAGTGAGAAAAAGAGGGGCCAGACGGTTCCCGTCGAAATTCCAACTCACGTTACCGGTCTGTTACAGTTTGAACAGGGAGCCATTGGCACACTGATTACAAGTTTTGACGTATTTGGCGGAAGTGCATTGCCACCGATTGAGATATATGGCACGCACGGTACATTGCAGGTACCTGACCCTAACACCTTTGGTGGTCCGGTTCGTTATCGCTTGCTGGGTGAACATGAATGGACGGAAGTTCCGCTTCTCCCAGGATATCAGGAAAATACACGCGGCATCGGTGTGGCAGATATGGCCTATGCAGCACATAGTGGACGTGCACACCGTGCGAGTGGGGAGCTGGCATACCACGTACTTGAGGCCATGTGGGCATTCCACGATTCATCGGATGAACAGACGTTCTACCAGATGAAAAGTTCATGTCAGCGCCCGGCTGCGTTGCCGGTGGAACTGCCATTGTATACATTGGATAAATAAGATAGCCATTATGACTTATATCATGATAAACAGCCCCTTTTCCTTCGAACAAGGAAAGGGGCTGTTTTTTATTAAATCAAAAAAATCTGGGAATAACAGCGATCGGAAGGTTGTTCTGTCATTGGAGTGTCCAGTGTAAATAATCTTTAGTCCAACTTATATATCCATTTAGGGCTCAAATCCCGCCTGACTGATCCAGATCTCATCCTCGGCAAAATAGTCTTTCATCCGCTGAACTACAGTCTGATACGCATCTGGATGATACCAATGCTCCATCCCCACTTGCTGATAGAGCGACTCCATACCGAGTCGGCGGGTGCGCTTGCCTTCGCTACCATCACCCATGAAATAATCGTCAATGCATACACGCTGAACCAGAGGTCTCAAGATGGCTACAAACTGTTCACTGCTGGGTAATACGGGAGCAATCGCAACCTGCGTGGGTATTCCGGCATCCCGCAACTGTTCCAGTGCACGTAATCGGCCTGCAATTGGGGGAGCGGAAGGACTGAAATGCTTCCGCATATCGTCCAGATCTGTCTCCACCGTCATGCTGACCCGAACCCGGTCACCTAACTGCTGTAACAGATCTATATCCCGGGTAACGAGTGGACTGCGGGTCTGGACTAATACGAAATCTGGAGGATGCTGTACCATCGTTTCAAGTAATGAACGCGTGATACACTCCTTGTATTCGGCGGGTTGATACGGGTCGGTACTGGATGACATGAACAGAGTAACTTTCCCTTTGGTCAGGGCACGCTGCAACTCTTTGGCGAACACCCGGGAGGCCTCTTGTTTTACATCCACCCAGCCCCCCCAATCCTCTTTACGAAATAGGGAGACAGGCATCTGTCTGACATAACAATAAGAACAACCGAAGGCGCAGCCTGTGTAAGGATTCAGTGTATGTGTATATCCATTAAGGAACCCTGTCCCCTTGTTGAGTAACGTTTTGGGTACTTTGTAAGTAAGATTTGTCTTCATAAGTTCTCATGCCTTTCGCGGTAGTGTGCAGGTGTGAGACCTGTGTGTTTGCGAAATACAGTAATGAAATAAGCTGAGTTAGGTATACCGACATGGCGGCCAATATCGGTGACGGTAAGTCCGGTATGTTCAAGCAACTTCCGAGCTTCGGTAATTCGTTTATCCTGAATATATTGAACCGGTGTGCGGCCTGTAATCCGCTTGAACACACGATGCAGATGATATGGACTGCCATGACTTACAGTGGCAAGGACATCCAAGGTTAGAGGTTCGGCGTAATGATGTTCGATGTAATCCGTGATCCCGTATATCCACTCCTGATCAGGAACCCGCTCGCCTGTTGGTTTGCAACGTTTGCAGGGTCTGAACTTTAATGCTAACGCTTCTTCAACATGTTGAAATATCAGCACATTTTCAGCTTTGGGTGCTCTGGACTTACAGGAAGGTCGGCAAAAGATACCCGTTGTTTGCACACCGTAAAAGAACGTTCCATCATAAGAATTATCGTTGTGGATGATGGCGTGCCAGTATTTTTCATCTATAGATTCGGGCAGTATGCGATCTTGATCTCGACTTTCCACGATGATCACCTCATCTCTAATTATACCCATGATTCGAAGGGATTGACGAAGTTCTAACTTAAAAAGCAAGATATCAATATTTGGGGATATGGCCCCTTCCTTCAATCTGAACGAAATATGAGCTACAATATACAGGATGGAAGTGGTTTATATCTCAAATGAAATTTATAGATGAAAGAGGTAGGTAAGCATGGTTCGTTTTGGAGTAGTGGGTACCAACTGGATTACAGAAAGGCTTCTTGAAGCCGCAGCACAGGTTGAAGGATTCAAATTAACCGCCGTGTATTCAAGAACTGAAGATAAGGCTAATGCATTCGCAGATAAATATGATGTTGAACACCGCTTCACCGATCTGGAAGAGTTGGCAGCAAGTGATGTGATTGATGCAGTCTACATCGCAACACCAAATACGGTTCATGCGGAGCAGGCTGAGCTTTTTCTGAGAAACGGTAAACATGTATTGTGCGAGAAACCTCTGGCTGCAAATAGCGCCGAAGTTCGGAGTATGATCGATACAGCACGAGAACACGAGGTTCTGCTCATGGAAGCGATGAAATCTACCCTTGTTCCCCAGTTCAAAATGGTGCAGAAGAGCCTGCATAAAATCGGTCCTGTCCGCAAATACGTAGCAGGATACTCTCAGTATTCTTCGCGTTACGACAAGTACAAAGAGGGGATTGTCCTGAACGCGTTCAAGCCTGAACTCGCTAATGGGGCGTTAATGGATCTCGGTGTGTATTGTCTCTATCCATTGATTACATTGTTCGGTGCACCTAACCGGGTTCAATCCCAAGCGATGATGCTGGAATCTGGTGTGGATGGACAAGGTAGCGTGCTGCTGGACTATGATGGAATGGATGCGGTCGTTACATACTCCAAAATCTCCAACTCTCATCTACCAAGCGAAATCATGGGTGAGCTGGGCAGCATCATCATTGACAAGATTGGTTCACCGGAACATGCAGAGATACGATACAATGACGGTACGGTGGAGAAGCTCACAGTCGAACAAAACCATCCGGCGATGTATTATGAAGTGGAGGAGTTCGTGAATCTGGTTCAGCAAGGCCGTAAGGAATCTGACATGAACACGT
Source organism: Paenibacillus xylanexedens (assembly GCF_001908275.1). NCBI lineage: Bacteria > Bacillati > Bacillota > Bacilli > Caryophanales > Paenibacillaceae > Paenibacillus > Paenibacillus xylanexedens. The sequence continues at coordinate 4,722,221 of NZ_CP018620.1, read as the reverse complement.
ATGAACGCTCCTATGTTACGATGCAGGTCATGGATCAGATTCGGAAGCAGATTGGGCTTGTGTTCCCTAACGATTGATTCAAGCGCAGGAAAGGAAGCTGAGACGAGATGAGCAGAGATGAGCTGAGCAACAATGGAGAGCATCAGAAGAACAGCGGAGAAGATCAGGAGTCCAATGATTCTGGCGGTTTGGAACTGAAACAGATTGTTTTCATAGGAAGAACCTTCGAGGAATATATGAAGATGTTCAACTTAACGGTGGACGAGATTAATGGCAAGTCTATTCTGGATTGTCCAGGTGGAGCGTGTTCATTCAGTAGCCAGGCGCGCAAATTGGGTGCCAACCCCATGGCCGTGGATATGGCCTACGAATATGAGATCGACGAGCTTGAAGTAAAGGGATTTCAGGACATTGAGCATACGATGAAACAGATGGAATCGGTGCAAAGCATATATGTGTGGGATCAATTTGGATCAATCCAGGGGTTAAAGGAAGAGCGAACTCGTGCCATCACAGATTGCATCGCAGATATGAGAAAGTTTCCTGACCGTTATGTGGCGTCTGTGCTCCCGGATCTACCCTTTGCCGATAAACAGTTCGATCTGACGTTATCCGCCCATTTCCTGTTTACGTATGCGGATCGATTGGATGTTGATTTTCATGTTGCAACCGTGATGGAACTGCTGCGTGTGACCAAACAAGAGGTTCGCATTTTTCCAACAGTGGATCTGTCTGGCGAACGTTACAAACACATGGATGAGTTGAAATTAATACTCGAAGAGCGTGGGTGCACGGTATCCGAAGAACCAACTTCATATGAGTTTCAACGGAATGCTCACACCATGCTTCAAATTGTTAAACATAATCGAACAAGATAGGAGGTTTTTTGGATGAATAAAGTTCTTATACTTGGGGGTACACGTTTTTTCGGTAAACGTCTGGTGGATCACTTGCTGTGGGAAGGGAAGTCTCAGATCACAGTCGCAACTCGTGGTAAAACGGATGTTGACTTCGGACCCGAAGTAAACCGAATCAAGATGGATCGTGAAGACCCGGAATCTCTGGCAGAGGTTGCACAGACAGACATGTGGGATGTTGTGTACGATAATATCTGTTATTCCCCAGATGCGGCGAAAGCGGCATGTGAAGCTTTTGCAGGACGCACCAAAAGATACGTTCTGACATCCACACTCTCGGTGTACGGTGATCCCAGACCTGGATTTAAGGAAACGGATTTTGACCCGTATACATATCCATTACAGTATGGGAGTGCAGAGGATTTTTCGTATGGAGAAGGCAAACGGCTTGCGGAGGCTGTATTTTTCCAGGAAGCAGATTTCCCGGTTGTGGCGATGCGCATTCCCATTGTACTCGGGATCGATGATTATACGAGAAGACTTCATTTTCATATTGAACATGTGCAAAAAGGAAAACCGATCGGCATGCCAAATCCGGATGCAGAGATTGGATTCATTAATTCCACTGAAGCGGCAAGATTTCTCGCTTGGCTTGGGCATTCGTCCATTACTGGTCCGGTGAATGCAGCTTCCAAGGGCGCGATTACGCTGTCAGCCATGATACATCTGATCGAGACGGTCACGGGCATGCAGTCCCAGATCCTCACGGAAACGGTGAAAGAGGACATGTCACCCTTCGGAATTGAGCAATCATGGACGATGGAGACGACCAAAGCTGAACAAGCGGGATATACGTTTGAACCTCTAATGGAATGGTTCCCGGGACTCGTTCGTGAGGTTGCTTTAGCATTACAGTCTGAGCGGTAGAAATATCGGCTCGGATGGAACTGAATGAAACGACGAGCCTGAATGAAACAGACTAACCACACGGCTCGAACGACGGATTATTTCAGCGAATGAACTTCAAACAGGGTGCAACCAGAGTGTAATCTCCGGTGCACCCTGTTTATGTTGTACATTTTTCGAATTTGAGCGGGATCTAATCCAGATAAGTGGGACTAATCATTTACACGATAACGGAGAGGACAGAAAAAACTTGAAAAAGCGAAGCGTTCGCCTACAAGCTTTCTGCAAGAAAGCTACATCGGAAGCATACGCTATCTCCGGATTTCCTCTTTAAAAGGGAATGAAAAAATCTGGAGATAACAGCGATTGGAAGGTTGTTCTGTTATCGTAGTGTCAGTGTAAATAATTTTTGGTCCACTTATTTAGTCAACTCACGTGCTTAAGTCTATTCTTGCTCACGTGGAGCAGTAGCTGAAGCCCGTATGCGCAGTTCTGACGGTAGAATGACGGTTTGGGCTTCGGAAGGGGCCTTGCCCTCAATTCGGTCAATCAGCATCTGTACGCCCTGAAACCCAAAGTCATATGCTGGCTGTGCAGCTACAGTTAGGAAAGGATCAAAAGCAGAAGCCAGATCCAGATCGTCGAAACACACAACAGAGATGTCTTCTGGTACACGCAGTCCTCGTTTGCGCAAAAGCCGAATGACCCCAATCGCCAGCATGTTGTTGGCGGCAAAAATGGCTGTTGGTTGATCCGGTTGAGAGAGTAGTCGATCCAGTCCCTCTTCATCGCTGAAATCCCGGTACCCGGTTCGAAGCACAAGCTCGGGATCAATATCAGCTCCGGCCTCACGTAAACCCGCTATATAACCTTCCTCCCGCAGTCTGGCGGTAGAAACCTCCGAAGAACCATTGACCAGTGCAATGCGCCGGTGACCCAATTGCACCAGATATCGGATCAGCTCAATCGCGCCTTCCCGGCTATCTCCGGCAATAATATCTGAGGTAATACCAGGTACGGTGCGGTCCAGAAAGACAAACGGAATGTGACGTTCCTGCAGCTGTTTCAGATGAGGCAGAGAACGATCCCCCGCAGGGGCATAGAGTACACCATCCACACGAGTAGACAGAATTGCATCCACGTAATCCTTTTCCTTATTGTAATCCTCGTCACTATTGCCGAATAAAAGACGGTACCCACGAAGATGGGCTGCATCTTCAGCACCACGCGCCAGTGTTGTATAAAAAGGGTTGGTAATATCCGTAATAAGCAGGGAGAGCATCTGGGTTCGTTGAAGCACAAGGCTGCGTGCATTGGAGTTCGGGATGTAACCCAGTTCGTCGATCACCTGTTGCACACGTTCACGTGTCGCGGAACTTATACGGCCTGTATGATTAATGACCTTGGAGACCGTCATGGCGGAGACGTTGGCTTTTTTGGCAATATCGTAAATGGTAATCATTAGAATCTAACCTTTCCGCAACATAGTCTTACCATTCTATAGGATAATGCCAATTGACAGCAAGATAGGCTCATGCTATGTTAGGGTTACCGATAACCCTAAAGGGTTCTGAACGTCTTTACTACATAAACCATTTCGTTGAATTCGCTCATGCACGTTCCATTTTCTTGAATAGAGGAACTACATACATAGCTAATTAATGAAATGGTTTATTGTTATTTTTTTAAATATGTAAACGTATTCAAACTAAAATAAGGCTCTTGGCAATCTGTGTATGCAGCTCTTGTATACCATTCGGGTATCGGTTGTATTTCCGTCATTATTTCATTCCAATCAATGCATATGAATCAGACAGAAGGTTTCTCAATTCAACCCAAATCCTATGAAACGATTTGAAGGAGGACATTCCAGTATGACACACCAGGATTATCGTTATAAACAGGCTTTCCCCAAGATTGGTATTCGTCCCACGATTGATGGAAGACGCAAGGGTGTTCGGGAGTCACTGGAAGAGCAAACGATGCGGATGGCGACATCTGTTGCGGAACTGCTTGCAGCCGAACTGCGTTATCCTGACGGGTCCGCGGTGGAATGTGTTGTGGCCGAGACCTGTATTGGCGGAGTGGCCGAAGCGGCCGCAGCATCAGAACTATTCAGTCGTTCCAACGTTGGCGTAACGATCACCGTGACACCGTGCTGGTGTTATGGTACGGAAACGATGGATATGTCACCATCCATTCCTACTGCTATCTGGGGGTTTAACGGGACTGAACGTCCGGGTGCAGTCTATCTGGCAGCGGTACTTTCTGCTCATGCACAGAAGGGGATTCCTGCCTTTGGAATCTATGGAGAGGATGTTCAGGACGGCGGGGATACAACGATTCCCGATGACGTGCGTGAGAAATTGCTCCGGTTCAGCCGTGCGGGACTTGCAGCCGCGACCTTGAAAGGGCAAGCCTATCTGTCTATTGGATCAGTATCCATGGGGATTGCAGGCTCAATTGTGAACGATTCATTTTTCCAGGAGTATCTGGGCATGCGTAATGAATACGTGGATATGAGTGAACTCACTCGTCGTATCGAAGAAGAAATCTACGACCCCGAGGAGTATAAGCTCGCACTGGCCTGGGTGAAGGAGAATTGTAGCGAAGGTGCGGACAACAACGCTGCCCATCTGCAAACGGATCGCAAACGCAAAGAGTACGAATGGGAAACAGTCGTGAAAATGACCCAAATCGTGCGTGACTTGATGGCTGGCAATCCAAGATTGGCAGAGCTTGGTTTTACAGAGGAATCGATGGGTCATCACGCGATTGTATCCGGCTTCCAGGGACAACGGCAGTGGACGGATCATTCTCCGAACGGAGATTTTCTCGAGTCGATATTGAATTCTTCCTTTGACTGGAATGGCAAACGTGCGCCTTATCTGGTTGCAACGGAAAATGACAGCCTGAACGGTGTATCGATGTTATTCGGTTCGTTGCTCACACATACGGCTCAGATCTTCGCTGATGTGCGTACGTATTGGAGTCCGGATTCGGTACAGCGTGTGACGGGACATCAGTTGGAAGGAAATGCGAAGGACGGCATTCTGCATCTGATCAACTCTGGTTCGGCAGCCTTGGATGGCACTGGACAACAGTCCAGAGATGGTAAGCCTGTACTCAAGCCTTTCTGGGAAATTACAGATGAGGAAGTTCAGGACTGCCTAAAAGCAACATCATGGAGACCGGCATCCGTAGAGTATTTCCGCGGGGGCGGCTATTCAGCGGATTTCCTGACCAAAGGCGGCATGCCTGTAACGATGACACGTCTGAATCTGGTCAAAGGACTGGGTCCAGTGTTGCAAATCGCTCAGGGTTACACGGTTGATCTGCCTGAAGATGTGCATGATACGCTGGATCAGCGGACAGATCCAACCTGGCCATCCACCTGGTTTGCACCTGTTCTAACCGGATCAGGAGCGTTTACTTCCGTATACGAAGTCATGAATCAATGGGGCGCCAACCATGGCTCCATCTCGTATGGACACATCGGTGCTGATCTGATTACGCTCGCTTCCATGCTTCGCATTCCGGTAAACATGCACAATGTCCCAGAATCGGAGATTTTCCGTCCGCGTGCATGGGGATTATTCGGCACAAGTGAGCCGGAGAGCGCAGACTACCGTGCTTGCAGTGTGTTTGGCCCGTTGTATCGTTAAAATAAAGATTCATTCCTGTCAAACGCCATGTTCCTTGTGAAATGAGGTAACATGGCGTTCTCTTGAAAGCTGTGTTCAGAACTCGAATACGGCTTATCGCGTAGAGTTAAGGAGGCTTGAAAGAATGGGCGATCAAGCAACACATGTGCTTACTGCCGATTACGGCGCTGGGAGTGGACGCGTAGTCCAGGGTTCTTTTGATGGAAACAGACTCTTGTTACAAGAAGTGCATCGATTCAACAACGAACCCGTGCAGCTGGGGGACGGATTGTATTGGGATTTCTTGCGACTTTTTCATGAATTAAAGCAAGGCATTGTGAAAGGGACGCAAGGCATCTCTCCATCGGTCCGTTCTATAGCAGTGGATACGTGGGGAGTGGACTATGGACTGGTGGATGGTGCAGGAAGGTTGTGCTCGAACCCACGTCACTACCGGGAAGCGCGTAATGCACAGTGGATGGAAGAAGTTCTGCACCTTGTGAAAGAAGAAGAACTGTATGCCATGTCCGGCGTTCTGCCGCAGCAGATCAATACCGTATTTCAACTGTTAGGCAGTGTACGAGAGCAGGCCGAAGATTTGCGTCTGGATGTGCGCATGTTATTTATGCCGGATTTATTTCACTATTATCTATCCGGTCAGCAGGCTTGTGAGTATACGATTGCGAGTACCAGCGGGCTGTTGCATGCAGGCGAGGCACGTTGGAATGAAAATCTGATCGGGCGTCTCGGTATACCGGAAACATTATTTCCAAAACTCGTTCAACCGGGTACCGTGCTGGGCGATTTAACAAATGAGTTGTGCGCCGAGTTACGGACTGGACCGATGCAGGTAGTCTCTGTGGGCTCACATGATACGGCATCTGCCTTGGCAGCGATTCCTGCGATGGATTCGGATTTTGCTTTTATCAGCTGTGGAACTTGGTCTCTTATGGGTGTGGAGCGTGATACACCTGTATTGGATGACCGAAGTCGTGCATTAGGATTCACCAATGAAGGGACGGTAAGTGGAAAAGTACGCACCCTGAAAAATCATTCAGGCTTGTGGCTGCTACAGGAATGCAAACGGCAATGGGAGCGGGAGAATCAACTTTTTACACATGAAGAACTGATTCAATTGGCTACCTTGGCAACGCCGCATCAAAGTTATGTATCGCCGGGAGATGACGTGTATTTGGCGCCAGGGAATATGGCTGAACGAATACGGCAACAATGCAATCTCACCGGACAGACTGTGCCTGAAACGACTGGAGCGATCGTACGCTGCATTCTGGAAAGTCTTGCACTGGAATTCAGACAGACGCTGGATGAATTGCAGTTGATTACAGGTACAAGACCTCGTGTCATTCATATGGTCGGTGGCGGTGTGCACAATCGACTACTATGCCAGTTTACAGCCAATGCAGCCGGTGTCCCGGTGGTGGCAGGCCCGGCAGAGGCGACTTCAGCCGGGAATTGCATGCTGCAATTCCTTGCGCATGGAGAAGTGAGTAGCTTGGCCGAGGTACGGGAGGTCATGGCTGCTTCCTTTTCCCCCGAGACCTATGAGCCTGAGGATACAGAGCTGTGGCAGGAAGCTTATGAAAGCTACCAAAGTCTGAATCAAATCAAAAGGTAATGAACAGATTCAATGCAATGAGCATTGACGAAAATGCTACAAAGAAAAGTATGAGGAGTGGAGAGCAACATGTCTGAAGAGCAAGTAAGGGAAGAGTTGACGAAGTATGCACGTAGAGCAGTTGCCCAAGGGTTGGTTGTAGGACCCGGTGGGAATTTGAGCGCTCGCTCTGGGGGAACGATGTTGTTGTCTCCGAGCGGTTATGCACTTGAAGATCTGGAGCCTGACGAATGGATCGCCATTGATATCGAGACAGGAGAGACTCGTGCGGGAACAACACGTCCTTCTTCCGAAGTATTGATGCATCTGTACAGTTATCGTGTGAACCCTGATATCCAAGCCATTGTGCATACGCATCCGGCATATACGATCGCACTTAGTCTCGTTTTCGATGAATTGCCACACTTGTTCCCTGATCAGTCCGCTTTGGTGGGCGATATCGGATTTGTTCCATACGTTCTGCCAACGACGAAACAACTTGCCGATGCAGTCTCAGCAAAGGTAGCAGAACATACGGCACTCATTCTCGTCAATCACGGATTGGTCACAACGGGTAAAAACCTCCGCGAAGCCTATTACCGCACCCAAGTGGTGGAAGAAAGCGCGAAGGTATATATGATCGCCAAGGCAGCGGGGGAACCCAAAGTGTTAACTGCTGAAGAATATAAGGAAATTCAATCCCTTGAAAGTGAAGCCTACCGTGTGCAGTTGCTGCAACAACTCAAGTCCTGATACCTTAAGGGCAGATTGCATCCTCCAGATAAACGCTGGAATAAAGGATGTGAAATGCTCTTTTTTAATTTGAATTTTGAAATAGAAAGGCGCAGATTATAGCTGAAGAAATAATTCGCACTATTTTGATGAGAATTGTTGAAATTGTGATGTCTGCAAGGTATACTAACGTTAATCATCAGTGAGTAACAACAATAAGATAGAAGATTAAAAACAATTAAGTATCTAAGAGGGGTGAAATCAGTGGGTCCTGAGCTAAACGAAATGGAGTTGGAATACGAACTGCTGAAGCAGCTTCGAGACGCTAACGCTCCCATCGGGGCCAGTACGTTGGTTCATACTTTGGGCAAAACGTATGGTCTGAGTCAGGCAACCATCGGAAGAAGACTTATGGAGATGGATGTTGAAGGTTTTACAGTTCTGGAAGGTCGCAAGGGAAGAACTTTGACCGAACAGGGTCTGGATCGAATGAAGACGTTGGAAAAAGATTTGCAGCAACAAAGCGTGAACTCACAGTTAATTCAGATGCTGAACCATTCCGGGGAAAAGGCTCTGCTAGATGTTCTCGTTGCCAGAAGGGCACTTGAGCGAGAAATCGCTTCCCTGGCAGCACAGCGTGCCTCGAAAGAATACATAGTACTGTTGCAAGCCTCGATTAACAACCAGCATGAATTGCTTTCCAAGAATATTATACCATACGAGGAGGACCGGGAGTTTCACAGATTGCTGGCTTATGCTGCGCAAAACCAAATTCTTCTGCATGCGGTTGAACTGGTATGGGAGACAAGCCGCGATTTTCTGGAAACAGCGTATATTCGCCGGAGAGTAGGAAGTGAATTAGTTGTGGATCATCAGCAGATTCTGGATGCTATTGTAGCGGGCTCTCCGGAGCAGGCTGAAGCGGCAATGGTGAATCATATTAACCAAATGATCGATGATGTCAAACGTTATTTCGCCATGCAAAACCAATAACATTCCCAGAATGAGACCCGGTGATAAAGGAGTTGAGCTTGTGGACACAATCTACCGTCTAGGCATAGATATCGGAGGTACTTTCACGGATGCGCTGGTGATGGACCATCAGGGCAGGGTGATTGCGGCGCTGAAGACGCCATCGATTGCAGTAGCTCCGGAACAGGCGATTTTTAACGCACTTGATCAGTTGAAGGCGAGTGGCGTGAATATTCATGAGATTGATCTGTTTGTGCATGGAACAACGCTTGGCGTCAACACGTTGATTGAGCGAAATGGCGCAGTTACAGGTCTGCTGGTCACTAAAGGATTCCGTGACATTCTTGAAATCCGACGGTTGCGACTTGAGGATACAACCAATCTGTATGGTGACAAGACCGATGCGCTGGTACCGAGACATCGCGTTAAGGAAGTCGATGAACGGGTCATTGCGAGTGGAGGCATTCTCCAGTCACTGAATGAGGAACAACTGTTGCAAGCGGTGGATGAGCTGGTGGAGGATGGCGTTACCGCTTTGGCGATTAGCTTTTTACATGCTTATGTGAATCCCGCTCATGAGCAGCTTGCGGAAGATCTGATCAGGGAACGTTATCCGCAACTGTTCATCTGCCGAAGCAGCGCCATCTGGCCACAACAGCGTGAGTTCGAACGAACACTCGCAACGGCCATGAACGCTTATGTAGGTGAACGGATGGGGTCTTACTTCCTGCGTCTGCAAGAAGGGATTCAGGCATACGGCCTCAAAGCCAACTTGCTGTCGACCATGTCCAACGGTGGAATTATGACGGCTGCCAGAGCGGCTAATGAGCCGGTACGTACACTTCTGTCCGGGCCTGCTTCCGGTGTAATCGCCGCGACCCATATTGCTGAACGAGCGGGCATTCATCAGGTCATCACATTTGACATGGGTGGGACAAGTGTTGACGTTGCCCTCATTGACAAAGAACCGAGTTATTCTTCTGAGAACAAGGTTGGAGATTTTCCTGTCATCATTCCCGCTGTTGATGTAACGGCTATAGGAGCTGGTGGTGGTTCAATTGCCTGGCTTGATTCCGTAGGCGTACTCAAGGTGGGGCCACGGAGCGCGGGAGCCAACCCCGGTCCGGCATGTTATCAGCGCGGGGGAGAAGATCCGACAACCACAGATGCCTATCTACAGCTCGGTATCCTGCATGCTGACCGTTTCCTTGGCGGACAAATGCGTCTGTATCCCGAACTTGCAGAGCGTACTCTGGGCAATCTGGGAGAAAAGCTTGGACTGAATGCCGAACAGACTGCACAAGCCATTCTTGATGTGGCAACCGCCAATATGTACGCCCAGTTTTCTCCCCTCATGGCTCGCAAGGGTGTTGATCCCCGCGATTTTACATTGCTCGCATATGGTGGAGCCGGCCCGATGCATGCTTTTCTGATGGCACGTGAGGTAGGTATCGGCAGAGTGCTGATCCCGCCATCTCCGGGAACATTGTGTGCCATGGGCTGCACGGTTGCCAATCTTCGCAATGATTTCGTTCATACGTTACACAAAAGTACCCAGACTCTGGAGTCTGGTGAATTAAGCTCTCTTTTTGCTGAATTGGAAAACCAGGGACGTAGCTGGGTCGATGAGGAAGCCCGTGGTGGTGTCAAGCTGGACAATATTTATTGCCTATACAGTGCGGATATGCGATATGAGGGACAGGCCTTTGATCTTGAGGTCACGCTGACATTGGAAGAAATTGAAGATCCCAAGAAGGCAGGGATTAAATTCCATACATCTTACCAAAACGTGTTTGGCATTAGTCAGCCAGAGGCAGAGGTTATGTTTGTAAGTCTCAGAGCGACCATTGTTGGTGTTTTGCCTACCCATAACAAGGTAGATTCGGCAAATTTGCCATTTGATGAGAGTGCAGCGGAAGAAAGGCTCATCACCTTTGACCATGTACAGCAGACAGCCAAGGTACTGAAAAGGGGACAGATTCCATCTGTGGATGCTCCCATCCCCGGGCCCATTATTGTGGAGGAATATGATACAACGATCTTTATCCCACCTGGATATAAGGTACACCGGGATGGCCACGGGAACGTGATTGGGGAGGTGGAAGCATGATCGGCGACAAGGTCTTTCTTGAGATTTTCAACAACCGGATTCAAGCTGCCGTGGAAGAAATGGCAAATGTCGTTCTGCGCACAGGATTCACCGCTTTTGTCAAAGAAACGGGCGATTTTGGAACCTACCTCTTATCTCCATCCGGGGAAACGTTCGGGTCACCGCTGGAGACGGGTTACAATCTGTCTCTGGGCATCCCTGCTGCTGCGACCATTAACAGCATTGAAGACTGGAAAGAAGGGGATCTCGTCATATGTAATGATCCTTATTCCACTAAAGGCATGGTCACACACCTTCCAGACATTCATCTCATCAAGCCTTATTTTCACGAAGGGCGAATCATCGCTTACGGCATGTGCTTTGTTCATTCATCCGATGTGGGCGGCAAGGTACCCGGGAGCGTATCTCCCAGCGCCTACGATATTCATATGGAAGGCATTCGAATCGCACCAGTCAAGCTGTATGAAGCTGGTGTTCTGAACGAGCAGATCCTGCGCATGTTTCTGGACAACAGCCGAATTCCGGAGCAAAATCTCGGTGATCTCAAAGCGCTTATGGCTGCATTGAATCGGGGAGAGCAGCGGCTTGAGGAACTCATTGCACGTTATGGCGTGGAAAAAATTCAGCAGGGCATCGAACAATTGCTGGAATACGCCGAGTTGAAGGCACGTGTTATCGTGCAGGATATCCCGGACGGTTCCTATGACTTCTGGGACTACCTGGAGAAAGGACCAGGGGGATATCCTATCCGGTTACGCTGCAAGATGACGATTGTAGGCAGTGACATTCATCTGGACTTTAGCGGCACCGATCCTCAGGTCAGGGCTTCATTCAACATTCCTACCCACAACCAACAGGGCCATTACATGCTGGTGCCCGCACTCATTCGTTATTTCCGTACGCTTGATCCGACCATTCCTTGGAATTCGGGCATGATTCGTATGGTGCGAAATTACGCGCCGCCTGCTTCCGTACTTAACCCAGAGCCGATGGCAGCAGTTGGGGCACGTGCTGCGACCTTTATCCGGCTGATGGACGTTATCACGGGAGCACTAGGGAAAGCTCAGGGCAGTATGGTTCCCGCGGCAGGAGCTGGACAAGCCTGCATCGTCATGATGGCGATGACAGATGCATCCGATGGCAAGAAAAAGGTGGGCGTAATTCAGCCGATCTGCGGAGGTTCGGGAGCTAGGCCGATGAAAGACGGGATTGACGGGATGGATTTTGCGGTCGGTCATCTTCGGAATATTCCTGCGGAAACGGTGGAATCCGAGATGCCTGTGTTGATTGAACATTATGGTCTTCGTGCTGACTCGGCAGGTGCAGGTACCTTCCGCGGTGGAAGCGGGATTGACCTGTGCGTCAGAATTCTAACACCGGATACCGTGATGACGGCCAGAAATATGGAGCGTATGGAGTTCCAGCCTTGGGGCAGACTCGGTGGCGGCGTAGGTTCACATGGAGAAGCGATTCTTAATGCTGGACGTGCAAGTGAGGATCATCTGGGAAGAATTGATGAGTTGCTGCTTCAACCTGGAGAAACAGTTACGTTTCTTTCACAAGGCGGAGGCGGATATGGAGATCCATATGAGCGTGATTCTCGTCTGGTTCTGGAAGATGTAAGAAGTGGGCTGGTATCCCCGGAGAAAGCCCTTGAGTTATACGGTGTTGTGATTGACGACCTGGAGCTGAACGAGAGCGATACGGAACAAATGCGAGCCAAGCGACCGCGGCAGCAGGAGGAATTCGCCTATGGCAAGGCGCGGGAGCAATTTGAAGACATATGGAGCGATGAGATGCAGGTAACGCTGAATCAGGCCTTGCTGAATGCTCCGCTTGCACTAAGAGACTACCTGAAGCGTCAGACCATGGGCGTTGTAGAGGAGAGGTATAAGGATTCCCTATCTGTAGATCCACGGGAGATATCCGACATTATGGAAGGTTTACGCCAGCAAATAGGGTTGCATTGATCAAGTATATGGAAACTATCTAGTTCTGTTTTATCGGTAAAACCAACTACATGGATGGGGGAATTTGCATGTTCAAATCCAATAAAAAACGCTTTCTTAGCCTCGCCTCTCTAACATTGGCCGGTACATTGGTGCTTTCCGCCTGCGGTGGGGCAGGCAGCTCAAGTAATACTGCCGGAGAGAGCGACTCTTCAGGAGCAAGCGGAGACAAAGTTAAGCTGACGATGTTTATCTGGGCTGGCTCCAATCAGGATGTCGTTCCCAAAGAAGTAGTTGCCGAGTATGTGAAAGAGCATCCCAACGTTGAAGTCACCTTTGAGGAATCCTCCAATTCGGTAATGTACCCCAAGATGGTCGCAGGCAAGCAGGCTGATGCCAACAATCCGGTGGTTAACTTCGGTTACTTCAATGCAGATGCGACGGCAAAAGGATTGAATGATGACATGTGGGAACCACTGGATACCAGTATCGTTACTAATATCAAGGATATTCCGGAGTCCTTCCACAAGCCAGACAATAAAGGTGTGGTCTGGGGCGTTTCAAGCTTCGCCCTGGTGTATAACAAAGACCTGGTGAAAACGCCACCTACCAGCTGGAACGATCTATGGGATAACGAGGAGTTCAAAGGAAAAACTGCGCTCTGGGATTACATGTTCTATTCCTATATCTCCCCACTTATTGCTGCCAAAGGTCAAGAGATTGGCGCATCCTATGAAAATCCCGAGCAAGCCTTCCAGTTCTGGGCAGATCGGAGTGACCAGATTGGCACATTGGTTTCATCCAATGATCAGCTGAAGGCACTTCTGGAGTCAGGTGATGCTCTCATTGCCCCATTCAGTGCACAGGTTGCACAGACATGGATTGATGGCGGTTCTCCACTGGCCGTAGCATATCCGAGCGAAGGGGCCATCTCCTTCCCGTACACACTTCAGGTCGTGAAGGGCTCGACACCTGAGCAGGCACGTGTTGCAAACGAAATTATTAACGAATTGCTGAGCGCAGAGGCGCTGTCACAATATGCAGAAGCAACGGGTACGCCGGTAACCAGTACGACAGCTGCAGTTCCGGACAAGTACAAGGATGATCCTTCCTTCTCCGTCGAAACGCAAAGTAACGGCATTAATCCAGACTGGGATGTGCTTGCACAGAACAGTTCTTCCTGGAAAGAACTATGGGACCGACTCGTGAAAACAAAGCTTCAATAAAACGATTGTTGTCAGGCATACAACGATTCCGGGTTCTGTTCTGAATCCGGAATGGATGGGAGGGAATCAGAGATGAGCAGCGGACAAGAGACCATATCCATTGAAACAAGGCAAGTCACGAAGACCTATGGTGAACGAGCGGCCGTTGATCAAGTAACATTCAAAGTGAAAAAGGGAGAATTCGTTTCCTTGCTTGGTCCGAGTGGCTGTGGCAAAACAACACTGCTGCGCATGCTTGGCGGACTTGAGCAACCGGATCAGGGCACCATTATGCTGGGAGGTCGGGATGTTACTGGCATCCCGGCTTACGGACGCAATAGCAATATGATTTTTCAGCAGCTTGCGCTGTTCCCTCATATGGATGTATTCAACAACATTGCCTACGGGCTAAAGGTGAAGAAGTTACCAAAAGCCGATATCCAACGGCAGGTAGGTGAAATGCTTGAGCTGGTCCAGCTCGGAGACTATGGCAGGCGTGCTGTATCCGAGCTGTCCGGGGGGCAGGCCCAACGCGTCGCCATTGCTCGCGCACTGATTAACAGACCTGAAGTGCTGCTGCTTGACGAACCTCTCTCTGCATTGGATATGCAGCTGCGTCTCGATATGCAGCGTGAACTGAAACGCATCCAGCGTGAATTCGGCGGAACATTTATCTTTGTAACGCATGATCAGAGCGAAGCCATGAATATGTCTGACCGAATTGGCGTCATGCGCGCCGGAAAACTGTTGCAATACGCAACCCCTGATGAAATCTATGAAAGACCGGCCGATAGCTTCGTGGCCAAGTTTATTGGAGATACCAATCTCTTTGAGACGGAAGTGTTAGGACATGAGGTGAATGGAATTCGGGTAGAATGCTTCGGCAAGCCATTGCTGGTGAAAGTCGGTGATGGCAATGCTGTACCGAAAGCGGGAGCACGACATTCCTTATCGATCCGAAATGAGTATATTCGACTTGGAGAAGATGCAATTCATTGCCTGAACAAGCTGGATGGACAGGTGATTGAAGCGGTGTATGGCGGAGCAAATATTCGATACAGTGTGCAGATTGCTGAAGGTTTTCTGGTTCAGGCCAGTGTGCTGCATCAGCGAGGCGCGTCACGTTATAGTCCAGGTGAGCCAATACAAATTGGCTTTGACCCGGAGGATGCACTCCTGTTATCCGAACCCATTGATGACCGTGTACAGGGAGCAAGAATATGAACCGGATCGCGGAACGGATCGTGAATCTGTATTCCTTTGGAAACCGCACATGGGTAACCCGGTTGCTGCTTCTGTTGCCTGCGCTTGCTCTGATGGGCATCGTGTATCTGGGCGGGTTGCTGATCTTTGGCAGATATAGCTTTGATATGTATGAGAATGGAAAGCTTATTCGGGGCTGGGATTTAGGAGCTTATCGTGCGTTTCTGTCCGACCCTTATTATTGGAAGCTGATTGGCACAACGTTTCGCATTGCCTTCAAGGTTACGCTGTGGAGCCTTCTGCTTGCCTATCCACTGGCGTATTGCATAGCGAGTCTAAAGAAACCTGGCATGAAGCAGATGTTGTTGCTGCTCACGTTTCTCCCGCTACTGGTCAGTGCGGTTGTGCGTTCTTACGGATGGCAGCTGTTGCTGTCCAAACAGGGTTTCATGAACTGGCTGTTCATTCGGCTGGGGCTTACCGAGGAAGGATTCAGCATGATATACAACGAGACAGGTGTTGTCGTGGCCCTTGTCCATATTTTTCTGCCATTTATGGTCTTCCCGATCCTGAATGTGTTGTCCCAAAGTGACGCTTCCTTAAAGGCAGCTGCTCAGGATCTGGGGGCGGGCAGCTGGAGAACATTCCTGACCATTACCCTGCCTTTATCGGCAAGAGGTATTGCAAGCGGGGTACAGATTGTGTTCACGCTATGCCTCACCGCGTTCACCACACCTCAACTGATCGGCGGGGGAAGAGTCATGACACTTCCGGTATTTATATACCAGCGAACCTTGGACACCAACTGGCCGATGGCTGCGGTTGCCAGCCTGTTTTTACTTGTGTCTTCCATTGTTGTTTCGTTGCTTGTGAATAAAGGAGCAGAAACGTTGATGTTCCGTCGTTCCCGTAAGGGAGGTCAGGCGTATGGTTAAGTCGAACAGGGGCACCAAGCTGTTACTCTACATCTTTGTGGGTGCCGTAGCGATTTATTTGCTGCTGCCACTGCTGATGATTATGTTGACATCTGTAGGCTCAGGTTCAGCCAGCAAATTTCCCCCGGAAGGTCTCACCTTGAAGTGGTATGCCAATCTGAGTGAGCAGACCCAGTTTCTCGATGCATTCAAGAACAGCCTTATTGCTTCTACAGGGGCGGTTCTGCTGGCTTTGATTACAGGTACGCTTGCTGCGCTAGCAATCGTGCAATACCCTTTCCCGGGCTCGAGTATCTTAAGGGCATTTTTTGTGTCTCCGATGGTTATGCCAAAAATTACGCTGGGTATTGCATACCTGATTTTATTCTCAAAAATGCATATTGCAGGCGGACTGTTTGCACTTATTTTGGGTGAAGCGGTCATTGTACTTCCATTTGTGCTCACTATTGTGGGCAGTGCGTTAGCCAATCTGCACCCGGCTCATCGGGAAGCTGCCGCGGACCTTGGCGCAGGGCCGATGCGCATTTTTTTCACAATTACGTTGCCACAGCTCCGACTATCCCTGCTTCTGTCAGGGTCAATCGCTTTTGTCTTCACTTTCGATCAGGTCGAGGCTGCACTGCTGTTGCTCCGTCAGGACAGCTACACGTTGCCAATACAACTATTCCTGTATATGGAGAAATGGCAGGACCCAACGATAGCCGTGGTGTCTGTTGTATTGATCGCGTTTGCGCTGGCTCTGTTTATGACGATTAAACTAGTACTGCGCTCTGTACCAGGACTTGAAAGTTTGTTTGGTCGCAGGAAAACAAAAGGAGGTCTGGATCAAAATGAATAATTCACTGCATCTATCCCATAGCTCAGGTCTGAACCGGGACCGGGCGGAAGAAGTGATGAAAACTCAAGGGCTAAGCGCCCTGATCGCAACAACTCCGGAGAATATTCACTATGTCATCGGGTCCCAGCTACGCGCAAGCAACTGGACCATGCAGATTTATGCTGTTTTACCTGCCGACAGATCTGCAAAGCCTTGTATCGTCATTCCAACGAATCGGTTAGGCGTTGTAGCTCAGTTCGGTATTACGGGGGTAGATATATTTGCTTACAGTGATTTCTTCGTGGAAGGTTCAATTGAAGGCAAACCCTCCACTGACGACATTGATCTCTTTTATTCTCTCCTGCAAACGACGGTTATTCATCCAGGTCCTGTTGAAGCACTCAAGGCTGCATTAAAACAGCTTGAGATCGAAGATCAGCCGATTGGCATCGATGAGATGCGGATCGCTCCCGATATTCTGGCTAGAATCAAGGAGGAGGTTCCTGACAGACCGGTAATTCCCGCATATAAGTTGTTCCGAGAAATCCGTCTGGTCAAGACACCTTTCGAAATCGAGCAACTTCGTCAGGCTGCCCAATTAAATGAACGGATTGAGCAGGAACTAATTGACCTGATTGCAGCAGGTGTTCATGAGAAGCAACTTGCCGATCATTATCGTCTGGCTGTGATGAGAGCGGGTGGAACTCCGGCAATGACAGCGGTAGGGGCAGGGCCACGTAGTGCGCTACCACTCATCGAAAATTATTTTCATATGATTGAGGTTGGAGATCAGGTCCGTTTCGATCTTTGCCTGCAACTGGAAGGATACTGGGGAGATACGGGCCGTACGGTTGTTGCAGGGGAGCCTACCGCTTGGATGAAAAAACATTTTGCTGCGGTCAAAAGTGGATGGGAGACGGCACTTGAAACGGTGCGCCCTGGCGTCAAGGCGTCGGAAGTATTCCATGCGGCAGTATCTCGCGTACAGCGTGAAGGGATTCCACATTACCGACGTCAGCATGTCGGACATGCCATCGGGTTGGAACTGTACGACGATATAACCCTCTCCCCTGGGGACCAGCGGATACTGGAGCCCGGTATGGTGTTATGTGTTGAGGTACCATATTACGAGCTAGGTGCTGGTGGATTCCAAATCGAAGATACAATTGTTGTAACGCCAGATGGTTATGAGTTTTTAACCCATATGGAGCGGAAATTGTTCACTAAATAACGATAGATGGAAGGCTTCGCTGACCGGCGATCAGACCACAGTCGATCCAAGAAGCTTTCTTACTGGGAAAGTTGGAACATCCATGATTCAGCAGGGAACTAAGACGTTTCGTAACATTAGCCTTGCACTGTTCGCCGGAGGTTTTGTCACTTTTGCTTTGCTCTACAGCCTCCAGCCCCTGATGCCTGAGATTAGCAACGCATTCTCCATTACGCCGGCACACGCCAGTCTTACGTTATCCGTTACAACGATCGCCATGGCACTGACGATGCTGTTCATCGGGTCCTTGTCTGATTCTGTGGGCCGACGCTTTATAATGACAGCTGCACTGGTGATATCTTCTGTTATTGCTTTGCTCAGCGCATTCAGCCCGGGATATACGGAGCTTCTTCTGCTTCGTATTCTCCAGGGTGTGGCACTCGCGGGGTTGCCAGCGATAGCCATGACATATCTGTCAGAAGAAATTGAACCTAGAAGTCTTGGTTATGCTATGGGCCTATATATCAGCGGCAATTCGATAGGAGGTATGGTCGGCCGTTTTATCAGCGGTGTGGTGACAGATTGGTTCAGTTGGCGCGCTGCTGTGGGTTTCATTGGTATTCTTGGACTGAGTGCAGCCGTTATTTTTTGGCTTGTCATCCCGCCATCCCGTCATTTTGTCAAAGCTGCCCCTGGATTCAAAAATCCAATACCTCTTTTGTGGTCACAATGTCGCAATCCAAGGCTGTTATGCCTGTATGGACTCGGTTTTCTCCTGATGGGGGGATTCGTGACCCTTTTCAACTATATCGGTTTTGAATTAACGGGTGAACCTTATCATCTGAGTCAGTCTATCGTTGGAAGTCTTTTTGTGGTATATCTGATGGGCACGGTTAGCAGCACCTGGATGGGCAGGCTGGCAGATCGGTACGGCAGGTCACATGTGCTTGGAATCGCGCTGGGAATTATTCTGGCTGGTGCATTCTGTACCGTTCATCCAGCGCTTTGGGTCAAAATTATCGGACTCGCCCTGTTTGCCTTTGGTTTCTTTGGCGGTCATTCCATCGCAAGCAGCTGGGTTGGACTCGTGGCTAATCAGCACAAATCCCAGGCCAATGCGTTGTATTTATTTTTCTACTATCTTGGTTCAAGCGTAAGTGGAACAGGAGGTGGACTGCTTTACAGTCATCTTGGATGGACAGGCATTGTGGGGATGATCGGTGTGTATGTTTTGATCGGTTTTGTCTTATGTAATTTGCTTGTTCACAGGTTGAAGGGACAGGCTACATAAATCAACTTTTTCCGACAGCTATTGCATATCCTGAAATACCGAGTATAATACTTGGTAAATAGACGAAAAGGGGATGCAATAAACGATGAAAACACATGCTGAATTGAACTCACTTCTTGTTGACGATTATCTGGATCTCCTGAACATTGCGAAACAGCTAGGTGATGACGAATGGAAAGATGCTATTCTGCAAGCATTGAAGGAAGAAGTCGATGCGAATCATCATCTGGATTCCAAAGAGGTAAGACAGGATTTATGGATTCAATTTGAAGGCATTAATGAACAAATGCATGATCTGTTAATGCAATTGAAGCATGCCGACAGTCCTGAGGAGAAAGAGCAGATTATTGAAATGATCTGGGGATTGAAAGTAGACCGTCATGCGATCACACGTAAACTTGAAACCATGAGCCGTGCCAGTGCTGGACATCAATAAGCTCTAGGTTAATTATACATTGAAAACCCGCGTGTTTCCTGGGATTATCCCCTAGGTCGCACGCGGGTTTTATTTTTGCTTTAATTGTTTACTACACTTTAAGTGAGTGTTCAAAAAGGTCGGTTTTCAGTACCGAGAAGATGGGATGAAGCTAGAAATGGAGTAGCGAAGCGTAGGGAAACTACGTGAGCAACTACAATGTTTCCAAAGGAAACATACTTCGTAAGCCTCCCGCTTATTTCGGGTGAATTCCATATTCGATGCTGATGATGCCACTAGGCATAATTCGTAATCAAAAGCGGACTTTTTGAACTACCTTTCTAAAACTGTTTTGCGAAAGTGCGTGCTTGCTCTATAGCTTGTTGCTTAATCTCATCCGCACGATCTTTATATTGATTGTGCCCCTCAACAAAAATGCCATCAAGCTTCGGCACACCGAGGAATGACATGATAATGCTTAAGTAACGATGACCGGATTCCATTTGAGCCGCTGGGCCTTCGGAATAAATGCCACCGCGAGCCTGAATATGCAACGCTTTTTTGTCAGACAACAGTCCAACAGGACCTTGTTCGGTATAACGAAATGTTTTGCCAGCTACGCAGATCGAGTCCACATAAGCCTTCAGAATAGGAGGGAACGAGAAGTTCCACATCGGGGTTACAAAAACATATTTATCTGCTGCGGCAAATTGATCCGACAGTTCATTCAAACGGCTTACTTTGGTCTGCTCTTCGGCAGTCAGATCACTACCCGATTGCAGTTTGCCCCAACCACTGAAGACATCCGCATCGATATGCGGAATATCCGAACGATATAGATCGAGGTGAACGACCTCATCAGAAGGGTGACTTTCACGATACGCATCAATAAACGCTTTGCCTGTAGCCATGCTGAAGGAGGTTTCATGATCATGAGGATGGGCAGTAATATACAATAAGGTAGACATGTAGTTCTTCCTCTCTGTGCGATTAATGGGGTGAAGCGATCTTGGCAATGATGAAGCGACCGCAGTAGTATGCATCGTTTCCCCAGTTTTATACGTCAGAAAGGGATATGAATGGATCGATCATGATACTGAATTGGATGCTATATGGTGACCGGATACTCAATCCATGTATAATATACAGGACGAGCATTTATTTTCCAAAGACAATAGGATGAGTGAGATGAGCGCACATGGGAATGGACCTGGAGAAGCAACGATTAAGCATTGAAGCAGCGAAATTGTATTATCAGTCCGATTATAGCCAGCAGGATATTGCCGCAAGGTTGGGCGTGTCGCGTCCAACCGTATCAAGGTTACTTCAGTACGCCAAAGATCGTGGATATGTCCGGATTGAAATTATGGACCCGCTGGAGGATATCGACATCATTGCCGGAGAACTTAAGTCAAAATATGATCTGGATACGGCACTTGTGTGTTTTACCCCGTTGAAGAGTGATGAGGAAATACAGAAGCATATCAGCAAAAGAGCAGCAGACTACCTTCAAGAGACGGTTCAGGATGCAGATATTATCGGGGTGACTTGGGGAACAACCATGCATGCTGTAGCACGCCAGCTTCGTCCTAAGCAGGTTAAAGGTGTCGAAGTCGTGCAATTGAAAGGGGGCGTAAGCCACTCCCATGTCAATACGTATGCCGCTGAGATTGTTCATTTGTTCGCTGAGGCATTCCATACGGTACCAAGGTATCTGCCGCTGCCTGTTATTTTCGACAACATTGAAGTAAAAAACATGGTTGAAGCGGATCGACATATCGGCAGAATCGTGGAACTTGGCAGACAGGCCAACATTGCTTTGTTTACCGTGGGTACTGTGAAGGAAGATGCATTATTGTTCAGGCTCGGTTACTTCAATGAAGAAGAGCAACAATTGCTGATGAACTCCGGTGCAGGTGACATTTGTTCACGCTTTTTCGACGCGGAAGGTCAGTTGATCAGTGAAGAGATTAACAGCAGAACCGTTGGAATTGATCTAGCCGAGTTGAGAAATAAGGAAAAATCAATCCTTGTCGCCGGAGGACAACGCAAAATTGAAGCCATTCACGCCGCCCTCAAAGGTCATTACGCAAATATTCTGGTCACGGATCAGTATACAGCGCAGGCATTACTTCGATTTTAATTTCAAATGGATATGGATGACAACATCTGCCACGCAAAAAGGGCGGATGTTTTGCTTTTTTAGGAAGAAAATATAACGAAGAAGAAATGTAAGTGTAACTGTGAACAAAAGTTCAAGTTGATTTTTACATATGTTCATGTTAGTGTAAGGGTATAGAAATTAACTAGTTCAGATAAGGGAGAGATTCAATTGACTACACCACAATTAGCGAAAATGATCGACCATACGTTGCTTCGTGCGGACGCAACGCAAAGTGAAATGGCCAAGTTAACCGAAGAAGCGAAGCAATACCAGTTTGCTTCCGTATGTGTTAATCCAGGCTGGGTTGCTTATGCTGCTGAGCAGTTGCAGGGTACTGGCGTAGATATCTGCACCGTTATTGGTTTCCCTCTGGGAGCATCTACATCGGAGACAAAAGCTTTCGAAACGAAAGATGCGATTGCTAAAGGTGCAACTGAAGTCGATACGGTCATCAACATCAGTGCTTTGAAAGATGGCAAAGATGATTACGTTGAACAAGATATTCGTGTTGTCGTTGAAGCGGCTGCGGGTAAAGCTTTGGTGAAAGTTATTATTGAAGCTTGTCTGTTGACGGATGAAGAGAAAGTACGTGCTTGTCAGGCAGCTGTGCGAGCTGGAGCTGATTTTGTAAAAACTTCTACAGGTTTCTCCACAGGTGGAGCAACGCCAGAAGATATCGCTTTGATGCGTCGTACTGTAGGTCCTGATGTTGGCGTTAAAGCTTCCGGTGGCGTACGTAGCCTGGAAGATATGCAAAAAATGATCGAAGCGGGTGCAACTCGTATCGGTGCAAGTTCTGGCGTGAAGATCATGCAGGGTGGTCAGTCTACATCTTCATATTAATTCGTTGGAATCTGACTCGTTAGATAACATCTAGGCTTTGCCTCACGGGATTGAACTTGTTCTTCATGTTAATTATTAATATGGAGAACAAGATTTATTTTTTCAGCCTGAAAATTGATATAAAACGAATTTGTTGTAAGCGCTTTACTCGTTTTCTGAAAGGTTTATTTCATTACACGCATGAAAAACCTTTGAGCTGATTTCACATCCGGCTTAACTACCTTCAAAGGAGAGATCAAATGAAATTTCTAATTGCCATTATCGGCTTACTCGTTGTTTTTGGACTGGCTTATCTCGCAAGCAACGGCAAAAAGCAGATTCGTTACCGGCCGCTGGCTATCATGATTGTTTTGCAAGTTATACTAGCTTATGCTCTGTTGAATACAGGAGTGGGTACTTTTTTAATTGGCGGTTTCGCGACCGTATTTAAAAGTTTACTCGACTATGCGAATGAAGGTATCGCATTTGTATTTGGGGGTTTAACTACCGTAGGTGCAGAGAGCGGGGGGGCGCCGTTCTTCCTCAGCGTATTGATGCCGATTGTTGTCATCTCGGCACTCATTGGGATATTGCAGTATATCCGAATCTTGCCTTTTGTTATAAAATATATTGGTCTGGTATTAAGCAAAATCAACGGAATGGGCAGACTGGAATCATATAACGCGGTTGCTTCGGCTGTATTGGGGCAATCTGAAGTGTTCATTTCTGTGAAAAAACAAATTGGGTTGTTGCCAAAACATCGGCTGTACACCTTGTGTGCTTCGGCGATGTCCACGGTATCGATGTCGATTGTTGGTGCTTATATGACCATGATCGAGCCGAAATATGTGGTTACAGCTCTTGTACTGAACCTGTTTGGCGGTTTTATCATTGCTTCTATTGTGAATCCTTATGAGGTTACAGAGGAAGAAGATATATTGGAAGTACAGGAAGAGGAGAAACAGTCCTTCTTCGAAATGCTCGGCGAATACATCCTGGATGGATTCAAAGTTGCTATCATCGTAGCTGCGATGTTAATCGGTTTTGTTGCCTTGATCGCACTTGTTAACGGAATTTTCAGCGCGGTGCTTGGCATTTCGTTCCAGGAGCTACTTGGTTATGTGTTTGCACCATTTGCCTTCATCATGGGTGTTCCATGGAAAGAAGCGATTCAGGCAGGAAGTATTATGGCAACCAAAATGGTATCCAACGAATTCGTAGCTATGCTTAATTTGAAGGAGACAGCAATGTCTGCCAGAACAACGGGTATCGTATCTGTCTTCCTCGTGTCGTTCGCCAACTTCTCCTCCATCGGTATCATTGCTGGTGCGGTGAAGGGACTCCATGAGAAGCAAGGTAATGTGGTCGCCCGCTTCGGTCTGAAACTGCTTTACGGTGCTTCGCTTGTCAGCGTGCTGTCAGCGATCATTACTGGACTGTTCTTGTAAACCGGATTATTGGAAGGAGTGCTTAGGTTATGTCAACATTCAAAAGAGTACATCTGATCGTTATGGATTCTGTAGGGATCGGCGAAGCGCCGGATGCAGCAGAATTTGATGATTTTGATGTAGATACCTTTGGTCACATTGCACGTGAACGCGGAGGTCTGAAAATGCCTCACATGGCCAGTCTCGGACTGTCCAACATCAAAGAAATTGAGGGTGTCCCTGTAGCGGATGCACCTAAAGCGTATTACACCAAGATGCAGGAAGCATCCAGAGGCAAAGACACAATGACAGGTCACTGGGAGCTGATGGGTCTTTACATTGATACACCTTTCCGTGTGTTCGAGAATGGTTTTCCCGATGAGTTGATTCAGCGCATTGAAGAGAAAACGGGCCGCAAAGTAATTGGTAACAAACCGGCCAGCGGCACGGAAATTCTGGATGAGCTGGGTGCAGAGCATGTTGAAACTGGCGCGCTCATCGTTTATACATCCGCCGATTCGGTTCTGCAAATTGCAGCACATGAGGACGTTGTTCCACTGAAAGAACTGTATGAGATCTGTGAGTTCTGTCGTGAAATTACACTTGAAGATCCATATATGCTCGGCCGCATTATTGCACGTCCATTTGTAGGTGAAGCGGGTAACTGGAAACGTACTGCGAATCGTCATGACTATGCGCTCAAACCTTTTGGTCGTACTGTTATGAATGAACTGCAAGATGGCGGATTTGATGTGATTGCTTTGGGTAAAATCGCAGATATCTATGATGGCGAAGGTGTAACAAAGGCTGTTCGTACCGTCTCTAACATGGATGGCATGGACAAGTTGTCTGAAACAATGGATGAAGAGTTCACTGGACTCAGCTTCCTGAACCTGGTTGATTTTGATGCCCTGTACGGTCACCGTCGTGATCCGCAAGGTTATGCTCAGGCGCTTGAGGACTATGATGCACGGCTGCCAGAGATTTTTGCCAAAATGACCAATGATGATCTGCTGCTGATCACAGCTGACCATGGTAACGATCCAACATACCGCGGTACAGACCATACACGTGAATATGTACCACTGCTTGCCTATTCTCCGCGCTTCAGCGAGGGCAAAAAGCTTGATCTGCGCAGCACATTTGCTGACCTTGGCGCAACCGTAGCAGAGAACTTTGGAGTGAAAATGCCGGAATACGGCACCAGCTTCCTGAAGGATTTGAAATAAGTTTTTCAAAAACTGGATAGGGGAGGTCGGAGTAGCTTAAGCTGCTCCGGTCCTGCCATCATAATAGACTAATTGTATAACTGGAGGAGATTCATTCATGAGTACACATATTGGAGCAAAACCCGGAGATATCGCAGAAACGATCCTTTTGCCAGGTGACCCTTTGCGCGCGAAATATATCGCAGATACGTACCTTGAAGATGTTGTATGTTACAACGAAGTTCGTGGAATGCTCGGTTACACAGGTACATATCAAGGACACCGGATTTCGGTGCAAGGTTCAGGGATGGGTATACCGTCCTTTGCAATCTATGCTAACGAATTGATCAGCGAATATGGCGTGAAAAACCTGATTCGTGTGGGTACTTGTGGCGGTATGCAGGAGCATGTACGTGTACGTGACGTCATTCTTGCACAAGCAGCATGTACAGATTCCAGCATGAACAAACACGTATTTGGTGGATATGACTTCTCACCAATCGCTACGTTCTCCCTGCTGAAAGAAGCATATGACCGTGCAACAGCTAAAGGTATGAAAATTCACGTAGGTAACGTATTCAGCTCCGATTCTTTCTACCGTGATGACCGTTCCGTAACCGAGAAGTTGATGAAACACGGCGTACTCGGCGTAGAGATGGAAACAACAGCATTGTACACTATTGCTGCCAAGTTTGGTGTTAACGCACTGACCATCCTGACGGTAAGTGACCACTTGCTGACAGGCGAAGAAACATCTGCCGAAGAACGTCAAAAAACGTTCAACGACATGATGGTAGTTGCCCTGGACACAGCAATCACACTGTAATTGTTGCATTTTATATTCATAATCATTTGATTTTAATTGAAACTTTTGTTTTAAGCACAGAGTGAAGGACCCGGAATCGATTCTGAAGAAGCGTTAGCGTTCGCCTTTGTCTCCGAGTTTTCCCATTGCAAAATGGATCAAAAAAAACTTGGAGACAACAGCGATCAAAAGAACGATCCGGGGCCGAAACGGTTGCTGCACAAAGTGTTTTGTAGGATGACAACAAGATTATATTCATAATCAATTGATGTGGATCGAAACTTTTGTTTTAAGCACGGAGTGAAGGACCCGGAATCGATTCTGAAGAAGCGTTAGCGTTCGCCTTTGTCTCCGAGTTTTCCCCATTGCAAAATGGATCAAAAAAACTTGGAGACAACAGCGATCGGAGGAACGATCCGGAGCCGGAACGGTCCCAGTACAAAGTGTTCTATACAAATCATTTACCCGAGGAGAGATCATCATGAGAATGGTAGACATTATTGCTAAGAAACGCGACGGAAAAGAACTAACAACAGCTGAGATTGATTTTGTTGTTCAAGGATACACACAAGGAGAAATCCCTGACTATCAAGTCAGCGCATGGGCGATGGCGGTATTCTTCAAAGATATGACAGACAAGGAACGTGCCGATCTGACGATGTCGATGGTAAATTCCGGTGAAACGATTGACCTGTCCGCTATCGAAGGCATCAAAGTAGACAAGCACTCCACGGGAGGAGTGGGCGATACAACAACACTGGTACTGGCTCCGCTTGTTGCTGCGCTGGATGTACCTGTTGCCAAAATGTCCGGACGTGGACTTGGTCACACGGGTGGTACAACAGACAAGCTGGAATCCGTTGCTGGTTTCCACGTAGAGCTTGAAAAAGAAGAATTCATTCGTCTCGTAAACGAACATAAGGTTGCAGTAATTGGACAAAGTGGTAACCTTACGCCTGCAGACAAAAAGCTCTATGCACTGCGTGACGTAACAGCTACCGTTAACTCCATTCCACTGATCGCCAGCTCCATCATGAGCAAGAAAATTGCAGCAGGTGCAGATGCAATCGTGTTGGATGTTAAAACGGGTGCTGGTGCATTCATGAAAACAACGGAAGATGCTAAAGAATTGGCACATGCCATGGTAAGCATCGGTAACAATGTTGGACGTAAAACGATGGCTGTTATCTCCGATATGTCCCAACCACTGGGTCTGGCGATTGGTAACGCACTTGAAGTGAAAGAAGCCATCCTCACCCTGCAAGGTAAAGGTCCAAAAGATCTGGAAGAACTGTGTCTGGCACTTGGACGTCAGATGGTATTCCTTGCTGGCAAGGCAGATTCCTTGGAGCACGCTGAGGAGAAATTGAAAGAAGTGATCCAGAACGGTAAAGCACTGGAGAAATTCAAAGATTTCTTGGCAAACCAAGGCGGAGACGCTTCGGTTGTGGATCATCCAGATCGTTTGCCACAAGCACAATATCTGGTTGAAGTCCCAGCAGACAAAGACGGCTATGTTGCCGGAATCGTCGCTGACGAAATCGGAACTGCAGCAATGCTGCTCGGCGCAGGACGTGCAACAAAAGAGTCCGAGATCGATCTCGCTGTTGGTCTGATGCTGAACAAAAAAGTGGGTGACCCAGTCAAAGCTGGTGAGTCCCTAGTAACGATCCATGCCAATCGTGAAGACGTAGCAGACGTTATCGCGAAGATCAAAGAAAACATTACAATTGCGGATCATGCCGATGCTCCTGTATTGGTTCATGATATCGTAACGGAATAATACAATCAGAGAAGACGAGATGTAATCTCATGTCTGACTGAACATGAAAGCCCCGAAGCGATGTAATCCACCGCTTTGGGGCTTTTGGTCGTTGAGGTGCAAGTTGTTACTGCGAGCAACTACGGGCTCTTTATTTTCTCATACGCCATCACCGAGTCCGCATTGGTATAAATATAAGGCGTGGATGGCTCAGCCACAGGTGTCACCTTTGTTGCCCGAATTTCAATCATATCCTTACCATTCACCTGTGCTGAGCCGATGCTGCCATCAATTTGCACCCAGCTGTCTGTAGGGAAGCTATCCGCTTCGTGGATGTGAATCATCACGCCAAAGGGAGCCGCATCCGCGGGGCAACACATGACGAGAAATCGTCCCAGTGCAAAATGTGATTCATGATCCATGCTTTTGTCCCGATAAACGAACCCGGTTAAGGAGATATCTTTGCCTGCAAATTGTCGCTGGAACATATCAATCGTGCCGAGGGTTTCAGAGAAAATTTCAGGATAGACTCGAATGACCTGTTCTGCATACAACTTCTCCGCCAGTTCAGCGAATTCGCGGCTATACTCGTCTGGGGGAATGAATTGTACTTTGGTATCCGCAGCAGCCTGAACAGCTGTTGGTTGTTGTGTGAAATCTTGTACTTTCAATTGCGTTGCTGGATCAGGTAAAGGCTCTTTTCGACGAATCTCGGGAGGGGCATAGGTGAGAGACATGCCTTTCTGACTGGCCATGGAGCTACCGAGAGCCCGATCAGGTAACAGAAATCCCAGCAACAAGGGTATGGCAATCAGACCATATACCAACGAGCTGCGTAGGAACCCGGAAGGTGGTGGATGCTCACAGTCGCAATGAACCTCGTTTCTACCGAACAGTCCATGCCAAGCCATGATAACGGCAATAAACAATAAGGGAACAGGACAGCATAATAGCAGTTTTTGCATGGTAGGAGCCAAATAATAATGAAGCGAGTCACTTGAATTCAAGTGAATAATGTATACCGCAAGGCCTCCTATCCAGACCGCACGAATCAAGTTATGCCATTGGATGACGTGTGACCTTGGAACAGGAGGTTTGTTCATTGTATAGATAGCGTGGTTCATAACATCACCTCATTTCTATTCATCGTCAGGATGAAAGTTCATGGGATTAACCATTCAGGCCATGAAGTATGTTGCTCAACCTTTATACCAGTAGATTAATCAACCACGAGCCGGCAAAAACGAGCGTAATAATCGCTAGACTTAGACCAATAACAAATCGGGTACGGAAGGTGGAGAGCAGCATCAGGGTGCTTTTGAAATCCAGCATTGGACCAAGCACAAGGAAGGATACCAGCGGCCCCAGTGCAAACGTATGTGAGAACGCAGAAGCCACAAAAGCATCAGAAGTGGAGCAGAGAGACAATACATAAGCAAATCCCATCATGAACACATAGGAGGCAACAGGACCATTACCAAGAGAGATCAGATCGCTGCGGCTAATGAATGTTTGGATGCAGGCTGTAATCAAGGCACCGATCACCAAATATTTGCTCATATCGACAAATTCGTCTCCGGCATGAATGAAGAAGCTGCGCCAGTTTTTTACATGGTTATGATCATGTGCATTTGCGTGTGCGTGAGGTTGCGCCATTTTAAACCCGGGATGTGTTTTGACCTCTGTCACTGCGACTTTTGGCATCCGAAGAGGATTTCGACGAACAAACACATACACAAGCATGCCTATGGAAGCCGCTACAGCAAAGGCCAGTCCCATGCGGGCAATGGTAATCTCAGGATGGGAGGGAAAGGCGAGCAAAGTTGCGGTAAATACGATGGGATTGACTACGGGACCACTCAGGATGAACGTCACAGCGATATAGGCTGGCATGCCTTTGTGCATCAACCTTCTCACTACGGGGATCATGCCACATTCACAAATGGGAAAAATAATACCGAGCAGTCCTGCGACCAGCACACCACCGATCGGATTTTTGGGCGTGAGTTTGCGGACCATTTCTTCGGATACGAACCACTGCATGAGCGAAGATAATAGTACACCCATGAGCAGAAAAGGTGCGGCTTCAAGGAAAATACCTATGAATACGGTTTTCATATTTTGCAAAGCTTCACTGTTCCATGCTTCTTTCAGGTCTGGAGCCATTGTGATCAACACGGGAACAAGAAATGCACAAGGGACCAGGAAGGACAGGAGCTTCAGATTGGCTGCCATTTTCATGAAACAGACCTCCACAACTAGGACTTTGCTAAAATATATGCTTGTACGTGAGGCAACATACATCATTCCTATGTTCTAATCAACATTTTTACGATTAATCAAGATTCTTCATCATATTAGAGTTGACATCGCACGACACATGGGCAGATTGATCCGAGAGAGATATTGAATACGGGACGTTTTGATTTTGAAAAAGCAAGCCAGTCCGCGGGTTGGATCCGCGAATTAATGAAAGAGGAACATACTCCGGAGACTGAAGAATATGGAATTCATTCATTTGTCTATCATCGTAAACGTCCATTCCACCCGGAACGGTTGCTGCGTTGGATTGCGAATTGGCCAGATAACATCGTGCGATCCAAAGGCCTGATGTGGCTGGCGACAAGAAACCATATGGCAATCTCTTTCAGTCATGCAGGTACTTCGAAGCAGCTTGCGCCAGCAGGAATATGGGTAGGTGCGATGAGTGAGGAGGAAAGGCAACTTCATTTTGGCGACAAGCTGCCAAGCATACCGGACTGGGATGATGAGTGGGATGACTGGGTAACCAAATTAGTATTCATCGGCATTGACATGGACCGGGCGGAGATTGAACGTACACTGGATGAGACCCTTCTTACGGAGGAGGAGATGTTGATGAACTGGCGTGAACTGAAAGATCCTTTTCCAGCGTGGAGTTGAAGTGAAAAGAAAAGATCTTCAAGTGCAATAGTGCCCCTGAAGATCAATGATTATATTGCATTAAGGACTTTAGCTAAAGTACAAATCGCCAAGATAAAAATCACCGTTGCCACTTTTTTGCGGACTAAACACAAAGGTAAGGTACACTCCATAGGAACCCGTCCATCCTTGTGGATAATAAATGGCTTTGTAACTGTGTCTTGTTTTGGTTTTATCATTCATTGCAATCACTTTAACATCAGCTGATTTCACATTAATCAACTGATCTGCATATTTAGTCAGCGTTTTTTTATCATTTGCTGCAATGATACCTTTGACTGTAGTCTTAAATTTATCTTTCTGGGATTGCTTACCCAGATCAAAAATGTCGATCTCGGGATTTTCAATAACTTTAGCATCTATGTATTTATCAAATTCACTAGTGCTACCTGTTTTAAGTGCTTTACCATACATTTTGATCAATGTTAAAGATTCTTTCTGCAATTTGACTATCATCTGAGCGTCAGTTCCAGTCATCTTGATTGAGCCAGAAGTGCTTGAGTTACTTGAACTACTTGGTTTACTTGAATCTTCAGAACCTTTGGTACCTGTACTGCTGTTATTACTACTCGAACTGCTTGACTTACCGCTACCTGAATTAGTGATACTTACAACTTTGTTGCTAACATTCAGAGATACGTTGGCTCCGAGTGCTTCTGCTGTGGTACTTACAGGCAAGTATACATCACCGTCATATACCAGTGCATTCAGTTTGTCTCCAGCTTCATTCTTGGGTGTCCAAGACAAACCGTTTACTTTAAAGCTAATGTTGCTGTCGAGTGCTGCTTCAATATCTTGAATTCCGTTTGAAGCTGCTACACCCAGGGCACCGAAAGCCAAACTGCATGCTACCAATGACCCAATAAAAGTTGATTTTTTGATCTTCATCTAGTTCCTCCGTAGGTAAAGTATAATGATACCAAAGAAGTATATCATATGAAATTATATTGTGCATACAAAATTTTACTGTAACAGATATGGAGTTGACAAAAGAAAAGCTATAAACTAATATCATTAAATAGTAATAATTACGATTAAATAAGAGGAGGCAACCACCATGAGAGTCATTGTAACTTTAGCCTGCACCGAGTGCGGGGACCGCAACTATACAACAACCAAGAACAAACGTAACCATCCAGAGAGACTTGAGATGAAGAAGTACTCCCCACGTTTGAAGAAAATGACGATCCATCGAGAAACCAGATAAAATTTTTTGTTGTTTTTAAATCGTAATATTTACGAAAAGAGGGGAAGGCATGATACTATCCTCCATGCGTGATGTTGTATTTGGATATGGCAAAGAGCCGGTCATTGATCAACTGTCGCTGGATATCCATGTGGGAGAGTTCATAGGCATCACAGGTCCCAATGGTTCTGCCAAAACGACCCTGTTAAAGCTGCTGCTAGGGCTATTGAAGCCCTGGAGCGGCACGATACATATGAATCCGCAGTTAAAACGTGGGAACAAGTCCAATATCGGTTATGTGCCCCAGCAGGTGGCATCGTTCAATAGTGGATTTCCCAGTACGGTGAATGAACTGGTCCGGTCCGGATGTTACACCAGGCTGGGATTATTCCGCAGCTTCACAGCAGAGCAGGATGCCATCGCTGAACGCAGTTTGCGGGAAGTTGGTATGTGGGATTATCGGAATACACGCGTCGGTGAGCTGTCTGGCGGACAGAAGCAGCGGATCTGTATTGCCAGAGCTATGGCTGGGCAACCGCAGGTTCTGGTACTGGATGAGCCAACAACTGGAATGGACCGCCACAGCCGTGAAGGATTTTACAATCTGATGCACCACTATGTTGATGCTCATGGGATAACGATTATTATGGTTACTCATGGACTGGAAGAGATGGGAGATCGATTGGACCGAACGATTACTCTGGAGCGGCAAGAAAGTGAGGAATGGCAGTGTTTGAGTACGAATTCATGCAACGTGCCTTCTGGGCAGGTGGACTGATTGGAGTCATTGCTCCAATTCTCGGTGTCTATCTGATGCTCAGGCGGCAGGTCCTAATGGCAGACACGTTATCCCATGTCTCACTCGCAGGGGTGGCGCTCGGTTCGGTCATGAATCTTAACCCGGTGATCTGCGGATTCGCCGTTGCAATTATCGGTACATTACTGGTTGAACAACTACGGCGAAGTTACCGAACCTACAGCGAGGTACCTGTAGCGATCATCATGACTTCGGGGTTGGCCCTTGCTGTGGTATTGATGAGTCTCAAAACTAATCTGTCCAAGACCTTCAGCTCATACTTATTCGGATCTATTGTTGCGGTTAGCGATATGCAGTTGTGGATGATGGCAGGAGTATGTGTCATAGGTTTACTTTTTTTCATCTTACTCCGAAGACCGTTATATAGCCTTACCTTTGATGAAGAGACAGCTTCCATTGGAGGCGTTCAGGTGAGAGGTTTATCGTTTGCATTTGCCATTCTGACAGGAATGACTGTAGCTTCAGCCATGCCGATCGTCGGTGTGTTGCTGGTGTCTGCTCTCATTGTGTTGCCTGCTGCCTTGGCACTAAGAGTGTCTCGCAGTTTTACAGCAGCGATTATTGTCGCGGTAATCACGGGGTTAATCGGTATTTTTAGCGGGCTCACAACATCTTACCATCTAGATACACCACCGGGAGGAACAATTGCACTCATCCTGTTGGTCATCCTATTGACTGGAATATCAGCGCAAAAGCTGATTGCACGATATAACCGCAAGCGTCATCGCAAAGAAACGAAATCACAGCACGTCATTCTGGTCAACCATTCTAGGAGGAATACATCACATGAAATTCAGTAAAAAAGCTACGCTCGGATTGTTGTTTAGTCTTACACTTATCGTCGCAGGCTGCGGACAAAAATCCGCTTCTGATGCAAATACAAGTTCTACGGGTGCTGGTAATACGGTACCCGTAGACTGAAGCAGCAAAATTAAACGTGCAGGTCAGCTTCTACCCGATGTACGAGTTCACCAAAAATGTGGCAGGTGATCTGGCCGATGTGCATACACTCGTTCCAGCAGGAATGGAGCCTCATGATTGGGAGCCCACACCACAAGATATTGCCAGCATTGAAAAAGCGGATGTGCTTGTATACAATGGTGCGGGCATGGAATCATGGATTGATCAGGTTACCGGAAGTCTGAGCAATGCTTCACTCATTCAGGTGGAAGCAAGCAAGGGCATCAACCTGCTTGAAGGTGGAGAGCATGATCACCATCATGAAGATTCAGAGGCAACAGAACATGACCACGATCATGAGCATACGAATGAAGCGACTACAGAAGCACATAATCACGATCATGCGGATGAAGCGACTGCTGAAGAACAACACGATCATGACGCAGAGGCAGAAGCAGAAGCAGGACATGATCACGGTGGACTCGACCCCCACGTATGGCTGTCACCTGCATTGGCTGTAAAGGAAGTGCGCAATATTGAAGCAGGTTTGGCGCAGGCTGCCCCGGAACATGCTGAACAGTTCAAGTAGAATGCAGATGCTTACATTGCTCAACTGGAGTCACTGGATCAGGACTTCAAAGCGGCTGTGACGGATAGCAAACGCAAGGATTTCATCACACAACACGCTGCATTTGGCTACCTTGCCAAGGAATATGGATTACAACAGGTGCCCATCGCAGGATTGTCTCCTGAGCAAGAACCTTCGGCAGCACAGATGGCATCTGTCATTGATTTTGCAAAAGAGCATCAGGTGAAAACGATTTTCTTCGAAACACTGGTTTCATCCAAAGTGTCTGAGACGATCGCAAGTGAAGTGGGGGCCAAGACCGCTGTATTGAATCCGATTGAGGGACTCACCGAGGAAGAAATTGCGGCGGGAATGGACTACATTAGCGTGATGAGAAAGAATCTGGAGGCTCTGAAACTGGCACTAAACGAATAATTGAAAATCAGTTTGATGCCTGTCACCGAAAAAGGTACAATAATACAACATGCTGAGGAATGGATCGCCATTCCTTTGCCTTTTTGCAAAGCAGAGAGCACAGTGATGTGCTCTCTCTTTGTTTAATAAGGTGACCGGATCAAGGAGAACAGGAGGACGCATTGCATGAATTTAAATGAGGAACATGAAGTGCTGTTAAGTGAACAGCCTGCCCATCTGTGGAGACGGCGTAAGCTGGAGCTGATGCACTGGACGGAACGTGATAAACATACAGTATCCGCGAAGAAAACAGAGATTTGGAACGGTGTTGAAGTTGATGCCGAACTCGTGAAGGCATTGTCCATACTTCAGAGTGCGGGCGTGAGGACGGAATTTTCATGTGCAGGGGTGAGTCCGCTTGATGAACCTGTCGATCATTCCCTTTATGCTTATGTTACCCTGATACAAAGTGAGGTAGCAGATCAATTCGTGCACTATGCCCTCCGTCGGATGCGGAATCGACTGCTCGTTACGCTAGAGGCCGAAAAGGGCCGCTATGATCTATCTTCTTTTTTCATTGGACACAATCGGAGCTTCTGCTGGTGGATGGAGCACTGTGCCTTACAGTTCGGAAGCCGAAACGAATCGAGTGAAAAAAGCGTAGTATAAAGGATAGGCTTGTTTACTTGATTGTTTACTTGAAGGTAAAGGAGGTATACACGATTGAATAAGTGGGTCAAAACGATACTGTTCCTGCTAGGCTCCGTCTTTCTTACACGATTCATCCCATTTTCGTCCTTGTTCCGTAACCTGGATACGATGATTCACGAATTCGGTCATGCACTAATGACACTTGTATTGTCCGGTAAAGTGTTACGCATTGAATTGTACGCTGATCATAGTGGTGTAACTTACTCTTCCATGCTGACGCCAGGCAGATCGATCCTGGTTTCTCTGGCGGGATATATCAGTGCATCACTGTTCGCCTGGCTGTTGTTTTACTTATACCGCAAAGGCTTGCATATGTGGGGACTTGGTATTATGACGGCTGTCGCTCTGGTGTCGCTCCTGTTATATGTAAGAGGGGAGTTCGGCATGTTATGGCTTACCGGGTTCATCGTTCTGAATGTGGTCATTATGATTTTTGGCGCCAAGATCGTGAAGTTCTATTATCTGTTACTGGCGTTTCTTACGCTTGAAGAGTCGGTTGTTAGTGCGGTATACGTTGGACTTATGTCCTGGACTCAACCTTCACGGGCAGGGGATGCAGCGAACCTGGCTCAGCAGACATTCCTTCCGGCGCTGTTCTGGGGCACGTTGTTTGCTTTATTTGCACTCTGGTGTGCCAAGGGAGCACTCGGTCTCTTTTTCCGCAAAGAAGGCACTTCGCGATCGTCACGTTCTCGGGGATTACGAAGAGCGTAACGGATATAAAGTTATATTAAAGCAAAGAAGGCACTTCCTTTCTTCATAAAAGGATAGTGCCTTTTGTTTATGGACGTACATCTGATATTAAAGTCTAATATTAAAGATATTGAACCTAATCTCCAAGATTATCCCATAACACATAAAAGTAATAAATCTCTTCCATAATCGCCTTATCATCCTCTGCCGTAACGCCGCCCTTGATCCGAGCAAGGGTGCCCAGAATATCATATATCGTTTCACGCTCCACACTGAACTGAATGCGGTTGACGATTTTATCCCAGGCCTTCATTGCGTAATTAACTTGAGACTTGGCTTCAGTCCATTTTTTACCCTCAACCTGCTTCTCTAACGTTTGTATAGATTCAAGCAAGCGATCATCGGTGCCAAAGGGCTTTTTGAGAAAGGCTCCGCTAGCCATAATTGCAACGAACACAAGAATGAGGAAGATCGGAAGCACATATAGCAACCAGAAACGCGTTTTCATTCAACCGCCTCCTTGATGTAAAGAGTTTAGAAAGGTCCCTCATAATCGCCCATATCGATTTTTTCGGTGATTTTATCTTCGAATAGATCAACATACAATTTGTCATTGGGCAATATGGCGGCAAAAGCAATATCCTGTATCGTGATCTTTTGTTTCTTAAGCTGTTCACTGAGCCATTTGATATCTTTATTTCTTTCCTCCAGATTTTGCTTAATCAGCAGGCCATCAATGATAATCTCGGTCATCAGCTTGCTCTTGGGCGGGTGCATATGCATGTCTTTGGCGGTTACCGGTTGATTCTCAGGTTTCAAAACAACCGAGAGGCTGCCATCCGGTTCCAGAATCGCATAATCCAAAGTCGTAATATCAAATACATCCTTTTGCCGCAGCATCATGGTCAATTCGTCAAATTTGACTCGCATTTTACTCAGGTTCTGTTCGAGAATTTTACCGTTCTGGATGATCAATGTAGGATCAGAGTCCATTAGTTTGGAAATGGTGCGATTCTTCAGCGTAATATACTGAAAGATGATCGTAATGATTGTGAAAATGGTCAATGCCACAAAATGAATCCACGCCTTGGACGAGAGATCGGTTGCAAACGTACCCGCAATGGAACCAATTGTAATGCCGTTAATGTAATCAAAATACGTCAAGTTACCCATCTGCTGCTTACCTAGCACCCTTGTATAGATGATCAGGGTCAGGAAGGCAATAATAGACCTTACTGCAACAACCCATGTTTCTTCCATCATATATGTATCACCATCCTTTACTTCACTTCTCAAATTCTCTATAACAAGCTTTTCCTACGCCGGATGATCTTATGCTTGAACGCAAAAAAACCGAAACCTGGGTATGTATCCCAAGCTTCGGTTTCATTAAATACCTATATTAGTTGAACTGATTCATTTGCACGTTAATCGTTAAACACCAGAATAGGCCATAAATCCGCCATCTACCGGAATGACTGTGCCAGTGACAAAGCCGGATTGTCTTTCATCAGCAAGCCACATCAATGTGCCAAGCAGGTCTTCCGGTTTGCCAAAGCGGCGCATGGGTGTATGAGCAATAATTTTACTGGAACGTTCCGTTGGTGACCCGTCTGGTTGCAGTAATAGATTACGGTTTTGCTCGGTCAGGAAGAACCCGGGTGCAATAGCATTGACACGAATACCGGATTCGGCCAGATGAACGGCGAGCCACTGCGTGAAGTTGTTAATGGCTGCCTTCGCAGCGCTGTACGCTGGAACTTTCGTCATGGGCGACGGGGCGCTCATGGAAGAAATGTTTATGACAGTGGCGGGAATATCACGCTCTATCATATGTTTTGCAAAGATCTGAGTGGGGATGAGGGAACCGACAAAATTCAGATCCATGACCTGACGAAATCCCTCTACACTCACATCGAAAAACGTAGTGACGTTCTGCTGTTCCAGATCTTCCAATCTGAAAATTTCATTTGTGGTGTTGGCACTGGCGTTATTGCCACCGGCGCCATTGATCAGAATATCACATGGTCCGAGCTGTTCCAGCACCGCATCTGCCGCTGCTTGCACACTATCGGCCTGGGTTACGTCACAGGCAATAGCAATCGCTCTGCCACCTGCAGCTTCAATCGCAGCTACAACTTCCTGCCCCTTGGACACAGTACGGTTCAGGATGGCTACACTTGCACCGTGCCGAGCGAGTTCTTCCGCCATGGAGCGACATAGTACTCCGGCACCTCCGGTGATTACAGCCGTTCTGCCTTTGAGACGAGATGAGCGTTCATATTGTTGTTCACTCATGCTTTTGTCCTCCTTTGCAGGGAATCCCAGACGCCCCAGAGATACATTATCCCCAAAGCCCGGTCATAGAGTCCATAGCCAGGTCGGCACTGTTCGCCCCAGAGGTGACGACCATGGTCGGGTCTTGCATAACCTTCATAACCGATATCGTGATAAGCCTCAACAACCCCCGCAATATCGACGCTTCCATCTTGACTGCGATGTGACGTTTCAATAAAGTCGCCGTTTTCGTAGATTTTGACATTACGAATGTGGGCAAATGGAATCCGATCCTTAAACTCGTGTATCATCCCGATAATGTCATTATCAGCATTCGCTCCCAAAGAGCCACTGCATAACGTCACGCTATTGTAAGGGCTATCATAAAGATTCAAATATTTCCGAACATTCTCCTGACTCGTTATAATCTTCGGTAATCCAAAGATTGGCCAAGGCGGATCATCCGGATGGATGGCCATTCGAATCCCCAGCCGTTCGGCTGTAGGAATAATTCCTTGCAGGAAATAACGTGCGTGCTCCCACATATGATCCTCGGTTACATCCTTGTAGGCTTCGAACAGACCAGTCAAATACTGCAATCGTTCCGGCTCCCAACCTGGCATGGTGAGTGCGGAGTTTTCGGTAATGCGTCGAACCAGTTCCAGGGGTTCTATATCCGCGAGTTTACTGTGCTCATAGAAGAGGGCAGTTGAGCCATCTTCCATTTCCTTGTGCATATCCGTGCGAAGCCAGTCGAAGATCGGCATGAAGTTATAACAGATGACCTTCACACCTACCTGAGCCAGTTTCTCCATCGTTTTAATGTAGTTCGCAATGTATTTATCTCTTGATGGCAGACCCAACTTGATATCCTCATGGATGTTCACACTCTCAACGACATCCAGATGTAACCCGGCCTTGTCAGCTGCTGCTTTGACAGCGAGTATCTTGTCCATCGGCCATTCCTCGCCAGCAGGAACATCATGCAGTGCCCACACAATACCTTCAACACCCGGAATCTGCCGGATATGATCCAGCGTTACCGTATCATTGCCTTCGCCGAACCAGCGAAAAACCATTCTCATCACGTTCACCTCATCATGAATAGTAGGAAGAAAAATTCACTCATTGAAAATAGGAAGGATATGTATCCTGCAGGACAGCCAAATCGGTGACAGTTAAATGCAAATGTTCCTGCATCAGTCGCTCTGCTGTGTCGGCATCATGCTGCTGAATGGCCTTGACCATGGATCTGTGCTGTTCTATCAGGTGATCCCACTGATGATCCGAGGACAGGCGTAACATGCGACTTCGATTCAAATGTACATTCATCTGCTGGATAACAGTCCAGGTGTTGCTTTTGTTGCAGCCTGCAAAAAGAGTGCTATGGAATTCCTCATCCAATTGGAACATTCGTTCATCATCCGGTTTGACCCTGCATTCCTGTTGCCGCGCAAGGTTCTGTTCAAGAGCGACCATCTGTTCGTTCGGAAAGTTCTCGCAGGCGAGCCTGATTACGGCTCGTTCGAGCTGTTCACGCATGAACCGTGCTTCCTCAACGAGATCGACCTGAATCAGAGAGACGTATGTGCCACGCTGTGGATACACTTCCAGCAGACCTTCCTGTGCAAGCCTTACAAAACTTTCTCGAACAGGTGTCCGGCTTACCTGGAACTCCAGCGAAATTTCCTTCTCTGAAATAGCTGTTCCCGGAGGCATTTTCAAACTCAAAATGAGTTGTTTCAGCGTGAAGTAAACGACATCTCGCGTTGAGTAAGATTGCTTATTATTCATGGAAGACATATTGCTCGCAACAGGCAACAAACCGGCTCTGGATGATAACTTTGGGGTATATTCCACAACTTCAACTCCTTCAATGACATACTACCATACTTGTATGGTAGTATGGAAGCGCTTTATAAGATTATATTAAATTTAGTTGATGGTTCACTTGCAGTTCAAGTGATTAAAGAGTACAATTCAATCATTAGGTTCGAATGTTTAAACGAACAGACATTGAACAGAGAAAATATACGTAGAAATAATGAAGAAGAAATAATATAGAGGTGAAACCATGGGACAAAAAGCAATTAGCGTTTTTCAAACCTGTATTCCGTTATTTCAGGTGTTAAGTGACAACCATCGTCAATCCATTTTGCTGACACTTACCGAGAAGGGCAGAATGACGGTGAATGAAATTACCGAACAATCCAGCCTATCCCGGCCAGCCATATCTCATCATCTCAAGCTGTTGTTAGAGAAGGGGCTTATATCTGTGGAACAGAAGGGCACACAGCGCTATTATTCGGCTTCATTGAATGCATCGGTGGAACTGCTGAAGGAATTGGTAGCTGCTTTGGAAGAAGAGTGTCTGTAGATTAAGAGTGACAAAACATGCTTTTGCATGTGCCTTATAGGTTCGTAAGTTTAAACGCTTGATCAATAATAAGTAGAGGAGTATGTATATATGACAACGACTATACAGGAAGTAACCAGTCAGGAAGTTGAACAGATTCTGGAGCAGCAACGACAGTTCTTTCGTTCCGGGGCCACAAGATCGGCAGAAGCTCGAATTGCCCGTCTGACCCAACTGAAGCAGGCCATTCAAAAGTACGAATCCAGACTGACAGAAGCTCTCTATCAGGATTTGGGCAAAAGTGAGTTCGAATCCTACACAACCGAGATCGGATTTATGATGGACAGCATCACACACACCATTCGTAAAGTGAATAAATGGGTGAAACCCGTTAAAGTGAAAACGCAAATGGCACTCCTTGGTTCGAAAAGTTATATTATACCCGAACCCTATGGGGCGGTTCTGATTATCGGACCGTTTAATTATCCTTTTCAACTCTTAATCGAACCATTGGTAGGTGCTATTGCAGCAGGTAACACAGCCGTGCTCAAAGCGTCAGAGAATACACCTGCGGTGTCCGCTGTTGTACGTGAGATGATTGCGAGCGTATTTGAACCGGCATACGTACAGGTACTTGACGGTGCTAAAGACACAACAACAGCGCTGATTAACGCGCCATTCGACTATATCTTTTTTACAGGCAGTGTACCGGTTGGCAAGATTGTGATGGAGGCAGCTGCCAAAAATCTCGTTCCCGTTACGTTAGAACTGGGAGGCAAAAGTCCGGTCATCGTTGATGAACAGGCGGATATCAAAGTAGCAGCTGAGCGCATTATATGGGGCAAACTGCTCAATACAGGACAGACCTGTATCGCACCCGATTATTTACTTGTGCATGAGCGCGTGAAGGAACCGTTAATTACAGAGATGAAAGCAGCGATTGTGTCCTTCTTTGGTTCGGATATCCAGCACAACAAGGACTATGGGCGAATCGTGAACAAGGGACATTTTAAACGTCTGACGACTTTGATTGAACGGGATCAGGCCAAAGTAATATATGGGGGAGCTTCGGATGAGGAAGATCGCTTCATTGAACCTACTTTAATTGATGCGGAGTCCTGGGATGCAGCGACGATGGAAGATGAGATTTTTGGACCGATTTTGCCAATCATTAGCTATCGTAACCTGGATGAAGCCATTGTAGAAATCGTAAAGCGGCCGAAACCACTCGCCTTGTATCTGTTTACTTCCGACACCCGGGTTCAGGACAAAGTGCTGCGCGAAGTTTCTTTTGGAGGCGGCTGCATTAACGATACCATCACGCATGTAGCGAATCCACGTCTGCCGTTTGGCGGTGTTGGTCATTCCGGTGTTGGCTCGTATCATGGGCAGTACAGCTTCGAAACCTTCTCTCATCTCAAAAGTGTACTGAAAAAAAGCACCAAGTTGAATCTGCCGATTCTGTATCCACCGTATGATAACAAGCTGAAGCTGATTAAGCGTTTGTTGAAATAAATCAGAAAGACAAACAGCCTGCTACTAGACCTATTCCAGAGCAGGCTGTTCCTGTCGGTAACGGGAGGGTGACATGCCGGACCAGCGCTTGAATTGACGACTGAAATGGGCAATATCCTTATAACCAAGCATGACGGCAATATTTTGAACGGACAGCTTCGGATTGCTCAGAAGAAGCTTCGCTTCATGCAAAACCAACTGGGATAATACAGCACGTGGAGACTGACCAAACACCTGCTTGAACACGCGATTACAGTGAGAAGAACTGATGCCCAGCTCTGCTGCAATATCATCAATGCCATAGTGACCGTTGGACTCGTGTCCCTGTTTGAATTGCTGACTCATCAGGCCTTGCAACCGATTACGAATCTGGTGGGCGAGTTCTATCTTCTCGTGTCCGTCGGTAAACCAGTGAGCTGCCTCTTTCGAGACCGCCTCCCACAGATGGCCAAATAGTTCAAATACCGCAGATTGAAGCTGCATACGCTGTACTATCGTATTTGCTGTTTCATCATCCGCAGATGACATCAATTTGCGCAGAACCGGCTCAATCTGCTGTGTAACCGGACTATCCGCACTGAATCGCACTTGTTTGATGCGCGCCAGCAACGATAAGAACAACTGATCATCAATGTCAAAAT
The DNA here is from genome assembly GCF_001908275.1 of Paenibacillus xylanexedens. Classification (NCBI taxonomy): domain Bacteria; kingdom Bacillati; phylum Bacillota; class Bacilli; order Caryophanales; family Paenibacillaceae; genus Paenibacillus; species Paenibacillus xylanexedens. The sequence goes on along the minus strand of NZ_CP018620.1, from coordinate 4,679,133 downwards.
GCATGCAAAAATACGTGAATCCCTTGCCGTTATGGCTCTGGCTGGAATGAATGCTTCCCGGAGGAATCAGGAGCAGTTCGCCAGCCTTTTGAATGTATAGGGTACCATTCACCATCATGCGTTGCTCGCCTTCCGTGACATAATTCAATTCATATTGAGGGTGCTCATGTGCCGGATAATCCCAGTCCATACCCACACTTCGTAAATGAATGGCAAACAGATTGACCGTTGTTTGTACATCTGGATAAAAAACTTCATGGACACTTTCTCCCAAAGTAGGAGGCAAATACGTTGAAGACATGGAAGATCCCCCTTCATATGAGGTTGTTCAAAAAATGTGATTTTGATTACGCACGTATATCTAATGGAATGTTTTTGTGTAACCGCTTTAATCTATTATAGTCTATCAGCTTGATTTGGGTAAATATCCGATTGATTTGATCATGGTCGGAGGTGGAACCACGTGTTAGGATGGGGCTAATGAAAACGTATGCAACCATTCTGAGAGGGGTTATGATTCATGAATACGTCCAAATCCATCTTTTATAATGCACATCACGCACCGATTGGTGCTTTTGCGAGTTTTACACTGGGTTACAAAGGAGCCAAAGGCGGGCTGGGTCTTGAACTCGGCAAGCCGGCTGACCAGAATGTATATATTGGATTACAATCTCGCGATGGCGACAATTATCAGGCGCTTCCTTTTTATGAAGCTTCCGAGGATGAGAGCAGCCGCTATGATGTAGAGAAGTTGGAGAATGGGGACACTGCGTCGACAACAGCGACCAAAGTTCCACAACCTCTTATTACGGCTTTTCGCGATGAAGATATTACCCGTGAATTTACCTCAGGTACGGATACGTGGACTGCTGGAGATCTGACGTTCCGTATCTACTCGCCTGTACGTCCAGTACCTGATCCAACGAATGGGGATCGTGAAGAATTAATGGATGCACTCGTACCTGCCGTATTGGTTGAGATGACGATTGACAATACGGAAGGTCAACAATTCCGCAAAGCCTACTTTGGCTATCAGGGCAATGATCCGTACTCTGCGATGCGTCTGATTGGAGGACCGGAAGGTGGCTCCATCACAGGTGTGGGACAAGGTCGACTTACAGCGATTATGTCAGCAGATGATGGACTGTGGCCCGCACGCGGATTTACGCTGGAGAAACTCTTGCAAGAGAAACATCGGGAGAATCTGGCATTTGGACTTGGCTCAACCGCTGCACTACTGATGGAGGTGCCGGCTGGAGAGAAACGTACGTATCAATTCGCAGTATGTTTCTATCGCGGGGGCATTGTGACGACCGGCATGGACACAACGTATTGGTATACGCGCTATTTCTCCGATATTCAGGCAGCAGGAGAGTATGCACTACAACGCTTTAGTGAGTTGACTGCATCCTGTGGAGAGGTTGAACAGCGCCTTGGATCGGCTGCTTTGACCGAAGATCAATCATTCATGCTTGCTCATTCCATTCACAGCTATTATGCGAGTACTCAACTGCTGGATGCCGATGGTGAGCCACTCTGGGTGGTGAACGAAGGGGAGTATCGGATGATGAACACACTTGATCTGACGGCTGATCAGTTGTACTTCGAGCTTGCCTTGAATCCATGGACGGTGCGTAATGAGCTGGAGTGGTTTGTGAAACGATACAGTTATACGGATCAGGTTCGTTTCCCGGGGGAAGAGAAGTTATATCCGGGCGGAATTACCTTTACCCATGATATTGGTGTTGCCAATGTGTTCTCACGCCCTGGACACTCGGCATATGAGCTGGTTGGCATTGAAGACTGTTTCTCACAGATGAGCCACGAGGAGCTGGTGAACTGGCTCTGCTGCGCGACAGTATACATTGAACAGACACAGGATCAAGCTTTTGTGAAAAACATGTTGCCTGTTATCGAGGATTGCTTCGAAAGCATGCTTAATCGTGACCATCCCGACGCAGAGCAGCGTAACGGTCTGATGGGTCTGGATAGCAGTCGTACCCAAGGTGGAGCGGAGATTACAACTTACGACAGCCTGGATGTGTCACTTGGTCAGTCTCGCAATAATATCTATCTGGCGGGTAAATGTTGGGCGGTCTATGTTGCATTGGAGAAGCTGTTCGCAACTGAGAAGTTGGCAGATCTGTCCCATCAAGCAGGGCTTCAAGCAGATCGCTGCGCTGCCAGTATTGCTGCACAATTGACTGATGGCGGCTACATTCCAGCTGTTATTGCAGAAAATAATGATTCTCGAATCATTCCGGCGATTGAAGGTTTGGTGTTCCCGTACTTTACAGGCTGTGAAGCAGCACTGGAAGTCAATGGTCGTTTTGGACCTTATCTGAAAGCACTCCAAACTCATCTGAAGACGGTTCTTGTACCGGGAACATGTCTGTTCGAAGATGGAGGCTGGAAACTGTCCTCAACAAGCAATAACTCGTGGCTGAGCAAAATCTATTTGTCCCAGTTTATCGCTAGAGAGCTGCTGGGTGTGGAATGGAATGAGACAGGCAAGGCAGCAGACGCGGCTCATGTCAACTGGTTGCTGCATCCGGAGGAATCCTACTGGTGCTGGAGTGACCAGATCCTGTCTGGTGTAGCGGTTGGCAGCAAGTACTACCCGCGTGGTGTAACGTCGATCCTATGGCTACTCGAAGGAAAAGGGAATCACCTTGTGCAGATCTATGCCAGCAAGGAGGCGGTACAATGAGCCAATCCGTCGTTCAAACTGCCTTGTCAGGTCCACAGTATGATGCGTGGCTGGGGTATCACTATGAATTGCCAAGAGCGAATGAGTTTAACCAAAAGACGGCTCCTGCGTGGAGCAAGCTGATATTGGTGGAAGAGAACCATGGAGTAATTACAACAGCTCTGACCGAACTTTCACGGGGACTGGAGAGGTTATATGGCGTGAAACCGTCGGTCAGTCATCTGTCTGATGGTCAGGAAAGTGAACGGGACAATCACGCTTCCGCTCCCGCAATACGAATCGGCACTTGGACAGGTAGCGATTCAGTGGCTGGGTCGTTCAGCGAGACAGAGCGTTCAACTGTTCAAGGGGAAGGGTACATCATTCGTGAGAACGAGACCGAAGGTGTACTGGTCATTGGATCAGAGACCCCGCAAGGTGTGCTGTATGGTGCATTCCATCTGCTTCGAGAGCTGACAATGGATCAAGGAAGTGCACATGAAGCGGATGGCGCTGTGAATAAGTGGAGCTTCATTACAGAGCAGCCAACCAATGCGCTACGGATGATTAATCAGTGGGATAACGTGGACGGTAGCATTGAGCGTGGTTACGCAGGAGAATCCATTTTCTATGATAACGGGGAATTCACGCTGGACTTGGGACGCATCCGGGATTACGCACGTTTGCTCGCTTCCACGGGAATCAATGCCATATCGATCAATAACGTTAATGTACACCGCCGTGAGAGTCTGTTTCTGACGGAACGTTATCTTAGTGATGTGGCGAAGGTTGCCGCTGAATTCAGAGCGTATGGCATTCGATTGTTCCTGAGCGCCAACTATGCGAGTCCAATTGAGATTGGTGGATTGCGTACGGCTGATCCGCTGGATGCGCAGGTACGGGAATGGTGGAACATTCAAACGGCCAAGGTGTACGCAGCGATTCCGGATTTTGGCGGTTACCTGATCAAGGCAGACTCCGAGAATCGTCCGGGACCGTTCACGTATAACCGTGATCATGCCGATGGTGCGAACATGCTGGCTGAAGCCCTTCGGCCATTCGGTGGATTGGTCATCTGGCGTTGCTTTGTCTATAACTGCAAGCAGGACTGGCGGGATCGTTCCACTGACCGTGCACGTGCAGCCTATGACCACTTTACGCCGCTGGACGGGCGTTTTGCCGAAAATGTTATTTTGCAGATCAAAAACGGGCCGATGGACTTTCAGGTAAGAGAGGCGGTATCCCCGCTGTTCGGCGCCATGGAAGATACAAATCAGGTGATTGAATTTCAGATTACACAGGAGTATACCGGGCAACAACGTCATCTCTGTTATCTGGTTCCCCAGTGGAAAGAAGTTTTGGACTTTGACACATATGCTAAAGGCGAAGGTTCAGAGATCAAGCGAATCGCGGACGGTTCTCTGTATAAACGACCATACAGTGGCTTCGCCGCAGTATCCAATATTGGTGCAGATGCCTGTTGGACAGGACATCCACTCGCGCAGGCGAATCTATATGGATATGGAAGACTTGCGTGGAATCCAGAGCTTACCGCGGAAGAGATTGCCGATGAGTGGGTGAGACTCACATTTGGACATGAAGACGAAGTTGTGCGGCAAGTTACGGGCATGCTTTTGACTTCACTAGATATCTATGAGAATTATACTGCGCCTCTCGGTGTGGGGTGGATGGTTAATCCTGAACATCATTACGGGCCGAATGTAGATGGATACGAGTATTCCAAATGGGGAACGTATCACTTTGCCGATTGTCATGGCATTGGTGTAGATCGAACCGTGAACAGCGGTACAGGATACACCTCACAGTATCACCCTGAGAATGCTGATCGTTATGAGTCCGTAGACACCTGTCCGGATGAGCTGATCTTATTTTTCCATCACGTGCCGTACACCCATGTTCTGCATTCGGGTAAAACGGTCATTCAGCATATTTATGATACACACTTTGAAGGTGTTGTGCAGGCAGAGGCGTTAGCCGAGACATGGAGAGGGCTGGAGGGCAAAATCGACCCGGTCATTTTCAGCAAAGTTGCTTCATTACAGGACAACCAGGCCGAACATGCCAAGGAATGGCGGGACATGATCAATACGTACTTCTATCGCAAAAGCGGCATTGCGGATGAACAAGGTCGAACAATCTATTGAGTGGAATTGCTGATGCAGATGAACTTGGTAATTAGGAAGAAAGAAGATACCTTGTTTTCTTTGATGTACAATAGACAGCATGGACATACATGAGGAGGAGAACCGTATGGGACAACATCAACTGCCCGAGACCATGAAAGCTGCTATCATGACAGAGCCAGGACACATTATTATTGAGGAACAACCCGTCCCGCAACCGGCAGCGGATGAGGTGTTAATCCAAGTGATGGCAGTCGGGGTGTGTGGCTCGGATGTGCATTATTTTGAACATGGACGCATTGGCAGATTTGTGGTGGAGAAACCGATCATTCTGGGTCATGAGTGTGCGGGGATCATTGCTGCTGTTGGCTCGAACGTATCACGTCTGAAAACAGGGGATCGGGTTGCTATTGAGCCTGGGGTGACTTGTGGACGCTGCACGGCATGCAAGGAAGGTCGCTATAACCTGTGTCCGGATGTACAATTTCTAGCGACCCCTCCGGTGGATGGAGCATTTGTACAATACATGGTGATACGTGAAGATATGGTATTCCCGATCCCGGATCATCTGTCTTACGAGGAAGCAGCTATGAATGAGCCATTCTCTGTGGGTATTCATGCTGCACGCCGTAGCAAGTTGGCTCCGGGTACAACTCTGGCGATCATGGGTATGGGTCCCGTTGGACTCATGGCTGTGGCTGCTGCCAAATCTTTCGGTGTAGAGAAGATCATTGTAACGGATCTGGAGGAAGTTAGGCTGGAAGCAGCTCGCCGCATGGGTGCCACTCATACCATTAATGTGCGGAATGAAGATGCGCTGGCTGTGATTCGCGAGTTAACAAATGGTGTTGGTGTGGATACAGCATGGGAAACAGCGGGGAATCCAAAGGCGCTACAATCTGCTCTGTATTCACTTCGACGTGGAGGCAAACTTGCGATTGTGGGCCTGCCTGCACAGGACGAGATCGCACTCAATGTTCCCTTTATCGCAGACAATGAAGTTGATATCTATGGCATATTCCGTTATGCCAATACGTATCCGGCAGGAATTGAGTTCCTGAGCTCCGGCCAGCATGACGTGATGCCCCTGATTACAGATCGTTATTCACTCGAAGAGACACAGCAAGCGATGGAGCGCGCATTACACAATAAAAGCGGCAGTCTGAAGGTCATGGTATATCCGAATGGTATGTAAGAACAACCTGGAAGAGTCCTGCGGTATAGGACTCTTTTTTTGTTTTTTTTGCAAAAAAAGTATGGGTCAAGCTCCCATAACATGGTATAATTCATGAAGATTTTAATATATAAATGGATACACACCATATTGGTGAATAAGTACTTAGCGAAAGGAACTGAAGGTTGTGAGAGTACATGAATTTATGATACACGCTGATTTTCATCGGGATGATCTGATGTCGGTATCTTCTCAAGCGTCGCGTTTTTCCTCGGATATTATTTTGTCGTATATGGAGTTTGAGCATGAGCATCGTGTAGATGTCAAAAGCCTGCTTGGAATGGCGTTACTACCCATTCGATATGGTAGTGTTGTCAAATTACAGACAAGAGGCAGGGATGAACTGGAGGCTTTGGAGTACATGTTGAATGTACTGGAGAAAGGGACGGCGTGACACCTGATTAGGTGCAAAATCACAGATATCATATTTTTTTTAGCTATTCCTCAAAACCTGCTGGTACTTTGTCCAAAAAAAGAGTATAATAAAATGTAGTTTGATTCTAAAGAAGTACCCATATTAAAGGAGTGTAAATAGATTATGCCAAAAGTTGACATCCATCCAAAGACACAACTCGTAATTTTTTACGATGCAAGTGCTGATTTCAAATTCCTGAGTTCTTCCACGAAGTTCTCTAACGAAACTATGGAATGGGAAGACGGTAACTCTTACCCAGTAATCCGTGTGGACACTAGTTCCGCATCCCACCCGTTCTTCACTGGTAAACAAAGAAACGTGGATATCGGTGGCCGTGTTGATAAATTTAACCGTAAATACAACATCACCAAATAAGTTTGTCCATACATTACAAAAAAACCTCGGGATTTGTCCTGAGGTTTTTTTTGTGTACATATTCAGGGTAAAGGCTAGTGAATTTTACTTGAAATTAATATTTGTAACTATATAAATTGAGATAAACATTTACACAAAACGGAGAGGACAGAAAGAACCTGAAGAAGCGGAGCGTTCGCCTTTATCCCCGGATTTAACCTTTATAGAAAGAATCAAAAACAAAAATCTGGGGGTAACAGCGATCGGAAGGTTGTTCTGTCATCGAAGTGACCAGTGTAAATATTCCTTAGTTCAATTTATATAGAAATATCAATTCATAAAAATTAATTCAACCAATTATTGCGCTTACAACACATTCGGATGTACACTAGGAAACGAGTACGAACATATTGGAGGAGGAAATAGAGATGAGCAGCATCACACATATGGTAACGTTTACACTTTACGCGGGTAAAGATACACCGGAGGCCGAAGCCTTTTTGAAGGAAAGTTCAGATGCACTGGCTGTCATTCCTGGCGTAGAGCAATTTCAGGTTCTGAAACAGGTAAGTGAGAAGAATGAGTTTGACTACAGTTTCTCGATGGTCTTTGCGGATCAGGTTGCGTATGATGCATACAACAATCACCCGGTTCACCGTCAATATGTAGAAGAGCGTTGGGAAAAGGAAGTCAGTCGCTTCCAGGAAATTGATCTTATTCAACATCATAATTAATAGTCTCCACATATAGGAAAAAAGTTGAACTACCATATACAGCATTGAACAATGCTGTATATCTCTCTGATAACGCGTAATTAATGAACAAAAGTAACATATTTCCGAAATCGTTTTCGAACAAATGAATTCAAGGAGGTTTTCGCTGTTATGCAATTGGATCTCTCAGGAAAAACGGCTCTTGTTACAGGTGCAACCGGACAACTGGGGAGAGTCATCGCCCGTACGTTGGCAGCCTGTGGCGCCAATCTGGCTCTACATTACATAAATAATGATACCAAGGCTCGGGAGCTTCAGGGTGAGATTGAAGCACTCGGTCGTCAGGCTGTTATTGTACAGGGGGATATTACAAAGCAGGATACAGCATTTCGGATGCGTGATGAGATTCAGTCTGTCCTCGGCGGAGTGGATATCGTTGTTGCCAATGCGGTCATTCAATATGAATGGACAACGGTATTGGAACAGTCTCCTGAAGATTACTTGAGCCAGTTTGAATCCTGTGTCATGCAGAGTGTGTATCTTGCCAAAGCTTTCATACCGCATATGCAAAACGTCAGAGCCGGTCGCTTCATTGGTATCAATACAGAATGTGCGATGCAAAATTTCACTCATCAATCAGCCTACACCGCTGGTAAGCGTGGAATGGATGGTGTATATCGCGTGCTTGCCAAGGAGGTTGGTGAGTATCAGATTACCGTAAACCAGGTTGCACCTGGATGGACAATTAGCGAACGTGATCGGTCCAGTGAGCCTGGACATGATGAGGCATATACACGTACTGTGCCGCTGAAGCGCAGGGGTGAAGATCAGGAAATCGCCAATGCGGTAGCTTTTCTCGCTTCGGACCTGTCCTCATTTATCACAGGTGCCTATATCCCGGTAAGTGGTGGCAATGTGATGCCTGCTATCTAATGTCTGATTTGGATTAGGGAATTCACATGAAATAACAATAAACCTAGTTTAACCGTAATCCGTTTGTCATTCGACAAGCGGATTTTTTGGCATTTTGCTAACAATGAAATAACGGTTCAAGGGGTAGTTTTTTGTTTCATATATCCAGACATACATATTGAGTTGGTTCGGGTTTCAGAAGATTGGGGTATAAGAATAGGTATATTAACCGAGTGGAAACATAATCAAAATGAGCAATTAAAGGAGACTCACCTATTATGAAAAAAACAGTAGCGGACGTTCTGGTTGAATCCTTATTGAACGCTGGCATCAAACGTATATATGGCATTGTTGGAGACTCCTTGAATGCGGTACTCGACTCCATTCGTCGTTCTGGGAAGATTGAATGGATTCATGTACGTCATGAAGAAGTAGCTGCATTTGCTGCTGGGGCGGACGCTCAGGTCAGTGGAAGTATCGCTGTCTGCGCAGGTAGTAGTGGTCCTGGTAATATGCATCTGATCAATGGTCTGTACGATTGTCACCGCAATCGTGTTCCTGTACTCGCCATCGCTGCACATATCCCAAGTGACGAGATTGGCAGTGAATATTTTCAGGCGACCCATCCGGAGTATCTGTTCCAGGAATGTAGCGATTATTGTGAAGTCATTACAACAGCCAAACAGATGCCGCGTTCTCTGACGATGGCCATTCAGACAGCGGTCGCACGGTCAGGTGTGTCCGTCGTTGTATTGCCGGGGGATGTAGCAGGACTTGAAGCAGCGGATCTGCCTGTGCCTGAGCATGTGTATCACGCAACCAACCCCGTGGTACATCCTTCTGAGCCAGAACTCGTGAAACTGGCGGAATATCTGAATGAAGGCAAAAAAATCACGTTGTTGTGCGGTGCAGGCTGCGCGGGCGCTCGGGAACCCCTCATGCAGCTCTGTGATCGTTTGAAATCCCCGATGGTTATTGCGCTAAGAGGCAAGGAATATTTGGAGTATGACAACCCCTATTCCGTGGGTCTTACGGGTCTAATTGGGTATTCATCCGGTTATCATGCCATGATGGACTGTGATGTATTATTAATGCTCGGAACGGATTTCCCATATCGTCAATTCTATCCCGAAGATGCCAAAGTCCTTCAGGTCGACATTCAATCTTCCCATCTGGGTCGGCGCACGAAGCTGGATTACGGCGTATGTGGGGATGTAAAAGCGACCATTGAAACTTTGCTTCCTTATCTGACAGAGGAACACAGTGACAAACATCTGCGTAAAAGTGTGGATCGTTATGTGAAAGTACGCAAAGATCTGGACGATCTGGCCGTTGGAAAACCGGGTAAAAAGCCCATTCATCCGCAGTACCTGACCAAGGTCATTAGTGATGCCGCAGCTGAAAATGCCATCTTCACGTGTGATGTCGGAACTCCGACAGTATGGGCGGCCCGTTATATCGAGATGTCTCGTAATCGCAGGCTGCTCGGTTCATTCAGTCATGGTACGATGGCAAACGCTTTGCCACAGGCCATTGGCGCTCAGGTCGCTGATCCGGGCAGACAAGTCATCTCGTTGTCGGGTGATGGCGGTATTACGATGCTGATGGGTGATCTGTTGACATTGAAACAGCATAATCTGCCGATCAAAGTTGTGGTGTTTAATAATGGAGCACTCGGTTTTGTTGAGTTGGAGATGAAAGCTGCCGGATTCCTGGAATCGGGAACAGAGCTTGTCAATCCCAACTTTGCGATGGTTGCTCAAGCCATGGGCATGGAAGGTATTCGGGTTGAGGATCCGGATGAACTCGAAGGAGCTGTGCAGCGTGCCCTTCAGCATGATGGTCCTGTGCTGATTGACGTGGTGGTGAATCGTCAGGAATTGTCCTTACCTCCGAAGATTGATATCAAACAGGCGGAAGGATTTACCCTGTGGATGATGAAAGCCGTGCTCAACGGACGCGGGGACGAAATAATTGAATTGGCAAAAACAAATTTGCTGCGTTAAAGTGTTTTGATAAGCGGATATGCACCGTTTGAAGTTGTAGAGATACTGACTTAAAAAGTATTGTATATGTAATAGAGGAGCATGCAACAAGACGTAATAGTTGTGTGCTCCTTCAATTAAAATGCTGAAAATGTGACAGGTGATATAGTATGAATACATATTATATGATTTGTTTTTATGTCGAAAGTCTATTAGAATAGGTAAAGTCAGGAAGGTTTTATGCCATTTTTGACCTACATATTGCATCATCGCATGTAAGTACGTTTCATATCGTATTCATCGATCCAATCACAAGATGACACACACACATGGAGGAGATCAACATGAGTCACGCAGGAAAAGTAGCCATCATTACTGGAGCAGGAAGTGGATTGGGCCAAGCAGCAGCATTGAAGCTGGCTGAGAAGGGTGCATCCATTGTCGTTGTGGATCTTGTCGAAGAGACAGGTCTTGAGACGGTTAAGCAGATTGAGAAGCTGGGAAGTAAAGCTATTTTTGTACAAGCAGATGTAAGTAAAGCACCTGAAGTTGAGAATTATGTGAAAAAAACAGTCGAAGAGTTCGGACGAATCGACATGTTCTTTAATAATGCAGGTATTGCAGGTCCTGGTATTAAGCTGATTGAACATACGATTGAACAGTTTGACCAGATTATTGATATTAACTTGAGAAGTGTATTCTACGGGTTGAAGTATGTGATTACAGAAATGCTCAAAACAGGTGGGGGTTCCATTCTGAACACGGCCTCCACAGCCGGTATTGTTGGTGTACCTGCAGTTGCACCATACGCAGCAACCAAACATGGCGTGGTGGGCTTGACGCGTACAGCTGCAATTGAATATGGCAAGGACAACATTCGTGTAAATGCGATTGCCCCAGGTACAATTGAGACACCTATGGTTGTTCAGTTCGGTAAAGACAACCCTGAAGTGTTCAAAGCAACCGTTGATAGCATTCCGTCCGGACGTCTGGGCAGACCGGAAGAGATCGCAAACCTCGTTTCCTTCCTGCTTGGAGATGAAGCGCCGTATATTAATGGTGCAGTATATCCGATCGATGGTGCAGTTACAGCCCAATAATAGTTCAGTTTATCGGTAATAGAATAACCGTTAAAATGTTTGAAGAGAGGCCACTGTATGCATACAGTGCCTCTCTTTTTGGTTTGTTTTAAACTTCACGAATCCAGAGAATCAACATAGTCTTTGGCTTCCTTCAACGAAAGACCTCGGGCTTCACGCAGTCGTTTGATCGCCATAATTTTTTTCCCTTGTTGTATAAGTGTAAGCAGTTCCTGATCCAGATCCGTTTGGGCTGGTTGGCTTGTATGCGAAGGGGATGCTGCTTCCTTAGGCGACAAGGTGTAATTGAAGTCGGAGCGTGTGCCTGAGATTGAACCGTTCTCCAGACGCTCCACATCTCTTTTCAATTCATTCAATTGGCGTTGCAGGCTGGTGACTCTGACCAGTAACACAAAGATCAGAAGCAGCAAAACGATCCATACCAAGGTGTTCATTTCCATGATGTCATGTGCCTCACTTTCATTTATTCATATTTAGCCATTATTTTAGTTGAACCGGGATTTCCTTGACACCACGAATATTCATACCAGGTCTCCATTCCAGTTCATTCACATCTGCCTGAAGCTGTATATTAGGAAAACGATTCAGAAGTGTACTGATTGCAATCTCACCTTCCAGACGAGCAAGCGGTGCTCCCAAGCAGAGATGAATGCCTTTGCCAAAAGCCAGATGCGAACTCTTCTCGCGTGTGATATCGAAAATATCAGCATCCTTAAACTGCTGTTCGTCCCGGTTGGCGGAATCAAGCGCAACAATGACAAGATCACCTTGAGCGATACGTTCTCCACGGAATTCAATATCTTCCAGAGCCCAGCGGGATGTGCTGAACTCCACCGGTCCGTTATAGCGAAGCATCTCTTCAATGGCATTGTGAATAAGCTCGGGCTGGTTGATGAGCAGTTCGCGTTGCTCCGGATGCTCCAGCAGGGCGAGAATCCCATTTCCAATCAGATTCACGGTTGTTTCATGACCGGCAATAATTAATAAGGAGACAACGCCAAGCAGTTCTCGTTCAGTTAACTGCTGCCCGGATTCTTCCGCAATGACGAGCTGGCTGATCAGATCAGTGCCGGGATCTTGGCGGACTTTCGCAAACCAGGCCGTCAGGTAATCCGTAAACTCCCTGGCATGCTGCTCAAACAGCTCGGCGCTCTTGGCTATGGAAGCATCAATTATCGTATTGGACCAGATGCGGAATTTGTCACGATCCTCAAGAGGGACTCCCAGAATTTCACTAATGACAATGATGGGCAGTGGGAAGGCAAAGTCATCGATCAGATTCATTTTTTCCTGTGACGGGAGGTTGTCCAGCAGTTCATCAGCAATGTCCTGAATATGGCTCCGCATGTCTGCGACCAGTTTGGGTGTGAATGCTTTCTGTACAAGTCCCCGAAGACGTTTATGATCCGGCGGATCGGAGAACAACATATTATTGGAGAAGATGCTTTGATTATCAGCGCCGTAACGTCGGACCATATCTTTGCTGAAGCGAGGATCTTTCAGGATCTGGACTGCATCCTCGTATCGCGTAATAATCCAGCCGAATTCCCCGTGAGGAAACATGAGTCTGAAAACAGGCTCCTCTTTTCTTAACATTTCATATACCGGGTAAGGGTTATGCGTGAATTCTTTCGTGAAAAACGCTGGCTTTGAGGACTCGTTGGATTCATTCGGATTCAAATGCAAAATCTCCTCTCATATTCCTGCATAATACCTGCACCCTCTATATATTCAATACACAAGCTTTTGAAACCTTGTTTTTTCTTCATATGGATGATAGAGCAGGAAAATAGAGGAAGATGGAAGAAGACATGGTAGAGAGAATCGGTTATTATGCTTGGTAAAAATGAAAATGAGGTGAACGCTGACATGTCTTACGCACAACTTCCTTTGCATCATCACCAGATTCCGGCAAGTCGAATGGTTCTTGGCTGTATGCGGTTTGGGGGTGAATGGGATGGGTTCCCCATTACTTCAGATCTTGTCGTAGAAGGTCATCGAGCGGTAGAAGCAGCTATTGAAATCGGCATTAATCACTTTGACCTGGCGGATATTTACACACGTGGTAAGGCAGAGCATGTCTTGGGACGAGTTTTATCCGAAACTCCCGGTTTGCGTGAACAGATCATTATACAGTCGAAGTGTGGTATACGTCTTGTGGGTGATGATGAAGGGCCACAGCGTTATGACACCTCAGGTGCACATATCCTGGCGAGTGTGGACGGTATCCTGGAACGGCTCGGAATCGGATATCTGGATATTTTGCTGTTACATCGTCCTGACCCACTTGCCCATCCGCAAGAGATTGGAGAAGCACTGGCTGAGCTGCATCATTCCGGTAAAGTGCGCCATTTTGGTGTGTCCAACATGGGTTCTGAACAGATTCGTCTTCTTCAGCTTCATAGTAAAGTACCTCTGATTGTGAACCAGCTGGAGATGAGTCTGGACAAAATCGGATTCGTAGAGGCTGGTGTGACGGTAAATCGTCCTCAAGCCAGAGACAACGTGTTTCCCTATGGCACGATGGAATATTGTCAGGCAGAGCATATTCAACTGCAAGCTTGGGGTCCCCTTGCTCAGGGGCGATTTACTGGCAGGGTAGTTGAGGGACAACGTCCTGAAATTGAGCATACGGCTCAATTAGTTGATCGAATGGCTAAGGAGCGTGGAGTTACACCGGAATCCATTGTATTGGCTTGGTTAATGAAGCATCCAGCAGGGATACAACCTGTCATTGGTTCAATTCGACCAGAGCGGATTCTGGCCTGCCGTGATGCAACGAATATTGTGCTAACCCGATATGATTGGTACGAGCTGTATTCGGCTTCGTGTGGGCGTAGAATGTAAGTAGGAACTTATGAGAGATTGGTTGTTTCGATCAAAATTCATAGATATTGGGTGAAATTTGAACATATAAGAAGACACAGGCTGCTGATGGCCTGTGTCTTCTTTGTAATAATCGGCATCATTTGGTTGAAAGACATGATCGAAAGTGTAATGATTCCTAAGGTCATATGGCCTACAATGCTTTTAAATGGGTAATAAGCATGCTGATTCTGATCCGAAACCAGTGTGTTGGCACGGCTGTAAGGATATTTCACCTTCATATTTGCGCTAGAGGCTATGTCCATGGACTTAGAAGAAGTGCTGATAAGAAGGACGTTTCAACCATTTTTATCGTTTTACCGGGTAGTTGCTGGAGTGCTGTGATAAAATGATAGGAATAAGAACATACGATCTGTTTACGTGAGAGGAGACACCTTGACGATGGAGATGCTTAAACCACCCGCCGAGACATTATACGAGGTTGAATTACGTGCGCTGCGAGAGGAAGATCAGGGGAAACGTCCCCCGAACTGGCTGTTATCTCCCGCCTATGTGCGAGATTTTATTATTGGCAGGGATAAGCCTGCGCTTTTAAATGGAGAAGAGATCACGATTACCCGCAAATTCTATGGCAATGACGTGTTAATTGAACGTGCAGTGGTTACTCTGGCAGGCAATCGAGGATTAATGCTCGTGGGAGAACCCGGGACAGCCAAGACCATGCTTAGCGAACTGCTGACCGCAGCGATCTCCGGTACCAGTCTAAACACGATTCAAGGTACAGCAGGCACAACAGAGGATATGATCAAGTATTCCTGGAATTACGCCATGCTGCTTGATAAAGGCCCTTCGGAAGCGGCACTTGTGCCATCACCGTTATATAACGGCATGAAGAAAGGTATTCTTACCCGTTTTGAAGAGATTACACGTTGTCCGGCTGAAGCGCAGGATAGTCTGATCAGTATTCTCAGTGACAAGGTTATGAGCATTCCTGAACTGGACGGTGGTGTACTGTTTGCCCAACCAGGATTTAACGTCATTGCTACAGCCAATATTCGGGATAAAGGTGTTAACGAAATGAGTGGTGCATTGAAACGTCGCTTCAATTTTGAAACAATCAAGCCCATTCATAACGTGAAGATGGAAGCCAAAATTATTGAATCCCAGGCACGAAGCCTGTTATTACATAGTGGAATTGATATTGACATTAACCCTGATGTGGTTGAATTGCTGGCTACAACATTTATGGAACTGCGCACCGGCATGACACGGGAAGGATACAAGCTCGATACCCCTCAAGCATCCATGAGTACGGCGGAAGCAGTGTCTGTCTATGTCCAGAGTGCGATGACTTCCTATTATTACGAAGATAAAGCTATTGCACTGGATCGGTTGGTGCAGAACATGCTGGGCACCATTGCGAAGGAAAACGACAAGGATCTATCCATTCTCAAAACCTACTTCTCCAAGGTCGTAAAAGAGCGTTCCAGAGAAGAGGGAATGTGGAAGGACTATTATGAGGAGAGAAAATGGATCGGTTAACAGCAGTTCTGGACCCTGATGTTGAGCAGTTACAATCCTTGTTCGAGTCCCAGGTATATAACCTGAGTAATCATACGGTTTATTATCCAATACGACACCATAGCCCTGCATGTTCATATCACTTGTTACGATTAATCGGGGACTACAAACCGGATATTATTCTGATCGAAGGACCGGAGAGCGGTAATCCATTAATTTCGGTGCTGAGTGATGAGGCAACGATACCTCCTGTCAGTCTGTACTATACCTATGAGAGTGAATTGGAGAGAGAAGCTTGCTATTATCCGATGCTTCGTTATTCGCCTGAATATGTAGCTTTGAAAGAAGCAAAACGGCTGGATATTCCGGCGAAGTTTATTGACCTGGACTATCAACACTTCTCCACTCGTGCATCCAAATCCGGCCAGACAGAACAAAAGGAAATCTCCATTCAGGACGAAACCTTGCTTGCGGGGTCTGATTTCATTAACCGATTATGCCAAAAAACAAACTGCCGCAGTTTTGATGAATTGTGGGAAAAGGTGTTTGAGATTGGCGGACTGGAAAAATCCACTCAGGCATTCGTGCAGGATGTATTCACGTATTGTACCTTATCCCGAATGTGTTATTCCACGGAACGATTACAGTCTTCAGGTGATCTGGCAAGAGAAGCACATATGAGACAATGTATTCAACAAGCGGTGCAGGAGCATGACCGTGTGCTTGTCATTACAGGTGGATTTCATACGTATGGACTGTTGATGTCAGAGAAACATGAATCCAAATTGGAACAGCCAGAAATGGATAAACGGCATACAGACCAACGTTTGGATGGACAAGGTAAAACAGGAATGTCTCAGCAAAGTGCGGTTAATCCAGATACGGTTCACCAACAAATGTACCCGATGGTCTATACCTTTGCTGAAGCGGATCGGCTCAATGGATATGCGAGCGGCATGCCTTATGTAAATTATTACGATCAGATCTGGAACCAGCTGCTTCGCAAAAAGAGTACACCGTATAATCTAACGGCTCTGGACTTGTTATCTCGGCTGATGCGCCAATTAAGGGATGGACACGAGCATGTATCAACGAGTGATGCGATTGAGGCGTACAGCATGATTCAAGGTCTTGCCGGGCTTCGTGGTAAAAGGGAAGGCGGCGTCTATGAGTTAATGGATGCAGCACTCTCTTCCTTTGTGAAAGGGGAGCTTACCTTGGCGACCGATAAACCTCTGCAAGAGCTGCAGCAGTTATTGACAGGAGACGTCATTGGAAGCGTGGCTCCCAATTCATTCAGTATTCCCATCGTGGAAGACTTCAAGGCGCGTTGTACAGAGTACAAACTGCAGATTCGCACAACAGGTCAACACAAAAAAGTGCTGGATCTGTATGCGAAACCGGAGCATCGTCAGATAAGCCAATTGATTCAATGCATCACCTATCTGGTTCCGGAATTTGCGAAACGGCAATCGGGGCCGGACTGGATCGCAGAGCGTGATATGAATCTTGTTCGCGAAACCTGGGTTTATATGTACTCATCCCGCATTGAAGCCAGATTGATAGAGAACTCTCTCTATGGTGGAACACTTGCCGGGGCGGCTACACGCAAAATGGAAGAACAGATGCAAGAAATACCGGATCATCATAGCGGTGAACTTGCCCGACTCATGCTTCAAGCGTTACTCATGGGGCTTCAGGACACAGCGATGAAACTCTATGAACAGGTCCGCTCGGCGCTGAGAACCGACGGGAATTTCCTATCCTTATGTAACAGCCTGCATGTCTTGAACCGAATTCATCAACACCGCAGGTTGCTGGGACTATCTGACGAGCAACAACTCCCTGAGCTGGTATCCGAGGCTTACAGGAATGCCGTAGACAAGTTGTTACAGCTCTCCAGAGCTAATCCGGATGAACATGAAGCCATTATTCAGGGATTGAAGCTGCTAGCTATGCTCGCGGAGTCATCAGAGGGGTATTTTCAGGATGAGACATTCCGAATTCACCTGAATGAGCTTCTGTCTGATCACCAGCTTCCGGCTCAGCTGGAGGGTGTGTGTGTGGCTATTTCCTCAGGGCTCGGTGACAGGCCTAGGGATGAGATTGTTGATCGTGCTCGCGGGTATATCCATGGTACACCGGATCAGACCCGTCAAACGGCACTTTTTTTACAGGGAGTATTCACTGTAGCACGTGACGCTTTTTTATATGAAGATCAGCTCTTGTCTGAGTTGAATTATCTGATTGAACAGCTGTCATACGACGACTTCATCAGTATGGTACCGGAATTGCGGTTGGCATTCACCTACTTTACACCAATGGAAACGGGCTTGATTGCGGAGCGGGTGGCGAGTCTGCATCAGGTTGAGCCAGAGGAGATGTTGAGGCCTGCGGTTGATGAGCAGATGCTGATTCAGTCCAAGACGTGGGATGAAGCGCTTCGAAAGGAGTTTGCCGCATGGAAGCTAATATGAATGAAGCGAATCGGACAACGGAAGGAACCGGAGAAATCAATGAAAGTTCCAATCCGGATGGAAGCAACCGAGGGGATCAACATTCTGCTGAAGCCTTAAATCGATGGCGTCTGATTCTCGGTGAATCGGCGGAAGAAGGGTTGTGTAATACAGACCAATACACTTCGGCTGAATTTCAATATACGGAAATCGATGAGATTCTGGGTTATCTGTATAACCGTGAATACGGTGAAGAACAAGGTTACCGAAAAGAGGGAGGACGCGGTGCGTCTAATCTGACTGTACCAAAATGGCTGCACAAAGTAAGGGATCTATTCCCCAAACCAACGGTAGAAATATTGGAAAAACAGGCGCTTGATCGTTATGGGCTGACAGAATTGTTAACGGACAAAAAGCTGCTTGAATCCCTTGAACCCAACATGAATCTGCTCAAGAACATTATGCAGTTCAAAGGACGGATGAAAGGTGAGGTGTTAAAGAGCGCCAAGGATATCGTGCGAACCGTGGTTGAAGAGCTACGCAGCAAGCTGGAATCTCAGACTCGAGCGAGTATCATGGGCAAGCGCAGTCGCTATACCTCGAGTTCAGTTCGATCCTTGCGCAATCTGAATTTCAAGCGAACCATCACCAAGAATTTGAAGAATTACGATAAAAACAAGCGCAGGTTTGTGATTGATCGTCTGTATTTCGACGGGAATATACAGCCCCATAACAAGTGGAACATCATCATTGGTGTGGACGAGAGTGGCAGTATGCTGGATTCAGTCATCTACAGTTCGGTGATGGCCAGCATCTTCTATCGCTTGAATGCGTTGCGCACGAAATTATTCATATTTGATACGCAGGTTGTTGATCTGAGCGACAGACTGGAAGACCCCGTAGACGTGCTCATGAATGTACAGCTCGGTGGGGGGACACATATTACCAAAGCGTTGCGATATGGCGAGACGTTAATCGATAATCCAGGCAAAACCATCTTTATTCTGGTCAGTGATCTGGAGGAAGGGTACCCGATCGCGCAAATGTACAAAGCCTGTAAAGATATCATCGATGCAGGATGCAAATTACTGATTCTCACCGCGCTCGATTTTAACGGGGATTCAGTCTATAACAAACATGCAGCACAGACATTAACCAATATGGGGGCACATGTAGCAGCAATTACGCCTAACGAACTCGCGGATTGGATTGGCGAGATCATCACTTAAATTCAAGGAGGAATGTGTAATGCTTACCGCAGACCGCGCAGTTGAAACTTTGGTGGAGAAATTCGCAGTAACCTGTTCAAACGAGTACTCATTAAAAACAGATCGAAGCTCCGAAATTATTGATTATGTCTTGGGAACGACAGACAAGTTCCCGGATATGATGGGAAATTCGAGTCATTATGTGTATCAAACGATTGATCTGCTCATGAAGCTTGCTAAAAAAGACGATGGAGATATCTTTTACCGGGCCGGGGCTATTGTGATATATCTGGAATCCAATTATTCCAAAAGAAGTTCATGGAGAACGGATGCTTTTACTGTCTGTATGGGAAATGATTCAGAAGCCTACGGATTGAGCGGGAAGAGCAAAAGCGCTGATCGCATGGGTGGGTTGTTGGCCCGGTTGGAGAAGATCAAACAGTTTGCGGGCGAGAACGAAATTTCGGCTGAATTAAAGAGCAAATTAAAGCGTGCCCAGTGGCTTTTTGATTCCAAAAAGGCTGACACCCAGGGGGATTATCGAGATGTAATCAATGCGTTAATGCTGCTACAACTATATTCAAGACTCAGTGACACGGCTTCTCATCTTGCAGAGGTTCAATCTTCTGCTCAATCGTTACCCGTGTTGTTTCAACATGTGATGGCTAATGATCCAGATAAGTTGCGGGACGAGCTACATACGTTGATTGAACCTGTAGTGGTAAGTAATATTCAAGGAAAACATAACGGATCATCCCAAGAATTGAAGGATGAATTCCTCAAAGAAAAGCGCAGTCGGCTCATAGCTGAGCTGTATCCCAATACGTCTTTCTCTTCAAAAGAGCAATGTTCAAACACCGTATTCCATCAAACTATGGTACTTGTGAGTGGTGCCTTGTTGTTCCTGATTAACATTAGTGGAGGTAAACAACGGTTCCTTGATACAAATAGTGAGATTGGGCATGTTTTGCTTCACTCAATACATCAATTACATGAGATTTATCCACTTGAAGTTCGCCGTTACTTGCTGAGTATGGACCCTAGGGCAAAGAGTCCAAATGATCTGCTTGCCGGACTTGTGTCTCTGGATGAGCCTTATCAGTTGGTTGAAATGTTGCGGGACGAGCTTAGTTCGTACACGGTATCCTGGAACATGTTACAATCCGCGATCGCGAATCGTCCTGAACAAGCGATTCGAGCATACGAGATTATGAAACCGCCATTCCTCAAACTCTGCATTCAGAAATTCATGGAGGATCAAGGATTGACATTGCCTAATGCGGAGGGGTCACTGGAGCAAGCGGTATTTAACGCTCTTCGGCATCCTTTGGACGGGGGACGTCAAGGACTTGCGATTGCAAGATACTTAAGTGGGGAAAACACCCTGGAGGAATATTGGGAGGACCCGAATAGTCGCGGGTTGTTTAATCAACTGAATCGGGATAAGAAGCGTGTTCACAACCTCATTAGTATTAGTTTTTTGCCCTTGGATTCGGAGGCGATGCGCAGGTTCGCAATCCTGACCACTCATCCCGATTGGACACTGGATATTATCTCGGACATGTACAATTCATACGCGTTTAGTGGAGAGCAGCTGCTTCAACGTTATGGGCAAGATCCTGAGGTGCAACGTGAGAAATTGCTAACCAGCCTGATCTCACTTAATGGCATGACCGACTACAGATACAAATCCATGCCGCATGACGAATACCGCCGAATCATTCAGCAGAATCTGGACTATGCACTGACACAGTACAAGCAACTGCCAACAGATACGCGCATTTTAATTCTGGAGATTACCTTTGAACAGCGTGATGAGTTATCGAAGAAAATATTGGCCGAAGCGATTCGTGCCGGATTGCAGGATTCTTCCAAAAAGGCCAATGGCGTAGCGTTAGCGGAATTCAACCGAATTCCTGATCAGGACTTGTATACGCTCGTATACCTCTCGGAGAAAAAAGTGGCGATCAAAGAGATGGCTCTGACCGCAATCCGCAGTCTGGAAAACAGCAAGGAACTGTACGGTGAGCTTTTGAAGAAAGAGAAGTCCGACGATTGGAAGAGCTTGATCCAAATTCTGCTGGATACCGCAGATCTAAGTCCAGAGTATGCCCATGCTGCACTCGCTGATCAGGCGGATGCCAAAAAGTTGTCGAGACTGAGCTGGTTGTCCTTGAAAGATCTCCCTTCACTGATACGTATTGAAGACAATCAGCCTTTAGATGACCGGATTAAACAGTATGCTTTGGTCCAATCATTGGATCATACATCCGGTCCTAATGAACGGTTGAATGAATTACGGGATTACGTAAGTGAGGCATCGCTCGCTCGTTTTGCAAGTGAACTGCTTCAGGTCTGGATTCAGGAAGGTGCTCCTGCAAAAGAGAAATGGGTGATGTATATATCAGCACTCTTTGGCGATATTCAGATTGTAAATATTTTAGCTCCGCAAATTAAGGAATGGACAGAAAACAGCCGCGGCGCGATTGCAGCAGATGCTGTGAAAGTGCTCGCTTATCTGAAAGATCCATCTGCTCTTATGGCGATTGACAAGATCAAACGTGGCGTGAAGAACCGTCAGGTGAAAGGTGCAGCAGAAGAAGCGTTGCAACTTGCAGCCGATAATTTGGGACTTACCTCGGAACAACTCGAAGATCGGCTGGTCACCACACTTGGTTTTGATGAAAAAGGAACTATGCAGCTGAGTTACGGAGAGCGTTCCTTCCTGGTTAAGGTCAATGGAGACTTACAAGTCGTTGTCTTAAATGAAGAAACGGGCAAATCCGTGAAGAGTCTGCCTGCTCCTGCACAGAAAGATGATCCTGAATTGGCAGCGCAGTCCAAGTCACGTTTCACACAGCTGAAAAAAGATCTCAAATCCATGGTTAACATTCAGGCGCAGCGTCTGGAAGAGTCATTGTCCAAGCAACGTCTGTGGTCTGCCGATGAGTGGAAAGCATTGTTTGTACAAAATGTAATCATGCAGAAATTTGCTGTTGGTCTGATCTGGGGAACGTATGAGGATGGCGCTCTGATTAGCACCTTCCGTTATATGGAGGACGGCACCTTCAATTCTGTGGATGAAGATGAGGTCGATCTGCCTTCGGATGCGCAAGTGGGACTTATACACCCGTTGGAACTGGATCAGGCAACGCTTGAAGGTTGGACAACGCAGTTGGAGGATTACGAGATCAAGCAGCCATTCGAGCAATTGAATCGTGAGATTCACCAGCCAGAAGATGAGGATAAAACGAAGAATGAATACGATCATCTGCCCGAGTCTGATTTTTCACCAACGGCTTTCCCCAAAGCACTGGAGAAATACGGTTGGATCAAAGGACCGGCACAGGACGGCGGCTGGTATCATGAATTTTATAAAGAGTACGGAGATCTTGTTGCAGAATTGCAATTCAGCGGTACGAGCATCACGTATTACGAGGGATTGGATGACATTACCCTGGAATCCCTTCATTTCTTCAAACCGAATAACAAGCAATATTATTATTATGGTGACAACAAACCCATTGCTCTAGGCAACGTTCCAGGTCGCGTGTTCAGTGAAACGATCTACGACATTCTGAGAGCAACGGGGCGTTGATGACGTGAATGGATTCAAGGAAAAATTCCGGATTTTTTCGAAGCTGTGTACGGAGGATTATTTGATTCGGTATGCCAACAAGGGGTTGTACAAAAGGTCTTTGAAAGAGTTGGACAATGGTGTAAGTGTAACGTACACATGGAATGCATCATCTGTGAGTTGTCAGCTCAGTGACGGGACACAATGTACGCTTGAAAATACGCTGGATCATTGGGAATGCTCATGCCCGGCCGATCATATCTGCAAACATGTGCTGATTGCAATTCTGTATGATCAACGGGAATATACGGCAGAGGATTCAATGAATGCAGATGAGAAGCATGCGCTGGATAAGTACTCAGGGATATCGGATAATGATCCGTTGGACGTATCTAAAGACGTATCAGTGAAAGAATCAGTATCAAACTTAGTATCAAATGTGGACGATCTAAGCGAAATTCCGCATATGGTATCACGTGAGATCGAGTCTCGCTTCCGCTGGATGACGGAGTCTGACCTTACCGTGTTAATTAAATCGTATAGTTCTTCCATGATTGAGGAAGTTGTTTTCCGACTGAGATACCCAGAGGAAATTAAGATCATTGAAGACTCACTTCTTACGGTTCATCTGACCACCCAGAATATCGAGGTGTCTTTTACCGAGGAAGCGAGCCTTGCAAAAGCACTATGTAAGGTACCGCAGACAGCTGGGAAAATGGCCAAGCTTGAAGCTTTGCTACGATATCGGGTACTAAGAGGCCTGCATGACACGGATGAATTAAGTGGGCGGGTGTACGAAGCCAAGTTCTCTCTTCAGACAGTACAGGAATGTCGGGTTATGCTGGCAGGATTGTTGAAGACGGGACTGGCCCGCCTTCCTCAGTCCTATATGGCACAACTGGAGACTTTGGCAATCGCTGCTCATAGTGGCAACCTGCCTGACATAGAACGCAGTTTGCGAGGGATTCAAGGAGAACTACAGTTGTTTTTCAACAGACATATACGTTTTTCCATGCAATCCATGTTGGATCGGGTGAGCAAGCTATATCTTGCACTCCAGGTTCTTGAAGAAGAAAAGGTGTCTGTCATTCAGCAGAGTCAGCTCATTGGCAGTTTTCGAAGTAAATACTTTACGGTTCCTTCACTTCACCTGTATGGACTGGGAGCTGATGCGTGGGAGACACGATCCGGTTTCCGTGGAATCACCTATTATTTCTATTGTTTCGATGATGAGGAAATTTACACCTATAGCGATGTACGTGCTGTATATTATGATGATCAGCAGTTCTCATATACAGAGCATTATGGTGCATTCACACCATGGCTGCCTAATCTGACCTTTCGCCAGTTCGTCGGTGAAGAAGTTCAATTCCATTCCGTTAAAGTGAATGAAGAACGCCGGATATCCTCCGGCGAAGGTGCTAAGCTTGCGATTTTGCCACGAACGGGTGTGGAAATTTTGAATCTGGGCAAAACCATGCAAGACGTAACGTCTGTACTTCAAGAGGAATCGCGAACATTCGACTTGTTTGCTGCTCCCAAAGAACGATTGGCTGTGATCAAAGTTGCTCGAATTGTGGACCATAACTTTGTCAAACAAACGCAGGATCTTGTCCTGACGGTTGAGAGTGCCGAAGGAGAACGTTTGGCACTTACTCTCCCGTATTCAACTGATTGGCAAACGATGATCCAAAGACTGGAGTCAGGATATGGTGCTCAATCACTTGAACACTTCTATGCCTTTGTGCGTGTGGAACCAAAACGGATTAGCCCAATCAGCTTCCTGAAGGGTCAAACGGTGCTCAGTCTGAAACTGGATATCGGTAATGGGAGGATGGGCAGACTTGGAAGAATATAATCAGTTTATGCAGAGAATTAACGGCTGGTCGGAAGAGTTGCTCCTACGTGGGTTATCTCAGTTTACGATTCGGGATATTGAGGTACTTGAGCAGCTCGCAGCGGAATCCTCGCGGTTGCAGATGACTTTCTTGCATGAGTTGTTGAATCAACTCATCAAGGAAGGGCGTAGCGTGGCTCTTGGACAAGGTAATGAAGAGTTGCTGTTATTTCAGTATTGTCGTCTCACCCAATATGTGCAATTGAGTGTGCAAGAAGAGGCGTAATATTGGTTAGTATTCCAAGCGAAGGCACATGAAGCGATATGATGTAATAAATAAGATGTATTATAGAATATAAGAAGATTTGCAGAAGGCTACAAGGCCACTGCAAATCTTTTTTTATCGTGAAGTAAGTAAAAGTCATCTGCCAAACGAATATAGGTGGAAAGCACGGATTAACACGAGCACTCGTGATCATATGAGCATGGAAGGGAGGGATATATAATCGTGGAAGAAGAACAAATACGGAAGGCAGTAGCGAATCGTGATCCTGAGGCCATGGAATGGGTGATGAACCACTACGCAGGTTTGTTATGGAAGATTGCTCATTCCATCCTACATCATGCATCGACAGAAGAGATTGAAGAATGCGTAGCAGATACATTTTTTGCTTTTTGGCAGAATCCGGATGCATTCCAATCTGGGCGAAGTAGCCTGAAAAATTACCTTGCAACAATCACAAAACATAAAGCGATTGATCGCTACCGGAAACTCAATCGAAGAACTGAGCTTACATATGAAGAGGAGATTCATTCGGTGCAAACGGATGATTTGTTGGTTCAGATGGTCAGTAAAGAGACATATACGGAACTTAATCAAATGATTGAATCTTTTCCAGAACCGGAACGGGAGATTATGAAACGTCGGTTTTACGAAGGACAGAGACCCCATGAGATATCGGAAGCATTGTCCCTACACGTTAGGCAAGTCCATAACAAGCTTTATCGCTCCAGGCAACGATTGAGGACATGGTGGATGAACAGGAAATAAAGGAGGCGATCCAATGCGAAAATCCGAAAAAGAATTCACTGAGCAGAAACTCTTTAATATTAAAAAGTTGTTCTATGATAAATTGGCGATGAATGAACCACCAACCGTTACGAGATCAGATACATCATTTTATCCACCTGTATTATATCCATCCGATCCATCCGCACAGACAAAGAAGTCCATGAATAAAAGAAAAAAGTATCGCAAAGCCATCTATATTCCTGTAACCGCTGCGTTATCGTTATGTCTTGTTACAGGTGCAGCTGCATCGGTGGGCATCATTGACCTGCCTTCTATTCTTCATTTTCTAGGTGCAGATCGGATTGGCATTCTTCAGCCTGTTCACCAGGTGAGTGAAGATCAAGGTATTCGCATGGAGGTTATAGGTGCTGTCAGGGACGGAGATACAACGGAAATCTATGTTTCATTATCGGATCTGACTGGGCATCGCATTGACGATACATTGGATGTATATGATTACAGGGTAACCGGAGGTAATGCAAACAACGCTCAGATTATTCATTATGATGATGCGAATCAAACGGCTATTGTCCGATTCCTCATTCAAGGAAAAGTCAGCAAAAATCGGATTACCGTTCAGATCAATACGCTGATGTCGGGTGCATCTCGACAAGATGGTTACAACGTACAAGTGGACTGGGAGCAGTTGTTACAAGAAAAGCAAAACAATAACTATGATATCGTGGATCAAGATCGTATAAGTGGCTTGGGAGGTAAAACCGATTTTCAATTGGAAAATGATCCAATTCCGGTACTGCATCAAGATGTAACGAATATCCCTGTTGAGGGTATTGATTGGGTGCATATTTCCAATATAGGTTTTGTGGAGGGAAAGTTACACATTCAGATCAATCCAGATAATGAGATAGGCGAGTATAATCATGGATATTTCTACTTCACGGATGAGCAAGGTCAAAAGCTCGATATACCTGAATATTCCGTTAGCTATGGACACTATATGAAAGGTCAGGTTAGGTTTGGTGGGGACTACATTGAGTATGTGTATGATCTGTCTGCTGTTGACGAATTAGATAAGCTGAGACTTCAAGGCAGCTTTACGAGCATAAGTGAAGTTGTGCAGGGAAATTGGAAAACGACCTTTAACTTGAGTCAAAATGGTTTGAGTAAAACAGGCAACGTTCAGCTTGATGCAAATGGAGCCTCACAGGCAAATGTAACCCTTTCCGTAGTTGGCGTAACACTTACAGGGGAGGCACTGAGCAAGATTCGGATGGAGGACTTGAGTATTGAAGTACACCTGAAGGATGGTACAAAGTTGTCTGGCGCATCCGCTTTCCTCCAGCTGGATCAGGATCTCATTAAGTGGATATCCCCTAAGACCATTCCGGTGAATGATGTGAGCTACCTGCTAATCAATGGAGAGAAAGTAACTTTGCAAGATAGATAAATATAAAAAGTGAATCAAAGAATCGGGGGATAAGTGCAATCAGAAGGTTGTTCTGTCATCGGAGTGGTAAGTGTGAATATTCTACAGTTCAACTTATATAAAATGAATTACATGTCATATCCCGATTTATGACGCATACCATTAGGCGAATGCGGTCATAAGGGAGGAAACTGAGATGTCCATGAGCGAACCGCTGTTAACGCAAATTGTGAATCAACATATTCCGGCTGGCGCAACGGTCGTCACTATTGATAAACCTGTTCAACATCCAGCGATCTATGCGGCCGATCTTACCGGTGACGGTATGCCGGAGATTGCTGCAGTCTATCAGTTGAATGGTGAGCTGTATTTGCTCATTCTGAAATTTGTTCAAGGACATTGGATCAAGATGGCACTAATCAAGGGATTGGGGTATGGGGTGACTTTAATGACTGCAGCCCCTGTAACTTCAACGGCAAGGAACAATCTCATTATTGGTTGGAGGATTGGTTCTATTTGGTCTAAGCTTGCCGTATATGAGTGGACGGAATCAGGGCTAAAAGATCTGGCGCCTGACGATCTATACTATAGCTATGCAGAGATTATAGATATGCCTGGTCAGCATGGCCGAGATGGGAAAGTGGAGATTGCACTCTGGATCCATGACACAGGGGAAGCCTACCGGGTGGAGATTATCCGATGGCAGAATGGGAAATGGGTTCCTGCACCGGACGTATATGCAACCTACTATCCCAAAGTGGTGCAATATTACGAGCAATTAACTCAGCAATATCCCGATTATATCTTTTACTGGTATTACCTTGCGGATGCTCAGTACCATGCAGGCCAGTATCCGGCAGCACTCGCTTCCGTTCAGAAGGCACTCAGTTTCCCGGAAGCGTATCCTTCCAGAGAAGTACTACAAGAGCTGGAAAAGAAAATAAAGCAGGCGATGGCCCCTATAAGTCATACCCGGGTAACGACATGGTTATATCCAATCTCCGTTCGAACCACGAGTGGGACGCGTTGGGGGTATATGGATGCACAAGGCCACATTCGGCTTGAGCCGGTACTGGATGACGCGCAAGAGTTTCAGCCCAATGGATTGGCTGTGGTTGTGAAGGATGGTCGAGCCGGCGTTATTAATCTTCAGGGGCAGTATGTCGTGCAACCTGTATACGATTCCATCAATTCCTTTTCCGAAGAACGGGCGATAACCATTGATTCTCAAGGATTTAAGATGATTAATGAACAAGGTACGGTTCTGACCAAACGGGCGTACCCGTATATCTCGAATATGAACGACGGTCGAGCATTATTTTACGATTCTAATCCTGGTCAGGCAGATGGATCGGTGAGTCGGTATGGTTATCTGGATGCGTCGGGCAATGAGGTGATACCTGCACAGTTCGCTTCGGCGAATGATTTTCAAGATGGCAAAGCGGTTGTGCAGATTAAGGACAATGAATATGCACTCATTAATCGCAATGGACATCGGCTCGCAACGTACCCATATGCCTATGTGGGACCACTAGGGGATGGTCTGCTGGCTTTTCAAAAAGAAGCCTCGGGCAAGTATGGGTACATCGACGAACGGGGTAATATTCGCATTCAGCCCAAATTTTCATCGGCATTTCCTTTTAGCGGCGGGCAAGCGATTGTTAATACAGCAGAGGACTACAAATCGATCTACGGTGTTATTAATACGGAGGGATCGTTTATCATTCAACCCGCGTATAATGACATCCGCGAACTAGGCGAGCATCGTTATGCGCTGGGGCAAGCAATTAATCCGGAGCAGCCGTATATTGGCTCTGTATACGCGATTGCAGATACCAATGGCAGAAGACTTACGGAGTTCCTATATCGCGAAGTGAGCAATTACAAAAACGGCCTTGCTTCCGCATCGGATGGCAGACAGACTTATCTACTGGATCTGAGTGGAAGACCCGCCGCTGGGTATCCCCATGTTGAAGGTTCGGGAACGCTGGAGGTTGTGGCACCAGATCTGATTAAGGCGTATGTAGACCAGCGCTTATCGTATGTGAATCGGGCCGGACAGATCATCTGGCGTCAAAATACAATCGTTCCGCTACATCCGCCGTACCGTGTTCGCGAAGAGAAGTACAAACCGAACAGCGACTATCTCGTATATTATCCGCAGGTGGAGGGATTAACGAACCAAGCGGAGCAGCTTGCGCTGAATGCCAAGTTGAAGCAACTCTCCCAGGTTAAACCGATCCCGGCCGATCAACAGCTGGATTACACGTATACAGGTGATTTTGATATTACGTTTTATCAGCAGCAATTGCTGCAACTGCAACTCACAGGTTATAACTACCCGGCTGGTGCAGCGCATGGTATGCCTACGATGATCTATGCGATCATTAATCTGACGAATGGTCAGTTGTATGAGCTGAAGGATCTATTTAAACTGAATAGTGACTACGTAAAAGTGTTGAGCCAGATTGTGGGGGATCAGATCAAAAATGATCCTCAATACTCGTATGTGTTTCCGGACACCTATACGGGGATTAGTGCGGATCAGCCGTTTTTTGTCACAGCGGATGCTCTGCATCTCTACTTCAACCCATATGATATCGCACCCTATGCAGCAGGGTTTCCAACGTTTACGATTCCTTTTGTTCAGATCAAGGATATCATTAATACAGAAGGTTCGTTCTGGAGAGCTTTTCATAGTTGAGTGTCCATTCACAGGTTAAGCGATGAAGCCATACATCCAATATGGCTTCATTTTGGATTCGATAGGCGACAGTTTAATGATGTAAGTAACTCCTTCACATATTTATCCATATGAAATGGAAAATATTACGGGAGTTACAGATCAAAGAAGTCATATTTGTCTATACAAGAAAAAATGAAAACTTTCTCCAACAACACTTCTTTTGCTTGGCGTGAATGTAAATACTTCACCAGTCATTCTCAAGTTACGCGACGAGGTCATATGTCCGATAGGGCTTATAAGATGCTGTGAGACAACCATAATCCGTGAAGAGGTATTATTGCTCCGCGAAGAGGTAGTGATCATTCAGGGCTCTATGAGATATTAATGTGCGTATATAACACTGCGCTATATTGAGAATGATTATTAATATCAGGAGGAGTGAGATGAACAACACATCGGAAGTGTCCGGACTAATGCAAGTAACGAAGGAGCGCAAAGGTCTGCTGATTACAGCAAGTATCTTCTCGACCCTATCGAGTCTGTTGCAGATTGTTCCTTTTGTCGGAGTGTATAAGATCGTCGAGGAACTGCTAACGCATGCGGGGCAACACTCTGCTATGGACAAAGATCTGTTGATCTATTGGGGGATTGTCGCATTCGTAGCCCTGATTGCAGGGCTCATTGCGCTCTATATCGGGGGGATGTGCTCACACATTGCTGCGTTCAACATTTTGTACCAGCTCAGAGTGAGACTTGCGGAGCATGTTGCCAAAGTACCCATGGGGTATCACACTCGTACGGCAACTGGTGAGCTGAAGAAGATCATCGAAGTCAGTGTGGAGAAAATTGAGAAATTTATCGCCCATCAGTTACCGGATCTGGTAAGTGCGATCGTTATTCCACTGATGCTCTTGGGATATCTGTTCTGGCTCGATTATCGCATGGCGCTGACGCTTTTGGTTCCGATTGGAATCGGGTTCTGGCTCCAAAGTCGCCTTTTCCGCAGCGAAAAAGGCCGTCAGGCTTATCGTGATTTTCAACTTGCCATCGAAGAGATGAATGCGACGGGTGTTGAATACGTGAGAGGTATGCCGGCAGTGAAAGTATTTGGGATTACAGCCGATTCGTTTCTGACGTTTAAACAGGCGGTGACGCGTTATCGGGATATTTCGTTGAAAATAACAGATTTATGTAAAACATCTTACGGGCTGTTTTTTGTAATCATGATCTCGTTATTTACCTTCATTGTTCCGGTGGGTATTCTGCTGTCGAGTGGAAATGCGGGGAATCAGTCGTTTGCGATCACGTTTATTCTGTTTCTGATCATTACCCCGAGTCTATCTGCACCGTTATTGAAGTTAATGTATCTGGGTAGTGGGATGCGAGAGATTGTGGAAGGACAGAAACGGATTGAATCGGTGTTTGCCGAGCCGATTGTACAAGAACCTGAATTGCCTAAAGTTCCGGATACATATGAGGTTGCCTTTCGTCAGGTATCGTTTGCTTATGAGCGTAAGGAGAGCGAAGCATATAAACCCGTACTTGAACAGATTGATTTTGTAGCCAAGGCAGGAGAGATGACCGCACTTGTCGGACCTTCTGGTGGAGGAAAATCAACCATTGCGAATCTATTGCTTCGTTTCTGGGATGTACAGGAAGGTGAGATTACGATTGGTGGGATTCCGATTCAGGAGATGGGTACGGAGAAACTGATGGATACCGTGTCCTTTGTATTTCAGGATGTACATCTGTTCTACGATACGATTGAAGAAAATATTCGGATGGGCAACACATCAGCTTCATTACAGGACGTTATAGCGGCGGCTCAAACTGCTTGCTGTCATGAGTTTATTGAGAAGCTGGATTCTGGATATGACACCAAGATCGGAGAAGGCGGCACGTACCTGTCCGGCGGTGAAGCACAGCGAATTGCGATTGCACGGGCACTGCTTAAAAATGCTCCCATTCTGGTCCTGGATGAAGCGACTGCCTACGCAGATGCAGAGAATGAACACAAGATCCATCAAGGTCTGGCCCAACTGGTTCAAGGCAAAACAGTCCTGATTATTGCTCATCGTCTAACAACGATTCGTGCAGCCGAGCAAATACTCGTGATCCGCAAGGGAACGATTGCCGAGCGTGGGACACATGATCAATTGCGTGCATTAGGCGGAGTATATGAGCACATGTGGCAGGCCCATATCAGTGCGGCTTCCTGGAAGCTTGGAGGTGCAGGACGATGAGGAATTATTTATACAATATATCTGGCGGTAACCCTCGTAGTCTGCTTCCTTCGGTAATTGCAGCGATTCTGGACGGGATTGCAAAGATTGTTCCTGCGGCGCTGCTTGTGGACATATTCAATACGATCTATAAGTCTTTCGCTGATCCGGACAAAGGATTGGATATCAACCGAATGTGGATTGTATGCTGCATCCTGTTTGCCTGGCTTCTGGTGGAGTATGCGGCTTATGCTTCGCTCTATGACAAGACCTATCGGGCAGCATACAGCCTCGCGGCCTCAGGAAGGTTGAAGCTGGCAGAACATATTCGTCATCTGTCGTTAGGATTTTTCGGGAAACGTGATCCTGGGGATCTGACGAATCTGATCTTGAGTGATTATGGTCAGGTCGAGCATACGATCTCTCACAATCTGTCACAGCTGATCAGCGCGATTGTGCTTCCCGTACTCGCTTTTGGCGGACTTCTGTTGGTGGATTGGAGAATGGCCGTAGCCATGTTTATTGCCGTTCCCTTAGGTGTAGCGCTGTTATGGCTTACGGATTCGATTCAGGCACGGCTGAGTGAGAACCATGTTCGGGCTAAAAATGAAGCCGCCAGCCGGCTGCAGGAGTACCTGAGCGGTATTCGTGAGATTAAGGCCCACAATATGGGGGGGAAACGTTTTGAACGGCTGCGTCGTTCTTTTGACGAATTGAAATCCGCTTCCATTCGGTTGGAAGGCATCATGGGACCGATGATCATGGGCGCGATGTTGCTCGCACGATCAGGGATGACATGGATGATTCTCGTGGGCAGTTATTTGCTTGCAGGCGGTGAGTTGTCCCTACCGGTATTTCTGTTATTTTTGCTGGTAGGTACAAAGGTATTTGAACCGTTAACGGTTGTACTGATGAGTTATGGGGAGATGCGGTATTCTGCGTATAGTGCAAGACGCATTATGGATGTGCAGCAGGAGGCCCCGATGGCAGGAAAGGGAGATGTACAGCCCAATCAGGCGATTTCATTCGACCGGGTGACCTTTGGATATGATGATCAGCAACCGGTGTTGAAAGACTTGTCGTTTACGATTGAGCCGCATACCATTACTGCGCTGGTTGGCCCATCCGGTAGTGGTAAGAGTACAGTCACACGTCTCATTGCCCGCTTCTGGGATGTACAGCAAGGAACCATTCGCATTGGTGGCAGACCCGTTGATCAGATGGACCCGGAGAAGCTGTTAAAGGATATCTCTGTGGTCTTCCAGGACGTGTATCTGTTCCAGGATACAATCGGCAACAACATTCGTGTAGGAAAGAAAGACACTTCGCAATTCGAGATTGAGGAGGCAGCACGCAGAGCTTGTTGTCATGAGTTTATCTCCAGTCTGCCTCAAGGGTACGATACGCTCGTTGGCGAGGGTGGATCGACGTTATCAGGTGGGGAGAAGCAACGGATCTCCATTGCACGTGCTTTATTAAAAAATGCATCGATCGTCTTGCTCGACGAAGCCACCGCTTCACTTGATCCGGAGAACGAAGCCGCGGTGCAGCAAGCGATTAATGAGCTAGTCGCGGACAAGACGGTTATTTTGATTGCACACCGATTAAAGACCATTCAGAATGCGGATCAGATCCTTGTATTGGACCATGGTCAGCTCGTAGAGCAAGGAACTCATGCGCATTTGTTAGATCACTCAGGCATCTACGCTCGGTTGTGGCAATTACAACAGGATGCGGAAGGCTGGCAGGTAAAAGTGAACGGATCATGAGTGTTCGATGAGATAGATAAAGTAACTGAAGCGAGTAAGCCTAATGTGGCTATTGAACTGACATAAAAGGAGAACGACAACGATGTTTAAACGAATTCCTGTATGGATTGCACTATGCTGTATGCTCACCTTGGCGGCCTGTGGAACGACCCAGACCACCAGTGAAGTGGCCAGCCCCTCAGAGGGGACAGCACAAGCAACGACCAAAGTGATTACCAATCCGAATGGTGAAGAGATTACGATCCCTTTGAATCCAGAGCGCATTGTTGATCTTTCTGGCTCTACAGAAGAGCTGCTGATCATTGGGAAAACACCTGTGGCCACAATGAGCGCGGATTACGGCAATCCGGAGCAACTCACGCCAACCATTGAGGATAAGCTGAGTGCAGATACCGTTAATCTGGGCTGGTATGGTTTCCCGTTCAGCATTGAAGCTATAGCGGGTGCCAATCCGGATCTGATTATTCTAGGAAAGGATTTTAACACGGATCAATATGAAACTTTATCTAAAATTGCACCTACAATTGCATTGCCTTATTCCTACTATGATTGGAGAGAACGCCTGACATTCTTGGCAGATACGTTTGGAGAAGAAAGCAAGAAAGATGAATATTTGGCCAAGTATGATGCGAAATCTGCAGAGTGGAAACAAAAGTTGGAGGTGGCTGTACATGGTGAATCCTTTGCCGTAATTGAGACATATCCAAACAACCTGGTCATCTATTCCAATAAAGGGGCAGCTGAGATGTTATACGGTGAATGGGGCCTGAAGCGCACAGAGGGTATCCCTGATCCAGAGGGCTGGGGCGGCAAACAGATTGCGCTGGAGGCTCTGGCTACCGTTAATCCGGATCGTCTGCTATTAATGGAGAATAGTGAGAACAAGATGGTCGATAGCAAGGTGTGGAATAACATGAACGCAGTGAAGAATGAGAAGATCTATAAAATCTCTAATGTTGATAATTACAATTATTCGTACACAGCGATGGGGAGAATGGAGCTTATGGACCGTTTGGGTACGATGATCCTGGAAGGACAGAAGTAGTCGTTGGATTAAAGCAATTGAAACGATAGATTAAATTTAACATTTAACAGGACCTAATAACGCCTATGTTAATTGTGGGATTGTGTAATTTGTTCGAAATCATGTAACTTGAGCGGTTCTGGCTGCGTTTAGACATTGGGGTGATCTGATGTTGGTGAACGCGGTTCAACGGTACATGGTATTCGGACTTATATTTATAGGGATAAGCTTGACGGCATATCTCGTTCTTGAATGGGTTGAAGGGTACCAAATTACAACGACAGAGTATTACGGCTTACGTAATGCAGGGGGAGTAATATATATTCTTTCGCTCATCCTGGGCTTCGGTCACTATTTAGTCGCTTTTTATGTTGTTATTCTTAGCCCGATCTCATGGTTGCTGCGAAAATATGTACGTTTTCCTATGATGAGAATTTTCATCTATATGGTTGGGTTTGGATGGGGCGGGCTGTGGGTTTTTGATCTCATGTACAGTCCATATTTCGTGAATGGATACCATCTGAACCGAATGTCATCGATATGGATATTTGCCATCGCCGGTTTAGTCTATGCTATTGTGGAGAATAAGATTTGGCGAAGAGGGCAGATGCAGAACGAACAGAAGGCTACCTAACAAATGTTGAGTAGCTTTTTTGGTTTACATAATTATTATGGTGTTTTCATTGGGGATGCAGTTAGAAAGGATTATGTACGATTAAGTAGTGAACATTAACAGCGGTTAAGATAAATTCGATAGTTTGTTATGAAATTCACAAAGTGTGCAATTAAAATGAAATAGGAGTTTTATCGTAAAAAGGTAAAATTTTCTGTTATACTATTTGAGTTGTGTACATAAAGTTAGATATTTTAATGAAGGGAGTTCATGAAGTAAATTAGCCGTTTAGTTTGAAATTGTAGTTTGGAGGAAAGCATTTTGTATAAAGCAGGTTTTTGGATTAGATTAGGAGCAGGCGTGTTGGATAGTCTTATTATTTCAATTCCGTTAGTGATTATTGCAGGTGTGCTTACGGGTAACTTTGATACGGATGAGCCGATTGCCAAACTACTTAGTGCGTTATACTCAATTTTATTACCAGTTTACTGGTATGGTCGAACCATCGGAAAACGTATATGTGGAATTCGAATACGCCAATACGATACACACGAACCGCCAAAAATTGGTACGATGCTGATGCGAGTTGTTGTGGCTGGACTTGTGTACGTATTAACTTTGGGTATCGGAGTTATTGTGAGTGCTTTTATGGTCGGTTTGCGTGAGGATCGACGTGCGATTCATGACTTTGTAGCAGGAACAGAAGTAGTTTGGGATTAATTTGGAAGTAAAAGAAAAATTGGCTGTACAGGGGTAAAAATCACTGTGCAGCTTTTTAATCATTAGTACTGTTTCACAAAACTCGTATTTTGTACATATGTATACCCTTGCTCGTGTGATCCAGGCCGTCCCCATGTCCTCCAAACCTACGTCCTGATGGATGTTACAAGCTCCTCATAATTTGGTCCTTGTAAAATTATGCTATGTTTACGTGTTTGAAGCAGTATCTAATTTCGCCCTAAAACCGAGATCGCTAAAATCTTGTTCATCAAATCACCTCACAGGTAATTGAAACAAGCTACTGCCCCAGCGATAGCACCACCACCAAGAAGTGCATATGCACCAATACATGCAGCACATATCGGAGCAGTCACTGGTGTCGGTACTGCACACGAACCCCCACACGCGACCGCAATAATATAAGCCGCCGTACCACCAATTCCAAGTACTGCTCCAAGACAACCTGCCACTGCGCCTACACTATTTGGTTGCACTCCAGAGTTAACTGGCTCTTCTGCAAGCATTTCTTCATCTGTGATATAAGGTCTGTCAGTGTCCACGGATTTAACAACTGATCCATTCAAATACGTCTCAACTCGGAAGTTTCCTGCCTCATTCTTGGTCACCAGCATTTCATTTGTCTGCAATACGGTATTATCCTCATCGAAGAATACTGTTACGTTACTAGGAAGGCTGTAATCCCCATGCAAAGGAACTGTAACAACCGTAACTCCACCGCCAACCGTGTACACACTCGATTTTTCCAAATCAAAGGCAGAGACAGGGGCGATATTTTCAATTTCACCTGCTTCTACTCCATGTAGCGTTGCATCGATCAATTCCTTGGCTTCATTACCTATAACTACAGCAAAAACTTGGCTGTTATCCGCTTGTGCTGTAACACTCAAATTTGGAGATAAACTTAAACAGAAAATAGACAAAATCATTAATACTGGCAAAAAGACCTTTTTCGCCTTTAACATAATAAAAAAACTCCTATTTTTTAATATTTCGTCATAACATTTCCTCTTCAAGATTGATACCATCTGTATGTAATTGCTTAGATACCAGTTCGATAGCATCTGCATGTTCAATGAGGGCTTTTTCTTTCTCGTTGTCCGACGTACCTGGGAGTGTATTATAGAACTGAATGCTGCTAGGCCTGGATTTGGATTTCTTTTCCTGCCCCGAGTTGGTCTCCTGACACGTTACCCATTAAGCTGAAGCTTAGGCCAAACGTACCCGCAATTAACCAAGTCTTCTTATATCTCAATAACATTCACGCTCCTTATAACCAGTTTTGAGGATTTCCCTCACATATATAGACGCCAAAAAAGGAAAATAGTTTCCTTTTTATTCATTATTTTGTTAAATAGTCCAAAAAAAGTTATAATAAGCGCATCGTTTTCCGAATCTTTAGATTGCAACTTCTTCCATAACTCGCCTCAATTTCTTTAGACAATACATTTGTTTGTTCCCCTAGATATTTCAAGTCGTTAGTCAGAACTGTTGTATCGTCGCCTAACCGAGCCATAACTGATACGCTTACAACATTTCGAACATCAACATCATTACTTAAAGCCATTTGTTCGATAAAACCCAAAATTATCACAAGTATTTTTTCCTCACTTTTAGTTAATTCATGGTTAATTTAAGTGTGAACAACATTTCTATAATTTAACGTTATCTCTTTCCTCTTTAAGCAAGGTTAGTCCGACTCAACTCTTCGACTTATTTGTTAAACTATCCTGCCCTTATGATACGGTTCGGCGTATTATCTGTAGAGCCAAATCGAAGGCACCCAGTAGGGTGCCTTCGATGTTCTTACTGTCTCTCTTTGGCAAGTTGGATAAACGAACTCAAATCCATCAACCAACCTTGTTGGGACACTCGTTCATTGTAAAGAACGTGCAAGTGCTGCAACAGAACCGCGGAAATCGGGTCTGCCGTCAGCCGTCCACAAAAGCTCCGTCACAAATGTATGGCGATTCGGATCGTACAGCGGATCTCCTATAATGTTCTTGTACGTTCTTGCGTGAAACACAAATAGCGTCTCTTCGTCGTCCTCTGACACCGTGAAGGAATTATGACCGGGACCATACATTGAGATACTCTCATCTGTAGAGAAAACCGCTGCTTGAGACTTGCGCCATGAGGTGGCATCGAGCAAATCAGCATCCGCATCTGCTTCAAGTAGGCCCATGCAATAATTGAAATCGGTGGCGCTAGCCGAGTAAGAGAGGAATACCCGATTACCCTTGCGAAGAAATGCCGCGCCTTCGTTCACTTTATAACCAATGATTTCCCAGTCATATTCCGGCATCGAAATCATCGTTTGCGACCCAGTCAGCGTCCACGGATTGCTCATTTTAGATATATACAGATTAGAGTTACCTCCGATGTTCGGATCCTTTTGTGCCCATACGTAATAACGGCTGCCATTATGCTCAAAGGTAGTGGCATCGAGGGCGAAGCTTTCCCATTCGGTACGAATCTGCCCTCTTTCCATCCAACTGCCTTCGAGCGGATTGTCATTTTCATTCTCTAGCACGTACATCCGATGGTCGAACAAGCCTTCATTCGTTTCCGTCGTGTATGCGGCAGCGAAATACACGTACCATTTGTTATCAATAAAATGCAGTTCGGGTGCCCAAATATTGGCACTAAGGATACCATTCTCGCGCTTTCTCCAGATCACTACAGGAGTTGATGTAACAAGCTTCTCAAGGTTCTGGGCTCTACGGATTTCAATCCGATCATACTCCGGAACGGATGCTACGAAGTAATAATAACCATCCGAATGTCTGTAAATAAAAGGATCAGCTCTCTGTTCAATTAATGGTTGAATGTCGTGTGACGCTCGTTGTTGGATTTCCATCTTATCACCTGTTTCATCATAATATAGATTACCCTTTAACAGCGCCTGCAGTCATACCGTCTATGAAATATTTCTGAAAAGCAATGAATAATATGAAAATTGGAATGATGGAGAAGAAGGAGCCCACGATCAATAAGTCATAGTTATTGCCATAAGGAGTTAACAACGTTTTCAAACCGATTGGAAGTGTATATTTACTCTGATCTCCCAGCACCATGAATGGCCACAATAGATTATTCCAGCTATTCATACCATTCAATATGGCCATTGCTGCAAACGATGGCTTCATAATCGGCATAATTAGTCTGAAATAAATCGCATACTCGTTTGCGCCATCAACCCGCCCAGATTGAATAATCTCTTTGGGTATGCTTCGTAAATATTGCCTGAAGAAAAATATTGTCGCGGCATTGGCTATACCGGGCAGAATGATTGCCGAATAGCTATTCACCATTCCCAAATCATTAATTAGGCTGTACAAAGGAACCAGCAGTATTTCGAAAGGCACCATCATAATGAGCAAAACACATATAAAGAGGAAGTTCTTACCTTTAAAATGATATGCTGCAAAACCATATGCAACAAATGCGCTTACAAAAAGTGTTAAAACCACTTGAACGATTGTTAAAATCATACTGTTCCAAAACCAAACAAAATAATCATGTTCTCCAGTAAACAGAAAGATGAAATTATCAAAACTCATGATTTCAAAATCCAAACTTAGGTTAAGTCCATATCTAACTAATGATTCACCTGGTTTAAAGGAAGATAGGGCCACTGCGTAGAATGGGATCATAATTATAACGAATAGTATAATGAATAAACAAATAATTACTATTCTAGAGATGAAATCACTCCTCGTCTGACTTCTGCCCACTTTAATCCTCCTCCTTTTTGAACATTCCACTAAATTTCAACTGCGTTAAATTGATAACCATAGCAATGACTAACAGAACGATACCAACTGCAGCTGCGTAACCCAGCTTATTCTGCTCAATCCCTTGTCTATACAGATATCCAACAATGGTTAAGCCAATATTTTGGGGTGATTTGTTACCGTTGAACATCATCAGGCTCTCGGTAAACATTGCTAAACCTGCATAAACACTAATTGTGGTAACATATACCGTGGTCGGCTTCAATAATGGCATTGTGATCGTTCTAAACTTCTGCCAAGCAGATGCACCGTCAATTGAAGCAGCCTCATAATATTCATTGTCAATGCTTTTCAAACCCGATAGATAGTAAAGCATATTAACGCCTGTCCATCTCCAACATGCGAGGATTAACAGTGCTGCCATACTCCAATTTCCGTCTTTCAAAAATTTGATAGGCTCTACACCAAATAGACCTAGGAAACTGTTCATTAATGAACCTTCCATCTCACCGAATGTAAGGCGGAAAATGGTACCCGCAACTGCGACAGATGTCAATGCAGGGAGAAAGAAAGAAGATTTAAAAAACTCTCTTCCCATCATTAACTTACTGTTGATCATAACGGCGAATAACATGGGAAAAGGAATCAACAGCACTAAGGTTCCTAACATGTACACAATGCTATTTTTAATAGATGTCAAAAACACTTTATCAGTGAGTAATTTCGAATAATTTGCTCCTCCAATCCATTTAGGATCCTGTCCCAGCATCCTATCTTGAAAGCTCATTACGAATGAATTTACAAGCGGAAAAAACCAGAATACCAAAAATATGAGTATAAATGGCAATACAAAAACATAAGGTGCAACTTTTTGAGAGTATACAAATTTCTTTATCATATTCTCAATCTCCCTTGACTATGGTTAAACCTGCCGACCACTGTACCTGCCGACAGGTTTAATCAAATCATTTACTTATTATATTTATTTCAATTCTTGTTCAATTGCTGCTTGTGCTTCATCCAACGCTTCCTTCACGTCTTGGCCATCTTCAAAGATAGCATTCAAAGTAACCGTATTGAATATATTGCCGATGGTTGGTGAAGCTTTAACGGACTTAATCGCTCTAATTTCGTCTTTGATTTCATTCAAAGTATCAAATGCATTTGTTTTAAAGTATTGGACGTATTCATTTTCAGGGTTTTTCGTAACTGCATCATCTTTCCATACTTCCATGTTGATTGGGTCAAATCCAAGTGTATTCCAGATTTCTGTAGTAGCTTCTTTGGAAAGCTTAGCAAAGGCTACAAATTCTTTTGCCAACTGAACGTCTTTACCATTCTTAGTAACAACTGTGCCAGTACCGCCTAAGCCAACGGAACGAGGATTACCTTCTTCGAATACAGGCAATGGAGCTATTGCATACTTACCTTTAAGGTCTTTCATTTCGTTTACAAAGCGGGACATGTACCACTCAGGCATCAATGCACTTGCGTAGTTGCCTTTGTTATATTCACCTTTTGCTTCTTCTGTGTCGGGTTGTCCGCCAGGGATCGTATGAATAACATTGTTCTTCTGCAGATCGACTAACATTTCATACGCTTTAATCATTTCAGGCGAGTTCACTTTTGGATTACCATTTTCATCTGTAAAATCGGCATTTTGCTGAGCTAGTAGCAGCGATGCTTGCCACGAAGCTGATGTATCAGCAGTACCTAAGTACTTGCCAGTCTTTTCGTAAACCTTGATACCTGCTTGTTTGTAATCTTCCCACGTTTTGATTGTCTTGTAGTCAACACCTGCTTGTTCGAGAATTTCAGTGTTGTAGAAAGCAAGCGTAGCACCTACGTGATAATCAAAGCCATAAACCTGATCAGCTTTGGAGTAAATCTCGACACGTGAAGGAACAACAACGTCTTTGTATGGTGCAAATACATCATTCAAAGATTCCAGGGGAACGTTGTCACCTTCCAAGAATTTAGGGAATTGACCAAGCTCAATATCCGCGATATCAGGAGCACCTTTTCCGCTTGTAACTGCCAATAAGAGCTTGTTGTGCATATCATCGTAAGGCATAACCGTTACATTCAACTTAATCTGTTTGTCTGGGTTCTGTTGGTTCCATAACCCCAGCATTTTATCCAAATGCTTGCCGTGCAAATCTGCGAATGTCCAAAATGATAATACTGTTGCATTCTCACCGGCATTAGCGCCTAATTGTTGTGTTTCCGTTTTTGAACCAGAAGGACTACCACATGCAGTAAAAACAAGTGACATAATCAGGAGAGTAACGATGGAGATTAAAGCACTGCGTTTTTTCATTTGTTCGTCATCCTCTCTTTTTTGTTATGCATTTGAAAAGTCGGCTGACTAGTTAGTTCTGTTAATTTAAGCGGTTACAATCCATCTTGGCACCACCATCCTTAACATAATTCTAACCTTTCAAAGAAAAGACCCCTTCGCAACAATTTCTCAGATTCCATATTGTAAGCGCTTTACATGCCGTATTATAATATATATGAAATAAGCTTTATATAACCAATTGATTATAAAATCATAAAGTTTATGGGGAGATGCTACTCTTTGAAAAAGCTGGCGCTCTACAAACAAATTCGAGAAAACATTATACAGAAAATTAAATCAGGGCAGCTTCGGCCAACGGACCGCATTCCTTCTGAACAAGAACTAATGGACGAATTCAGAGTAAGTAAAATAACCGTCAGGAACGCCCTAACCCTACTAGCTGACGAAGGATTAATTATACGCGTACAAGGCAAAGGCTCATTCGTCTCTTCTAGTCTTGTTGTTTCTAGCATCAATTTCTCGCCATCCCCACGCAGCGCGTGCTCCATGCCGCTCATCGGCTTCATCATTCCGACGATGAGAACCCGTGTCATTCAGAAGCTCGTTGACTACACGGAACACTTCCTACAAGAAGCCTGCCTCAGCATGGTACTAAGCATCACGCGCGAGTCCTCCTCTATCGAATCAAACGTCATTCGTACACTAACGGAGCTCGGTGTGAAGGGGTTGATCGTTTTTCCAACAGAAGATGAGAAGTATAACGAATCATTACTGCGTCTGTCGCTCGATAAATTCCCGTGTGTGTTCATCGACCGCTATCTGCGCAACATTGAGACGTACACCATTACATCCGACAATTACGGCGGTGCGTATAAAGCTGTATCCCATTTGTTATCCAAGAGTCATCAGCAGATTGCGCTCATCTCACCTGAAAATGCCAATACAGCCGTCGAGGATCGCACGCTCGGCTTTGAGCAGGCGTACACAGATCAAGGCATCTCGATTGACAAGAGCTTGTGGTGTCACATCCCTCTCGACATTCTACGCAGCGAGCAAGCATTGGACTATGTAAGCAACTTCTTGCAGAACCACAGTGGAATTTCGGCAGCCTTTTCCTTGACTGAAGAAACAGCACGCCTTACATCCGCTGCGATCAGTCTTCTGAACGTTCACTCAAATATCGACTTGCTATCTTTTGATAATCCACATCTTTCAGGCGTAGCTTATGTGCAGCAGGATGAACAGGAAATGGCACGAACAGCCGTAAAGCTGTTACGTGAACAAATGGATGATATCTATTCTCCCAAGAACGCCGTTATTCCCGTGCAACTCATCTTCCCTTGACACGACAAACGTTGCAGCCTACACAATGATCTTGTCTTCAGCTTGGGACAAGACTTGGTTCCTAAAAACAAAAAAAAGGCACCTCTGTGGAGAGATACCTTTACCTATATTATCCGCAAGACATGTTTCTGGCTGAGCAATGGATAAACATTGAATAATGCTGCAGATTTCAAACACCATAAATAAATTTAGTTGTCATTGTATACAGCCTCCCTTTTTCGCAGTACCACTACGATATCTGTCTGAGGTACAAATAAATTATAATTCGTTACATGCACTTGTCTCGTTTCGGTTACTGATTCTATCTTTAATTCAGGAGGAAGACAGCGCTCTATGTGAGTAATTAATGTTTCTTTGGTAAATCTCCAAATTACACCATCAATCGAAGAGTTCGCCATATAACCACCGTCCGTTACAGAACCTGAAAGAGACTTGAGAACAACCGGGTCCGCAATAATGATAGATCCACCGTCACGTAACAGTCTGCAGCTCTCTATGAAGGCTTTTTTGTGATAGCGAATGTGATGAAAGCTTCTTGCAAACAAAATCATATCGCAGCTATGATCAGGTAAAGAAGTCGGTTTATCAATGAAAGCATGGATATAAGAATTAAACCTTCCCCACTTCTTTCCAAGTTTTAGAGCATTTATATTCGGATCCATGTTAAGAAAACGAACATCCTTCTGCTTGCGAAGATACTTGTTCAATAAACCTGTACCACAGCCCACCTGAAGAACATCGCCTTTTAAAGGGGGTAAAAATTTGTAAACATTACGAGGAATAGGAAAATTTTGAACGTACATGGCCAATTCGTAGAAAATCGGATAACGCTCTTGCAATCGAACCAATTTACTGGTGTAGAAAGGATTCCGTTTTTTGTGACGTTTAAAGTCCCATTTGTTCAAATAGTAGACAGGGGTTAACAGCAAGAACAGAATAATAAAGACACTTTGGAC
Organism: Paenibacillus xylanexedens; assembly: GCF_001908275.1. NCBI lineage: Bacteria > Bacillati > Bacillota > Bacilli > Caryophanales > Paenibacillaceae > Paenibacillus > Paenibacillus xylanexedens. Next base: position 4,634,312 of record NZ_CP018620.1, on the reverse strand, counting down.
GCTATAAATTCCAAGTTTACTAAAACGATCATTGGAATTATGAGACATCATTTGTTTAGAAGTATTCAAAATGATCACTCCCCTCTCACAACGCTATAAATGGTGTAGAACCTCTTTAACATAATAAACAAATCCAATATATGGTTGAATGCGCCGCTATCCGTAAGCAATGCTTCCTTCCAAATGACTTAAGAAGCGAAGGGGAATCTGATCATGCACAATTCAATCGTATTTAGAGAAGAGTATTTTTTGACTCCTTCACCTCCGTCCATTTGAAGCTGACAAAAGAAGAGCCGTTTACGATGATGCATCACATGTGTTTCAACCACTGGATTTGAAAGAACAGGTTACGTTATATATTATGAACTGTCTGTATAAGCCGTTTTTGGAGAAATCATTTTTTCGTGGAGGCCTCAATTGGGCATTGTTTGTCGAGCGGCGTAACGAATTTCGCAACGTATTCGAACAAATGTTACATCAACAGGAGGCTGGCTACGCCTTATTTAGCTGCTGCTCAATATCAATCATAGTCGTCTTGGTTTGGAATGGTACAATGTTCTTGTCCCTCATCTGAGCATCGAAAAAGCCGCCCACAGGCGACCTTTTGAGCAAGAATACGATTTTCAATTTGAAGTATGATCATCAGGACGATGGATCATATAGGTATGCATCATGTTCTTCGATCCAATCAATTTGCCTGAATCCATAGCCAGCCACCGTTTGCTGCACATCCAGCACCTCTAATTCCGGTGCCTACCAAGGCGTTTTTTTCGTTTCCATCGGTCGTCCCCTCTTTCTGCAAAAACTGGAACCAAGATGCGAGCACCCTTACATTACTTGTGCGATACAAACTTTTTAAGATACGATATGTATCTTTGTGAAAATTATAAGACACAATACGTATCCAAGTAAACAACTATTTCATCCCTTTCTATGGGTTAAGTATTTCCCTGTAGCGCTACTGACCCAAGTTAAAGCCCACTCTCCTCTATATAGCTTTTTTATTTTGATACTCATCTAATCGTTAATCGGGCTATTTTCTTGTCCCTCGACAGGAAAAGAAGTTCCCTACTAAAACTCGTCGACACGCGCTTCACGCACTCAACTGGATAAAGCCATTAGGATATATGTGTGTCAACAAAATTCTAATTAGACTAAAAACCTTCTCTCCGAAGGAAAGAAGGCTTTATGTTTAATTAAGATAAATTTATTAATTCAATCAGTATACTGCTGAAGTATTCTTTGTTCAGCAGAGATTTTCTCCAAGTTTGAGTGAAACAACTGATCCTCCTCCTATCAAAAAAGCAGCCCCGTCAGGAGCTGCCTCATGTATTATGCCTTATATTGTAATCTTATCTGTTTCCGCTAACCAGCTAACTTACTCCGCACCCGGATAAGGATTGATCTTCTGGATCGTTCCATCTTCGTTGTAGTTCAGCTCCGAATATTTAACGCAGCGCTTGTGGTTGACGCCTTCCGACAGGGAGCTGTCGTGATAGAACAGATACCACTTGTCTTCAACTTGCACAATGGAGTGATGGGTTGTCCAGCCGATAACCGGAGAGAGAATCTCGCCCTTGAACGTGAATGGTCCCATCGGGTTCTTGCCGATCGCATATACGAGCTTATGCGTGGTTCCTGTAGAGTAGGACAGGTAGTAATAGCCGTTATATTTATGCACCCATGGGCCTTCAAAATATCTCCGTTCCTCATCCCCAGCCAGAATCGGATTCCCGTCTTCATCGACAATCGATATCTCGGCAGGCTTGCCTTGGAAGGACAGCATGTCGTCGCTAAGCAGTGCAACTTGCGGTCCAAGCGCCGGCTGGTCAGGAGCAGGTCCTTCTGCATCTGGCACGAAGCTGCCAGTCTGCCATTTCTCCAACTGGCCACCCCAGAGTCCGCCGAAATAGATGTATGACTGATTGTCGTCATCCACCAGTACGGCCGGATCGATACTGAAGCTGCCTTCCATATAATTCGGTTGCGGCATGAATGGGCCTGCCGGAGACTCTGATGTTGCCACACCCAGACGGAAGATGTCGTCATGATCCCGTGCCGGGAAAAACAGGTAATAGGTACTGTTCTTATAAGCGGCATCTGGTGCCCAGAGCTGCTTGGAGGCCCACGGAATATCTCTCAGATGCAACGCTTCGCCGTGATCAACCACCGGGGAATCGAAGTTGTTCATCGAGAGGACATGATAGTCTTCCATTTTATACTGGTCGCCGTTATCATTGCTCGGCTCGTCATGATCGAGGTCATGGGAAGGATAGATGTAGATTTTGCCCTCGTAGACATGGGCGGACGGGTCAGCAGTGAAGATGTGGGTTACGAGCGGTTGGTGGGGCTTAGGTAGTTGTTGATTCATAAGGCATCTCCTTTGGTATTGGAATAATAAAATACTTCATGTACGGGATTACGGTAATTCATTGATTGCATCCTCAGAATTAAAAGCAAGCGTTTACAACCTCTAATGTTATTGTATAAGCCCCGCTTATTTTTTCCTAGTACACATAATAAAGATCTTCCCCCGAAAAAATGTACAATTCCCGCCCATCTCATAATTCTTGTATTCTACAATGAAGTGATCTTTTTTGCGTTGTCTTGTCGCACATATTATTTCTTCTCCTCTGGATCGCAACCATTATATGTCTTCACAAGTTTTTGAGCTCGTAAGCTTTTTTCTCGAAGTTCCACCGTCTCACGTTCGTAATACACTTTTCCTTTATTATCACTGCACTCTTTCGGAAATATTTTCACTTATTTCTTCAGGATTTTCAACACCAATGATCAACTTTGATATTTTGAACTTACCAACTTTAAAGCTATTCAAATCTAAATGAAGAGTTTCAAGCTCATTTTCAAAAAAGTGGAGTTGATAACCACCATTTGATCTAAATAACCCATTTCTCTTTTCTCCTAATAAAGCACCATATAGTTTAAAAGCCTGGGGTATTGGTCTACCTGTTGTTATTCCCTCGATTGAAGAGTATGGAATTTGCAACCCTTTATCTAATTTTAAAAAGGGTGAGTTTCCAAAGTCGATATTTACGTAGGTTTCCATTAGTTGAATTTTACGTTCCATATTTTGATTCCCCCATTTTCTTTTCAAATAATCCATTTATTTCATAACCCATAATTACATATAATACCACAGACACCTCTTTTATTCATGAGAGTCTAAGCGCTGCCCTCCGCGCCTTCGCGGGTTACGTCCTCCTTTTTATATTCCAATTCCAGTCACCTATTAAAGAACCTACGCGTGTAGCATGTAGTGCTTAAACAGGAACTTATCTTTAACCTAAACACTAAGAAAATACTATATTTTCACTGGACAATTAGTTTATTTTCCTACACATTTGTTAAATGAAATTGCATGAAACTTAGTTAGGTGTTTATCTAATCGGTAATCGGTACAAGTTCTTGTCCTCGACTCGGTACAAGAACTTGTACCGAAAAACAAAAAAGCCGCTAAATTAGCGACTTCTTCATCTCTTTCAAGCGTCTCTTAGCACAAAATATATGCCTAGTTCTCAAGCTCATCTACTTGGTTACAACTGTATGTTATGACCTGCTGAAATCATCACCAATGTTAAAACAGAATGGTTTCGGGGGTAACACCCTTAGGATACTCTTCTTCCCATACGTTTTTATCTACATAGGCCTGGTACCACATCTCTGCAATTACATCCGGATCATTAATTGCGCCGGTACCTGACTCCTTGATCAATAAACCTAATGAGCGGTGGTCCACAAAAATCCCTTGAGCAGACAATGAAGTATGAAGATTAGCAACATAATTGCGTAACCCTGAAAGAGCAATACCGATATTCCCCATCATGGACACAGGGTACATGGCGGATAATCCTGAGGTAAAGAGCAAGGCTCCCTCTTTCCTGGCGAGCATATCAGGGAGAACAGCATTGACGACATGGATGGCACTAACCACATTCGCCTCAAATGCGTCCCTGGCGTTCTCCGCCGTTAACTCCAATACAGAAGAGGGAGGATAATTGCCTGCTGTTGGACTGAATTCCAACACATCAATCTGGCCATACTTTTCTTTCATGTTGGTCATAGCCTGTTCAATCTGTTCCTTGTTAAAAATATCTGCTACGAAATAAGATGCCTCGATACTATCCGCTTTCAGTTCATCCACCATATCTTGCAGCTTTGCAGCATTTCTTCCAACTAATGCCACTTGGAAGCCGCGCTTGCCAAAGCTCTTCGCAATAGATAATCCTAATTCCGATCTTAGGTGGAACCCTCCGATATCACGAATGCCAAGAAGCCACAATTCGTGTTCCTAAGCATGAGCGTGAGATACCAAGAGCAATCTACGAAACCGACATCGACGAGTTCGTAAGCACATATTCGCGTCCCGATGGTTGGCGAATATTGATTGGTCTTTACCGGAAAAACGTTATTTCTAATAAAAAAATCGTTATTCACGCGAATTCTTAAATTCATCTGCTTTTTTCTTGCCACATGATCTTCATCATGATGCTATTTAGATAGCTACCTAATCCGAAATGACACAATGTTCTTGTCCTTAAAACAAAAAAAGCCGCTGTAATAGCGACTTTAATGAAACAATGTTCTTGTCCCTCGACAATTTCGTTCTGTTTTTTTTTATAAGTTCCCCTTTCTTGCTTTTTTAGCGATGTCACTCTTCGAACGAATTCATAATAACTTTAAGCCTTGCGAAGCATTTGTCTCTCGCTTAGCTGTGAAAGCATATCCTTCGTCATGGCCTTCAGGTCGTAGCGAGCATGAAATCCCCATTCTGTTTTCGCTGCCGTCGCATCAATGGAATGCGGCCAGCTATCGGCAATCGCCTGTCTCTTCGGATCAACGTCATAATCGAGGATAAAGCCGGGAAGCTCATCCCGAATCGCTGCAGCGATCGCCTCCGGATCCACGCTCATTGCGGTGACATTAAATGAATTTCGGTGCATCAACCGGGAAGAATCCGCTTCCATCAAATCGATGATAGCGTTCAGGGCATCCGGCATATACATCATGTCCATGTTTGAGTCCTTGGCGATATAAGATGTATACCGGCCAGCCGTCACGGCTGCGTAATAAATTTCCACAGCGTAATCCGTCGTTCCTCCGCCGGGAGGCGTCATATAAGATATCAACCCCGGGAATCGCAGCCCCCTAGTATCCAGGCCGTATTTGTGAAAATAATAATCACAAAGCAGTTCGCCGGACACTTTGTTCACGCCGTACATCGTATTGGGCCTCTGGATCGTATCCTGAGGGGTATTGTCTTTCGGAGTCAAAGGACCAAAAGATCCAATGGAGCTTGGAGTGAAAAATTGGCAACCGAGCTCCCTGGATATTTCAAGTGCATTCATCAATCCGCCCATATTCAAATTCCAGGCAAGCAGCGGTTTCTCCTCTGCGGTAGCCGACAGCAGCGCAGCCAAATGGATGACGGTATCAACTTCGTACCGCTTGGCGATTTCGAACATGGCCTTATCATTCGTCACGTCGAGCAGCTCGAATGGCCCGGATCGGGTAATTTCGTGGGCTGATGACCTGAGATCCGTAGCAACGACGTGATCAGCACCATAAATTTCACGTAATTTAACAACTAACTCAGAACCGATTTGGCCCAGTGCTCCGGTCACCAAAATCTTGTTCATAAGACATTCCTCCCGAAATGTACTTCCGCGAATGCAGCTAAATCAGCTTCATTTCCTTGCCAACTTTCTCATAAACGGAGATCACCTGGTCGAGCATCTCCTTGGTATGGGCAGCTGTCGGCATGTTGCGTATTCTTCCGGTTCCTTTCGGAACCGTCGGAAACAGGATTGCCTTGGCGTAAACGCCTTCTTCATAAAGCCGTTTGCTGAACTGTTGGGTGGTTACTTCATCGCCAATGATACAAGGTGTGATCGGCGTTTCGCTTTGGCCTACATCATATCCAAGCCGGCTCAAGCCATTTTTCAAATCATTGCCGTTCTCCCACAGCTTCTCGATCAGCTCTTTGTCATTCATCAAAATGTCGACAGAAGCGCTGCAAGAAGCGATTGCAGCCGGAGGTAGCGATGTCGAGAACAGAAACGGACGGCTTCTCAGCTTCAACCATTCGATCAGTTGTTTTTTACCCGCCACATAACCGCCGACAACGCCAATCGCCTTGGAAAGAGTACCAATTTGAAAGTCAATCCGGTCGGACAATCCAAAATGCTTCACGGTTCCCGCACCTGCTCCGAGAACGCCCGAACCGTGGGCATCATCCACATAAGTAATCAGATCGAATTCTTCTGCTATTTTCACGATTTCAGGCAGCTTTGCTATATCACCATCCATGGAGAAAACCCCGTCGGTGATGACCATAATTTTATGGTACTGACCGGATTCCGTGGCATCTTTCGCCTGCTGTCTTAAATCATTCATATCCGAATGCTTAAAGCGAATCACCTTGGCTCTCGACAGGCGGCAGCCATCAATAATCGAAGCGTGGTTCAGCTCATCTGATAAAATCGCATCATGCTGGTCCATTACCGCAGATATAGCAGCCATATTGCAGTTAAATCCCGATTGATAAACGATAACGGCTTCCGTTTTTTTGAAACGGGCCAGTTTTTCTTCAAGCTCAATATGAAGATCCATCGTACCATTAATTGTTCTCACAGCCCCTGCGCCTGCCCCGTATGTCTGCGACGCCTTAACTGAAGCATCAATCAGGCGGTAATCTGTTGCCAGTCCCAAATAGTTATTGGAAGACAAATTGATTAGGGACTTTCCGTCGATACGAATAACAGGACCATTTGCACCCTGCAGCGTATCGATGAAGTTATATAGACCTTTAGTTTTTAGATCTTCGATGTTCGATTTTAAAAATTGGTCCAATGCTTGACTTGACATTCCATTCCCTCCTCAACATACGCATGTCCTCGTACAGGAGACACAGTATTCTTCAAAAAAACCCTGTTATAAAAGGAAATAAACTAATTTAAATGTATCATCATTTTTATTTTTTGTACACATGTGGCGGACAAAAAATAAAAAAATCCGCAAAAAAATATAGCGATTGCTTCCCCCATTCTCGGAAGAAATCGCTACTAAATCTTTGCTTATATCTTTTGCTGCTCGGTAGTTTGCGATACCATGCCGATTAGATACACGACTAATCGGTAATTTACCATAGTAAGCTTTCTTTTCAACAACATCATGGGTGTTTCTTCTGATCTGTATCGCGACTGATTGAGGTGTATAGGACGTCATAGTATAAATATTACGTTTGGCACTTTCATGTTGATATGGGCAGACGTATTTAAAAGCCGGCACTTCTTCATTTTCTAAATAGTGATACTCAATGAAACTTGATGAGGTATTCTCAACAAAGCTGTATTTCAAAGCTACGTTTGGAAAAGATCGATATCTCATTGTATTTACTTCGTTCCAAGAAGGCGTGCTAATTTCCGTACTTCTCCTCCCTGCTATCTCCAGCCAGGCATTAAAAAAATTTTCGCTGAATTGAATAACTAATTTTTCAATAATCCAAAAAAGAATTTTTGCATCAATACAATATTGGATCTTCATTTGAAAACTAACTCTTAGCCGAATATCATTCAGGGGTCATTAGTTTACTTGTGACGTGGTGGATATATCAGCTTTAAGAAGATGTTACCGCAGAACAGATGGATGAGTATTACTATCAAATGGATAACGAGAAAATAAATCACGTCCCATAAAGATGGCGATCAAAACAAAAAAGCCGCTACAATATCGACTTTAATAGGAATATGTTCCTGTAGATTCCTGCATCGGAACAATATCCTAGCATAAGTTGTCGTAAAAGATTAAAACAAAAATTAACGTGAATAATCTAATGTCCTGATGGTACTATCTCCCACCTCAAATTTACTTTTCATAAGTCTCATGTGTGCAGGATTGCCTAACCGGCTAGCGACTTGCATTGGCAATATTTACTCATTAAACTGTTTTCTCATCTTTGTTAAAGTGGATAAGCATTATGAAGACAAAAATATTGAATTACCCTGCCCCCGTTAGCGCAGCGAAGGCAGCCGATCTTAGTCGTCGGCTGCCTTCGAGTCATCAGTAAGCTATAGTTTCCGGATAGTTGAACACCTACCGTCAGCTCAACGACTTGAGCATACTCGATGTGTCGTTTTCTCAAGGATTTGTATGTGCTATTCTAAAACCAAGATCATCTATTTTGAAATTGGGCATGCTTTTCCTTCTACTCGTAGAACCACAATTACTCTCCACTTCAGCCCGACTGCCTCCCCTGAAAACTCTATAGTTCCCATATCGTTCAGCATCATAGAGATCCCAGCACCATTCCCAGACGTTACCGATCAAGTCATAAAGTCCCCATGGATTAGGAAGCAACTGTGCTACTTTATGAACAGATCCATTGGAATTTCCTTGATACCATGCAATTTGATCAATTCTTGCATACCGATATCCCGTTGATCCTGTTTAGCACGATTACAGAAAGCAATAGCATCCATCCACGAAACTTCCGTAATTGGCAGCTTACTCACAATCGGCTCTATTTCTTCTTCATGCATGACAAAATGATATAACTGCTGTGTTACTGGGAACATGTTCTTGTCCCTCGCAATTCTATAAAATTCATCGCTCTTGAGGGTCAATTTATCCACGAATATGTCTTTGCTGGTTGGGGTGCTAGTGCCGAACTCACCATTCGATTTACAGTGAACCTGGCTTTTTGGAGTATTTCTATAAATGGAAAATGTCATTATAGATGAGTTTTTTACTCCATATAACCGTTATGCCTTTCCTTACAAACTAGATTAATCCCATTCAATATAATCTGATGGCCATTTTCTCAAAAAAATGCATCCCTTCTTCTTTTAAACGCTTCATTGTATATCTCTCTCATCATTTCTAATTTAGTGTCCATTTAGAATTCTTAAAGGGTAAGGCCACCATCAGCCACGATAATGGAACCAGTCATATAGCTTGATCCGTCCGAAGCCAGGAATGCAACGACTTCAGCGAGTTCCTCTGGTTCAGCATACCGTCCAATTCTCATATTAGGAAACTCTTCTGGCATATAACCGCTGTCTTGCAGCATTTGTGGAACAGCAGCTGTCAAAGCGGAAGCTACCCCTCCAGGGCAGATCGCGTTAACTCGAATTCCTTTTCGGACGTATTCAAGTGCAGCTGCCTTGGTTAAACCGGCAACGCCGTGTTTGCTGGCTGTATAAGCAGCCAAGCTGTGTTCAGCGCGAATGGCTGTTGTAGATGCAGTATTAATGACATGACCGTATCCTTGTTCGTCCATCACTCGAAGTGCATGTTTCATTCCGAGGAATATACCTTTCAGATTGACATCGATGATTCGATTGAAGTCTTCCAGGCTCATGCTATGGAAACTTTGGAATTGTTGGATGATTCCTGCGTTATTAAAAGCTACATCAATTTTTCCGTAAGTATCAACAGCTTGCTGGATATAATTCTGGACATCATCTTCTTTGGAAACATCGGCTTGTACAAAAATGGCTTCGCCATCTTGCTCCTTTACTAGCTCCAGTGTCTCTTGTCCTGTTGCAGTATTATAATCGACCAGAACCAGCTTGGCTCCTCTGGCTGCCATCAGAATGGCGCTTGCTCTTCCTATTCCACTGCCTGCTCCTGTGATTGTAATGACTTTCCCTGCCAGGGAATCCGATTGCTTGTTTGCAGCAACCGCAGGTTTGGTTTTCGGAGTTTCTCCTGACACAATTGAAATACCAGCCAAATCATTCTTTAAAGCTATCAATGTAACTTCAGGAATATCCACTTGAGGAACCGCTACCAACTGATTTAGTGTGAAATTGGAAGCCATCTTAAATGTAGGAGCGTTAATAAACTCGGGTAAATGTTTAGTTAGAATTGCTACCGCCTCTTCATTATTCAGCAAATCACCGATTTTAATATTTTCATTGTAGGCCATTATTCTTCATCCTCCGATACATGATGTGTGTAAAATTTTTAGTTGATAGTATTGCTATCAATGTGATTATTAAGATATCATTTACTGTCGGAATTTGCAATTCTCATTGAAATGAATCCATTCCAGTGCTTCTTCTACAATTTTCATTTATAGCATATTGAAGCGTTCTCAATTTAAATTTTAGCGGTTCTTCTTTCTTCAAGATCTTTGAGGATTTTAGGGAATTCTTTATCCAGTTTGTAGAAGAACAGACAGATTACAATCACTGCCATTACAACAATAGGTACATAAATGTTCAATGCAATAATAGCTTGTTTAGCTGCATTCCCCTGCTCGCTCGCCTGTTCCACGTAACCGCCTAAGGCAAGCAACCATCCAATCATGGCTGCTCCTAAAGCAGTACCCACCTTGTTGCCAAAGGCATTAACACTATTCGTTAATCCAACCATTCTTTTATGGAATTTCCATTCTCCATATTCAATCGTATCCGTGATGAGTGCTCCTCCAACTGCCATGAGAGGAATTGTACCAAGGGTTTGGAATATCGAACACACAAGTCCTAGCATAATACTCTCGGGTGCAATCAATCTGGCCGTTGCTCCAATCAAACCAATGATGACCCCACCAAGAGCTGTGTTGCGTTTGCCAAACTTTTTAATAAAGGGTCCGGATAAGCTAAAACCGATGACGACCGGAATTAGACCTATGCCTCCCATAATGGCAATCAGATTCACATCTCCCCAGATGTACTTGGCGTAATAGGTTCCTGCAGCAACACCTAAAGCGAACAAAATATTAGAAAAGGTCCCAACAGTGAACATCAGAAGCCAGTATTTATTGGAAATTAACATTCTCAACCCTTGTCCTAGTGGAATTTTCTCCTGAAAAGCGCCAAGTTCATCCAATTGTACATTGTTATATTTCTCTCTGTTGGAGAAAAAGGCGATGAGTATTCCTGCTGCAGCCACGAATGCAAAGATCCCGGCTAATATAGTCCATTCCCTTCTGCCACCACCCATAGCGTTGACAATAGGAAGAAAAGCAATCGCCACAACCATTCCTGCTAAATAACCGCTACTTGATCTGATAATACCCATTAAAGATCTTTCATAGGTGTTGCGTGTAGTCAGGGCCATCAAACTTGAGTATGGTATGAATGTAGGTGTATAGACCATAATGTAAAATACCAGATTGGTTATAATGGCATATACAATTTTACCTGTGACGCTGATATCCGGAACTGAAAATAACAATAACAACGATACAAACATCGGAATGCTCATCCAGAGTAACCAAGGACGTGCTTGCCCATACTTGGATTTAGTCCGGTCTACGAGCACGCCCATGCCCACATCAGCAACTGCATCAAGTAGTTTGGTAACCAATAGTACGGTTCCGACAATAGCTGCCGATACTCCTACAACATCCGTGTAATAATACGTTATTAGTCCCAGCAATCCGCTTGAAATGTTGAGTCCAAACTGCCCCATGGAATCTCCGATCAGTCTTTTAGTCGGGATTTCACGTTCAGGTTGGTGAGGTGTGTCTGTGCCAACGGTGACGTGTTGGTCATTTACTGCAACTCCCATAACTTTTTCCCTCCGATATACTCTTGATGGATACGTACTGAATTCGCTTTCATATCTTTATTGTAAGATCCATACAGGAATACGGATATAACGCGTTGTTAAGATGAAATAACGTAATCCAAATACAATATCGGAGTTGAGTACCTTATAAAAAAAGAAGCCACAATTATCGTGGCTTCTCTTCATTCAATATGAATAAGTACGTTTCTCATTTAATGTAAATCAGAACGAAACCGGGAAGTCTTTTAATCCGCGAATAATCATGCCTGGGCGCCATTCCAATGATTCCTCTGTTGTGTTCAGACGAATATCAGGCATTTTACGCAGTAACGCATTAATAGCAATTTCCCCTTCTAGTCTCGCTAAGGGTGCTCCAAGACAGAAATGTATGCCCTTTCCAAAGGCAATATGATTATTCACCTTACGTGTAATATCAAACGTATCCGGTTCGGGGAACTGCTGTTGATCACGATTTGCAGATGAAAACGAAACAAAGAGCATCTCCCCTTGTCGAATATGTTTTCCGCCATACTCTACATCTTCAGTAGCCCAGCGTATGTTGCTCACTTCAGCCGGTCCGTTATACCGAAGGATCTCTTCCAGGGCTGGATGAATCAATTCAGGATCATTCAAGAGCAATTGCTTCTGCTCCGGGTTATCAAGCAACGCCAGCATACCGTTCCCGATCAGATTCACGGTTGTTTCATGGCCTGCAATGATTAGAACGAAGACAAGGGCATATAGTTCCTGCTCCGAAAGAACATCTCCCTCCTCCTCCACGCTGATGAGGTCGCTAATCAGGTCTTCCTGAAGATGTTGGCGTCTTTCTGTGATCAACACATGCAGATAGTCTACGAATGCCTTCATGACCTCATCGCTCTTCTCGTTCATTTGTGGATTGTTGAATCCCTCCATAATGGTATTGGACCACTCCTGGAATTTGTCCTGATCCTCTAGAGGAACCCCCAACATTTCACATATAACCATGATCGGAAGGGGAAAAGCATAATCTTCGATCAGATCCAGTTCCCTTTTTCCACTCGCCAGTACCTTGTCAAGCAATTCATCGCTTATTTCTACAATTCTACCGCGCAGGCGCTCAATCATACGGGGTGTAAAAGCTTTCTGTATCAATCTCCGTAGACGGCGGTGATCCTCCGGGTTCACACTAAGCAAATTACGAGAAATTATCTCTTGATGTGGCGGAGCTGACCCCTCAACATTCCCCATGAACGGAGGGTTCGTCACAAAGCGTTTATCCTGCAAAATCTCAACGGCGTCTTCGTAGCGAGTAATCATCCATGCAAAGTGACCACTGGGCAGCAGAAAACGGTGCACTGGATCTTCGTTTCGCAGCTCCTCGTAGACCGGAAAGGGAGTATTTATAAACGATTTATCAAGAAAATCAACTCCCGACTTCGAATGTCCCTTGTTACCATTGGTAAACATTACAACGCCTCCCGAATACATGATAGTTTGGATATCAATACAATATCAATTCTATCATTTCCGAATGCGACTTTCAAATTTTGGAATATGACGTACCCTGCTACACTCATTGGTCAAGCTGAACCATCGCCAACTTGCGATCGAGTTCATCCAACTGTTCTTCAGGTGCGCTGAAGGATGGATAACTGGCCAATTCACGTACACTCGCTTCTCCCATTGGCCCAATGGTTTCTGGATTCAACGTAGCAAAGACTGGTGAGAATTCGCTTAAAGCTTCGCGGCCTCCCTCATTACGTAGCAAGTCATTGAGTGGAGTGTGTGTGCTAAGAATTTTTTTGTATGCTTTGGATGGAGCATAGTTTACTTCATACGTACCACTACTCACTTCAATTACGGTATTCTCTTCTTCCTGTGTAACAGGTAATCCGGAATCGGTAAGGATAACACCGTTCAGGGTCACATTCTCCATTTGAGCATGTGGCAGTTTTATCGTAGCTGTTGCATTGAACGGTATGGAGAAGCTGAAGAACAAATGACCTTGCTCGTCGAATCGCCATTCACTCTTGTACCGCCCCGCTGCTGTATCTACATGAGCTTTTACCCATTGGATTCTAAAATCAGGCAGAGGTGCCAATAATGCGTAACGGAATCCTGGCTTGTCCTCGACAGGGTTGATTCCTACCATATTCCGATACATCCATTCCACAACTGCTCCATAAGCATAATGATTAAGGGAGTTCATGCCATCTTCGCTGATTTTCCCGTCCGGAAGAATAGAGTTCCAGCGCTCCCAGATCGTTGTCGCCCCCATATTGACCGCATACAGCCAGCTTGGATAATCATCATTAAGCAGCAGTGTGTATGCAATGTCGTTGCTTCCATGCTCTGACAGAACCCGGTTCAGATAGGGTGTTCCGACAAAGCCTGTTCGCAGATGGTTCTGGTCCTTGCGCAGACGCATGCGGATGTCTTCCTCAATCCGCGGAGTGTGTTTTTCAGGCACCAGATTCTTAAACAAGGCTACCGCATATGCCGTCTGCGTATCTACAGCGAGACGTCCATTGCTAGTAAAGAATTCATCCTTAATCGCTGCTCTAACCTCTAGCGCCAGTTGCGCATAGGTCTCCGCGATGTCTCCATGTCCCAGAACTTTGGCTGCCTTCGCTACAATATCTGCTGAATAAGCGTAATACGCTGAAGCCACAAAATGATTATCTGTTCCGCCCATTGGAGAGTCAGGATTATCCCCATCGAGTGCGAGCCAGTCACCAAAATGGAAACCTACTGTCCATAATCGTTTGCCGCCTGATTCGTCATCTGTGCGCTTAATGAAGTCCACCCATGCCTTCATGCTGTCGAACTGTTGCTCAAGAATTCCCTTATCTCCAGAGTGCACATAACTGTTCCATGGAATAATTGTGGCTGCATCGCCCCAGGCGCTAGATCCACCGCCTTGCACTCTTCCAACTGGAATAACCATAGGGACCATACCGTCACGATCTTCTTGCTCCATCCATAGATCATAGCCGTATTTATTGAAGAATGCGTAAGTATCCATGTTGAAATTAGCCGTACCTGAGAAGACCTGTGCATCACCTGTCCAGCCCATTCGTTCATCCCGTTGCGGACAATCTGTAGGTGTATCCAGGAAATTTCCTTTTTGACCCCATAGTGCATTCTCATATAGACGGTTGATTCCTGAATGGCTTGTCTCCAAATATCCGATGCGGTCCATATCCGAGTAAACAACACATCCTGTGAAATCGTCCAAGTCCAACTTACCAATCCAACCCTCTACTTTGATATATCTGAAGCCGTAGAACGTAAAGTAGGGTCGAATGATGGCCTCATTGCCATCTGATGTATACGTATATTCCGCCTTGGCCGATCTAAGATTCTCCCGATAGAAATTACCATCCTGAAGTACTTCGCCATATTGTAAATAAATGACTGATCCACGCGGTGCCTGAGTGCGAAATTGCAGCCAGCCTACCATGTTTTGTCCCATATCAATGACGGTCTCCCCAGCTGAAGTGATGAGGACCTCGATCGGTTTTATTGTTTCCTTGATCACAACGGGGAGACTCTTTCTAGCCATCAGACGCTCATAGCCGAGATAGGTTTCCTTTACAGGATATTCCTCAGAAACATCCAGAGTAGCATCATAGATTTCTCCATCATAGATGTTACTATCCAACACCTGGGAGCGGGTAGCGCGCCAGGACGTATCTGTTTTAAATACGACTTCGGTACCATCTGTATAGGTAATAATGATTTCGGAGAGTAGTGCAAAATGGTCTCCATACAGTTCCCCTGTTGTATCCCCTTCAAAGCCAAAGCGACCTTTGTACCAACCGTTTCCGAGGCCTACATCAACCGTGTTTGTACCTAGCTGCAGCATATCTGTAATATCGTAGGTCTGATACTGCAACCACTTGTGATAGGCATTATAATGGGGAGCCAAATATTCATCTCCAACCTTGGAGCCATTAAGCATCATCTCGTAAACACCCAGACCACATACGTATGCACGGGCTTTTACCACTGAACCCGCAATTTCGAAACTTCTTTTCAAGACAGGATGGACTGAACTGTCCAGTTCGGGGGTGATCCACTGAGCTGTCCACGCCTCTTCCTGCTTTGCGGTTTCAAACCAAGCTGTCTCACTGATGGCATCTTCACCACGTTCGTTCCATACCCGTACTCTCCAGTAATATCGGGTCCTTGGAGCTAATGTCAGAGACGGTATATATGCGAGTGAATCAATGTCCTCTTTTTTACCACTGTCAAAAACGATGTTAATGAAGGCTTCATCCAGCGCTATTTCTATTTGTGCAGCAATCTGTTTAGTTGCCGTAGTCTCCGTAACAACATAAGACAAGCTTGGATATTCTATTGCGAATCCTAACGGATTGGATACATGATTTGTTTTTAAATTTGTGATTTTCATGACTTTACCCTCCATTATCGTTGAATACGTTCTCACAACTTTGTTCTGCATTATTGAGATTGGATTGACCTGTACCACTCGTTCACTTCGTCCGTCATTTGTTTTCCGCCAGATTTGAGCCATTTCTTAACAAAATCATCAAAAGCCTCTATAGGCTGCTCGCCATAAATAATAGAATTAAAGGTATCCAACTCCATCTTTTGCAGATAGGTGTTCCTTGATCGCATTATTTTCGTCGCCGGTCCTTGAAACAGGTTTCGTTGGTCTATTTTTTCCTGAGTCGCCTCAACAACGTCTGCCTGTGTAACCGGCAACTCATCCGGGTTGTTCGGGTCTACCCCCATACTGAAAAAGGCGGCTCGATCATAAGCATTCAGTTGTTTACCTTTACCTAGTTTTAGAATGGCGTCTTTAAATCGTGAAGGATAGCTTGCATATTGGCTAAACAATGTATATTTGGAGGTATTTACTTTTCCTCCTTGAATTGTACTGCTCTCACTGTTAATAGATCCATCCTGTTTCAGAACATAGTCATACCCGTTTTGATAGGCGCTAAGAAAGACGGATCATCGGTTACAGTTGCTTCATATAAATAGTTCTGGTATTTAAAAAATGCCTGTAACGCTTCTTCAGAAATGTCTTTGCTAATAAGGAGAGCAGCACTGTAAGAATTGTCCGCCAGTCTCCCTGCTGTTCCATCAGGACCCGTTGGTATCGGATTAGGAATAAATTCTGCTTGAGAATCTCTAGCTATGAGCTGCTTCACCGGATAGTCAGCAAACCATCGTGGTCCTGCAACAATTCCGACCTTGCCGGCAATTACGTTTTCGTTAACTTGACTGAAATCTTGTAATGCAACGTTGTTTCCCATATATCCTTTGCTTTGCCATGATCTCAGTCTCAACAGTGCTTTTTTGATCTCCGGTTGAATGCTGCCGTACATCAACTGTCCCTTTCCATCTTCACCCCATATTTCAGGAAGGGCTCCATAAGCCCCGAATACCCATGAGATATCTCCTGTTGGGGAAGCCAGATACTGATCCTTGATGGCAAAATCAATGCCGTAGGTATCTTTTAACCCATTCCCATCCGGATCATCATAAGTAAAGGCTTTCATGATTTGTTCGAGTTCATCCAGATTACGCGGGGCTTCAAGTCCCAGTTTATCCAGCCAATCTTTACGGATCCATAGTACAGCTTGTGAAGCTTGTTCAGTAATAATGGGGATCGCCATTCTTTTACCATTTTCAATGAACGGTTGCCAGGCTTCAGGAACTTCTGCCATAGCCGCTTTCCAGGTGGGAGAGGCGTATTGATCAAAGGCTTCTCCCGCATCCAATACCTTTCCTGAAGTCAGGAACTGATTCGTCGTATCCATGACTTTAGATGAAAATACATCAGGAAGTGGATCATCGGAAGACAACATTAATCTAAGCTTCATATCGTAATCCTCCACCGGAGCACTCCATTGTGTGCGAATATCCACCCCCAATGTCTTCTTGGCCCAACGTATATGTACGTTATCGGACGCCGTTTCGCTGTTTTTGTATACGGTGGTTGGTTCATCCATCTTCACGGTGGTTAGGACGACTTCATGTTTAACAGGTTCCTGTTGGGGAGTTGTTTCATCACATGCCGTCAATAGAGCCAAACAAAGGACGGACAGAAGCAGGGATTTTTTCCTCCAGCTCATATTCAAAATTCTCCTTCATCTATTTCATCTTAATCATATCGTGACAACTATGGGATCGAAATAACGCTATTTCAACATTCCATAATTCAATCTTAACTTACGCTTCTATTACTCTTTGATTCACTTGTGTTTCTCCTTTAGTCGCCCTACAATGAGATATATTTACATCATTGGCAGGGGGAATAACGGTGTGAAGCAGAAGTACAGAACATTCCTGAACATGGTGGCAATTACTTTGATTATGCTTGCAGCAGTATTAATCATGTACACCTTCTCTGTCCAGTCCAGCTTGGATACGGTCAAAAAAGATATTGAGGCCAACAACCTTAATCGGGTTCAATTTGTAGTAAATACACTCGACCAGAACATAGATCGGTTAAATATGCTTGCCATTACACTGGAAACGGATAATACGATTGCTCTCCTTCGATCCATCGACGTCATGAGTACATTTGAACAGGTTCAGCTCATTCAGAATGTTGAGGCCAGAGTGAAACTTCAAAGTCTTTCGGAAGGATGGAGTAACAAAATATCCATCTACTCCGTCCTACTCAATCAATGGATTGTATCTTCGGAAAATCAGATGCAGTCTCCTGAGAATGATTCACCACAGTCAGGGTGGAAAATAGATCTGGTTACAGGGGCATTTTATAAATACAAGACGAATTCCGAGCTAATTATGCGAATGGAGTTCCCTCGGAGCAATCTGGAGGAACTTGTAGAAAACTCACATCAGGGAGAGAATGAGGCCGTATTCTATCATCCGAATCAGGGATCCATTACTCGCAAAAACGCGAACCCCTTGACCTCCCTTATTTTAGACCAAGTCATCACTAATCTTAAGCCTGCTTCCGGTACCGAGACAGTCTCTGTTAATAGTTCTGACTATATCGTCAACTATGTGTATTCACAACAACTTGAATGGTATCTTATTGACTTTATGCCTCTGGATAAGGTGTTGCAACCCATTAAAACCAGCCAAATCTGGTTCTACTCCGCCTGCGTTATGCTGTTTATGGCAGGGTTGACGATTATCGTTGTCCTCTTTCGTAAAGTTCAGATTCCTATACTGGTTCTTCTGAAAGGGGTTCGACTTCTCAAGCACGCGGATTTCTCTTATCGTATTAAGAGGCAGAGCAGCAATGAATTTGATTATTTGTATGGACAGTTCAATGACATGGCTGAACAGATCGAAGACTTGATCGAGAAAGTATATAAGGAACAAATCATAGCACGAGAAGCTGTGCTCAAGCAGTTGCAGGCTCAAATCAATCCGCATTTCCTTTATAATTGCCTGTTTTTCATCAATAACATGACGCGACTTGGCAACGAGGAAGCCGTTACGGCCATGACCCAGAATCTTGCGGAGTATTTCAGATATACGACCCGTCTGAATGAACCAATGACCCGTTTGGAAAAAGAACTGGGTATCGTCCGGAATTATCTTGAAATTCAATGTCTGCGTATGGAACGACTCTCCTATCATATTGAACTGCCCGATGATCTCAGTTCTATTCCAATTCCAAAGCTGCTTGTCCAGCCTTTGGTGGAAAACAGTATTATCCACGGAATTGAAATGAAGCGTGATTCAGGTTATATACAGGTTAAGGTAGAACGGACCGAACGAGGTATTCTTCTTACTGTTGAAGATGATGGAAAAGGGATGACACTTGACGAGATCAACTCCCTCATGGTTAGACTTGCCGAACCTCCTATAGATACCATAGGTTGTGCCCTGTGGAACATCACTGAACGTCTGCGTATTCATGACCCTGTTCATTCAGGTATCCAATTTGATCAAAGTCCACTCGGCGGTATGCGGGTGAGAATTCACTGGTCCCTTCCCACAAATGATCGAGAACTTGAATAATAAAGTCTATACAAAATGCCTCATACATCACTTGAATTTTGATGTATGAGGCATTATTGATTTTTAATTGACAGAAAAGTGTCATGTTTGTTAGCATAGTCTGAGTTAAATCGAACAAGGAGGTTTTTCCAATAGAACCCCGGCAAAGGCTTGAAAACGAGCGCAGCGATCTAAAATTGAAGCGTCGCACAAGTATTATTGAAGCAGCTCAAATCGTTTTTTTCAATAAAGGTTTCGAACAAGCAACGATGCAGGAGATCGCCGCTGAGGCGAGCTTGGGCGTCGCTACCATATTCCGTTATTTCCCAAAAAAAGACCAGTTAATTGTTGCGGTCGCTTCCGAAATTGTTCAAACCGAGATCGAAGTGTTCGAGGGCATTATACACGATCAAGGAACCTGTTATGACAAGCTGGAAAGAATCTTTGATACACTTATTTTCTTCCAACAGGCGGAACATCAACGGAACTCGAAATTAATTGAGGCATTCGAATGTTACGTCTCCATGTCGAAGCTTTCTCTGGACGATATAGAAATCTATCAGGCCAATTATAATAAACTGATTACCCTGTTTACCGAGCTTGCGGAACTTGGTGAACAGGACGGGTCCTTGCAGACGGATGGCAATACTCGTGAAACCATTATTACCATGATTAATGTGTTTGGAAACTTTTCCAAAAAGATGGCGATGTTGAACGGTATTGATGCATTCCAGACCCAAGTCAATGAAGTGCAGCAGTTTAAAATCCTGAAAAAACTGTTCCTTGATCATTTGAGAGCCTGAATAAGGGGCTCCGACTTCAGGATAAAACTGATTGCCAGACTATGAGGACCACTGTGAGAGCATATGGAGCAGCCGCCTTCGATGATGTGTACATTGCGAACAGAGGTCTCTTCTAGAATCATGTTGCGTATCCACTCCGCAGTTTCCTCTTCCAGTGTCTGGGCAATGATAATCTGGTCGTGATCAATACGATGAATATGGCTCAAGATATCTTGTAAAAGTTTTTTTACAATTCTCTCCTTGCTTCCCCTATACTTCACTCCGGAAAGCACCTTTCCGTGGCTCACATATAAAACGGGACGAATTCGGAGTATACTTCCGATCATGTTTTGAATGCTGCTGACTCTCCCACCTTTATGAAGATAATCGAGATTGTCAACGAGTATATTTAACTGGATTTCATGCCTTACTTTCTCAAGCCTTTCGGCGATCGCGAGGGCACTTTTTCCATCCGAAGCCATTTGCGCAGCCAAGAGTACACTCATGGCTGTTCCTGCGGTTACATTCAACGAATCAACAACCGTTATCCGCCCTGCAGGGAACTCTCTCGCCGCCGCCAAGGCGTTCTGATACGTCGATGATAGATGAGAGGACATACTGATAAACAGTATATCCTCTCCACTTTCAATAACCGGACGGAACGCTTGAATGAAATCTGCAGGCGGAGGTGCAGCTGTCTTTGGCAATTGGTCGTATATCTCAACCAAGTTGTACATGTCTTTTGCATTGATTTCTAATCTGTCAACGTAGGACTTTTCCTGAAAAACAATATATAAAGGTACAATTTCAATATTATATTGGTCAATCCAATCCTGTGGGACATCCGAGATACTATCTGCAAAAATGCGTACTTTCGACATCTACTCCTCCCCCTAACCTGATTTCTCTTTACTCATCAAAGTTGAACTTTCCGATTCTTCATCTTTTTTTGATGAAATAGAGGTATCGATAGAATGAGTATCCTTCATCACGGATTCTCCCTCCACATCAATATTAGGAAGAATTCGATCCAGCCACTTCGGCAAATACCAAGCGCTTCGCCCTAATAGGGTCATCACCGCCGGGACAAGTGTCATCCGAACGATGAATGCATCTACCAAAATCCCAAAGGCAAGTGCTAGTCCCATGGATTTGATCATGGCATCTCCGGCAAAGATAAAGCTCGCAAAGACGGCGATCATAATCAAACCTGCGGCACTTACAACAGGACCACTGTGAGTAATACCACTTCGTATTGATTTCACTGCATCTCCAGTATGATTATAATCCTCTCTCATCCGGCTTACCAAAAATACTTCGTAATCCATGGCAAGTCCGAAGAGAATACCTGTAACCAGAATTGGCAGGAAGCTCAGCACCGGCCCAGGTTCGGGAATACCAAAGAAATTTGCCAGATATCCATCTTGAATGACCAAAACGATAACCCCCAGTGTTGACCCAAGGGTGAACAGGAATCCAAGTACGGCTTTGATTGGAACCAGAATGGATCGGAAAACCAGCATGAGCAACACGAAGGCGAGACCTACAATCAATATTGCAAATTTCGGCAATGCTTCGTCAAGTTTCTCCGAGATATCTATATTGACTGCCGTGCCGCCGGTAACCATAATTTCGACATTATTATCTTTCATCACCTGTTCCGCTTCCGCACGAATAGTTTGGACCAATTCGGTCGTTTTGATATCATGAGGGCCTGTCTTCGGTAACACCGTAATGATTGCGGCCATCCCGGAAGGACTCGGAATTAAAGGATTTACACTTGCCACATCAGGCAGATTTTTGATATATGAGGTTGCTTTGGCAATATCCGCTTGTGGATCTTCCGTTTTTGCTGTTCTAGCAACTACAACCAGTTGACCATTAAATCCTTCTCCAAAGCCTTCCGCAAGCAGGTCATACCCTCGACGTTCTGTTGTATCCGTGGATTTTAAACCGCTATCTGGTAGGCCGAGTTGCATATGCAGGAACGGGATAGTACAAACCGTCAATAAAACGATACACAGGATGGCAGTGAGCCAAGGTTTGCGTGTCACAATCTTGCCCCAACGATTCTCTGTTCCCTCTGCTTTTTTGGGACCAGACCATTTCCGCAGCCATTTGTTCTCACGTGCCGGACTAATTCGATCTCCTGCAACTGCCAATACGGCAGGAACAAAAATGACAGCAATGAATACTGCTACGAATACACTTACAGCTGCCGCCAATCCCATCATGGTTATGAATGGAATCTGTACGACCGACAGACCAACCAGGGCGATAATAACGGTTATTCCTGCAAAGACGACGGAGCTACCTGCTGTTGCATTGGCTTGAGCAATGGCTGTATTTCGCTCAAATCCTGCTGCCAGTTGTTGACGATACCTGGACATGATGAACAGAGCATAATCGATCCCTACAGCCAAGGCCAGCATAACAGCCAGTGTAATGGAGAATGAAGCCATAGAAACTACATTTGAGCCAATGACGATAATCATCATGCCTATACCGAGTCCTACAACTGCGGTTAGGATCGGTAATCCTGCTGCGAGAAACGATGTGAATGTGAAAGCCAGGATCATGAACGCTATCAGAACCCCGATGACTTCAGAAGTACCTCCTATCTCAAGCTCCGAAAAAGCGACACTCCCTGCAAGTTCCGTTTGAATTCCACGATCCTGCAGTCTCTCTACGACACCAAGAACATGTTCTTTGGAAGTCTCTGTTACTTCATTGGCTGGCTGGCTGTATGTAACATCAGCATAACCAATTTTCTTGTCTGCGCTTAGCGTGCCGGCGTCATACGGACTGACGATAGATGTTACCGATGAATCCGATTGAACCTCTTTTAATGCTTCTGCAATCCATTTTTTGTTCGATTCCGATTCCAGTGTTGCCTTTTCAGACTTGAATACTAACCTGATCTGCCCACCATCACCGGAGGATGGGAACTCTTCATTCAATATTATTCCAGCCTGTTCCGATTTGGTTCCCGGAATGGTCATTTCTCCTGTAAAGGACGTTCCCAACCCAAGACCCAAGGCGGCCACAAGCAGTAGAAGCATCAAACCTCCTGCGATCACCATTTTCCTTTTTCTTACCGACCACTCACCGAGTCGAAATAATAATTTTGCCATATTTTTTGACGTCTCCCTTCGTTGCTGCATATCTGGGCTATCTTGATGTCGGACAACCTCGTGAATTCATCATATCTGAAATTAAACAAGAAAAAACGTACATAAGGGCATGCCCTTGATGTACGTTTGGGAAGCACCAATGGGCGGTTTTAGCACTCGCTGACCATTGATATGGAAAATAATATATTAATATAAAATGTATTTACAAATGCAAGATGCCCCTTTCCACGGATACAGCGACAGCTTCCGAACGTGAATCTACGCCCAGTTTGTTATAGATATTGGTCAACTGTGCCTTAACGGTTCGTTCTGCCATTCCCATATCAAAAGCAATCTCTTTGGTGCGAAGCCCACGAGCCACTGCCTGAAGGATGATTAATTCCTTCTCAGTCAACGATAGTGAGTTTTTCGGTTTCACTTCTGCTGCGGGCTTGTCCCGATACGCAAATACTCTGGCGGTTATTTCAGGCTGCAGCAATGTCTCCCCACGCAGAGCGGACTCCAGAGTGCGGAACAGATTCTCTCTGCTTGTATCCTTCAGCAGATATCCTTTGGCTCCCAATCCCAGCCCATTGATCATAAGTTCGTCCTCATTATATGTGGTCAAAATAATTACGGGAATCTGTATGTTTTTTTCGTTCATGATCTTCAATGTATCTAGTCCACTCAATCCACCCGGCATATTCAGATCCATGAGAATGACGTCTGGCTTCAGTGCGTCCATCTGTTCCAAGGCTGCGTTTCCTTCCTCGGCTTCTCCGACAACATCGTAGTTGTCATCAGTTCCAAGAATCAATTTCATCCCTTCACGTACCACCCAATGATCATCTACAATCAGAACTTTATGCTTCATTATTTTTCCTCCCATACTATACAGGTACAGATAGCTCTATTGTAGTACCTTCATTATTGCTCTCAATATGAATTTGCCCACCTATCAGCCGAGCCCGTTCATGAATACCGATCAGGCCGTAATGTCCTGTCTCTTTACCAATTTTTCCAATGTTAAAACCTCTTCCATTATCCTTAATTACCATGTGAAATTGTTGATGATTATCCCAAATGTTTACGGATACACTACTGGCCTGCGCATGACGTGCCACGTTAGTCAGTGTTTCACTCAACATATGCAATACATGCTCCATTTTAGCTCCGGACAGAACAGACTTTATGTTAAATTCCAAATTGACATCAACTCCTGTCGCTAGTCTAAAGCGTTGCAGTTGATCATGAATCGCCTCGTTAAAGTTGACGGCAGGTGTAGCTCTGGTTCTTAGATCGTCAATCGCTTTTCTCGCATCGCCCAGTGTCTGTCTGGCCTGTCCCATGGATGACAAAACAATCTCATGAGCTCGGTCGATGTTCCCTCGGCTCAGATATGCGTCTATCGCTTCCAATTGCATGATTAGTCCGGCTTGCCCCTGAGCCAACGTATCATGCAGATCCCTTGCCATTCGTTGACGCTCGTTGGCCAGCGTCAGCTCTTCCACCTTCTGGTGGGTCAGTTCCAGATCACGCAGAAATGTCTGCGTACGAACCCTGGCATTAACCTGCCGATAGTAAAGGAGCGCATACGCCATAACAACGACAATCATAAGCATAAGTAACGGGATGAACAATGCAAGATCCTGTACATTCTTGATCCACAAGGTGATCAGGCAAAAGAAAAGATACAGCACAAAAGCTACAAAAACCACCTTTTTGGTTTCAAAAAAAATAGCTACGCTTTGCCCTATTAATACAGGAATCAAGCCAATAAGTATGACAGGAAGCCCATCGGGCATGATGATCGAGCTCCCAAAAATAAGGCTTCCCTGGATCATTAGATACAGTGCTCTGGAACGGTTGATAATATCGTTCACACGCCAGTATAGATACATGTGAATGACCATAATCATTATAAAAAACAAGGTGGGCACCAGGAGGGGAATAGACATAGTTTGTAACGCGACAGTGACGATGGTCACCAGTACGGTCCATATGATAATGGGAAGACGGGAGGAAGTAATCTTGTCATAATCCTCATCCATACTTGATTGAAGGAAGCCGGGGTGGTTGGACATATTTTTCATGGAATCACCTCTCATCCAGTCATTATATTACGAATTGTCTATGGGTTATATGTACTTTAGTGCATGCCCTTTCGTACATCATTAGCTTGCTATGTAATAATAGTATAAGAAAATCGCCCATAAGTCATTCTTATGGACGATTCCACTTTGTCTACTCTTTTTAGTTCATCTACTCTTTACTGGCGCACGGCTGCATTCAAGCCTGCAAGAAGCTGTGAGAGCAACTCTTCTGTAAGTGCTCCCCCCGTAAAAGGAATAAGAGCTCGCAGTGGCATATAACGCATGGATGCTTGAATCATCTCTGAAGAGACTGCATCTGAGTGGGCATTTTCAGCACTTTGTGGAGCAAATCCCTGCAATTGTCCCAGTACAGCCATGGTTTTCGGATTAGAGAGCAATTCTCCCAGGGCTGTGTTACGGTCGTAGACTGGAATGATTTCAGGTGAAGTCGATTCTACATGAACGGTCTTTTGCAGGATGATTTGACGAGATGAAGAACCGATCAGGAGATCATACTCACCACTCTCAACATGCCAATCCTTCAAGTCAATATTGTAATACGCAAAGCTTCGTTTATCTAAATTAAAGGTAACAGTCTTCTCTTCCTCCGGCTCAAGAGAAACCTTGGCGAAACCTTTCAGTTCTTTTTCAGGGCGGCTAACGGTTGTCTGCCGATCATGAACATATAGTTGTACCACTTCTTGACCATACCGTTGCCCTATGTTTTTCACGTTAACCGTAACAGTGATTATATCTGTATCCTTGCATTCCGTTTGGCTTGCGTTCAGCTGTGAATACTCAAATTGAGTATAGCTCAAACCATAACCGAAGGGGAATAAAGGTTCAATATCTTTGCCGTCATAATAGCGATAACCCACATAAATGCCTTCTCTATATTCGACCCGATCCCCATCACCAGGGAAGAACAGCGAAGATGGATTATGCTTTAAGGATTGCGGGAAAGTCTCTGCCAGCTTCCCACTGGGATTAACTTCTCCGAATAACAGATCAGCGATTGCTCCTCCTGCAGCCTGTCCACCCAGGTACGCTTCAAGTACAGCTTTTGCATTGTTAAGCCAAGGCATAACAATAGGTGAGCCATTGCTGAGCACAACCACCACGTTAGGCTGGACAGCAGCAACGGCTGTTATAAGTTCCTGCTGGTTCACCGGAATATCCAGATGTGATCGATCGTATCCCTCGGACTCGTAGCGGTCAGGCAGACCGATGAACAACACGGCGACATCAGCTGCTCTTGCAGATTCAACCGCTTCAGCTACCAAATTCGGAGCACTCTCATCGGAGTCGAGGTTGTAACCTGACTTGTATGTGAGCGTTGCGTTAGAGCCTGCAAGCAAGGCCATCTGTTCAAAGGCGCTATCCAGCTTGGTTGGTTTGATATGGGAACTGCCCCCGCCTTGATATCTTACTTTGTCGGCTAACTCTCCGATGACAGCAATGTGGCCTTCTTTTTTAAGCGGGAGAATTTGATGTTCATTTTTTAATAGAACCATCGTTTCACATGCTGCTTTTCTGGCAATCTGATGATGTTGTTCCTGGTCGTAAGTGGTATCGGGACGGTTGTTATCAACCGTTTTGAAAATGATACCTAAAAGCCTCTCTACGGCACGGTCCAATTGCTCTTCAGTCAGTTCCCCTCGGTTTACCGCTTCTACAATCTGTTTTGGTCCTTCTCCGTTGGATGATGGCATCTCAAGCCCCAGACCTGCTGCAATACTTGGTGCAATTTCATTCACCGCAGACCAATCCGTGACTACAAAACCTTCATGACCCCATTCTTCCTTCAGGATAGTAGTGAGTAAGTACTCATGCTGAGAAGCATATGTACCATTAACCTTATTATATGAGGACATAACCGTCCATGGCTGTGATTGTTTGACTGCTTTCTCGAATCCGGTCAAATAGATTTCTCTTAATGTCCGTTCATCTAAAATGGCATCTGTCGTCATACGACGATGCTCTTGGTTGTTTACCGCAAAGTGCTTCAGAGACGTTCCAACTCCCTGACTCTGAACACCTGTTATATGAGCAGCGGCAAGTTCTCCAGTCAGATAAGGATCTTCTGAGAAATATTCGAAGTTGCGCCCGCAAAGCGGGGAACGTTTGATGTTAGCCCCTGGGCCGAGCAGAATGGCTACATCTTCTGCCTGTGCTTCTTTTCCGATCGTCGCTCCTACAAGTTGAACAAGGTCACGATTCCATGAACTGGCCAGGCCAACCGCTGAAGGAAAACAGGTTGAAGGCACACTCTCGTTCAAACCCAGGTGATCTGCCTCGCCTGCTTGCTTACGCAGTCCATGAGGACCATCTGTCATCATGATCGAAGGAATTCCTAACCTTTCTACAGCTTGTGTAGTCCAGAAAGCACTCCCTGAGCATAGCTCGGCTTTTTCAGTCAAGGTTAATTGTTTTACCAGTTGTTTGATGTCACGACTCATCTTCTCGACACTCCTTCATCTCCCGGCAGGTCTCCTCATGAACAGCAGATCCTTGTAATGTTCCCACCGCGCTTGTAAGCTTTCATATTTATACTACGGGAAAGGCAAAATGATTGAAATATCTCTTTCTTAAGGTTACATAACGCAATCTGAATGATAAGGATATCTTAAGATGAGTATCGTTATCTTAAGATTGGAGGTGATTAGAGTGGTCATCCATTGAAATGAGTCCACCTCCACTCTACAATAAGTGATACAGTCAACTTTGCTACGAGGGGGAACTAGCTATGTATGATTTATTAATAGTGGATGACGAGAAATCAGTTGTTGAAAGCCTGGCACTGACCATCCCTTGGGAAGAATACAGTATCCAGGAAGTACACAGAGCATACTCTGCCGCTGAGGCTTTGGACATTGCATCCAGACACGCGATTGATATTATGATTACGGATATTCGTATGCCTGAGATGGATGGTCTCGAGTTGATTTTGGAGATTAGACGGTTTTCTAATAAAATACGTTGTATTATTTTATCGGGTCACGATGAGTTTGAATATGCCCAGAAAGCAATTCAGTATCAGGCAACGAATTATCTTCTCAAGCCAATTGATACCGGTGAATTGATTCACTCCGTTACGGCTGCGATACAAGATATCGAGCACGAATGGGAGAATATCAGTTCTTTTCAACAAATACAGCATGCCCTTCATGCCAATTTGCCTTTGCTTCGGAACCAGCTTCTCAATGATCTTCTTCAGAACAAAGCCATGAGCGATCACATTCTTGCAGAGCGGCTAGGTATGCTGAAGCTTCCGTTTAGTTCGGCCGATCCGTTCAAGATGATGGTCATCCGAATGGAGGAAGAATTCTCCGGTTATGATCTCCGATCTTTATCGCTGTTAGAGTACGCCGTCAGCAATATAACGGAAGAGATATTTCAAAATCCTTTTAAATTATGGCACTGCATTACGGATCAGGGGTATCTCGTGTTCCTGATAAAAAATAATGACCGTAACGTACTCGATTCGGTAGATTCCTATGCGATCAGACTGCAAAATAATGTACAAAAGTTCCTGAAGGGTGCAGTATCGATATGTTTGAGTAAAGAGCATACCTTTCCTGAATCTCTATCAGACCTGTACATGGCTTCCGTGTCTGCCATCAACCGCAATGTTGGCGAAAACAAAAGTTATTTCATCACTTTAGACAAAAAAGACACCGAATCTCATGAACAACAAAATTTGATTAATCTGCACGAGCCACCTTTGTTGCCTAATCTGCTGGAATCGGGGAACTGGGACGAGGCGGTCAGCAAAATTGCCAGAATATTATTTTTAAATGATCCCAAGAGAGAGCTTTCTCATGATCAATTATTTATGGTCCTGCTCTATCTGTCTTCTACGTTTTCCATATCATTTAAGTCACAGGAAGCAACGGTTGAGGAGCTTCTTGGCGAAGAGTTTGATTTTCTAATCAGAAAGAAAAGCCAATTATCCAGCCAACGAATATATATATGGGCAGAGAAAATGATTGATCTGCGTAGGAAAAAGACCTCTCATCAATTGAAGAATGCCCATGAGCAAATTACTTCAAATGTCAGGACGTATATTCAGGAGTATCTTGCTGAGGGAATCTCACTGCAGATGATCGCAGAACATGTTGGCCTTCATCCAGTGTATCTTTCCAAGGTATATAAAACAGTTACCGGAGAAACCATAGGAGATTATTTGTATCATTTACGTATGAAGCGCTCTTCATATCTCCTGTTAAACACCGACTTGAAAATTGCAGATGTCAGCAAGGAGCTCGGATTTTTGGCTCCTCCGCACTTCATTAAAATCTTTAAAAAGCACTATGGTTGTACTCCACAGGAATTCCGCACCAGATAAACGTATTGACAGAGTACCCATCAGTATTGACGGTATCCTTAAATTACATAGAGAAGAGCCAGCTTATTGGCTGGCTCTAACAAGTTTCACATTACCCCTCTGACTTTTCAAACGAAAAACTTAGAAACTCAATGCTCTTATTCCCAGAATATGTGAAATACAAAGCATGCGTCCCCTTTAAGTCTATAAGCGTACTATCTAATGTCCAAGTATCCGATGCATCGACTTTGATTGCAGCACGTTTTTTTCCCGGCTCATCCGAGATAATCAGTGTTCCACTTCCCTGGCCTCTTGTCTTTACAGTGAGTCTTGTTGTACCTTGAAAATTAAAATATTTATAACCAATAAGCGTTCTATTGCTAATATTAGTAATGAAGCGTTCATCAGCCCGATGTGTAATGTGTGGTTTTATCTTTTTACTGCTTCCATTAGTCAAGTGAGGCATTCGTCCATCTGTCAAGTTACAGGCAATAACAGCTGGATACTCCCCTGATGCTTCCAATGGTCCTCCGTTCAGGCCACACGAAGTCATTTCAACTTGTGGAATGGAACCATCGTTCAGAATGTTGATTCGTTCTGCGCATACCTGTCTGGAATTAGAACTCATATGTGTATGTCTGTGATAAAAAATATACCAGTTACCATCGATACATTCGATGCTTCCATGGTTATTTCCCGTGATTGCAAGTCGATCTCTAGGATTTCTGCCATTCATCCCAATGTCTCCATTGGAAATAATGACTCCACCATATTGAAAGTCCTTGTCGGGATAAATACTTGTAGCATAGCAGAGTTCATGATTTACAAAAGAAGAATAGATAAAGTAATATGTTGATCCAATCCTTCGTATAGAACTTGCTTCAAAAAAAGCATGTCCTTCAAAATCCGTATTTTTGGCTTCCATCTCACAAGGTATAATTCGTTTGGGCTCACTTTTAACAGTTAGCATATCTGCCTCAAGTTCTACCACATTTGCCCCCATGATGCCCTGCGCCTCTGATTTAATTTCATCCATGGTTCTATGGAGCATTCCTTGCATAACTTTATTATAGATGCCTTTTACCAGTTTGCTATTCGTCGGCCCTACTGGAAGCGCCCACCCGTAGTAAAGATAGATTTTTCCTTCGTCATTGATGACCGCCGGGTCAAATGGAATAAAGCGAAGCATGAGACTGCCATCCGGGTATTTAACATCTCCATAGTATTCATATTTTCCAGCAGGAGTATCGCAGACGGCGACAGAAATCGGCCCATTGAATCCTCCTTTACCCGAGTGCGCTGCCAAACAGTAGTACAAATAGTATCTTCCATCGTTTCCTTGCACCACATCTGGTGCGTATAAGTACTTTCGTTCTCCTCCACCCTGTACAACCTCTGTTGAATGCGGGTCCTGCGAGGCACTATAAATCGTTCCTTCGTATGTCCAATCCGTCAGGTCTTTCACATCGGCAGAATACACTACATAATCCAGTTCACAAAACGTAGTTCCTCCTTCTCTGTCATGGGAACCATACACATAGACCCTGTCATTAAAAACGTGGGGCTCTACATCCGGGATATATTCATTTAACGGTAAAAAAGGATTAATAACCCTCTCCATATGCTATCTCCTCCACAGGATCTCTATTTACAACGGAGCTTCTGATCCTTTTATTTAAACGTTGCTAAGAGCCTCTAACAATACTTTGCGAAAATTTTTCATATGTCGTCGATATCAGGCATCTTTTGTATGTATCTATTCTAAAGGAATGATCGTTATCCTTAAATAACTATAAAGAAAGACAAAATAACTATATCTAAACTTACTCTTGGATACCTTTAAGAATTGGCATGGCTGCGAACTAATTAATAAGTTAACGAAATTAGAATAAAACAGCGTCAGCCAGGAGTATATTTTATCTTCCATGGCTGACGCTCTGAAGAAATATATATTTAAACTGACCAAACAGCAAACTATTTATTATCCGATTGATGTTCCATTAGGGACCTCAATATCTGGGGTTAATAGCACGACATCCCCCTTCTCAGGAATTCCACCTAGCACCAGTACCTCGGAGTTAAATCCGGCTATACGACGCGGAGGAAAGTTCACTACCCCGACGACTTGTTTCCCTACGATATCTTCGGCCACATATCTTTTAGTAATTTGTGCACTAGATTTTTTGATTCCGATCTCTGGTCCGAAATCTATCTCAAGTTTAATTGCAGGTACTTTTGCCTCTGTAAAAAATGCAGCGTGTGTAATTGTTCCAACACGAATATCCAGTTTCAATAAATCATCAATAGTTGCCATGTAAACATTCTCCTCTTTTACTTTTAGATTTGACTGCCCAGTTCATTACTAACCAATTACTTTTGATCATTAGCAACGTTATAGCTCCATGATTTTGCCCGAAAATCCCCCCCATACCTAGTATAGTCATCATTCCACCTATGAACTGAAAGCCAGAAATGGATTCTCCCAAGAATGCATAGGCAAGAATTATAGCAAGAATAGGCTCTCCGATGATACCTACAGAGACCGTAGTCGCACCCAAAGATTTCAACAGCAGATTAATAAGATATTGTCCAAAAATAGTAGGAATCAACACAAGTAAAAAGAAGTAGATCCAATCTGAAGAGTTATATTCCACTAAAGAGGTATGGTTTAACAAATTTTAAACCAGCATCACGCAGCCCCCAAGGAAAAAAACAATAACACTGTAGATGTTTGCATCTATTTTATGACTCACCTTTTGTCCTGCCAGCATATATGCCGAAACCAGAAGCGTTCCTAATAAAGACAATCCATCTCCTATTAATGCTTCCCTTGATACTCCAATCTTCCTTTCTCATCTCCATGAAACGCAGGCTTTTCCAATGAACAAAAGGAAGCATAAGGATCACCGATATAAACAATCTGTACATCCCGGCGACAGAATTGGATATAATAATATCATCATTAATATTTGTTTTGTGTAATAATATCACTGTATTATATATAAAAATCGTCAATATCAGAAAGAACGACGTTGAATAGTAAAACAGCTTCACGAGACCATCATCTTCCCGGATACTTCATTTCCATACATTATGTACATAGCTACTTCTTCAACAAGGGTTCCTGAGGGACGAGGATTTAATGATTTACATTGGCACGAAGAACTGCAGATTACTCTGGTTACCCATGGAAAACTGGTTATCAGAGTGAACGGAATGGACTATGAATTAGAAACAGGCCAAGCGATTTTAATCAACAAAGGTACTCTAGTGTTCATACTAGAGTTTACAATTACTTTTCAGCAATGGAACCAAGTTCTTGTCCTGCGACAGATATGCATTCTTTATACCAACGTAGGTGTTATGAAAACCAGGATGTAACAGGAAATCACAGGCTATTTAGAGGACTTGTCAGTGAGTGTATGGTGTATCCGTTTTTACAACCGAATCGGCCACAACGAAAACTAAGAAAAATGACGCCAGTTTGCAGCCTAGGGTCTTTTTATAATGTCTACAAAATGGGGTTTTGACCATCAGCAGAGGAACAGCCTCTTTATTTGTTCCTTCACTTTATTATGCTCGCACATAACAAAAATCCCCTCCAGTTTGCAGTGTTAAGATCATTCTAAAATGATCTCTTTTTTTCACTGTCTACCTTGAGGGGGTATTAAAAATGATTGGTACTGCCGTGATTCTAAAGAGCGTAGAAAACAACAAAATACTACCAATAATTAAAAGAAGGCTGAGAACCTTGAAATAGTTACATGACCTGCGCTGTTAGCTATTACTGATAAATTAGCAATGGTAATAGGAAACCCAGATATATTCCTAAATTGAAGTGTACCTCCAACAGCCAAGGACTGAACTTGAACTAAAACCAATTGACCACTTGTTGCCGTGGTTACAGCAGGAGCCAGAAATGCTGTAGAATTATTTAGTGATAGCCCAATTGTTGCTCCTGTTAATGTAGCAGCTGCAAGATTTAGTACAACACTTATGTTGTACAAACCTGCATTTTGTATTGTGAAAACACTTGTTGCTGCATTATAAGTAAGTGCAGTAAATTGGTTTGGAGTAATATTTAAAATATTTGATCCAGAAGCAATTGTCTGAGGTTGAATATTACCATTAAAGTATGAGTCTACAAACGTAGGAGTTGCACCTGTTGCGCCGGTTACCCCAGTAGGTCCTGTCGCACCAGTCACACCGGTGGTTCCTGTCTGCCCAGTAGTGCCGGTGCTCCCGGTAGTGCCAGTCACACCAGTGATACCTGTATCTCCAGTCGCGCCCGTGCTCCCCGTGGCGCCAGTAATCCCTATTGTTGGTCTTACACCACTAACGGGATTATTCTCGATCGGTCCAGTTGATAAAATGGCCATTTATTTCCCCCCTTTCTTTACGTTTTCAGGAACAGGAGAGAAATCTGCATTCCTTATATCCTAATCCTTTTTTAATTCCTATAGACCGACAATTTCAACGGCTTGGTCACCCTCTTATCTGTGCCACACATTTGTTTCCATTCATGGTGTACCGTTACAACAAAAAGCCGATTAGCACCATTGTCAACTCAAGTTTTACAGCGTTTCTCATCTGATCATGGCAGTTAGTGATTATTCGTATTGATTCTTTGTTCAAACCAATAGAGTACCCAGTACAGGTCTTTATTTCATTATGTAGATACTCGTTCAACCCTGACCATCCAAGAAAGATAGTTTCTATACTAAACACACCCTTTCATTTTTCAAAAGGCATGCAAGTTATCGGAAAGACCTAAACTAACTAACCCGCAAAACGTGGTTGGACGCTATGGTTGTTCCAAACCGGAATTGCATTCAATTTGCAAGGCTTATCTCTATTCAAAAGGTATGTCACTTGTTTAACGATCAGACAAAACGAATCCTTGAAGAGCTTATGTCTATTCTCATCTACATATAATTATATATTTGAATCCTTGCGATACTGAGAGGTATCTACTATGATCTATTCGGATTCAATCCCTCATTTATCAACAATTATGACTACCAAAACGGAAATGGGATGAGTTAAAGCATCTTTTCTATAAGAATCAATAGATGATCGACCAACAATTATTGTACTGTAATGTAATGTCCCTGTTCCTGTCCTGATCGAGATTGATTGAATCCAGATGTTAATCAGACTTTTTCTAAACATGGTCTCCATTTGGTTTCGAAATACCATGTTTCCCTTGCTCTTCAGCATAATCGAGTAGAAAGAAGCATGCTGCTCCGAATATTCAAAAGTGTAAAGTAGTGCGGTTTTAATTGAATTTTGACAAAAAAACTGCACCTCCAATTGCTAGATGGTACCTAACAAATGGGGTGCAGTTCAGTTGTTATTGGGCTATAGTTACCCGTTAGTTTAATCCATGCTAGTTGAGCTATTCTAACCTAAATACAATCTTTCTTCCAGTCTCCTTGTCACTGGATAGCTTACTATATTCTATATCGTAAAGCTATATGGACGCAGTACTACTCATATTCTAAAGAACTAACTGTATGGGTTAAGAATCGCGAGTATCTGATGATCCTCCCATTTTCCATTAATATGAACATTCTGTCGAGCGATGCCTTCTTTTTGAAAGCCGACCTTCTCAAGCACTCGAATTGAAGCGATGTTATGCGTCATTGCCCCTGCTTCAATTCTATGTAATTTCAATTTATTGAAGCCATGGTCAACGACTAACCGAACAGCATCAGTCGTGTAGCCTCTACCGTTATTTTTTCGATCTAAATCATATCCGATATATGCACTTTGAAGAGGGCCCCGCATCACTTGGAAAAGGCTTACCGTCCCCACTAAAATATTATCGGTGTTTGTAAAGATTCCAAAATTATATGCTTGGTCATTTTTTCTATCTTCGGCCTGCTTTTGGATACGCTTAAGCTGTCCTTCCATCGTATAAAATTCGTCGGTGCGTGTCGGTGAGTAGCTGTCAAAAAAATCACGGTTTTCTTTCTGCAACTGGAGTAGTCCCGCAGCATCATCGACGGAAATATCCCTAATATGTATGTTGACGCTTCTCAAAGTAGGCCACTCCTCTTATAAATATTTGTGTAAATTATTGAGCATTGAGCTCCGCTGTTAATCGAGCATAAAGGTGATGTAAATGATAGCATATGTACTATTCAAACTCAATCGAATCTAAAACTATCCTGCCCGTTAGGTTAATGAATTGACGGGCAAAATAACGATTAAATATACACCTAATCGGAAACGGGACCATGTTCTTGTCTATTTCGGCAATCGGTACAAGTTCTTGTCCCTCGACATCTAAAGAGTTCTTAATAGTTTGAACAATGTTTGTGTCCTTGGACAATTATTACAATTTTATTTATTATCCTCAAATTTATGTGGCTCTTTAACAAAACTTTTTAAAATAAATCCACACGTTATACAAATTACATGAGTAACATCAGATCCTAATGTTAGCATCTTTTTCATAGGATATACCCTAGCTTCGCCGTGCGACTTGCCCTCCCCCAAATTTTGTTCCTCCACATTCAGGACAACATTCTTCGTTTTTCATCTCGAACCTCCTTCAATGAAATTAATCTTTTCATTGCATATAGTCCATATGTAACTTTCCATTATCAACGTAAAGCCCATTTTTTTGTAAATGCAAGGTCATCCCCTTCCTTCTTCAAAATAGAAAATTAACTTATAGCAGCTTGCTAAGCGGTAATAAGGCATGATGCAGATGTCCTGCCATATTAATTATTCAGTTCAACAGATTGCGGTTGCATTCAACTAGAATCTGTTCCCTACTAAATATTGATAAACCTTAGCTCTAAAGGGTTCTCTTGTTTGGTGACTTTGTGTCATTGTGCATCTACATTATATCTATAAATTGTCACTTAGCACAAAAGTATAGGTCGTCACCTGACTCATTGTATTCAGGTAACCAGTACTTACCTATGTTCTTGTCTTTCGACAAGAGTTGCAGCCGATGAACTAAATTATCAAGTCTAAATTTAAACGACCGATTCCCAGGTAGAAATATTGGGAATCGGCCGTAAGCCAATTATAGAGTATGAGATTTCAGGTTCTCCGGTTTGCCCAGGATCTGTTCTATCTGATCTTCATTCGCTCTATCCGAAATCGCAAATTACTGTTCTTTATACACGCGTACATAATCCACTTGCATAGTCGCCGGGATATCGGAGGCGTTCGGGGTACGGCCGCCGTCAAAGTTTCCGCCGACTGCCAAGTTCATAATGAGGTAGAACGGCTCATCGAAAGGTGCATTCGGATTATTCGGTGCAGCTGCGGAATACCACTGCTGGTTAGTGACTTTATAGTAAAACTTGCCGTCTACATACCATTTAATGTTGTCCTCTTCCCAGACTACCGAGTATACATGATAATCATTGGCAAAAGTTTGCCCCTCCGGGAAGTGATAATCGCCGCCCGAATACTGGTTCCCGGGCCATTGTCCACCAAAGTGTATGGTACCGCTTACTGATCCAGGCAGACGGCCTCTCGCTTCCATAACATCAATTTCTCCTGATGCAGCCCAAGTGCCGTATACCGAATCTTGTGGAAGCATCCACAGTGCTGGCCATACACCATCACCTGTAGGAAGCTTGGCACGAAAATCTACTCTGCCGTATTTCAAGGACAGTTTATCCTTGGTGTTAATCTTTCCTGAAGAATACTGTGCATACCGATTCGGATCCTGCGGGAAAGATTTGCTGTCGTTCATGGCTTTGATATTCAGCTTTCCGTCCTGTACATATACATTTTGAGTGCTGTTTGTGTAGTGCTGCAGCTCTGCATTTCCCCATCCCCAGGTAGCAGGATCGTTGTTGAGATAATATCCTGTTTCATAGTTCCATTTACTTATATCCAGCGTAGTTCCGTTAAACTCATCCTGCCAGATGAGGTTCATGCCCGCGATTGCCGGATCGGTTGGTGTTCCGATTGAGATATCCTCTTGATCGGATACATCCGGACGCGGAGCATTTGGATTGCCGATGAAAGTATAGTTCACGAAGTTGTTGCCAATATTTCCACCCGCCTGTCCGTTCAGCGGATATCCAATACGGATCTGCATATTTTCCTGGATTGGCTGGAACCAAAGACCATAGATATAATCGGACCAGTAACCCCACTGATTGGCATCGGACATATTGTTATACCCATTACCGGAGTATGCAAATTTGCTCTGGCTGGAGTTACTCAAATCCACCCATTGCCCATTGATGTTAATCTGGTATACGAAGTTGCCCAGTTCCTTGGCGATTGGCGCGCCCCCATCAATTTTGGGAAGCGGAACCCCAATGGAACCATTCGCATCTGCTGTGAAGGTTGTTCCTTCGTATGGCGTAATGACATATGAATTTCTTGTAGGTTCATTAAACGTAATGGTATAAACAAGATTAGCCGAAGAAGTCTTTGATTCTAATTTGACATTGATCGACTCCGTTACGTTAAACCAGTACCCACCGCCACCATCAGTGAATTGGCCAAAATTGTGATCGTAGATCCAGCCGCTGGCAGCGTTATTGTCAATATCAATCCAGTTGCTGCTGTTTACAGGTTTGACATACACCTTCAAATCATCCGCAACAGCTTCATAAGTGACCGCAGGATTATTGTTGAACGTTGGATATGTAAAGCCTGCACCGCCTGTGAAACTTGCCGTGATTTGTGGACCTTGTGTCGGATTCATCGCGGTAATGGTTGTTTTGTTGATGTTTTGGAATACAAGTTGATACTCCAGCTTAACACCATTCGCTTTGGAGTACAGCTGAATCTCGGTTGTTGCGGAGAGGGTGAACCAATAACCATTGAAGCCGCCATCGCTCCAGTGCCCCCAGTTTTGGTTATAGATATAACCGCCTGCCTGGTCGATATCAACCCAGTTGTTGCCCACTTTTACATTAACGCCCACATCACTGTAAACATCATTCCATGTCGCGGAGCCTCCATTGAACTTAGGCATAACAAATCCGTAGCTGGCCTTGCCAACCCCAGATTTTGAAATAACAGGCCCGTCTGCTGGTGAGAAGTACTCCATTGAGGTTACGGTAGTTCCCGCTGCCTGAACCTTTGAAGCTGGCAGTAAGCCAATACTAGCCAGCATCACAACCACAAGGAACATACCGAGTACCTTTTTCATAAACCGTTTCGCCGTAAAGTAAGATGGTTTCATAATTGCCCTCCTTGAATAGGATAATAGTTTCTCCCAATCTATGCGTATAAAGGTAATCGCTTACATCGGGGAACATCTTTATTCTATCGAATAGGATAATCTGCTGAAAAGGTACAATTATTTTTGTTATATCCCAATTTTTTTGGTTTTGATTCAATTTATATATTTGTACTGTGATATTGCACTTCACGTTCTACCTTTTGGCGCATCATTTGTCGATACTCTGTAGGTTGAATTTCCATCACAAGGCGGAACGCGCGTGTAAAGCTTTTGTAGCTTTCATATCCAACCATAGCAGCCACCTCCACAATTTTATGATCGGTTTCGGCGAGAAGCCGCCGCGCTTTATCCAGACGCACATCTCGTAGGTATTCAGCAAAACCTTTACCAATATTCTTCTTAAACAGATTTGAAAAATAAGCATAATTAAGCGATACATGATTGGATACCATCGCGAGGTCCAGCGGTTTGTGGTAACTTTCGTGTATAAAACGAATGGCTTCATTTAGATCCTGCGAATGGCGATAGCTGCACTTATAGTCATAATATAACTGATTCAGCCGAAGCAGCTGCTGTTGCAGTGCTTGTATATACTCACGCATCCCTTGATAATCAAAGAGGTTACGCAAGGATTCAAGATCCAGCGCTTCTTCCCCCATATAAGGGTGGATAACTCGTTTGTATTCCTCCATCATCTGAACGGTGGCAGCGCAGAGCTGTTGGGTATAGCGAATAGGATAACGTTGCAGCACCTTTTTGTGAAATATTGCAGAAATACCCTGAGTGAATGTTCCGCTGTTATCTGTTCCAACCGACTGGAACAGTTCATATAAGTCTTCATAGGGAAGTTGCCATTGCTGTTCCATATGCTCAATATGTGCTGGGAAGATACTGTACTGATCAGGAAACAGGTAACTGTGGCGATAGAGCTCAAGCACTTGGGTATAGCTGTCGGGTAGTTCTTTTAACCCCTGAATCGGGTTAGTCATGGCTGTTATGGCATCGATCTTTCCTTCCTTGAGCGCTGCAGGCAAAACACTTGGATCTATGGACGCATCCACCGCAAGGATCAGGTATGGGCGATGTTGCAGGCAAATACAACCTTGTCTGCCAAACACACGATAAGCAATGGCTTCCATGCTATGGGCGCTGCTGGCCCCGGGCTGGTTAATGCAAACTTCTTCCCGCAGCAGGGTTAGGCGATAATTACGCCATAACGCAACATTTTGTTCCTCAATCTGAAGAATCCATGCGTCATCACTTAACGCACCTTGCATAAACATTCTTAATTCTTTACGATCGGTCTCTTGGGCGAGACGGGATACACGCTGCATATTATGCGTAAGTGCCTGCCGTGTCTGGATTTCTTGCCATACATGCTCCAGGGAATGTTGCAGATCCTCTCGCTTCAAAGGTTTTAGCAAGTAGCCCTTTGCCCCAAGCCCGATAGCTTTTTGGGCATATGTAAAGTCACTATAACCGCTGATAATGAGGTATTCCACATCCATGTATTCCTCTTTGGTTTGAGCCATGAGTGCCAACCCATCCATATCCGGCATCCTAATATCGGTAATAACGATGTGAATGCAATGCTGCCGCAATAGGCACAGCGCCTCAATCCCGCTCGCGGCACAGTATATGTTGTTCAGCTCCAGAGGAAATTGATGCAGCATGGCCTGCAGGCCGTCACGAATGTGTTTTTGATCGTCCACAATCAGGATATTAATCATGCTCTACCACCCTCCAAGATTTACATTTTCCCAAGGCAAGCGTATCGTTACGCAGGTATATGCACCTTGCACACTATCAATCCAAAGACCGCAATTCTTGCCATAATGAAGCTGCAACCGCTTATTCACGTTTTCCAAACCAAGTCCGCTCCTGCTAGTCACCATCGGCGTATCCGATTCGCTCCGCAGTACTGCCTGAATACGGTGTAACATCTCAGGCTCTAACCCCTCTCCGTCATCTCTTATGTTAATGAAAAGCAGACTGTCATTCTCCACAGAGAAAGTAATCTCTATAGATACCCTGCCGCCTGAAGGTGCCCCGTGATGAACGGCATTTTCAACGATGGGCTGCATACACATCTTGGGAATGGCGTAGCGAAGTATCTCCTGAGGAAGATCGGCCGTCATAACGATACTGCTTCCTTCCATAAAGTTAATAAATTCAATATAACTTTGGATATTGGCAAGCTCCTCACGAAAAGCAACGGTATCGCTACGCCACTGCATGCTGTAACGTAGCTGGGAGCCCAACGACACCAATGAATTGGCTATAGCAGGCTGCCTCTGTACCTCTGCCACCATACGGATCGATTCCAGGGCGTTATATAAAAAATGAGAATTAATCTGCGAATGCAGGGAGTGCAACTGTGCGTTTTTGGCAATTAACTGCTTATCCACGACCTGTGTCATTAGACGTTTGACCTCATGTAACATTTTATTGTAATTCACCGCCACCTCATCGATTTCATCCCCTCTTTCGTTCTCATCAAGGCCTGTATCAATCATTGCATCCAGCTCGCCTTTCCGTACCTGACGCATGGATACCAGTACGCTGTCCAACCGCCGGAAAATACGCCGCGTCGTTTGGGATACGAGTAGCATAATCAGCAGCAATACACATAATGTAATCGTTACCACAAATGCATACCAACTGCGCGGCCCCTTCATCAATGCCTGATGGGAAGCGATCTCGACCACATAAGTGTTCAACGGAGCGATGTATCGGTACAATGCATAGAAGCTCTGATCTCCCACCTTAACCTGAAGCGGGCTTTCCTGCGGCAATATATCCAGCTGGCGATGAATACTGCCAAGGATCTCCTCCATCCCCTGCCCGTACTTCTCAGAAAACTCATGCTGGGGATTGTAAACATACTGGGGAGGATCGCTTGCGTTCATCAACACCGAAAAGAAGTCCCCCTTGCTCTCCTGGAGCAGGTCGCTGAAAAACATGCTGTGCGGGACTCGCACCTCCATAATACTAGGGCGTTTTTGTTCCTGCCCTTGAAGGCGAACCAGACGATAGTAGGATAATGTGTGTTCACCATCTTTAAAAGAAAATAAACGGTAAGCCGCACCACCTTCGTCCCGAAGCTTTACCCAATAATCCTGCGGCCAAAATTTCTTATAATGATAGATTTCAGGCCAGATTTCATACAAGTTTGGGTTATCAACGTAAAAGTTAAGCTCACTGATCATCGCATTGCTTTGAATGATATTAAGCATTTGCTCAAACTGGTTTTGCTTAAACTTCACCAGACGTAGTCCATCCACAAGCATATTGGAATGAATAAAATCTACAAATGACTTTTGAGTAAGGGCTGTATTGGAAGCGTTCTCAATCATATCCATTCTTCTGCGCAATTGTTCATTCAGCCATGAAACGTGGCTGTTGCCCGTTGCCATAGCATCCTTATATAGCTGGGTTTCTTGCATGCGGATATACACAAAGGATATCAAAATAACAGGTATGGCAATCATCAGGCTAAATGCCAGAAACAGCTTTTGGGATATACGGGCATTGCGATAAAGCTTCCTCAATCTCGTCAGTAGGTATTTCATTCTGATGTATTCACCACCTTTGTTATACCATATATTACTAGTTAGCTGATAATTAACAATGTAATAGGGAATGGTTATCTGGCTATCTTGGATTTTCGCAGTTCCAGTTCAGCCTGGCGATATTCCATCACCTGGTTGAAGCCGTAGTTCACACGACGTATCAGAAAATTTTCAAAAATTTTGTCAAAGGCAGCTTCATCCTTCGCTGTAATCAGTTCTGGCAGCACTTCTTCCCAATTCTGAGAAATACGTGACCAGGCTAACGCTATATCGGAATCCCCTATAG
The DNA here is from genome assembly GCF_001908275.1 of Paenibacillus xylanexedens. Lineage (NCBI taxonomy): Bacteria > Bacillati > Bacillota > Bacilli > Caryophanales > Paenibacillaceae > Paenibacillus > Paenibacillus xylanexedens. Next base: position 4,591,485 of record NZ_CP018620.1, on the reverse strand, counting down.
GATCTAGTCCCTTATAGATGCCGCTGTCCAGATCGGCCTGTTGGTTGGCGAACTCCTCCATTTGCTTAATGGATGGGGCATTCTCTGGTCTCCACTGGTTAACGAAAGCGGGGTTTCGCAGCATCCAGTAGGTATCCATAATGCCATATTCCTTTTCCAGCCGCTCCCTATCCGTGTCATGCAACTGAACCATTGCCGCCGTCAACTGCGGTTTGCCGTTCTTCATCGCCCAGGTTTCACCTTCTTTGCCCAAAAATAAATCCCTTTGGCCTTCTTCGCAGGCCAGATAGGTCAAAAATCGGATGGCCCGTTCAGGGTTTTCCGTGGATCTGCTAATCATCGTAACCATCCAGCCATCCATGCTGCCGGGAAACAGTTTGGCGGATTCTTCCCTGCTGCTCCGGGGTCCATCTACAGCAGTATAGTATGAACTCTGATTCGTAAGGCCTTCCAATTTCGAATTAAGGTCCGATATGTCTGTCCATTCCCGAATCATCATAAAATATTGGGCATGGTTGGTTTTTTCTTGCACCTGTGCACTGGAGTCGACCAGAAAATCAACATTAATCAGGCCCTGCTCGTAAGCGATACGAAATGTTTTCAGCCACTCAATATAATCTGGATCTGTCATTCGGTCGTATACTTTACCGTTCTGTTCATGGGGGATCGCAAGCAGATTTTGCAAATATTCGGTCATCCCATAGGATGCATTTCCCTGTGCCCAAAACGGACTGATCAGTTGGCCTTTATAAACAGAATATTGATTCTTCAGCAATTGCAATGCATTTAGAAAACCTTTCGGTGTGGTAAGGTCCGGTTTGCCCATCGACTCATACAGATCTTTACGTACGAGAAAGGTTTGGTTCGCTCCTGTCAAGCCGGTTGAACGCATCTGTTCGGGACTGTACGCATCATTGGGGATGACATAGGTATGGCCGTCTTCCTGCCGATACCATTGTAGAGCACCATCACCTGCTACCTTGTAAAAGTAAGGATCATACTGGTTGGCTAGCTCATCCAGGGCATAGACGAGATTACTCTCCCGAAGTTTGTTAACCGCACTCTCCCAGGAGCCGATGGTTATCAAATCCGGCAGACTACCGGTTGTCAACATCCGTGATAACATCTCGCTTGGTTCACCAGTTGATACTTCAAATTCGATATTGACCCCTGTTTTTTGGGTGACATATTTGGAAGTCAGGCTCTCACCCCAAGTGTGCCCGTACCATTCGGCTCCAACGAACCACGTTAGATTCACGGGGGTGGTATCCAGCTTCCATGACGGTTCTTCCAGATTCAGATTAAGGCTCTGTATCTGCTCCGTGAAGTCAGCCTTTGTCGGAGCACCCCTATCTTCCGATTGCTCTGACTCAGAACAAGCAGTCAAGCCTGACATCAGACACATCATCAACAAGGCTGTAATAAAAGGACTTCGAAACATAAACACCTGAGCGCCTCCTTTCTATACTGTCCATTTCCCTCCCCATCTGCACTAGCATTCAGACTAGTGGTGGTACAACCGATTTTACTACCCTTGGATTAAAATGGAAATGGTTTAGTAATCGATTCTCAGTGGTCGATTTGCAGAGGATCCGCAACATTCCCCCTAACGAAACATAACTTGTAATAAATCAATGGAAGGGAGACCAATTCGTGTATTTAATCTGGATACTTATTGTCGGTGGGCTAATTGGCTGGTTAAGTGGAAATCTGATTGGACGGGACGTGCCAGGAGGCGTACTCGGAAATATCATTGCTGGCTTTGTTGGATCATGGTTAGGGTATGAACTGTTGGGACCGAGGGGGCCGGTTGTGGGTGGATTTCATATCATACCCGCGATCGTCGGGTCGATCATTGCTCTCTTGATTTTCTATGCTCTGGCGCGCGGTGGAGCGTTCCGAAGACGTTAACAGGCGAAGACGACAAGTTTTTCCCAATTGATTGGGTAGTGACGTAAAGCTTCTTTCGCCACCGTTGCATAATCTTCTTCACAAAGCATTGTATCCCGTAGTCGAATAAAGCCGCCGATCTTGTTGATCGGCGGCTTCCTTTGGTTTTATGGAAATTAGAAACCACCTCTAGAATGAATGATTTGTCCGGTAATCCATTGGGAATCATCGCTCGCCAGAAAAGCAATCAGACGGGATACATCTTCAGGAAGACCGATCCTGCCCATCGGAAATCCCGGTAGCAATGCTTTTTTCACTTCTTCTGACATCCAACCCGTATCGGTAGGACCGGGATCAACCGCATTCACAGTAATGTGAAGAGGAGCCAGTTCAGCAGATAGACATTCGGTAAAGGTGGAGACAGCGCCTTTTGTTGCGGCATAAGCGAGATTGCCAGGCATCGGCCCCTTACCTTGACCAGACGTGAGGTTAATGATCCGGCCGCCGCAAAGGACCTGACTGCCCGCCAGTTCAACCTCCAGCATACGTGCAAATTCGGCCGATAGCATGAACGTACCTCGAATGTTCATGGCGCAGTGCGCATCGATCAGTGATGCACTCAATTGACGGAAATCAGCTGCTACGCTGTAGGTAGCGTTGTTGACGAGAATGGTCGGCAGCCCGAGAGCCGATCGGCATGCATCAAGCAGCCGCGCTGGGGAAGTGGGATCGGTAAGATCGACCTCCATATGCGCTGCCTTAATGCCATAGGAGCGAAGTTCTTCGGCGAAGAGATCCGGCCAGTTCTTGTCGGCATCTCCCGGATTCTCTGTTTTATCGTAATCGTACAGATGGGTATAGAACACATTAGCGCCTTCTTGTGCCAACGTGCGGCAGACAGCGGTTCCAATACCTCCGGGGCGGCTTGTGCCTGTCACAATAGCGGTTTTTCCGTATAGTTTGGTCATTTTATTACCTCCGTTTAATAAGGGAGGGAGAAAACCATTTTTCATTGGAGATGGAATTATCCTAGGTATAACAAAAAGCGGATACATCAAGTATCCGCGCCCGGGTTTGATTCAAACGGTTCCTCGCGTCCCTTGAATGATTGCAGATCGGCATCACAAACGAGGCATGTGGTTATAACCACAACACCAAGTCGAGCGATCCAGTTTAGATAACCATTACAAGGAAGTCCACATTGTCCGGCGAGTCCCCTTTCCTACATCTCCACTTCAAATATTACGAGTCAGACCCAATTACTGTCAAGATAAATACATGAGATTACAGTTCCAGTGAATATGGTTGGGTGGTCAAGCATCCAGCTAACCTGCAGACTGTTCACTTTTTTTTGAATGTGACTTTAAATTCGATTTTTACAACTTCAATTCATATCGTATATCAGGTAAATTCTCTTCATTTTCTTGTCCTCTACCAGTAATTTCAAATCCATTATTCTCATAAAATCTTTGGGCATTTTTATTAACTTCGAATGTATATAGAGTTAAGTTTCCATTTGCTTGTGCTTTTGCTTTATTAAGCAAGGTTCGCCCTATTCCATTCCCTTGATAATCAATATGAATATAAAGTTGGCTTATCTCAGTTTCACTATAGGCAATCATTCCAACTACTTTTTCATCAATTAACGCTAAATCAATTTGATACTGTTTAGATAGTATATGATTTAAAAAATATAGATGGTTTTCGAAGCTATGGGTTTCAGCCTGACCAATTGCCCGTTCCTTACTATCTCTCCACATTTTCACTGTATGTTCAGCATACTTGGGATTATAGTTAGATACTTTAATTTCAAGTTTGTTCATTAATATACCGCCTTCAATAGAAAGATTTTCAAACGATGCAGTATTTACTCTATTAAGCGTCAACTATCTTCACCCTATTATTTCCCTTACATATTTAGAGCACTCTTGGACCAAGCTATGTAACTTATTCAAGTCTACACATCAATAATATTCATTTTATAATTATACCTGACTTGCAAAATATACTCGCATCTTTAAATCTTCAGCTGAATGCAAATGCACCATTTGGCATGTAAATCAACTGATTTTATACGTTTGAATTTTGTATGTCTCATATCCAAACTCCATGTTGTAGCTTAGAATGTGATGAATCTTCACCGTGCCGGGGATATTCTTGTAGGGACGGTAGATTATATATTCCTAATTGTAAATCACTAAGAAGAGGGATTGCAAAATGCAGTCCCTCTTCGACTTTAATCTATTTATCCAACTCTTAATTTTTTGGAACGATGCCCAGATCGAGGAGATGTAATTATGCTTTTGGAATTGCCCCTATTTGTTGAAGCAAGCCGAGCATATCGGGTTGACCATACTCTTCAATAATTTGGCCATTGGAGATCCGATAAAAATTCATTGCATTTACTTCGATTTTTTTGCTCGTTGGTGGAAACCCGAGAAACTCTCCGTCTTGTGTGCCCTTCATGACAAAATGAGCTGCTATTAGATCCTCTTCTGCTACCAGCTCCTTAACAGTCCATTGTATATCGGAAAAACCAGATCTCATCATATGAATTATGGAGAGATAACCACTTGGACCATTCATTGGTTCTTTTTGCATAGGTACATAAAAAACAGCATCTGGAGAAATCAATTCTTCAGCAAGTTCCTTGCTTGCCGTATTAATGAAGTTCGTGAAACGATACATCAATTGTTTGTTTTCTGTAATCGTCATATTTAAACCCCTTTCTATTTTCGTGAGCATATGCCTTCACTTAAATTTTATCTCTACTTTAGATAATTGGTAAGTAGGCACCTTTTTGTTATATAGGAACCTAATAGTAACTATTGGAGGCGATAATGTAGTGATTTCAAAAAAGAGTTGCCGTTTTGTCCCGTCGCAATAATATTTGGATTTATAGGTAAAAAGTGAAAGTTATTGGTTATGAGGGATCTTTTGAGGGAACTCAACGATTCGGAGAACTTCGTAAAAGTATCCCGAGATCAGTCAAAAGGTTCACAATGAAAATTTACGTTCAATGGAAGTGGATGGAATTGTCATTCGTACTGTTTTTGCAGAAGTCCCTCCGAGAGTCGAATACAACTTAAGTGATTTAGGAAATTCACTGAAGCCAATTATATTCTCTTAAGTCAATGGAGGACTCATGCGGCCTCCATTGAGTCGTAAGGGAAAGTTGATCTTCCAACACTATTTTGCAATATTTCTATTGCAGGAAGAAAAAACGGACAAGATCCTCATAAAATGAATGGCTAGTTAAAATTAAAATGGATATGCGCTGTTTTTAGATACATGAATTATTTCAGATGGAAACCTTGCCTTAAAATATTTTTCCACTTTAAGATGAATGCTTTTCTCATACCATCTGTCCCAGCCGTTCACATCAAATAATTGTGGCATCCCTAACCGCTCAGATCTCATCCCCATTTGACCATCACCAATCAGTAGCGTATCAATCCAAATTCGATCAGTTATGCCTTGTAACATGTTAGCGAAATTAGGTGAAAAAGGTAGCACAGGGGAGATAGATACTTGTGTGTGTATCCCTGCATCATTTATCTTTTTTAAGGCTTTAACTCTTAAATCTATTCCAGGAGCATAGGGCGAAAAAATTCGTTTCACGTCTTCGCGATCTGTCTCGATTGTCATTGAAACCAGAATTCGACATTTTTCCTTTAATTTCAGCAGTATATCAAGGTCTCTGGCAACCAGCAGGCTTCTAGTTTGAATTTGAAGTGAATCCGGTGGGTTTTTATCCATTGCTTCCAATAGGCTTCTTGTAATGTTTGCCTTCTGCTCTACAGGTTGATAAGGATCTGTAGCTGATGACATGAATATACTTATGGGTTTATTTTTACGTCTTAGAAGAGAGACTTCCCTTAGATAGTTTTCTGCTGCATTATTCTTGACATCCACCCACGATCCCCAAGGAATATCCTTAAACTTTTGAATAGGCATTTCTCTGACGTAACAGTATTCGCAAGCAAATGCACAACCCGTATAGGGATTTAGTGAATGAGTAAAACCAATATCTAGATAACCTTTTACTTCACTTAATATTTTCTTAGACACAATGTCTTTGATTTCAATTGGCATGACGCTACCATCTCCTCAATTACTTTTATGCCGACTTCTCCTCTTGCGTTTTATCTTAAAATTTCTCATGCTACTTGAAAAGTAGGCACCTTTTTATTAGATAGGTTTGCCGCATCCATGAGTTAGACTCTTATTTTCTATGTTCATGTGGACAATTCTGTGATATCAACGTTCATATGTTCGGTAAGCATTAAGGTTACATCCACTTTCACTTTGCTCCATAATAATGTCATTTTATGAATGTAACCTCTCACCGAATAATCTACCGTTAAACTCAGCTCAGATCTCACTTCATCTATGATTTTAATATGATGTTCCTTTAGCCATTGTTTCGATTTGTACATTTCTAAAGCAATTTTCTTTTGGGTACCGTCCAAGTAGTCAACATACACAGATTTCATTTTGAAGTTTGAAGCGTATATTTTATGCTTATCTACCTCCAGAGCACCTAAAAGATAAGGGAGCTCTACCACTCTCTTCACGAGTGAAATTTCCTCGAAAGTCTGTCGCACTTTACACGCCTCCTTCTTCCAATTTTACAGCGACCAATTGATCAAAATCGACCCATTCAAATCCATTCTCCAATTCAATTTTGATTTTCTTTCCGAAGGTACTGACTGAAGTGACGATCCCGTGTATATACCGATTGCCCCACTCATGAAACACTTCAAAGGTGGCTTGCAACGTATAATTGAGCGACATGTCTATATGTTGAGCAATAATCTCCCACTCATCTTCATGGATCAGCGGTTTCGCTTGATAATGAATTTGAGTACGATGCTGTATAATTCGTTCTTTATGTTGTGGAAGCATCATGCGGCTCGATTCCCATAATCCATTGGCCTCCAGTTTTTTGCTCATTTATAATGCCCCCCGATTTTAGATGCCCTATCTATCGCTTGACCGGCAGCCGTAATGGAGCTCGCTCGTAGAATGGCAATGTCGCCAAATCGATCCTTAATGTCGTCCATCACCTGATCAATGGCTCGTTTCTGCTCTTGATCATCAAAAAAAGATAGTTGATATGTATCCGCGTTGGATAATTGAGACAGGGATACGCCTACACGGCGCACAGGTTGCCCATCCCAGTATTGATGAAATATGCGTTTGGCTATCTTGCATACATCAACGGTTATGTTTGTAGGATCAGACAGTTTAACCTGCCTGTGAAAACCAGTGGGGTGGTCAAAATCCGCTCCAGACACACTTACGGATATGACACTACCCATCAGTCCCTTTTTACGGGCTCTTCTGCATACTTCAGTGCAGATATCGAGAACAACCATTTCGATCTCCCAAGCCTCTGTGAAATCTCTAGGCAGGGTCATTCCGTTTCCGATATCTTTTTGTGTACTGTGCGTGTTGACGGTTACTGGCGAATTGTCGATTCCATTTGCGACTCGCCAGATGACTTCTCCATTAACCCCCCACTTATTTCTTAGTTTAGAAAGAGGTGTATTTGCTAAGTCTCTAATGGTTCGGATGCCCATCTTCCACAGATGTTTTTCCATTCTGGAGCCTATCCCCCACATATCGCGGATGGGCTTATCTCCAATGTGGAGGTGTAACTCCTCTTTTTTTAAGTGGAAAATGCCCCCCTCTGCTTTTTTAGCGATCATATCGCAGCATAATTTACTGATGATTTTGTTTTCACCAATGCCAGCTCTCGCGTAAACGCCTGTTTCATTATAGATTTTGTCTTGAATTTGCTTGGCCAAATCGACTGGATCATTACCGAATAGATGCATAGACCCTGTAAAATCAGCGAATAATTCGTCTATACTGTACGGTTCGACCAGATCGGTGAACTCCTCAATAATGGACATGATTTGAGTGGATACTTCGATGTATTCTTGCATGTGTGGTCTCACAATGATCAGTTCAGGGCACTTCTGAAGAGACTGCCAAAGTGGTTCCGCGGTAGATACACCCTTCGCTTTGGCTAGTGGACAAGCGGCAAGAATAATTCCAGAACGTCTTGCGGGGTCTCCAGCGACAGCTAATGGTCTATTTTTGTATTGAGGCATTTTTACCTTTTCAACTGAAGCATAAAAGCTCTGCATATCAATGAGCATAATGGTTCGTTGCTTAGTCAACACTGAAATCACTCCTGTACATTTAAGAACGTATGTTTGTATATTATAAACCGAACGTATGTTCTTTATGCAAGAGGTAAATATTTATATTAGGCTACTACTTCTCTACGATATACATTTATCAAATCGACAATAAAACCATGTTCTTGCCCATTCCGGCAATCTGTACATGTTCTTGTCCCCCTGACATTTCACATACCATATTCTTGTCAATAAATCAAAAAAACCGTTGATCATGTATCAGATCAACGGTTTCAAAAATATACTTTATTATGCCTCAACTGTTTAGCATTCCATTGAGGGACACCGATTTCCTTACTCCTCTTCCCTGCAATCTCCTACCAATGCTCATCCAGTTAACTCAAGCAAGTAAGACATTGATGCCAACATCGATCAATTTGACCTCGTTCAGCAACTGCACCTCAATTTTGGCCCTTGACTTGCGTTTATCAATTTTCCGTATCATCGCTTCTTTGCCGAGGAGTGGTCCGGACGTTACTTTGATTTGGTTCCCGCCGAGAATGATATCCGAGTATCCCATTGTTCCGTTGACACCGCATAGCTGGATGAGCCAGTCCATCTGTTCTTTGGGAATCGGAGTGAAAAAATTGGCAGCCTGATCATGCTTGTGAATGCCGCCATTGACCATATACAAAATATATGGCGTTTTTTTGATGTTGTAATATAAATCTTGAATCTGTCCGGTTTGGATAAAAATATAGCCTGGAAACAATACTTTGGTGCAATGACGAGTCTTTCCCTGCTTTCGTTCCGGAATCATTCGTTTGGGTACTAGACAACTCAAGTGCTGTAGCGCATAAAATCGATCCATAAAAAGTTTAATTTCTTCTTCTTTCCCACTCTGTACAAAAAAGCTGTACCAGTTCATAGATCCTCCCATGATCTTTTTTATGGACAAATCAAAACCCATTCATTATGTACTATTATAATAAATTACATTTAAGTAAATAAAAAGTGCCTAGGGTCACGGTTCACCCCAGGCACTTTTTACGTCTTTTCACCTAACAGATTGATCAGTCTTGAAGCTGAATGGATAAATTTTTCAGCCCGTATACATTGCTGGGGTTGACGTCGACTTCATATTCGGGATGCACTTGAAGCCCCGGATAGGTAGTCAGCATCGCTGTCAGCGCCGCTTTGGCTTCCATTCTGGCTAGGTGGGAGCCCATGCAAAAATGGATGCCTTTACCCAGAGCCAAATGGGGGTTATTCTTTCTGCCAAGAATGAACTTATCGCCCTCTTCAAATATGTTCTCATCCCGGTTCGCCGAACCGATCCAATTAACAACATAGTCGCCGGGCTCCAGTACTTTGCCACCAATCTCTGTGCGTTTGAGCACTTTGCGAATCGCGCGCTGCAAAGGTGAGCGGTAACGCAACATCTCCTCGACAGCGGATGGGATCATTTGCGGATGCTGCGCCAGTTCCTTAACCAGCTTATAATCATTGAATGTATAGATGGAGTTGGTGATGAGACTGGTGGTGGTTTCATTTCCTGCGATAAGCAGCATGACACAGCTTGCAATCAGCGACTCGGGAGACAGCTTTTCCCCATCTTCCTCCGCCTGTGTCAGGTCAGATATGATATCATCTGCTGGATTACGGCGTTTCAGTTCAATGATGTCCTGAAAATAGGCCACAAGCTGTGTACTCGCCTGTGCCTGGAGCTGATAAATGCGCATATATTCTTCGGGCGTATTCTCCTGGGGAGCCAGCGTCAGTGTGTTTGCCCAGTCCCGGAATTGCTCGCGGTCGCTTGTAGGAACTCCGAGCAACTCGGAAATAACAATCATCGGCAGCGGGGAGGCAAAATCCTGCACCATATCTATTTCGATGCGTCCTTCGATCGATTCCATCAGCTCCTGGACAATCGTATCAATTCTGGACGCCCAGGAGGACATCGCTTTTGGTGTGAATGCTCTGGCTAACAGCGCGCGGCCGATGGTATGCTTGGGTTGATCCTGAAAAATGATCGTATCCTGAATAATCGGTGGAGCGAGCACCTTGTTGGAGAAGTATTCCTTATCCTCAGCAACCCGTTTGACATCCTCGTATTTGAATACACTCCAGACATCCTCGGCTTTGTTATAATGAACCGGATCTTCCTGCCGCATTTTTTTGTACCATGCAAATGGCTCATATTTCTCCGCGTTGGTCTTAAAACCTGTAACCAAGTTCAAATCGGGAAAACTGCTTCTTTCCTTGATATTCATGCCAATCGCTCTCCTTTATATCCATATGTGCAGAGGGGATGCAGCCCGTTTGCCTAGTACTGAGTGAACGTTTGTTTCATCACTTTTTCCTCCAGATTAATCCGGTTGAACAGTGTAATGAGATGAAGGATAAACAAAGGCACAAATACAGGCCAGGCTTGAGAAATCAGCGCAAAACCGATAAGCTCGGGAATAATGTTCAGGTAATAATTGGGATGGCGCACCAGCCGGAATAGCGAGCTTTGCACCAGTTTGTGGTCTCTGGCAATGTATAGCTTGTATGTCCAAAAAGGGCTGAGTTTGCGAATAACATAGATAAGACAGCAAAGGGCAAACACATACACGACAAGACCAATTACGGTCAACACATTAAACTGCACATCGTAAATAAAGGCGTATACAATGCAGCTCAGATAAATCAGGTTTTGCAGCACAAATAACACTTTGCTGTTCAGGTTGCCGTACTCGGTGCCGCCTCCTGCAACGATCTTTTTCTCGTTACGCATGGCAATAACAACCGATGGTATACGAATGAGTGAGATGATAATTAACAAAAATCCAATCCACATGGTGATCCGCTCCTTCTTCTCGCTTTTTATATTGGTAAGTATGGATTACATGCATTTCCTCGCCGAGACTTTCTCGCTGGAACTTTATTCAACTTGGTACTAATCAGGGTGTGTCCGGTACCAGTTTCCTCTGGTGTTCTGGATGGATTGGGTTCAGGGAAACGCTGATGACGTCCTGCAAGGTATGGCATTTATTCAGATCCTCCATACCAATTTCAGAGGAAATCCGGGCCTGGAGATGATGAAGAAGCTGAAGCGCCAGCACAGAGTCCATTCCGTAATCTTCCAGCAAACGATGCTCGTCCATGTCGTCTGGTGGGATCCCCAGCAGAGCTGCAATAATGCTTCTGACATCACTTTCAACCGAAGGATTCGGGGCTGTTGATCCGATAACTTCAGCTTTGGCAACGGGTACGGTTTCCATCTCTTCGTTACTTGCTTCAAATGAATCCTCCGTCACAGTACTCTTCATTCCAACCCAGTATTTCTCGGGTGTGAACGGATAGGTTGGAAGGGATATCCGCTCTGGACGATCCTCTGTATATAACAGCTCCCACTGGATCTCTACACCCTGCACCCACAGTTCAAGCAATTTATTGTATTTGCGACGTATAATCCATTTTTGCAGCGCTTCGCCGAGTTCTTCATCCTCTCTGAACAGTGCTGCTGTCCGTTTGTGAGCAGCAATGGAGCCGAGATGGAGCTTGTGACCTTTCGCAGATTCCGATGAACGCTGCGCATGCACGGATTCATCCGAATCGGTCCACAGGTGCGTGTCCTGAACGTAACCGTCCAGCAAGGATTTTAGCTCTGTAATTGATGCGGCTATGAAGCCTGCACGGTATTCCATCGCTTGTCTTCCTGTCTGAAGTGTACAGGCAATGCGGCGAAGCTGTTGAGAAGTACCCTCCTCCTCCTCATTGCGAAGCAGGACAGCCGACAACTGGATCATTTGTTCCCTGAGCCGCTCCTTGCTTTTGGCCGATAGCACGATTGCAACAGGAGCCAACTCGGATTCAGAACTGGTCACCTCATCATGCTGTCGTGGTGGTATATATTCCTCCAGAATAACGTGGGCATTGGAACCCCCAAAACCAAAAGAGCTCACTCCTGCCCTACGGGGCATTTCGTTGCCATTGCTGTCTTTGATTCTCTCCCATTCCTGCTTCTGTCTGACAACATAGAACGGGCTGTGCTCAAGCTGGACATACGGACTGAGCTGCTCTGCATGCAGGTTGGGGACAAGCTTGCGGTGTTTCATCTGCAACAATACCTTAATTATTCCAGCAATGCCGGAAGCAAGCTCCAGATGACCGATATTTGTTTTGACAGAGCCGACGCCACAGTATGGGGTTGACTGTCCTGAAGTGGAAGTCTGCCCTGTGGGTGATAAGCCTGCCCTCGTTTCCTGAAATACTGTCTTGAGCGCATTGATCTCAATTGGATCACCAAGTGGTGTGCCTGTGCCATGTGCTTCAATATAATTTATAGTGGAAGGATCAATTCCCGCCCGAGCATACACGGATTTCAGCAGCGCTGTTTGTGCCTTAGGGTTGGGAGCAGTAAGTGAGCCTGCCTTTCCGCCGTGATTTTCACCGCTACCACGGATCAAGCCGTAAATGTGGTCATAGTCGCGCTGAGCATCACTCAATTTCTTCAGAAAAATCATTCCAACCCCTTCTCCACGGCCGTAACCGTTTGCCTCGCTTGAAAAGGTTTTGCTACGCCCGTCCGCGCTAAGCATGCCCGCTTTGGTCAGACTGATATGAGCATCCACGGACAGGATCGTATTTACACCACCGGCTACAGCCGTCTCGCAATCCCCATTTCGAATGGCTTGAACGGCCCGATGAATGGCAACCAGGGAGCTGGAGCAGGACGTTTCGACAGGCTGGCTAGGACCGTGTATGTTCAGTGTGTAGCTCATCCGATTAGGGCCGACCGAAGGAACGGTGGCTGTGACGGAGTATGCCTCGACTGCTTCATTCGACTGGGCCAGCATGACATTATATCCGCTGCTGCCTGTGCCAATGAACAGTCCCATGGCGGACCCTGACAGGTCTGAGGGTGCATAACCTGCATCTTCAATCACTTTCCACACATGCATCATCAGCAAGCGCTGTTGCGGGTCCATGTGCAGGGCTTCCTTGGGAGAAATGCCAAAAAACAATGGATCGAACTCACTGATTCCGCTTATAAATCCCGCATGTTTTACGTTGGTTTTGCCTTTCTCTCTAAGCGGATCACCCATATAATCCTGCCAGCGCCAGCGTTCCTCTGGAATCTCCGAAATGCAGTCTTTGCCATCAAGCAGATTATGCCAAAATTGCTCCACGTTATCGGCCATCGGAAACTTGGCGCTAATACCCACAATGGCTATTGGCTCGGGAGAAGACAGCTGGTCTGAACCCGAATTAAGCTGGCTGGCTGTACCTGTATGGGAACCGGCAGATGTGTGTTTCTCCTCTTCTAAAGCCGTTGACCGCAATGAAGTTTGCAGCGGTTCTCCCCTTTCGGATGCTCCTGGCACAGAATGAGACATATCATTCAGCGATTCGGGTTGAGGTGCCGTTCTGCCGCCAGAAGGCTGTTTCCACTTAGTGGGATGACCTTGCAGCAGATGAGCTGCCAACTCGCGAATAGTGCCATGCTCAAAAAAGATGGCGGGTGTCAAACCCAATCCATGGTCGCGATTCAACCGATCCGCGAGCTCTGTGAACAGAATGGAATCAAAACCGTATTCTGCCCATTCCGTATCACTGTCCAAATCGTAGATACTGACTTTTAACAGGGAAGACACCGTTTGGGATAATAAGGATAGAACCTGTTCTTTCCCCTGATTTCCCTGAGACGAAGGCGTCATTGCAGATCCCGTAACAGGGTTGGATTTTTCATTCATATGCTGAACGATGCCCGCGCCTTCAACTTCGGAAGAGGATGTTTCCGCACGGTTCAATTGCGATCCCTTTTCCCTCGTTGTTTCTCCAAGTGATTGATCTTCAGCCTGAATCCAGTAACGATTTCTGGCAAAAGGATACGTGGGTACACGAACAATAGTTGGCTTCTTCTGAAGATCATCATACAAAGCTGTCCAGTCCACTGTCTGTCCCTGCTCCCACAATGTAGCCCATTGATGAAGCCTCTCGAGTGAAGAATGATCTTTCATTGAAGGCATTTCATAAGGTGTTTCACTGTAATGTTGTTGTAATGATGACTGGCCTTTCAGGAACTGATCGATCTGTTCCACCAGTTCACTGTGGCTGCTGCCCGTCCAAGCAACCCTGTATTTCATGTCCGTTCTTCCAAGCTGAAACGTGTAGGCGATATCTATTAGGCGCTCAGACAGACCCCTGTTCTCCAAATAAAAACGAACTTGGCGAGCGTATTCGATCAATCTTTCCTGTGTTCTGGCCGAGATCGGAAGAACCACTTCACCATTCCCTGAAGATTCCGCTTCATCGGAATACGCATCTAATGGAGAACGATCTGTCCATGAGACGGCAGTTGGAATATATTCCTCTACGATCAGATGTGCATTGCTTCCGCTTGCGCCAAAAGAACTCAACCCGGCACGAACAGGCCACTCCGCATAGCGCCCATTCTGTTTTCCATGACGGCGCTCCCAACGCTCGCTTGTCCGCTGCACGTGGAAGCAGGTATTCTCAAACGGAATCAGCGGGTTCAGCTCCTCAGCATGCAGCGAAGGAAACAGCTCCCTGTGCTTTATTTGCAGGATAAGCTTGCTTAGCCCGGCGACGCCTGCCGCTGCCTCTAGATGTCCAATGTTGGACTTTAGGGAACCGACAGCACAGTTTTGGCCCGGATTGCGGCTGTTTCGAAAGGCTCGCTCCAGCCCCTGAATTTCAATAGGGTCACCCAGTGACGTTCCGGTTCCGTGGGCTTCGATATATCCGATGGTTCCTGGCTCAACGTCTGCTGCCGCGAGTGCATCTGTAATGACTTCCGATTGGGCCACTGGATCTGGCACCGTCGTTCCGGATGTTTTGCCAGCATGATTCAGAGCCGAACCCTTAATGACGCCATAGACCGGATAACCTTGCTTGCGGGCTTCAGCCACCGTTGTGAGCAGGACAGCGCCTACCCCTTCACTTGGCACATAGCCGTCCCCATCCTTGCCAAAGCTGCGACATTTTCCGTCCGATGACAAAAACTTGGCCTGTTTCAGAAATACATACTTATGGGGATGGGTGACCAGATTCACACCCCCTGCTATGGCATAATGGCTCTGTCCATGTCGAATGCTCTCGCAGGCCAAATGTATTGCTGTCAGGGAGGATGAACACATACTGTCTACAGCGATGGATGGACCATGGAAATTCAGGTGGTAAGAAACCAGATTGGCGATGGCTGAAGCATTGCTACCCATGGCTGTAGGAATGCCTTGCTGCGTCATGGCTGCGCCAAGCAGTTCATAATGGTTCCAGAACACGCCAGCAAATACACCGACATTCCGCTTGGCTGCTGATGCATCATGATGCTTGTCACGTTCAATAGCAAAGCCTGCATCCTCACAGGCTGTCCAGGCCGCTTGCAAAAACAAACGTGCCTGTGGGTCCATCCTTTCGGCTTGAAGCGGCGAGATTTGGAAGAAGGCCGGGTCAAAGTCATCGATCATGTCCAGAAATCCGCCAGCCGGGTAATATTCAGAAGCGGAATACGTAAGATGCAGCCCCGCCCAGCGTTCATCCGGCATGGGCGTGATACAATCTCGTCCCTCCTTCAATATCCGGGCCAATTCGTCCATGTTGTTTGCCGAGGGATACCTTCCCGCCATGCCAATGACAGCAATATCTTCCGGATCAGATGGCGGCGGCAAATGAATGGCCATGTCGTCTCCCATAACGGACTGAATGCGGGATTTATTCCCGTATACAAGTACAACCTGCGAAACATCCTGTGCAATAATCCGGTCAATAAGCGCTATGCCCTCAGCCAGTGGTAGCGGCATTGAACCTGAGGACGTATACATGCTGCTCCGAATATGATCATTCACTTGCATGCCGCCATCTGCCCATAACGGCCAGTTAATCGTAACCTGGCGTGGAATTGCTCCTTCTGTTCCACCTCTCTCCTGATGATTCACCAAAAGTCTGTCCATACAGCTGTTGGCCACAGCGTAATCAGCCTGCCCTTTGTTGCCTACAATGGCTGACAGGGAGGAAAACGCAACCGTGAACTCCGGCCTTAGATCATTTAAGGCCTGCTCCAGATTCCAGAGTCCATCTATTTTGGGCTTTAACACCTGCTCCAGGTCGGACAAAGGCTTTTGCAGCATCAACTGATCTTTGGCAGTTCCAGCACAGTGAAATACCCCCGTGATTTCGCCATACTGATCCCGAATCTGCAGGATAGCCTGCTTCATCTCGGCTAGAACGGTTGTATCGGCCTGAATATACATGGCTTCTGCACCGTTGATGCGCAGCGGATTCAGTTTGCGCTGAATGTTCTCACTCAGCGGAGAACGTCCGATAAGAACCAGCTTGCATCTGCATTTACGGGAAAGATGCATGGCCAGCGCATACCCCAGACCGCCCATGCCGCCGGTAATAAGATAGATTCCGTCAGGCTTATAGGTTTTTTCCAATGCGGGCCCCGGAACAGGTATCTCCACCAGCTTGCGAACATGCCGCTGAAGGGAGTCTCCTTTGTACCATATGCAGAAAGCGGACCCTGATGAGATGTTTTCGGCTTCGAGCCGAAGCTGACGAATCAAGGTCTCATTCATGGAGCTTTCATGCAGATCCATTCTGATTAATTGAGCCCCAAAGGCTGGAAGCTCCATCGCGGCTGTTTTTACCAGACCTTCAAATCCGTGAATGTATCCTCCCGTGTCACGGGAATCCGACAGCACTTGAAGAACGATTCGTCTGCCCGCATTTGGGTGAATTGCTTTTGCCTGGATCATTCCGTATAACGCGGTTACCTTCTGGCGGTACAGATCAGCGTCCATGGACAAATGATCAGGCAATTGATGAACCTCGTATACGTCAGACTGAAGCTCCATCTTGGCAGCAAAAGCCGGATAGTTGCCATAGAGAACAACGATCCGGTACGGGGTGAGATCGGACTGAGGCATTTTTCCATCTGCTATCGTGTGTCGGGCAGATTCAGCCTCATAGATATCCTGTGTTTCAATCCATTTAGGTTCATAACACACAGGTTCTCCATTTCCCTCGATTTCTCTGGCTGTTGCTGGTATTTCCGAATGCGTTGCAGGTTGTTCATCAGTCGAATGACTGCTTTGGGACGGAGCCGTATTCAAGTTCACACGTTCCGACACCGCTGCTGCCTCATTCCAGGCGTCGGAACAATGGGTGTGCAGGTATTCGGTCAACGCCTGCACGGAAGAGTGCTCAAACAGCAGCGTTGGATAAAGTTCCATGTTCACCCGGTTTTCCAGCCGTTTCACCAGCTCAAGCAGGTGCATGGAATCTAGTCCCTGCTCATAGAAGCCTGTCCGCTCATCCACTGCCTCAGGTAAAATGTGCAGCATGCGTGCGATTTCAGCTTTCACATAACTCGAAATCATGGTTCGGATCTGGTCTTGGGAGCCCGCAGACATTGCAGTTGTCTTTGCCCATTCGGAACTTTCAGCTATTGCCGGTTCAGAAGTTGGTTTGTCGTTGCGTCCAGTTGTCATCGTGTTTGTCAGCCCGGTAATGGATGCGGCATGGCGAACTCTTTTTGCCTTCAAATGTACAAACTCCGCAAGCAATCTGCCCTCTCGATCTGTAACAGCAATGCTGCGGGAGATGATATCCCCACCGGAAAGATCACTTGGTGTTTGTTCAGTAAACGTACGAATCTCAGCTGGAAAACGGTCGTATATAACAAATCGTTCAATCATGAACGGAATGTATGGCGGAACTTCTTCATCCAGACCGCCGACCTTTCCCAGGCGGAAGGACGACCCGGCAAAGGTCGCCCCGTCCAACAGGGCCACATGAGCGTGGAACTTGTCCAGATACTGCTCGGCCAGGCTGCTAAGCCGGATATCCATCCACTCCATTTGGTCTTGTCTGTAGACATCTCCGTTGTTTTTCATAAAAGAAAAATGCTGTATATCCGCCTGTCGGGCGAGTTGATAGATCTGATCCATATCCCACGTCTGAAGCCCGTCTGTGTCTTTGGAAGGTAACAGGTGTGTAGGCTTTAAAGCTTGTACAGGTTGTACAGCTCCCTTCCCGTTGAGCAAATACAGCTTGCATTCCATATTCAGCACATCAGATGAAGGCGGCTCACCGTCTTTAGGTACTTTGCGGCTATGGATGGTGACCTGACCCTCATCCATCTTCATGGACAACGTCAGCATGATATCCACATCAAAATCGGTCGAAGTGACAATCGGCTGTATAAACACGATATCCCGAAGTTCAATGGAGGTTGTACGCAGATGGCTGCCGCTCAGTCGGTACACCATATCCAGCAGCACCACACCTGGAAGGGTGCAGACGCCGTGAACACGATGATCTCTCACGAAATAGTCGCTGTGGCGCAATCGCTGTAAAAATGATTCGGTTGCAGGCAATGTCATGATCCGCGTCACTCCCTTCTCATAGCTTGATGAAATCAAAAAAGCTCGATTGCTCCGAATGCTCCGGTAGCTGTTGCATCGACGACGCAGCTGAAACATTGGACGATGCCTCCACCGATTCCGTTGCCTTGACGGGTGGCCAGCAATACTTGCGTTGAAAAGGTGAATCAGGGAAACGAAGCGGCAGGCTCACCATGCGTTCGGAAGGAATACCTTCATTGCTTACAATAACGTGTGCGTTGTTGCCTCCAAGTCCGAATGCACTAATGCCTGCTCGCAGTATGTCGCTTGGACCACTTCCCCACGGCTGGTGCTGCTGTACGATATAAAAAGGAGATTCCCCGAACTGGAATCGCGGATTGGGCTGGTCGCAGTGAATCGTCGGCGGAAGCTCGCGGTGAGCAAGCGAGAGCAACACCTTGATCAGGCTGGCAATGCCCGATGCGCTCAGCAGATGCCCGATATTACTTTTGACACTGCCTACGCCGCAAAACTGGCGTTGATTTGTATATTTTGCAAAAACACCTGTCAAAGCCTTAAGCTCGATGGGATCACCAATTAGTGTCCCTGTTCCATGTGTCTCAATATAGCTGATGGTGGAAGGATGAATGCCTGCATTTAAAATCGCTTTTTCCAGCAATTCCTGCTGGGCTTCCGGGTTAGGTGTGGTAATGCCCATCGTTTGACCATCGTTATTGATGGAGGTGCCATCGATGACCCCATAGATCGTGTCCTGATCGGCGATGGCTTGCGATAACGGTTTAAGCAATACAACGCCGCAACCTTCACCCAGTCCGATGCCGTTTGCGTCCGCACTGAACGTTTTGCAACGAGAATCCGGAGATAATACGCTGGCAGCTCCAAGCATCTCGTAGGGTGCATCATCAAGCAGAATGTCCACACCGCCCGCAAAAGCGAGATCGCATTCCCCATCCAGCAGACTTCGTACAGCAAGATGAACTGCGGTAAGTGAACTGGAACAAGCGGTATCCACCACCATGTTGGGACCTTTCAGATTATAAAAATGGGACAGATGTGCAGCGATAAAGTTTTGGCCGATGCCAACGATTGTATCTTTGGTGTTGCCTCCCAGCTTGGATGAAAAGTTGCTCGCTCTGGAGCCAACAAATACGCCGGTCTGCGAATTCCATAAACGTTCCCGGCTGTATCCTGCGTCTGCGGCGGCCTCCACGCTCACTTCCAGCAGTTGGCGCTGGAGCGGATCGAGCTGTTCTGCCAGCGTATCTGTAATTCGGAAAAATGCCGGATCAAACTGTTCAATGTCCCGAATGAACGCCCCAATGCGCTTGCTGGAAGCGGAAGTCCTATTGGTGCTGCTGCCTGTCAACCTCAAGCGTTCCGCCGGGATCTCGGTCATGCTATCTTTGCCCTTTTGCAGATTGGACCAGAATTGCGCCGGATTCTCGGCATCAGGAAAATGACAGGCGACGCCAACAATTGCGATTTTATCCCGCTTCTTGGATTGTTCCAGCTTCGCTGGTTTTTCTTGTGCTTCATCCGCAGCATCATTCGGTTGGATCAGTCCGATGTGACCATCCATACCTGGTTCAGCATGTTGCACAGGAGGAGTGGAAGTCATTGAACGAACATCGGAAGGTTTTCCAGTCGAATTTTCCGCCAACTTAGAGTTGGGTTCCATCAACAGGTCAGTCAAAGATTCGGGATAGATCCGAACCAGATGTTTTGCTAATTGGCGCAGTGTTGGGTGTTCAAGCAGCAGCGAAGGGTCTGTTGCAACATGCTGCAGCTCTCGGTCCATCACCGTCAGAATCTGGACAAGCAGGATCGAATCCATTCCGTAATGCTGAAAAGGGGTATCTTCATCCAGCCGGGATTCATCCAATCTTAGTTCTTTTGCCATCAAAGCCTTAAGCCACGCCAGTGTCCTGTACTCCAGCTCCTCCGTGAAGCTTGCGGTCATCCGCTCCACCGGGCGTGGAATTAACGGAATGGATACCTGCTGTGATTCACCTAACGATGCCTCTGCCTGATGCTCCGTTTGTTGCCCTCCCTTGTGTACAGTCTGCGATGCAACTACAGCCGGCAGAATTACTGGTCCCCTGTTTTCCCGAATAATCCGATCCAGCCATAACATTCCTTCCGCATCGGTGATGCTGAGAAGACCGCTCTGGCGATATACTTCGCTAGTGACCGCACCAAAACCGGATTCCTGCCAGCTTGGCCACTGGATACTGATGACCGGGAATGGAGAGATGGCACTTCCCCGGGATGCGGCTTCGGCAAAATAGTCCATATACGCGTTAGCCATCACATAATCGCTCTGCCCTGCTCCCAGTGAAGGCATCGCTGAGGACACGGAGGAAAACAGCACAAAAAAGCGCAGTGGCTCATGCCTGAACGCATGAAACAACGTATGCACCCCGCCTGTTTTTGGATCAAGCACCCGCTGCATGGCATCTGCCTCCTTGCGAATAAAAGCCGGATTGGCAGTATCCACGTTGCCAGCACAATGAATAACCCCTCCAATAGGACCCATTGAGCGCTTAACTCTGGCCAGTTCTGCCTGAATGGCGTTCTCGTTTGTAAGTGGGATATCTGTAACAAGCACCTCGGCCCCCAGTTGTTCGAGTTCCAACAGGGATCTGATTTTGGCGCCCGTCGCAGTGTCATGGCTTGCATATGCGTCCCATTCCTCCCGCTGTGGTATGGCTTCCCGTCCAGTCAGCAACAGCCGCTTCACGTTGTGATGCTTCACGAAATGGCGGGCACATGCCATTCCAAGGCCGCGGGTACCCCCGGTAATCCACAACACCTGATTTGCTTCCAGGAAAGGTCGTTCCGGATCGATCCAAGATTCCATAACATCTTTGTTCATACCCGTCCCATAAGGCAACTCACGCATATAGGAACGCCAGCGTTTGCCATCACGGTAGCATATCTCCGGTTCCCGATCTGTTTGCCGGAACTCTGTTGTAATGCAATCAATCTTAGCCTCTTCCGAGGCCGACGGATCGACATCCAGATGTCTGGATTGGATGCTTCGGTATTCGGATTGCAGCATGCGGAACAGACCCGCACGAGAGGCGTGGGCCAGATTCACTTTCGAATTACGGAACGACTCCAAGCCACAAGTCACCAATAACAGCAACATCCCCTCATGACCATGGATTTCAATGACGTCCTGCACAAGCTGCAACCATCCCGGCCCGATCTGTTCTTCGTAAGCATCATCAACAGTGGTTTGCCTCATGCATGCTGTCAGATCAATCAAACCTGTCAGTCCATGCTCCAACCGTTCCTCATCTTGGAGCCAATGGCGTCCCGGATCATCCAATTGTTCTTCATTCAAAACCACCGTATGTTTAAAATATTTTGTCAATCTCGCAGCAAGGGCCGCTGAATCCCGATTGGCAAGGATCAGAATCATTCCAACAGTATCGCTTTCCTCGGAGATGGGTGCAATGTCCGCAAACTGCCAGTCTTTGTGATAAGCAGTCATTTGGCGCTCCGGTGCTGCTTTCTGAATTCCAGCAGATACGGGAGAGTTGAGACCATCCACATGTTCACGGATAACCGCTTCCTCAGGCAATTCAAACCAGCAGCGCTCGCGCTCAAACGGATAGCCAGGCAGACTAATTCGACGAGGCTGTCCTGTGGAGTATAGAACACTCCAATCCGCTTTGATGCCTTTCACCCACAGATCCAGCACTTTGCCGTAAAGGCCTTCATTTAACCAACGGCTCACGACTTCGCCAAAATGCTCATCCATGGCAATTGCTGCCTGCACAGCCTGATAGGATTTGACATTTCCGAGGTACATTCCGTCTATTCCGTCTACCGGCTCGTTCGTGTTCTCATTTCCCAGGAAAAGTTGAAGACGTTCCTTCAACTCCTGAACGGATCGCACTACGAATCCGAGGCGCTCTTCCATCTCCTGTCTTCCGGTTTGAAGCGTAAATGCCAAGCGCTCCAGCAAACGTTCCGGTTCTTCCTCTGCTCCTCCGGTGAGATGCTTCTCATCCACAGCAGTGAGCAAACGTCTGGCTCGTTCCCTGAGAGCGGATCGGGTTCGCGCCGAGAGCACAATGATGACAGCTCCTCCTCTTATTGCTTCGTTGAACGTTACCCCCTCATATGGATGGTAATCTGCCTCTTCAATGATCAGGTGGGCATTGGAACCACCCGCACCAAATGAAGACAAGCCCGCCCTGCGGGGAATCTGGACACGTTTGCCGTTTTCCATCCGCTGCAACGGCTTCCATGCTTCAGCATCCCGCTGTACACGAAACGGGGTCTGCGCAAAGTTGATATGCGGATTGGCCGGGTCTGAATGCAGAGAGGGCACCAGTTGCCCATGTTTCAGCTGAAGCAAAATTTTGGTCAGTCCGGCAATACCCGCCGCACTTTCGGCGTGGCCGATATTGGATTTTACCGACCCGAGAGCGCAAAACTGCTGCTGGTCCGTGGACTCTGCAAACGCTTTGCTCAGACCGGCAACCTCAATCGGATCACCAAGCGATGTACCTGTCCCGTGAGCCTCCACATAGGTAATGGTATCGGCGGAGATGTCCGCCTCAGCAATGGCTCTCCCTATGACACATGACTGTGCTGCCGGATTGGGTACGGTATATCCATTCGTTTTTCCACCGTGATTCAGTGCGCTGCCTTTAATAACCCCGTAGATATGATCTCCGTCTTCCATTGCCTTGTTGAGCGGCTTGAGAATGACTGCTCCGACACCCTCACCAGGAACATAGCCGTCCCCTTGTGCACCAAAGCTTTTGCATCGGCCTTCACTTGAAAGGAAGCCACCTTGGTTCAGTAAAATATACTTATTTGGATGAATCGATACGTTGACACCACCCGCCACCGCCACTTCGCATTCCTTCAATACAAGACTCTGACAGGCCAGATGAATCGCGGTCAAGGAAGAGGAACACATCGTTTCAACAGCCATGCTTGGCCCATTGAAATTGCAATAATACGATATTCGGTTGGCGATGGATGCCGGATTGCCACTTAAAGCAATGGAGGAATCTCCTTTGGCCTGAGCCTGGGCGGCGTACAGCTGGTATTCCTCGTACATGACTCCAACGTACACACCAACCCTGTTTCCCCAAGTATCTCCGGTTGCAGAAGCGAGCCCCTCCGGTGTATACCCTGCATCTTCAATCGCTTCATACGCCGTTTCCAGGAACAGCCGCTCCTGCGGGTCCATCATCTGTGCTTCTCTGGGCGAGATATGGAAAAACAAGGGATCAAAACGATCCACGCCCTGGAGGAAGCCTCCCCACTTGCTGCCAGGCTTCGGTGAATTAGGGTCCGCATGGTGCATATGTAGCCTGTAATCCCAGCGATCCAACGGAATTTCAGTGACACTGTCCCTGCCTTGCATCAAGTTCTCCCAAAATTGTTCCAGATCGTCCGCCTGGGGATAACGTCCGGACAGGCCAATAATGGCGATATCCTTGGCAAGTGAGCGCACTTGAGCATCTGCTGGCGCCGAGGGGCGCTGAGCTGGACGCTGGAATGCACGAAATGAAGGGTGTTGCAGGCCGGATCGGGCAGTCTTAGACTTCTCCGAACGTTCCTTACGTTCTTCATGTGGCTGCGCAGGAACCGAAATCAGGCGATTGACGATATTGCGGTGGGTCTTGATCAGATATCCACTCAAATCTTTGAGGGTCTGATATTCAAAAAGCAGTGTTTTGGACAATGGCCCGAAAGTACCCTCGAGCTG
Source organism: Paenibacillus xylanexedens (assembly GCF_001908275.1). Taxonomy (NCBI): domain Bacteria; kingdom Bacillati; phylum Bacillota; class Bacilli; order Caryophanales; family Paenibacillaceae; genus Paenibacillus; species Paenibacillus xylanexedens. The sequence continues at coordinate 4,567,324 of NZ_CP018620.1, read as the reverse complement.
ATCCGTCAATTGGGTAATGCTAATCGAGTCTATACCATACTCTTCCAGTCGGGCGTAGCTTACAATCTGATCTGCAGGCACTTTGAGTACCGATGACAAGGCCTTTTTCAGAAAAGTATCCAATGCTTCCGCCAGTATATTATCTGCTGCTGTGGTCTGCGCTTGCTTCGTCAAACGATCCGTTGGCAGGCTGGTTTGACTTGTACGCGGTAATGATTCACTCTCGGGAGCTAACGGCGCTGACGGGAAAGCGTTTGGATATCGCTGGCTCAGAAATGCCGAAGCCGATTGCAGCGTTGGATATTCCACAAATAAAACATGACTCAGATCCAGCCCACATTGCTCGTTCAACCTTTGGGCCAAGAGCGTTAATTGAGGCTGGTCCAGCCCGCATTCAAGCCAATCCGCTTCGCGGCTAATCTCATCTGGTCCCACACCAAGCAGTTCCGCAGCCAATTTTTGCAGCACAGACATGGCATCTGCTTCTGATACGAATGGGGTATCCCGCGTTGTACGGTTCATATTCCAACGTGCCTCCAGGCTGGAAATCAGCTTCGGAATGTCCCCTTGTACTCCAACGATTTCACATTCTGTGGACTGAAAAGCTCTGTACAGCAGCGTAATACCTGCTTCAAGATCCAGTGGACGCATTCCCGTACTTTCCCATAATCCCTTCTCTTCAGCAGGGCTTAAATGCATGCCGCCATCTTTCCATAACGGCCAGTGGATGGCCAGGGTCCTTCCTTGCCGTTTACCGGCATGCATTAACTGATGACGATACTGTGCATAGCTGCCCATATATCCGTTGGCCGCAGCGTAATCGCATTGGCCCGGATTTCCATATACACCCGACATGGAAGAGAACAGGATAAAAAAGTCCAGCTTCATCGCCCGGGTTGCTTCATCCAAATGAAAGGTGCCAGCAACTTTCGGAGCCAGCACCTTCTCCATTTCGGCTTTTGTTTTGTTCAAAATGTACTGATCTTCCGTTAAACCTGCGCTATGGATGATTCCATCCAGACGGCCGAAGCTATGCTGAATATAAGCAACAAGCTCCGATGTATCTTTTTCCCGGGATATATCCCCTTGGCGATAGATGATCGTGGTACCATTTGTTTTCAGGGGTTCCCACGCTTGCTCCTGATTCGCTGATATGTCCGATCTGCCTGTCAAAATCAGCGTTGCGTTGACAACCTTAGAGGCAATCTCACGGGCAAAAATATGGCCAAGGCCACCAGCCCCTCCTGTAATAAGGTACACCCCGCCATTCTTCCAAGGCATGGCATCCGTCTCAGCAGGCAGATGAAGGGCTTTCCAGTGAAGCACTTGTCGTTGTGGGCCGTCGTAGCCGATATATACATCCTCAGACTCCCGGTTGGCCTTTATGAGTTCGGCAGCACGCTTGGCGTTACGCGGTTCTCGAGGCCGGCTCTTCGATTCTGAATATCCCTCTCCCTCTTCCCTATCTTCAATGAACTGAACATGAATTCGGGGATTTTCCAGTGCCGCCGTTCGCAGCAATCCTGTTAATCCGCTATACAGCTGAAAATGATCTTCACGGCTGTACAGCAGCTGAATAAGCACATTCTCAGCGTTGGATGGACTGCTCACCAGTTGTTGAAGTACGTGGAGTACTTGGGTAGAAGCAGATGCAAAACGTTTGGAGCTTGCACCAACGTTGTGAATGTCAGCAACCTTTTCGGTTCCAAGCGCTACGATCTCGGTTGGTATTTGCTCTCGCTTCGGTCTTTCCTTTATTTCCTCCGCCAGTTCGGCCCAAGGTTCAGCCAGCATTACGATATGCCTGTCATAAGGGTGGTTCCAATTCTTAAGGACAGCGGCGGTTTCTTCCCAACGAGGTACCAACATGGCCGTTTCCCGCCCATGCAGCTCATCCCCCGAGACATCCCCCGGGACTGTACCGTTCTTCAATGCTCTGCAACTAAGTCCCTGAATAAGAACACATGGAACCCCGGTACTGGAGAACAAATCAATATTCAGCTTAGGCATGGTATCCGCAGCGGATGAAACGGAATCAGAACTGTAACGCACATGAGCCCACATTTCTTCAGTGCAGGGGCCCAGAACCTGAATTTCATCCATGGCGTAGGGAATGGGCAGCATAGCATTTGCGTTTTCCAGCTCTTTTCCTTCTCTTCCCTCCTTGTCCTCCATCCACAGCCCGATCGCGGATTGTAATGCCCCGTCCAGGATGGCCGGATGCAGTACATAGGATTGCATTTCATGTTTTAGTATAGAAGGCAGGCGAAGCTGTCCTAACACCTCGTCTTCTCCCACGTTTAACTCAACCAACAACCGATGGGCGAGTCCATAGTTGAGACCACCTTGTTCGTAAATTTTGTAGCATTGATCCGCAGTTAATCGTTTGGTGTTGCAACGTGCTTTTATCTCGTCCGGATCAATCGCCATTGCTGCTACAAGCTCGGGTTCCAGTGAAACGATGCTGGCATAACCGCTGCTGTGCACCCTATTTTCGCTCGATCCATCCGCAGACATCTCACTGTACAATTCATATTGAATAGGCTGCTCCTCTAATGAAGCTTGTAATCGAATATGCAGAGACACCGGAGTCTCCCTGACAACAAGAGGACGCATCCAAACATGGTTTTTCAAGAAAACTGCAACATTCTCTCCTTGCTGCTCGCCTAGAGCATCGCTGACTGCAGCGTGCGCCATTTCAAGGTAGGCCGCACCGGGTAGAATCCGCTCTTGTCCGATCCGATGATCATTCAGGTAAAATTCCTGGCCGGTCAGAACCGTCACGTATTTTTGCTCCGACAAGTTGGACTTATTCTCATGAAGCAGTGGATGAATAAAAGGAATATGACCGGAGTATCCGTTATGGGAAGACTTTCCCTTCATCTGGAACTCCACAGAAGGTTCACCAGGTATCCAATGCCGTTCTTTGGCAAATGGATACGTAGGCAGACTGATCTTGCAGTGCCTGAATCCGTTATGGAGCAAGTTCCAGTCCACATTCAGGCCTTTCACCCAAAACTCCAGCAATTTTCCGAACTTGCGTTTGGTAATCCAGTTCATTAGGGTATGGCTCATGTCTGCATCGGTTGAGAGTATGGATAGCGGCTGTTGTGCATCACCTGCATATCCCACATACATGTCGTCCATATCCTGATCTCCCGAACAGTAGCTTTCCAGTTTCGAGCTCAGTTCCTGTAGCGAACCCGTCACGATGCCAAGGCGCATGTTCATCATCTCACGTCCGGTTTGCAGCGTATAAGCGATGCTCGCCAATTGTTCCTCTTGATATCGATTGGATCGCAGAGCCGTTAACATGCGTTCACACAATTCACGAAGCTGCTCTTCATTCCGGGCTGACAAAACGATAAGAGCCTGCTGTTTAGCTGGTTTATCCTGCTCAGCCAGCAACATATCTGACTGTTCGGGACAATACTCCTGCACAATGATATGGGCATTGGAACCTCCGGCACCAAATGAGGAGATTCCCGCAATCCGCGGGACTTCCCGTGTAGAGTCTCCCGAATCAATCGTTATTCTGTCCCAGTCACTTAATTGCTTCTGCACTGTAAAAGGTGTCTTGTCGAACTGAATGTGTGGATTAGGCGGGTCCGCATGAATGGAAGGAACCAGCTGCCGATGCTGCATCTGCAAAAGGACCTTGGTCAGGCCTGCAATGCCTGCTGCACTTTCGCAATGACCAATATTCGATTTGGCTGAGCCAATGGCACATTTGTTGTCCGCTGCATTACCTTTCCTAAATGCCTGGGTTAACCCTGTAATTTCGATGGGATCTCCCAGCGAGGTGCCTGTCCCGTGAGCTTCGATATAGCTGATGTCCGCAATGTCGATTCCTGCCTCCGCGACAGCTGTTTCAATAACCTCCGCCTGTCTGGCGGGATTGGGAACCGTATAACCGTTCGTTTTGCCGCCGTGGTTAACAGCAGTTCCTTTAATGACGCCATAGATATGATCACCGTCAGCTATCGCACGGCCTAAAGGTTTGAGCATCACTGCCCCTACACCTTCTCCGGGGACGTAACCGTCACCGCCTTCACCAAAGCTTTCGCAGCGACCTTTCGAAGAGAGGAATTGCCCCTGTGTTAACATCACATATTTATTGGGGTGAACAGATACATTGACACCTCCGGCGATTGCGGTTTGGCATTCTTTTTTACTCAGACTCTGACAGGCCAGATGAATAGCCGTGAGTGACGAGGAACACATGGTATCTATCACCATGCTGGGCCCATGAAAATTACAAAAGTACGAGACACGATTGGCAATGGAAGCCGGGTTACCGTTTAATGCAAAGGGCTCTTTACCCGCAATCCTGGCTTCAGCGCCATACAACTGATACTCCTGATACATAACTCCTGCGAACACACCGACATTCCCGATCTGATCCGGGGGTGCATCTGGACCTGCGGCCTGTTCGCGGGTATATCCCGCATCCTGAAGTGTCTCGTAAACACATTCCAGAAACAGTCGCTCCTGTGGATCAATTCGTTCAGCTTCCTTCGGAGAAATCTGAAAAAAGAGTGGATCAAAACGATCCACTCCATCCAAAAATCCGCCCCATTTTCCAGAATGTTTTCCTTTGCTGCCATTCATCTCGGTATGAATCCGGTAATCCCAGCGATCTTCCGGTATTTCGGTGATGCAGTCCTTCCCGTGTTTCAAATTCTCCCAGAACTGCGCCAGATTACTAGACTTCGGATATCGTCCAGACATGCCAATGATGGCGATGTCCAGAGATTTGCTGTGCACATGTTCTTCGCTGATCGATTCTCCGCCTGCGCTAGTCGCTGCTGGAATTTTTCTCCGTGAGCCAGCAGACGGCTGCCGCTTATTGAACGAATTTGGGCTTTCAGATTTCCGTATTGTGCTGGACTCAAGCTCTGAGTTACGGAGTTGTACGTCTGAATTGCTTTTCGCCTGCACCCCTGTGAGCTGCTCTAGTCGTTCCCGGTGATGGCTCATGAAATACCCGGCAAGCTCCGCTATATTTTGGTATTCATAGAACAATGTCTTGGACAGCGGACCAAATTGCTGTTCCAATTGATCCGTCAATTTCATCACCATCACGGAATCAATGCCATAGTTCTCCAGAGGCGCATGTGCATCGATCTGTCGTTCCGGCAGCATAAGGCTGGAGGACAGTATTTTTTTGACATAACGAATGGCTTTTTCGCTGGTGTCGTCCTCTTTCTCTTCATGGAGCGTCTCTCTCAAGCTCGACTCCTGTTCTCCAGATTCGGACAACAGCCTTTGCAGCTGCTCCGCTGCCTGTTGATCGCTGAGCTTTCCTTGCTGAATCTTTCGATACAATGTGGACAGTTGGTCTTCCAAAGCGATCACCTCCTTAAAAGAAAAACGTCAATCGATAGAATTGTTGAAAAAATCAAGCGCATTTCGCGTAAGTCTTAAAAACCGGCTTAGAAGCAAGCAAAGCAAGTACAACTACTTGAGATGCATTAATTGATCAAGGGTACATTCACCGCTGCGAATTTTCTCTACAAGGTGGAGGTAATTCTCGTCATCGGAACGGCTGTATGCTTCATCCGTATTCATAATCGGTGCAGTCCCGGAAATACCCATGAAGCTTCGCATTTGATCAGCCTCCCCTTGAATGACGACTACAGGTGACCTTCTCTCTTGCAGTGTCTGCTGGAGAGATCGCATCGCATTTGCACGCTCCAGTGGAACCGTTCCTGATATTTGTTCCATGTTCTGTCTCGCATGATCATTCATATGCATACCGCCCTCTTCCCACAAGGGCCAATTAATGGCGAGTGTAAACCCGTGACGTTCTCCCTGCTGAACACGTTCATTGCGGTATTCGGAATATTCGTCCATAAACGCATTCGCTGCCGCATAATCGGCTTGACCCACATTGCCATGTACCCCGGCTAGCGAGGAAAACAATACAAAAAAGTCCAGCTTAAAATACTGGCTTGCTTCATCCAAATGAACCGTTCCAGCGACTTTTGGAGCCAGCACCTCTTCGATGTCATCAAGCTCCTTTCGGATCATATAGCTGTCGCGAATTAGGCCTGCATTATGAATGATTCCATGCAATTCGCCGTGGTTTTGGCTGATTTCCAGCATCAGTTCATCTACAGCTTCCCTCTTCGAGACATCCGAACGCCGATAGATGACCTCTGCCCCCATCTGTTCCAGCAACGCCACTCGCTGGTGATCTGATTCATCCGGTTCAGAGCGCCCTGTAAGGATGAGTACGGGATGTTCTGCCTGCTTGGCGATATGCTCCGCTATGATAGATCCGATTGCTCCCAGACCACCTGTAATCAGATACACGCCTCGATCTTTCCAAGGCAGCTCGACCAAGGAGGAATGTGAAGTACCGACCTCTTTCCACAATGATGTATATCTTTTATCGTTCTGATAGCGAATATGTGTGTCGCCAGCGCTTTGACTGCTTTCCGTTAGGATCTGCACCACTCGTTCGGTACTCTGAAGATCATCTGCTTCAATGATTTGAATGATGATTTTCGGATTTTCCAATTCAGCCGTTTTCAGCAAGGCAGATAATCCTCCGAATAATTTGTATTGTGCCCGCTTGGCAACCAGCAGTTGAATGAGTACAGCACCTTCCGGTCTAGCTTTAAGCAACTGTTGCACATAACGATAGGCCTTCTTAACAGCAAACAAGTATTGCTCATCCATCAAGTCGGAATGACCAACCCGATCCGATGGGTCTGGACCAAGGGATACATACTGTACATTCGGAAGTTTGGCAGCCAAGACGTGTTCCTGCTCTATCCAAGGGCCAGATAACATGACGATATGACGACTGTATACCACCTCAGGTACAACTACTGCTTCCTGCTCCTTCCACTCTTTTGCAAACAACAGTGTTTGTGATTCGGTTGGAGATAATGTTTTCCCCATGTGAATCTCTCCCTTCAATGGTTTGCTGGTGAAGCCCTCGAATTGCACACATACATTTCCATCTTCATCACACAAGTCGATGTCCAGCTTTTGCAGCGAATAAGATGGTTTATGTCCCTTACTGTAACGAATATAAGCCCACATGTAGGCTGTACAAGGACGGTGGAAAACGACCCGCTCCAGTGCAAAAGGAAGCAGCGGACTTGGACTTGTTTGCAGTCTGTGATCATCAGGCATCGAACTTGCAAGCAGCAATCCAATGGCAGACTGCAAAGCCGCATCTGCCATGGACGGATGGAGGACGAAGTCACGAGTAGAGTCCCTCACCCGGGCAGGCAGAGCGAGCTTGGCCAGCACCGCGTTTTCTCCCGTGTAGACCGTTTCGATCCCTCGCATGGCTGTGCCATAGTGTAGTCCCATCTGTTCAAAAGCCTGATAGCATTCATCCGCTGTCCACGGCTTTATGCATCTGTTGCGTATGTCTGCCAAATTCAGCCTTAAGTCTTGAGATTCAGTTTTCAGCAAAGCCAAACCCTGACTGTGCAGCAACTCGCCTGACGCATCTTGGGTGTATACTTCATAGTGGATATCTCCCTGCTCTTCCGTATACAAGCGCACATGAACGTCGGTGGCCTGAGCGGCAATTACCACGGGTCTGCCCCAGATGATATTTTCCAGCACAATCACCTCAGGCACGGAATCAGCATGTTCTACAGAGCGTTTCACAGCCTCGCGAGCCATTTCCAAATATGCCACTCCCGGAAGTACCCGGTAGGTTCCGACCTGATGATCTGACAGGAAAAATTCATCACCGCTAAACCGTGAGGTGAAGCGCTGCTCCGATAACAGGGATGTATTATGGTGAAGCATCGGATGAAGCACAATGGGATTGCGGGAATCTGCCTCGGTGGTATTAGCAACATGCAGCATTCCCTTAGCGTCAGGCAGCCAATATTTTTCCCGCTCAAACGGATAGGTGGGCAGACTCATTTTGTCTGGCGTTATTGCACCATACATTTGCTTCCAGTCCAGCTTCGCGCCATTCACCCATAATTCGAGCAATCGATCCACGTTAACTTGTATCATGGCCTGCCTGACATCCTCAGAAGCAGGTTTGTTCGCTTCTTGCTCGGTGTCTAAAGGAGTATACGAGGTTCGATTAACCCGTCCTCTGTATATCCCGGGAATGGCTTGTTTTAACTTTCCGGTTTGAATGGTAACCAGTCTAGCGATCAGTTCACGTATCGTGCTTGCTGTAAAAGCCAAACGTTCTTCCATTGCCTCTCTGCCGGTTTGAAGTGTATAGGCCAGCTTGTCTAACACCTGATCATCCAATGTTCGGCGGCTAATATATAGTAGAAGTTTCTCCGCCAAAGCAACCAGCCTTTCTTCATTTCGGGCAGACAAAACGATCATTACCGGTTGCTCCGACTTACGTTCTGTCATGCCAGAAGAGCTTTCTGTCACCGGAAAAGAAGGGTGAGCAGGAGCAGGAATGTATTCTTCAACGATAACATGAGCATTAGCGCCCCCAGCGCCAAATGAGGATACACCAGCAATGCGCGGTATTTCCCGCATCAGTCCGTCCACCTCAACCATCGGTCTTGACCAATCACTCGCCTTCTGCTGTACGATAAACGGCGTGTTTTTGAAGTCAATTTCCCTGTTCAGTTCTCCGGCATGCAGGCTGGGTGCAATCTGACCATGTTTCAACTGAAGAATGATCTTGGTAAGTCCGCCAATTCCGGCAGCCGATTCCATATGTCCAACGTTGCTTTTCAGTGACCCAATGGAACAGTATCCTTTATCCTGCGTATCCTGGCGGAACGCTCGGGCAAGTCCGGCCATTTCAATCGGATCCCCCAGGCTTGTCCCGGTTCCATGTGCCTCGATATAGCTGATCCAGCGGGCATCAATGCCTACCTTATTCATCGTCTCCCGAATCAGGTCTCCCTGGGCTGCAGGATTGGGAACCATATACCCATTCGTCTTGCCGCCGTGGTTAATGTGGGTTCCGCGGATGACCGCATGGATCTGATCGCTATCTTCAACCGCTTTGGACAGTTGTTTCAGGATAACCACTCCGACGCCTTCCCCGGGTACAAAACCGTCTGCTTCCTGAGCGAAGCTTTTGCATTTACCGTCCGCTGCCAGCATCTGCTGGGCACATAAGGCAACATAGCTTGAAGGATGCAGATACAGGTTCACCCCGCCTGCAATCGCTGCCTCACATTCGCCGCGGCGAATGCTTTCACATGCTTCATGGATAGCCGTGAGTGAAGAGGAGCACATCGTATCCACCGGCATGCTGGGACCATGGAGGTTTAGCAAATAGGAAACCCGGTTTGCAACCGAACTGAACGAGGTCTGCGGGAACCATTCACTGCCTTCATTCCATAGCGGCGGGCCGTAGAGGTTGAAGCCACTTTTGGTAATACCCGCAAATACCCCCACTTTGCCATTGTACTGTCGATCCATCTGTTCCCTTGTATAGCCGGAGTCTTCAAGTGCTTCCCATACGGTTTGCAAAAAGAGCCTTTCCTGCGGGTCCATGTTTATGACCTCTCTGGGAGAGAGCTGGAAGAACAACGGATCAAAATCAGCGTATCCTTCAATGAAGCCGCCCCATTTGCTGTAGCTCTTGCCTTTGCGCGCGGCTTCCTTGCGATCCGGTTCATAGAATCCTTCAAGTGACCAGCGTTCTTCCGGAATCTCCGTGATGCAGTCCTTGCCTGCAATCAGGTTGTCCCAGAATTGTTCCAGATTATCTGCCTGCGGATATTTGCCGCTGATGCCAATAATGGCAATCGGTTCATTGGCAGCTAAGTTGAGAGATGCCGTGATGGGTACAGGCTTTACCGGATCGAAAACAGGCTCCTCCATCGTCCTTTCCACTGCCGAAACAGTTGACTGAATAAGGGATTCGTGCGTTTGTTCCGGCTCTTTTTCAGGCAGATTCGGTAAAACCGCCACCAATAGCTCCTGTCTGTGCTGTTTCATAAAATAATGAATTAATGATGCAAGTGTTTTGTGCTCAAAAAACAGCGTGGTGTTCACGCCGTCAAAATGCTTGCGCAACTGGTTCGTCAGTTGAACAATCAGGATGGAATCGATGCCGTAAGCCTCCATCAGTTCGGACTCATCGATATGTTCAGGTGACATCCGAATAACCTCACCGACCAGACGTTTGAAAAATGTCAGGCTGGCCTGCCACATCTGATCGGAATCCAGTTCTGACTCTGACAGTTGTTCTGTCTGCACTTTGTCCATGTTCATGACCGATGAGTTTTCAGAAGAAATAGGCTCATGATTGGATCTGGCCTCCGCAGGAGGTATGGCCATGGATATATATCCGTCGCTGAAGGCGGTGATGATCTGCTGCCCCAGACTCTCACCTGGTTCGGCTGGCAGCATTGCCTGTCCAAACCCAGTCTCTTGTAGCGTCTTCTGCCACTGTTGCTTGCCAAGAACAGGGGAGCCCCCGATACGGATATCATCATCTTCATACAGCCACCAGCCTTCCAGCAAACCAAATGTCAGGTGGCTAAACAGTGAACTGTGAGTCAATTCGTTCAGCAGAAGCAGGCCGTTTTGTTTTAATAGATAGTGTACGTGACCCATGGTGCGTCTGATGTTCCGGGTAGCATGAAGAACGTTGGCTGCGATGACCAGATCATAACTGCCCAGATCATAGGATTGTTCGGCAGGAGGTTTTTCGATATCCAGCATGGTGCAGTTCAGATAAGGGTGATTCTCCCCATAAGTCTTTTCTCCATGCAGCAGGAATGCTCTCGAGATGTCGGTGTATGCATACTCCGCAATAGAGGCGGCAAAGGGTTTTATCCGCTCAAGCACCTTTTCCGTCGTTCCTCCTGTCCCGGCACCGATTTCAAGAATACGCAAGCTGGCCTGCGGATTGGATTCAAGTCGCTCGGCAAGGTACGCTGCGACGGTATCGGCCAGTATTTCATTGAAATAGTCTGCTGCTGAATTATGCTTGTAAATATTCTGCACCATATCCATCGCTCCGTCGGGGAACATGATATGGGTGGCAGCCAGCTCTCCTCTGACAATCTCCGGCAGGCTGCGTATCATCTGGTCGACTAACTTAACCTGTGGCGCAAAATCCGGGTCCAGCAGCCAGTGCTTCATACGCTGCTCCCATGCCGACCACATCGAGTCAGAAGCAAGAGACTGTTGCGACAAGGTATACTGCTCTATACGCTTTCTGCTTTCCTTCATCCAGCGATCATAGATGGCAACAGGACGGTTTGCCGAATGAGCTGAGATTATCTGCTGCAACTGAATTGACAGCAGTCCGGCCAGCATGGACTCGAATTCATCGTTAAAGGCGGCCCACTTTTGTTGAATCGGCTTCAGGTTGAGTTCTTGCCCAGAAATTCGATTCATGAGCTGATGGCGTCCTACTTGCTTCGCTTCAGGCGCAACCATAAACATACGATCAGACGCTGTGCCTTCCACTGCCCCTGGTTTGTCCGTCTGAATGAACGCCAGTTGATGCTTGCCTCCTGCCATCAGCAGTTCCAGCGCCCGCATGGCATCCTCAGGGTGTATGGAGCCAATTCCCGACTGATTCAGTGTTTGCTTGAAAGTGGCAGGCACCTGACTGGCGATGCCGGTCTCAGCCCAGTAACCCCAATTCATTACTTTTACAGGGAATTTCCAGGATTGTGCTGCAGCGCTCATGCCATCGATAAAGGCACATCCGGCGGCATATCCGGCTTGTCCAGCTGGTGTGGTGAACGAACTCATGGAGGAGAAAAACAGCATGAAATCCAGAGGCTCCTGTCCAAAAATGTTCATCATGTTCACACTGGCATCCAGCTTGGATAACAATACATTGCGGAAATAATCTGGAGTCATCTGAGACAGACTTTGATCCATCAGGCCTACTGCAGCATGGACAACCCCGTGAATGGCTGGCGCCAATGATCTGATCTGGCGGTATGCCTCCTGCAAGCTGTGTTTGTCGGATGCATCCGCAAAAATATACAGCGGTTCGGTTCCCAAGTCGCCAAGGCGTCTGCATAGCTCTCCGATCCGTGCATCGACCGCTCTTCGGCCAATCCAGATAAGCCGCGCCTGATAGCGCCGAATCATATATTCACTCCATGCTTCCCCAATGCCGCCCGCACCGCCAATAACGACGTAGACGCCATTTTTTCTGAATGCTTCATGCGTGTCACCTGTAGAGCAGACGTTCACCAGTACACTTTCATACCCTTTTCCATTCCGCCAGGCGCGAGTATTCCCATCCCATATCCCTGGAAAATGGCGTTCGGGATGCGCTCCGATGTCATGGACATCATCCACATCCAGATGGCAGACCCTCCAATCCGGCATTTCTTTGGCGAGGGAACCTGCCAGTCCGCTAATTCCGGCGTGCGCAGGATAGATCGTTTCTCCAGCCAATACGTTGCAGGCCTTCTCCGTTATGATGGTCAGATCGAGTCTGCGTGCGTCGTAGCCCAGATTTATCAAGACTTTAATGAGGAGAAATGTCTGAAACAATCCCTGGTTCTGCTCATTTATCACTTCCATAGCATGCTCCGGTCCGTGAACGATGCTAGAGGGCGGCACAATCCAGACTAGACGGCTGATTACGCCATGGCGCTTTAACTCGATTTCTAGTTTTGTTTCTGGTGCATCCCCTTCAACCGCAACAGATTGCAGGTCGGGATGCCATTGCTGAATAACGTCCTGCTGCCTCGACGTCCCGCCTACGATAATCCCGGAACCGCCGAAAGACATGGACTTAGGTTGGGTTACATCGGGACTGGCTGATACTTCTCTCCAACTTGGCGCATAAGTCATCGCTCCCGAGAGTGGAATTGGTGTCAGAGTCTGCTTCTCCGAGGTGGCGTAAGCTATTGTTTCATCCGGTAGTGGCTTTGCAAATGTATTGGACTCTTCCTGAATAACGCCGGATGGTTCCCCAGGGTGCGGTCTGTGCAAAATCGTCAGCCCTATGAATTGCAGGACTATTTTTCCCTGGTCGTCACATAGATCGATCTGCACTTTGCTAGCCTTTCCGGAAGAATCCTGTTCCGGCAAAAGACGCACCCATGCCCAGACGGAATCCGGGCAGTCTCGATAGATTACAGCCTGATCCAAGGAAAATGGGGTAACTCCCCCTTCCTTGAATTGCGGCAATCCGATGCATGCCTGTATAGCTGAATCCACCAGAGCCGGATGCAGACCGTACTCCTCAGCCGTGGATGCAAGAGATGGCGGCAGTTTCAATTGTGCGATGACTTGCCCCTCTCCAATATGAAGACGCTGAATCCCCTGATGACCCGGTCCATAATATAGGCCGGACTGCTCAAAGGAACGGTAACATTCAGCAGCCGTCATCGTTTGTTTTCCGCATTGCAACAGCAAGGATTCCAGATCGATCGTTGGATAGGATGATGCTTGACGAGTGGACGTCGAAATCGTTCCAATATGATGTACATTCCGTTTGGATGGTTCGGATCTCACGGATCTCGGATCGTTTTTCCCGCTGGTTATTTCATAACGGATCTCCCCCGTATCCAGCAGAGTTAAACTCAATTCCGCCTGGAGTCTGCCCGGTGTGACTGAATGCAGTTCCATCCCCAACGGCACAGTCCAGTAGATGTCGCGAAAAACTATAACCCTGTCCTGCTGGGATGTTTCTGTGGGAATAACCTGTTCCACAGCTGCCCTGGCCATTTCGAGACAGGCGGCCCCTGGCATGATTTTACGATTGTGAATGACATGATCATTTAGAAAAAATTCCTTTCCGCTCCACTCTGAACTGAAACGAATCCCTTGCAGATCCGATGTATTTCGCTGGAGTAGCGGGTGAAGATAAGATGTTGGTACAGGTTGTCCCGATTTTCGCTCCTTCTGTTCAGGCACCCAATAACGTTCTGTGGCAAACGGATAAGTGGGCAGGCTGATTCGCTGGGGCGTCCTTCCCGTGTAACCTTCAGACCACGGAACATCCAGACCCTTCACCCAAAGATCCAGCAGCTGTCCATACTTGCGTTTGCGGACCCAGCTTTTTACCGTTTCCTGCATATCTGCATCCTCTGCCAGTGCAGCGATGGAGGCTCTGTGGGACTTTATTTTGCCTCGATAGATGTTTTCGGCTTTCTCCGGATCATGAATATAAGCGTCCAGCCGGTCTTCTATTTCAGCAATGGAAGTTGCCACCAAAGCCAGTCGCTCTTCCATCGCCGCACGCCCTGTCTGAAGTGTGTACGCGAGCTGAGGCAGATGACAATCCTCATAGCGTCCCGATTGCAACGCCGCCAGCAATTGCCGAGCCTGCTCCTGGAGTGTTTGTTCGGTTTTGGCTGACAGTACGACGCATACCGAAGTAGCTTTGTTCATTGAGTCCCCATGAGCTGGATGAAGGGTCCTATCCGAATTGGCTACCGATTCAGCTGGAATATACTCTTCAAGCAACACATGTGCGTTTACGCCTCCGAATCCGAAGGAACTCACTCCTGCACGTCTTGGCAGCGTTCTTCCGGCAGAGTCATGGAGCGCTTCCCATGCTTTATTTTCATCAACGATGTAAAAAGGACTTCCTTCCAATTGAATGTAAGGGTTAGGTCTCTCATAATGAACTGTCTTCACAAGCGTTTTGTATTTCATTTGCAGCAGTACCTTAATGACCCCGGCAATGCCCGCGGCAAGCTCCAGATGCCCAATGTTGGTTTTGATGGAGCCCAGTCCGCAAGATGCTGAGGTTGTCAGATTGAGTTCTGCAGTTGCAGGAGTCTCCTGAAACGCGATCTTCAAGCCATTAATTTCAATGGGATCACCAAGTGGTGTGCCTGTTCCGTGAGCCTCAATGTATCCTATGGTAGAAGGGTGCACACCAGCCTTTGAATATACAGATTTAATCAAGTCGGCCTGTGCTCGCGGATTCGGTGCGGTGAGCGATGCGGCCCGTCCACCATGATTTTCATCCGTAGCACGAATCAGGCCATATATGTGGTCACCTGCTTGCTCAGCGGCCCGTAACCCTTTCAAAAATATCATGCCAACGCCTTCTCCGCGTACATATCCGTTAACCTCATCGGAGAACGTTTTACAACGTCCATCTGGACTCAGCATACCCGCTTTATTAAAACTGATATGATAATCCGGGTCCAGAATGGTATTAACTCCACCCACTATAGCAGTATCACAGTCTCCATTTCGTATCGCCTGAACAGCCCTGTGAAGTGCCACCAGTGAACTGGAGCATGCCGTCTCCACGGGTTCACTTGGACCGTGTACATTCAGGAAAAAGCTCATTCGGTTAGGACCTACGGAAGCCACATGGCCTGTGGAAGTATATCCTTCAATTACGGTGTCCGCCTGTGTTAACAGACGATGATACCCGCTGCTCGCAGTGCCAACAAAGATACCCATTTTTGAACCGGACAAGCTCGGTGGTGCATAGCCCGCATCTTCAATTGCTTTCCAGGCATACATCATCAAAAGCCGCTGCTGCGGGTCCATCAACTCCGCTTCACGTGGGGAAATGCCAAAGAAACCAGGATCAAATTCGGCGACACCCTCCATAAATCCGCCCCATTTGATATTGGTTTTGTTGTGAGCCTGATCGGGGTCTCCGTAATAGGCTCTCCAGTCCCACCGATCCGGTGGAATTTCCGAGATGCAATCCCGTCCCTGAAGCAGGTTATTCCATAAGGCATCAATGTCCTTCGCCATCGGAAAACGGCCGCTCATGCCAATAATGGCGATGGGTTCCGGCGCCTTATGATTTTGATGATCGGATTCAGGCAGGCTGGATTCTCGATGGCGTTCGGAGGATGTTATTGAACCTCCCATTTGTCCTTTCTGCTCAGAGGAATCTTCCGTTTCCTTTGGAAATGTATATGGGTTACGGATCGAAAACGAACCAGCCTGTTCCACCTGTCCGAGCAGATTAGAGGAAACACCTTCTGTTTCCTTCTCCTGTGATGAGTCATCAGTATGCAGTCCCTCGGTGTCCATGTGCTTCTCAGGCAAAAGTGTATCCCACTGTTTCGGATAGGCTCCGACAAGATGTCCTGTTAAAGACCTTAAGGTGGAGTGCTCAAAGAAAACAGTAGGTGTAAGTTTAAGCGCATAGTGCTCATTAAGAATACCGGCGAAATCGGTAAACGAAATGGAATCGAATCCATATTCGCCAAATTCCACATCTGGAAAGATGTCGGTCCGGTTTACCTGCAACAACTCAGACATATGATCCGTTAAAACGTCTTGGACTCTGGAAACGAGCAGCCGTTTTCGCTCATCCTCTGTTGACCATGTTCGTTTTTGCGACTCGGGGACGTCGCTTGGGACGGCAACAGACGTCATGGATTGTGAAGGAGCTGTTGACACGTTCGATATCGATGGCTGATCCACCGAACCTGCGGAATCAGACATTACACCTGACAGAAATACGTCCGGTTCACCGTAAAAAGCCAGCACTTGGGATGAACCGCTGTTCATGGCCATATGCAGCAGTTTGATTCCGATAGAGGTGTCCATCGGGTACATTCCCCATTGGCGGCGAATTTTCTGTTCCGCTGCTGCCCCTGGGTGCATGCTTCCTTCTCTCCAGAGCGGCCAGTTGATTGCGAGCGTTGTCCCGTT
Source organism: Paenibacillus xylanexedens (assembly GCF_001908275.1). Lineage (NCBI taxonomy): Bacteria > Bacillati > Bacillota > Bacilli > Caryophanales > Paenibacillaceae > Paenibacillus > Paenibacillus xylanexedens. The sequence continues at coordinate 4,550,785 of NZ_CP018620.1, read as the reverse complement.
ACGCTGTCCGTTCCGAACCAGCCCATTTCGGTATGTGGTGTAGGCATCCATAAAAGCATTCGCACAGGCGTAATCCGCTTGACCCGGATTGCCTGTCACAGCAGCGAGCGAAGAGAACAGGACAAAAAAATCGAGCGCCATGTGGGCGGTCGATTCATCGATCCATATCGTGCCGTCCACTTTGGGAGCCAAGACGGATCGCAGTTCTTCTAGATCTTTGTGCCGTAAGCCACGATCTTTCACGACACCTGCCGCATGAATAATGCCGTTCAGCTCACCGTAATCAGACTGAATTTCCTGTACCAGTCTCTGAACTGCTTCACGGGAAGTGATGTCCCCTTTCCTGTATAGCACGTGATTTCCGTTCAATTGAAGCTGTTGAAGCTGGGCCTGCTGCTCGGCGTTTGGAGTCGAGCGGCCGTTTAACAGAATCGTGGCGTTCCTGATCTGACTGACAAGCGTCCGTGTTAAGGCTAATCCGATTCCGCCGATGCCTCCGGTTATCAGATATACCCCACCGTCTTTCCAGGACGATGAATTGCCAGCGGAGTGAGCAGACAGCGCATGCCAGACTCTTGTCTGCCTGATGCCGGAAGCCGGATAGCGGGCAATTACATTTTCTGAATGACGGCTCTCTGAAGCCACTTTATCAATCAGTTCACCTGTTTGTATGGAGAAGTGCAGCTGAATGAGCTGGCATGTTAACTGTCGATGCTCTCTTGAAGCCGTCAACAACATCCCGGCAAGACCGTTGAGCAGTCCGCCCTGCCCCTCTTCCTCGAAAGGAATAACAAGCTGAATAAGTGTACTTCCGGTTTCGGTGTTCACCATTTGCTTAATTTCTTCGAGCAGGTGTGCAGCTGATTCAGTAAAAAAGCTTGCAAGCGGGTGCGGCAATGCATTGTCTAGCTCAAATCGCTCTTCGGATGCAAAGGTATCCGATGCCAGTCGTACGCAGCGGGCGTGAGGAAACGATTGACGCAATGAAGATAGCTGCCCTGTAAAATGATCCGAAATTAAGATCAGATGATTGTTGTACTTAGCGGCTGATTGGTCGGAAGAGATCTCAAGCGGCTTCCATTCCGGCGCCATTAGAATCGGCCTCACGTTTTCTTCCTCCGGTGTATCGAAATCCTTCTCCAGAACACGCGGCGTAAATCCGGTCATGCGTATACGTACCACTCCGTGCATGTCGCACAGATCTACATCCAGCTTGTGAATTTTACTGTCCCGGTTGTTTCCTGAACTGTACGCGGCAACCACCCACATCTCCGCTGTGCAGGGGCCCAGAATATCCAACTGCTCCAGCGCAAACGGCAGCGCAGGTCTGCCTGAGGCAGCTTGGTCCGTCACAATGCCGAGCAGATATCCGATGGAGACCTGAAGCGCCGAGTCCATCAAGCTGGGATGAAGAATATATTCTTCACCCGAAGAGGTCAGGGATTGCGGGAGTGACAAGTGTGCTATGACACGATCCTGACCAACATGTACGGACTGTATCCCGCGTAAGCCCGGCCCAAGGACAATGCCCGTTTGAGCGGAGGCAGCGTAGAATGCTTCGGCATGAACCGGGCTGGGTTTGCAAGCTGCAAGTTCGGTTTGAATATCCCGCTCCACTTGGACCGGAAGCTTGGCAAGTATGACTTGGCCCTGACTGTATAGCTGTTTATGTTGATCGTTTTCCTTTCCCTGCTCCTGAACAATTTCAAAGTGCATCGTTTCGTCTCCCTCTGTCTGCTCGACAGGACGAAAACGGATGGCAAAGGACGCTGATGTTTCATTCAGAATTAACGGGGCAGACCAGATCACGTTTCTCAAGCGAATCATCCTCGAATCCGAGAACTCACCCCATGCCGTATCTGCTGCAAAGCATACCCATTCCAAATGAGCTACACCCGGAAGCACCTTCATCCCCTTCACCAAGTGATCCTTGAAAAAGAATTCCTGACCGCTGAAAGTGGACGAATATTGCAATTGCTTTACGCTGGAAGTGTTTCTGTGAACCAGTAGATGCAGCACTGTTCCAAAAGCATATTCGGCACTCGACGGATGTTTAACCCGCTGAGTATCTTCACGTGCCGGCACCCAATAGTCGTCCCCTGCAAAGGGGTAAGTCGGGAGCGGGATACGCTGTGCAGAGATTGGAAACAGCTTGTCGAAAGAAAGATCGTAGCCCTGTACATACATTTCGCAGAGGGCTGACAAATGCTCCAGATAAACAGAGGAATCCTCCGTTTCCCGGCATTGCCTTATACATTCGGCGGCGTATCGCTTCAACGAGGCGTTGCCGCGTTGTTCGTTTCGATTAACGAATCCGCTGGTTACTGAATTGCTCTCCCCTTTTGCAAGCCACTCACTCAACTGATCAGCTAGCTGTTCCCCGTTGCGGGCAATACAGATCATCCGATGGGCCAAATGAGGTCTGCCTGTAAGTAAGGTATAACTCATGTGCAGACTTTCCACCGCAGAGTTTTCTTTTGCATAGGACACAAGCTGCTCAGCTTGCTGACGTAGTTGGTCCGCAGTACGCGCTGACAGTGCAATCAGATATCCAGGCCGCAGGTCGGAGCTGGCAGCCGGACGCGGGGGGGCCTCTTCAATGACCATATGGGCATTGGTTCCGCTGAATCCAAATGAACTGATCGCAGCCCTTCTCCGCTGGCCTTTTTCGGTGTGCCATGGCTTGGTCTCCGTATTGACATAAAAAGGGCTGTCGCCGAACGTAATGTTGGGATTGGCCTTTTCCATATGCAGCGAAGCTGGAATGCGCTTGTGACGCAAGGAAAGCAAAACCTTGATCAATCCGGCAATGCCCGCAGCGGTCGCCAGATGCCCGATATTGGTTTTGATGGAGCCCAGCGCACAGTATTGCTTCTGATCCGTATATGACGAAAATGCGTTAGTGAGCGCCTGGAACTCGATCGGGTCCCCGAGCCGAGTTCCGGTTCCATGTGCCTCTACCAGCTGAATGCTGGACGGATCGATACCGAAGCGATCATAGACCTGTTTCTCCAAAGCGGTCTGTGATTTGGCACTTGGTGCGGTAATTCCGTTGGTCGTACCATCCTGATTGATTCCTGTTCCGCGAATTACGCCATGTATGTGATCTCCATCACGTACAGCATCACTGAGCCGTTTCAGCAGAACCGCTCCAGCTCCTTCTCCTGGCACAAAACCGTCTGCCCGTTCATCAAACGTATGACATCGCCCGGTGGTTGAGAGCATGCCGGCACGGTTGGCATCCATATAGAACTGGGGAGTCGATTGAATAAACACCCCACCCGCAAGCGCCATTTCCGTTTCCCTCGCCCACAGCGACTGACACGCCAGATGAATTGCCACCAACGAGCTGGAGCAGGCGGTATCTACCGCAATGGCAGGACCTTTCAAATCGAGATAATAGGCGATCCTGGCCGGAATGATTGATCCAGCTTTCCCCCAGAACGACTGAGCTGGAGGCTGTTCACCCATCAGCTGTCCATAATCCATTTCCGTACAGCCAACGTATACGCCGCATTTACGGCCCTGCATCGAGTCGCCGGCATAACCGGCATCCTCGAATGTTCTCCAGGCTTCCTCCAGAAAAATCCGTTGCTGAGGGTCCATGTAGGCCGCTTCTTGCCCGGAAATGTTAAAAAAGAGCGGATCAAACGCATGAATATTATCCAAAAAGCTGCCCTGGTCGCAAAAGGAAACATCCGCTTCATAATGCTTGGCAAGATTCCAGCGCTGCTCACGTTGGATCAGGTCATCTCCCTTTTCGAGATGCGACCACAATTCCGCTACGTCGCGTGAACCCGCAAATCGGCCGCTCATGCCAATGATCGCCACCGGCTCATACGTTGTCATCTCTTCGCTTTTGTTTCCCAATCCGTCACTTTCAATCCGGACTTGAGTGGTGACACAGGTAGAATTAGCTGGAAGAGCAGCAGCGGCAGGCTGATAGTACATATATTCCGGTACGTTAATGACAATTTTGCCGATATTTTTTCGTTGATCCATGCAGCGGTAGGCTTCCTGCAATCTGTCCATCGGGAATGTCTGACCGATCAGGGGACGGATGACCCCTTCTTCTACCCAATGCATCATCTCTTGCCTGTATTCCGCGAGCATTTCAGGCTGTTCCATACCCAGCTTGCGCAGATCCAGACTGTAGAAGCTCTGGTTGTGATTGAGTCCCGACAGGTTGACTGCATGGGCGCTTTTGAGAGCTGTCATCGCGATCTCGATGTATCTTCCGTTCCGCGCAAGACAGTTTAATCCTTTTTGCAGCGCCTCGCCTGGCAGGGTATTTAGAATGACGTGTACCCCTTCTCCGTTCGTGAGCCGTTGTACTTCCTGTTCAAAGTCCGTAGTGGCATAGTTGATTACATAGCTGGCGCCCATTTCCTGCAAATAATCCAGCTTGTGCTGCATGCTGGCCGTAGCGAAAATTTCTGCACCAAAATGGCGGGCAAGCTGAATGGCTACAAGTCCGACACCTCCGGTTGCCGTTTGGATCAGAACCCGTTCGCCGGGTTGAATATTGGCTTTGCGGAAGGCGGCAATGACAGTCATGGCTACGACGGGCAGCGAGCAAGCTTCCTCATGAGTAAGCCGATCAGGTTTGGCAAACACTTGCTCTGCTTTACACGTAATGGCGGTGGCATGTGCTCCTAGAGAGGCATCTGCATAGAACACTACCTCATCGCCGGTTTTTACCGTTGTAACGGAGGAACCTGTTTCGACTACAATACCGGCTGCCTCAAAGCCTGGTGTAAAAGGATACGGCGGCATGGTCGGATACAGGCCCCGAATACAGAGCAAATCCCCAAAATTCAGGGAAAACGCTCTGACCGAAATGCGCACTTCGTCAGGCCGCAATTCCTGCACAAGGGTCTGATGAAGCTGAAGATCGTTGATCTCCGAGGGACTGCCAATATGTGTCCGATAAAAATAAGAACCGGAGGTCTTGTCATTGATTCGGGTGTTAGGTGCTTTCGCGTTGCTGCTGTCCACAAAGGGAGCCGGTGTATAATTGACAGATTCGGAAGGCAGCGAGGTGCCCGGGAAAATGGTTGTTGCTGTATCTGATGCCATTGCAGCTGCCGGTTCTGGCTCCCAAGACTGACTCTGCAAGAGCAGCGATTCGATCGTTTTTCCGTATTCCTGCAAAATGTGTTCTGCCAGACGATCCACATTGTTATAGTCGAACAGCACGGTCGTTTGCAAGGTCAGTTTGCACTTCTGATTAAGCACGTTGACCAGATGGACGGCAATAATGGAATCGACGCCATAGTCCGAGAAGCTGCGATTGTTCTGGATTCTGGACTGCTCCATCTTGAGGTCCTCCGCGATGCTTTCACGGATCGCCTTTCTCACAAACTGTTCAGTCATCTCCGTGGTGATGATCCCATGATCCGGAGCGGATTGCTCCTGTTCATAGAACGATACGTTCTGGTGTACGATATCGGCAGGACGACTGGGTTGAAAGACGTTTTTAACAACAGGTGCAGAACAGTTAGCACGAATGACGATACCGTCACTTTTGGCGGCAATGATGTGCTGTCCATAGCGGTCTGCCTGTGCTGACGGGTAATGAACGGAATGATAGCCTTCCCGCTGAAGCATCTTTTTCCAGTTTGCGGCCGACAAGGCCGGACACCCCGGGATGCGGACATTTTCATCCGTGTACTGCCACCAACCCTCCAGCAGTCCAAAGGTCAGGTGATTTATTACGGTTTTGCGCGTAATCTCGTTTAACAGCAATTGTCCATCCTTTTTGAGCGATGCCTTGATCATGCGAAGTGTGTCTCGGATATCCGGAGTGGTATGCAGTACGTTGCTCGCAATAATGAGATCATACCTACCCGGTTCAATGCCTTGCTCGGCAAAAGGGATTTTCAAATCGGCAATTCTGTATGTCAAATAGGGCACCGAGGGGCCATACTGTTGCTCAGCATGCATGAGAAAGGCACGGGATATATCGGAATAACAGTATTCCTGTATTTTGTGTGCGACGGGTTTTAACTTTTCAAAAACAACTTCGCTTGTGCCTCCCGTACCGGCGCCGATTTCCAGAATGTTTACTTTCCTGTGTCCTGTGATCTCGGACGTCAATTCATTGATTACGCTCAGCGCCTGTTCCGCAAGAGTTCCGTTGAAATAATCGGCAATGGCATGATGTTTATAAATACCTTCAACCATATGCATCGACGAGTCGGGAAACATCACCTCGGTAGCGGCCCTATGTCCGCTGAGAATGTCCGGAAGAGCACGAATCATCGAATCGGCCAATCTTGCATAAGCGCGCACATCGGGATGTGAGATCCAGTCAGGAAGTCTGCTCTCCCATTCCTCCCAGGATAACCGGGTCCAGGCCGCAATCTCTTCTGATTGGAGGCTTTCAACCGGACCAGGCAACTCCTGGGCATATTCGGCAAGCATCAGGCGACTTTCGATCAGCCATTTCTGATAGAATGGACGGACCGTTTTTTCAATCACAAAATGTTCGTCCATACATCCCGCATGGTGCAGCTGCCCCCATAATAACCGAATAAGAAGCCGTTCGATGCTGCTCATCTGCTCCTGAACCGAATCCATATGTTCTGTAATGATCATCTACTACACTCCCTTTGCATATCGGTCAATGTGCACTTGGTCTAACGATATACCGTTAACATTTGATTTTCATTTAGTACAAGCATTTCGGGTTTGCGGGTGATCTTGAGTATGACGGCCTGTTGCAGGGAACCTGACATCAGCCATTCCAGAATGGGATGGGCTTCCTCAGCTTCGATAGAACCAATGCCTTTCTGATGCATGCTTTGCCTTACCTGCTCAGATACGACCGAACCAACACTGCCCCAATATCCCCAGTTGACCACTTTGATCCGTCCAGGCCATTTCCTGTTCATCTGTAAGGCCAGGGCATCGGCATAACAGCAGGCAGCTACATAGTTGCCCTGACCTGGCAATTTCATAAAGGAGTTCAGCGAAGAGAAAAACAAGACAAAATCGGGTTGCTTCCGAAGTTGACTCATTAATGCATTCACTTGTTCACTAATTTGAACTTTGGCAGACAGCACGTTATTGAAAATCTCCTCATCCATACGCGCCAGGCTTCTGTCAGACAACACTAGTGCAGAGTGGATTATTCCATTAACCTGTCCAAACCGCCTTATGACAGACTCATAAGCCTGTTCCAGACGACCGGGGAGCGAAGCGTCTGCCTGGATATAAAGAGGCTCTGGCCCTAACTGGCCCAACTGTTCGATTTTATGCCGAATCTCGGGACTCAGGGGACTTCTTCCTAGCCAGATCACTTGGGCGTTGTAGGTCGCAATCATATAACGTGTCCAGACTTCGCCAATTCCTCCGGCTCCGCCAATAACCAAATAGACCCCTCCCTGCCGATAAGCGGCTAGTGGAACGGAATCGTATTCTACAGGCACTAATTCCTGGCGATACCATTCCTGATCCCTCCACACATATGCATTTCCGTGGGGGTCCGGGGTCATATCTGCAATAGCATCCATTGGGAGAATTTCGCCGCCATTCAGATCGATGACGCGAATGGCCCAATGGGCATATTCCTTAGCAAGTGAACCCGTCAACCCATGAATGGCTGCCTGGTCCGGGTCGATGGTATCATCGAAAGCGAGCGCTTGCGCATTCGTTGTAACGACCGTGAGGTGAAGACTTCTGGAGCCGTATCCCAGGTGCAGAAGGCTTTTGACAAACCTGAAAAAACGAGTAAGTTCGGGTACGAAGCTTTCCTTCTCTTCCCTGTTTGTTTCTGTCATGCGATTCTCGGACATACCGGGGTGACAATGCCAGATCATATGATCGCAATCTCCCTCGGCCGCAAGCATATCCACCATCTGTGCCACAGATGGCTGTCTCGGAAAGACAATCCGCCGAAAAGCATCCCCTCTCGGGAACCGAATGTTCATGGCGGCATTTTCGCAAAGAATTAGAAGTTTTTCCGCCGAAAACACCTCAGTACTGGGAACGCCTTCATTTGCTGATTGTTGCTCTAATGGAGCCCACACCGTTGTAAGAACGGCCAGTTTAGCATTATTTTCAGCTGTTGCCGCTGCCTCCGGCATGGTCAGATCTTGTGTCCAGGGCTCCAGTGAATGCAGATTATTTAAATGATCCCCGAACTGATTAGTCAAGCCAGCTTCCTCTCCGGTCCAATCCTGCTGGGATTGGGGCGTGGCAGCCCACTTCCGTAACGCCAAACCTTCAAAATTTGCGCAAAGCAATCCATCATCACTATAGAGTGTGAGATCATAACGAGGCATGGAATGCCCAGGACCACTGCTCGCGGTATAACGGACTTCTACCCACATCACAGAAGAACATGGTCTGTAAATCTCCGCTTGTTGCAGTGCATATGGCAGCCAGGGCTCAGACGAAAGATCTTCTTCCTGGCTCAAATCCATAGCAAGTGCCAGACAGGCCTGAAATGCCGAATCTAGCATGGATGGGTGGAGTTCGTATTCCTCCAGATTTTTTGTACCCGACAATGGCATGGCTAGTCGTGCCATAACGCTGTGCTGACCCGTATACAAATGTGAGATGCAGCGGTGAGTGCTTCCATAAACCAGACCTATTCGAGAAAAAATTTGATAACCTCTCTCAGGTGGAACGATGTTGTTGCCATGACACTTATGCCAGTCAGCAGGTTGGAATACAGGCGTGTCCCTTGTGGAGCGAATCAGGGAAACGAATCCTTGACTGCATAATATGGATGGAGCCTCAGCCTTCGCATTGCTTGTAATTTCAAATCGGTACCCCTGTTGGTGTCGCTCGGCCTGCAATTCAAGATGTACAGACAACGGCTGATCCTCTACAGATGCGGGATGTAACCATACCAGATCATGTAGACGAATATGATCGTTTCCGTTGTACTCTCTGTTATGTTCTTCGGGCGGCAGGGAATGACGTAGAGCTGCTGCAGCCATCTCCAGATGAGCCGCTCCGGGTAATATGCTCACCCCTCTTACTTGATGATCACGCAGAAATGATTCGTTTCCGGTAAAACGTGAGCTAAACCGCTGACTGCCCAAATAACTGGTGTTTTTGTGCAGCAGCGGATGCAGCCATTCTGTCTGGCTTGGCGCTACGACGTTTGTGGTTTCAAAGCCTTCATTCCCTGATGAGGAGGAGGATAAAGAAGGTATCATGTAATGCTCTTCCGCAAAAGGGTATCCCGGCAGACTAATTCGCTGTGGTTTAACCGTTCCATACCACTGCTGCCAATCCAGCTTCATTCCCCGAACCCATTGCTCCAGAAGCCGAACCGTTTTTCCTTTGCGTATCCAGCTTGCTGCCAGTTCCTGCATATCGTCATCGTCTACAAGTCGATTGTCATTCCGTTCAATATCGATCTCTCCGGTGAATATCTGTTCATGTGCTGTTTCCCCGGTGAGATACGCCTGCAATTTGCCTAGCATCTCCTTGATGGTATACGCCGTGAAAGCGCATCTGCATTCCATCTCTTCTCTTCCGGTTTGCAGCGTGTAGGCGATCCTAGCGAGATGTAAATCCGTATAAGCGTTGTCCTGAACGGCTTGCGAAAGTTGTCTCACCTTTATCCTGAGGCGATCTTCGGTTTTTGCCGATAGGACGATCATTACCGGTACATTGGAATCTCCTGCTATCACCGATTTCTGGTTCACCTTGTTATCCATCCTGTATTCTTCAAGGATGACATGGGCATTGGCGCCGCCTGCTCCGAATGAGGAGATGCCCGCAATCCGTGGATATTCGCGCATGCCTTCAGGTGTATCCAGTACGGGACGAATCCATGGAGTCATGTGCTGCTGAACGTGAAATGGGGTTTGACTGAACCGAATATTCGGGTTGCTGCTCTCTGCATTCAGTGAAGGCACCAGGCAGCCGTGACGCATTTGCAGCAATATTTTGCTGACCCCGGCGATGCCAGCCGCACTCTCGGCATGGCCGATGTTCGACTTCACCGAGCCGATTGCACAAAATTGTCTATCCGCTGTATGTTTCTCAAATGCCCTGCGCAAGCCTTCGATTTCAATCGGGTCACCCAGTGCTGTACCGGTGCCATGTGCCTCAATATAACTTATGGTCCGGGCATCTACGCCAGATCGCGAGATAGCTTCGCTGATCACCTTTGCCTGCTGGCCGGGATTGGGCGCGGTGTATCCTTTTGTTCTACCCGCTGCATTAATCATGCTTCCTTTAACGATGCCGTAAATAAAATCCCCGTCGGCCTCCGCCAGATGAAGCGGTTTGAGCAGTAATGCACCAACACCCTCCCCGTCCACAAAACCGTTGGCTCCCTCTCCAAAAGGACTGCACTCGTTGTCTGGAGTCAGCATGGTTTTTTCGGATAACCTGACATAATGAACCGGGTCAACGATCAGATTCACACCCCCTGCGATGGCTAGGTCACAGGTGCCGTTGCGCAGACTTTCCATTGCCAGGTGAATGGCCGTCAAGGAGGAAGAGCATGCCGTATCCACGGCCAGACTTGGCCCCGTGAAATTAAACGTGTAGGATACCCGATTGGCTATGGACCAAAAGGAAGCTCCGGTAGGATAGTTGCCATTCATTACACCTGCGTACACACCGACTGTACCCGAATCGGCAAGAGCCTGAGGGGTATAACCCGCATCTTCGATGGCAACATAGACAGTTTGCAGGAACTGCCGCTCCTGAGGGTCCATTTGTTCAGCCTCTTTAGGAGAAATATGGAAGAACAACGGGTCAAAGTGATAGATACCACGAATAAATCCTCCCCACCTGCTGTAAGACGTTCCTTTTTGTCCTTTCTCCGAATGATAGTGGGTTCTCCAATCCCAACGTTGTGAAGGTATTTCAGTAATGCAATTTTTGCCCTGCATCAAATTATTCCAAAATTCTGCCATATCATCAGCCTGAGCGTAACGCCCGGCAAGCCCGATGATGGCTACTTCACCTGTTGCCTCAGATGGTCGTTTCTGCTTGTAACTTTCAGTTAGATGAGTGGCAGCTTCTGCCGAAATTCCACCAATATTCAGTTTAGGCTCTGTTATCGATTCCTCTTGCATTTCCGTTAACCCAAGCATCGAGATCAGCTCAAACTTGCGCTTTTCCACAAAATGATTGACCAGTGCGTCAAGGGTTGTATATTCAAAAAAGAGCACGCTGCTCACATGCTCCCCCATTTCCTTATTTAGCTGCTCAGTCAACTGAATGATGAGAATGGAATCCAGCCCATACATTTCTAGAGCTTCTGCGGGATCGATCTGCTCTGGTTCTACATCCAGAATGGCACCGATCATCTTTTGTAAATACATCCTGCATGCTTGTTTTAATTCCCTGTCATCTACAGCAGGGGCTTTCAGGCTTAACGCGTTTAAGGCTGGTTCTAGTTCTTGAACTGTAATAGTCTCTTGTGGCTTTGGAGGCTCTTCCTTTCCAGCCGCGGGCAGCATCTGATTCGCTGATGAAAAGGTGTGTTTCTGCCGGACTATTCCGTCACTCGCTGCGCTTATAATTTGCTGGCCCAGTCCTTCGGCGTTGGATGCGGGAAATTCTATGTCAAAGTAACCCTCCAGTTCGAGTGCCGCTTTCCACTGATTCGGATGCAGCAGCGGAGTGCCGGGAATACGCACCTGTTCGTCTTCGAACAGCCACCATCCGGCCAGTAAGCCAAACGTAATATGGTTAAACAGGGAATCCTCAATAATTTCGTTGATTAGCAGTTTACCTTTCAAGGTCAACAACGCTTTGGCATTGCGCAAAGTATGGCGGATCTGACGTGTGGCGTGCAGCACATTGGTAGCCACGACCAGGTCATATCGTCCCGCTTCAATTCCCTGAGAATGCAACGGCTCTTCAATATTGAGCAGGCTGTACGTAAGGTAGGGATAATACGGCCCATATTGTTTCCTTGCATGTTGCAGAAAAGATTTGGAGACGTCCGTGTAACAGTATTCCTGAATAAGTTCACGGTAGGGCTCGAACTTTTGAAACAGCATGGAGCTTGTTCCTCCAGTTCCAGCGCCGATTTCAAGAATGCGGATCTTGCGGTTGCCATGCTCGGAGAACGCCCGGATCAGCTGGGCGGCCTCATCTGCAAGCAGTGCATTGAAATAATCTGCAATTGAATTTTGCTTGTATATTCCCTCCACTCTTGACATGGAGCCACCCGGAAACATGATCTCTGTTGCGGACTGTTTGCCTGTAACAATGTCGGGCAGCGCCCGGATCATCACGTCAGCGAGTTCCACCCTTGCTCTCATTTCTGGCTGCGTGATCCAGCGCTCCTCGTGCTCTTCCCAATCAGACCAAATGTTGCTTCGTTCGAATTCAACGAGTTCCGGGTTACGCTGAAGAATGCGAAGCGTGTGGTCCATCCATCGTTGGTATGCAGGAAGCACACCAGGATAAGAAGTGCAGTGCGAAGCTCCTGCCATCGTTCCAACATCTACAAGCTGTTCCATCTGAACAATCAACACATGCATCAGCTTCTGGTTTAATGAATTCCACATTTTGTGCTGTAAGGATAACCGCTCGTTATCTTGCATGATTTCGCCCTCCTGTTGGATTACACGTTTCATGCCTAATATACTGTCATGAATTCTTGCTCGCTGATCGCGTATGGCTTTGCCTCACCAATGATTTTGACCAATCCCAGTTGAGGAAGTGAACTGGCCAGAAGCAGTTCCAGCGCAGCCATCGCTTCGGGAGGCTCAATCGAGCCAATGCCCTGTTTGGTCATCCGCTCACGATAAGCTGGAGAAGCCACCGTTCCGGTGCTTCCCCAATACCCCCAATTCATGGTTTTAACAGGGTAATGAAGATAACGATGAAGCCACTGGGCGAATGAGTCCTTGAATGTACACCCTGCCGTATAATTGCTTTGTCCGGCAGGTGTGGCAAACGCATTGATGGAGGAGAAGAACAGCATAAAATCAAGCGATTCCTTCTCAAATACCTCGATCATTCCCGCGCATACGTTGACTTTTGCATATAATCCTTCATTGAATTGTGGCAAGTCCATTTTCATTACACTGCTGTCCCTGAGTGCAATGGCAGCATGAATTACACCATGAATGGTTCCATGGCGTTGTTTGATTAACCTGTAAGCCTCATGCAAAGCCTCAGGACTGCCTGCATCTGCTGATATATATTCTGGAGCCGGGCCTGTCAGAGCAAGCCTCTCCTGCTCTTTTATAATCTCGGGGTTGAGCGGTGTTCGTCCGATCCAAATGATCTGAGCGTTGTAACGACTAATCATATACTCGCTCCATACTTTACCCAATCCGCCAGCACCGCCTATAACGACATATACGCCGCCGCGACGATAAGCCGATTGCTGGATGGAAGGCAGCTTAACAGGCAGCAATTCGCAGCGATGCCACTGTTTGGCCCGATAGACAGTCAGATTGCTCCAAGTGTTCTCAGGCACAGTGGGCATATCACTCAGCGCTGGCAGACTTCGATCTGCAAAATCCAGATCAACTACCCGGAACGTCCAGTTTTTGTATTCTTTGGCCAAAGAACCGAGAAAGCCATGTATGCTTGCATGGAGCGGATGCACTTCATCCTGCGCATGAATGGCTATGGCACTAAAAGTAACTACGGTCCATTGGAGAGGGCTTCTGTCATACCCTAGCTGCAATAGACTTTTGACCAAACTGAATACAATAATCACGCCTTCTTCCTGGCTCTGAGTGATCGCGCTGGCAGCCTTCCCTTCTGCGTCGCCCAACCCCGAGACCCACACCAGATGGTCAAACTGTCCGCAGTTTTCCAGTTCTTGGGCCATTTGCTCCACAGTTTCGCCAGGCCTCAGCAATATCAGCGAAGCTCCCGGATATTGTTGTCTAACCTCATCAAGGTATCCGCTCATCTCTACTGTCTCTGCAACAATGAGGGCCGTTCTGAGGCTCTCCAAAGAAATCCTGCTGTCTTTCTCCGATGGAAGCACACTCCACACAGGAGCCAGCAACTCTGTACCAGGTGGAAAATCTTCGTGCAAATCCCTGGTGATCGTTACCCGCTCCGCATCCTGCATCACGTGCTGCTGCCTCTTCTCTCCCGGTATGCTGCGGCACATATAATTCCGAATCCGGACACAGACGGTTCCTCCGGCATCTATTAGATCCATGTCCAGCTTCGCCACGTTCCCTCCGATTGGACAACCATCACTGAAACGCACATGCACCCACATCTCGGGTGTACACGGTAATAAACAATCCATTTCTTCCATATAAAAAGGAAGCTTCGTTCCCTTCTCTTGATCCTGAGGGGCGGCGTTATCGTCAAGCAATAACATCGCTGTCTGCAAGGCCCCATCCATCATGCTAGGATGTAACGCATAATCGCCCAATGTATGCTCTATATGGGAAGGGATGTTCAGATGTGCCAGAGCCTGACCCGAACTGATGTACATTCGCTTAATCGGCTGATGACCTGGTCCATACTCCAGCCCTTGTTCTCGCAAGCGGTCATAGATGGTCTCATGATCCAACAAACTCTCCTCTCGCATTGTCGCAATCAGAGACGAAATATTAAGACGATCAACAGGGGCCAACGAATTCAGGGCGACGAGGCCTGTGCCGCAGCTCAGACGATCTGGGGCTTCGCTGCCTACTTCACTGATTTCATATCGCAGGATTCCCCGTTCCGCGTCTTCGTAATGTAGTTGAACAGATACCTCAATCGGATGTTCATCTACGAAAATCGGACTTGTCCAGGCTGCATTCTTAATCTGGAACGCTGCAAAGGAGGAAGAGGGCGATTCGTTTACACTGTGCAAAGCCATGCGGGCCATCTCCAGATAAGCCACACCTGGAAGTACCCGTTGCCCCCGAACTCGATGATCGTTGAGAAAAAATTCATGCCCTGTAAAGTCCGAACGGAATCTTGTGTCCTGATTAGCCGAAAGATTGCGGTGAAGCATTGGATGAAGCCGATCATATTCTTTTTTGCTTTTCTTTTCTTGGAAGGAATCCTTCGCTTTTCTACCCAAGTTGGCAGACCAACGGAATGTTTTTCTTTGAAATGCATAACGTGGCAATCGTATTTTCTGATAAGGCCCCTCTTCCGCAAGTTGACGCATATCGAGCTCCATGCCGGACAGCCATAATCGTAGTACATTTTCGTGAAATGGTAATTCCAAGCTCACTTCCTCTGCTTCTTGTCCGGCCTGCTTCATCCAGTCTGTGGCTTTTTCTGAATGAGGCAGAGGTAGGTTGCGATCCTTTTCATTTTCACTACCGGGTTGAAGGAAGTCATGTAGAAATTGGAGTGCGTTGTGCATCCCACCTGTCCGCTGTTGATGCTGACGAATGAGTGTGTACGCGCGTTCTGGCAGCATGAGTCCGGAATTCTGGTTTAACTGCGCTGTGATCCGTGAAAGTTCATGATGTTCCCCTGTCTCGTTTAACAACATCTCCATAATGTCTCTCCGGGTAATAACCTGATCGGCCAGAAGATCAAGCAGTTCCTGTACAGCCGGAATGTCTGACTCTTCAGATACCTGAAGCTGCCACTTTCGTTTCACCCTGCGCAGTGCATCCATGACTGCAATGCATAGCACAGCCGACGTGGAACGGAAAGATTCGCTTGTACTGCTGCTTTCAGACGTTGGTTGCAACTGCCATGGCATGGTTGTTCCCGTGCTCTCCTGCCATTCGTCATTCCATTCATTTATGTAGTTCCTGAACGTATACTGATGGGTGTATAACCGATGCGCACGATCCATCAATTCGTCTCGGAACCCGTCGTAAGCCTGTTCCTCCACGATCCGTACAGATTGAATCAAATCATGTACATAGGAATCATCAAAAGCAAAGGGCATGATTGGGGATGAGCTTCCCTCTTGCATGACAGGCCATATGGGGCTGCACAGTCCCACGTCTTCGGCACGCTTCTGTTTGAACAGAACGGAGATCATATCTTCAACAGAAATGTGACCTCCAATGACCCATGCAATCAGCATGCCAATCCCCGTTCCCTGAATCCACCGAGGGGCAAATCCCAGTTGAATCAAGGAAGCAGCATGAACATATCCGGCTATAAAACAATACAGCTCTCGCCGATCTTCATGCCACGTATCCTGATAGTATCCTGCCATCAAGTCTTCCCATTCTTCCCTCATGCCGTTTGCTTTTAATGCTGCCTCGATTTGCCTTTCTGCCTTACGCAGTAATAACTGAGACGTATGTCCAGAGCATTTCAATTGGGCGTATCCCTCCCACGTGGGACTCTGAATGTTCAGATACCTTGCGGATGCTCCAATTGGCGGGCTACCGTAACAGTCGGAATTCAGCAATGTCCTGAGCTCTTCCCGGGTATGAGCCCATCCGCCAAACCGATATTTGAAATGCTCTCTGCCTTTAAGCAGCGACAGGCTGATAGCCCGTAGTGTATCTTCCGCATTAGAATGCCTGTCGAACCACTGCTGCCAATCTGCGACATGCTGCTGCAAGCTCGCTTCCGATTTGGCAGACAGCAGAAATAATCGGGAGGGCTCTCTGGAATCCTGCTGAACAGATAGTTTGGAGGGAACAGAGGGTTTAGCAGCAGGTTCGTGGTGTTCGACCACAATGTGGGCGTTTACACCTCCGAAACCGAATGAACTGATCCCTGCGCGCAAAGGTTGTCCCTGCTCCCGACTGTGCCAAGTCTCTTGTTCTCGTGCAACCTCCAGCGGGGTACGCGAAAAAGGAATCATCGGATTCAGCGTCTTCACATGAAGAGAGGCCGGGATTTTCCGATGTTTCATCATCATCATCACTTTAATAAGACCAGCTATGCCCGCCGCACTCTCCAGATGACCGATGTTCGTTTTAACCGATCCGATCTTACAGAATGACCGATCCGGAGAATAGTGCCGAAATGCCTGGGTTAACGCCTCGACCTCAATCGGGTCTCCCAGCGAGGTACCAGTCCCGTGTGCTTCGACATAGGTAATGGTGCGAGGATCGATATCCGCAGCCTTCCACGCAGCCAAAATGACATCACGTTGTGCCTCCATGCGAGGTGCCGTAATGGACAAACTTTTCCCCGTGTGGTTGACAGCAGAGCCTTTAATGATGCCATAAACCGTATTTCCTTGCTCAATGGCTTCCTCCAATCGTTGTAGAAGTAATACAGCAACCCCATCTCCCGGAACGTATCCGTCCGCGCTCTGGTCAAATGTTTTGCACTGCCCTGTTGGGCTTAACATTCTGGATTGGGAAAAGGAAACATATTTGAGCGGGTCGAGATTCAAATTCACGGCAGAAGCCAAGGCATAATCACATTCTTCCAGAATCAGGGCACGTCTCGCCTCGTGAATAGCCACAAGTGAGGAAGCGCAGGCCGCATTAATCGGCAGGCTCATGCCACTCAAATTAAACGCATAAGATATCCGGTTCGCAAGCAAGCTCTCATAATTGCCAAGACAGGCATAACTGTCCGCCTGTGAGGCTTCCATTTGCTGCAAATAACCCGCTGTCATCACGCCAGTATAAACAGCTGTCACCTTCTGCTGAAGCTCTGACAGAGAAATGCCCGAATCCTCGATGCAATGCCACGTATCTTCGAGGAGCAAACGCTGCTGTGGGTCCATGCTCGCAGCCTCGCGCGGGGAAATGTTAAAAAAGCTGTGGTCAAAATCATATGCTCCTTCGACCAACCCGCACCATTTGCTTGAGGTTTTGCCTGTGTCATTCGAGTTTGACGAATAAAACTTCTCCAAGTCCCAGCGTTCCGGGGGAATCTCGGAGATGGAATTGCGGCCTTGAATCAGGTTTTCCCAAAATGAATCATATCCGCCGGCTCCCGGGAAACGGCAGGCCATACCCACAACGGCAATTTCCGTCCTTTTGCTTCCCATCTGAATGTCTCCTCTCCTTTGGTATCGGCATACTGACCTTTCATCTCATCAAGGCTTCATAATTCCTGCAAAGCGCAGCATGTGTGAGAATGACGGTGGTTTGTCACTGTATCCCGACGTAGTCAGCATTTGTTCCTTCAGCAGATTGGGACACTTGCCAATTCGACGAAAAGCAGCATTGCGAAGTGTCACAAAGGCTCGGTTCTTCACAAACCAGCAATAGGTATGAGCTGTGCTGTTGCGCTGGATGAGACGCACATATTTCCTTCTTTTTTTCTCATACAGGCGAAGCTGACGTTCTGAGCAGTCATCGGTAATGAGCGCTTCTTCCAACGTATTCGACAGTTCGACAGCACCCTGAATCGCCAGATTCATACCCTGTCCCAGTGCCGGACTTAGAGCATGACATGCATCTCCTAGCAGAACGGCGCCGTTAATTGCCCATTTTTCGGTATGCAGATAATAGGCCGGAATGGATTGAACCTGTTTGAAATCCACGATCTGCGTTATTTCTTGCTGCAAGTGCGGACAGAGAGACAGCAGCATGCCGCGCAACGATTCGATACCGTCCTCCCGGATGCGCTGCCATATATCCTTTCGCAAAGCTAGGTAGATCCTTAGCCTTTGGCCGGGCAAAGGAAAGACTCCGCAGCTTACACCTTCGCCAAAGAAAAAGCTGGCCTCTTCCCTGGTATGTGTGACATCGTGAAAAGTAAAAGCGAACATTTTTGCCATCTTTTCCTCATAAGGATAAAGGTGATATTTAAGCCCCAGCTGATCACGAATTTTGGACTTGATGCCGTCTGACCCGACAAGGATTTTGCTGCCGATGCGTACCGTTTTGCCCTCCGAACCTGCTTCGATTCCGCTCACATAATGATCGGTGAACAACAGTTTGCCTGCGTTCATGCCGGGGTAGAAGCGTACGTTGGGCATTTCCTCAATGGCATTAAACAGGCTTTGATGAATGTGGTGATGGTCCCCGTTCAATGCATAACGCACAGGTATGTCCATTTCTTCATAGCTACCCGTAAAACAGTTGACACCCCCAAGCGTGCCGTAGTTTACCCGTGCTACATGAGCGCAGTGTTTGGTTACTTCAGGAAGAACGCCAAGCTTGTCCAGCAGATCAATCGTTACCGGCTGAAGAAAATCACCTTTGGGAATGTTAGGAAATTGTTTTGAGCGTTCAATCAACACCACCTGTCGACCTTTTCTGCCCATGGCCAGTGCCAGCGCCACGCCTGCAATGCCCGCCCCCACAATAAGCACTTCACTTTCAATATCCATTCGATTCCTCCTTATTGGCTTGTCTCACTGCGCATCTAATTGTGCTGGGCCGTTTTATACCAGTTGAAGCAGGCTTTCGTTAAGCAGCTGGGCTGTTTCTTCCATTAACTTCTCTCCGATCAGATGCACATGGCGCTGTGTCCAGGATTCGAGCGTTGTTCCTTGTACCCACTGATTAAAAGCACCGAGTGCCGGACCACAATATACCTGAAAGTCCACCCTGTGCTGATGATTCTCATCCCCCTGAAGCGCCAGTTTGGCGGAGTGCTCCAGATACCATTTGAAAATAACGGCCATTCTGGCCTTGGGACTACGTTCGGCAAGTGCTCTCTCCTGGGTCGTAAGAACGGATTCCATCTCCGCGTAAATGCTGTCAAAGCTCCTTTTGAAATACTGCTCCTGAAGCCTTGTTTTTGTTTTCTCATCGATCTCGTCAATGCTGTCGTACTGGCGATACAGCTCATGCAGTTTGTTAGCACGCGCAGGAAAATAAACGCCTTTCTTCAGCACCTGTACTTTTCCTCCCAGTTCAAACATGCCTGCTGCGGGCGCATATCCGGTATCCTGAACGTTGATTTGCTGAAGCAGTTCCTTTACGAGTTGGCTAGTATTGGCTTCGACCGTACATTGATTAATCGAGCCGGTCAGAATAAAATCTGCCCCCATGACAAATACTGCTGCAGCCGCCTGGGGTGTACCAATACCCCCAGCTGCACCGACCCGGATTGTTTTGGCGTAGCCATGCTTTTTCATCATCTGATTGCGCAGGGACAGCATGGCAGGCAGCAGGGTCATGGATACTGCACCATCGGTATATCCGGCACAATCGGCTTCTGCACAAATGTCATCCGCCATCGGCAATTGCCGCGCCCATTGGGCCTGTTCAGCGGAAATACGTCCTTCCACCAGCAATTGGTCCAACATATGTTGCGGAGCTGGACTCATAAACAGCTCTGCCACCTCTGGACGAGAGCATTTGGCGAGAAGAAGATGAGATGAAGCCACAGTACCATCGGATCTGCGATAGATTCCTTTGACCCGATAGTGGACAAGTGCCGGAGTCATGCCCAGAAATCCTTTTGCTTCCATCCTGTTCAGGCCTAATCTAAGCATTAACTTGATCATCTCTTCCTCGCGCTGAGGGTGGAGAGGATCATGAAGCACATTTAATCCCCAGCAATGTTGAACAGGCAATTCTTGGCGGATGGACATCACCGCCTCTTCCACTTCTTCAACGCGCAGTCCACCTGTTCCGAGAAAGCCGACCATACCCGCTTTTGCAAGTGTTGTGATCATTGCCACAGATGAAATGCCGCCAAACATTCCTCCCGCAACGTACGCCAGCCTGGCACCATAATCCTGCCTGAATTCTGCGCTGCCCATCCGTTCAGATTGGAAACGCTGCGAGCTGCTGAACGGATGGGCAGCGGTCTCAGACACTCCCATTGATACATCCTTAGGTACGTCCTTTATCACTGCGGTTGAAGCCGGAGGCGGTTCAACAGATAATTTCTCCACAAAAAGTGGCTGAGCCTGAGCCTGGATAGCCTTTACGAGTTTGCTTAGAGCGGTCCCGGGTCCAATCTGTACAATGTCGTTAACCCCTTTTCCCATCAGATATCGAATGGTGTCGGTCCATTGCACGGAGGACGTCAACTGCTCCACCATGTTGTGTTGCAGATGATCGATTGTATAGGGTCTTGCCCCAACATTGGAAATAACGGATAGCGTCGGGGCAGCAAACTGAGTTTGCTTGAGATATGCAGCAAATTGCTGCTTGGCTGCTTCCATATATCTGGAGTGAAATGCGCCGCTCACATTCAAGATGACGTAATTGGATGCACCTTCCTGCTCAAACACAGACTTCGCCTGGACTAGCAAGTCCTGCGGACCCGAAATAACGATCTGACTGGGACTGTTCATATTAGCGATATCCAAGTGGTCAAGGCCATGCTGCGAAAGAATCTTACCCACAACATCCGAATTCAGCCCGATCACAGCTGCCATCCCACCGCCCTCTGCCCTTCCCATTAATTCACCGCGGAACTGGACGATACGTAGTCCGGTTGCAAAATCAAACACGCCTGCAGCCAGCAACGCATTAAATTCACCCAAACTGTGTCCCGCTACATAGTCCGGCTTCCCCTGTTGCTCAAGTTCCCTGTAGTACATCAGGGCATTGACGGTGTACAGGGCCGGCTGGGTGTATTCCGTACGTTTGAGTCGGTCTCCGGGGTCTTCAAGACACAGCTCGCGTATGGAATATCCCAATATTTCATCTGCGGTGCGGACCAGGTCCGGATAAAGATTCCAAACGTCGTGCCCCATGCCCTTGAACTGCGAGCCTTGCCCTGGAAATACATAAGCCCTCATGTTCTGCTCTCCCCTCTGAATGTTCATGGACGGCTGTTGATATTGCCTGGCCACGCTCTCCAATTGTTCCTTATCCCTGTAAAAGGGAGATAACAAAACGACTGCCGCTGATGAAGCTTGTTTGTCTGCAAGCCGCTTCACAAAACCTGCAAGCGTACCGCCCGGACTGATATCGATATAGTGATGCGGTCCGGCAGATTCAAGCTTTTGTATTGCTTCGCGAAAGAGAATTGGTTTTCGCGCAACCTGCCAGAAGTGATTTTGTGCAATTTGGGCAGCCTCCCCTCCAGTCATACAGGAGATTAACGGTATATGAGGGGCGGCAAATGTAAATGCCTGCAAATCCGCCGTGTATGCTGCTTCTGCCCTATCAATCCATTGAGAATGATAGGCAAATGAAACCGGGAGCATCTGACTTAGCACAGCATGCGATGTGAGCCACTCCTGTGCTTTTGTCAGTGCATGCACCGGTCCGGAAATAACAAAATGCCCGTCATAATTGACGGACACCAAGGTACAATATTCAAATTCCGGAAGTTCCGGATATAGAGATGCATCTCCCAATATCGCTAACATCGCGCCAGAAGGGCAATGTTGCTCGAATCGTATTGCCTGCTTCATAACACAGCGCAAGCCATCTTTTGCACTGAATACGCCCGCAATGGCAGCGGCGGCAAATTCCCCGAGACTGCTGCCAAGGACGTAATCAGGGATCACGCCACGAGTCAATAACGATTGGGCAAGTGCATATTCCACCATATAGATGGCGGGATGCGACAGAATGGTACGTTCGAAGCGGTCCTCATCGGTTGACGATTCGCCGTACATATACTGGACGATTGACTCGCCCCCGCATTCCAACACCGTTTGATCCAGAGCAAGCATCGTTTCCCTGAACAATGCATCCTGCTCAAACAGATCCTTCCCCATCTGCGGATATTGCGATCCTTGTCCAGAAAACATAAAAACAACGGAATCGCTCAGTCTGAGCACCTCCTTACAAGCACATCAATAGACATATCAAATAAACTCCGCTATCCCCGTTGATCAGGGACAGAAGGTTGTAATTTAACGCATAACTATCATTATATGTGCATTTTCCTATCTTCAACGTGCCGAAACAACGATTGAATTAGTTGAAAAGCTTGTTGAATATACTATAATCAATTTTGTAATTTTTGTAAATGATGGATTTTGTAAATGTAGTCATTGCATATCGTAAAATGATGAATAACATCGTATTTTAAATATAAAAATAGAAAAATGGTATGGATTTATATTATTTATTTTCCATAAATCAGAATATCGGAATGATTCAATAAATAAATAACGATCAAATAAATGACAATTGATGTTACTTTTATGCTTTGTCTAACTGAAGAAAGCTATATTAAAGCTTCCGCTGTTTTTGCATATGTTAACGAACTTTTTAAACTTTTTCATCGGATCTATAATTGTCAGATTAACAGTTGCTTTTATCTGACCACATCGCATTTTATTTAGTAAAATAAAAAAGCCGCTATAATAGCGACTTCAACGGGAACATGTTCTTGTTTTCGATATTTTTTTTCATCACTAACCGTAATAAAATTAACCTTGATGGTCCATTTACCTGAATAAAACAAGAGGTATCTCCTCTATCCTAGCTTACTTAATTAACTTATTTACAGTGATCATCAGTTCATCCAAAACTTTGTGATCGCCTTCTGAAATGCGTTCAATGACACAGCTTTTCATATGATGTTCCAAAAGCTGCTTTCCTACGCCATTCAACGCGGATTGAATGGAGGCAATTTGGTGCAACACGTCATCACAATACGTATCCTTCTCAATCATTCCTTTTACTCCACGCACTTGCCCTTCAATCCGATTCAACCGGCTAATTAATTTTCGCTTTGTACTCTCCGAATGATGGCTTTTCCGCTCGTTTGAAGATGTATGGTCACATGAGGCGGCCTCAAGTATCGTATCATCCATGTAGATCAACTCCTTTATTAACACATTACCATCCCCCCCTACCCTATGTAAAGGGAGCAAGAAGTATCATGGTACGTGCTAAGAGAACGGCTTGTCAGGCGCCATTGCTCCACATGCCCACAAGCGATGCAAGTATCTTTATCTATGCAGTATATTAGACATATTATCCCTCCTGCCTCCTGCAACGATATATCAGTCAAAGGTATTTTATTATTAAGAATAACCCCAGTCGGAAGTTGACCGGGGTCATAACAGTTACTTAACTAACTCACTGATTTCAGTGAGATTTTCGGCAAAGCCTACAAAAACCTTATCTCCAATGACAATGGTTGGAACAACCTGTTTTCCAGTCAACTTCCAGACTTCCTCAGCGTACTTGGCATCTTCTTCACAATTGTAATCCGTATAGGGAAGCTCATGCTCTTTAAAGTAACGTTTAGCATAATTGCAATCGCTGCAGGTTGGGATTGAATAAATCTGAATGGATTCCGTCATGCCCAATTACTCTCCCTTGTATTTCAATATATATTACGCTCCGATGTTATATCCTTTTTTACGGATCGCTTCTTCAATTTCAGCGATTTGAACTTTAGATTCGTCAAATCGAAGTTCTACTGTTCCTTGTTCAAAATTAACGTGGCCTTCAGCGCCAAGAGCGCTAATTGCACCTTCAATTTTAGATACACAAGAACGGCAAGACATACCTTGAATTTTTACAGTTGCTTCTTTCACTGTTTTCACCCCCTTTCAAGCGTCATAAACTTCAAGTTTTCCAGTGTCATTCGATTAACGAATTTGCTGAACTTTTCTTTGCCTTTTGCATGCATCTTATAATAATCAATAATTGCGGTAACGAATGGAATAAGCTGATCCTCCGTTAATCCGGAATGTAGCAGCTTGGCGAAGGAGGGTTTAAGCCCCTTCGACTCGCTACCAACATAAACATCGAACTTATCGCGCATCTTTACGATCCCAATATCCTTAATCAACGGTTCACTTGTGCCTAAGGCGCATCCAGCATATCCAATCTTGAGTGGTGCAGGCGTATCGATACCGGAAATGGCCTGATTTAAATTTTTGGCTGTTTCCATGCCTGCTTCTTCTGCACCTCTACAAAAGTTGCAAGCGATCAGACCTTTGGTTACAAATCCTGCAGGATTTACTTCAAGTCCGTGATTCTCAAGTTCATTTTTGATCTGATCTCGTTGTTCAATCGATACTTCTACGTAGAGTTGCTTAAAGGGTGTCATTTCCACTTTTGAATCTGGACCAATAATCGCGCCGATTTTAACTAGTTGCTCCGGAGTGAATAAGCTTCCACCAAGTTGGATTGCTGGACTAATCGCTATTTTAATTTTATTTTCCATGCGCATACCTCTTTACTCACATTACATCTACTACGAAAGGTACTGTAAAGACTTCCCCATCATGTTGGAATTGGCCCCAGATTTTATAGATTCCGCTATGCGGGAAGGAGGTCATAAACTCCGCTTTTGGACCTGTTGCCTTTTCCTCTGTTGGATGAACATGCAGATATTGCTCTGCATCCTCAGAAAGGATAACAACATGACCTACAGCACCGAGGTATTGTTCAAGATTATTAATCCCTTCGTTCGTTGACGCATCCATGATATTAAAGGTCAGATTTACGTCGTTGTTGGCCTTTTTGGTACTCAATGAAAGTTCGATTTTTTTACCATCCACTTCTTTTACAAGGTTGGAATCCGCTTGAACAGGCTTTTGGGCTTTTTCTTGTCCCCCAACGTTCACCCATTCACTGAGTGTAGTACTCGCTCCACCTTTTGGAACAAAGTCGGCAAGGATTTTGTATTCGCCACCGGCTGGAAATGAAGTTTCAATCGCAAACTTTCCATCGCCTTTATAATCAGGATGAATGTGATTAAAGTAAGAAAGATCTTTACTCACCACGATAAGGTGCATTCGTTTTTCGTGGCCCATTTCAAATTCATTAACCGGATTTCCATCGGCGTCCGTGATTTGGATTGTCAGATGCGAATTTTCATTGGCCTTCACATCTGATGCAAAGGAGAACGAGGCTTTAGGGCTACTTGCTGTTGAATCAGCGTGAGGCCCTGCATGATCATGACTCGCACCTTCAGTTTCAGAATTCATCTCAGTATGATTCATACCACCATGTCCATCTGTATGTGCACTTTCTTTAGAGGTTCCGCAAGCAGACAACACACCGAAAGCTAAAACACCGGTTAACATTAGCATGATTTTTTTACTCCTCATCATCATTATGTTCGCTCCTATTCTAGTACATTGACTAGTGACGTACTTTTACGCGTTGCAATCGCAGGGCGTTTAGAACGACGGATACCGAACTCAAGGCCATCGCTGCGCCTGCAACCCATGGTGCTAACAGACCGATAGCTGCAATAGGGATGCCTAAAGTGTTGTAACCAAGTGCCCAGAACAAGTTTTGCTTAATGTTGCGCATGGTCTTACGACTCATGTAGATAGCATCAGGAATACTGGATAGATCGCCGCGCATGAGTGTTACATCAGCTGCTTCCATCGCTACATCTGTCCCCGTACCAATCGCCATACCAATATCTGCAGTTGCCAAAGCCGGTGCATCGTTGATACCATCGCCAACCATCGCCACTTTTTTACCTTGAGATTGCAGTTTTTTCACTTCTTCCGCTTTTCCTTCCGGCAAGACCTCTGCACGAACGTGGTCAATACCTACTTGAGCAGCGATGGCTTTTGCTGTCCGTTCATTGTCACCTGTAATCATAATGACCTGAATGCCCATTTCTTTCAGACGGCTCACTGCAGCTTTCGAAGTTTCTTTAATCGTGTCCGCTACAGCGACCATACCTGCATATTGACCATCAATGGCAACCAGCATCGCGGTTTTGCCCGCTTCTTCCAGACGTGACATCGAATGATAAGCTGCTTTTGCATCGATATTATACTTTTCCATCAGTCGACGTGTACCCACGAGTAGCTGTTTACCTTCAACCATTGCCTGGATTCCGAAACCCGGAAATGCTTCAAAGGATTGTGTTCCTGGTAGTTCGATATTTCGTTCCTGGATGCCCACAACGATGGCTTCTGCAAGTGGATGCTCAGAATTTTTCTCTGCAGCTCCAACAAGTTTCAGGAATTCATTTTCATTGCCAAGAGCGACGACGTCAGTCAATTCAGGTTTACCTTTTGTAACAGTACCGGTTTTATCCAGAAGGATCGCATCAATTTTATGTGTCTGTTCCAGATGTTCCCCGCCTTTGAACAACACCCCTAGTTCAGCCGAACGACCAGACCCCGCCATAATGGATGTTGGGGTTGCAAGTCCAAGTGCACAAGGACATGCGATAACAAGAATCGCAATTGCTTTTTCTAACGAACCTGCAAAATCGCCTGGTGTAACCCAGAAGTACCAAACCACAAAAGCAACTATTGCAATCCCTACAACGATCGGGACGAATATGCCCGAGATCACATCGGCTACCCGCTGAATTGGTGCTTTTGATCCCTGAGCTTCTTCAACAACTTTAATAATTTGTGCAAGAGCGGTTTCTTTACCTACTTTGGTTGCTTTGATCCGAAGAATACCATTTTTATTAATCGTAGCTCCAATCACAGCATCTCCGACTTTTTTCTCTACTGGAAGGCTTTCACCCGTAAGCATGGATTCATCTACAGATGAAATTCCTTCCAGCACCTCTCCGTCTACAGGTACTTTATCTCCTGGACGAATAAGGACAACATCTCCTACAATGACTTCATCCACTGGAATGGTAAGTTCTTTGCCATCCCGAACCACTAATGCCGTCTTCGCCTGCAGACTCATCAGTGATTTAATAGCCTCTGATGTTCGGCCTTTAGCAAGTGATTCAAACAATTTACCCATAAGAACCAATGTAATAAGGACCGCACTCGTTTCATAATAGAGGGATGGACCATGATGCATCCCGTCAGCCATACTTGACCATTGAATGGTCAAATACAAACTATAGAAGTAGGCTGCAGAGGTACCAAGTGATACCAACACATCCATGTTGGCACTCCCGTTTCGGAGAGCCTTATACGCACCCACATAGAACTGTCTACCAATATAAAATTGTACTGGTGTAGCCAGAATTAGTTGGAACCACGGATTCATAAACAATTCCGGTACATAGATCCATGAAGTGAACGAGAAGTGACCTACCATAGTCCACAACAACGGCAAGGAAAGAATGGCCGAAATCAGTAATTTCCGTTTTTGATTACTCAGTTCTTTAGCACGATGGTCACTTGCACCACCACTGGAACCGTCTGCCTTCACGATCGCCGTATAACCAAGTTTTTTCACCTTGTTTTTCATGTCTTCGATGGAAACTTCACCAGGGGAAAATTCAACTCGGGCAGTTTCCATGGCGAAGTTTACTGAAGCGTTAGTCACGCCGGGCAGCTTGTTCAGGCCTTTTTCAATTTTGTTCGCACATGCTGCACAGGTCATGCCTTCAAGATTGAATTGCGCAACTTCTGAAACGGAACCATATCCAAGTTTTTTGATTTTTTCCTCAAGTTCTTTCATTTCCACTTTCGTGGGATCATACGTTACACTTGCCTTTTCCAAAGCAAAGTTAACATTCGCTGATGTGACCCCGTCCATTTTGCCGAGGCCTTTTTCGATTTTGTTTGCACAAGCTGCACAGGTCATACCTGTAATTTGTATACTCGACTGTTTTGTCTGAGCCTCTGCTGTTGCCACAATTACTCACTCCCCTCATCGTCCATTGCTTACGCTACTTCGTAGCCTTGCTCTTCAATAACTTCTTTAATTTGCTCCAAGGAGACTTGATTTTTATCATACGTCGCTTCAACCGAATCATCACTGAGGTTCACCGTGCCACTCACTCCGATTTCTTTCAGAGCACCTTCGATGGAGTTTACACAATGTTGGCAGCTCATACCTTGTAGATTCAAAACAATGTTTTTCATCTTATTTCGTCCCTTCTTGTGGGTGATTTTTTGGTTTAGTTTGACCTAAACGATGGGCTAAACTCTCGAGGCCAGTTTTTCAGGTCTCATCAAGCTCTTGTACAATACAATACCCCCCTACCCTATATGGACTATCTTTCTCGTTAGATCAATGAATTTATGGATAGAAGAACCGATTATTTATACGCTGATTGGTAATCGGACCATGTTCTTGTCCTTGACTTGGGAATAAAGCTTGTACCGATAAAACAAAAAAGCCGCTATAATAGCGACTTCAACGGGAACATGTTCTTGTTCCTCGATATAAAATTCCCTTATTTATTGTTGGATGTTACTCCATCCGCTTACATCACATTGTCCATAATCATTATCACCCACAGCAACCATCGTACCATCCGATTTCAGTCCAATCGTATGGGCACACCCCGCCGAAACAGCTCGAATTTCGTACCAGCCACTTACATCGCATTGGTGATGTTTATTCGAACCCACAGCAACCATCGTACCGTCGGACTTAAGACCAACAGTATGATAACTCCCTGCTGCAACTGCTACAATATCGCGCCAACCGCTTACATCGCATTCACCATCATTATTTCTACCCACAGCCACTACCGTGCCATCCGATCTAAGCCCAACAGTATGAAGATACCCCGCCGAAACAGCCAATATGTCGCTCCAGTCGTTTATGCTACATTGGTTATACTTATTGTTACCAACTGCTGTTACCGATCCGTCTATTTTTAGACCGACTGTATGCCAGTCACCCGTCGTGACCGATACAATATCATGCCAGTTGCTCACGTTGCATTCACCTTCATTATTTCGCCCCACCGCAACCACGGTGCCATCTGATTTAACCCCAACCGTACGGCACCAACCTGCCGAAACGGTTACTATATCACGCCATTCGCTTACATTGCATTGGTCATGCTTATTCCAACCTATAGCTGTAACAGTCCCATCAGATTTAAGACCAACGGTATGTGCATTACCGGTGTTCGTAGCCATATGAACATTACCAACCGCAACTGCGACAATATGGCACCAATCGCTTACCTTACATTGACCGTGTTTATTATCACCCACAGCTATTACTGTTCCGTCAGATCTAAGAGCAACGGTATGACGGCGACCCGCCGCTATGGTACAGTTACGGAACCGTTTCGTCTCAAAAACAGCTTCATTCCGTGAGTTGTAGTCCATATCTTTCTCCCCTCCACCAATTGAAAATCCGCCGTTAGTTCAATTGTAAGTCATAAAGTTTGTTGTTAAATCGCACTGTTACAAAAGAAAGGCTCGCACAGGCAGGGTATTCTTACTTCCCTGCCCAATACGAGCGTCTACGTCCAATTGCACTCAAACGGTTGCTCCGAATGTGTACTTTTAGCAATCGTTTCATTTCATGTGGCGATAGTCTAATAGATCCTTCAAATTTGAGATTTTCTGCAGTAGCTTTTCCCCGACATTGGTTTCCCTCACCAGTTTCCGTGCCAGTTCTTTGTCCACCAATCTTTTTAGAGATAATACGTCCGTTCCGTTACATAACACATCTTCTTTTGAGTTAAATTTCTGATGGGCGACGAGCTGCATGCCAAAGGAATTGTACAACAAGGTATATCCGGCAATGCCCGTTGTGGATTGATAGGCTTTGGAGAAACCGCCGTCAATCACGATCATTTTTCCGTTTGCTTTAACAGGGCTCTCTCCACGACTTTCTTTGACTGGCGTGTGACCGTTAATGACATGTCCATGATCGGGATTCAAATCAAACTCCTGTAAGATTTTTCGACAGGTCTCTTCATTTTCACGTAAATGGTAGTAAGGATTTTTTCTCTCCTTATGTGCTTCTTTATCTTGGATAAAGTACCGTTCAAAAGTGGTCATTTCTCTCTTTCCAAAGAGCGAGGAGCACTCCCCTGTCCAGATGTACCATACCATATCCGTCGCCAGATCTTCTGTCTCTTCCGGATGCGCAAAGGCGTAACGTAAATAATCTTCAAAAACATCAAGCAATTGACGGCCCGCATATGTCTTGTCTTCAATCTGCATTTCTTCCATATTTCCTTCTTCATCCAAAGGAATGCAGCCGTGGATTAACAAATTCCCGTTGTATTTTAAATAAAGGCTGCCCTTTTTCATGAGAAAATTCATATGTCTGGCCATCTTTTCGGAATGCTGAACGGAGAACAGCAGCTTTTCCATCACCTGGCGTTCTTCCTCCAGCAATTGTTCAGGCTTCTGCGGATTTACGGTTGCAAAACAGGTGTTTTCCAGCAGGTACGTTTTACCGCAGATGTTGATTTCATTGTTGTCGTAATCAATCTGCTCCAGCAAAAGTCTTTCAGACATATTAAAGTATGGGCGTCTCTTGATAATCGGGATTTCAAGTTTAAACTGAATCATGGCAATGGCTTGGTGAATTTTGGTGATCTGCAGAATTTCCTGCTCTGATACATTATGGCCAGCCTGTAGCTTAGGTCTGAAGGGCGGATTGTCTTCATAATATTTCTCCGCCAGGTTTAGCAGTGGGCGCAGATTGATTCCGTATACATCTTCAATGATGTCCAGATTGTCGTATCTGGCGCAGATCCGAATAATATTTGCAAGGCAGGCCAGAGAACCCGCGTAGGCTCCGATCCAGAGGACATCATGGTTACCCCACTGAATGTCTACAGAATGGTAGTTGATTAGTGTATCCATAATTTTATCAGGGTACGGCCCCCGGTCATAGATATCTCCAACCACATGAAGATGGTCAACCACCAGGCGCTGTGTCGTATAAGCAAGGCCGATAATGAGATTGTCCGCCTGGCCCAAGGATATAATTTGCCGATATATTTCCTCGTAATAAGGATCCTTATTGTTGGTCGAATCCGTCTTGTATAGAAGCTCTTCTACAATATATACATATTGCTCCGGCAGCGCTTTACGCAATTTTGAGCGTGTATACTTGGAAGAGGCATAAGAAATAAGCTTAAGCATGTGTTCAATTGTTAGTCTATACCACTGGTTCAAAGCCTGTTTATTGCTCAGTTCCCCTATAACCAGCTGTATTTTTTCTTCCGGGTAATAAACCAACGCCGCAAAATCATTGATTTCTTGATCCGTCCAAACCTCCCGGAATAATTCTTTGATTTTCTCTTTGACGGTACCCGAACCGTTTCTTAGTACATGTTGAAAAGCCTGGAACTCCCCATGCAAATCACTGACAAAATGCTCGGTTCCTTTCGGGAGATTGGAGATCGCTTCAAGGTTGATGATCTCTGTTATGATTTTTTCTTCCGTATCATATTTCTCGGCCAATAAATCTAGAAACTGCTCATCCAAAACAGATGTCCCCCTTCAAGGAAGTATGGTGTTGTATAGCCGGGTCCAAAAGCTTTAGACCTATATCAAATTACACTCTATACTTTGCATTGATTATATGATAA
Source organism: Paenibacillus xylanexedens (assembly GCF_001908275.1). Classification (NCBI taxonomy): domain Bacteria; kingdom Bacillati; phylum Bacillota; class Bacilli; order Caryophanales; family Paenibacillaceae; genus Paenibacillus; species Paenibacillus xylanexedens. Next base: position 4,518,913 of record NZ_CP018620.1, on the reverse strand, counting down.
TTATCAGCAACGCCTTCCCCCATCATACTCCAGTTCATCATATATGAACAAATTTCATTGAATGGATTTTGAACGAAACAATGTTTGTAAAAATAAAAAAGCCGCTAAAATAGCGACTTTCAATGGGATCATGTCTTTGTCCCTCGACATTTTTTAACTAACTGCTATTTTACACAATGAAAAATAAACGATCTATTCTCAGAATTTGCTTCTTTAAACTCCCAATCACCGTATGTTTCAATTTTTGAGAAACCTATTTGTTTCAGCGACTCATCGAATTCTTCTTGATTTCGAAACCTCAGCTGCATTTTTTCATGAACTAACACTTCATCTGTTTTTGTATTTTTTACCATTTCGTAGAAAGTGTAAATATCTCCCTCAAACCCTTCATATTCTGTATAGATTTCTAAAGGATCTCCGTTTAGTCTATCTTTAGCTAAGTCAGGAGTTTTGTCCTTCTCCCATTCTTCCCATACTTTTACCAAAGGGTTTCTTGTATCAAAAATAAAGTGACCCCCATTTTTTAGGGATCGGAATACGTCCGAGATTACCCGCTTCCAACTATCATCTGTAAGAAATACCTGTGCAACATTGGCTGTCATGATTACCGCATCATAGGTATTGGTTTGTAAATCCGCACTATCACCTATAATCCAATTCACATTTCCAGAATTATCTTTACTTCTCGCCATTTCAATCGCTTCTTCATTGGGATCTATAGCGGTAATTTTATAACCGCACTGAACAAGATGAGTGGTCCATCTTCCTGTTCCACAGCCCAGGTCAGCTATAGATTCTACTTGTAATCTCTTTAACAATGCAAGGAAAAATTCATCATCTTTTCCCCAATGGTTAATCTGGTCGTATACTAATGGAATCATATATAATGTCTCCCCACTTTCAACAGCGTTTACTGTGCTCAACAGTTTGATGCCTCATACATAAACTATACAGTTTTAGTCTCATTCAGTGAACCAATAACTTCCCTGGTTGCTTCTATGAAAGATAACATGATTGGTGAAAGCCACTTGTCTTTATGCCACAACATCTGTGTATATACCTGCAAGTCCGAAATTTGCGATGGGAGGACAACAAGTTCTCCACGTTCAACTTCAGATTTCGCGACGATCTCAGGAAGAAAGGCAATACCGATTCCTGAAATTGCACATTGTTTAATGGCTTCAGCACTTTGAAACTCTAAATATGTAATGCTATCAATGCCCTCTTTTTCAAATGACCGATCAAACATCGTTCGATAGGGACAACCCTTCTCATTTGTCAGGAACACTTCTTCATGGAAATCTTCCAATTGCAGCACCGTTCGTTTGGCGAGTGGGTGATCTGGAGCTGCTAACAATCGGAAATGTTCTTCCAGCAAAGGTTCCACGGAAAGTCCACTCGAGCGAATAGGTTCATCCAACATATAAACAATATCCGTGGTTCCCTCAAAGAGCGTTTGCTTGAGCTCTTGATTCGGCACTGAGCGGAAAATTAGGCGAACTCCCGGATGCTGCGAACGAAACCGTTGGAAGATAGGTGGAAGCCGGTAGGAGCAAATAACCTCATTTGCACTTATCGTTAAGGTACCACTTAGTTTTTCATTATCATGGACAGCACTACGAGCTTCGTCCATTTTTTCAAGAACACCTTGGGCGTGTGTTAAAAAGCGTTTACCCGCAGTTGTGAGCGCGAGTTGCTTGCCCAACCGATCAAAGAGGCGAACACCTAGCTCATCTTCCAATGCTTTAATTTGCATCGTGACGTTGGAAGGAACGTAGCTCAGCACTTCTGCTGCCCGCGTGAAATTCAATGTTTTTGCAACCGTACAAAACGTATTCAGTTGACGCAATTCCATCCAATGATCCCTCCTTCATCTTTCAATTTTATTGAATACTATCTTGAATTCTATTCACTTTTATTGAGAGTATCACAGCTCTATACTGAGTACAAGAAATCACAGTGAACCTGTGGTTTTTCATTTTGAAGGGAGCAATTATACGATGGATTATGAAATTTTTAATTTGGGTGATGTACTCTTACAATCAGGAGTGACGTTACCAAACGCTTATCTCGCTTATCAAACTTACGGAAAATTAAATGAACAGAAAGACAATGTTATTGTCTATCCAACGGCTTTTGGAGATCAGCATGTTCAGAATGAATGGCTCATTGGCAGCGGGATGGCACTTGATCCAGAGAAATATTTTATTATCGTTTCCAATTTGCTGGGCAATGGACTCTCTTCCTCTCCCAGTAACACGCCTCCTCCATTCGATCGCGCTAACTTTCCACAGGTAACCATCTATGACAACGTACGTTTCCAGCACCAACTGCTGACCGAAAAATTCGGTATTGAAAAGATTGCTCTCGTTGTCGGGTGGTCGATGGGTGGTATTCAGGCATTTCAATGGGGGGCAAGTTACCCGGAGATGGTCGAACGAATCGCACCTTTCGGAGGCATCGCCAAACCTTGGCCTCACACATTTGTGGTCCTGGAAGGCGTGAAAGCTTCATTGCTATCTGCTGTCGGCTTCGACTCAAGTAAATTAAACCAACTAAGTTCGACAGACATGCGTGCCGTTGGTCGGGTGTATGCGGGATGGGGATTATCACATGCGTTTTATAGAGAAGAGCTATACCGTGAGATGGGATTTGACACATTGGAGGATTTTGTAGCTGGTGTCTGGGAAAATAGCTTTATGAATATGGATCCACATAATGTTCTAGCCATGTTATGGACAGGACAACATGCAGATATCAGTGAAAACCCCGCCTATAACGGAGACTTTGATAAAGCACTTCAGAGCATAAAAGCTTATGCCTGTATCATGCCGGGAAGCACGGATCTCTTCTGCACTGCGGCCGATAATGAATACGAAGCTAAGCGTATACCTAATGCTGTCTTGAAACCAATCCACTCGATCTGGGGCCATTTTGCCGGTCGTGGAATCAACAGTGCCGATAATCAATTTATTGATGACAATCTAAAACACTTGTTGTCACTTAGCACTAATGAATAGATCGTCACTTGCTTTAACGAATTCAGTGAACAGAAGCGTTGATCTTTAGGAGGGAGAGCTCCCCCAAGCAGTGGTGTTGTTGAGTGATGATGTAGAAATTAAGGAACCAGCAATAATGAAGTTGAGGACCTTATTCCGATGTTTCTTTTGCATCCTCTGCCAGTCTCATTTCTATGTCTTTCATCTTTAGTTCCACCTTATAACTCACTCTGGTTGCCATTACAAACACACCTCCAAGATGATCTCCCTATCTTACGACAAGGTTTCATTCTCTTGAAGGTGTGTTTGATTAATACATATTCCTAATGATTATAACTACAATTAAGTAAGTACAGTCATCGCCTCTCTTGTGAATGGAACCAGATCATCAGTACGTCCTTCTTGAATTTTCTTAGCCCATTCAGGGTCGACTAGAAGAGCACGGCCTACAGCAACCAGATCAAACTCATCATTCTGAAGTCGTTGTACTAATCCCTCTATACCGACGTTACTTGCGCCTTTACCTTCTGTAAACAGACTTGTAAAGTCACCATCAAGACCAATCGATCCAACAGTGATTGTCGGTTTACCAGTCAGTTTTTTGGTCCAACCAGCAAAATTCAGATCAGACCCTTCGAATTCCGGCTCCCAGAAACGGCGTGTGGAACAGTGGAAGATATCGACTCCAGCGTGAACCAACGGTGCGAGAAGCTGCTCCAGTAATTCCGGTGTTTCAGCCAATTTAGCCTGATAATCATCTGTCTTCCACTGAGATAAACGCAGTACAATCGTGAATTCCGGTCCCACTACTTCACGGCAAGCCTCTATCACTTCAACTGCAAAACGTGTGCGAGCCATCATATCTCCACCGTAACGATCCGTACGAGAGTTGGTTTTCTCATACAGGAATTGGTCGATCAGATAGCCGTGTGCTCCATGGATTTCAACACCATCGAACCCAACGCGTTTCGCTTCTGAGGCTGCTTGTGCGAATTCCTGAACGATTGTAGCGATCTCAGCTTCCGAATAATCATTAACATGACCTTTGGCTCCCATATGCCAGATCTGTGGAATAATTCGACCACCAGCTTCATGTACTTCAGATACAACATGTGCCCAACCATTCATTGCAGCTTCGCCATAAAAGTGCGGCACATTGGCTTGATTGGATGCATCCGGATGATTAATTATTGTCCCTTCTGTCACTATAAGCCCCACTGCGTTCTCTGCTCTGCGGCGGTAATAGCCCGCAACATTCGAACCCGGGATACCGTCCGGAGAAAATTGACGCGTCATCGGCGCCATCACGATCCGATTGGATAACTTCAAGTGACCTAACTCTATAGGTTGGAACAATGCTTCTACGGATTGAGAATAATTCATAATAACCTCCACATATTTCGTTTTATATAAATTGACCTAGGAGATGTTAAACAGCAACCAGCCTGGTTAACAGCTAGACGTTATTTCCAAATGAATCAATACACGATTTTTAACGAAAAGCCCCACCTCCTTCAAGGTTTCGTGGTGTATTAATCCGCCTTTAATTATTTTTGACTTCGTAGTCAAGAATTTCACAAAAAAAAGATCAAGACATGATCATGCCAAATGAAGTACGCAGAACCGTCTCGATCTGTTCACGGGATGAACCTGATTTCTCCATAACTCTCACACCAAGAATGGTGTTATTTAGATAAGATGCAAGCTCTATACTCGTATACCGGTTGGAAATTAACTGTTGATACTGGCCACTACTTATGATCTTCTCTAATACCAGTTGAATCTCTTCTGCCATGAGCTCAGCTTCGCGTGTGACCTGCTCGTCATCTGTTCCGAATTCGAGTGATGCATTCACAATTAGACATCCTTGGCAGCTAGTTTCATCGTCTAAAAGGGAATATCGTAAGGTATCCAGTTTATCAACGGGAGACGAATCCAGGGCTTCAATCTCTTTCAGTTTCGCTATAACCTGTTCACGGTAAAGTGCCAGCGCCTTCAGGAACAACGATCGTTTGTCTTTAAAAACACAGTACAAACTTTGCTTTTTGACTCCTGTAGTACGCGTAAGGTCCTCATAAGAAGTTGCTTTGAAGCCTTGATTCCAGAACACTTCCATAGACTGGTGTAATACACGATCGACATCAAATTCTCTTGGTCTGCTCATGGGATTAATGTATCAGTTATTGACCATGTAGTCAAGAACTGATCATTTTACATCAGCACCGATCCTCCCAAAAGTGTGAAGACGGGTTCTTCATATGTCCGTTTTTAATAGTCCTTACATTAAACTAAACACAAAAGAGAATGTTTATCCCCATTCATTTCCACTACCCCATTGAATGCGGTCTAACTCTTCCGGTAAGCAGCCTTGTGAAAAGCATTGATATAACGAAACAGTGCTTCACCATCATCAGGCACATGCGTACTTGTATCCAGTGGCAGCATCATTGCCTGATACGGCTCTGGCACCATTCTATATTGATGGACATAGGAGGTTAGGATGAACCCGTTGCGTTGCCAGAACTGAATGCGTTCCTGATGAGACTCCGTTGTCCCGAACTCCGCCTCGATAATCATACCTTTGATCCGGTGTTCCCTTAACGCCCAGGCTCTGAGCTGCTCTAGCATCCAGGTCCCTATGCCCCACCCACGCAACTTCTGTTCAACCGCGAGGTAATCGATGATCAGAATGCGGTCCGCAGCCTTCCCCTCCAGTCCAGTAACAGCCATCGCAACCACTTCACCATGATGCACGCCCATGTGTAAATTACCAATTTTCCGGTCCAGCATACTGCGCAGAATCGCTTTTGTCTTAGCACCGCTTTGAAAAGCCTCATGATAGATTCGCTCCATCCGTGCCCACAATGCTTCATCCCACTCCTCTATAGTCGTAAACTCTAATTCCAGCATCTCATTCGCCTCCAGCTTTAATTCAGATTTATCGTGATCACCCTTCTCTTGCCTGACGATAGGCACTCTACTGCCTAGTTCTTTTATACTTCCTTTGACGAATTCTGCGATTCTGAAGACTGTAGCATGTCTTTAATCTTAAAAGTTTATGTTTTTATCGTTCGCATACCTGGCGTATATTCACAAAATTCATCTATCCTGCCCGTCAGCGTAATAAGCATTAACTTTTAATATCTTCTTTAGTCTTTTGTCTATATCGAATTATGGAAAGAGGTAAATTAACTACTCCAAGAATAAAAGAAGAGCCAATGGATATCCATTGAGATATTGAAGGATAATTCGGTTTTCCGTCTCCTACAGGTCCTATTTTGGGTTGGTGGCTATCCCACAAAACATATAAGAGACCAACAGCAGGTAACAATATGCAAATTACACTTGCAACTATATGTAACACATACTTGTTCAATCCTACCCCTCCATTTATTGTATTCATGTCTTGAACTCTGATTATATTATAACGTTATCTCAAACGGGAAATTTCACTAACTACTCCTTAGTTCAACAAAAATTTCTCTCCTTTAAGATATTTCTTAAAATAGTTTTGAATAACTGATGGAAAATTTGTCGCTAAGGATTGTTGTTCATTTGGATTTAGAGAATGGAATGCGAAAGTCCTAATGATTGACCAAATAAAAAATGCCTCTAATAACTCGACATAATTCTCTTCCAGTCGATTTACTTTGCTATACGATGAAATAAATACTTTCCTATTATCTGATGAAAGATGCAAAAATGTTTCAGCCATATCAAATAAATAAAAGCCATAGCCACAATTCGAAAAATCTATAGGTCGAGGAGTATCCTCATAAAATACATAGTTACTCTCATGAAGGTCAGAATGAATAACTCCCCAGTTACTTGGCAAACGTTTATAATTTTGTATCACATTTGCTATTTTATGTGCTGACTCTTCCACATGAACAAACACTTCGCTTGAGATAAGCTCTAAATTTACTAACCGTTTTAATTGATTAAGTGATGAATATAAATGATCAGAATTGTATATTGGTCTATTAAAGCCTTCAGGTGCATTCCACTGCATAGAATGTTTATGTAGAGCCGCTATTAAGAGAGCTAAATTTTCAGTTTCATTACTTGTTGGCTCTCTTTGAAGTACGCTTCCATGAATCCAATGATGAATAGTCACCATGATTGTATTTTCGCTAAGATCAGTTGAGATTTCTGTTACCAGATCACCTTGAAGATTTTTAACAGGTACAGGTACGACGAGATTTGTATCTTTAACCAAAGCTTCAAGCCAAATAAGCTCTGATGCGATATTCCCTTTTGATTGAATGGAAATCGTTGAGATATGGATTTTGATAAGAAACTTTTGATGATCTTCGTTGGTCTGAACTTGAAATGTAACATTATCACTCTTTCCGAGATACACAAGTTTTTCCCAATAGATTGGGTATTGATGTAAAGCTTCTTTCGCCACCTTCGCATAATCTTCTTCAGAAAGCATAGTATCCACTCCAGTTAATGTGATTTTTACTTCACAATTTTACCAAGTGAACTTTATTTTATGGTGATAATAGTTGATTATAACTAAACTTTACTGCGTTGTCAGATGAGTTCGCTGCGTAGCAAAAAGATCTGGATAAATGTTAATTTCACCCATGTAGTCAATAAAAACAATTATAATTAATTTATATTCAAGTCGATTACCTACCCTAAGTTAAAAGGATATCATACGCCAAAAGACATAGTGATGCATCGCATATGCTCTAAAGGTTACAGAGTTTTCGAATACACACTTATGTATAAAAGGAGGCGAATGATATGACGATAATGCCTGTTATAGTAATGATCCTTGTATGTGTACCTACCATTGTACTCATGATAAGCATGCCTTATTTAACAAGAGAGACGATTAGTTTTGGGGTCACCGTCAGCGCTGTACAATTTCACAGCGAACCTCTTCGCCAGATGCGGAAGTCATATGCTAGGATTAGTGCTACCTTGCATACCATCCTATTCATTGTTTGTATCATCTGCCTAATATACGGTGATGAACATTCCAAGCAACAAAGTTGGATCATTGTCACTTATTCACTCGCCATGGTCGTAATCTCCCTAGTCATAAACATTAGCTATCATTTCAAAATGAAAAGTTTACTGCCTATGCTGCCTATTGCTCTGGAACTATCGATCATGGCAGTGGACACTGGTTTTCGGAAAAGAAACATTAGCTTGTCTAGTAAGTGGTTCCTCATCCATGTTTTCATTATTGTTGTTGGTACTGTAACTGTGCTACTCAACTACGAACTAATTCCTGACCAGATTCCGATCCATTACAACAGCAGTTGGAACGTAGACGGCTATGCAGCTAAATCTTATAGTTCTGTGTTTATGCCTACGATAATGCAAGTGTTCTTAATACTTGTGTTCATATTTGAGAATCGGAGTATTCGCAGAGTGAAGCAGCAGGTTCAACCCACTGATCCGAACCGTTCCATCAGACAAGACGTAACTTTCCGCCGTACTTGGTCAGGTTTTATGATTACAGCAAGCTTCTTAATAGTTATCCTGTTGTCCGTCGTGCAACTAAATATGATATCTCTGCTTAACATCAATTTCGCTATTCCCCGTTGAGAAAAGATTCGGAGTCGGCTGGGGATTAAATTTCGGTCACCCAGTATGCTGGCTGATTTTTCTCGGAATTATCGTACTGTTAGTTGTGGTGTAACCAGGCTTGGAGGTTAGTACTCGCCGGAGTATTCTAGCTAGGGCAGACTTGTGGCGTGATTCGACTTTGATGTTATGCCGGTTGATCATCAATTAGGTATACACCTAATCGGTAATCGGACCAAGTTCTTGTCCTTGGCTCGGGAACAAACTTGTACCGTTAAAATAAAAAAAGCCGCTAAATTAGCGACTTTCAATGGGATCATGTTCCGGTCCCTCGACACAAACAATAATATCTCTATTGTTTCTTATGTTCATCACTGGAATTAGTCCAAAAGGCTGTAGATCTGAATGCTCTCCACCTTGGCATCCTTGATATGAAACGACATTACATCCACATAATTGGATGGCTCGTAACGGAAGTCATCCTCCTCATTAGGGGCTCCATCACCAAGCAGTTTCCCCTCAGGGTAGGCGTTTTTGAGTGTATCCAGGCTGTCTCCTGCTTTAATGTTTCGGACTGTCGCGTACTTAGGATCTGTGATTTCGATATGAAAGATGGAGTCTTGTTTCCCCTCCGGTATACTGATTGTTTTAATCTCCAGACCAGGATACGTATAGACCTTTTCTGTAAAACCGATTAACGTATCCATGTTTGTTCCATCGTCGGCACTGTACGTATGAGATTTCAGGTTATCCGGTTTGCCCAGCATCTGTTCCATCTGATCTTCATTCGCTGTATCCGAAATCGCAATGGTGTGCTCATTATAGACAAAAGCAAGCTCCTTCAGGACCACATTGCCTTCCTTCTCCATCGAACCTTCCTTAATAGCTTCAGCACCCTTTTCTTCCGAATTTTCTGAAGCAGGCGCAGTAGAATTGGTTGCTCCTTCGCCTTTGCTTTGTTCATTCGCTGTGTTCTGTCCGGTTGCTGGAGATGTAGCATCACTGGACTGACAGCCTGTTAATGCCACCGTTAGTAAAGCACTTAGTACGATAAAACCTGCAGCTTTCTTTGTTAACTTCATCATGATCCCTCCATAAATGTGTGATTTGTTCTTATGAAGTGATTATAAATAAAACATTTGTTAGTCTCATAACAGAAATGTACCAATCTTGTAACGTTACCTATTTAGGCTTGGGTTTAGATGCAGGTCTACGCACGAGGCAAAACAATCGTAACGGTCGTACCTTCCCCGATTTGACTTTCCATGTCGATATATCCATTAAACCGCTCTACAATCTCCTTGCAAATGGAAAGTCCAAGACCTGAACCGTTCGCTGTGCTTGCATTTTTCGCCCGGTAAAAACGTTCCTGTACTCTCTCCAGCTCATCGCCCGCGATACCAATTCCTTGATCACGTATCCGTATAACTACCTCGCTTGGCGTATGTTCCAACTTCAATTGGATTAGCGATGGACTGCCTGAATATTTGATGGCATTGTCCACAAGGTTGGCGATCGCATGGGACATCAGCATTGGATTTACGTTGGCGTAAACTCTTGTCGTACCCTCATCATCCGGTTCTTCCTCCGTCTGACTAACTCTGATCTCGATCGCTTTATCCTTAGCCTTGGCTCCCATATTCATTGCGACTTCCTGAATCAGTTTGTTCATTTCCGTCTTTTCGACTTCCAGTTCGTTAGAACCAGCCTTGTCGAATCGGGATAGCAACAACAGTTCATTAATCAAGCGTGTCAGCCGATCCGATTCCTGCAGCAGATGAGCATAGATTTTTTGCAGCTCCTTGTTCTCAGTCTCCCCTTCAACCAAGTATTGAGAGAAACCACGAATGGCTGCCAAGGGTGTTTTTAACTCGTGAGATACGTTGGAGACGAATTGCCTCTGGTACTGAATGTAATCATGAAGCTGCCGCCCCATGGAATCCAGCCCATCTGCCAGCATGCCCAGCTCATCCTTCCGGTTTAGATGAACTCTCCGAAACTCCTGCCTAGAGAAACTTTGCGCGGCGCTAAGCAACAGTTTAATCGGCTTGGTTGTGTTGCGGGCAATCCACAGGCTGGATAACGTAATCAGCGCAATAAATCCGCCTGCACCGACAAACAGGATATAACGGATTTGATCCATAATCGCATAAAAGTAGGAAATGTCCTCCACGAACTCATACACATAAGCGTTTTCGTAGAATTGATCCTGAATGGGCGTAGCAAAATAAAGCAGATGATTTTCCGTGACGGTGTAGGCATAACTGCCGCTCAGTGCTTTCTCAATATTCTTTTCAAAAATAAGCGGTTTGCCATCATTAATGATGATGCCATCCACAGCCAGGCCCAGCAACTGCTTGGAGCTGTCATAGATACGTACTTCCTTGCCTGAAGCTTTCAGCTTCTCTAGAGCAAGTCTGACAATTTCCTTGGTCTGGGGCTCTCCTGAGGATGACCTATGCTGTGATAACACCTCACGGAAGGACAACTCGGACAGATCCGCTTTCTCCATCATCTGTTTCTCAATGGTAATGAAGCTGTAGTAATCGATGGCTTTATTCACCGCAAAAATGATGATGCCAAAGGACAGCACGGAGAAAAATAAATAATTCAGCAGTAACCGGGTTGCATACTTCAGGCCTCGCCACCTCCAAGTTGATAGCCAAATCCATAGATCGTTCTGACATATTTCGGTTCGTCCGCGTTATCCTCCAGCTTCTTCCTTAACCGCATGATGGTCATATCTACACTTCGACTGTCTCCCATAAAGTCATATCCCCATCCGATCTGCAGCAGCTCATCCCGGGTAAAGACTTTGTCTGGCCTTTTGAGTAACGTTTCCAGAATTTTAAACTCTTTGGCCGTTAAAGACACGGGTACACCGTTTTTCAGCACCCTGCGGCTTTCCAGATCAAATGTCAGTTCTTCATGAATGATGCGTGTAGATTTCACTTCTGTTCCTTCACTTGATTCCTCTTTGCTCTCGTTTCTTCTCAGAATGACCTTGATCCGAGCGAGCAATTCACGATTGTCAAAGGGTTTGGTCATGTAATCTTCCGCCCCTAGCTCTAGTCCCAACACCTTGTCGATCACCTCATTTTTGGCAGAGAGCATGATCACAGGAACGGCACGTTTCCCGGTGATTTCCTTGCACAGGTCATATCCGGAGCAGTCAGGCAACATCAAATCAAGCACCACCAGGTCCGGCCTAAAAGTATCCAGCAGCTGCAGGGCTATTTTACCGTTCTCAGCCGTTTGAACGACGTAGTTTTCTCTTCTCAGTACAAGCTCAATTAAATCTCTGATTGCGATTTCATCGTCAATGACAAGTATTTTCTTCAATGTGCACCCCTTCTAGCCTTGCTCCCCAGCTTGAATCATCATTTACCCTCATCTTATCACAGACACTTTAGATTCCTCCACCAACTGGAAGGTGAGGTATATTCCACTCAGCCCAACATAACTTGTAATAAACTCGAAGAAAGGAGAACAATCCATGGATCTGCTCTGGGTACTCATTGTTGGTGGACTTATTGGCTGGTTAAGCGGCAACTTGATTGGGCGGGACGTACCGGGCGGTGTACTTGGGAACATTATTGCGGGTTTTATCGGCTCCTGGTTAGGAACGGAATTGCTGGGACCAAGGGGGCCGGTGATTGGCGGATTTCATATTATTCCCGCCATCGTTGGCTCGATTATTGCCCTGCTCATCTTCTTCGCTCTGGCACGCGGCGGAGCCTTCCGAAGACGTTAACCAAGAGAGGCGGAAACCGATACCGTCGTTTATTAGTAAAGGATAAACATAGAAGGACCGAAAGCATTCATCAATGGAAGATGAACACTTACGGTCCTTTTTTTATTTTTGTACTGATTTCATCCATTGTCGTGTTTTTCGGAAGATTGGTTTTTGGCTGTTATCATCCCCTGAGCCAAAAGACACATCCACCATCCTCTTCATTTCTTTTCTAAAGTGCTTTGACGAGGTTGTTTTATCTAATTCAAGCCCGCCGTTTATCTTGCTTCTTATGCTTCGTCAAGTTGTTCAGAAGCTACTAAGCGATGCGCCGAGACAAGCTGTCCGGTAGCATCCTTACCCCAAACTGAAATTTGAACTTGTTGCTCTGCTAAACCGCTCGTTGTAAAGACAAATTCAAAAGAATTAAAGTCTGCGTAATAATTTTTGGTTAGGACTTGATTAGGATTTATAGAAATCAACTCAAGTACATATAGTGTTCTTGTTCCATTCAAATAATAACCCTGAATCAAGATATTTGAGCCATCGACTAAGTTGCGATTATCTATTTTGATCGTCAACTGTTGTGTCGGCCTTACACTATTAACAGGATTATTTTCTATCGGTCCGGTGGATAAAATCATTCTCTCTTACCCCTTTCCAACATTTAATGTATTTCATTATAACCTGAGGTTTTACCAGCTCTCAGCAACTCTAAATATCACATCAACTATATTTGAGCCTGCCCCACCAATATTTGATACAGCTAATGTTACGACCTGATTTTCAGGAAGCGTGAAGTCCAATAGTTCTGATGAAGCTAATATTCTGGCAACACCTGTTCCGCCTCCTGTAACACCTTGAAACACTACTTCTCCTCCGGTGATCGTGGTAGACGAATTGTTTACCAACAGAGCCGTTTCACTATCGGGAATGATCGTTGTAGCTGTTGGATAATTAATAAATGCTCCATCAAGAGTTCCACCCACAAGTACTTGATAACTAAGATCTACGGATGAGATAATGTTTATTTCTTCCAGATCCACCTGAACAGAGTTCGTTCTAGCTGATCCCGAAGGGAAGATTGCTTTTCTTGTAAATGATAGGACGGGTGTTAGTGTTGATGTGAGATTGGTAACCCTCCTCCTTTCCGAAGTGACTCTAAAGGTGGGATTATATTTTCCGATAATACTATATTGTCTTCCTCCTACAAAAAGGGTATAAGCTTCTGCAGTTCCGTTATTATCGATTTGTGCTCTTAATGGGAGGTTAGGGTCAATAAAACTCGTTTGACCTGTTGGAGAGAATCGATGGACGGTAATTACCTCTTGCGCTAAAGTCGACGGATTAGGGATGACCACTCTAAATTCGATTACTCCATATCCATACCAAGTAAATACGATTTGAAATATATTCCCTTTAGATAAACTAAGCGTCGCTCCACTCGGACCTGTTCCATCTAATCGGTCTACATTCCATAAACTTTGAGGAAATGTTGTATCGGAGCCTCCTCGCCGTATGACCACGAATACATTTGTGCTATTTACTCCAAAGAAAGCCCCGTTCTGATCGTCAAAAAATCCCCATCTTCCAATCTGATTGCCTATCGGCAGTATAGGTATTCGAATGCCAATTCCGGCTTCTCCTGCGAATCCTGGCTCATACCTGCCTCTTAATACACTTTCTAGAATGGCCGAATCTGTTCCGTTAATGGTATTGCTTAGATTATATTCGGTTGCATCATTAGTAACCGCCCCATCCCCGGTGGTCGTAACGGAATCTCTTAAGATGGATAGACCATATGCAGATGTTAACTCCACGATTGGGTTTTTTTCCGATACAATTAGCTCATTGAATTGCGAACTTACATTCGGACCAATATTCGAGATAATAATATCCGACAAAATAGTTCCTCCTTCGCAGAAAGGGAAAAGTGAATCCCTCCTCTTCTACTACTTTTTACCATTCTTCAGTAAGACTGAAGGTGGCCGTAACAGGATTAGTACCCCCGCTTAAATTCGCTACGGCTAAAGTCACAATTTCAGTGTCAGGTAATTGGAACTCCAATAATGAAGAAGAAGAAGCTGCTGATATTCTGGCACTTCCCTCAACTCCAGCTACTAAGCCTTGTAATAGGACTTGACCATCCGATATTGTCGTTAGTGTGTTGTTAATTAGAAGAGCAGTCTCCGAAGTTGGGATATTAGTCGTTGCAGTTGGAAAGCTTACGAAGCCTCCATTAATCGTTCCGCCTAATATGATCTGATAGTAAATATCATCTGTAGTTATAAGATCAATACTTTCTAATTTGACACTCACTGAATTTGCCCTACCTGAACCTGGCGGGAAGGATGCCTTTCTTTGGAAAGACAAAATCGGTGTAAGTGTTCCTGTTGCAGTTACAGTTCTCCTTTCGGAAGTAACCCTGAAAACGGGAGTATATTTACCCAATATACTGTATTGTCTTCCTCCAACGAATAAATTGAGTTCTGATTCTGTGCCATTATTAAAGATCTCCGCACGTAGAGGAAGATTAGGATCGGCTAGACTGGTTTGCCCATTGGGGGAAAAGCGATGAACGGTAATTACTTCTTGTGCTAAAGTCGTAGGATCAGGGATGACGACTCTAAATTCGATTACTCCATACCCATACCAAGTAAATACGATTTGAAATATATTCCCTTTAGATAAACTAAGCGTCGCTCCACTCGGACCTGTTCCATCTAATTTATCCACATTCCAAGATGTTTGAGGAATAATGGTGTCTACACTTGCTCTTCTGATCGCTACAAATATTCCATTCACTACGCTCTGTCCAAAGAATAAGCCGTTCTGATCGTCAAAAGCTCCCCATCTGACCACTTGGGTCCCTGTCGGTGGAGCTGGTAAACGAGTACCAATTCCTATTTCTCCGGCTAAACCTGGTTCATACCTTCCTCTCTCCGAGCTTTGAAGGATAGCAATATCAGATCCGGATATAGTTGTAGTTAATTGAAATTCCGTATTATTACTTCCAACTGTAGCATCGCCCAATGTTAAAACAATGTCTCTTAGGATGGATAAGCCATATACAGAAGTCAACTCAATAATTGGCGTTTTTTCGTTGGTTCTTAATTCGTTAAATTGAGAGCTAACATTTGGTCCCACTCCCACGATGGTCGCATTAGGCTCAATCGTACCTGGGGCTCCCGTCGCTCCTGTGACTCCTGTAGCCCCTGTGGGTCCTGTAACTCCTGTAACTCCTGTAGCCCCAGTGGGTCCTATGGCTCCTGTAGATCCCGTAGCTCCCGTTGTTCCTGGGGGTCCTGTTACTTCATTTGCGCCTAGCAATTCTGAAGATACAATACGATGGGGAATTACAAGTTGCCCCTCTACATTTTTTCCCCATACCGAGATTCCCATCTGATCTTCTGCTAAACCGCTCGTTGTAAAGACAAATTCAAAAGCATTAAAGTTCCCATCATAATTCTTCGTTATTACTTCATTTGGATTCACATTAATGAGTTCGTTTACGTATAAGTTTCGAGCTCCGTCTAGATAATATCCTTGAATCAAAACATCGGCACTATTGATTAAATCTCGATTATCCATTTTAATTGTCAGTTGCTGCGTTGGCCTTACACCACTGACCGGATTATTCTCAATCGGTCCGGTTGATAAAATAGCCATAAAATTTTATTCTCCTTTTTTCCAAATGATTAGAGGCAGAAATATTCATCCACCTCCACCCCTTTGGTTTTAAACTAACAAAATTTAGGCTCTCATCTTCCACTCCGTTACTGAACCTGAATAATCGAAACAGAACCATCTGTAAGTGTAGCTGTTGCCGATCCATTATAAAGAAAATCGATAGTAAGTGCAGTTGAAGTAGCATCAGCTAAAAACGTACCCGATACACTTACATTCGCATCTAAAGTTCCTGTAACTGCTCTCCCTGAAAACCGACTTTGAAATACGAGGTTAGTTCTTGGTGTGACCGTAACGTTCCCAACTACAGAACTCGTTGCTCTAAACGTATACGAAACCAAATAAATGTGGCCTGTTGCCAGTACAAAGGTTGTACTTGTAGGATGCAATATGTTAGTGCCATTAATAAATACGGTCGTATACGAAATAGCTGTCCCATTTACAACAGACGCTACGCTTACATTAAATAGTCCATTTTGTATTGTGGCATTTGCCCCGGTTGCACCTGTGCTCCCTGTGGCTCCAGTTACGCCGGTTGCTCCTGTTGTGCCTGTGATGCCCGTGGCCCCCGTTACGCCCGTTGCACCTGTTTCTCCGGTTGCACCTGTGATGCCTGTTGCCCCAGTTAAGCCCGTTGCACCTGTTAAGCCCGTTGCACCTGTTAAGCCCGTTGCACCTGTTAAGCCCGTTGCACCTGTTAAGCCCGTTGCACCTGTTAAGCCCGTTGCACCTGTTACGCCCGTTGCACCTGTTACGCCCGTTGCACCTGTTACGCCCGTTGCACCTGTTACGCCCGTTGCACCTGTTACACCCGTTGCACCTGTTACGCCCGTTGCACCTGTTACGCCCGTTGCACCTGTTACGCCCGTTGCACCTGTTACGCCCGTTGCACCTGTTACGCCTGTTGCACCTGTTGCACCTGTTACGCCTGTTGCACCTGTTACGCCTGTTGCACCTGTGATGCCCGTGGCCCCCGTTACACCCGTTGCACCTGTCTCTCCGGTTGCACCTGTGATACCTGTTGCACCTGTGATGCCTGTTGCACCTGTTACGCCCGTAGCCCCTGTCTCGCCGGTTGCTCCTGTTGTGCCTGTGATGCCCGTGGCCCCCGTTGCACCTGTTACGCCCGTTGCACCTGTTACGCCTGTTGCACCTGTTACGCCTGTTGCACCTGTTACGCCTGTTGCACCTGTGATGCCCGTGGCCCCTGTCTCTCCGGTTGCGCCTGAGATGCCTGTGGCTCCTGTGATGCCCGTAGTTCCAGTTACGCCCGTTGCACCTGTTTCACCGGTTGCACCTGTGTTCCCTGTGGCACCAGTTATGCCCGTGGCGCCTGTCTCTCCGGTTGCACCTGTGTTCCCTGTGGCACCAGTTATGCCCGTGGCGCCTGTCTCTCCGGTTGCACCTGTGTTCCCTGTGGCACCAGTTATGCCCGTGGCGCCTGTCTCTCCGGTTGTACCTGTGATGCCTGTAGCCCCAGTTAAGCCCGTGGCACCTGTCTCTCCGGTTGTACCTGTGATGCCCGTAGCTCCGGTTACGCCCGTGGCGCCTGTCTCTCCGGTTGTACCTGTGATGCCCGTAGCTCCGGTTACGCCCGTGGCTCCGGTTTCACCGGTTGCACCTGTGATGCCCGTAGCTCCGGTTACGCCCGTGGCTCCGGTTTCACCGGTTGCACCTGTGATGCCCGTAGCTCCGGTTACGCCCGTGGCTCCGGTTTCACCGGTTGCACCTGTGATGCCCGTAGCTCCGGTTACGCCCGTGGCTCCGGTTTCACCGGTTGCACCTGTGATGCCCGTAGCTCCGGTTACGCCCGTGGCTCCGGTTTCACCGGTTGCACTTGTGATGCCCGTAGCTCCCGTTACGCCGGTTGCACCTGTCTCTCCGGTTGTACCTGTTATGCCCGTGGCCCCAGTTACGCCCGTTGTGCCTGTTTCACCCGTGGCTCCTCCAGCGGGGCCAGTAATCCCTGTGGCTCCGGTTACGCCCGTGGCTCCGGTTTCACCGGTTGTGCCTGTGGTACCCGTAGCTCCAGTTACGCCCGTTGCACCGGTTGTACCTGTGGTACCCGTAGCTCCAGTTACGCCCGTGGCTCCTGTCTCACCAGTTGTGCCTGTGATTCCCGTTGCACCTGTTACGCCCGTTGCACCTGTTTCACCGGTTGAGCCTGTGGTACCCGTGGCTCCAGTTACGCCCGTTGCGCCGGTTGAGCCTGTGATTCCCGTGGCTCCATTGTCTTCTAACAATTCTGAAGATACAATACGGTGAGGCGTTACGAGCTGTCCCGTGGAGTTTTTTCCCCAAACTGAAATTTCTACTTGTTGTTCTGCTAAACCGCTTGTTGTAAAGACAAATTCAAATACGTCTAGGTTTGCAAAATAATCTTTTTTTATGGCTTGATTTGGATTTACGCTAATTAATTCGAGTATATATTCCGTTCTAGTCCCGTTTAGGTAATAACCCTGAATTAAAACAATTGCATTCGTAACCGTATTTCTATTATCAATATTAATGGTCAACTGTTGTGTTGGTCTCAAGCCACTAACGGGATTATTCTCGATCGGTCCAGTTGATAAAATGGCCAATTATTCCCCCCCCTTTCTTTACGTTTTCAGGAACAGGTGAGAAATCTGCATTCCTTATATCCTAATCCTTTTCTAACTCCTATAGACCGACAATTTCAGCGGCTTGGTCATCCTCCTTCTCTATGCCACATATTTGTATCCATTCATGGTGTACTTTTATTTTTTCATTAAAGTGAACTACCTGACTCTGGAAAGCACTTGTACCTTTTCTTTACAACAAAAAAAGCCGCTAAGATAGCGACTTAATGGGAATATGTTTTTGTCCTCGACATATGCCAATTTTAATATTTAGCGGTTTTTCCCAGTTTTCTTTTTTAAAATGTAATGACAATCTTACCTACAGCGTGGTGAGTTTCACTCAAAGCATGTGCATCATAAATCCCCTGTCTACTAAACGGGAATGTTGCCCCTACAATCGACTTTATCTTTTTCTCTTCCATCAGATCTGCCATTCTCTGCAATTGATCACCATCTGGCTGCAGCCAAATCCCCTTTGCTAATACATTGTGAGACTTAGCAGTATCATGATTGGGTTCACCAACAATGGTAATTAGTCTTCCGGTATTTGGCTTAAGCACCTTATAGCTATTCTCAGCTACTTCTCCACCCATCGTGTCAAACACTAAATCTATATCTTTTAGAATCTCCTCAAAGTTTTCCTTTTTGTAATCAATGACCTGATCAGCACCTAACGAATAAAGAAGTTCATGATTTTTTTTACTTGCTGTTGTAATAACATGAGCGCCGGCAAGCTTTGCTAATTGAATGGCGTACATACCTACACCACCAGCTCCAGCGTGAATAAGTACAGTTTCACCTTCTTTTAGATCGCCATGAGTAAACAGTACCTGCCATGCTGTTAAACCAGCCAAAGGTACAGCCGCAGCCTCCTCATATGAGATTGAATCAGGTAGTTTTGCCAGAAGGTGCTCATCAACTGCTGTATATTCAGCATACGAACCGAAACGTGTTGTATCAGGACGACTGAATACTCGATCCCCAACTTTCCATTTGGTAACGTTTGAACCAATTTCAGTTATGACCCCGGCTACATCCCACCCTAAGATAATAGGGAATTCCCAATCATACATTTCTTTTAAGTAACCCTCTCTTAATTTCCAATCGATTGGATTAATGGATGTAGCCTCTAATTTTACAACCACTTGATTGGCTTCTGCCCTCGGTTTATTCACTTCCTGCTCAACTAACTCTTCTTTACTTCCATATTGATTAATCACAACTGCTTTCATTTCTGTATCACTCCTCTAAGCTAATAGCCTTTTACGTGCTATTCCTGATTATTTATTTGTTTCTAGTCACTGAGCGTTCATGCATATTATCCTTACTCATTTTTAAACAACCAGGATAAAATTATGCAAAAGTTAAGTTAGAATCGTCGGAAATGTTGCTTTTATTGTTATAATTTTACATAAAAAAACTATTGAAATGGACTTAGTTATCATTTATATTTGACTTATCAACAATTGACTAGTCAAACATTGATGGATCAACAAAATATAAAGGGAGAGTAACTATTATGAAACCATACCAACAAACAAACGATTTTAACGAAATTATTTATGGACGCCGCTCCATTAAGACATACGATTCATCCGTAAAAATCAGCAGGGAAGAAATGACTCAAATCATCAATGAAGCTAGCACTGCCCCTTCCTCCATCAACATGCAGCCTTGGCGCTTCCTTGTGGTGGATACTCCAGAGGGAAAAGAAAAACTCGTCCCACGGTCCCGCTTTAACAAAGAAAAAGTCGCTCAAGCTTCTGCTGTCATTGCCGTGTTTGCGGACAAAAATAACTTCGATTACGCAGAAAACATCTATGGAAAAGCTGTTGAGCATGGCTTAATGCCACAAGATGTTAAGGACTTTCAGTTGAAGGCATTCAAACCGATCTATAACAACATGTCCGATGCTGAAATGAACGATGTCATTATGCTTGACGCCGGTCTCGTTTCCATGCAATTGATGCTGGTTGCCCGTGCACATGGGTATGACACCAATCCAGTCGGCGGTTATGAAAAAGATCAAATTGCCGAAGTGTTTGGTTTGGATAAAGAACGCTATGTACCAGTCATGCTACTGACAATTGGAAAAGCTGCAAGCGAGGGATACACCTCCTACCGTATGCCAGCCGAAGAGACTACGTTTTGGGCATGATTCAAAGCGATAGTGCGAGTAGTCTCCACATTGTGATATAGTTGCCTTTAGTTGCTGAATGTCTTGGAAGGAATATGCCCTTGTTACATGAAGCTTTTCAAGACATTCTGCACCATTCAAGGAGGGGCAAACATGAATTGTTCGCTGGAACAAGAAACCTTATTAATATTACTTAAAAATATAAGCAATCAGTTGAAACCTAAATTTGAACGTTGTACGGGGATCAGTTCCTCACGATACGTTCTGCTGTATCATCTCTATCTTCATGAAGAAGTTACACAAAGCCATTTGCAGAAGGCCATTCATATTGACAGTGCTGCTGTTACACGCCATTTGAAGCAACTGGAAGCAGACGGTTTGGTGTCACGAAGAAGAAACCCCGACGATCATCGGGAAACCTTCGTCCGGTTAACAGAACAAGGGCTAACGCATATCGCCAATTTCAAACAGGATCGAAACCAGTTTCTTCATCAGATGATACTGGATTTCAGTGAAGAAGAAGTTGCAATGATGACCGACATGCTTACACGCATGCAATTTAATCTGAAGGATCTGTAAATTTACGATGACAGTCAGCCTTCTTCAGATTTCTTTTCATAAATGAATAAAACTAGTTAGATGAGATGATACAATATCTTCAGATTAACAAGAGATTATAGATCATATATTATTCAGGCAAGATCAAAACAAACCGCTGAGTGTTTCATTACATGGCGGTTTGTTTTAATTTATCAACAGCTAGCTTTTCGAAATATTACAAGTTGGACTATCACATACTAAGGAAACAGTTGGCTGAAGCTTACATAACGGAGGTCTCATCATGGTATTTACAATCACAATTATCATCGTTGCACTGTTTGCAATATGGGGAGCCGTCGCTCCTGATCAGCTGGCGGATGTGGCTAATGTTGCCTACAACTTCTCTATTCAGAATTTTGGCTGGTTTTATTTGCTAGCGACACTGTTCTTCCTGATCTTTGCTTTCTATCTGGCGTTCAGCCGATTTGGCGGTATTAGGCTTGGGGATGACGATGATGAGCCGGAGTATTCTACGGTTTCCTGGCTGTCCATGCTGTTTAGCGCGGGTATGGGCATTGGGCTGGTGTTCTGGGGAGTTGCTGAACCGCTGTCCCACTATTTATCTGCACCTGAGGGGGCGGTACCCGAAACAACGCAAGCAGCCATACTTTCAATGCGTTATTCCTTTTTCCACTGGGGGCTGCATCCTTGGGCTATCTATACCGTTATTGGCTTAGCGCTTGCTTACTTCCAGTTCCGGAAAGGATACAAAGGGCTGATCAGTTCCACCTTTATTCCTCTGATCGGTGAGCGTCTTGCTGCAGGATGGCTTGGTAAGGTCATTGATATTCTGGCGGTCATTTCCACCATCTTTGGTGTTGCGACCTCGCTTGGATTGGGTGCACTTCAGATCGGCGGAGGTCTGAATCACTTATTCGGTATTCCTAACTCGACTCTGTCTCAGGTTGTCATTATCATAGTTGTAACCGTACTGTTCTTAATCTCGGCAACCTCCGGTCTGGATAAAGGTATTAAGATTCTGAGCAACGTCAACCTCGTTATAGCTGTGCTATTGATGTTGTTTGTATTGGTGACTGGACCGACTTCTTTTATATTTGACACATTCACAACAACCTTGGGCAGTTACATGCAGAATATTATTAACATGAGTTTGAGACTGACGCCGTTCTCAAGAGAAACCTGGATTGGAGCATGGACGTTATTTTACTGGGCATGGTGGATCTCATGGGCTCCTTTTGTCGGCACTTTTATCGCAAGGGTATCCAGAGGAAGAACCATAAAGGAATTTGTAATTTACGTCATGGTTATTCCAAGTCTTTTCGGATTTATCTGGTTCTCCGTCTTTGGTGGAACAGGACTTCACATGGAATTGTTCAATACCGCTCATCTGGCGGAGGCTGTCATGGAAGATACGACAACCGCTTTATTCCTTATGCTGGAGCAGCTGCCTTTGGGCACGATCGTGGCATTCATCGCCACAATCCTGATCATGATCTTCTTTATTACGTCGGCTGATTCAGCTACCTTTGTACTGGGCATGCTCACTTCAGATGGCAAGTTGGACCCAAGTACAAGAGTGAAATTAACCTGGGGAATCATGCAGTCCTCCATCGCGGTAGTACTGCTAATCAGCGGGGGGTTAACTGGCCTCCAGACGGCATCCATTGTAACCGCATTGCCGTTCGCTATTGTCCTTATCGGTATGTGTTTCTCCCTGCTCAAGGCTCTAAAGGCTGAGGACAAAGAGCGCCGTCAGAAGGAAAAACGGCAGCGCCAAAAGCTGAAACGACTGCTGGAGGAACAAGAAATTTCGCTGAATAAAATTTCCGGCAGGTAATGTATACTTGATTTCTATTATTCCTGGATTCTGGTAAAGAAATTACTGGTACTACATTCATGTCAATAAGTTTTAAATTTCACTATTTAGAGATGCATCAAATTCGGTACAAGTGCTTGTCCTTAGCTTGGGACAAGCACCTGTACCGATAAAATAAAAAAGCCACTAAAATAGCGACTTTAATTATAATATGTTCTTGTGCTTAGATATTTCCACGCCTAGTTACTGTCGAAAAGCGTTACTGAGGTTCGTTAGCGCTTGGAGCAAGGCGGAATTCCTTTTGAGACAGTCCCATTAACTTGGAAATCTGCCTTTAAACGTCTACATATCCTCACCCCCGACCATAACCAGAAAGAAAACAAACGAGCCATTTAGGCGGTTGCTTTCTTTATATTAAGAGTTACAGTTTCCTGTTATTCTCTGAATCAAATCCTATCAATATGCTGATCATTATGATAGCCATCTTCATTATAGTAATGGTCAAACTTTTTTTTCATGTTACTTGCGATCAAGTGGGTTCGGCGGTAATGAACAATGGCTCTAATGACGAAAAAGAGAAGCAACAATACAATAACAGCATAGATGATAGTCATCAACGAACTCCTTTCTAAAATGTAGATGTCATTCTTTTACCATTCAACCTGATCAAAACGCATATCTTTATAGTAAAGCTCTCGATCCTGTTCGGTAATCTCACGAAGAACTCTGCATGGATTTCCGACAGCGATTACGTTTGCAGGGATATTTTTGGTTACGACACTCCCTGCACCAATGACACTTCCTTTGCCAATCGTGACTCCTGGTAGAATAATCGCTCCGCTCCCGATCCAAGCTCCATCTTCAATGACCACGGGTAATGCAAACATCCCACCTTCTTTGCGCTTCTCCGGGTGTAGAGGATGATTGGTTACAGCAATCGTTACATTTGGCCCAAACATAACATCGTCGCCAATCGTAACTTTATAGTCATCAACCACGGTTAGATTGAAATTGATATATACATTATTTCCTACGGTCGTATTTGATCCGTATGACATGCGGAGTGGAGGTTCCATCCATACATTTTCACCTATGCTACCAAAAAGTTGTTTCATTAAGGCTTTGCGCTTCTCCACCTCATCTGGATGCAAATTGTTGATTTCATAGCAAAGTGCCTTACCTCGCTGGCGTGCTTTGGCTAATTCCGAAGCCTCTCTCGGGTAATTCACATCATCATCTGTAAATAATTGTTTGCTTGCCATACGTTCTTGAATATTCATCCTATCTTCTCCTTTATAGAAAGCTAATATATATTAGAGTGATTTACATAATCCCTTGTGAAGATCAGGTTTATGTAAAGTTTCTAGTTAAGTTATTGAGCCACTTAAACTGACGATAACGGGTGAAAGCAATAGGCAGTTTAATCAACTCATCTAGGCTGATGACGAAATATAAGAAAATGGGAGATACTTGCCATACAAAAGCACATAGGTAACTAAGTGGTAGAATAATAAGCCACATCACAACAGTGTCACACCATAATCCAAATTTGGAATCTCCACCTGCCGGGAATATACCTGCTATAGTTGTGGAGTTAAACGATTTCGCTATACAATAGTATGCATTAATGTATAACATGCCATTTAGATAACTTTGAGCAACGGGGTTCAAATTGACCATGGAGTAAACCAAAGGTTTAATTAACAGAATCGTGCAGCCTGCAATGACTCCGAAAATTAAAGCATAATAGCACATATGATTACCTGCATACCTTGCTTTCGCCATTTCACCCTGTCCGAGATACTTTCCAACAAGCACAGATCCCCCGGTAGCTATACCTCCACACAGAACAACCGCTAAGTTTTTAACTACAGATGCAATTGAGTTCGCCGCTACCATATCGGAGTTCACATGTCCTATAATGGCAGCCGTAGCGGTAAGTGCTCCTCCCCAGACGATATAATTCCCCTGTACGGGCAGCGTATATTTCAAGAAATCCTTTAATAGATTACGCTGAATGCGGTCACGTACTGGTAAACGAAAACGAATGGTTCCCTTCGTTAAGGAATGCATCATACAACATGCGAGTTCAATCATACGAGCCAACACTGTGGCAAGAGCTACTGCCGGAATCGCCAATTCAGGACTAGATGGGTATAATACAAAAATGCAAATGGCATTAAACAAAATGTTCAAGATCAAACATAAGGAGCTAATCCACGCACCGAGTTTTGCATTTTCCATACTTCGAATTACACTAAGATACATTTGCGATAGTCCCATCACAAGATAAGAAAAGGAATTAAACTGTAAAAACCTTGAGCCATATTGAATTAATTCAGGATCATTGGTAAATAAGTTTATCAGTGCCTCTGGAATCAGGAAGGAAGACAGAAAAAACAGAATCGATATACATAAGGAGAACACGCAGGCAATACTAAGAATGCGCTGTATGGTTGGTGTGTCTTTTTTCCCCCAATACTGGGCCGTGAGGATACTCGCTCCTGCTGACAGCCCCATATAAAATAGTGTTAATGTAAACGTGATTTGTCCGGCGAGTGACACGGCTGCCATTGCAGACTGACTGATCATACCCAGCATGATCACATCAACAGATATCACCGTTGCTGATATCAGATTTTGTAATGCAATGGGGATCACAAGCGATATTAACTCTCGATTAAAGTCGCGTTTGCCGAAACCTTGAAGTTGCATGCGTTTTCTCACCTATATCTGTCCTCTCGATGGTTTTCGATAATATAAGAATAGTGCGAAATCATTGTTGTTTCCATCAATATTGGCTATACTTTTATTAATATCGTATACATTTATGCAAAGAGGGGATTCTCAATGACAGATTTAGAGGTGTTCTCTGATTTATCGGAAAGGTTGAATTATAATCTCCCTGATCTACCACTTTATGTCCGCAAGGGAAGTCTTCATCAATTTAATAATCATGCTGCAGTTGCTCATTGGCATGTGGATCTGGAGTTTATCTATGTATTAAAAGGATCAATGGATTTCTCTGTTAATGGTCGTATTACTCGGTTGCACCAAGGAGATGGACTGTTTGTAAATAGCCAGCGCTTGCATTTTGGTTATGCTACTGCGGATCACGACGATTGTTCGTTCCTAGTGGTCGTTATTCATCCCTCTATCCTTGGTGAGAAAACTTCATATCTTCAGACGTACTGGGAAGAGAAATTCAGTTCTAAAATGGCTGATTTTGTTGTGCTCGTGGAGCAGATGGCCTGGCAACAAGACATAGTACAGTCCATTCAGGAACTCTATCGGGAAATGCATAGGGAACATACGCCTCCCAATCCACTTCGTTTGGTATCCCAAGCGTTCTCATTGTGTGCTGCAATTGGCGATCAGTTGACGCCTGTTTCCGGTCAACCCGGCATATTAACGCATGTTCAGGAAATGACTCAATTCATTCACCAGAACTATGATCAGAAGATAACGCTTGAGGAGATCGCATCGGCCGGAGCTGTTTGCAGAAGCCGTTGTTGCCAACTGTTTAACAAATATGTGGGTCAATCGCCAAGTAACTATGTCACTCAATATCGACTTCAGAAAAGCTGTGAAATGTTAAAAGAAACACGGAGATCCATAAGTGAAATTGCACTTGCCTGTGGTTTTCAAAGCTCTAGTTATTTTTCGTCCATTTTCCGTAAACAGATGGGTGTAGTTCCACAGCATTATCGGAAACAAGTTACGAACAACGACTCGGACTCCAAGTAACGTCTTTTATCCAACAAAAAAAGCCGCTAAAATAGCGACTTTAATGGGTATATTTTCTTGTCACTCGACATTTCATTAGTAGATAAACATTGGTGTAACTCCATCCTCTGTATTAAAGCAAGTGCAATCTGAATCGGGATTTATTCACATTTTGGAGTCTCATCCCATCGTCTCCACCCCTACATCAGTTCAAAATGAAGTTGAGTCTCAGGAAACTCCGTATTTCCTTTCCACTGATTTGCACCGTATCCCAATTCCAGAACCGCAGCAATGCGCTCGTTACTCAGTACACCAAACATTTCAGTACGGCTCGGGTCGTACATCCAGTCATGCAAGGTACAACGCACACCCAGACTTTGCTCATGAGCCAGCAAGCGGAAATTCTGAATTAGGCAGCAGACAGCTGCAAAGTCCTCTTCCCGCTTATATTGATCCGCCTCTTCCTTCACCAAGACCAGAAGATACGCAGGGGCCTGGTTCTGTAATCCTTGCATGATGTCCCCATACTGGTTATCGGCAAAGATAAATCGCCACGGTTCTCGGAGGCCATCATTTGGCGCCCAAACAGCATGATTGAGCAATTCAAGGATTAGGTCCTGCGATACCGGTTGATCCAAAAACTCACTCGGACCGTCCATGTCTCCTTCCAGATCTGACAATTTCATGTTCATATCCTCCTCTTCTATGTAGACTGTCCTCGCAATACGGTCCACTTCTGCTCGGCTGGTGTCCTTTTCCGACTTCTTGGCGCTTTGTCGTAATATCCTATATGAAGAATACCAACAAATCTTTCATCCTCACGTAAGCCAATTCCATTGAAGAACCCTTCATGCTGAATCATGGACTCTGTATCCCATAACATTCCTAACCCTCGTTCCCAGCCCAACAGTTGGAAGCTCTGCATCACCCCGCAGGCAGCCGCATAATTGCGGTCATTGGTCAGACGATCCGGTCCTACAGTCGACATAACAATGACGTGCGCAGGAATATCGGTAAATCTCTTTTTAAAAACATCCAGAAGTTTCCCTGGAATCAGCTTGCCGAGCTTGCTTTGTGACATCTGTTCCAGCATGCAGTCCACCAACCGTTTGCGTGCTTCTGGAGTTCCGGCATATACTACACGCCATGAGCCAGACTCAACAAATGGTTGAAGCCGTATAGCCTTACGCAGTAATTCTACAACCAACTCCTGGTCCACCGGCGTAGAGTTACATTTACGAATACTCCTGCGCTCCCTGATCAATTCCGCCAGACTCATATGCTTCACTCTCCTTTGTTCTATCTGGATTCAATATTTATACTGCTGTCTTGAAGAAATTGATGGATTACTTTTAGCTCCGTTTCCGAATATTTGTCGAGAGTACGATAGAAGCGCTCAGCCTCATGTATATGCAGACGTTCATGCAGTTCAAAGATTTTTTTGCCTTGCGGTGACAACCGGAAATAGCTCTCTTTTTTGTTGTCGTTCATTTTTGTACGTTTGACGAATCCTTCCTCCAGCAGTTTGTTTCCAATTTTGGTGATACTTGCTTTGGACAAATTCATCGCCTCGGCAATACCCGTGTTGTTAATAGGCTCATGCTTGCCTATGCAATCTATCATATGAACCGCGGTCAAATGCTGAGGGATTTTCTCGATACTTTCTCGCTGCGCAATACTTAGGAAATGCTCGATTTCTGTATCCTTGTGATTCTCATACACATGTAAAAAACGGATAAATTGGTCATAAAGTAACTGTTTTGTTCGATCTATTGAGATCATTCTTTGATCCTCCTTATTTACTTGTAAACAAAAATATTATTTTAATAAATAGGGTTATTCTAAATAAATTATTATATTTAGTTTACTGGTTAACAATATATCATGAATGATAATGCTTATCAACTATATACTCTGGCATTACAACATTACTCTATAATCCAGGACAGAGACCTGCCCTGAACGGATTATCTTTTAACCTGCTCGTTAGTTAAACAAAAGCAGCCGATCACGCTGATCGGCTGCTTTCTTAAACTTGGGTTATTGGACTCAGTATCATTCTCTCTACTTAAATTATACCGTTATTTTTTATTTTTTTATAGACTGTTTTTTTTAGAATTCCTACACTATACTGCTAAATACAAAACTAAAAAAGAGGTGGATCAGTATGGATGACAAAAAAGTGATCATAGATCAAGGCCCTTTTTTTCATGGTACAAAAGCAGAACTGCAAATTGGTGATTTATTAGAACCACAATTTTTATCAAATTACCAAGAGAAAAATTCTAACCATATATACTTTACTGCAACATTAAATGCTGCCAAATGGGGTGCTGAATTGGCAAGATCTAATGCAAAAGAAAGAATCTACATTGTAGAACCATTAGGAGATTTTGAAAGTGATCCAAACGTAACTGATAAAAAATTTCCTGGAAACCCAACACTTTCATATCGATCTAAATCGCCACTTAAAATAATAGCTGAATTAGCTTCATGGGAAAGACACTCTGAAGAAGAGATTAATCACATGATTACATCTTTGAGAAAACTAAGTGAAGAAGGAAAAAATATAATATATGATTGATTCCTCTCGTTAGCTGAATAAAAGCAGCCGATCACTTGGATCAGCTGCTTTCTTTATATGATTGAGTTATCGGTTCCTAACACTTTAAATTAACTTTTTCTCTATATCAAAAAGCTTAGAAATGCGGGGAAATAGACGAAAGGCATTGCCATAAGCGATCGCTTTCGCGTTTTCTTCGCTGATCTGCTGTGCTTCATGGAATACCGACTCCCGTTGTATCCGAAGGACGCTGTCCGCTGGCCAAGGTATGTCCGCTCCGAACAGAATCCGATCAGGTGCAATCAACTTTTGGATCGTGCCGAGATTCAACGTGGAATCATAATAAAGGTGGTCCAGTTTGGCTATTTCAGCTTGAAATTGTTCCGGTGTTGTTTCAACCTGAATCGAATCTTGCCCGATGGCGGCAAGCGCAATTCTCCATTTAATATACGGCACCATGCCCCCTGTATGGGGAAGAATGAACGTAATGGATGGATATTGGTCGAAAATGCGATGAACAGCCATCGTAGTGACAGCACGCGTCGTATCAAAGGTGCCCTCAAGCAGTGCAGGACTGAGCCCAGCGATTTTTTGCGGTATAAGGATGGGATGCAGAAACACAACAGCACTGCGTCGATCCAATTCGGTTAACAATTCGGTGTAATCCGGATGGCTTAAATATTTCCCCTGATAACTTGTCAGCATTGCAACACCATCCATCCCGAGAACATCAAGTGCATACAATGTTTCTTCCATGGCTGCTGCGGGATCCGGGAGTGGAAGCGTTGCAAACGCACCATACCGCTCAGGATGAAGTTGAGCATACGATGCGAGCTCTTCATTCATTTTACGTGCCAATGCGTTGGCGGAAGATTGGTCGATGAACGTCAGGTCTGACGGAGCTGAAAGGAATGAAAACGAGATGTCACATACATCCATTTTTTGCATCCCGATCTCGGGCGTCCACTTTGGCATAAAACTTGGAATCTCCATTCCCAGCTCCCGCTGCTTTCGTTGCATTTCTTTAGAGATGATATGGTGGTGAACATCAATGACAGGATTAAACATGCGTGATCAGCTCCTTCTATTTATTTTCAAGCCATTGGTTTAACTGGTTTTGCTTTTCCGTCAATATTTTCTCTACGCCTGCATTCTTTAGTTTGTCGAGATAAGCACCCAGTTCTGACGGGTCAAAAGTTCCTGTCTGAAAGCCTGCATCATACTGGTTTTGGACGTTGGCTACCGAGGTAATTTGTGTTTTGACCGGATTGATGTCGAAGCTGAAGCCCATCGCCCTTGATTTTACGGCACTCTCGTTTTCGCCCCTCAAGTGCTCCCACATGTCAGGATCATTCCCTTCCCATATATAGGACAGAAAATTGTTCCCCACGGCATATTGGTTTGAATCGTATCCTGTTGCAGTAACACCTTCCGGCTTGCCGATCAGGTCATTATCCCGCTTAACATAATGCTTGCCCTCAATTCCGTTGGTAAACAGATTAATGACTGCTTCGTCCGAGTAAAACAGTTCCAATACTTGAATCGCCTTATCCGGCTGCTCACTGTTCCTTGCCAAAGACATCATGTTGGAAGCTACGCTATTACGCGTCATATACGAGTCCTCAAGGGGGACGCATACAAGTTCAGTCCCAGCCGCAAGTGATTCCGAGTAACACTCATTGATATTCCGGATATACGAGAAGGCTTTGCCTGCCTTGATCAGATTGGAGCCCGTTTCCTGTGACGTTGCGACGTCTTTGCTAAAATAACCTTTTTGATACCAATCACGCATCAGGTCAGTCATTGTGGAGAACCGCGATGTCGCAAAAAGGTTCTGCACGGTGAAGTCCTCCCCGCCAAAATCCAGTACGCCAGGTGCTGTTCCCAATGGATCAAAATTCAGCATGGCTTGTCCGGGTGTTTCCTGCGAGGTATAGCTGACAATCGGCGTGACACCTGGCTCATTGTCCTTGATACGCTGCAATACAGCAGAGATATCATTCCAGGTTTTTATGGCGCTAAGGTCAATATCATGCTTATCGGCAAGCTCTTTGTCCATCACAAAACTGGGAGAAAGTGCCCAAGCTTTAATGCTGGGAACGCTATATGTTTCACCATTCATCTTCCCGGCTTCTGCGGCTTCCTCCGGAACAGCCTCCAGTATCTTTTTACCAAATTCATTCAACGATTCGTCCATGGGCAGTAACTGTCCCCTGCCGATTTGGGATTCAAGGCCTAACCAAACGCTGGTATACACCAGATCCAGTTTCTCGCTGCCCGCCAGCATCAAGTTCATTTGATTGGCATAGTTCGATCCATTAACAGGCAAGAGCTTCACGGTGGCGCCTACCTTTTCCGCTGTAATATCACTGATGGCTTCCTGAATTTCCTTAACATCCGTTACATCCCCAAAAGCCGGATACGTCATGACCACTTCATACATGTCTGTTGCTGAAGCTTTCCCAGGTTCTGCTCCCTCCTTACTGTCTGGATTTCCGCATGCCGTCAACAATAGAGGGGCCGCACAAATTAAGGACATTACCCTCAAGAAACCCGCAGGCAATCTTTTTCTGAACATCTTCATTCACTCCCCATGTTTGCTTTTGGATGAGACATCTTGGATACGAAGCATGACTAACCTTTTACGGCACCAATGGTCAATCCCTTGACGAAGAACTTCTGGAAAAACGGATACGCTGCGATCAGTGGCAACACGCCGATTACGGCAATAGCCATTCTCACACTGCCGAGAGGTACGGATGAGACAACAGCCGTCTGGCCAGACAAACTGTTTTGCTGCAAGTACTGGACATCAGACAACATTCGATTAAGCAGGTTTTGAATGCTGTAGAGGCTTCCATCATTGATGAAGATCAGACCGTTAAACCAATCGTTCCAATATGAGATCATGAGCATCAGACCAATGGTTGCCAGGCTTGGGAGAGCAAGCGGGAGAACGATTTTGCAATAAATAACCCATTCGTTGGCTCCATCCACATAGGCCGATTCCACGACTTCGCCGGGAATGGATGTGGAAAAGAAACTGCGCATCAACAAAATGTAGAACCCATTGGTCAGTAAATTCGGGATGATTAGCGACCAGATGGTATCTTTCAAATGGAAGAGGTCCGTATAAACCAGGTACATTGGCACCAGCCCCCCATTGAAAAGCAGGGTGAAAAATACGAAGAATGACAGGAACGAACGAAATGGAAGCACATTTCTGGATAGCGGATAAGCGACCAGGGTTGTGATCAACAATCCAAATATCGTGCCCACGACCGTGATGAACGTCGTAATTCCATACGACCGCAGAATCAACGAATATTGATTAAACAGATACACATAAGCATCGAAGCTGAATTGAGCCGGTAACAAACGATAACCATCCCTGATAATGGCTTGTTCCTCGGTTAGGGAAGCGGATAACAGAAGTACAAACGGAAACACTGCAGCGATTCCCATCATGATGAGCACGAGGTGAACAGCCATTTGATATATCCTATTTGAATACATGTTGTCCTCCCCCTTAGCTAAAACAGCGCCAAATCCCGGTTTTTGCGACGAACGATCGCATTTGTCGTCAATACTAACAGAAAACCGACAATGGACTGATAAAGTCCGGCAGCGGATGACATTCCGAAATCCCCAAAAGTCATCAATCCACGATAAACGTATGTGTCAATGACATCCGTAGTCGTTTGCAGTGCACCCGAATTCAGCGGAACCTGATAGAACAATCCGAAATCGGAATTGAAGATACGTCCCACTGCAAGAAGCACCATAATGACCATCGTGGGTTTAAGCAGAGGAAGGGTAATGCTCCAGACTTGCCTCCACTTGGATGCTCCGTCCAGCGTAGCGGATTCATAATATTCTTGGCTGATGCCTACAATTGAGGCCAGATAAACAATGCATGTATAACCGACGTTTTTCCACAGATATACGACACTTAATATAAAGGGCCATTTACCGGAATCCGCATACCACGACACGGGGTCAATCCCCAGCAAAGGAAGCACGTAATGATTGACGAATCCGTTTTCCTCGTTGAGCAATGCCAGAACCAAGTAAGCGACAATGACCATCGAGATCAGATAGGGCAGCAAAATGATGCTTTGGTACAGTCGGGAGGCAAATCGCTTTTTTACCTCGTTCAACAATACGGCCACAGCTATGGAGAGCACTGTTCCAAGCACGATAAATGCGCCGTTGTAGAGTAACGTGTTACGGGTAATCACCCAAGCATCCTGTGTTTGGAACAGATAGGCGAAATTATCGAAGCCTACCCAGTCACTTCCCCAGATTCCTTTTGCAAAATTGATATCTTTGAACGCAATCACAATGCCGAACATGGGCAAGTAATTGTTGATGAACAGATAGATGATGCCTGGCAAAATCATGACCAATAACAGCCCATGCTTTCTGATATTTTGGATGCGGTTTTCATGGAAACCTCGACGCATGTCTCTCTCCCCCTGTTCTTAACAATGATGTTTGGTTTGTGTAACTCCTCCAACATCCCTCCTATTCTATGAATGTCAGTTTATATGACTTAAAATTGTTCTTATATGAATAATACGATGTAAGGAAGCCTCAGTCATTGGTGTGATTCACTAAAAAAAATGATTTCATTTGGATTATTACACCAAAAGAAAAGCATATCTAAACTTATGTGTAATGTTTTATGACATAAACTGCATTAAGCAACGTTCTATACGTCATGTGATCAGCCTTTTCATGCCAAAAAGCAACGCACCTGAAAAAGGATGCGCTGCATCATGTATATTAAAGATTGTTACGAATGGATGGCTGCCATCTGTCTGCTGTTCGGAAACATTCGACCACCAACAAGCACACCACCCGAAAATACAGCTTCGCGTGAAGGTGCTGCAGCCAACGCATGCATCGCATTTATGGCATTTACCAACGAGAAAGTGCCTCGTTCACCCACTTTTGGAGTTAATGGCGCATTGGATATAAGCTTGTACGTTTCTAACAGCCAGAAGTCTTCCACCCAACCGGATGCTTCAGCGAGACGTGACCCACGAGAGAGCATATCGCCATTTCCGAATGGGCTCCACGAATCCAAAATGTTATCGGAACCGATATGCACGGATACTCCCGTTTCCATCAACAGTTTGATGGGGGGCATGGGCCTGTCAATGGGCACACTCGTCATGATGGCTACGCCGGTCGCACACAACCTTTCTGCGAGTGAGCGCACCTCTGTTTCCCCAACCTGGCCCAAACAATAGGCATGGCTTACCGCGGTACGGCCGGACATACCGGCTTGTTCTGTCAGTTCGGCGAAGCGGCTGATCGTGTATATTCCGAGATGACTCGGGTCATGCAGATGCAAGTCGATGCCCGCAGAGAATTCTGTCGCAAGTTCAAACATGGCTTCCAGACTGGCATCGACCCGGCGGTCCAGTCCGGCCGGATCCACACCACCAACATAGTTGGCTCCAGCACGAAGCGCTTGCCGCATGACGGAAACGGAGTCGGATCGAAGCAGGCCTTGCTGGGGAAACGCCACAATTTCCATATCGATGCGTCCCTGGTACATCTCACGCACTTCCAAGACTTCCTCAAGATGAGAGAGGCCAATTTGCGGATCCACGTCAACGTGTGTCCGGATTGTCGTTGTACCTTGGGCAAGCATTAAATCCAACATTCGTTTCGCACGTTCTCCCGCCCCGGTCGGTAGTTCTCCCAACATGTTTTTCTCAAATTCCAACTGGCCGGGCAGTGTGACAAACGGCTGCAAAGACTTCCACGGCTCACCAATAAAATGCTTGTCCAGATGGGTATGCATATCTGCCATTGGCGGTACATAGTGGAGTCCATCCGCATCAATGACGGTTGTCGCCCTACCGGCAATATTTACAGATGTGAGATCCGCATCCGTTCCGGCAGTCTCAATGCTGACAATAAGTCCAGTTGCTTGATCAATCGTTAGATCAAACATGTTTTCCGACCATTTGACATTTTTTACGAGTGTTAACCCTTTCTCCATAACTCCATCCCCTTACTTCATAATTAGATTGTTTCGATATCTTCCGACAACCACGGTAATTCCAAAGGTTTTGAGTCAGTACAAGCTACCTGTAAACCCGATTTCCAAACCGTGCGGGCCTCCGGTTTATTAAGCAGAACTTCCCTTTCCGACCGCTCTCGGAACAATACCATATCAGCCGGAGCGCCGACCCTAACGCCATAATTATCAATGCCTAACGCCTGTGCCGCGTTATGCGTCAGCATATTGGTCAAGATGAGCGCATCCCGTTTGCCGCCCATATACGAAGTAATCGCCAATAGCCAGGCAGCCTCAATTGGGTCTGCTTTGCCAAACGGCGTGAATGGGTTGCGCACATTATTGACGCCAATTGCCACATTCACTCCACAGTCCTGCAGTAGTTTCACGGGAGTCAGACCTCTATGATGTCCTTCGGAGCCTTCCCTTCCATTCAAAAAGAGGTCCGTCATCGGCAGCGTAATGACGCTGATTCCGGCAAGACACAGAAGCTCTCCGATAACCAAAGCTTCGTGTTCAGGGAGGGAACCGAGCGAGGTTACATGTCCGGCGGCTAAATGCCCCTGCATTCCTGCAGCAATTGTCCTTTTTGCAATTTCCACAACGGCACGGTCGTTGGAATCGACCGAGAAATCCGCGTGAAAATCCAGCGGTTTTCCGTACTTCCCTGCCAGACCAAATGCAAAATCCAAGTGCTCCCCCAGGTCTGCATCCTGATAAGTGATTCCTCCAATCACATCGGCTCCTATACGAATGGCTTCTTCCATCAGCTCAGCAGTCCCCGGACTCTTAAACACCCCTTCTTGTGGAAAGGCAACTACCTGTAAATCCAGTTGATGTTTTAAGGATTGTTTGAGACGAAGAGCAGATTCGGCAGCTCTGAGTCCAAGAACCGGATCAACCTCTGCATGGCAACGCATATGGGTTACACCATTCCTGACGGCTTCTCGAATGACAACCAGCGAGCGACGATACATGTCCTCCCTCGTGAACGAACTTTTCAGTTTGGATGTTATCCGAATTGCGTCCTGGAGAGACTCCGCCTCCCGATCCATGGAATCCAGCAAATATGCTTTTTCCAAATGAATATGCGGCTCGACGAATCCGGGCAGCAATAAGCCTCCTTTGCCCTGCACTACACGAGACGCTTCGGTTTTCCTTTCCCCGCATGGCGTGACAAATGCAATCTTGCCAGAGGATATCCCGACATCCATTCGCCTTTCAGCCCCGGAAATCACCGTATCTGTGATAAGTAGATCAATCATTACATCCTCCGTTCATGTACGCTTTTATTACACACAAGAAACACTTTAAGCATAATTCACTCCTTATGAGAAATCATTGGATGAAAAAGATAAAAATAATTAGCAATCTTGGATGATCAAACCAAATATATTTACTCCACATGATCGTAGTGTTATATTACTTAACAATAAAATAACTTGTTCCAGAAAGGGATGGGTCGATGTGCTGCTGACAGATTTGCTGAAAAACGGCATTTACGATGATGCCAGAGTGATTACGGGGCATAAGGGTCTAATACGTGAGGTTCAAACGGTCAACATTATGGACTGTCCGGATATTATTCGCTTTCTAAGGCCAAACGAGCTCTTGCTGACCAACGGCTTTTTCATGAAGCAGCAGCCAGAGATGTTTATTCATCTAATCAGAGACATGCAGCGGCTTCATTGCTCGGGGTTGGCCATCAAAACCAAGCGCTTTGAACTACCGATCCCTGATGAAATACTTTGGGAAGCGGATCAGAACGAATTTCCCATCATCGAAATTTCCGATGTCCGTCTATCCCTAGGCGAAATTTTGCAGCGATCGACCAGTGTAATTCTGAACAACAAGAGCGACGAACTGCAATATGCACTCAGCATCCACAAAAAATTCTCCGAGATGATCATGCGCGGCAAAGGAATTTCCAGCATTATCGATTCCTTGTCCAAACTGTTCTCATCCCCAGTCGTTCTGTTAAACTACAAATGGCAAACTATCTCTGCTTCCAGCCAGGGTACAAATGTTGCTGAACTCACTGCAGCCGCTGTAAATACACTTCAAGACTTGTCCGATATTTCTAGTCCCACTTCGCTGTGCCTCATCAACACATCAGTCCGAGAGCGTTGCTGCATGCTGGTATATCCAGTAAAAACTTACCGCCACGAAGGCTATTTGTTATCCTTTCATTCACCGGATCAATGGACTGGCCTTTTTGGTCTGACGCTTGAGCAGGCCTCCAACGTCATTGGAATGGAGCTGACCAAATCACAGGCTGTCAAAGAGCGCTCCCGCAGGCACAAAAACGAATTTTTTTCCGATCTGATTGAGGGATATATCACTTCTGAGCAGGAGGCGCTGAACCGCGGCAAGAGATGTGGGCTTATCAAGGGGCGTTCAAGCGTCGTGCTGACCATGCGTAATGACGAGGTGCATCACATGCATCAAAGATTTCCTAATTACGAAGGTTCGGTGCCTCCGAAAGGAGATAATGTCACGGAGCAAGAGGAGCAATACGAGCACATCAAACGTGTTTTTGGTGGGTTAGATCATTCCTTCGTCATGTTTACCAAACATGATACCTACTGTCTTCTGTTATCTATCCCTGAGTCGGGGTGGGATGAGGCGAAAATCACCGAGCAGCTGTCAGGAATGCTTAAAGAGCTGCATCATGAGACTGGACTGAGCCTGTCTATCGGCATTGGCAAACCTGCAACAAATGTACTCGGCGTTCGTCATTCTTATACAGAAGCGGTTAATGCATTGCAATTCGGCTACTGGCTAAAACGAAAGCAATTTGTCCAATCTTACCAAGCCAAGGACATCGGATATTTATTCCACATGCTTCCCCACAACGAACTGAAACAATTTTACGACGCGACCTTAAACGGACTGCTGCACATTGCAGACGAACATGAAAAAAAAGAGTTGCTGCGCACCTTGAACGCTTTTTATGATACACAATGCCAGCTTGTCGAAACATCCAAGCAACTTTTCGTTCATCGAAATACGGTGGTGTATCGACTGGAAAAGTGTGAAAAACTCCTGGGTGTGAAACTCAAAGATCCAACTGAAAGCTTACGAATCCGCATAGCGATAGCCATCGAACCTCTGCTACTTTAATAAAACTTGTCCTTGGCTTGAGACCAGCTTAAAACAAAAAAAGCCGCTATAATAGCGACTTGAATAGAACAATGTTCCCGTACCACGACACTTCTTTAATGGGATATCTATGAGATACGCCATCATGGAATAATTTTAATTATTTTGTTAATATCCATTTTTGTCGATCAAGTGATGGATTCAGTTCATTTAGAAAGAGTTCGGTCCCATCTTCCGATACTTCTAATGCTTTTTGATGATGAGCTGAAGTAATATGAACTGATCCGTCTTTGTTCTGGTGAAGGACCCAACGCTGGTTATTGTACCCTAAGTAATGATATAGCTGAAGTTTGTTTTGCCCTATATCCAGATCAAGCGTCTGCCCGGCCGTAGTACGAATCGAATACGAACCTGCTTTGTCGCCTGTCGGAACAAATACCCACTTTTGGACGGAAGCTGCACTTGCATCTTGCAAGGTAACCGGCTCCCCGTTGACAAGGTTCACGGTATAAATGGATTTCTGTGTTGCGGCATTTACAAGGCTGGACTTGGTGAGGTTTGCAGGTTCGCCATTGCTCACATTAACGTTCTGGTAAGATGCGGAGCCGCCAAATACATGGAGTCCAAAGTGGCCTTCTGCAAAAGTACCATCCATGATATCTATGACTTTTTGACTGTCCACATGAACGACAATATGCGGACCATTCGCTTCTATTTTCACCTTATACGTTTGACCTGGCTGAATGAAAGTGGGTACTTTTGCAAGAACCTGCCGTTCTTCAAATCCTCCATTGATTTTGTAGAACAGACGGATTGCCTTCATGTTAGGGTCTAGATTCAGATAATAACCACTGCGACCATCTTCGCTAGCCCTGAACAAAATAGAACCTGCCCCTCCTGTTTCACCAAGCATCATGTCTGCTTCATACGTAAAATTCCCAGCCTTCTCTTTGGCAATATAATTCGCATCGCTAAAATATTTACCACGGATCCCATGTTCACTAACTAACCATGAAGCAGCAGACAGATCTTTAGTCCATCCACTCAGATTTGTCTGGAACTCGCCACCTGAGACTTTAACGAGCACACTAGTGGAAGTTTTACCATTCGGAGTAGATACGGTGACTGTGGACTCCCCTTCTTTTTTTGCCTTAATAACTGCGTGTGAGTTGTCTACCAAGTCTATGGCTATTACGTCGTTATTACTGGAATTCCACTTAAGCGGTTGAACGCCTAAACCTGGTCCATACTCGACCATCGCCTGCAGTGTATCCGACTCGCCTACCCCCAGTTCCCGAACGCTCGTATCCATCTTTATTTGAGCTTTTGAAGGAATGTCCTCATTCCAGACAGATTGAAGTTGATGCACTTTCAAGGAAACAACGTTCACATTCCCACCTTTCACGTAAAAACTCATCGCTCTACTAGCAGGATCCGGAAATATTACATCTGAAAAGACGACTTTGCCGTTGTTACCAAAGGCTTCAACAGAAGATTCATCCACAAGAATACGCATCTTGATCCGATTATTCTCCATTTGCGCAGGCGCTTCATGTTTCTTACTGAAAAGGTTAGAAAAATCCGTTTCACCGGATGCAGTTCGGTCCACAAACATATGACTATCACTTGCCTTATAACCCACGACCGTCTTCTGATCTGCACCCTCACGAATGTTAAAGCCAAACTCGGTCACTGTGCTGGCTTCAGGGATTTCAATTTCAACTTCAATTTCGTAAGCACCTGAAATAATACCTTTTAACAGATTCCCTGAAGAAGGACTAACCGACTTGTTGGAAGCAGAATACAAAGGTTTACGCAGTGATTCCAATTCTTTGATTGGACTTTGCACCATCCGAATTCCATCTTTGGTTGTTACCAATGATACTTCTCTCGGAATGGTTAGTTCACCTTTCCAATTGGACGTTGGGAAAGCGAACGGATAGTCCCAATTCGTCATCCACGCCATCATCACTGTGCGATGATCAGGCATATTAGCGAAAGACATCGAAGCGTAAAATTCTTTACCAAAATCTGTTCTTAACACCTTACCTGCCGGATTATCGTTCACGAATTTACCATCAGCTGTTAAATGACCGATAAAATACTCGGCATCTGATCCTCCTGTTTTGGGATTCGCTCCTGTACTGATCATCATAACCCACTTCTTCTGTGACGTTCCGTCTACCGGAAGCTGGAACAAATCAGGGCATTCCCATACGCCTCCGCGGACGTAATCCCCATATCCCCAATTATCTGTCAATGTCCAGTCAAGTAAATTCGTTGACGTGTAGAAACGAATATGATCTCCTCCGGACACAACCATAACCCAGCGGTTATTCTCATCATCACGGATTACTTTCGGATCGCGGAAATCCCAATTCCCAGCTTCATTTCCGCTCTTACCTGGGTTCTCGATCACAATCGGGCGTTCCTTCGAATACTCCCAAGTACGACCTTGGTCTTTACTGTAAGCCAGACCTATACGCTGGTTCCCATTTGGGCTATCCGGATTAAAGGAAGTATAGTATGCAATAAGACCCTTGCCTCCTGAATCTCCGAATAAACCAGATGCATTTGTCATATCCGCAACAGCCGACCCAGACCAGACATGTCCGTGATCATTCCAGGGAAGTGCAATCGGAAGCCGTTTCCAGTTCAGCATATCTTTACTTACCGCATGCGCCCATGTTCCTCCATCCTGATGGAAGAGATGATATTCTCCTTCGAAGTAGACAAGTCCATTCGGATCACTCGCTGAACCGCGTATTGGAGTGTAGTGATATTGTGGACGATATATCTCATTGTAATATTGGCTCAGTTCCGTCACATAAGTATCCTGGAAGTAAGCCGTCCCCTTTTTGACGACGATTCCGGTACTTCCACTCCTGTAGCTTGAATCTTTCACGTCAATCGCGGCCGTAGTGTATCCGTCCAGGAAGACCTGAATTCGATCTCCCTTTGCCTTGATTTCCACATGATGTTTGGCTCCCATCTGACTCGGATAAGTACGTTGCGAACTTGCAATTACGGTTCCTTTTATATTCGTCAAACTTACACGGACCTGATCTGCTTCCTTCGTAAGAGTAGCTTCATATCCTTCGGTTCCATCGGTTGAAGATCGAAATGCGAGAGCTGCAATAGAATCGGAATGAAGGGTGATATTCCCTTCATAGACCATATCAGCCGCCTCTTTAGTATAGATTTGCTGTACTTTGATCTCCTGTTCTACCATCCCTCTTTTGCCGTTGATATCAGGCTGCCATTTTCCCTTGGTAGCAAGCAATGTACCCAAATTACCTTTCAGATCGCTCACTACGATGTTCGAAAATAAGGCGGATCCATCCCATACATGAAGTCCAAGCTTTCCGCTTTGATACGAAATGTCTTGAACATCAATTAATGGTTTATATTGATTGCCCCAGTATACTTTTAGCGAGGAACCCACTGCCTTCACTTTGAGATGATAGATTTGCCCCATTTCAACAGAAACTTTACGCTCCTCCTTTAATCTCCCATCTCCATTTCTTGCATCTCTTAACCGAATCAGACCTGCGTCCGGAACGATTTGCAGCATGTACGAGCTAAAGCCATCTTCATTAGAACGAAACAACAATGTGGCGTCTGCCTTCGTATCCCTGATCATGACATCAGCTTCATAGATAAAATCGTCTGACACC
The DNA here is from genome assembly GCF_001908275.1 of Paenibacillus xylanexedens. Taxonomy (NCBI): domain Bacteria; kingdom Bacillati; phylum Bacillota; class Bacilli; order Caryophanales; family Paenibacillaceae; genus Paenibacillus; species Paenibacillus xylanexedens. The sequence continues at coordinate 4,476,728 of NZ_CP018620.1, read as the reverse complement.
GTCTCTGAGATGGCCATTACATTTTCTTTAGGCTGTGATGTCAGCAAGATTCCTTCTGAAGTATCCTCTAATCCACCTTTTCCTTTCACTTGCCAGCCTATCAGATTGGTGTTTGATTTGGATGCGCTTTCAAAAATATCGAGCTCCTTCTTTGCCTGTTTATTTGTTTCCTGATCAGCGAGCACAGCACTAGCCGCAATTGATTTAGATGTAAAAATACCGTTTGAAGTCAGAGCTAATCCCGTTGCCATCAGAAGACATATTGCATATTTAGATTTATCTTTCATTCCATACCCTCTTTTCTAATAGAATCGTAAAAGGTGTCTAAAAAATACATTCCTTCTTAACAAAATAATCCACTCATTTTCATTTGTCAAAGTTTTTTTGGATAAATGAACATTGTTTTATATATTAATATCTATTTAAGTTTACATTTGCACAATTTATGGCTGATTAATTGAAAATAACAACTTTTATTTAAGTTAATCTAATCATTACTTTATTTTTTAAAAACAAAATGATTACAAATGTAAATTAAAGATGGCTGTTGAAAAGCGCTTATTCGGCAGTCAGTGCATCTCCTTGATTTTGAATTCAAATGTTGCAATTAGTTGGGCACGTACAATCAAAAGGTTGCATCTAAACTTCTCTTTACTTGTTCGAAAAAATATCGTTAGTATTAAACCCCATAAAAGCACAATTTTTTATGTATTAATCCTGTGTTACATTCTCGATTTCGTGCTCATCGAATCAATTATTGGATTTGCACTATTTTAGACAGCTTGCAAAATTTGTTTCGATATTCCATGGCACTATTCATTATGATAAGGTTCCTCGCGATAGCTGAAGCGGCAAGTTTTGTTACAGTTCAATGTGTCATCGTAGGAAAATTTATTTTCTTATGCGGGAAAGCTGAAGAACCATTTTAAAAGAATTGAGGGCGCTTACCATCAGCGCCCTCGCCGGGCTGTCCGTACGATTCCATCTACAACAGTTTCAAACAATGGTGCCGGCAGATCATGTCCCATGCCTTCAAGTAACATGAATTCTGCACCAGAGATGGATTGAGCCGTATCTTGTCCGCATGCTGGCACAAACATAGGGTCTTCCACCCCGTGGATTACTAAGGATGGAACCTTCACTTTTGCCAGTTGTGGACGACGGTCTCCAGAAACTGCAATAGCTGCAATTTGCCGCCCAATACTCCCCGGATCATAAGCTCGCTGTACCTCTTCTCGAATCATTAAACGATATTCGTTCTCTTCAAATGGATAACCCGTACCCGCAATAAGTGTGGCAAAAGCTACACTATGAGCTAAGTACAATGCTTCATCCTTCATCGGGTTCGGTGCTGGCCGAGTCATTAACGCCATTACATCAGGCGATGTTGGCGGAAGTTCGGGATTTCCTGTTGTTGACATGATGGAAGTAAGCGAGAGAACACGCTCCGGATATCGGCTGGCAACAAGCTGGGCAATCATGCCGCCCATCGAACGTCCAACGACATGTGCATTTTTTATCCCCAGGGCATCTAGCAATCCAATTGTATCATCAGACATATCATCAAGTGTGTATGGAATAACCGGGAGTTGTCCCGACATGAGTGTTTTAGAAAGTGCTTCAAAATCCAATGTGTCGTGATGGCTAAAGTGTGTGGATAGACCCGTGTCCCGATTGTCAAAACGAATTACTCTATATCCCCGAGCCGCCAGCATTTCACAAAATCGAACGGTCCAACGGATCATCTGGGTACCAAGCCCCGCGATCAACAGAATGGTTTCATCCGTTTCGCTGCCATAACTGTCATAGGCGAGTTCTATGCCGTTAACTCTTAACATATTCATTGTTATGTTCTCCTTAAACTTAATTTTATGGTAACTCTGTTTATGGGCAATAGTCGAGAATCTTCAATGGCGGCAGTTCGCTGTCCAGTCCCTTCCAAGTAAGATGTATGATTCGAAGTTGTGCGCATCGTTCAAGTGGTTATTAACTCTCTTCCTGTATGAATGCACCCTTGGCTAAAGTCTTAATATAGTCTCTGATATCGGGTGTCCAATCATCAATTAATCCGTAAAAGTGATCTTTATTCCCGGCATACAGTGCTCTCAAAGCCTCCTCATATTGAGGGAAATCGCCCGCCATTGCAGTCATAAAATGATAACTTGCTTCTAGTGCTGCGCGAACTTTACTTTCATTTTCCCCCGAGCGGCGAGCTTCATCTATCAATCTTTGCAGCGTTACGGAGGCTCCTCCGGGTTGAGCTTTAAGCCAGTCCCAATGTCGAGGAAGCAAAGTAACTTCACCGGACACCACTCCCAGCTTAGGACGGCCAACCCTGCGAGAGGTTTGTTCATTTTCTTTCGTATCCGATATATGTCCAGCCTGGCTGTTTAACCGCTCAAGCACCTCAGCTGTGTTTCCACGAAAATCAATATCTAGTGGTTTACCCGTCAAATCGTCAAAAATAAGCAATTGTACGAACTTACTGTCCTCCAAGGTATCTTTTACGATTCCGACAACGTAATGTAAAGTGCCTTTGGCAAAACAATCTTTCTCTAAAAAAGCAGTACAGCTTATACGATAACGCGATTGTTTCATGGGCACTGGGCCATTCCAACAACAATAAACTCGTGATGGATACGCTACAAAAGGTGTACGCCAAGCATCCAGGTGTATCGCCTATGATCCAGAGTGACAGGGGTTTTTAGTACACGTCTCATGAGTGTAACCACCTCCAGTTGAAGTACGGATTTACGAAGAGTATGTCTCGTGTAAGTCACTGTCTGGATAACCAGCCGATTGAACGATTTTGGGGAACGTATAAGTCAGAAAGCTATTATCTGACGAAGTATGACACCTATGAAGATCTTCACAGCGCGGTTCAGCGGTACATGCGCTACTATAACAACTACCGTTACACAGAGCGTTTGGGCGGTATGTCTCCGAACGAATACCGAAGAGCAGCATAATAAGATCCCTTAGCACGTCATCAGAGCCAAGGCATCTCAATGAAACCATTTTTTTGTTTTTTTAACTGTCAACTTGTCAGGGAGCAGTTCATAATCGACTGCCTTCTTGGTTTTATTGGACTAACGTTTCCCGTTAGCTCGGTTTTGATATTTTAAAGAAACGTAAATAATTCAATTTTTAAGGTTCGCCCTTTCTCTTCTATCACCAGTGGAAGGATTTTTCTGTACCCAGAGAGTATCATATACGCTGCTTATAGTCAGATTTTCTAGAAAAGATCCAGGTGGCAATCAGCATCACAAAAGCTACTAATATACCCGATTCACCCGTCCATAGGAAGACATTTTCTCCTTTTGTTGCCTCGTCAAATGCATCTTGAATGATGGCATTCCAGGAAGCGTGAAGCAGAATTGCGGGCCAAATGCTGCCTGTGCTCAAACGCAGGTGACTAATTATGAAGTTAAAAGAACTGATGGTAATCAGGAACAGTACAATGGACAAGGCGAGTGACGGTCCCGAATAATAGTTCCCTAGCAGAATGGCCGGAATATGCCACGCTCCCCAGATCAAACCGCTTGTTAAAATGGGTTTAGGCACTCTCGCTTTGATGAGTCTGGTGAGCATGTATCCCCTCCATCCCAACTCTTCTCCCGCGCTGCTGATTATGCCGATGGCTGTGCCTACGAACATTTGGTAGATAATAGATAAAACAAGGCTGAAAGCGAAGACATCGCCTGGCTTCACATAGTCCACCAACTCCGTAAGCCAGGCGAATCCGTAAGCACATAAACCAATGATAACCGGTAATAGCAACACAAATGGGATGGCCTTTAAGGTTCGTTTTCCTCCAATCCGCAGTGAAATATCCGAAAAACCTTCATACAGTACTATACGGGCAAATATGGAGGATAAACCAGGTGTCCACATGAGGAGCAGACCAAACACGGGTGATACGTTTAACGCCAGAACATAGCTGATAATTGTTAATGGAATCAGCATAGCGAAAAAAACGAATAATCCTTTCCTTGATGATTGAATCATACTTCCGTCCTCAGAGTTCTTTTTTCTGTCTTTTATCATATATGTACTCATTTCATTCCACTCCTTTAAGTATATGTATTCCGATTAGGAGTTTAACACTGTGGTAGAATTCGCGAAACAAACCTGAGCCTAGCACTCAATCGAGACTTTAGTCTAGTTAGAATAAGACTGGAGACGTATATGGTCACTGATAACAAGAACTGAACTAAACGTACACGTATCTATGCGGCAAATGGTATTGGACGAAAACGTATGTTAAGCTGCCCCCTTTGCCTCACTCCAAAAACGCTAGTAAATAGCTTGGTTGAGGCATTCCGTAATTAGCTTAATGAGATTCATAGGAAGGTGTTTGGAATACAAAAAAACCGCTGTTTAAGGGACTAATCAAATCGGCAATCGGTACAAGTTCTTGTCCCTAGCCAGAGACCCGAACTAGTACCGATAAAACAAAAAAAGCCGCTAAAATAGCGACTTTAATAGGAATATGTTCGTGTCCCGCGGCAGGTTAATTAATTAACGTCTTGCCTTCATTTAATAACTTCAACCTTTTTATCCCCTGCTGACTTCGCTACCTCTAACGTTGTTTTACCTTCAATAGCGACGATCACGCCAGTAGCCAGCATAGAAACGATTAAAGCTGCGCTGATGGCTGTCGAAATTTTCTTCTTGACCATAACCATACCTCCGATATCTATTATGTTGTAATAAGCGGCTCAAGAATATGACGAGCCGAGTGTGGCTAGATATTACAATATTTCACTTTTTTGTTGGGTAATCTGCCTGGTGATTGTATTATAACGTACTGACAATCATTGTAAAAGGATTTTTTCCTTGCGTTCAAATAAAATAAAGTATTAACTGCATCGTCATACACCACTTTAATGAAAACAGCAGCTGATTTCCTGATCATCTGCTGTTTGTCACATTCTCCAATTGTTGGAGCGTGAAGTGACATGGTCATCTTAGCGTCTGTAAACGAGACCTATGGCTCCGGAATCAAAGGTTTTGTTTTCGATTAACTTAAGATTGATCTGCTCCTTGAGATCTTGAAATAACGGCAATCCCTTACCAATCAGGACGGGAGAAACCGTAATTTTATACTCATCAATTAAATCAAGCTGCATAAGGTGGTGTGCGAACCTAGGACTGCCGAGGATGACCATATCCTTGCCTGGCTGCTGTTTGAGGTTATTGATCTCTTTCTCGATATCTTCCTTCACGAGTCTGGAATTATTCCATTCTACTTTCTCCAGCGTCGTGGAAAAAACGATTTTGGTTGTCTTTTCGATCCACTCGGCATGATTCCGTTCATGTTGGGAAGATGATGGGTTCGAAGGTATAGATGGCCAGTAACTGTGCATCATCTGATAAGTCCCCCGCCCCCAAATGACAGTGTCGGCAGTACTCAGAACTTCTTTTGCGTAATTCTCCAAATCAGCATCGTAGGAAACCCAGCCAATGTCCATTTCACCATTCGGCCCTTCTACAAAACCGTCAAGCGATGCGTGCAGAAATAGAACGAGTTTTCTCATTTTCAGTTCTCCTTTGTTCATGAGGGATATCTACATTATACATTTACAACAATACCTTATCGATAATGGGAGCATGATCTTGTCCAATTCGGCAATCGGTACAAGTTCTTGTTGTCCGTAGAAAGCCTGATTGCTTGTGAAGTAAGCTGACAATGCTTATAATCTTGGATCTGGTTTTTAAACCACTTATTACTAACTGGGATGTAGGGTCATTGATTCATATAATGGGCATATAGTTGCTCAAAGGTTGTAAAACGTTCGACTTCTCTGCCGACCTTATCATACTCGTCTAAATATTCATCCATCACTTCAAGAAACTTCTCTTTCATAACTGGTAAATTACTAGCATCAAAGTACTGCATAAGATCAAATCTCTTGGTTCCTTTCTCTACAGCCATTTCATTAAGATACCCATGTGCTCCAAAGGCCGAAAGAAATACGTAGGAAGCATCGTTCGCTGTAACACTGTTCAAAATTTTATTGCGGTAATTACACCACAATTCTTCGTATGTTCCCCTTAGATTATCAAAGGTCGGAGCCGGTTTAACAATGAAGTTATCACACATCGTGTTATGTAACCTCGTAACGCTATTCAACATATTAAAAGATGTTATTCGAATATCTTCAATGGTATGAGCTTCGATGATTGACATGTATAAGGATTCGAGATCATCCGGAACATAACGAAACAAGCGTATCTCTTCCAAATATCGCTTGATTCCTCGTTTGATACACGTGTTATTCATACTCACCAAGGCATTGACTAGATTGTACAGAACGCCAGCAGATGCATATCGCACTGAACCGATATCTTCACCAAGTATCGTATCGCTGTATGCTTGCTTAGCCAGATCGATCCATTTATTTGCTCGATTAAGACACACTTCTCCTATCGGGTTTGCAAGCGTATCAAGAGCTTTTTGCCGGAAGACGTTCAATTTCTCCAAATCCTCAGGCGTTGCATAGTAGAGTATTTTGAGGTCGGTTAGGCTCGATACGTTGGGACTCTCCAAAGTGGATTGCTCTTGTATTCTTGAATCCCATGGCGTGCAATAGATGTCATATCCAACGTCGTCCAGTATGAAGCAATCGGATATTTCCCATCCCTTTTCTGTATTATTAATGATAATTAAATCAAGATCGCTCTTCTCGTGAAAGTCCCCGGTGCTAAATGAACCAGTAAGCCCAATAATGGCGATATCGTCTTGAAAATCTCTTTTTACGCGTTCGATCACCATGTTAATGAGCAGTTCATTTTTGTCCAGCAGCTTCTTCTTTATGATTTCGTTCATTCGTTACACCTCTTTGTATGATCCGGCTGTCCTTCATCACAACAACCTTAACTTGAGTCTATCGATTTAGAGGTGCGGTTACTATGTATAAGATGATTTAAGTTATCTTTGCACAAAATCCGCTAAACCGTCGATACGACGAGTTAGCGGATTTCATTAGTTCTTTGTATAGACTATTTTCTTTATGCTTTCGCAGGACAAGAAATACCGATCCGCCAACTCGTCTATCCTGACTCCATTACGGAATAAGGATTTAATCTCAGCGTTTCGAGCAGAGACCCTGCTCTTGCTCTCTGTTTTCTCGCCCCATTTTAGGTGCGCCTCTTTGGGTTTTGGGATATAAACCAATTCCCCTTGAACGTATTCCTGAATGATACGTAACAATTCTTCCGGAAAAATAGACTCGGCTTTTGAATATTTCATGGGCCTCACTCCTTATTTAATAGATCAATAAGGTGCAAAGCCAGTTAGTGGAATATTACGATTCGTCGTTGGCAATGTGATTATTCCCGGGCTCTATGCAAAGCATTGCCATATCCTTCACTGGCTTTGCATAGAGCCGTGCATGTAAGAATCCTACCCCGATTGTTTTCAATAGCCTCACCTCCAGAAAATAGATAGTTGCTATTTGCTTATTATATCAGGGCTTGTTGTTCAAATGTTTAATCATGTCTTTAGGGGCTGACACGATTGTACGCTTATATTGAAGTTCCAAGAAAGGTACTTGAACCGAGGTCCAGTTACAAGAACCGCCGGATGAATTGCCCAACTGTTTGCCGGGGACCGTTTGTGCATGGTGCGTCAAAGGACAGATTCGACTTACGCATGGTGACATAAATTTATGAACAATTACTGAATATTTCGATTTTAATCTGTTTTAAATTTATCAAATACACTACAATGTGTAGTGAATATTTATTTAAAAATTTATATATCAGGAGGCTTATAATAATGTTACTAACATTATTAAGCATATTAATGATTGTCTTTTTATCCGGATACATCGTTCTGAATACCAATAAACGACAAAAGAGAGTCACAGGTATGACTGGAATGATGATTGCCATGAGTATTGGAATGATGTCTAGTCTTGCACTAGGTTTTCAACTGGGAATTGTGTTTGATCACGATTTGTCCGTCCCTTCAATTATCGCTATTTTATTCGGTTTAGGTATCGGTTATCTTGCAGGAAAACCAGTGAGTGTACTGGCATCGTTGGATGGCATGTTAGCTGGAATCATGGGTGGAATGATGGGGGCCATGCTCGGATCTATGCTTGGTTTTACGTATATCATGGCGTTGTTTGTTGATATCGTGTTTATCCTTATATTTTGTGTTATTCTTCAAATAACTAATTCAGATTCAGTAGAAACTAACATAACGAAAAGCAGTGGGATCAGCGTACCCTTTATTGCAGGGATAATAACGGTTGCCTTTGGAACGGTGTCGGTGGGTTTACTGTTATTTAATCAGTATCAAGATAGTCGAACTTCTATAATTTCTTCTCAAAGTAAGGAACAGAGTTCTGTTCAAGAAAATGAAGGCTATCAAGTTATTTCAGTGGATGTAAAATCCACTGGCTTTAGCCAAGAAAACATTGTCGTTAAATCTGGTGTTCCGACAAAATTAAATTTCATAAAACAATCAGGCTATACGTGTATAAAAAGCGTTGAGTCTACGGATTTAGGTATAGATGTGTATCTTGAAAAGGGAGACAATTTCATTACCTTAGATGATTTGAAACCTGGAACCTATCACTTCAATTGTGGCATGTATATGTATTATGGAACCATTACTGTTGTATAACGAAGATATACTATAATTGCTCACCGCATAGAAAAACTCTCCCTTTGGAGAGTTTTTTGGTTTCCTCAATCAAGTCTCTCTTCTAGCCGCCCCAACTGTAATTAATGTAGTGATGGCGAACATGAGCCTTCCTAAATGTAATTGTTGCATTCCTCTCACCTCAAGTTCTGGATCATGTATTAAAAAAATAAAATACATTTTCTACGCAAATAGAATCTGCTTTGTAAAGAGGGATGTATATCAAAAGGTAGGAGCAGGTAATTCATCAATTTTTATACGTAGTAAACTATAGGGTTTTTGTCGCAGGTCTTTACCGTAATGAAATCTTGCCTGCCTATGTAATTGGTTGACAATTACATATAAGTATTGATCCGGACCAATCGAAAAAGTATCTGGCCATAAAATTCTCGGATCATGGGCGATGGTTTCCATGATTCCATTCGGCAATATTTTTCGAATACTATCATTTTCATAATCTCCAGCATATACGTTTCCTTTTACATCCGTTATCATTCCATCAGAAGCTCCCTTTTCTCCCCAATACTGCACAAGATAACTTAAATTGAGATCCGGTATCGTTCTGTCTCGCAAGGCTTCTGTTGAGATTGAGTATAGATAACGACTGGATAGTGGACAAAAAAATAACATTTTTCCATCTGGGGAGATCGCTATACCATCAGAGGCCAATTGAAAGGGAGATGTCGAACCATCGGTGTTTCGATTCATCAAAATTTTACCTTCCACTTTCGGCACAAAATAAGGATCAGGTGAAGTTGAATTTGCTCCATTTAACCGTCTATACGCATTTCCATTTTCTAAATTTACAACGATAATAGCGCCTGGACCTTTGGAAGAAGAGTCTGTTATATATGCATAACCTGTTTTACCCACTCGGAAATCAAACCGGACATCATTCAGATATGTTGTCGGCAAGACCACATCTTCTGCAAAAGTATATACTTTCCTTATTGTATTTGTTTTTAAATCTACAGCGACTAATTTTGCCCCTCCTTTCATAGGCTCAGAAAAGTTTGGTGCAGCCGTATCCAATACCCATAGGGTCCCCCTTCCATCTGCAATTACACTTTGGACACTGATGAATGACATTTTGATATTTAACGGGTTGATCAAATTCGTTTCTAAATTCGGAAAAGGCTGCACCTGACCCTCAACAATTTCCGCTACCGTAAACCTTACGTCATCTCCCCATTTCGGAAAGCAAATAAAGATACGCCCGGTTTCTGATACACTAACGCCTGTAGGCATAGCCCCATAAAATGAATAAACGTGTTCCAACTTACCGAAATACTTTTCCATAGGTAACATAGGTTTTATGACATCCTCCTTAACATATTTGAATAGATATTACCTATAATATGTTCCAGACTTTTTCTAATACCTGGCCCTTAATCGTCTTTTTCTACGTGTTTTTGAAAATGTCCAAGGAACAAAAAACCAATGCGAACGACAAAATGTCGGTACGCATTGGTTTTATTAAATGTCAGGCTATCCATCTACTTCAATGTCAGATCTTTTGCTGATCGCTGAACTCATCTTGATTATCTGTTTGCTTTGCGTAATTCTTCTTATTTCCCTTCCTGAGATTGATCACCCTTTGCAGCTCCACGACCGCCACCTCCCATTCCCATGCCTCCTGGAATTTTATTTTCACCCAGTTTGGAGAGATCAACCGAAGAAGCATCAATCAGCGAATCCGAGTTCTCTTTCTGTTTCTCGGTCGTGGAAGGAATATCTCCGTCCAATTGCCCCTGTATACTTTCTGCACGCAGCGTGCCAAGTTTGGTCAATTCTGCAACAGCTTCCTCGTACTTGTCATAGGTGACAAATGCTGTAGGGTCTTGTTTCACATATTCCGCGATCATGTTGTTCAGACTCTGCACTTTTTCTTCAAATTTTCCGTCTGCAAAGTATCCATCTACGATCTCCTGCAAATATTCGTGATACTTGGCCTTATACTCAGGCACCTCAAGCAGCTTGCCCAAAATTGGACGCTCCTCCAGGGTGACCCCTGATACCGGCGTATCAATCGCCAGATTCACGATGTCGGATGCAGAACCACCTTGAAATCCGCCAAATCCGCCAAAGGCCATGTTGTAGTCCCAAGGCAACATACTAATCTGTCCATCGTTCTCATACAAATAATAGTTATGTCCCATTCCGGACGTGTAGCTATCCATATTGACAACCACCGTGTGGGCTGCAAAATACCTCAGAACTTCGTCCACATCCACATATTTCTCCAGTTCGGTACCTGTGCTCAAGTTTTTGAGCGATTCAATGACACGCTGATGATCTTCCTCTGTTGTTTTGGTCTCAGCATTGTCGAAGATCGCGGAGTAACTGGATGATTCATCATCCGTGTACACCAATGAAACACCATTCCCGCTTCCGTCCATACCACCCGGACCACGGTTCCCCTTCATACCTGCTTCCGGTAGTGTATTCGCACCATCTTCCCCTGTCCCGCTGTTCATATCCGGCGGACTTGCACCATCCGGTGGCGCCATACCTTCATTAGGAGGCTGCATATCTCCATATCCTTGTGCAAAAGGATTGCCTTCTGGCCCTCCCATACCTCCTGGCCCCATGTTGTCATCATTGTTCGGCTTGTAAAGTTCACCCACGTCATTCTTGGCTCGAGCGAGATATCCACTGTCAATGTCCTCAACAGCCAGGTACAAGCCCCAAGTCTCTCCATTTACACTAATATCGGAGAATGCGAATAAAGGTGCATCTACGCCGATATAACTCATAATGTCATAACTCAAATATTCCTTCATATAGCTATTGTCGCTAATCATGTTGTTCACAACGAGCTTGTCCAATCCCATCCACGTTTGATCCTTGACGTATTCATCAAACTTGATTTTGAAACTATATCGATCCGTTGTATCATCGCCAGCGACCTGCCGCAGGCTGGAGTTACCCTTTGGACGAATCCCGACGTTTTCAATCGTCGTTCCGTTAATTGTAATATTAGCTGAGATGTACTGTTCCTCTGTTGCAGTGTCCAGCATTTTTTTCCATGCTTCTTCATCCACATCAATTGAAATGGACATAACCTCAGTCTTGTTGATTTGATCGGCATATCCTACTGTCTGCGCAGTATTCTCCGTTTTACTCTGATTATCCGTAGTCGTTTGTTCCTTTTCAGTCGAATTGCTTTCCGACTCCCCATTCCCTTCATTAGTCGAGCTGCATGCCGTCAGCATCGCAGTACATAGCACCGCTACACCGATAAATTTAGGCCATTTGTATATACTCATTGCCATCACCTCATTATTATTATTGTTGTTGTATCTTTTCGCATGTAATTATCATAAATTGCAATTCTTAAATGAATCTGAATGAGACACAAAAATAACAAACGAAAAGCTCGGATTACTCCCATCAAGCATTCTGCCTATAGAAGCGATAGATATGCCGGCAATAAAAATAAACATGGCAGGCTGTTTTGCACAACGGATATAGAAAAAGAGAGCAACATCCTGTTTATGGACGCTACTCTCTAATTGGATTAACTACCAGTGAACTTAAGGCTCCAGCCTCCATGACATCTCCCAAAAATCAAGCTCAAAGCGGCTGCACATCACGAAAATATCTTCCATCCGTTGGTATGTTTCCTCGCTACAGCCTTCTAATAGCTTATCCGTTAACGTCACAAGGGATTGATTGCTGCTGTTGTATTCAGAGGAAGCATATCCTGTGATCCACTCTCCATAAAAGGGATGCTCAGCTGCACCCGGCTTTTGAGCAAGGACTTGACCGATCTCCGCATAGCTCCATGAGCAGGCCAGAATGGATACAAGTACTTCTGCTATGCCACCCGCATGGGAAACAGAGAGCATATAATTAGTATAGGCTGCATTTTTCAGTGCAGGTTTTACCTAAAAAACATGATCCTCTGTTATTCCTAATCGCTCCATATAAGAACGATGAATTTTCATTTCACCATTCAGGATGTTATCTACGTTTTTACTAAAAAACTGCATCAATTTGGGGTCGTGCGACTTGACGATACCTAGTGCAAATACGCGGGCATAATCGAACAGGTAAAAGTAGTCTTGCAGCAAATAATAACGAAATTGTTCGACCGGTAAGGAACCATCTCCGATTCCTTTAACAAAGGGATGCTCGAGACATTCCTTCCACACGGGCTGCGCTGCCTGATATAATCTCTCTGAAATAGTCAACATGTGTTCCTCCAGTTCATCAATGTACGTATTTAAAAACAAAAAAACGAAACATCCATAGGATGTTTCGCAGACAAATACACAAAAACAAGGGGGTTCGCATAAGCTACCCAAGTGCAGTGTTTCATCGTTGCATCCCTACGTTGGCATGATCCAAATCAGGTAAGGTCGGTTTAACACCCTCTCAGCCGGTTAAGGCTCCCTCGCAAACGGTTGTATGTAGTTGATTACTTTCTTATCCGCATAAAGAAAAAATAACATCTATTTAGTATATCAAGGGCTGTTAAATATAGTCAAGGCAGATTGTATCGCCCTCATCAGCTTGAGTGATGTATGTAAACGACAAAAAACCATCACAACAATGGTTGAGTTTTAGCCACTGTTATGATGGTTTCTATTCTTACAATTACTGCCGATGGTTTACTGCCCGAGTTTGTTCTTTCCGACAAAAGTGAGTATTCCGTACTGGGAAGTGTTTCTCCAGCTTTCATTGGTCGCATCATTCCACTTGGCTACGCTCTGCTTACCTCCGCCCTGGTTGTCGTTAATTTGAAGCTCGAAACCGAGAACATTTCCAGCCTTTGGCGTCAGTGAATTCAACTGGATTCTGGCTTCTACGAGGTATCCTTTATTCGTTTTCTTCACAGCACTTACAAGGCGTCCGGGTGAGGCTCCCCCTGCAAAGGTTCCCACATTGTCTGCACTGATTCTGAACTGGGCATCATCATATTGAAAATATGGTGTGCGCTGGTGATTCTCGTCCAGGAAAATCTCAACCGAATCCTGATCCCATGGGTTGATGCTGTCTGTAATGATGTTTGGATCAGTGACGTCGATCAGCAGGTATAGATACTCACCTGACCACATTGCGCGAGCCACTGCCTCTGCACCTTCGGTCTCATTCAACCGTTTTACTTCAAATGGTACAGCCTTATTCCATAGGGCGTCTTTCTTCCCATCAATCTGAACAATCCCTTGCACAGCTTGTGCATATTTGGGCATAGGGGCGAGTTGAATTACGCCGTATTTGCTTGTATCTTGCTCCTGAGATTGTGTTCGATCATTCCAGTACAGTGGATTATAAGGTTGTGTCCCACTTGAACCGCCATCAGTCACACGGATGTCCAAGCCAACTTCATATTCTGAATCGGCTTGGATACCACCCCATGGAATGGACAATTCAACCTGATATCCGGCTTTTGTCTCGCGTACACGATATGAACGTCGCTCCGCACCCTCAGCTTTGCCCGACCGCTTAATGATAATGTATCGGTCATCTGCTTCATATGAGGTGGTCTTGCCATTATTGAGATCAACAAAGAGTTCTACTCCGTCATTCACATCTGCCTTCGCATCCTGAACATCCACAAGGATATACAGGTTACTATAATCCCATAAGGTGCGGAAATTGGCTGATCCCGAAGAGTCACCCTTCAGTGGAGTAGACACCGCTTTGTTCCAGAGAGGATCTTGTGACTGTTTTTTGATATCCGGTTTACCCGAAAGTGAGACGGCTCTCTGTGTCAACACAGGCAAGCTGGATTCATCCACGAGTCCCCAGTATGCTTTTTTGGCCTTCAGGGCTGAATCAAACAGCATGGCCTGGTTGTTGTAAGACTTCTCATCTTGGAGTCCCCATAAGGTAACTGAAGAAATGTGATCTTTGTGTTTTTTGTACAAATCCAACAGTTCCTTATATCGATACGCCTGCTTTACCGCAACTTCATCGGACATCTCTTCACCAAATGGAATTCCGCTATCCACATCCAGTTCCGTGATCTGAATATCCAATCCAAGTTCGGCGAACATGTTGATCGTTTTTTCAATTTCCTTGATGGGCGGGGATTCGAGGTTATAGTGGGATTGCAAACCCACACCATCGATGAGCCCCTTCTCTTTCAGTCGTTTGACCAACTGATACATATGCTCTCTTTTCTCAGGGATTTCCGTGAAGTATTCGTTGTAATATAATTTGGCATTCGGATCGGCTGCACGAGCGAATTCATAGGTTTTCTCAATGTAATCCGGACCGATTAGTTCATAAAAGGGACTTTTACGTAAACCGTTGGCATCACCATTGCTATCCGCAATCGCCTCGTTTACCACATCCCAGGCATAGATCTTACCTTTGTATCGGGTCATGACGGTTTCAACGTAATCCTGAATCCGGGCAAGCAGTAATTCTCGACTCGCAGGGTTACCCTGAGGATCCTTGAACATCCACTCTGCTGCATCAATATGCCACAACAAGGCATGTGCGCGTACGCCCATACCATGTTCCTCGGCGAACTGAACATATTGATCGGCTGCCTCGAACTCATAAACACCTTCGGAAGGAGACATGTACTTCGGTTTCATCTCATAGGTTGCGGTCAAGCTGTTAAAGTGCTTTGTGAGCAGTTGTCCATATGCGCCTTCCAACTGCCAGCGATACACCGCTGCACCAATGGGGAAATCATCTTGATACAGGTCCTCCAGAGACCGAATACCTTCTTCAATCTCCAGTTGCTCGGCCAGAGTAAATGATACATCATCCACATAGAACGATAACGTATCCACGCTATCTTCAGAGATGTAGGGTGTTTCGATGAACAGATTCAATTCCGTAGGATTATCGCTATATTGAAATTTTCCGGTGATCTTGTGCCATGTATTCCATTCTGCTTTGGAAATCTTCACGCTACCGATCGGGTTCCAGCTTTCGGCAGTTGTTTTTTTATATGTGGTGAGCTGTAGTGTTTGATCCGTGGTGGGCTCCTGGGTAAGTCTTACATATGCTGTAATTTCATACTCTTGGTTACGCTCAAGCAGATCCTTCATGGATAACATCGGTCCATGATAGGAACGCTCACGGTTGGCAACCAGCATGCTGGACTGACTTTCGTTTGCTTCCTGCTGTGTCACTGTCAGCCTTTCGCTACCGACACGTGGAGTCCATCCCTGAAGTGTACCGTCTTCAAAGTTTGTGCTCAAATGACCTCCCTCCACTTCCGTAACTGCCTTGGCTGCATGTGAGACATTCGAAAATGGAAGCATGGCGAGTACCAGCACAAGAACCAAGGCTGTTATATTCCATTGACCTAACCGTCTCATACAATTCCTCCTCTTGATTTGGTCTAAGTATTTCTGAACGGATTAACATCCAGATAAATAGATTATAGCTCTTTGGATAGCGCTTACATATAACAAATTTCCAATAATTATAATAAAAAGTTATCATTTGGTAATCTCATGTGAGTTTAGGAAGCTGGAGTTCGTTCGCATGAAATATCAAAAAGCCGCTACATATTTGCAAAAATAAAAGACCGTTTCCCGATAAAATACGAGAAAACGGTCATCGTTAGAAAGTATCTTTTTTCCTGTCTGCTAACAGGCATATAAACTTTTTTTTATAATCGTCCCTCGTGACCCTGTTCCTCCTGCACAATTCGAGCAATGTGAATCATCAAATATAATAATTCCTCGTTCGATATGGAGATATCCAGCATATTTTGTACGTAGGTTTTGATCATCTCCGCACACTTATATTCAAGCGGGTGCTCCTTCACCATGTGTTGAAATATAAAATCTTTCGCCGAATTGCCCAGACGCCCTTCTTGTAAACGCTGGATGAAGAATTGCAGATGTGTGACAAGTCTCACATAATGGATAGAATTTTTGTTCAATTGCATATCAAAGGTGTATTGAATCAGGTTAAAAATATCCTTTAACATCTTAACGGATTGCATCGTGCGCTCCATATTCTGTTCATGCGTTTGGGCATTCACAAAATGAAAAGCGATATTCCCTGCTTCTTCTTCCGGCAGTTCAATACCCAATTCTAGATTCAGCATCTGAACAGCTTCAACCCCCAGTTCGAACTCGACAGGATGAAACCTCTGGATCTCCCATAACATGCGATTCTGTAATGCTACACCTTTTTTCCATCGTTCAATGGCAAATGACAAGTGATCCATAAGCGTGAAGAAGATTTGATCGTCAAGAGACAGCTTTTCTTTTGCATTGTTAATCAGTTTGTTTATGACATTCACATGTTTTTCTGGCATGTTTTCGATGGTTCGTACGTAAGCCTGGGCAGACGGATTATTTTGCAGAATGAATCGTTTCTGGATGTGCTCCTCATCGAGTCGCTCGCCGACTTTGCCTTTGAATGCCAATCCTTTTCCCATGACAATCATCTCTTGCCCCTGTTCATCTTTGATCAGAAGCAAGCTGTTATTTAATATTTTGATTACTCTCATGCATTCATCACGATCCTTTATTCTTTCGTGACCGCCTGATCCGAATTTCCGATACATCTGCCATTCTGTTTAATGACCTCTTGATACCACGAGAAGCTTTTCTTCTTCAAACGCTTCAAGTCTTTCAAATCCTGTTCACCGCGGTTTACATAGATCATTCCATAACGTTTCCCATACCCCTGATGTGTGCTTACCACGTCAATAACGGACCAAGGGCAATAACCAATCACATCCACTCCATCCGTTAGAGCCAGTCTGATCTGTTCCAGATGTTTCTCGATAAAATCAATCCGGTACGTATCGTTAATGGTGTTATCTGCCTCAAGTACATCCGGGGCTCCAATGCCATTTTCCGTAATTAGAATAGGGAGACCATATCGTTCACATACCTTACGCAATGTTAGCCTTAGGCCAACCGGGTCAATGACCCAGCCATATTTCGTTTTTTCCGTATAAGGATTCTCCGCCGCCCGGTATACTCCCTGCTCGCCAAGCATAATTTGCTGATCACCCGCACGAGCTGTAACATCGGACGCATCGCCCATACTGGCGGCAATGGTTGCCGTCGAGTAGTAGTTGATTGCTACCAGATCGGGGCGGCCAGACTGGATATCTTCCATGTCACCCTGCTCAATAATCGGCTCGATGCCGCGTTCCTGTAAATAACTCCAGAATAATGGATTATACCGTCCCCACACCGATAAGTCGAGAAAACCCCATCCACGAATCGTCTCCCAGTTATGTGCAGCGACTGCATCGGCTGGTCTGGAGGTTGCCTGGTACATGGAAGTCATGTTTAAAGCAGGACCGATCTTACCTTGCGGGAGCATATCATGAAATAGTCGCATCGTTCTGCCTTGAGCTACAAACATGTGATGATTTTGCTGATACAGTTCCTTACTGGAAGGCAGGCGTCCGCCTTTTGGTGTACCAATAGCACCTGGATGGAGAATCATCGTATTTTGCTCATTAATGGTCAACCAATATTTCACTTTATGCCCGTAATGCTCAAACAAGATACGCCCATACTCGACGAAGGCATCGATCGTCCCCCGGTTGTTCCATCCTCCGGTTTTCTCAAGCTCGTAGGGTAAGTCGAAATGGTACATGGTCACAATGGGCTTAATACCATGGAGCAGCAATTCGTCAATTAATTGGTGATAAAAATCGAGTCCCTTCTCATTAACAGCCCCTGTGCCTGAAGGCAAGATTCGAGTCCATGCAATTGAAAAACGATATGCTTTGAGGCCCAGCTCTGCAAAAAGCTTCACATCTTCTCTGAATCGGTGATAGTGATCGCTAGCAACTGTGAAATCGGCAGTTCCAGCCGGATGATCACACATATCGATGACGGACAGGCCTTTGCCATCTTCGTTCCAGGCTCCCTCCACTTGATAGGCCGAGGTAGAGCCTCCCCACAGAAATTCATTGGGGAATGGTTTGATCTGTTGATATAACATCTCAAGCACTCCTTCATTTTAAATGTTGATCATGATATATGACGGACCATATTACGGTTGTTACGAAAGGTGGATAATGGTCGCTCCAACCTCCACAGGACTCTGCTTCTCCAGCTTAATGTCCGGGAAACGATCCGAATTGGCGATAATGATCGGGGTAATGACTTCATATCCTTCCGCCTTGATGGCGTCGATATCAAAGCGGATCAACAAGTCACCCCGTTGTACGCGATCCCCTACTTTAATGGAAGAGTTGAAATGTCGCCCCTTCAGGTTGACGGTATCCACTCCAATATGAATGAGCACCTCTTCTCCATCATAACCATTTAATTTGACCGCATGTTTGGAGTCCATGAAAGCCGTAACTTCACCTGCGATTGGTGCATACAGTTCTCCTTTGGCAGGAATAATGGCAGCACCCTTACCCAGTAATCCCAAAGAGAAGACATCGTCTGGTACACGGTCTAGATGGACTAATTCCCCTTGCATCGGGCTGGCGATCGTAAGTGGGCGTAATTCATTTTGGCTCGGTACATTTGCATTTGTTATTGTAGAAGACTGTGTGTTTGGGTTGTTGTCTTGAACAGGCTGCCCGGAAAGCGTCTTGTCATCGTTAACGTTGGAATTGTCTTCTTCTTCATCGTCCACTGGATCTTCAAAACCAATGATCCATGTCAGAGCAAAGGTAACGATAAAAGCGATCAGACAAGTCACAATGGCATGAACGATGTTCATCGGATTGCTGCCAATGAATGCAGGTAACGCGGCAAGCCCTGGAGACACGAAGGCATAACGTACTAATCCTGTCAGACCAGCGTATATCCCTGCTACACCACCACCAATCATTGCGGCAATTAAGGGTTTCTTCAGTTTCAGCGTTACACCGTACAAGGATGGTTCCGTGATGCCCAGCACAGCGGTGAAACCGGATGAAGCAGCGAGCTGTTTCAGTTTTTTGTTTTTTGTTTTCAATGCTACAGCAAGGGTGGCCCCACCTTGAGCAATATTGGACGCGAGCATTCCTGGACCATTGATCATTTCATATCCATTTTTGGTCAGTTGGCTGGTTGCAATCGGTGTCATGGCCCATGCGGTACCTGTTACGATCAGGAATGGTTGTAAAGTTCCCATTAACAAAGGAATCAGCCAACTGGCTCTGGCATTAATCGCTTCTGCACCCATCGCAACCAGATCATTCAGGTACGTTCCGAAAGGCCCAATCGCCACCAATGCAAGTGGTGCTGTAATCAATAGTACAATCATTGGTTTCGTGAAAAATTTGATCATCGAGGGCGATACCCGATCCGCGAAACGTTCAATATAGGACATGAGCCAAACGACGATAATAATTGGCAGCACGGAGCCCGCGTAATCGGTTAGTCGAACTGGCACACCGATGAAAAACACGTCTTTTCCTTCCGCCATCAGGGCGCTCCATCCCGGATGTAATAACACGCCCGCAACTGTCATCGCCAGAATGGGGCTAGTTTCAAATTTAATGGAAGCTCCATAAGCCAGCAGAATTGGCATGAAATAAAAAGCCGCGTCCGCAATGGTATTAAGGATATAGTAGTTTTGGCTTTCCGTCGTTACGAGGCCTGTCAGCACAAGTACGGCTAATATTGCTTTGATCATACCGGCGCCAATGATTGCCGGAATTACCGGAGTAAATGTTGTTGAGATCACGCTGATGAATCTGGAGATCCAGCTCTGTTTTTGCTTTGGTCCGTTATTTTTGCCAGAAACCGATTTGGAGTCCGTACTTCGGGTTGCCGAACCTATCTGTTGAGTAATAACACGGTAGACCTGCTGCACCTCATTGCCCACAACGACCTGATATTGCCCGCCATTATTCACAACGGTAATGACACCTGGAAGTGCTTTAAGTTTTTCTGTCTCCGCTTTGGAGATGTCGTGCAGTTCGAACCGAAGTCGGGTTGCGCAGTGCGTAAGCCGAGCGATATTATCCTTCTTCCCAACCAATTCCGTTATCTCTTGTCCCAACTTGCGATAATCCATACGAATGCCTCATTTCTGAATTTGGATATAAAAAAGACCAAAACGATATGCCTTCCCCTACTCACATAAGGAAAATGCAAAATCATTTTGGTCATGCCTGCTTTACCAGTAACAGCCAAACACTGCTAATATTCAATTCGTTATCGATGTAAACGTTTACTGGATCATAATATCACACAATAAATTAGTTAGCAATCACTTTATTCGACATTTTTCTGCAATTTAATTTGCTTGATTCGACTTGATTATTAGCGGCCTTCTATAGGCTTCCACCCATTCCCCTTCTCACTTGCCTACATACAATACATTAGACTAATGAACAGGAGTGATATGATATGACATTTTTACCTCCTTTTGGACCTGGTGGAGGGTTCGGCGGACCTGGGGGTCCCGGAGGACCAGGAGGACCCGGCGGATTTCCTGGTCCGCCATCGTTCCCCGGGGGTGGAGGCGGCGGACCACAAGGCGTGCAGGCACCTACAGGGCCGCCACCATCATTCATTCCACAGCAACCCGCTTCGTTATATGCGGTAGATCCAAGAGCCATATCCGGCTGTCTGTTTCGCTACACATATATTTGGCCGGATCGTGGTCCCGGCTTCTGGATGTACCCAGTATTTGTAGGTAGAAATTCGGTGGCTGGCTTCCGTTGGAATGGCTTCTTCTGGCTATACACCGGCATTGATCTGCAGCGAATCAGCTCGTTTAGCTGTTTCTAGAAGTAAATCCCCCTGTATGCGGATTAATCCACATACAGGGGGATTTAGATTTATGGAATATTCACCTTGTCTAAAGCAACTTAATCAGCTTTTCCAGCTCATCAACCAAACTCTTTGCAAGTTCAAAATTAGTATCTTTTAAAGCCAATTCAATTTTCATTTCAACAGACTTTTTCTTTTGTTCATTTTCTAGATAGTTTTCATCAAAATGACTCGTATAAATCATCTGTCTAAATTCTTCTATACTCATTTTACTAATCGTTTTGTCCTCGATAATTAAAACATAATCCATACCATTTACAACCGAATAGAAATCATGAGAAATCATGATAATCGCACCTTTGTAGTCCTCAATGGCTTTCTCCAATGCGATTTGTGTATAGATGTCTAAATGGCTTGTCGGTTCATCCAGGAGCAATACGTTGGCCTGACTGGCAGAAACTTTAGCCAATTGAAGCATGTTTTTTTCTCCGCCAGATAACGATTCAATCTTTTGATCAAGGATTTCTCCTTCAAAGCCATAGTTTGGAAGATACGATCTAATTTCATCATACGTTTGAAAGCCGGAATCAATGAATTCATTAAGGATGGTATTCGAATCTTTTAGCATTTCGCCTTGAACCTGAGATAAATAGGCCACTTTAACATCAGCATTTATTTCAATGGAATCCTGATTATTTTTTAAGATTTCTCGGAGTAAAGTCGTTTTCCCGGTACCGTTAGGACCGATCAGGGCTACTTTATCTGTTGATTTGATCTCAAAGTTCACATTTTCCAAAAGCAACTCGTCAAAGGAAACGCTATAATTATTGACGTTAACCACAACGGTGTCTTCCATTTCCTTATCGATCCCAAAACGGATATTCGGCTGTTTGATATCGACAAATGGCTCTTTTATTCGACGTGCTTCCAATCTCTCTTGAAACTTGACTCTGGCTTTTAACGCTCTGCCTCTGGAGGCTTCCGAATTATACGTGGCGATCTCTCTAAGATTGTCGATGATGTGATCATATCTCTCAATTTCTTCAGCTTCAGCAACCGCGATTTCTTGCAGTTCGATCTTAGACTGAAGCAGTGAGAAGTTGTAATCGATATATCGCCCGTCAAACTCTTGGAGCTCTGTGTTTTCTAGGTGTATGATTTTGTTGAAACAATGGTTCAACAGATATCGGTTGTGCGTAACGACCAGCAACATTCCCTTGTGTGTGTTAATCAATTTTTTAAGCGCGTTCAGGTTTTCAAAGTCTAAAAATACATCAGGTTCGTCCATTATCATGAAGTCTGGACGATTCAGCATTTCCTTCATCACTTGAATAAGTTTGAATTCCCCACCGCTTATTGTGGATATACTAAGATCTTTGAGCTTCATGAGGTTGGCAAGGTTTAACTGTTTATTGATGTTTTTTTCGAAATTGTCCCCATCCATCGCTTCGAAGGCATCCAAAGCCAATTGAAGCTTTTCCATCAGGGAATCCATATCCGATGTGGTGGCCATCTCCGCATAAATCGCTGTAATTTCATCTTGTATCTTGATGAATTCTTCTGCGATATATTCAAAAACGGTCATATCTTTTGTTTTGTCTACTTGCAAAAACTGACTCACATACCCGATTCTGCAATCGGGGTCTATCTCTAACTTGCCCTCGAACAAATATCGTTCCGGATCCATCAGGATATCGATCAATGTACTTTTCCCACTGCCGCTTGTTCCGATAAAAGCACAATGTTGTGCTTCTTCAAACGTAAATGAAATGTTTTTATATAGTTCCTTTTGTGGAAATGAGAAGGATAGGTTTTCAACTTTTATCATAGTGTTACCTTTCTTTATAACTAAATTGGTGGCTAATATTAAATATATTGTCGAACACAGACTTTTAGAGTAACACTGTTTACCACCAAGTACAATTGATTTTTAGCCCTTACCCTCACTTTGAAACTCTAATACGTTCTATAGAATGATGGCTAGTGGACGGTGGTTACTTCATAAAACACTACTGACATACCGTTGTCAGTAGTGTTTTTGTATAGTTGGAGTAAGCAATTGTAAAGGAGTAAAAGTAAATGCGAAGTGTTTTTGGTCCAAAATGTATTACTTATTATAGGAAGGATGATATCTCGTGAATTTTGCTTCTGTGCGAATCATTACTGATGACGTGGATCGTCTCGTCGAGTTCTATGAGAAAATTACGGGTGTTTCAGCAAAACGCCATGCACCTGTCTTTGCCGAACTCGTTATGCCATCGTGCACTATAGCGATCGGCCACTCCCAGACGGTGCAACTGTTTGGCACTGGTTCCGCTGTGGCGGCCAACAATCGTACTGTCATTATTGAGTTCCACGTCCACGATGTCGATGCTGAATACGAGCGCTTGAAGCCGTTTGTCGATGAGTGGGTAAAGGAACCTACCACAATGCCGTGGGGGAATCGTGCTGTGCTGTTTCGCGATCCTGACGGTAATCTGGTTAATCTCTTCACGCCGGTGACCGAGGAAGCAATCCAACGGTTCAGTGGTAGGCTATAAAGGACAGTTGAAATGAGCTACCATAGGGAGGCATGCTTTCTAACGATCTCAATAAATGCTTCTACTTGGGGAGAGATCCACTTGTTTTTGGGATACAGCAACTGCGTAGCTAGATTTTGTTTGTACTGCTGACCTGAAAGTTTTTCTTCCTTCAGCTCCTTCTCTACCGTAATTCGAGGTAACAAAGATATACCCATACCGCTCAATATTGACTGTTTCACAGCTTCAATACTCCAGAATTCAATATTGGAAGTAATCCCAATCTGATACTCCTCAATGCATTGTTCAAACAATGTGCGATAACCGCAACCTCTTTCGGTAAAAAGTAAATTGCTTCGCACAATGTCCCGTTGTAGCTCAAATGAATTGGGATACAACAGCATCATGGGTTCCTCAGCCAATTTCTCACTGTACAGATTGGGATCATGCACCTCTGTCCCCAACATGAAGGAAATATCACTTTTACCTTGCATCAAATTCTCTTTATAATGTACGGAATCTAATTGGTGCCATTCGATATTGACATGGGGATGCAATTTTTTGAACTCTTCAATAATAGGAGGAAAACGATAGATCAATAACGTTTCCCCAATACTGATCACGATATTACCCGTTAATTCCCCTTGTGCAGCAGTCACTTCTTTAATCAACTGATACAGATCAAGCATTTTTTGGGCATGTGGCAACAATGTTTTCCCAGTCTCCGTTAAAATAACCCGCTTACCAATTCGATCAAATAAAGGATAGTTAATCTCCTCTTCCAATGCCTTGATATGCAATGTAATTGTAGATTGTGCGTATCCAAGATGCTCAGCAGCTTTGGTAAATCCCTCGTGTTCCACAATTGTAATAAATGTGACCAAATGACGTATTTCCATCATTGGCTCCCTTCTTTTTAACATCATTAAAACTGATCGTTTACATATAAACTATCAATTTCACTAATGGAAAGCAATCGTTTATATTCAATGTAGCTCATTAAGAGCCCATTTCATTTTTAATCTCAATCGTTTATGGAAGGGAGTAATCACTATGCAAACAGCAGCAACGTCATCCATCTTGATTAATGGATATCGAATCGCTTATGAACAATATGGAGAAGGCTCTCCCATATGGCTCCTTCACGGAACACCCTCTTATAGTTATGAATGGAGAAAAGTAATACCCTCCCTGGTTCAAAAAGGGTACAAAGTCTACGTTCATGACCTTCTTGGATATGGAGCATCCGAAAGACCACTCGAAGCAGATACTTCTGTGGCAGCACAATATACGCTTTTTAGTCAACTTTTAGACGAACTCGGAATGGATCGTTTACATGTCGCAGCCCACGATCTAGGTGGAATTGTTGGCCTCCAACTGGCTCAGGAACAACCTGAGCGTGTACAATCGCTTACGTTACTCAACATGCCCAGCTATGATTCGTGGCCCTCACCAACCTGGAAGAAAATTATCGAAGAACAGCTTGAACAGGTTGAACGAATGTCTCGTACTGATTTTGATAACATGCTAAAGAAACAATTACCCATGGCAGTGTATAATAAAGAGCTTATGACTGGCGATACACTGGATGCATATCTGGAACCCCATGCAGGTTCACTGGGGAAAGCCTCTTTTTTCTCCCATCAGGTAGCTCACTATAATGCAAAATATACTGAATCCTATGGAACAGATTTACCCAAGCTGAAGGTTCCCATTCAAATTTTATGGGGCGAGGAAGATGAATGGCAGCCCCTCGCTTATGCAAAGAGGCTTGTCCAGGATATTCCCCATGCCTGCCTACATGTCATTCCCAAAGCTGGTCATTTCGTAATGGAAGATGAGCCGGGGCAATGTTCAGATTATATCGACCGTTTCTGCAATGAACATCCATGAGTAGGTTTGTATATTGAACAGAATATCTTAGAGAAAATTAAGCGTTCCACTGGCATAAAGCTGGTGGAGCTTTTTTGGTTAATGACAACGTTTCTTGATGCAAGACGTAACTTCTACATTCGGTTTGGTGCACTTGCACCACAAATGATCATATTCTCCTGCGTATACGTATATGTATATACAAATTTAGTGTTAGTCTTCATTTCCCTCTTCAATTTTACGATAAATAGTATGGGGTTATACAAATAACCATATTTTCTTTATTACATCCAAGGGGGAACCGAACGTGAGACAGACTCGCAAAAAAAAGATGGATTTAAGGTTTAAACTGTATTTGATTATTCTGGTTCCGCTACTGGCCATGGGCGGTCTAATCATATGGAGCACCATCGACTCCAGTGAAAATGCATCATTAATGACCATGCAGCATAACAATCAGAAGCTGGCTGTGAATACCGCCTCTCAACTAGGTCAGGAGTCGGAATTAATTAAGACATTATCTTCTACTGCTTCAGAGGAGAGCAACGAATATAAAAGTCTTAGGGACGAACTCGTTAAAGTTAGGCTTCAATCGGGAGCCTTGTATGTTTATATGTATAACAAAACTTCGGACGGGTGGATCTACACCGTAGATGGAGCGAATTGGGACGATACGGAATATAGCCCTTACGGAACTGCAATGGAATTTAATCCCCAGATTCAGGAACGTTTATTACGCGGTGAAGTCGTCACAACAGGCATTGTAGACGATCCAACCTGGGGCCAGCTATTGTCCTCCTTTACACCAATCAAGGATTCGCAAGGTACTGTCATTGGCTATCTGGGCATTGATATTTCTGCTGAAGCAGTGAATCAAGTCTCCGCGACATCTGTGAATAATGCTTATCAGACGATTATCCCGATTTTTATGGTTGTACTGATTCTTTCTTTGGTCATGATGTTATTCGTAGTTAGAGGCATTCTCAGACAAGTACGCGATATTAAGTCAAGCCTCGAACAGGTTGCTGATGGGAATCTTACAGTCGTATCCACACATATGTCCAATGATCAACTCGGTGACATCAGTGATTTGATTAACATCATGGTTGCCCAATTGACGAACATTCTGATGGGAATACAGCAAGGATCAAATACGTTACAGCAGTCATCAAAAGATATTTCGGAAACCGCTCAGACAAACCAGCGTCAGAGCGAAGAACTTTCCAGAGCAATTGAGGAGATTGCCATAGGTTCAATGAAACAGGCTGAAGAGACAGAACATTCCGTCCAGCATTCAGAGAGTCTCGGCAAAATAATGGATGAAGTAGGTTCATATGTGAAACAGTTTACTTATACTTCAGAGCAGCTATCTTCTGTTCAAGTACAAGTTACACGTGAACATGAGGTTCTGCTTGAGAAGGGTCGAGAGAATGCCAAGCGTGTTGAGCATCAACAGGATATTTCCAGGTCTCTGACGACTCAATCCGAACTCGCCTCCTCTATTAGCGGTCAAATTCACAACATTTTAAAACAAACTCAAATTCTATCCCTGAATGCTTCAATTGAAGCGGCCCGAGCTGGAGAAGCGGGTAAAGGCTTTGCAGTCGTTGCAGGTGAAATGGGACAGCTCGCTCAACAATCCGAACGTTCGATCCAGGAGATTGATGAGATCCTGGGTTCATTTGTTCAAGAGATACATCGGATGGGCAATCATTTTGATGCGAATATGGTAGCTGTTAAGGAACAGGAGAAACAAATCGCTGATTGTCTCCAGGCATTTGGACAGGTTAGCCGCTTATCGACCGAAGTGCATGAGTTGGCTCAGAGTTTAGACAGCCGGACGATGGATATGCACTCTATTCGTCAGGAGTTGGAACAGAATCTCAGTTATATTGCTTCCGCAACCGAGGAAACTTCAGCCATGGCCGAAGAAGTCACGGCTAGTGCTGTGGAGCAGCAGCGATCGGCAAGCGAACTGTCGAACATCTCCGGGGAACTCGCCGGTCTTGCAGGCAACCTCAAATCATATTCCGATCAATTTCAGATCGAAGTCACTAAATAAGTTCCCAATCTCACTAAGGGTGTTGTTAGATGACAACTTAGAATCGCCAGAATATAACTTTCTTGGAGCGTTAATTTTTCGGAGGACTCAGGGTTATGATCAGCACATAGAATGACCGTGTTCTTGTCCTATATCACGTTGACTTATTAACGATTCCTCATTTATAATTCGGACATTAAGAGCCTGGCAGACATGACTTACCATGGATGATTGGGATATCGATCTGTAAACAATCTCAAACTCAACAGTGAAAGATGTGAGGAATTATGAGTAAAGAGAAGTTATACTACGGTAAAGATATCGAGGTTATGTTTAATTCGGATGTCTGCATTCATTCCGGTATTTGCGTAAAGGGCCTCCCTGCTGTTTTTGATTTGAGCAAGCGTCCTTGGGTTGATCCTGATGGTGACACTTCGGAGGCCATTGCCCGGCATATTGACACATGTCCAAGCGGAGCATTGACGTATAAGCTTCTGAACGATGAATACTTAACAAAGAAAGAGGATGAACATGCATAACGTAGAACATGAACCTGCCAATAAAAGATTCCTTATTCAAGATAACGGTGACATTGCTGCGGTGATGACCTATGTAATCTCGAGTCCAGAGCTATACATCATTGATCACACTTTGGTGGAAAATGCTTACCGAGGACAAGGGCTTGGCGATGAACTTATCAAAGCGATGGTGGAACACGCGCGGGAAAACGGTATTAAAATTTTACCTTTATGCCCGTTTGCCAAGGGACGTTTCGAACGTATCTCTGAATACGCGGATGTTCTCCATCAATAAAGCGAATATTCGCAGCTGATTTTATATGGTTACACAACAATAAAAGGCGTCTATATCATTCAGACCATGATATAGACGCCTTTTTACGTATCCTACTTATACTTTATCGCTTAAACCAACCATGGTTTCGAACGGTCGCAACACCAGTGGCAGCAAGCCATTCTCATAGTTGGTAAGCCAGATCTCTGAAAAGTTGAGGCCAAGCTCATCTTCCTCAAGCTCCACGATGTGTTCAGTAAGGTTGATTACTACCAGCACCTGTTCGTCTGCCAGTGTACGTGTATATGCATATATACTCGGATGATCCGGCATAAGAAGCTCATAAATACCATAAGTCAACGTATCGTGCTCTTTTCGCAGCTGAATCATTTTTTTATAAAAGTGAAGGATGGAACCTGGTTCCTGGAGTTGTTTCTCTACATTAATATGGATGTAATTATCATTCACCTTCAGCCATGGCGTACCGCTGGTAAACCCGGCCTCTTTGGCCGAAGACCATTGCATCGGCGTTCTGGAGTTATCGCGACTCGAAGCCCAGATGATGTTCATGATCTCCTCATGCGACATCCCCTCTTCGCGTTTGATCTGATATAAATTCCGATCGGCTATGTCGTTATAATCCTCTATCGAAGGGTAAGCCACGTTTGTCATGCCTATCTCTTGCCCCTGATATATGAATGGAGTGCCTTGCATGAAAAAGTACATGGCTCCAAGTGCTGTGGCACTTTCATACCAATACTCCGTATCATTTCCCCAAGATGAAACTTTGCGAGGCTGATCGTGATTTTCAATAAATAAAGCATTCCAGCCGACGCCTTCCAGTGATTTTTGCCACTTCGTCAAGACGTTTTTCAATTTGGGAACATCCAGTTGCCTGTCTGTGCTATTTTTCCAAAGATCCAGGTGTTCGAATTGAAAGACCATATTAAATTTCCCTCTGACTTCACAGATCCAATCCAGCAGATCTTCTTGGTCCTCGACCTTAACTCCATTTGCTTCCCCAACAGTCACGACGTCATATCTGGATAATGTATTCTCTTTCATTTCTTGCAGATAACTCTGGATTCCCTTGACATTCATATGCTTTTCAAATGAAGAGACGTACTTGACGCCTTCTCGGATTGGCATATCCAAGAGACCCTCTTCTTTGTGAATATGGCTGATTGCATCCACACGGAAACCATCAATCCCTTTATCTAGCCACCAGTTCATCATTTCATATATGGATTTCCGAACTTCCTGATTTGCCCAATTCAAGTCTGGTTGTTTCTTGGAGAACAGATGGAGATAGTATTGTCCGGAGACTTCATCATATTCCCAAGCAGAACCGCCAAAGATGCTCTCCCAGTTATTTGGTTCCTCTCCATTCTTCCCATCTCTCCAGATGTACCAATCTCGTTTGGGGTTATCCAGTGAAGCTCTGGATTCAATAAACCACGGGTGTTCGTCACTTGTATGATTGATCACCAAGTCCATAATGAGTTTCATGCCGCGAAGATGAACTTCATTCAGTAATTGATCAAAGTCCGCCATCGTGCCGAATTCATCCATAATGGAACAGTAATCGCTGATGTCATAACCATTATCGTCGTTAGGGGACTTATACATTGGACAGATCCATATCAGATCAATACCGAGATCTTGAATATAATCCAGTTTAGATATGATCCCCTGGATGTCACCAACTCCATCTCCGTTGGAATCCATAAAACTTCTCGGATAGATTTGATAAGCTACTGCTTCTTTCCACCATACTCTTTTCATTGAATATAATCCTTCTTTCTTGAGAACTGAACATTATATAACGTATTATGCTTTAATTATGGATAAGGTACATTCTTGCTTCATATGGACGTAATTTGTTCTTCAATAGTTCGCCTGTATAATTGGATATCAGTAGCTGATTCGTCTCTGTCAATTGCTCCTGAAGCGAAAGTTCTGTCGTATATCCCTGGAAATTGCATACCACAAGAATTGTCGTACCATTCAGCGTTCGGGTATATGCAAACACGTCGGGGTTCTCTGGAAAGATCAGCTCATAATCACCATATACGATGACTTCGTGATCTTTTCGTAATTGGATTAACTTCCGGTAATAATGAAATATGGATTCGGGATTATTCAAACTTTCCTCGGCATGGATATGCTTATAATTTGGATTCACCTTAATCCAAGGTTCCCCTTGTGTAAAACCCGAGTTATCGGAAGTATCCCATTGCATAGGTGTGCGTGCATTATCGCGGCCCTTGGCGTAGATCGACTCCATCACGCTTTGTTCAGGATAACCTTTATCCATTCTTTCCTTATAAAAGTTAAGCAACTCAATATCCCGATAATCCTCGATCGAATATTGAATATTCGTCATACCCAGCTCTTCGCCCTGATATATGTAAGGCGTACCTTGCATGCCATGAAGAAGGGTAGCCAACATTTTAGCCGATTCAACTCTGAATTCTCCATCATTTCCCCAACGTGAAACGATACGAGGCAAGTCATGGTTGTTCCAGAACAGACTGTTCCAGGCATCACCTTTGAGCTCAGTTTGCCACTTGGACAGCACTGTTTTTAATGCCATCACATCCAAAGGTTTAAGATCCCACTTTCCTTTGCCTTCCTGTTCATCCAAGCTGATGTGTTCAAATTGGAAGACCATTGAAAACTCACTTCCGTCTGGATTACTGTACAGTTTGGCGATTTCCGGAGTGGCGCCCCATGTTTCTCCAACGGTTAGCAGGTCTTCTGCTTTTTGAAACGTCTCCTTGCTCAGTTCCCTGATATATTGATGCAGATTAGGTCCGTTTCCCGTAATCTTCAAATCCGGTTCTTTACCGATTAAGTCGATTACGTCAAGGCGAAAACCACCCACACCCTTGTCGATCCACCAATTAATCATGTTATATATCTCCTGCCGGACTTTGGGGTTTTCCCAGTTGAGATCGGGCTGTTTTACGGAAAATAGATGCAAATAATATTGCCCGATCTCAGGCACCCATTCCCAGGCTGAACCACCGAAGGTGGACCCCAAGTCGTTTGGGGGCGTTCCATCAACGCCATCTCTCCAGATGTAGTAGTCATGGTACGGATTATCTTTACCTTTTTTGGCTTCTAGAAACCAGGGGTGTTCATCCGATGTATGGTTCAACACCAAATCCATGATGATCCGAATGTCTCGTTTCTTGGCTTCAAGAATTAATGTTTCCATATCTTCCAAAGACCCAAACATCGGATCGATGTCCTGATAATCTGAAATATCATATCCGTAATCATCTTGAGGAGACTTGCAAACGGGTGATAACCAGATCGCACCAATGCCGAGTTCCTGCAAATAATCCAATCGGGACACAATGCCCTCCAAGTCTCCGATTCCATCACCGTTACGATCTTGAAAGCTGCGTGGATATATCTGATATACAACGGTTTCTTTCCACCATTTTTTATTTTCCATGTTCCATTCAACCTTTCTAAGGCTATTCTTTGACCGATCCTACGACAATGCCAGTCACAAAGTATTTTTGCAGCAGCGGGTAAATCAGCAATAGCGGGATAACAGCAACTACGATTTTGGCTGCGTTCAGGTTTTTATTCGAAATTTCAGTCAGGTTACTGAGTTCGCTGGAATTTGTGCCCGCTTGAAGCAAATCAGCAATATTCACGTTAAGGGACTGAATATAGGTCATTAGCGGATAATTACTCACTTTGGTCATATAGATCAACCCGCCGAAAAAGTCATTCCACGTACCCACGATACTGAATAAGGCGACTGTCGCCAGTGCAGGAATGGATACGGGAACATACACTTTGAACAAGACCTGGAGCGGATTGGCCCCATCGATGAATGCTGCTTCTTCAAGCGCTTTAGGTACAGCGGAGAAGAAATTCATCACGAGAATGACACTGAATATGGGGACAGCGCCTGGCAGAACGAGTGCCCATATCGTATTCAGCATATCCAGGTTTTTGATCAGCAGGTAACTCGGAATCATGCCTCCGCTGAACAACATGGCAAAAATCATGATATTCATATAAATGTTTCTGCCTTTGAAGTCCCTTTTCGATTTGGATAGCGGATAAGCCATCAAAATAATCAAAATCATGTTAAGCACAAGGGTAAGTGCGACACGTAGAACAGATATGCCAAAGGAACGCCAGAACTGTGCATCTTCGATAATTTTGGTATACGCTGCTGTTGTGAAATTAACTGGAACGAGACCTACTGCGTTGGCGGATACCGCCTCGCTGCTGCTGAATGAAATGGCAACGATATTCCATAACGGAAGAAGGCAGACCAATGCCAGCATGAGAACGATGGCATAGATGACAAACCGGCCAATTCGATCTTTTAAGTTTGCAGAATAGGACACAGGTTTGGCCTCCTTAGAATATTTTTCGATCCGTATATTTTTTGGCCAACTGGTTGGCAGACATGAGCAAAACAATACCGATTACGGACTTGAACAAACCAACAGCTGTACCGAAGCTATACTGTCGCCCAACGAGACCGATCCGATAGACATAAGTATCCAGAATGTCGCCAGACTCATAAACAACCGGGTTATACAGATTATAGACTTGATCGAAACCGGCGCTCAAAATGTTGGTCAAGCTCATTACGCCCATGAGCAGAATGATAGGGAGCATGCCCGGCAGCGTAATATGCCAGACTTTTCTCCACCAACTGGCTCCATCCATTCCTGCGGCTTCATACAGACCGGGATCAATCGATGTAATCGCAGCCAGATAGACGATGGAACTGTAACCAAACTCTTTCCATACGTCTGTTCCTATAATCAGTGGCTGGAACCAGGTGTTGCTGCCAAGGAAATTAATATTTTCGAGGCCAAAGAAAGCCAACATTTGATTCACAATGCCATCCAAACTGAACATGTTGACAACAACGGATGCCAGTACAACCCAGGATAGAAAGTGTGGCAGATAAACAATCGTCTGCACAGATTTTTTAACGTATTTAATACGAATTTCATTTAATAAAACGGAAAAAATGATGGCCATCATCGTTCCGAGCAGAATCTTGCCAATCGCAATCACCAACGTATTGCTGACGACCTGCGCGATATCCGGAAGCTTGAACATATACATAAAATGCTTCAGGCCTACAAATTCGGAGCCGAACATGCCCTTAGCCGGTATATAATCCTGGAACGCCGTAATGATGCCGACCATTGGAACATAGCTGAATACAAGCAAAAACAAAATGCCCGGAAGCATCATCATATGGTACATGGCACCTGGGCCGAGCCGCCCTCTCGCTTTCCATTTCCCCTGTTTCATGGATGAACCCCTTTTCTGAAGAAAGGCTGCGTATCGCAGCCCTGCTACTGTTCATGGATGTTTATTTTTCGATGCGATCTCGTCTTCAATTTCCTGAATGACTTGATCACCACCCTGTTTCTTCCAGTTGCTCACAAATGTATCGAAATAATCGAGCGGTTCTGAGCCCGTTACGATTTTGATAAACGACTCCTGCTCCAACTTTGTCAGATTGGCCCACGTCTGTTTCATGCTTGGTGTAGTGCCAGAGAAAGCAGGTGTCATCCATACAAATTTGTTTTCTTGTGTCAGTTTGTCGATCAGTCCAACACCGTTGATCCGCGAATGATATTTTGACCAAGCAGTCACATCATCCGTATCCATGTCGCTCAAATAGGTTTTGATGCTTCCGATATTGTTCTTCGATTCGGTTGTGCGAACCTCATCCAGGCTGATCTCTCCTTTAATCCCGCGAACAACGTCAGAGTAATCATCCAGTAGCGATGTAGCCGAATTGACTTCGATATTAAACGGTCTCGTTGAACCGTCTACCCCGGTCTCCTGATATTTGGCAGCTTCCGGCATGGTTGTTGCGGCATCTTTATCATTAGCCAGTTTATCGTAGAACAGGTTAAGAATCTTAACGGCCAGTTCAGGGTGTTCATATCCCTTTCTCACCACGATAAACTGATTGGATGGGTTGGCATGCGCCACGTTGACCTTGCCGTTTGCATCCTCTAGCGTATAAGCCGAGAATTTCGCATTTTTATCCATCTGTTTCGCACTGATCAGTCCCCAGTCAGGGATATGCCACGGTCCAAAGGCGATGCCGCTTTGGCCATTGGCGTAGAGTGCGGTAATATCGTCAAACGTGCGGGTTCCAAATTGCGGGTCAATGATGCCATTCTTGAACCAATCCGCCATGGTGCCCAGCATTTTTTTCGTTTCTTCTGTCGTAGAACCATACACGATTTTGCCGTCTTCACCATTCATCCAATATTGCGGGAAGGCTCCCTCGGTTGAGGCTACTCCCAGCATCGTATAAGCAGAGCCATTGTAATCTGTTGTGTTCATCGTGTTCACAAATGGAATACCTACCGGGTTCCCGGATTGGCCAGGATCTCTTTTCAGGAATTCCAGCGCTGTTTGCTCCACTTCATTCAGCGAAATGGCGCCGTCTCCGTCTGCATCGAGTTGAATCCCCAGCAGATCCAGCCAATCTTGACGGACCCAAACCATTGTTGGTGCGGAATCCAGGGAAGTCGCCGGAAGGCCCATCAAACGTCCATCAATCGTTGCATTGTCTAATGCACGTCCATCATAGGAATCGTACATCTGCTTGATATTATCCGTGGCATATTGATCGTAAATGGATGTCAGATCCTCAATCAGATCGTTATCCACCAGCTCTTTCAGTTCATCTTTGGAATCAACACGCATCATATCAGGTAATTCCCCGGATGCGATAGCGAGCGAAACTTGACGGCTATAATCTTCACCATTGGCTTCAAATTGATCTGTAATCTGAGCGTTAAACGTGTCTTTGACCAGCCGAGTATATGCGTTGTTCTCATAGGTATCACCAGCCGGCAGTTTTGGGTTGGCTGTGGTTACCCGTCCCATGGTTACGGTGATTTCGTCTTTATAGGCACTGAACGGATCTCCAGGCGTTACCTCATATTTGCCTGCTTCCTCTGCAGTAGGAGGATTGGAAGAGTCTCCACATGCCGCTAGGGCTGCAACCATCAAGGCGGACATGGACAGCACGGCCAGACGCTTTGTCACCCGTTTGCTTTTTATAGACCATTTTGTTCTCATCTAGTTCGATTCCCCTTTATTCTGATGTTCAATATATTTGTTTACGCTTTCATTATAAAATGAAGTGAAGGCCCATCGAGATAGGGATTACACGTCCGTTTGGATAGAGAAATGGTTACAGTTTTCAGTCCGTATGATGAAGTATGGTTAACTTGTGATCATTTACCCTACCTACTGACCAACATTTGTCTATCTACCCCTCTTCTCGATCAAAAAACAAAAGCCGGCAGCTCCTAAAACAGGAGACTGTCGGCTATTTATTCCCTCTACCTAGCTGCCGATATTCGCTTGGCAGAAGACCTGTCAGTTCGCGGAAAATCCGACTGAAATATTTTTCATCCGAATAACCCACTCGCTCCGCAATCCAGAAAATCGTATTATTCGTATTGAGCAAGTACTCTTTGGATTTCTCTACCCGGATGAAGCGGGAGTACTCATTAAAGGTTTTCCCCATCAAATCTTTGAAACATTGACTGAAATAACTTCGGCTGATGTTGAGTTGTTGGGAGAGACCTAAAGCTGTATAGGCCTGTTCCAAATCCTGCTGCACGATCATCACTGCTTTTTTCACGGCATCGATGATTTCCTGTGAGTACGAAGTCTGTTCATCAGCCTTGCGAATGCTTGCAGCAGTCTGTTTGATCCATTCTTCAACCTCGTACCAAGACTCGAAAGAATGGATCATCGCGATTCTTCCAAGCGTAGTTTGGGCAAAAAGGTGGTTCCATTCCATCACGATTGAGTACAGCAATCCCATCAACTGACCTTTATGTAATCGTAAGGATATAAACTGGTCAATGAGTTGATTGTAGTAACTGTCATGGTGGGTCCATGGGGTTTGGAACCAAATTTGTTTAATCCGGTCAAGGTCCTCATCCTGTGGTTCATTTGAACATGTGTCTTCTTCATTCATGGAAACGGCAATGACTTGGTTATTGGGGTTGTAAACATAGAATAAAGACGTCTCTGTATAATTCATAATCCAGTTTTTGATTTGCGACCATGTTAGCTCTTGTACATCAGATAAAACCAACAACGTACACTGGGGAACTTGATGCAGGGATTCTCTCAATTGATGAAATAGTTGATCCTCTTCGGACGGGGGTGCAGCCCACATGCAGCTATGACGCTCAACCTCCCATCTTATCTCATCTTCATGCGCAGTTAGCTCCATTGGCCATTTATGCTCTGATTTCCGATCTTGTGAAACAAGAGCATACACATTTCGATAATGGAAATTGATTTCATTCTGTGCAGGCATCTTTCTTATCGTGCTTGTCAACCCGTTAATTCTTGTATGAATCCGTTGCAGAACATGTTCGAATTGCTCTTTCTCCAGCTGCACTTTGGCTATATAATCGATGGCTCCGAGTCTTAGCGCTTCCTGGATATAATCGAAATCCTGATGCAGTGTTAACACAACGATATGAAGTTCAGGATAGAGCTGCCTTGCAGCTCGCATCAGTTCGATCCCTGACATGACGGGCATCGCAAGATCCGTTAGCATCAGATCGACCGGTTGGGTTTTCAGAAAATCCAGTGCTTTCAACCCGTTGCTTGCTTCTCCTACAACCTCCATGTCGAACTCGTCCCATGGCATCGCAGAGCTAATACCTTTGCGTACCAGCTTATCATCATCTACAATCAATACCTTAATCATGCCGAGATATCTTCTCCTTTAATAGGCAATACGAGCAGTATGCTTGTCCCTGTTCCCAATTCACTCTCGATCACCAGTTGTGCTTGGTCCCCGTACTGTGCTTTCAACATGCGGTGAACGTAATTAAGTCCGATGCCCATCCCTACTTTTTGTTGTTCAGCTTCACGATTGTTCAGCAGATTATGAATGGTTTCCTCAGTCATACCTGCACCATTATCTTGTATCATAATGTTCAACGTTGAAGTGCATGTCACTTCAATCTGAATAAAACCTTCGTCACTCAATCCATGATATAACGAATTTTCAACCAGCGGTTGCAGAATAAAGCGGGGCACAGGAATTTGAAGCACTTGTTCATCTGCAGTAATGCGGACGTCAAATTCAAAGTCATAGCGAATTTGCTGCAAAATTAGATACTGTCTTAGGGCATCGATCTCCTCTTCCATGGTGGATACTTGCCCTAATTTGCCTAGATTGTAATAGAGCAGCTTATTCAATGACTGCACCAGCTTGTCGATCTCTCCTTGTCCGTTCATGACGGCCAGCCAGTGCACCGTATCGAGCGTATTCATTAGAAAGTGCGGGTTGATCTGATAGAGCAGTTTTTCCACTTCCAGGTCTGCACGAATCTTCTCTTTCTGCTGAACTTCCTTGAAGAGGTCACCAATCTGATGCTGCATATTCGAAAATTCACCCAACAGAAAATCAAATTCGGGAATCTGAGTGCGAGCTCGGCTCCCTTTTGTTTGTGGATTCTTGGACATTCCATTGATCTCCGAATGAAACAGACCGAGTGGTTTGTAGACCATCTTCCACAGAAGCCAAGCGAGAAACACGGTAAAGCCGAGGAAAAATAAAGCGACCAGCAAAATTTGAAGCAACCACTGGTTTTTCTCCTGTTGATATTGAGACTGCGAAATGACCGATACGACACTCCATTTCTGTGAGGAATCCTCCTTGAACCAGTGATACCCGCGGGATATCCCGTCTTTGGCAGGATCTACTGTTAAGCTGGAGAAATTCTCCCCTACCTTCATGGCTTCCGGTATTTCACTGTACACAATGTTTCCCTCACCATCCAGGATGAGATGAGACAATGCGCCGTTGTATTGATTGTAGCCCAAGTTATCCTGTGTGAGGCGAAAGCCTGATTCTACGTAAATGAACACGTCGTTCCTCTCGGAAAGTTGTACTTTTCGCATAGCAGACAGAACGAGTTGATCATCGAATCGGTTCATACTCATATGGGGGCCATAGTACTTAATGCCATAGGTTTGGAAGAGCACAGGCAGAGACTCAGGAGAGAAACGATCCTTGATTGGAAAGTTGCCGAACTGAGTAGTACCTTCTTTTTGAAAGTAATACAGGGTTAATCCGATATTAGGATTGGTGAAGGTGACAACACTTAACTCGTTCTTTATTTCGTCCCTGGCCTCAATCAGTTCGAAGATATCGGAGGACGGATTCAAGAATTCATCCATTCTTTTGCCTAAAGTACCCCTGTAAGATAATTGTTGCGTCACATGATTCAGATTGGTGATGGAATTCTCCAATGAGGATGTCACCTGTTGTAAATTGCTGCGGATACCATCATCGATCTTATTTGCGAAAATGGAGTCGATCGTATAATAAGAAATTGCAAATATACTGATAAAGGGGATAAACGCACTGAGAAAGAACAGTAAAAATATTCTTTTTTTAAGTGTCATGGGAACCTATTCTCCTTCTGAAAATGAAACAGCAAGCCTCCTGCGTATGGAAGCTTGCTCTGAATATACATTCAAGCGGACAGGCTGTCTGTATCCTGTCCAAGTCCAATTTCCTTTCATCATTATAGATTGATATTCAAATAAGTCAAACGCTTTCATACTGTGCGCATATAAAAAGTGCTACTCCTCAAAATAATGAGGAATAGCACTTTTATATGCGTACCTTACTTCAGTTGTAATCACTTCTTGTTAATGGAATGCTCACACATTTCAGTCTACTCTCGTACCGTCACATTTAATTTGTGTGATCTGGTTTCCCCTGAAGAATTACGAAGTACAGCTTCATACTCGTAGATTCCAGGTGCCCTTCCAGAGATTGAGGTAACCGCAGACTGTACACCAGGCGAATGTGATTGCAGCGATTGTGTGTCAATCAATACACCATTTTCGTAAAGTTCGTATTCGGTTGCGTTTGTTCCCCACCACAGATTCATGGTGACATTATAGTTGCCGTCACCGTCCCAGTTGTCGTTCGACAGAACGGCTTGCCCCGGGGAAGCATCCGTGACGATGACTGTCAGTGGAACACTCATGGTTGAACCCAGTGCATTGATCAATTCTCCAGTATAGATATAGGTGCCATTTTTCTTTCCAGTAATATCAACTTGAACAGATTGGGCGGACGGGGATTGATCGACCAGAGAAATTTCCTTAATCAATTCACCATTCTCATATAGCTTGAACTGATTACCGTTATTCCCCCACCACAGATTCATCGTGATTGTATAGTCTCCGTCTTTGAGCCCCGTGTCGTAACCGTTATTATCAGATAACACCGGAGTGCCAGGGGCACCGTTTGCTAGTGGCGTTGTCTGATGGAGCCATTCCTCCCACTTAATCAGAACACTTGCCTGCTCATCCGTAAATACGGTTCCTCTAGCTGCTTGAACGTCATTACCGTAGGATGCAAGCAATTGACGCGCTTTTGCTCCTTCACGATCGTTTGCTGCCTGTTTGGCCTGCTGTAACGTGTTTGTGAGCTGATCAGCAAGAACACCAGCATTAGGATCGATCGATTCATCAGCAAAGGTCTTGGTCAGATTGATCAGGCTGTCGAATGTGGCAATAACGCCAAAACTATATTCTACCGTCTGTTCCCAGCCAGCCAAATCAGAGACCGTTGCCGTAACTTGGTTCAGACCGGGTTCCAGTGTATACGCAGGAGTGTCGAGAAGCACACCCTCCGGTTCTCCCACACCGGATACCGAATCGGAGGCTGTATAGCCAATTTCCACATGCTGATCAATGGTGTATTCGGTCTGACCATGAATTTCAATGGTTGGAGGTACGAGATCAATGGATATGGACAAAGATTGTTCGCTCTCTTTGTTCCCGTCAACATCGACGCTCCAGTAGGTGATGGTATGTGTACCTTCTTCAGTCAGGGTCAACTGTGTGCCACTCACCGTTTCGCCACCATTGATTTGATAATAGGTCCCTTCGATCTCGGAATCTTCATCGCTTGCTGTGAAGGTTACTTGTGCCGGTGAAGTATACCAGCCGTTCTGTAATTCCCCTTCCACAGTTGCCGTAGTATGCGGGGCCTTCTGCTCCGGAGTTTCTCCTTCCAACGTAACAAAATCAGATAGCGGAATATTCAATTCCTTTACAAGTCGTGCCACCAGTTCAGACACCTTGATTGCACCGTTCATTTGCAAATGTGTGTTGTCCTCGGTTGTACCTACCCACATGAATATCGATTTGGTTCCTTCTGTACCAAGCTCCTGGAAATGCTCCCAACTGGCTTGGTTCAGATCGATGATAAGTGTTTCCGTTTCCTGCGCCGTTTCTTTCATCGCCTGTACGTATTCCGGGAAGCTTTTGTTCAGCACTTCTCCGGTAAAATCACGACGATTCACTGGTGTGACCAGAACCGGAATTGCCCCTCTTTGAAGAGCACCGTTAATGTATTCTTTTAGATATACCTTAAATTGCTGTGGTGTAAGATAACGCTCTGGACGTGAAGGTGTGGAATCATTATGCGACCACTGCATGAACAGATAATCGCCTTCTTGAATGTCGAGTAAAATATCGTTGAGATATCCGCCGACCAGGAAGGTTTTGCTGCTCAAACCTCCAACTGCCCGGTTATCAATACTGACTTCATTTGGATCAAAAAATCCACCCAATGTTTCTCCCCAGCCTGCTTGCGGACGATAGTTTTCCGCGTAATTAGCCACAGTGGAATCGCTGGCCAAATAAATAACAGGTTTATCACTTGCACTGTGATCTGGCAGACGCTCCAGCTTCAACGCATTGATCTTCGGTGCATTTCCGGTGAAGTTGAAGTTAAAGACTCCATCAATCAGGGCAATGTCGTACGTAATTTCTTTGAATTCGCCCTTGGCAATGGTTGTGAGCGGCAGCTTTGTCATCTGCTCTACAACAACATTTGCGCTGGTCGATTCCTCCGCATCCCCGATGGTCATCGTTACCCGGTAATTGGCTGGCTCCATCTCCACCAGGAATGAGGTGCCGTTTACCCGTGTGAAATCCTTTTTGAGTGCATCCCCGGTCTCCCGGTTTTCATCTTTGGTTAGCGCAGTATCAGCAAATCCGTACCCGTTGCCTTCGATGTACGCTCTTTTGGCATCTACTTTGATGTATCCGTCGGCTGCATCGCCAGAACCAAAGTCAAATTTGTATTCACTTATCTCTTCGCTCGGTGCACTTGTTAATGAATCCTTCGCAACAGTTAACATGTTAAACGCATGGTCAACTTGAGCCTGAGTGGCTCCCGTATTGAATATAGCTTCCGCTGCTGCCAAAGCCCGGTTCAACACGGCTTTCGATGCATCTGTGTATTCCGACAGATCAATTGTTTTGATCTCATCGTACAGAGCGATCAATGCAGTCTGATCGCCACCCTCCGAAGAGAGCTGAGTGCCTTCAATTCGCACGTTGTCGATCTGGGTAGTCCAGTTCAACGTGCCTCCACCGCCTTTTCTTGTTCCCAGGAAGCGCATGGATCTGACGTTGTCCGCATATGCACCGGAACTCAGCGAGATATCTGCAATCGTTTGGGTAACTGTCGGATCCGCTATGTTCGTTAATGTCAGATCAAGTGTTTTCTCGGCAAAATTAACGGTAGCATCCACATTGACCCACTGGTTCTTGGAAATATCTGTAGCCGTTCCCCCTTCAGGTATGGCCGTATCCCCTGTGCCGTAGTCCGGATTATATGCACCGACAAAATAATGAATTTTGGTGCTTCCGGTTTTCGTAAACAGCGTGAAAAGGGCATTTTCGTTAGAATCCTGGACCGTGAGATGACCTTCTGATGGGTATGCGCTCACATTACCGGATTGCCAGTCAAAGTTCACGTTCACCTGATCGCCGTTTACGGCATCAAACAGACGGAATACCTTGGCCCGATTGCCCGATCCGGAACCAGCGACGGACAGTACCTTATTTCCGGACTGTTCAACAACGGTTCCTGTCATGGTTCCTGCAATACCCGTGGCATTGACCATCGCATACTGGTAGCCCGAAGCGTCGCCTTCAAAATCCTCCTCATAGAGCTGGGTTTCCGGCTCTGGTTCTGGCTCGGTAATATCCGGGTCGATGACCAGTGATGAAATGCTCAGCTCCATGTCTTTGACTGCACCAGCAACGAGTCCGGCAATTTTCTGTGCACCATAGCTGCTGAAATGGGTATTATCGTTGATTCCATTCGGGTATTTTGGATATTCACCCGGATTAGCATATAGGAATACTTTTTCCGTAGCTGTATTACCAATTTTGTCGTAGTACGCAATACTTAACTTGCTCAGATCAATCAGCGGCACGTCAAGCTCTTCTGCCACTTCTTTGGCAGCCTGCACGTATGCCGGGAAGCTGACGTTGAACTCCTGAGTCACCGTATTGAAGTCTCTGCGTCCAACCGGAGTGAGCAATACTGGTGTAGCGCCGCGCTGTTTGGTACCGTTTACATAACGAGTTAAGTAGACCTTATAATCCTCCGGTGATGCATACCGGTCCGGTATCCCTGCACTAGCGTCGTTATGACCAAAGGAAATGAAGAAGAAGTCCCCCGGCTTGATTCGCTGCAGGATCGTATCCAGACGACCGTCTACCATGAATGATTTGCTGCTTCGGCCGCCGATCGCATCGTTCACGATCACTGCCCCATTGGAGAAATAGCGTCCGAACTGTTGTCCCCATCCTTCTTGAGGAGCCTGCATTTCACTGTAAGATTGCATGGTTGAATCACCGGCCATATAGATCGTTGTTGCCGCACCGGCTACTTTCTCCGGATATTTCTCGATGATGACGTCTTGGATGTCTATGGCTGTACCCGTGAAGAGAAGATCGAGCTGTCCATCCACCACAGCAATATCATAGGAATACTCCAATGGTGTCCCTGCTGTCACATTGGTTACGGCGAGCTTCTGGACGAATTCAGATTTGACTCCAACGTTCGAGTCATTTGCATCATTGCCCAATCGCAGCGTCACCTTATAGTTTGCATTGGGCAGGTCAACAGCAAATGTCGTACCTGTTGCAACCGAAACCTGGTTTGCCCCTACCGTAACATCACTTGTATCCTTGAAGCCGTATCCCGGATCTTGTGCGTAGAGCGTATCCTGTATGTTCGTACTTCCTGACGCAGTCTCTGTACCGAAATTAAAACGGTAGACCGGCTCCAGCATTTCAGCTTCGCGAGTCAGCGCCAAGTTGGCTTTAGGGAATGCTGTAGCTTCCGCTCCAAGATAAAAGCCGGTATGAGGCGGCTGGTTGTAGGCTACATTTTGCCAGGCTACGCCAAGTCGATACACAGGATCCTGCATCAGCGTAGGGATGCGATAGTCTGAAGGAATGGTCGTTGTGTAAAGGCGATACTCCGAACTATCTTCGCTCCGCAGCAGAAGCTCCTCACGCCAGTCGCCCAGAATGTCCGCCTGGAGTGCCGGATTGCCTTTGGTATGGTTGTTCGTTAACGTACCGGTTGCCCGGAAGATTTCATTCAGCTTTTTGTTTTGGTAATCCCACTTATAGATGAGCGGAATTCCTTTGGCTGTGCTATTATCCCACTCATGGTCCAAGAGCTCACGCTGAAGATCTCCATCCCACCAGATGGCGAAATTGGCGGTTTTGGGCCCTTCCTCCACAGTGTAGATAGCCTCTCCGGCTGCTGAATAGGTATTGGTTACAGGTACACTTTGACCGTTGGTAACGGTCGTTGCCCATGATTCGTAACCCGGATAGTTCGGATCAATGTCCGCCGACATCCCGCGACCGGTATCAAAACCTGTTTTCTCACCCCAGAGGATTTCACCTGTTGCCGCATCGCGCATCTCCAGTCCGTATGCCGCATCCGAATGCTCATGCACGCTTACGACCTGATAACCCTCCCGGTTCGGATCGAGCTGGCCGGCGTGCATGGCGTCACCGTGGCCGAGCCCGGTGCTGTACAGCAAGCTGCCGTCATCATCAATGGCCAAGGCGCCAAACATAATTTCGTCCTTGCCGTCCTTGTCGACATCCAGCACACTTAGATTATGGTTGCCCTGTGATTGATATTGTGATCCTGCTTCGTTTGTATCGAACGTCCAGCGTTTGACGAGTTCCCCGCCAACATAATCAT
The DNA here is from genome assembly GCF_001908275.1 of Paenibacillus xylanexedens. NCBI lineage: Bacteria > Bacillati > Bacillota > Bacilli > Caryophanales > Paenibacillaceae > Paenibacillus > Paenibacillus xylanexedens. The sequence continues at coordinate 4,432,108 of NZ_CP018620.1, read as the reverse complement.
AAGCAACAAGCACTGTGCGGGTATAATAACCCCGGCTCATCACGACACTTGGCTTCGTACCGTCCAGATAAGCAATCGCGCCAAGGAACCGATCTACACGGTTGCCATAGCCGTCACCCCAATCGTTGACGTTGCCTCTTGGCGGATCATAATTCACAGTGGATACAGCCGCGCCAGTCTCACCGTTAAACAGCGTGAGATATTCCGGCCCTGACAGTATGTATCCGCCGTCGTTGCGATAATCTTTCGTGCCGTCACCAATGACCGTGCCTTGGCCGTCCTTCGTGCCGTCCGCCGTCTTGACGACAACCTCGGCCTTTCCGTTGCCATCGAGGTCATATACCATTAACTGCGTATAATGCGCTCCGGCGCGGATATTGACTCCCAGGTCAATCCTCCACAGCTTTGTGCCGTCCAGTTTGATGGCATCGATATAGACATTGCCGGTATAACCTGCCTGCGAATTGTCCTTGGAATTGCTTGGACTCCACAGGAAAACAATTTCATATTCGCCATCCCCGTCCAAGTCAGCTACGGAAGCATCACCTGCATAATAGGAGTATGTTCCGCCGTCCTTAGTTCGGCCATCGGCCGGTTTATCGAGCGGAATAGGCAGATAATCGTTATGCCAGACCGATACAACCTCCGGTTGCATTTGCTCTTTGCCTGCAATAACGGTGGAGATCTGATATTGCGAGCTGTCGAAACCAGTGGTGTCCACATAGTTCGTCACATCGCTTATGGGTGATGCGTTCACTTTGATTCCATTTTTATATATATTGAAAGCGATATCATCTGGATCGTTGTTTAAATACCTCCAGCTTAAAAAAACGCCGTTGTCTACAAGAACCGCGACCAAACCCCGGTTCAGGTATTCTGCTTGGCGACCCGGCAGGCCGTTTGATGATGACTCTGCACGCATCGGTGCCGGAGGAACAGCCAGTGAAATAACCATAAGGAGTGCTAAAAAAGATACAAACATCGATTTCTGGATGGAAACAGTTCTTCGGATCATTCGATTAACTCCTCCTTATCTAAAAATTCATTTTTAGAATCATCAGTTCGATCCTGCCCTGCTTGTTGTCATATGAACACAATTTACAGCCACCTCCTTTTTATGTTACCGCTTACATTTATCTTACAGGTCTAAAAAAAGACAGACAATCTAAAAAATGTGACGTATTATATAAAATAATTGACTTTTTTAGGAAGGAGATGAAACGATGGTTCATACGGTTTCTTATGCTTTTCGTAATGACGATACATCAATCATGACACTTGACTCTATTGGATGGCAGATCGTTTCTAGCGAGGAATATCGTTGTCCAAGTGATGATAGACCGGATCCGGGGCACGTCGTTTTTCAATACACACTTAATGGTCAGGGTTATCTGGATATTGAAAATCAAACGATTCCTTTACCAAAGGGACATGCCCTACTTGTTAAAATCTCTGGAGAACATTGCTATTACTATAAACAAGAGAACAACGAACCATGGGAATTTATATGGATCAACATTCGCGGGGATGAAGCTAACCGAATTTGGGATATGATCCATGATAATGAGGGACATGTCATTCGACGAAACGCGGACTCTCCCTTGATTCAAGAGTTATGGCAAATTATCCATTTGATTCATCAAGAGAAAGTTACGGACAAGTATCGCTTGTCCATGCAAGTCTATCGGTGGTTGCTTATCCTGGTACAGACGAGTCGGGATGCGGAGAAGGATATCGGTGCCTTATCCATAACAACGATTGAGAAATGTAAAAAGTTCATTCGAGAGAATTATGCCTCCCCTTTGACACTGGATCTGCTGGCCAGTCATTGTGATATCAATAAACACTACTTGTGCAGGTTATTTCAGAAATCCGAGAAAACATCACCGTTAGCCTATCTCAAAGACAGACGCATTGAGGTTGCAGTACGATTACTACGTACAACGGAACTTCCGATTTCCCAAATTGGTCAACAATGCGGCTTTGAGAGTCCCAGCTATTTCGGCAAAGTTTTCCGGCAATATATGTCCATGTCTCCCAAAGAATATCGCATGAATAAGTTAGAGTTTCCTTACGAGGCCATCTATTATGAATAGCTAAACTCGCTGTTTGCTAGTTGTCCTTGGCTCGGGAACTGCTCTTGTACCAATAAAAACAAAAAAAGCCGCTAGAATAGCGACTTTTAATGGAACTATGTTCTTTCTTGTGGACTTCGACACTGCTGCACTTATTGAGCGGTGTATCCTCCGTCTATGATCAGGCTATTTCCTGTCATATATGAAGAATCGTCGCTAGCTAGGAATAGAACGGCTTTCGCCATCTCTTCTGCTTGACCCAGACGCTTCATTGGTGTTGCCGCAGAAAGTGCTTGCTTGCTCTCTTCCGGGATAATCGGTGTATCGATGAAGCCTGGGCAAAGGGAGTTCACCCGAATATTCTGCTCAGCATACTCCAGCGCGAGGGAACGAGTCAGATTCACAACGCCGCCTTTAGCTGCATTGTAGGCTGCTGAACCAGGCGAACCAACCCATCCGTACATGGACGCTGTGTTGACGATTGTGCCTCCGCCAATTTTCAGCATTTCGCGGATCGATTCACGCGCAACCAAGAATACGCCGTCCAGATCAACATTGACCGTATTGCGCCATTCGGCATAATCAAGCTCATGCGTGGGATGAACACGTCCGATTCCCGCATTGTTGAATACGATATCCACTTGACCAAATGTTTCTACGGTTTGTTTGAAAATCTCAGAAACCTCTTCTTCACTTGTTATGTTTGCTTTAATAAAGAGAGCCTCTGCTTTAAGCGCTTTCAGTTCCTGCTCAAACGCCTTGCCTTTTTCTTCATTCAGATCCACCAATACCACTTTAGCTCCTTCGGAAACGAATAAGCGAGCTGTCGCTGCACCAATCCCGGATGCTCCTCCTGTGATGACTGCAACTTTATCTTGAAGTTTGCCCATGAATAAATCCCCCAGTATAATATTTTGAATAGCGCCTATATAAATAGTGCTATATGATGTTTACAAAACTAATTCTATGCTTAAAATTGTAACAATCCAATCATTAAGATGTGACCAAGTGTCTACCTCGTAGACACTTTATAAAACTATGTCTATATTTATAGGAGTTTTTTTGAATGAATAATGAACTTATTGTGACATCTCAACATCGTAATCGAACCAAGGAGCACCTAAAAACCGCTCTGATTCAGCTCATTAAGAAAAAAGGATTCCATGGTGTTTCTGTCAAAGACATCGTTGATCAGGCGGGTTATAATCGCAGCACATTTTATTTACACTACCAGGATAAATATATTCTCGCCGAAGAGTTGTTGAGTATGACACTCGAAGGATTGAGGGGCGCAGTAGGCAAACCCTATTGGCACGGTCAAAAGGTTTCAACAAACAAGCTGGATGCCGAATCTTTTCAAATCGTGGATTATATCTACGAACACCGTGACTTCTTCGAACTGATTCAATACGATGATACGTTACCTGGTTTACATACAGGCTTTCCACAAACCATACTCAAAATCTATCAAGAGCAATTTGTCTTTGAGACGATCAACAACTCCCCAGTTAATATGGATTATTTCAAGTACTATACCGCTTACGGTTTTTTTGGACTATTAAACAATTGGATATTAAGCGGATATCGTGAATCACGTGAGGCATTTATCAAAAACGTAATTGAACTCACCAAAACGCATATTCACTCTTTTCATTATGTCGGTGACAAGTATGAGGCGTGATCACGAGTAAGTTGATTAAAATTAGATGCATACATAAAAAGTCGCTATATTAGCGACTTCTAATGGGACGATATGTTACCTTATATGCATCACAGCAATCGCCAATTTCACAAATCACAATTATTTATTGTTTAATCGGAGATGACACAATGGTCTTGTCCGTAGCTTAAATTTGTCCAAATGAGATTAATATCTTTCGAGTTCTGCCTTCAAATCCTCAATTAGTATCTCGACATTCAGTACAGCAGAATCAACTTTATTAAAGAATATTGATGGTTTGTAACCCTCTGTCTTTAAGTTTGGCAGAAATTCGTCTATGAATTCGTACAAATCGATACGTTCACTTGAATAAATTTTCCAATCATCGGTTGCACAGTACTCCGCGAATTCTTTTTTAGGCCAAAATGGAAGTGATTTGTTGCCTTTCTCATCTTCAGTAACTGACCACCCATTCTCATAAAGACCCCACACTTCCTCTGTATCTACTACTTTTTTGATGAAGTATTCATAACGAATACTTGCAGGGCGATTGATAACAGATTCCAATTCTTTTTGATTCATATTTCCTCCTAATCATGTTTTATCATTTTTCATTTAATATCGTATCTGTATTACATCTCATAGTTTTTGAATATTTTAAACACTGTTTTCGTAACCTCTTCTTACCTTGTAACCACGTTTATCCTGCATTGGTATCCCCTGTGGACTCTTACATTTTTGTGTTTCTTGCTCATATTACATTTAGATCACGTTTGATTTCACCTCTCAATGAAGTTGAAACCGTATCATCATTTGCTATCTCTGTACATCTAACTTGTTTTCCTGACCCTCCCATTTTCTTTGCCGCAGACGACGTTCCCTTTTTGATTTCTTTTACTGCAGATTTTGTTATAGTCTTCTTAATAGAGGATTCGACTATTTTTTCTAACGGCCAAATAATTAATGTTTCAGGGTTGCAGAGTGCCTTTCAGTACCTGTTTTATTAATTAAAGCAACTTCAAAATCAGATACCCATGTAAGTTCACCTAGATGTTTAGCATAGGCGAATTCATCTGGTTGTTCTGATATGACCTTCTCTAAAAGTACTTGCGTACCATCACGTTGTAAAATACATAGGAATATATCCATGCTATCTACATTATGATGACATATGACTCTAGCATTGTACTTCTTATTAGGGCTCTTCACGTCTTTTTTCCAAGTCCATTCATTTACATAATCTAACTCCTCGATTTGCAAAGCTATCTCCCTAAATGGATCAATATCCCAATTATTACGTAGAGCAAGTTTCTCTATGCCTTCCATTAGCAGGCGAAGCGTAGCCTTTTTTTTCTCCAACTCATTTTTTCCACTAAAGTCATTCAAACTAAATTGGATCGGTACCGAACACACACCAGAATCGTTAACAATACGTTCATCCGAAATGTTTTCTACACATTCTATTAGTACTTTCCAACAATCTTTCGTTTTGTATTTCTCAAATAGACGTTCATACATCGCTGTAATACAGCGAGTTTCCAAACTAAAAGAGCGTCTTTTCCATTTCCAATTCAACGCATAATCTAATTTCGTTGCTTCGTTGTACTCACATTTTTGTTTTTTCATTATAGATTCAATATTCTCATCATCTACAATATAAGGTAAATCCAAATTGAATCCTTTTAGATACATCTGGTTCTCTCCTTAGATTACTCCCGCTGGTTAGTGCATTATTAACTTCTATCCAAACTTGAAGCCCAATTTTTGAAGCAATTAAGCATCTCTTCTAAATTTTTTGCTCCCCCTGCACTGTGAAACACTCCATCTCTCACGATACAGTAGAACCAATCTTCTTCATTTCTCTCTTCTTCAATCGAATCAAATGGCACATCTTCTAAATAGGTATCCGTCAAATCGATTTCGACAGACCAACCAGGGTTATCTACCGTATCAATTCGCACACCGTATAAATGCTCCCAATCACCGTCACAGTTTTCATAATACCAGCTTTGAATCCATTTTAGGATATCCATCATCGTGACCTCTTTTTTTGTTTTTTCTACTCTAGGGACTTATTATTTAAAGGAATTCTCATGCCATGTTGCATACTTTTTTCGTATGAATTACCTTTTAGTAATAATTTGCTTTTTTTATGTAGGGTATACTTAAAAGCAAGGGGAAAACTTTATTTCAAATTAAGGAGGTCATTATGAAAAAAATAATATTGTTTATCTTCATTAGTATGATTATATTTGCGGGCTGTTCTAACAAGGATGAGAAAGAGAATTATCCAGTTTTCGAGGGCACTGTATGAAAATGACAAGTATAAATTTCTTGTACTACAAAGTATAAGTAAGGAAGATCTGGAGAATGGAAATCTTGAGGATTTTATAAAACTAGCACAAGATCAGGAAGCTTCGTATTATTTGGTCAATAGAGAAACATATGAAACAATTGAAGTAGGGCAAAGAGTAAGAATCACTGCTGGCTTTGACCAACTAGAACCCTTGCCACCCATTAGAACCGTTGTGAGTATTGAAAAAATAGGCTGAGAATTCTTCGATTGCCCAAAAGATAAAAAGACCTTAACGTTTCAAAGCAAACGTAAGGTCTTTTATCATTTTGTTTTCAAGAGTTCAGAGTTAAATCTCGCACGGTTAAATCCGACCGGCCTCTCATTTCCATTTTTGTCCCTAACAATATCAACTGATGATATGGAATAATGTTCCTTTTTAAAATTAAAACCCGCTGATAACTTTTAATTTCACATGGATAAATATGTGACCTGGACCTCTTTGGATTGTCCCCTGCTCCTTGCAAAAGACCGTCACATGTTTTCCAATACACCAGCTGCATGCTTTGTTTCTTTATACATAAAGTAATCAAAATCGGCATGTTTTCGGGTTCCACCAAGATCCTGTACACAAAGACCGATATAGGTTCCCGTAAACCGGATATACTCTGGAGATTCATCGGACAGATGTGTGATATCAACCCACTCGCCTGCTGTATTCCAGGATGAATCACTATTTAACGCATAATAAAAGCGAGCGCGATCTTGATCCACCACAGCCTTTAAATGGAGCGTGCTCACCAACTCTAGCGGAATATCCTCCAGCAGTTCGTCGTATACCCCGTATTTGGACTGAATGATCCCCAGGCAGAGCCCTTTCTCCTCATGATAAGTTACACGTAAGTAGAGATAGTCCTGGGTATCGTAGTACAAAATCAATCCTGCCATTTGCTGTGGATGGTCCGGCGCAAATTCCAGACACGTCTCTGCTTCACACTCCAAGGCCTGAAGTCTCCGTGCGATCATGCTTTGCCTGTGCGTTGAACTCATCGACTCCATGCCGTGCAAGCGTAAGTAACCGGGACGTTCCGTCAAGCTGAGCCAAGTCAAATCGGGTGGAATGCGAAGTGTATTCCAATCATGCCGAAGCTCAAAGTGATCGAAATGATCCATTTCAGCAATCGGCTCAAACGGATGGGACTGGATCATCGGTGCAGGCACCTGAACCTCCGGATATCGGTCACCGCTCGCAAGTCTCAGCCAGCCGTCCTCACTCCACGTACATGGCTGAAGTGCGGTCTCACGTCCAAGAATGCAATATTTGTGATGAACGGGTCGTCCCACCAGATGAGCCATGTACCATTCGCCGGTATGCGTTTCGACCAGACTACCGTGGCCTGCCTTTTGCAGAGCCAAATCCGGTCTGCCGTATGAAGTGAGGATCGGATTGGCAGGATCGACCTCATAAGGACCTTGTAACGTACGGGAACGTGCTGCGGTAACCGCATGCTCATAACCGGTTCCACCTTCAGCCGTAATGAGATAATAATAGTCGTTGTGTTTATACAGGTGGGGTGCTTCGGTCAGGCCTAATTCTGTTCCCTTAAATATGTTAACGGCCGGTCCGATCAGCTTATGTTCCTGGACGGAATATTCCTGAAGAACGATGCCTGCAAACCGGTTTTTTCCCTTACGGTGATCCCATATCATATTGACCAGCCATTTACGTCCGTCTTCATCATGAAACAGGGAAGGATCAAAACCGCTGCTGTTCAGATACACCGAATCGGACCAAGGGCCCTCGATATCCGTTGCTGTCACAAGGTAATTATGGGTATCTTTAAAAGCGCCTACCCGGCTTTTGACATCGGTGTAGATCAGGTAAAACACACCGTTGTTGTAACTAAGACAGGGTGCCCATACGCCTCCGGAATTAATGTTGCCCTCCATGTTCAACTGCGTTACACGAGTCAGCGGAGAAGCGATGGGCCGCCAATGAACCAGATCCCGGGAATGGTGAATTCGTACACCAGGGAACCATTCAAAGGTGGAAGTGGCGATATAATAATCCTCCCCTGCTCGGCATATGGACGGATCGGGATGGAAACCGGGCAGGATGGGATTGGTGATCATTTTCTTGATCTTATTCATGGAAGAAAACCTCCGGTATGAAAGTAATGATCTGTACAACAGCAGATTCACGAAAGGTAGATATCAGTACCAGCCTAGCGCTTTTTTGCCGGCTTCCAGGGCGGTTACGATCCGCTCTACATCATATACATTCCCTCTCCAAGTCCCACCGCTGACCGATTGCAATGCAGCCCAGAGCTTTGTATCATCCGGCAAAGCCTCATCAGGCCTCATATCTGGATGAAAGGGCCTTTGTGCCAGGATGAGAGCACCTTCCTCCGGTGAAAACTCCAATTCGCCTTCTCCGACAAAGTTAATGCTACCCTCCAGCGTGTTACGATCAACCGCGATGTCAATCAGGTCTCCGTTCCGCAGCTTGCCAATCGGCCCGCCTGCCAGCGCTTCGGGGCCAACATGACCAATACACGCTCCGGTGGAAACACCGGAGAACCGGGCATCCGTAATCAGTGAAACGTATTTGCCAAAAGGTAAATGTTTAAGCGCAGATGTAAGCTGGTACGTCTCCTCCATTCCGGTTCCCGATGGACCTCGCCCGAGAAGTACAACAACGTCGCCCGCCAGAATACCTCCGGTCTTAATCGCATGGATCGCCTCACGTTCGGTGGTGAACACCTTTGCTCTGCCGCGATGACGGTATACGCCATGCTCATCCAGCACATCAGGATCAATAGAGGTGGATTTGATAACAGAACCTTCTGGAGCGATATTCCCGGTTGGAAATGTTACGGTCGATGAGATTCCAAGCTGCTGAGCGTGTTCTACACTCATGATGACACTGTCCGGATCGATGCCGTCCTGCTCTTTCAACTGCTTCCGCATGAGATGACGGCGTTCCGACGATTCCCACCAGTCCAGTACCTGCCCCAATGACGTACCTGTAACCGTTGGTACAGACTCATCCAACAGACCCAGCTGTCTGAGGTGAAGCATGACCTCTGGTACACCTCCAGCCTGAAAGACACGTATGGTCGGATAAAAGATCGGTCCGTTTGGCAGGGCACTAACCAGCCTCGGAACATTTTTGTTGACCTGTATCCAGTCCTGTACCGTGGGTACGGTTAAACCGGCGGCATGGGCAATCGCCGGTATGTGAAGAAGCAGATTGGTCGATCCGCCAAACGCAGCATGAACGGTCATCGCATTGCGAATGGATGCATCCGTGACAATGTCTGCCATCCTCATCCCCTGAGACTCCATATGGATGAGTGCACGTGACGATTGGCGCGCCATTTCAAACCAGATGGGCTGCCCGGAAGGTGCAAGCGCGGCATGTGGCACTGTCATACCCATTGCCTCGGCTACAACCTGGGCTGTAGCCGCGGTACCTAGAAACTGACAGCCTCCTCCCGGTGTAGCACAAGCTCGGCATCCTAAATCGGACGCCATTTCCAGAGAAAGCTCCCCGTTGACGTACCGTGCACCGATGGTCTGAATTTTACCGGCGTCCTCTCCATCGGTAGGCGGAAGTGTGACGCCACCGGGAACGATTACGCCAGGTAATTGCGGCATGCCTGCAAGCGCGAGCATCATCGCTGGAAGACCTTTGTCACAAGTGGCGACACCAAGCACGCCTTTACGCGTTGGCAGCGAGCGAATCAGTCTGCGAAATACCATAGCGGCATCGTTCCGGTACGGAAGCGAGTCAAACATGCCGGTCGTCCCCTGTGATCTGCCGTCACACGGATCGCTGACATATCCGGCAAACGGGATTCCTCCCCGGCTTGACAGTTCTTCTGCGGCAGCCTTCATCAGCAGGCCGACCTCCCAGTGGCCGGTATGGTAACCGAGTGCTGCCGGGCTGCCGTCTTCATTGCGTATGCCACCTTGTGTACTCAAGATCAGAAATTGTTTTCCGTTCAATTCCCCGGGCTTCCAGCCCATTCCAACATTCTGGGACATGCCAAACAAGTCGCCGCTTGGAGCATTCCGCAGCAAATCATCCGTTAAAGGTAGACGTCCGACAGCCCCTGGAGCATGTGCTATGATATCGAAGCAGTTGGACGCGGTCTCTCCCATAATCGACGTAATCTGTTCGTACATGATAGCCTCCCACAGTTTATGACTTCACAAAGACCGTTTTGATGGCCGTGAAAAACTCGATAGCCGCTTGCCCCTGTTCTCTGGAGTGTGAACTTGACATCTTCATTCCGCCAAACGGAGCCTGCAGCTCTACGCCGGCTGTTTCTGCATTAATTCTGACCAGTCCTGCATCCATGTCCCGGATGAAAGACAACATGGCTCCGACGTTCTGCGTATAGATGGAAGCACTCAAGCCATAATCGCTATCATTAGCCGCTTCGATCGCTTCCTTCAGGGAATCTACCGCAATCAAGGCCAGAACCGGGCCAAAGATTTCTTCCCGGGCGATGGACATATGGGATTCGACCCCTTCAAATACGGTCGGCTGCACATAGAATCCCTCTTCTAGTCCCGGACCGTCCCCTCTTTTTCCGCCAGTGAGCAGAACGGCACCTTCATCTTGGCCTTTTTGAATATAACTCAGCACGGTATTGAGCTGTCCTTCGCTTGCACATGGACCCATCCAGCTTCCAGAAGACATGCCGTCACCCAGCCGAATTTCCTGGATTTGCGAGAGCAGCTTTTCTTTGAAGGCATCGTATACTTTTCGTTCAATAATGACCTTGCTGGTGGCCGTACATTTTTGCCCGGTCGATTTCAACCCACCGCTGATCGTGGCTTCCACAGCCAAATCCAGGTCAGCGTCAGCCGCGATAATAATCGGGTTTTTCCCACCCATTTCAAGTTGATACTTAGCCCCACGTGCCAGTGCTGCGCCGCCGACCCGTTTGCCGACTTCATTGGAGCCTGTGAACGTTATTCCGCCCACATCCGGATGCTCAGCAAGTGCAGATCCGATCACTGAACCTCTGCCGCATACCAGATTAAGAACGCCTGCCGGAATGCCCGCCTCTTCAAAACATTCCATTACTTTAGCCGCAGTGACCGCAGTTTCCTGAGCAGGCTTCAACACAACCGTATTACCGTAGATCAAGGCCGGAGCCGTTTTCCAAATCGGAATGGCTACCGGGAAATTCCAAGGAGCAATAACCCCTACAACGCCAAGGGGTACGCGGGTCGTAAACATCAGTGCTTCGCTGTCCGTTGATGGAATGACATCACCGGTTTTTCGCATGCCTTCTCCGGCGTAATACCTTAAGATCGCGACACCGCGCAGTGTCTCTCCTTTGGCTTCTGGGAGTGTTTTGCCCATTTCCCTGGTCATCGCCTCTGCAACTTCATCGGCCCGGCGTTCCAGCACATTGGCTGCCTGAAATAGATAATTGCCGCGTTCCGCACCCGATAACCTCCGCCAATCTTTTGCTGCTTCCTTCGCCGCTGCGACAGCCCGGTTCAGATCCTCTACGCCGGAGGTGGGTACGTAGCCAACTACCTCCTTCCGATTCGCCGGGTTGATGCTCGGTTCGGTTTCACCGGATGTCGCCTTCACCCATTCTCCGTTAATGTAATTGCTGTATGTCTGCTCTACCTGAAATGTGGTCATTGCATTCATCCTCCTTGTACATTAGTTTGAAATGACTGGATTAATAAGTGTCCCGATATCGCTAATGGATATTTCAATGCGGTCCCCTGGTGCAAGTGTAAAATCATTAGGGGGCACAATGCTTGTGCCTGTTAATAACACCGTACCGTCAAAGAGATCGTTATCTCTGGCCAGAAAAGAGACCAGCTCATCGAGTTTTCGGTTTAACTCACTTGTGCTTGCCTCGCTTTTGACAACTATTTCACCTTCGCGATATATTTCGCAGATGATGCTGAACGCATATGGATTCTGCACCGTTTCCGCTAGACGAATGGCTGGCCCTATCGAGCAGGAATTGCGCCACATTTTTGCTTGCGGTAGATATAGCGGATTCTCCCCTTCAATATCGCGGCAACTCATGTCATTGCCAACGATGTATCCCACAATGCTGCCATCCCCGGCAAGCACCAACCCCAGCTCCGGCTCAGGGATCTGCCAATTGGAATCGCTGCGAAGTGTGACAGCCTCATTGGGCCCGACGGTGCGGGCCGCTGTAGATTTAAAAAAGATCTCCGGTCTTTCGGCATCGTAAACTTTATCGTAAAAGGTCTTTGCATCTAGCTTGCCTTCCGTTGCTTCATAATTTCGCGCTTCCCGGCTGCGCTGATAAGTCACACCCGCCGCCCATACTTCCGGAGCTTCCAATGGAGTGATTAGATGTAAGGAAGTCCAATCGTCAGTTAACTTGTTTGATGGTTTAAAAGCGCTTTCAACAAGTTGAATTGGAGAAATCCCCTGCTTTCTTGCTTGATGGATCAAAGTCATAAAATCTGCTTGTGGCAAACGATACGCTTGTTCATCATCCGTAACGGCTGCCAGCCACTTCTGTTGTCCGTCCAGAAATCGAATAATTCTCATTCAAGCTTGCCTCCATTTTTCCCCATCGGGTTGATAATACTACCATAGCACCCGCTATGGTTCATGACGATGTTCTAATCACTCCGACGATTTACCCTTTTCACGCATTTTTTTCTGTTAAGATGAGGTTAGATCCATTAAACTAAAGATAATTTACGAGGACAATGCGATGACAGGATGTTGGTATATAGAATAGTACAAGGGGGTTGGTTTGCTGTGACCAAGCTTTCGGATGCTGTGTATTTAGGTCGTCTACCCGATGTTCGCATGTCTTTTCAATTATTGGGGCTGCATGCAAGAAAAGTAGATTCAAGCTGGACTTATCCGTCTCATGAACATTCAATGTATGAAGTGCACTGGATGATGGACGGGCAGATGAACATGGTTGTCAACGGGCAGTCTTATCGTCAGTCGGTTGGTGACCTTCTGTTCATCCGGCCTGGTATGACCCACTCTTGCACCGGAGCCGGACCGGAGGGGTTCACTTATTTTTCCGTGCATTTCAGCATACACGATACATCCTTTTGCAGAGAACTTAACCGTTGCAAAGACATCTATTATCCGGCAAATTCGAATTTGGCTCTGGGGCTCTCCCCTTCCCTGTCTACCTTGTATAGTTTGGCTACAGAGCATTTGTCTAGCTCGCTATCTTCCTCCAAACAAATGAAGGTACACGCCGCCGTGTTTGAACTGCTCGGTTCCCTGGTCGGTCAGTTATCTCAGCAAGCATCCGTTACGTTGTCGAGAAAAGAAACCATTGCCCATCAGATTGCTGAGCACATTGAGGATTCGGTAAGGTATATCCATCTTCACGGGGAAATTCAGGAGAGCGATCGAACCTGGATTCAGGACATTGCCAAGTCGCTGAGCATTAGCCCGTCACAGGTTAATCGTATTTTTCGGCAGGTATACGGCATCGCTCCACGCAAGTTTCTATCCGAAACCCTTCTGAACGAAGCGCAGCGGCTGTTAAAGCAAACCGACCTGAACATAGATCATATTGCGATGATGCTGGGGTATAAGACCAATGCGCATTTTAGCCGCCAATTCAAGCGGTGGACAGGCATCGCGCCAAGTGAATATCGCAGCCATTCGCAGCAGGCTGGAGAAGCTCAAACGGATGATTGAAGAATCCTTTGGATACTCTTTCTAAGAACAGCGCACACTGTCGGCCAAAATAGAAAGTGCAATCTTCTTTTCTGACATGGGAGGCGGTAAGCCCCGTCCTCTCACACCACCTTACATAACGATCTTTACACGGACAAAAAAATGGATGGTGATCGTTCTTCAATTTGATCGTGTTGCATTCCTGACTCAATTTTTAACATTTCGACCTTTTTGAATTATTTATCTATACGTATATCTCCAAAACAAAAGAAGTCACTAATTTAGTGACTTCTTCGGACATAAAGTTTCTTAATTATAAATTTTCTTTAAGTTTAAAGGTTCTGATGCATCAATCCTTATTTAAGCGTTCTATTGGAATGAAGTGCACGGGCCATTGCATCCATATAACCCTTAACAGCGCGCTGACTCACTTCTGTTTCTGGAGCAAGAATTTCGAAAAGGTGGAAACAACCTGGATAGAGTTGAAATTCTACATCCACACCTGCTTGTGCCAGTCGTGCCACGTACTCCATCGTCTCATCTCGGAATAGATCGAGCTGACCTACACAAGTATAGGCTGGCGGCAATCCGGCCAAGTTCTCTGCTCTCGAAGGTACTGCATAAGAAGAACTTCCATTGACATCGTTCTCCTCACCAAGGTACATATTCCAAGCAGCCACGTTGTCCGTTCGGTTCCAGATTGAACCCTCTTCTGTAATCTCATGACTAGATGGCGTGATGTTACGATTATCTAACATCGGGTACAATGGCATTTGGAAGATAATAGACGGACCTCCTTTATCACGTGCCATCAGCGCGAGTGCTGCTGTCAGCCCTCCACCACCGCTAGCACCAGCAATTGCAACCCGATTCACATCGATGCCAAGCATTGCGGACTCCTCCGTCATCCATACCAATCCAGCATAACAATCTTCAATCGCCGCAGGATATGGATGCTCAGGAGCGAGCCTATAATCCACTGATACGACAATACATTCTGCTGTCTGAACAAAACGTTCGCACAATTTGTCGTCCATATCTGGATGTCCTAACACGTACCCACCCCCATGAATCCATAACATGGCTGGTAGTAAATCATTCGTTCGATCGGCAGGTTCATATATTTTGACCAGCATCTCACCTCCGTCCCTCGGAATTTTCCGGCTGGTTGTGTTTACATGCTCTGATTTCCTCAAAGAGACAGCCGATACTAAGTTTCTGCTCCACTCTAAATTTTTCTCCAACTCAAACCCTGGAAATTGTGAATAAACCTCTCTTAATTCTGGTAATATACGTTTCTCAATACTCATGATAATTCCTCCAAATATAATAATGAATTCGATCGTGTACGTTTTTCAGTTAATTCTTATCTCATTTCAGCTTCCCACTTGGAAATTTCCTCTCGTACTCGCGGTGCAACCTCTGTACCGAGCAATTCTATAGCCCGCATTACCAACTCATGTGGCATCGTGCTTAAGGGAACATACATCATGAAACGTGTAATTCCTACATGCTTGCGCAGATGAATGATTTTTTGAGCAACAGTTTCCGGATCCCCTACATACAACGCACCATCAGAACTGCGGGCAGCATCATAGCTGGAACGATCATAATATGCCCACCCCCGCTCTTTGCCGAGTTTATTCATGCCGTACTGAGTGGACGGGAAAAAGAGTTCTGCGACCTTTTCCGTATCTTCTGCGACAAATCCGATTGAATGTGAACCTACCCGAAGCTGTGATACATCATGACCAGCATGAGTTGCCGCCTTTTTATACAGTTCTACAAGTGGCGCAAATTTCGTTGGATTTCCACCGATAATTGCCAGAACTAGTGGCAGACCTAGAATTCCAGCACGTATGGCAGACTCCTGAGTACCTCCGCTACCGATCCATACAGGTATAGAATTCTGAACAGGACGCGGGTATACCCCCAGATTATGTATCGCTGGTCGATGGCCTCCACTCCAAGTTACTTTCTCGGATTCCCGTAATTTAAGAAGCAGTTCAATGTTTTCATTAAATAAATCCTCGTAGTCATGCAGGTTATAACCAAACAGTGGAAAGGACTCAATGAAGGAACCCCGACCCGCTATAATCTCGGCACGTCCATTGGAGAGACCGTCAAGCGTGGCAAAATCCTGAAACACACGGACAGGATCTGCTGAAGATAAGACCGTCACAGCACTTGTCAAACGAATTCGTTTTGTGAGGGGCGCCGCAGCGGACAACACCATTGCTGGTGAAGATGCTGCATAATCATCACGATGATGCTCACCTATGCCAAACACATCAAGTCCTACCTGATCTGCAAGGACGATTTCTTCCACGACTTCTCGCAATCGCTGAGCGTGACTCATGACAACTCCGGTCTTCGTATCAGGCTTTGTTTCTACGAATGAAGTAACACCTATTTCCATAATTAATCTCTCCTTATATTTTTCTTTCCTTAAGAGGAATGCTCAAGACAACGGATTAAAGCCGTCCAATCCAACTCACCATAACCATGGGTAATTCCTTCAGAGAGGTGTTGATGAATAAGCTGACCTAAAGGGAGTGGAGCTTGAACTGACTTGGCTGCCTCGATAGCCAATGCAACATCCTTTAACCCGAGCTTCATTTTAAAACCAGCTGGTTCAAAGCGCTGTTCGGTCATGATCGCGCCATAGTTCTGATATACCGGAGATTGAAAAAGAGCATTCACAACATCCATATACTGGGACGGCTTAATGCCGTGCTTTTCAACCATGAGCTGCGCTTCCGACAAAGCTTCCAGCATTGAAGCAATTAGAAAGTTAACGCCTATTTTGACAATGTTACCTTCTTCGCCACGATCGCCGATCTCAAATATCTCTTGACCTAGTGCTGTTAACATAGGAAGTACTCGTTGTCTTGCATGTTCAGGACCAGCTAAAATAATGCGCAATGTAGCTGCTTTAGCGGCATCCGGGCGCCCCATTACGGTGGCAGACACAAAGTGCTGGTGTCTCTCCGCATGCAAAGCGGATAATTTCCGAGCCAGATCTACGCTGATCGTACTGGCAGATACGTGAATTCCATTTTCAGATAATCCGTTCAGAACGCCAGTTGGTCCCTTAACAATCTCTCTCAAAGCAGCATCATCAGATAACATGGTAATTACAAGATTGCTTTCTTTCGCTGCCTCTAGTGGTGTTTGGACATACCTTGCTCCCTGTTTTATTAATGGTTCAGCTTTTTCAGGGGTCCGATTAAAGATGACTACGTCATAACCCGCTTTCAACAGGTTTTGTGCCATTGGAAGGCCCATATTTCCAACTCCAATAAACGATACCTTCATTGGTTGCATCTCCTTATTGTTGATGGATTGTTTCGATAACGGAATGAATGTTCCGGAATGATCAAAAAAAATGGTCTTACAGATACTCTTCAAATGGCAACTTCAAAATATGAAGAATATAATAACGGAACAATCATTCCAATATTGTTAAAAAAAATTATACCCCTGCAATTACAAAATTAATCATCTCTTTTGCACGTTCTGGATTTTGACCTGTTTTGGCCATAATATTTATGCTTTGATGTAAATTCAGCAATAAATAAGACAATGTTTTGATATCTGTTGTTTTATCTATCTCTCCCGATTGTTGGCCCTTCTCCAAAAGCTCGCAAAATGCTTGTTCCAAATCCGAAAAACTAGTCTGTATCAAGACATTTATCTGTTCATCTGGTGACTCCAATGTTGTTGCTGTATTTGTTACAAAACATCCGCCCGGTAGGCTGGTATCGTATGCTGAAGCAATATGATACTCAAAAAATTGAAGAATTCCTTCTCTAACGTTGGAAGCTTGTTCAAGAATGGTCTGTTTATTGGAACTCCCTTTTTTATAATGCTCCAGGGCATCTCTGTACAAGGTTTGCTTGTCGGAAAACGTATCATAAAGGCTGGATCGGCTAATGCCCATCACTTCTAGTAAATCCGGTATGCTAGCAGCCTCGTATCCTTTTTTCCAAAACAACAACATTGCTTCGTGTAACGCTTGATTTCTGTCAAATTCTTTAGTTCTGGCGATAAGTAACACCTCCCGTTTCAGAAATATAACATATCTGAACTGATCAGTCCAGAAAAAGAATATTGCAGATTGTTGATTGTTGTTGAAAATTTATCCATTAAAGAAATATATATGCTATATTTGATAGGTAACTTAAAACATATTAAGGAAAAGAGGATGTTCTATGAAAAAAGTCTTTTTATCTTGCCTTGCCATGTTTATGTTTTTGATTTCATTTTCACCCGCGACTTCCGCTGCAAGTGGAGATCGGCTGATTTATGACATTATGTATAATGTCGCAGGTGGAGGGTTAGTGTCAAACAATAACAGGTTCTCGTTTCAATTTGACAATTATGGTGATGCGCAGATCTGGGACGTCAAATCACGTAAAATGATATGGCACAGCAACACGAAAGACACAAGAATACATAAACTCCAGATTAATTATTTCAGCGGGAAGTTGGTCATATCAGATCCGCAAAACACACCGTATTGGACATCGGATAACCTGGCGTGGGCTAAGGCATGGTACGGAGCAGACAATGTGCCAGCCAATCTTAGAGGCAATGTGCTCATCATGCAAACTGACGGCAATCTAGTGCTGTACAACAATGAAAATCCGGCCTTGGGCTGGTATCCTGTCTGGGCTTCGAATACAGGTGGACAGTAAACAACATAACAGTAATTTGTAAATCGATTGTTGCTCTAATCTATCATAATTATGTAATGTTATTCTTAGTATAAATTTGTTATACACCAAAAAGATCTCTTGAGCAGTGAATGCTGAAGAGATCTTTTTTTATTTTACATATAACCGTCAATTACAACTCAAAAAAGCCAAGAACTGAGAAGCAAGAATTACCCATCTCTGAAATTACACTGGATCTGGAGTTCCAGTCCTGCTTCTCGATTTCTTAAATAGCAGTAAGGCAAGAAGTAAAGCAATTCCTACAGCTCCAAACCCCAACCAATTTAAATACAGGACAGATGTACGACTGATCACAATCCCACCTAATCCAGATCCCAATGCAAAACCAAATTGGATAAATGACGTATTTACGCTAAGGGCAATGTCGGGATTACGAGGTGCCAGTGTAACCAGATATAGTTGCTGGGCCGGAGATATGCTCCACGTTGCTAACATAAAAATCATTAAAACCAAGATTAACATCATAAGATTAACTCCAGCTAGAGCGAACAAAAGAAGAGTTATGCCTTGTAACAGAAGGCCTAGACAGATTGTAAACTTTGATCCCTTTGCATCTGCCAATTGTCCGCCCACTTTTGATCCGACAAAGCTGCAAATTCCCGCGAGAAACAGAACACCGCTTATCTCGGTCATAGAAAGAGTGGATGTAGCTTGCAAGAAAGGCGTAATATACGTGAACAGCGTCGAATAACCGCCGATATACAATAATGTAATAAGCAAGGCAGTCAGAATGAGTGGATTTTTCAAAATGGAGAGCTGCATTCTGAGGGTGATCTTTTCTTCCTCTTTGATTGCCGGAACCTTTTTGTAGATAATAAGTAATGGAAGAACACTTAACAATCCAATGAATACAAATAGAACTCTCCATCCAAACATTTCACTAAAAAATGTGCCCAATGGGACACCGAGCACTAGCGAACTGCTTAGCCCCATCAAAATGATGCCGATGGCATTGCCCCTTTTTTCTTTTTCAACCAGTCGTGTCGATACGGCCATCGCTACTACGGTAGCCACTCCTCCGCTAGCCCCTTGAATAATTCGCAGCCATAGTAAAGTTTCGTAAGAAAGGTTTACAAGCATAAGTCCGTTGCTGGCTATAAACACACTGAGGGTGGACACCAGTAACTTCTTGCGATCCATATTTATTGTAATTGCAATGAGAATCGGAGCGATAATGGCCGCTGCCAGAGCGAATACAGTCACCAGTAAACCCACTTCGGAAGTAGATACGCTCAAGTCTGAGGCGATCATTTCAATGACTCCTGTAATAATGTATTCAAGGGTTCCAATCAGAAAAACAGCCAATGCCAAGATATATATAATCCATTTATTTTTCACTTTAATCCACTCCGTCTTCTCTAGTTATCTATTTAGTATTGGAATTTGTATTTCTATAAACTGTGCATCTTGTTCTTGAGATAAGGGTAAATATAATTCCCTACCAACTCCGTTCTCCTTGATCTGATAGTTATTATTCTCAATCCATGTAGCTAGATGAACACAGGCTTTACAGGCAAAGGCTGCATTGGAACGATAAGCTATGGTGGCCATCATGGGCTCAGCAGGAAGAGTCCGCAGTTGAAATGAGTCGGGAGGTGATCGCAGCTCACAAGTTAAGAAGTAACCTATTTCAAACTCGAACTCTTCCTCTTGTCCTGCGATTTCTTTCCACAAAACAACCTGAGGTCCGTCGATCAGTTGGCGCATTTCTTTTGTTAATGATTGATCAAACTGATGAAATAAACTCGGGATATCCTCTTCCCTCCCGCACCCTGTCTGAAAAAGAAACTGCCGAGCACCTTCCTCTTTGATTCGGATTTCTTGCCCAGTTTCGACGTGCCCCTCTTCCTCTATAAGCTGCATGCGTTCCTCAATCCGGACGAGTTTGGCTTGTTCCGTATCGATAATCTGCTGAATTTCGCTTCTTTTTAGCTTAAACATGCCTTGAATATTCTCCAATGTAATATGCTCCTGTAACAGCTGTGTGATTTGTGGCAACGTGAACCCCAATTCTTTATAAATGAAGATTCGGTTAAGCTCGAGAAGCTGATCTGCGGAATAGTAACGGTAACCCGTATCGTGATCTACCTTTCTCGGCTTAAGTATGCCAATCTGGTCATAATAACGCAGTGTTTTTAATGAGACTCTACTTAGCCTGGAAAACGCACTGATTTTGAACAACATATCATCTCCAATCTTTTAACATAATGCGAGTATATAGTTTCCCGTACAGGGGAAAGTCAAGGGTGTATATGCTTCTCATTTGCCTAGCTAAAATCAACTACCTTCCTTGTCATCACTCTATGTTGCTGTTATGGGTAAGTCAAAGAACCGTTTTTGAATGAAACGTTCATTTTTTTTGAACAAAAAAATGCCACTCATCGTGGCATTCTCTCGGTACGCATTCAGTTATCCTGCTCAGGCAGGTCAGTACTATTTTCCAGTTTCAGCAAATGTTTTAATGCGTTCCCCGATCTGGTCACGAACCCTTTGGAATACGGCCCATTTCTCTTCATCTGACCCTTGCGCTCTGGCAGGATCATCAAATCCCCAGTGTTCTCGCTTCACATGTGGAGGCGTCATTGGACATTTATCTGCGGCATCCCCACACAACGTGACTACGAAATTAGCGTTGTTCAACAACTCTGAATCAATGATGTCCGAAGTTTGAGTCGAAATATCCAGTTCAACTTCGTTCATGGCTTCAACCGCTTTTGGATTCAGACCGTGGGCCTCAATTCCTGCGCTATAGATATTCCAGTCCTCACTCAGATATTTTTTGGCCCAGCCTTCGGCTATTTGACTCCGGCAAGAGTTACCTGTGCACAGGAAGTACAGTGTTTTTTTACTCATGTTCATCGTCTCCTCGTTATTTGAATTATAGATTGCTTTTATAGAATGCTTAACCACAGATACAGACCCACTAGCGTAATAAACAGAGTCGGAATCGTGATTATGATACCTGTCTTGAAGTAAGCGCCCCATGAGATTTTGACACCTTCGGTGCTAAGAACATGAAGCCAAAGCAGGGTCGCGAGTGAACCAATCGGGGTAATCTTGGGTCCTAAGTCCGAGCCAATAATATTGGCATAGATAAGCGCCTCCCGAACAGTCCCTGTAGCTGTGGTTGCATCAATGGCAAGCGCATCAATTAACACGGTAGGCATATTGTTCATCAGGAATGAAATGATTGCCGCAACAAAGCCCATACCCATTGTTGCAGCGAACAATCCCTGATCAGCCACAGCCTGAATGACAACGGCCAATAAATCGGTCAAACCTACGTTACGTAGACCATAAATCACGACATACATACCGATGGAGAAAAATACGATGGCCCACGGCGCTTCTTTGACAACCAATGTAGTCGGTACAGCTGAACTGCGGGAAGCCATGATCAGGAAGAATATCGCGACAATACCTGCCACAAGAGATACGGGAATTCCGATAAATTCACTGGTAAAGTATCCAATGAGAAGAACCGCTAACACCACCCACGACAACCGAAACATCTTCATATCCTTAATGGCAGTTACCGGAGGTTTCAATTCACTCGCATCAAATCGTTTGGGAATACTCTTGCGAAAAAAGAGATATAGTACACCGATACTCGCCGCCAGTGAGAACAGATTTGGAACAAACATCCTTCCCGCGTACTCCATAAACGTAATACCAAAGAAATCGGCAGACACAATATTGACCAGGTTACTTACAACCAGCGGCAAGGAAGTTGTATCCGCAATAAATCCGCTGGCGATAATAAATGGAAATACTTTTTTCTCATCAAAATTCAATGCACGTACCATAGCTAGAACAATTGGCGTCAGAATCAGTGCACCTCCATCATTGGCAAAGAAAGCAGAAACCACCGCTCCCAGGATGGAGACGTAAACAAACATCCGTACACCATTGCCATGAGCGGCTTTGGCCATATGTAAGGCAGCCCACTCGAAAAATCCGATACGATCCAGAATTAATGAGATCAGAATGATTGCGACAAAAGCAAGCGTGGCGTTCCACACGATTTGTGTCACATCCCATACATCTTCCAAATTGACCACACCGACAAGTAAAGCAAGGATTGCTCCGCCGCAAGCAGACCAACCAATGGACAGGTTTTTAGGCTGCCAAATAACGAGTACAAGTGTAATCAAAAAGATGATACAGGCTAACAGCGTAGAAAACAAAACCATACAACCCCTTCCAATTCGACTTAATTTATATTTGAATATAATGATATGCTTATATATTGAACAAAAATTAATTACATACTGAAGTAAAGGTTTCTTTATTTAACGATTTAAGAATAGTTGCTGTATCTGGCATCAACTCCAGTACAGATGTAATATAGGGTGCATTCTCTACATTTAAAGAGTAGTATACCCACTGACCACGTTTATTTTCTTTAACCAAACCTTGATCCTTCAGCTTGCGCAAATGTTGACTAATTCCAGGTTGTGACATGTCTAAAATCTCTACAAATTCACATACGCACCATTCACGTTCTTTGAGGAGTGTAAGAATAGTAAGGCGTGTTTTATCACCCAGCAATTTAAGCTTATCCGCTACCTCTTGCATAGAATCCATAGCACTTCCTCCTTCAATAATATATAAGTGTATGCTTATGTTATAATATCAAAAAAATGAAGTCAATGTTTACTTGATGATTAAGTCCAAAAAAGCGTTGGTTCAAATTCGAATCAACGTTTTTTGGAGTTTGTGATAAATTTTTAAATAAACAGATTATGATTGGCTTGTGATGCTTGTCCAAGATAGTAACCTACACCACCAATTTTGACTTGATCTATTAATTCTTCACGCTGAATTCCCATTAAATCCATAGACATTTGGCAGGCAACGATCTCTACTCCTTGTGTAATTGCGCTCTCAATCAATTCCTCCAACGACGGCACATGATGTTTTTTCATCAAACCACGGATCATCTTCGGGCCTGCTCCAAGCATATTCATTTTGGACATGCCAAGCTTCTGGCTCCCGCGAGGCAGCATCATATCAAACATACGGCCGATCATAGTTTTGGATAACTTCTGCGGTTGCTGCTTACGAATAATACTCAATCCCCAAAAAGTGAAAAATAGGGTTACTTTCCGTCCACTGGCTGCTGCCCCATTAGCAATAATGAGTGAAGCGATCGCTTTGTCCAGATCACCACTGAAAACAACCATCGTGCTGGCAGGATCGCTGATTGTGGCATCGGATACGGGTTGTGCTGTATTTTTAGTAATGACAGACTCAATCGTACCGCCTTTCAGTCTTTCCAACTGCAAGATTGTGGAACCCGACATTGTCGCCCATGCTTTAACATCTTCATAGAATCCTGGATCGGAAGCTTTCACGCGAAGGGTTTCTCCGTATGAGAGTTGATCCATTTTCTGCTTAACCTGAATTAGGGGGCCAGGACAACTTAATCCGCAAACGTTCAACTCATGATCAATACGTTGCGGTTGTATCGACTCAGAGGGAATAGACTTTTTTTCCTTAACGTCCACCGCAGAATCATGATGATCTTGTTTTGCAGTAGTAAATGGAGCAGGATTAAACTGGACTTGACGGTATGTTTTATAACCACCACTCAAGTTTTTTACGCTAAAACCATGCTGACGCAAAATTTGCGAAGCAGTGTAACCACGTAAGCCGACTTGACAGTATAGCCAGATTTCTTTGGATGGGTCTAATTCATCTAACCGCTCACGAAGCTCATCAACTGGAATAGAGAGTGAACCCGGAATATGACCATTTTGATGCTCAATTTCACTGCGAACATCCAGAAGTATCGACTGCTCCGGCTGACGATCAGCCAGTTGATTATAGGTGAAGGTCTGAACACGTCCAGTGATCATATTCTCTGCTGCAAATCCAGCCATATTTACGGGATCTTTGGCAGAAGAATATGGTGGCGCGTAACCCAGTTCAAGCTCTGTCAAATCGTGGACATGTCCTCCAAAATGAATGGCTACAGCAATGTCATCAATTCGTTTATCCACTCCATCATAACCGACTGCTTGTGCGCCTAAAATTTTACCTTCCGGAGTAAACAGCAGTTTAAGAGTAATTGCGCTCGAACCAGGATAATACGATGCATGAGAAGCAGGGTGTACGATAACGGTTTGATATTCCACGCCGAGACGTTGTAGTGTTTTCTCATTACTGCCTGTTGTGGCTGCGGTCATTCCAAAGACTTTGATAATGGACGTACCTTGTGTTCCTTTATAGGTAGAAGGAAGCCCTGCGATACGGTCAGCAACAATACGACCTTGTTTGTTGGCAGGTCCGGCAAGTGGAATCGTTGCCTTCGTACCATGAATGGTTTCCGTAACTTCGATGGCATCCCCAACAGCATAGATATGTGGCACACTGCTTTCTAAAGCTTCATTTACGATAATATGTCCACGTGCACCCAGCGAAACGCCGCTATCTTTCAAAAAATAGGTGTCTGGCGTTACGCCTATCGCAAGAATAACCATGTCAGCAGTCAGCGTATGACCATCTGCAAGTTCAACTCCTATGCCCTGCTCTAGGGAATGGAATCCCTGAACACGCTTGGAAAACAGCAGGTTTACACCATGATTCTCCATTTCCTGTGCCAATGCGGCTGCTAACTCGGGATCATATGGTGTGAGTACTTGTGCGTTCCCCTCAATAAGCGTTACATCCAGACCAGCTTCCTTTAGATTCTCAGCCATTTCTACGCCGATAAATCCACCGCCTATGACGATCGAAGACTTGTTGTTAGAAGAACTTACCTGTTCTTTGATCCGATCGATGTCTGGAATACTTCGTACGGTATAAATTAGTGGATTGTCCTTACCCGGCAGATCGGGAATCATCGGTTTTGCACCTGGTGACAATATCAACTCGTCATAGCTTTCTTCATATGCACCGCGCTCCTGGGATTGTATCTTAACCACTCGCTTCTGCGAATCAATAGCTACGACCTCACTTCTTGTACGCACATCGATACGAAAGCGATCTGCCATCCCTTTTGGCGTCTGCACCAGCAGACGCTCTCGATCATCGATTGAGCCACCTATATAATAAGGCAAACCACAATTGGCAAATGAGATATAGGGCCCTTTCTCAAAGATAATAATCTCGGCATGTTCATCCAGACGGCGAAGACGTGCAGCTGCAGAAGCACCTCCAGCTACACCGCCAACAATAAGTACTTTTTTGCTCATGATTCACAATCATCCTTTTCAAATAAAGTTTTAATAATCTGTTCAACCCGTTGATCGGCAAGCACATAGTTCACTTCAAGTCCATTTCGCTCCGTAGCAACAATACCTGCACTACGAAGCTTTTGGAGGTGTTGTGAGACTGTTGATTGGGGAAGATCCAGACATTCCTGCATATAAGAGACATTACATTTTTTTTTCATCATCAGTCCCCGAACAATGCATAAACGAATGGGGTGAGACAAAGCTTTGAGCAGATTAGCTGGTTCATCGAACTGTTTAATGTTATTGCTGTCAAAAGCGGGAGTGTTCAAAAGTATTCCTCCTAAATCGTTATATCGTAATAATACGATTTATTGATTCGCCTGTCAAATGTATTCCGGAGTGAATACGTTCAATAAGTTTCATACCCTCTCAGCCCTACGGTTTTGGCTTGTTCCAGGTGGATGATAAAAATGCCTGCCAAAACCGCTAAAAGCGACATTTGACAGGCAATCAAGATGTATCAGTCTTCATAAAATAGTGATTTAATTGAACATCTTATGTTAGAGTATGACTGGCTGAATCAGTCCGTCCTTACCAAAAAGAAGCGGGTCCATACATATTTCGCGGTGATATCCCTTACCGGAGGAAAATCTGGATAGTGGCGTGACAAAACGGTGATAGGCAATCTGGTATTGACCCGTTTCGGAATCATTAAATATACAGTGATGACCTGTACCCAGCATGCCCTTCTCGACATTTTTGCTCAGAATCGGGTATCGATAGGTAACAGGACCGTACAATTGCTCTGACGTACCGTAATTCACATGATAGTCTTCGCTGCCTGTATCGTCACAGGACCACGTAAAATGGTATAGTCCCCCCTGCTTTAACACAGTTACCGCCTCACGAAAATCATGCAAGCCCACCAGATTGCTCATTGTGTCCTCCACGACACTTATCATGTCTTCACCGAGCTCCACAATGGCAGCATGTCCATTGCCAAATAACAGATACGGTTTTCCATTATCATCGACATAGATAGAGGGATCAATCGCTTGTCCCATGGTAATGCCCAGACGTTTCAACTGCTCCATTGTGATTAAAGGCTGCGACTCGGCCAGGAATGGACCAATCGGTGTATCTGCTACAGCAACGCCAATGGCACTCTCTCCGTTCCGCATTTTGCCACAGAAATAAAAATAGAACTTTCCGTTTCGGCTGGCAATTGCCGGCGCCCAGGCATTACCGGTTGCCCAGGCAACATCCTCTGTTCCCAGATCAAGGATCACGCCTTCGTCTCTCCAATGCTTCAGGTCTGAAGAAGAAAACACCTTGAACTGTGTCCCCGACCACCCCTCGAAGCCATCTGTTGTTGGATACATATAGTAACGATCCCCAAACTGTGCGACATCAGGATCGGCATATTGTCCAGGAAGCACCTGATGACCATCCCCGAAAGCCGCGAGAAGCCGGCAGCACTCCTCAGCTGTGATAGGCAGGACACTTCCATGCCGCTTTTGAGTCGTTCCCATATCAAAATCATCATCAGGGACGATTCGGAATTCTCCGCTTCCCAGATCTGTAGTTAACAGAGGAAGATACCCCTTGCCTTCAGCAAATCGATCAACAATCAGGCACCATTCCTCCCGGTCATTGAATTTAAAGATTTGAGGTCCCTCCACTCCTGCCACAGCCTCCAGTACCGGGGCTTGCAGCGTAACAAACGCTTCTTTGTCGAGAGAGTCTCCGTTTTCTACCCGTATGTTTTTGGTTGTTTCATCCTTGGAGTATCGATAATAAGATCCATCCGCAGGAAGAATCGTTGTATCAATAATATGATTATCCCGCTCAATGTATTTTTCCGATGCCGAGAACGTATGAAAGTCTTTTGTACGAGCGCTGTATATTTTTTGTTTTCGTTCTTGCTCCTGAGGTTCCTGCGTCGCAGAAGCCCAGAATACAAGAAACTCATCTGTTATTTCATCATACACAGCTTCAGGTGCCCAGACACATCCAGCCCCTTCAACACCTAGTGTGACGTTCCATGGGGATGACCAGTTCACGAGATTGCTGGATTCCCATACAATTACGTCACGGCTCCCGGCATTAACGGCATGAGTCCACCCTTTGCTGCTTGCGATGCGGAGATCCGTAGCAATCAGATAAAATTTATTATCCTTGACTGAACGAACCAGAAACGGGTCCCGTACCCCCTTTTCTCCAAGGTCGGAAAACAGCACAGGCGAGCCGCCATTAAGATCCTTCCAGTGAAGGCCATCCTCGCTATAGGAGAAATAAACCTGCTCTCCGTCTGGTTGTTCGCCAATAAAATGTACAAAGAGATACCCATCATAATTTGGAGTTGTTTTGGTCAATGTAAAGAGCCTCCTGAAAATGAAATTGTTCTTATACTAACAGTAATATAAAAATGAAAGCGTTCTACTTATGTTGTATCATACTTCAAAAACAGCGGAATGAGTATATTTTTGTAATCTCGCATGTTGGCGATCATGTGAATTTTTCGCCGGAAACATGTTGCCCTGATTGGAATGTTTGACTTGCTCCTCATGCAAAGAATTATCACATCGTCTTTATTTTGTTTATTTTACCTCAGGTATACAAAGTTCTTGGTTTTCATTTACATATAAATGCTAATCTTCTTAATGATGAACAAATGAATATAGATTCATGCATTCATTTTGTTTTTGAGATATTACGAGGAGGAATCATTGTGAAATTATCCAAAAGAGTATTACCAGCGGTAGCGCTGACTCTGGCTGTATCGGCTTCTACTCTCTTGTCTGCAGGACAAGCAAGTGCCGTTCAAGCTGTAAGTGTGGAGAAAAAACAAATCAAGAACATCATCTTCCTCATTGGGGATGGCATGGGGACCTCTTATACTTCCGCCTACCGTTATATGAAAGATGATCCTTCGACGAAGGGCATGGACAAAACCGTATTCGACCCTTATCTTGTTGGGGCACAAATGACTTATCCGGATGATGATAAACAAAATGTAACGGATTCCGCTTCCGCAGCAACGGCCATGTCGGCGGGCGTGAAAACCTACAATGCGGCCATTGCGGTTGACCCTGAGCAGAAGGAAGTCAAAACGGTACTTGAGCAGGCCAAAGAAAACGGCAAGTCCACCGGACTCGTGGCTACATCGGAGATCACTCATGCCACACCAGCTGCATTTGGTGCCCATGATATCAGTCGAAAAAATATGGATGCAATTGCGGACGATTATTATGATGAGTTGATTAATGGCAAGCATAAGGTGGATGTACTTCTGGGTGGAGGGAAATCCAATTTTGTACGCGAGGGTCGTGACCTGACGAAGGAGTTCCAGAAGGCCGGATTCAGCTATGTGACGGATCGTTCCTCTCTCCTTGCCGATAAGAATCAACAAGTTCTTGGACTGTTTGCGGACGGAGGTCTGGACAAGTTGATTGATCGTAGTGCTGCAACTCCATCATTGGCTGAGATGACCAATACAGCGATTGATCGTCTCAGTTCGAACGACAAAGGATTCTTTCTAATGGTCGAAGGCAGCCAGATCGACTGGGCAGGACATGATAATGATATCGTTGGCGCGATGAGTGAAATGGAAGATTTCGCAGGAGCATTTCAGGCAGCTATTGATTTTGCCAAAAAAGACGGTGAAACACTTGTCGTAGCTACTGCCGACCACTCCACGGGCGGACTTACGCTCGGAAAAGACGGAGAGTATAACTTTTTCGTAGACCCGATCAAAGCTGCACTGCGTACGCCTGACTTCATGGCAGCACAAATTGCAAAAGGTGCTTCGGTTGAAGAAACACTGAAAAGTTATCTGAAACTGGAGTTGAAGCCGGAAGAGATTCAATCGGTGAAAGAAGCAGCTAAAAGTGCGGACGTAACAAAGATTGATAATGCCATTGAAGCAATTATTGATAACCGTTCATATACGGGCTGGACAACAGGTGGACACACAGGTGAAGATGTTCCGGTCTATGCCTACGGCCCGGCAAGTCATCGCTTCGCCGGTTTGATCGATAACACAGATAATGCCAAGATCATATTTGATATTCTCAGCAAGCATCAGTAATTCGATAATAATTCAATATTTTAGGATCAACCCTTCTCTTCTTTCATTCTTAGAGAAGGGTTTTTTCATTTCTGAGGTTGTCACTCTACATCAAATGAAACAAAACAACATGATCCGTTATAATTAGAAAAAAGATATAAAAATGAAAGCGGTTGATAAACCATGAAACATTACATGAAGCAGATGCTTGTCACTAATCTGGACCGTACACTGCCGATCTATTTGGAACAAACCGGTTATAACGAATGGCAAGAAGAATTTGATAGACCTGATGGCTATCATTGTTATCACTGGCTGCAAACGACAGGCGGTGAAGGGCAATTTGAATGTGCGGGAAATACGATGACACTTGGGCCAAACCAGGGAATTTTATTGCCACCTCATGTTCCGCACCGTTATTACACTTCGTCACATCCCTGGTCTACCTGGTACATAACATTTAGTGGTAATTTAGCCCCTATGATCATCTCCTCCCTGGGATTGGCCACATCGAAAGTCATTCATTGGGAAGGCGATTCCAGGCTGTCGAGAATTCATAACACGACCAGCCGTTTGGCAAGGCAGCAGTCTGAATTCAGCGGAATGGATAGTTCCACGTTTGTTTATCGTTTTCTAATGGATCTGAAGCGTTACGGACAAGTGGACAACCAACGCTCTTATTCCCAACAATCCACCCGACTCGCACCCTATATTCGATTCATGGAGGAGCATTTTCAGGATGCCTCAATCGGCTTGGCTGATCTGTCGGAATATGCAGGCTTAAGCTCGCAGCGGCTAAATTACTTATTTCGCATGACGACTGGAATGAGCCCTTATCAATATCTGATCCAACTGCGAATCCAGAAAGCGAAGGAACACTTAATGAACAACAAACATATGACCATCAAAACCGTTGCTTCTCTCGTGGGATTTCTGGATGTGAGCCATTTTGTCTCAACCTTCCGAAAATTTGAGAATATTACGCCTCAACGTTTTCGTGAACTTCATTAATCAGTTTCATTTTATTATATGAATATCGTTTTTTATTATATATATTATCCGATCATCAGCGATTAAAATAATTGATATATTTAATATTTTTATATGGCGGTGATCAGGATGTTATATGCAGGCGCTAACTACCACCCCCACGACTGGCCGCGCGAACGCTGGCAACACGATATCAACTTGATGCGTAAAGCTTCGTTTACAATCGTTCGACTCGGCCATTTATGCTGGGACAGCTTCGAGCCATCGGAAGGAAACTACACTTTTGCATGGTTTGACGAAGTCATGACCTTGTTTGAGGAAGCCGGTATTCAGGTCATTCTGGATATTGCGACCCGCCCGGCTCCGACTTGGCTGCACAGAAAGTATCCTGAAATCTCTTTAAGTGCTCCGAGCGGCATCCGTATGGAAGCGCAAACAAGATATATGGAGGATATCGGTCATCCAACCCTCCAAGAATACGCTTATGATTTCGCCAGAAAACTCGTCCTTCGTTACCGGCATCATCCGGCCCTTTATGCTTTCGGATTATGCAACGAGTTAGGCTCCGGTGCTCCATCCTATTCCAATGTGGCCCGGGACCGATTCGAGGTCTGGCTTCGTAATAAGTATGAAACGGTCGAGCAGCTTAATGAAGCCTGGAGTGCACAGCGCTGGTCTAGAAAACTGAACAGCTTCAGTGATGTGGTCCTCCCGATTTCGGGACAGGTCAAAGGTGCACCAGAACGCCTTCTGGACATGGCACGTTTTTACTCCGATGAGACGTTGAATTATATGCAAGGATTGAGTGACATCGTGCGGGAATTAGCACCAGAAGTCAGAGAAACAACGAACCACTGGTCGGAAAATCCGGGCTACGGTTTCGATTATCTGAAGCAGTACCGGGAAATGATCGACTTGCCGGGCATTGGCTTTTATCCCGGGACCAATCCCGAAGATAAGCAAGCGTTAACTGCTGCCTGTTTTTTCATGGACCATCGCATCGGTGAGCTGGATCAGCCCATCTGGTGTCTGGAGTTCCAGACTGGGGACTTTGGCGGCTATGCATCTCCACCGGGAGCAATGCGAATGTACGCTTATCTGTCTCTGATTCACAGAGCACAGGCCGTCTGCGCCTGGACCTGGCGTACAATGCTGGGTGGCGAAGAGCAATATGTGTTTGGTCTTGTGGATCATGATGGCATACCAGGCTGGAAATATGATGAATTTGCACGTATTGCAGAGGAATTCAAACGGCTGCAGGATCTGGATATGCCAAGAAAAACAAACCCTGACATCGCGATTGCTTACTCTTTCGAGACGCTGAAGGTTATGGCTGGCAACCCAAGCTATTACAAGACAGACTATACCGGGCAGGTTTTGCAAGCATACAGCGCTCTGGAACAATCCAATCTGGATTGCAACATCATCAATCTGCGCAGCCTCCATCGGAACTACAAGCTGATTATCGTACCCGGACACGCGATCATGGATGAAGAATCGGCAGCAACGCTACGCGATTTTGTTGAACAAGGCGGTACCGTTATCATGACGGCTTATTCTGCCAAAGTCACTGCGAACAATCGGGTGTTTGATACTACCCTTCCAGGAGGCTTGAGTGATGTATTTGGCATCCGCTGTGGTGCATTTGTTCGAACGCGCAGCCATACCCCTTGGGAGAATGCCGGAGGTTTGGAAAAAACCGAGCTTGGCTTGGAGCGTGAGAAGCCAGTCATCGTCATGGATTCGCAAAACATTCAGCCGGATATCGATTATTATGAGATCCTTGAGCCGCATACCGCGAGCGTCATCGCCAGTTTCTCGAATACACGTGAGGCTTCCCCGGCGGTCACCTGCAATAAGTACGGACAAGGTCAAGCGATCTATGTAGCCTTGCCTGCCAATACAACGTTTTTGAGTGCGCTTCTGCATCGTTTGTATCCGACGCTTGGTATAGCAGATGGTCCTTTTACACCATCCGGTGTCGTGGCTCGTCATCTGGACAACAAGAATACCCTCTATGTCAACACAACAGGCAAGTCGCAGACCGTGCCCCTTCAGGAAGCGGCAGTTGGTATGCTGTCAGGCCAGACCATGGCCTCTGAGTTGAAGCTTGAGCCCTATGATGCTGAAATCATTCAATTCATTTCAAATTAAAGGAGATGTTACTCATGAGCCACTCCATTCAGACTCTTGCCAATATCACCCCGTCCGACCGTCAATTGGCCTGGCAGGAGCTCGAATTTTATTCGTTTATTCATTTTGGGATAAATACATTTACAGATAAGGAATGGGGATTCGGTGACGAATCACCAGCCCTCTTCAACCCTACCGATTTTGATGCCACGCAATGGGTAGAGGTGTGCAAATCTGCAGGGATAAAGGGTCTCATCCTTACCTGTAAACATCACGATGGTTTCTGTCTCTGGCCAAGCGCATATACGGAACATACGGTTAAGAGCAGCACGTGGCGCGAAGGCAACGGCGATATGGTAAAGGAAGTCGCTGAGGCTTGCAGGCTGGGAGGTCTGGCATTTGGCGTATATCTATCCCCGTGGGATCGGCATGACCATCGATATGGAACCTCCGAATACAACGAATATTTCAAGTTGCAGTTGCGTGAACTGTTGACCTCCTATGGTGACATCTTCTGTGTATGGTTTGATGGTGCCTGTGGTGAAGGACCGAACGGTTTGAAACAAGTGTATGATTGGGATGGCTACTATGAAGTCATTCGCGAACTGCAGCCAGGTGCCGTTATATCCGTATGTGGTCCCGATGTGCGCTGGTGTGGAAATGAAGCAGGACATACACGAGATTCTGAGTGGAGTGTTGTTCCAGAGGAACTTAAGGATTGCGAGAAGATTCAGGAGGCTTCGCAGCATGTGGATGATGGACAGTTTGCCAAGCTTGCTAACTCTCGCGACGAGAATCTGGGCAGCCGTGATGCTGTAGCTGGAAAGCAGGTTGTCTGGTACCCCGCCGAAGTTAATACTTCGATTCGGCCAGGCTGGTTCTACCACGCTGCTGAGGATGACCAAGTCAGAAGTCTCGAGAAACTTCTGGATATTTATTATAAGTCTGTTGGTGGTAATGCTACATTTCTGTTAAATCTGCCTCCGGACCAACACGGCAGAATTCATGAGAATGATGCCAAACGGATGCAAGAGCTTGGCGATCGGCTTCGCGCTACATTCCGTCATAACTTGGCCTTCGGAGGACATGCCACTGCTTCAGAATCGCTTGATGAGAAACATGATGCCACTCGCTTGCTGGACGGGGACAAAATGACGTATTGGTGCCCCAATGAAGGAACCGAACACGCTTCCATTGAGCTTGATTTATTGGGAGAGCATACGTTTGATACGATCCTGCTTCAGGAGCATATCCGGTCTGGACAGCGTATTGAGAAACTACACATCGAATATCTCGATGGCGAGATCTGGCGTGATCTATACGACTGTACAATCGTTGGATACAAACGGATTTGCCGCTTTCTCCCTGTCCGAGCAAGAAAGCTCCGCTTGATCATCGAAGAATCCAGATGGTGTCCGACAATATCTGCTGTTGAAGTCTATTTAAGTCCTCAGCATTTGAATAAATAATAAAAAGGTCACTTATCCTTGGATAGGCGACCTTTTAAACGTTTGGACTCACATCTGCCTATTCCGAGTTTGCTAATATGCATTATATCCCATGGAGTTGGTTATCTTATACACCACCACTTGCATTGAAGGGAGAGAAATCCGATAAATGCAATTAACGATTGGTTAAGGCAGATTGCCCACAACTATATTCTCATTGTCATTGCTGCGGTGCTCTTTTTTGCAGTCAAAGCAGTCATTGGATTCTATACGTACAAGCATTATGATAAAAAATTGGATGCACTTACAGATAAGGTGGATCGCCTTCTGGAAGAGAAGACAACGGAGTGATGCAGCTTATTGTGAGCTATGCAAGTAACAAGCTTTGGAGGAAAAATGCATGTTAGGAAACATTCTGCTGGGTATGGTCATTCCCATTATTTTGGGTGTATGGATTCTGCGTCGGAACTTTACAATCTTTATTCTATATTATCCACTTGGTGTGGCTATTGCAGCATGCATCAACAATATCGGGTTTAATTACTTCTGGAATATTCTCCCGAATACTCGTAACCAATCCTTTGCTGCTCTTCCAATGGATCTTGGAGTCTATCCGATCGCCGGCTGCTTGATGATGTATGCCATTATAGTCAAAGGTGCCAAGCCATGGTTGGCGATCCTTGTTGCATCATTGTCGCTGACATTACTCGAATGGCTTGCCAAAATGATGGGGCATGTCATTTATTTTAATGGATGGAACATTATTTGGACCTTTTTGTCATACCTCCTGCCATTTGTTCTTGCTTATGGTTACAGTAAAATATTGAGGTATACCAAGTGAAGTTTTACTGAAGCTTTCGACAAATAAGGCAGACAGATGATATGGGTTAACGCTGATGGGCATACGTGCATATCTTAACTCATATTTGTCTTGGAGGGATTCGTAATGTATGTGGCATATCCTTATGGTTACAGGTACACTTTTACTCCGGTATGGGCAACATCATCAGCCGAAGCGCTTGAATTAATCAAAACGGCTGTTCAAGGAGAAAGAAATGATGAGATATTCTATGATTCACTGATTCAGATGTCACCTGATGCCAATCAGGCTGCCATCATCACGAGCATCCGCAATGATGAACGAGGACATAATCAAATGTTCCGCCAAATGTACAAGGATCTTACAGGTCAGGAGATTTCGGGCGTAAGCAGTGAGCCGGTTGAGACGGTCACCTCTTATCTTGCCGGACTGCAAAAGGCGTTTCAAGGTGAATTGGTTGCCGTGGAAAAGTATAGAAAAATATGGTTTGGTCTCCCTTATGGCATATATAAAGACACGGTGTGGGGAATCATCTTGGACGAACAGAAACATGCTGATAAATATAACAATCTGGTTACGTATAATTTGCCGAGATAGTCATGTATGGGATAAATAATGTGTGCATTCTTTTAAAGATGACAATTGAAATCAGCAAAAACCAGTGAATGAGTACACTTCACTGGTTTTTTGCTTTGCTGAGTTTCTCTTTTATAATCCTGGGCTTAAATGCAGTCTTTCAACATATCAGGTTCCACGTGAACGTGAACGGTGTAAACGTCATGCTCCTCCATCAACTCGTTCTCCACGTCTGTACAGATATCGTGTGCTTGTTGAAGATCCAGCTCAGCATCAACTGTTATGACAACGTCTACTACAACGTTATTGCCATAGTTCCGCGCTCTCACGTCTTTAACCGTCTCTACGCTGTCAATTCCGGCAATCGTTTTTTTGTACTCCTGAATAAGTTCAACATCAAAACCATCGGTCAGATGGTGCGTGGCTTCCTTGAAAATGTCCCAAGCGGTCTTGCAGATTAGGAAACCTACAATGACCGCCGTTACAGGGTCCAGCCATGGGAGGCCGAACTGGGAACCCACGATCCCAATGACCGTACCGGTACTCACCCAGGCATCGGAAATGTTATCTCGAGCTGCAGCCATGACTGCCTGACTTTTAATACGAGTAGCAAGTCTCTTGTTATAGCGATAGACCAGATACATGATAACTGCGCAGAAAATGCCTGTGTAAGCGGCGATGATATCCGGAGATTCATGTGTGCCCTGAAACACAGAACCAATGGCTTCAAACAGTACTTGCAAACCTACCGCCATCATAATGAAAGAAGCAACAAGTGACGCAACGGTCTCTGCTCTCCAGTGACCATATCTATGATCTTTATCCGCTGGGCGCTGTGCAAGCTTCAAACCAATCAGTACGGCAATGGATGCCACAATATCGGTAGCATTATTTAATCCATCCGCCTTAAGCGCTTCTGATCCGGCCATATTGCCAATGATCAGTTTTAAAACGGTCAAACATATGTAGGCGATAATGCTGATGATAGCTCCGCGCTCCCCCAGCTTTAGATTATCGTATTTAAGTTGATCCACAATGATATCCCCCTGCTATCTTCATTTCTAGCACGTTTATGATGGTATCATCGAACATTTGTGTGGGTCTAGAGAAACGTTTTAAGTGTTATGAAACATAATCTGAATGTGGCAAGAGTTTTACGAGAACCCAAAAAAGTTGGATTTGGCAAACTTAAGTGATTAATGGGTGGTAAGAGGAAGGTGGCCGACTGCCTTCCCTTGTAACCACACTTTCTTGCACTTAGACATAAAGAGCCGAATGGATCGTTTTGATCCACTCGGCTCTTAGCGTTATTTTACAATAATTTGTATAACATCACTTACCGTTGTTCCACTTCCATTCATAATTCACTTCCCTTATTCAGAAAGTGTCGGTTCACCTGGCTCCTCATTAGCAAGCAGCTCCGAATCATCGGAATGACGTTCGAACATAACTGCGTCAACTCTCGTATAGATCATATCCGCAGGAAGCGTTGGCGGGTCTACCGTTGTAGGCGTAACTCTGGTTAATCGAACATACTCGCTGCCGTCACCCGTAAAATCGAACGTTCCCAGATTAACCCAACCCGATGAGCCGGCCGTTGCATCGATATAGGTGACCTCAGTACCCGTCTTATGCTTCACTTCCACTTTGACATGATTATCGTTTCCCGTCGTATGGACGAGCTTGTAGATCGAGACTGTATATTTCCCCTCTGGAAACTGGCCTTTCCACGTTGCTGATGAGCCTTGAACTGTTGAATAGCGGGATTTAACCCCAATTTTGTATCCGGCTAAATTGCTTTGGCTCCACGACCCTTCTGTCGTGTATAACCCCGTTGTATTTGTACTGTCCACGATAACCGTTAGGTCCCTGATCGTGATGTTCAAAGGTGGTGTGGTTAAGGTCACACCGTCAATCGTAACCGTAGCCCATACCTCAATGTGATCCGTGTTCCCATCAAGATTAAGAAGGGTCAACACCCCACTGCTATTCACTTCGGCCAGATCCGTACGATTAACGAAATACTGCACATCGGCCTGTGTAAGATCACCGACCAAACCGTTATCCAAATAACCGGTTACGCTCAGTTGTGCGGTTTGAGTCATCTGCAGTTCGTTCCGATCGGACATGATCACAGCAGACTCCAATTGCGGTATCCTGTTTGGGTCCACCCACATAATTGCATCGGCAACGACTCTGGACTTGTTGGCCTTATTGGTTAATTCCACGTACCCGCTATCGCCTGCAGCAAAAGGATAATCCCCTAGGTGCACCCAAGTACCATTCGCTGTTGTCTCATCAACTGTGACCGTCTCGGAGCCGCCGCTATGATAAACGGTAAATGAGGCATTTGTTGCCCAATTTTCACTCGCAGCCGTGATTTGCGGAATCTTGTAATACACACTGTAAGTGACACTTTCCGGCAGCTCAGGTCGCCATCTCATTTTGCTTGTCGCTGTGCCGGTCGTAGATTTGGCATACACGTAGTTATCATAATAATAATCGTTAGCCGTCGTATCCCTTATCCAGACGCCTTCTGTCTCCGCCTCCGTATTATCCACTATGATGGTTGAACTATCCTACCCCTCGGGTTGGACTGGAGTTTCCGATACCTGATCCGGCAGATAGAGTGTCCGTTTACGGGTCTGTTTCCCCTCCGATTCCACGTAATACGTGAAGGTTTGGGATAAATCATTCACCCGTATCGACCATTCCATCGGGTATATCGTATCTGGGATGGTCGTGTACGTGGCCCCGCCATCCAAGGAATAATGGATTGTCGCTGGTTTTGTCGTTTTGGCCTGCACATAAGCATCATAAACCGTTTCGTCGGGCTTAACCATCAGCATGCCTTTAACCGCATCAATTGGACTGTGGGTATCAAAGAAATAGCTTGCACCCGATGTATCAGCCGTTCTAACCTGATGCAGCG
Source organism: Paenibacillus xylanexedens (assembly GCF_001908275.1). Taxonomy (NCBI): domain Bacteria; kingdom Bacillati; phylum Bacillota; class Bacilli; order Caryophanales; family Paenibacillaceae; genus Paenibacillus; species Paenibacillus xylanexedens. Next base: position 4,393,514 of record NZ_CP018620.1, on the reverse strand, counting down.
GCACATTAATGTTAAGTCCTTCTACAATGATCGCGGTGATGCCCTTGCCTGAAACCGTGGCTTGAATGATTCCACCACTCATTACCGTTTGCTCTGGTGTACCATTGTCGCGGATAATCGTTACGGCGTAATCTTGTGCCGGGTTGAATCCAATGATCTGTTCATTCAATTCGATCGGAGTCTGGACTTCTTCTGACGATGCGTTGCTTAACCCGATGTAGAATTTATCGCCGCTCTCACCCGTTATCCAATTCAATTGAGGATGGTTGGTCTTAATAATCCCCTTGGGCATCCAAAGCCAGACGTCCGAATTACCATAAAATTGACCTGGTTTATTCCCATAAAGGTGATATTTGAACCATAAAAAATTCGTTTCAAATACGGAAGGAAACGTAATGCTCCCGTTTGATTTTAATGATTGTTCGCTAATCAAATAATCCATCGTTTGCCCAAGCTGCCCCGGAATATGGTGATAATAGATGGATGTAGCCCCGCTTGGGCCTTCCAGAGGAAAGTCCGGCTCTAGTTGGCTAACGGCGAAGCCTTTATAGTAATAACCTGGATAACTGGAATATCGTCCAATAATCGCATTATGAGCAATATCCTGCAGCAGTTCATCCCCTGTATAGAGCGACAATCTCAGCATGAACGGAGCTTCCTGAGCATTCATCCGATAATAGCCGGTGGTACTTCCTGCTTCAAACGTCAATCCGCTCGGTGAAACAAGCCAACGCTCCGCTTGAACACCTCCGGCAATATCTTCGGGAAGCTTGAGCCTAGGATATTGAAATTTACCACTTTCCGGCCAATGGAATGACTCCGCGTAATTATATATCTCCGGCTGAGGGATCGTAACGTTACCTTCAGGAACTGGACGAGCAACAAACATGGTTGCATACCGTTTGGCTTCCTTATAAGCGGCATTCAAGTATTTGGGATCCTGAGTTTCCTCATAAAGCTCCAAGATCTCCATCCACAGCTTGCTATAATAATAAATGAACTCATTTTTACTCACATCGACGGATGCTGGCGTATCGATATGTTGCGTGATATAACTGTCGGCTGCATCCTTCGCAGCTTGCAAATACTGCGCATCTCCCGTCATCCGATACATCATCAGGGGTTGAATAACAGGACCGCGGTCTTTCTGATCCGGGTCACGTACGAGGTATTCTTCCTGTGCCAGCGCCCCAATACCAGCTGTAGTGCCCATCATCTGATTAACAGCGGCTACACTTGAAACATCAAACGGCAGAGTAGCCATTTTCCATAACGAAGGCACACCGTATACTTTCTTCTGCGTTGGCGACCAACCGATACCATTTCGTGATACGCCATACTGGACGGACGGCAGTGCTCTCGTATCGTATAGCTGGTCATCCCCAGTTAAATAATAAGCCCCCAAAAGAACCGCATTCGAGCTTGTTCGAACGCTATCCTCGTTTTCGATATCAATAAAACCCTTGGCACGGCTCCACCATCCGCTGGGTGACGGAACATAATTAACAGAGTCGTCTCCTTGCGGCTCAATCTTAAGCAAATCGATCATATTAAACATCGCGTCAGTAAGCGACTCTGATACATTTTCGCGGTATGCTGAATAATCGTACTCATTGCGAAGAATATCCGCGTAGGACTCATACAGATTGCTTTTTTGAGCGATTAGCCCCATATGAAATTGATAGGTACTTTCCGCGGTCATTTGCGAATAAGTCCCTAATTGAGGCGCATACAGGATTGGCTGCACACTGCCTTCGTTGTTGACCAGGCTCATGCCAAGCCGTTGTTTCGTCACACCTCCCGTCGGTTCAAATTCAACCGGAAGCTCTGCCGAAGGTACAAATACGCCATACGTCAATGGATTTCCTGAACCATCATTTTTCTCAACCAGGCTCATCGGAGCGCTCAGCTCTCTTAAACTTGTTGATTCCGCCGTACCTACCATTTTGGCATGGGACCTGAATCCATTTAACACTTCATTGATGCCCGAGACTGCCTCTGTTGTGAAGGACTGATATCCAATCACATAATTGCCGTCGCGGCGAGGCGTAAAGGCGAAGGAAACATCAGGTTTATCCCCTGCCATGGACCAGTTCACTTCAAAATCGTAATCACTGCCATGCGTAGAATCGGTTAATACCGCCGTCTGGCTGTCTGGAAAATGGACCCCGTCGAATGTAATCCAGCGTTTGTTCATCGTATCGTAGTAATTGGTTCGGCTGCCCGCGTTCCCGTCTAATAAAACCCATTGTTCCTCAAGTCTTTCCGATTCATTATTGATTGGAACCCAGTTCCCTGTCTCCGTGTTTTTGTAGAACATGTCACGCACGATGGATTTACCTTCATCCCATGCCGCTTCATAGAAGGTCGCCTTATAGTTATCATTTTCAATGCTACCTTTCTCTGTGTAACTGAGATTCGTTAATGTGCGGCTCCGCAGCGGGGGCAACGGTGGTGCCTGTTGACGGATATTCCCCTCGAACTTGACTGCATCAGCCCGCGTAATAATTGTACCCGTAGAAGGCTGTGTTCGAGTCAGCCTGACAAATTCGCTATCATCACCACTAAACTCATACTCCCCCAGATCCACCCATCCAACCGATGGACCTGACGTAGGTCTAAGATCCATAAACTTAACATCCGTAATCCCGTTATGAACAATCTCAATTTTCACATTACTATCTGCTTTATCCGCCCAATCCAGCTTATAGAACGATATTCTCGCCGTCCCTGCTTCCAAGCGTGGATTCCAGGTGATGCTTCTACCTACAGCGTCTGTAAATTTGGAACTGGAATTATTGTATCCCTTCACTCCCGCGCTTGTGCTCCAATAAGGAGCGGAGAACCCGTTACTGACGTTGCCTGAATCAACAGTGACGACATGATCAATTGTGAGGCTCCCATCATCAATGATGATTGTCTTATGTGGCTCTTTCTGCGTTATATTGCCTTCGAACTTGACCGCATCCGCGCGCGTAAGGATCGTCTTTGTGGTGCCGGTAGACCGGGTCAATTGAACGAATTCTTCACCAACTCCAGAAAAATAGTACTCTCCCAAATCAACCCACCCTGCTGGAGCGCCAGATGAGGGTCTAAGATCCATAAAGACTACATCCGTTGTTCCATTATGAACAATTTCGATTTTTACATTGCTATCAGCCTTATCCGCCCAATCCAGCTTATAGAACGATATTTTCGCGGTTCCTGCTTCCAAGCGTGGATTCCATGTTATCGTTCTGCCTGCTGTACTCGTATATTTGGTGCTGGAAAGATCATACCCCTTCACCCCTGTGCTTGTAGTCCAATTTGGAGCCGCATATCCATTGTTCTCGTTACCCGCATCAGGTGTCACAACATCATTGATCTTGATACTCCCGTCATCGATGATAATCGTCTGATAAGGTAAGGTCTCCGCATAAGCGGCCCTTATTCCGATCAGGCTGAAAGGAACTACGACCGTCAACATGAAAACGATGAAGAAAAACAGCTTCCTTTTGACCATACAATTCACAGCCTCTCCTTATAATGATAACGCTTCCATGAATGTGTTGCCTTCTGCCTAATCCCGTTCTGTCGTTTTCATCTTAGCATGTTACGTCACGGTGAAATTTCTTTCATTTTAAGAATTTCTTATACGATTTTAAGTAGAGTAAAAAAAAACCTACATCCTAATTGATTGCTCAGTTGCAGCCAAATAGAATATAGGTGTCTTCCAAGTGAACCCATCAATTATAATGGCGGCTGCACCAATAACAACTTTCCAAGCTGAATGACCGTTTGATCATACCAAGCTGGATGTTGCCGAACATGTTCCATACTTCGTTCATTGCCACTTGCCTCAAACACGGCCGCTTTGTCAGTTTTCTCGTGATCGATCTCGAAGCGAACTGTATGTTTCCCATTTGGTAGCTCTGGCAAGAAAACATATTGATTTCGATTATGATCGTTATAGGGTGTGAATCGATCAACAAGGAAGGGTTCCCCTCCATCCACCGACACCTTCAATCTGCACGAATCCGGCCCCCCGATATCAAATAAGCCGATGTGTGTTCCCTCAAACTGCACTGTGACCGTCTCTCCGGGATCAACTGCTCGCCACAGACCGGGGAACAACCAATCGTACTCGCGCACTAAAGGAAAATCATCAGGGGTCATGTAAGACCATCCTGGTGAAAAATGAGTAAGATGATCCAGTGGCAGCATGGTTGCATACTCCCAAGGATTGGCTGGTACCAAAGTGTCTTGTGGCAAATGATGTTCTACTTTTCCCACGTGATCTCGAAGTTTGCTCATTTTCTCAAACGACCGAATGATGGTGTCTGTGTAAATCTGGTGTCCTTCGGGAATTGTTGGATGGATCGAATCATGTGTAAAAATAACGGCACCGGGAATGGACACATCTGCACTTGAGGTGAAAATGAGCTTTCCATCCAAAACCAATTGACTGACCGCTACGCCCAGATGAATCGAAGGAATGCCGTAATAGTCGGCGACTTCCTCTTGCATACGAGCGCCCTTCTGGTATTGGCCGGATTGAAATGAGGTCAAATCCCGCTCCTTAACCGTATATACAAACAGAATATCGGTAAACCGGCTGCGCTTGCGAATCTGGCGGACAATGCCTTCGATCCGCGCTTTGGATTCGGGAACTCCCCCATCGTTTCCAACAAATTCAACAAATACGAGATCAGGCTGATGACGCAGTACATCGGTCTCCAAACGGGCGCAGCCGAGGTCCGATCCTGTCCCATCAATGCCTGCATTCACACAGCGGATATCCGCATGGGGATATTGCCCTCGCAGCCAATCCGCCGTCATGACCCTGTATCCTTTCGAACGTGTATTACTGCCGCCAAAATAAACGATGGTCACGGTTTCTCCATTTTCCAACTTCTGAATGACATTAGGCAGCCCTCTTCGAGGAAAAAATTCCTTCATCACGACTTCACCCGACCTCACTTAGCGTTTTTAAGAGCAAAAAATTTAACAGCAAACACTTCATAATAGGGCGAACCATATGTCGCACAGAAATCAAATCGGATTTGGGTTACACCTTGTGCATGCACCTGAAGTTTATTCAACGAAAGATAATTCCCACGGACTTTAATTTCACTCTTGGTTCCGTCTTCTAAGGTTAAGATCACATCATAATCTTGAATCAACGGCTCGATCGGATCGTCGAAATGCTCCAAATTCAGCTGCGAATTGAAAACAAGATGGATTTCATCCAGATTCTTGGGGCTTGCAAAAGCAAATTCCAACCATTCCTGTCCTTCCGTACTTTCAGAAATCCAGCCGTTCGGCAGACCATAAGGTCTGGAGAAACCGTTGACGACATTCGCGGGATTATACATATTCTGGGATGGTGATAGGTCTTTAAAGCAAATGCTCTTATTAAGTTTCTTCAGCCTGGATGGCTCTTCCGGCTTATAAAGGAAGCTAACCGCTCCAGTCATTTTCTCCTCATTGCTGTGTACAGTAAGGCACGCCGTACCTTCCAATACGATGTAGATTTTGTCGTCAGCTGGCTTCTTGCAGCTGAGGTCCAGTGTAATCCAGTCATCGTGACCTGCTGAAATCACCAAGCTGTAGCCCTTCAGCTCGCTGGTGGGAATATAGTTTTCCTTTCGATCCCCGCCAAACAGCTTCACATGCAACGTTTCCGAATGCTCGGATCTATTTTTAATTTTGATCTGCACACTCTCAACCACTGATGTCTGAATCGGCAAGACCAAACATAACGCTTTCTCCAAGGAGACCTCTTCGGTTGGATGAAGTTGTTCATAGCTTCGCTGAGACGAGGCACGAATCGTTAATCCGTCTGCGAAATAAGGGTCCAACGGCTCTTGAAGGCCTACAATTGTTTGCCCGTCTCGAAGCAACTGCGCCTGAAGCTCACCCATATGCGCTTTGACGATGTCAGCGGGATCTGTCTCATATTTTACGCATAACGCAGCAGCCGTTCCTACCGCCTGCCCCATACAACCACAAGTTGCCATGACCCTTGTAGACCCAAAAGCCACATGGGTAGCACTTATATTACGGCCAGCGAACATGAGATTAGGAATATTGCGTGAAAATAAGCTGCGGAAAGGGATATTATACAATCCCGGCACAAAATTCCACGCTGTAGCAGGCCCCTCATCGTAGATGCCTTTATTTGCATGCAGATCCATATACCAACCTCCGACGGATACCGCATCTTCGAAATGAGTCTTTTCTGTAAGATCGTTCTGAGACAGCATGTGTTCCCCTATAAAACGTCTCGACTCCCTCTTTCCCGGAATCGGGCATACATAATCCAGGATGAGATTGTCTACATCATCAAATTCACCGCTATTTTTGATGTAATCCCATATCCCGTACACCAATTTCCGCAGTTCCAATGCGATGTCTTCATTATTCTTGATAATATCCATATGTCCGCCGTATTCCAGCCACCACAATCCGCCAAGCCCGTTGATTTTCCTTGGAAAAGACCGATAGTTTAATCCTTTTCTGATACTATCAAAAAACTCCAGCTTCGTAATATCATACGCAAAGCCTGGCCTTTTGTAAGGAACGGAATAGTTTACGTCACGGGCTTGAAACAGAATCGTATCACCCATCGTGTAATGATCCGCCACTTCTGGAGCGAGCTCCTCCTGGTATTCATGCTTCGCCTCTCTTCCCCATCGGAAGTGAGCACCAGCTTGGTATCCAACAATTCCATCCCCAGAGCAATCAATGTAGGTTGGGCTTTCAAAACGAAATTTTCTCTCTGAAGCCAATTGAAGGCCCTCCACCCATTTGATTCTGCCGTTCTCCATGCCTGTTTCATGCACGCATGTGTTCAGGAATAGAGAAATGTTGGGCTCATCATAAACCATGTCGAGCAAAACCGTATCCGAAAGCGAAAGCATAAGCTTTTTGTTGTATAACGGATTGTAATGAAAGATCTTCAGTTTGAGTTCTTCCACCAACCCGCCTTCGCGAGCATAATAGGATGGACTATTTCCGAGATATGCCGACCCGTTGATATGAACTCTGACCTCGCTGCTCGCATTTCCCCCAAGTACCGGCCGATCATTAATAAGTGAAACCTGCAGACCTTGGCGTGCAGCTGCAATGGCAGCGCATATCCCGGCAATGCCTCCACCTACGACGGTTACATCTGCTTTCATAAGCTCCATTTTGATAACCTCCATGATTAGATGCTCCTATCATGGTAATGGTTTTGATCCCTTTTTTTTTACAGGATTTCGCGAAAAAATCATACATTTTTTGCATCCTTATTTGGTTTCCTACCGTGTCATTTTTATGCGATATTGCTTAGGTGTATCACCCGTATATTCTTTAAAAAGTTTGCAAAAATACCCTTCATTGACGATACCTACTTCCTCGCACAATTCCAATAAAGAATAATCCCGGACATTTAACAACTCGAGGGCGAGATGGATTTTTTTACGGTTGATGTAGCTGATCACGCCTTCGTTCATTGTTTTTTTGAATAAGCTACTAAAATACGATGGTGCTAAATTCACTTCCTCGGCAATTGCCTCCAACGTTAAACGTTGTTTCAGGTTTGTCTCTATATAATGCATTGCACTCATAATTTCTGCACGATGTAATAGTTGGCCCGCATGCACGTATTCGAATGTGAAGTCGCCAATATAGGCGAGTTGCTCCTGAAAAGCCATAAATTCCATGGGGAAGTCTGGAACTTCCGTGGCCATCTTATTCCCCGATTTAAATTTCACGGTAATGTCTCTGTACAAATCTCTAATCATTGGCGCCATGATAGACTTGTGAATTTTATGGTCCGTAACAAATTGCGACAGATCGGCAAGTGCATTGTCCAGCTCTTCCTTGGAAATCTTCCTCTTCAGGCGTATAAGAAAATCAGCAAGCTTCTGCTGAAAATCTGCTTTTTTGTCATTATGGTATTGGAACCGATGCATCGGTGTTTTTACGACTTTTTCGGTATGATAATAGAAATCCTCACTCACATTTTTAGCTTCCGTGTACGCCTGTTTGATCGATTCCCAGCCTCGGTGCGGACCACCAAAAGCGACAGATACCCTTTTATTCAAATATTGATGCAAATGAGAGATGATCTGCCCTCCCAAAGATAAACAAGCATATTCCGTTTCCATATCACTGCGGTTATTTTCCCAGGATAAAAAGCCAATAAAACGATTATCGGACAGATCCGCAGCTACGCCACTGCTACCATTCATCACTGTTTCTTCGATGATATTTGTTATCGCATACTTCAAGATGTTTTGATCTGCGGCCGCGTATTCGTTTCGGAAACTTTCGTACGTATTCATCTCAACGATGAAGCAGCAATAGTTGGCTTGAAAGAAATGAAACTGCATGCGATTGGCAAAATCTGATGCCCGATGAGAAGGAATTTCACCTCGGATCAATTCGTTAAAAAATTGCTTGCGGACTCTGTATTTATTTTCAAGCACGGATACGTTTAACGAGTGAAATTCCGCCTCTTTTTTCTCAAACTCATTTAAAATTCCGGCTGCCTTATCCAACGCTCGATTCAAATCGGCTTCCCTCAGCGGAACCTTTACAATGTACTCCAATACGTTGGCTTGAATCGCCCGCTGAGCGTATTCGAAGGATGAATAGGCGGTCAGAAGTATGTATTGGGTATGGGGGAGCTCCGCCTTGAGCTGCTCAATCATGGAGATTCCGTCCATTCGCGGCATTACAATATCAGATATAACGATATCCGGTTTAAGTTTTATGATCTCCTCGATCCCATTCATCCCATTATTCGCTTTGCCCACTAGAACAAATCGTCTATCCCTATGAGAGAGTTCATTAAAAAACAATTCCAATCGTTGAATGATCAGGTCTTCATCGTCAACAATGAAGCAGGTATAGTCTCTCCCCATTATGCATCTCCTTTTGGCAATTTTGCCGGGAATACAGCGCGTATACGGGTTATTTCCTTAGGTATGCTAATGATATCCAGCCCAAATTTATCTCCGTAGTGGAGTCTTATTCGTCCATGAATATTGTTCAGCCCGATTCTTTTTCTTTTTACTTCCTCTTCAGTCGGTTCTGAGATTAAAATATGTTTTATTTTATCAGCTGGAATTCCCTCTCCTTGATCAATAACTTCGATGATGACGATGCCATCCTCCCTGTACGCATGAATCGTAATAGGGCCCTCAATTCCCCCTCCGTTATAACCATGGAAGATACTGTTCTCCACAAGGGGCTGTAACAGCATTCGGAAAACTGGAAAATCCATCAACCCTGCTTCGATGTTTTCAATCAAGTGGAAGTTTCGATTATACCTGATGTTCTGGATCTCGATATAGTCCGCTACATTGCGTAATTCCTGGCGTAGGGAAACCTTCTCTGAAGCGTCGTCTATCCCGTACTCCAATAATGAAATAAGCGACCCGATCACCACATCTACTTTCTCTATTTGTCCGAGACGTATTACATTGCTGATTGAACCAAGTGTGTTATACAGAAAATGAGGGTTAATTTGAGACTGTAACACCTGAATTTCCAGCTTCCGCTCAAGTTCATTATGAAGTTCAGCTCGGCGAATCAGTTCAACAATTTGCTGAAGCATACGATCGAATGCTCGTGAAAGATCGCCAAACTCATCGTTTCGATTAATCGTTACTGTTGTTGTGAGGATACCTTGTTCCACCTGCTTCATTTTTGTTTTGAGCGTATAAAGTGGTTTTCTTATATATTTGGCAACCAAAAAAGAAATGAACAAACTTAAAAGAAGACCTGCAGCGAGAAGCTCGAGGTAATAGGTTTCCAATCTCGACAACGCTGCTTTCAAGCGTGATTCATCGTTGATCGAGATGATGGTCCAGTTGAACTTCTCCGTTGGTTTTTTCAAAAGGGAAACCGGAATACCATCGTTGGTATACAGTTGAAGATTTGTTTCTGTTGTATCCAGAATTTCTTCCGCTGACGTCTCTCCGATCGAAAAAGAATGATCTTGGATATTCAGAGGTCCTTTATTTTCAGAAAATCCGGCAATGATCTTACCTGACGCAGTGATCAGAGCCAGATTCATTTGTTCCTGTTTATTAATCTTGAATAAGGTTTCTTCAATGGCATTTAGATCCAAATCAACCGCGATGGCCATAGGAAACGGAGCACCGTTCAGATATCGAACCATCGTAACGGTCCAGCCGGAATACTTCGATTTGTAAGGCTCACTAACAAAGGTAGTCCTTCTATTCTTGTCAGCGGCATCAAATAAAGGTGCTCTTTCAGATAAAGGTTCATCGAATATTCGAGTAGGTGTACTTCCACCTAGAATGGATAAGTCGCTTTTGATCAAATAAATATTACTGACATAAATACTGTTGAGTTCATACAGCTCCCTTAATTGCTTTTTAATCACTTCGGTATTGTTAATGTTGGCTTTCACTGATGTTTCAACTGAGAAGAGAATCGTCTGGAAGGAGGAAAAATTAACGGTAAAATACTGGTCAACCTTGTCTAATATTTGATTGGTGTAAAAAATGTCATTGGTTCTTATTTCCTTTTGGACATAGCGATAAGACAATTGGCTTATCAAGATGATGCAGCCTAATACAAAGGCAAACACGATAAAAAATAATTTTAAAGGCAAGCTGATTCTTCTTCGCATCCATCATCTTCCTTTTAGTTCCGTTTTAAACTAAGAATAGCATATGCTAATAAAGAGAGGGGCTACGAATAGCCACTCTCTCTTCGTTTATTTTTACTTGATAAGGCCGGCTTCTTTAAATTGCTGGATTGCGGTTTCCTTATATTTCTGCATGTCAAACTTGGTATCCAGCGTCTGGAGGAAACTGTCCCAGTTGGAAAGAGGCTCTTTGCCCGTCATAAATTTAACTAAGCTTTCATTAATGAAACGTTTGCGGTCAGCATCCAAGGTATCGCTAGGGTCTGGGGTCAATAAATTTCCGGGCAACGTTGGCCCCACATATTGCTGATTGTCCTTGAAAGCTTCCGCTGTCTTCGGATTTTGGAAGCTGAAGTACTCCGCATCATCACCACGGCGTGGCATTCTATAATGATCGACCCACAGGTACTTTTCTTTCATTTCTTTTGATAACTCGGAGGTTTTATTTTTGATCTTGCCGTCTACGACATCCCAATGAATCCCTTTGATTCCGTATGCAAAGTTCGGATAGGCTTCCTCATCCGTAAAGAGATAATTCAGCATGGATAAGATCCGAATGATTTTTTCCTCGTCTGCTTTTGCGGATATGGCCCATGAATTACCTTGGAATGATTTTCTCTCTACAATTTGATCCCCGTAAGGACCTTTCATCGGAGGAATAACGATCCATTCCGGCACCTCGCCACTAATTTCTTTCATTTTCTGCTGATAATCCGGCTCCAGTCTGCGAGCATCTCTGATCATGAAGCCAACTCTACCCTTAAACATCTTTTGGTCCAACAGATCAGGCGAATTCATCGTCACCCAATCCGGGTCAACCACCTTGGCTGCCATCATTTTATTAATGTAAGCAAGAGCCTCTTTCATTTTGGGATCGATAAACAGAAATACCGGTTCATTATCTTTTATCTCAACGGCTGAAGGAGGGTTGACGCCAAACATCCACATCAAGCTATCAAAGCCGTAGGTTTGCAGATTGCCTTCTTTATTCATACCGCCGATGAATCCGTACGTATCGTTTTTGCCATTCCCGTCCGGATCTTTCTCTGTAAAGGCTTTCATAACTTCAAACAACTCATCAGGTGTCGTTGGTACCTCCATATTCAGCTTTTTCAGCCAATCGTTGCGGATGAAGAAGCTTCGACTGATACCGTTTACATTATCATAACCTGGAACTCCAATGGTTTTTCCTTGATAGGACATCGCCTCCCACGAGTCGGTGCCAAACCGTTTCTGTAGTTCAGGGAATTGGTCCATATACGGTGTCAAATCCGCAAGAACACCTTGGTCGTAATATTGCGCGAGATCAGCACGACTTTTCAAGAAGATCAAGTCTGGAATATCCCCGCCTGCAATGAGTGTATTCAGTTTGGTTGTTGCTTGCCCAGCCTGAGGAATCATCATCTCCAAGTCGATGTTCATCTCTTCTTCCAACATTTGGCGTTGAATATCTTCATCACGTGGAGGTACTGGAGCAGCAGCATTAAAAGTGCCTTGGTTAAACATTGAGATTTTCAGTTTGGTTGCAAACTGGCCAGACTGGCCTTGCGAATTACCCGAAGTTGTCGATGTAATTTCTTCATTTCCCCCACATCCTGACAATAGCGTTCCAAGTCCTAAGATTGCCGACAGAATAACAAATGAAATCTTTTTACGCTGCATATTGACCTCTCCTTTGCTTGTATATTATCACGGTTTCCCCGTAATAAGTTAGGTTGGAACACCTTTTATCCTTTAACAGATCCCAGGAGTACACCTTTGATAAAATGCTTTTGCAAAAATGGATAAACGATCAAAATCGGGACTGTAGTTACAACAACTGTAGCCATCTGCACAGCGAACGTACTGACAGCCCCGGAATTGGCGAGCGAATCAGCGCTTTGAGTTGCAACGTTAAGCAGAATGTTGCGCAAAATCACTTGAAGTGGCATGTAGTTGGAATCATTGATATATACAATGGCATCAAAATAACTGTTCCAATGCCCGACTGCGTAAAATAAGGAAATGGTGGACAGGACGGGTAAGGACAGGGGTAAAATGATCCGCCATAACGTCTGAAGTTCACTGGCACCGTCTACCCTCGCTGATTCCTCAATTTCACCAGGTAATTGTTCAAAAAAACCTTTGATGATCACCAGATTAAATGCACTAATGAGATTTGGAATAATCAATACCCAAGGACTGTTTAACAATCCCAAAGAGCGGATTAGTAAATAAGTCGGAATTAATCCCCCACTGAACATCATGGTAAACACAATGAAGAGTAAAAACGGACTTCTTCCGGGCAAATATTTTTTGGATAACGGGTAGGCCGCGATCACCGTAAAAAACACATTTAACGCAGTGCCTACAATTGTTCGAAATAACGTAATTTTATACGCCTGCCAGATCCCATGAGAAATGAATACTTCTTTATAGGCCAGAAAGGTAAAGGATTCTGGTATAATCACAATCCCTCTTCTTAATACTTCCGATTCTGGTGTTACGGAGACAGCAACCACATATAGAAAGGGTAGCACGCACAGTAGGGATAATATAATAAGAACTACATAAACGACGGTTTGCCAGACTTTTTCCCCGATTGTCATATGGATCATTCTAAAGACCACCTCACCAGATTTGCCCATCGAATTTTTTGGCGAGCTTATTCGCTGCCAATACTAAAGCAAATCCGATGACAGCTTTAAACAATCCTACAGCCGTAGCCAAGCCAATCTTAAGACGCTCCAACCCTTCCCGGTATACCCATGTGTCGATAATATCGATCTTCTCCTGGTTAAAGGTGTTGGCAAACATGAATATTTGGTCAAAACCCGCATCCAGGATATGGCTTAATTTAAGAATCAGCATCAGAATAATGACTCCTCGAATGCCAGGTAACGTGATATGCCAGAGCTGTCTCCATTTGGAAGCACCATCCATTCGAGCCGCTTCATATAAGCTTGGATCGATTCCTGCCAAGGCGGCAAGGTACAAAATCGCCCCCCATCCAATATCCTTCCATACTTCAGATAAGATGATCAGCATTCTGCCCCAGGCAGGTTCGGTTAGAAACGAAATGGGTTCAACACCAAAATCCTTCAAAATCATGTTAAAGAGACCATCGCCTGGGGCTAGTAAGGCTACCATAATTCCATAAACGATGACCCATGATAGAAAATGAGGCAAATAAGTGATTGTCTGTACGATTTTCTTAAACCATTGGCTGTACACTTCATTGAGGAGTAAAGCCAGCACGATGGGCGCGGAGAAACCAAACAATAGCTTATACAGCGATATGATGATCGTATTTTTCATGATGTCCCAGAAATAAACGCCGTTCATAAAATCGGTAAAATTTTTGAATCCCACCCATGGGCTATCCCATAGTCCCAAAGCCAGGTTGTAGTTTTTAAAAGCAATCATGATTCCCGCCATAGGAATGTATTTGAATACCGCAAAGTAAATTAAGGCTGGTAATAAGAGAGCATACATCACTTTGTGCTTTTGTATCGTCCTTATCCATGTCTTTCGCTTTTTGGAGATGGGAATGGCGTCCGCTGCCAACTTTGCTTGCATTTCATCACCTCGTCTTTGTTTGTATTTGTATAATAGCACCCGCCTATCGGATAAATTTCTGAAATATCAAGAATTTCTTATAAGATTTTAAGGAAGTGTGCCTGGGCTCGTTCCAACAGCTAATTCCGGCCAAGTGGAGGTTGAGCAGCAAGTGAGCGAATATACTATGTTCTATAACCAGAACCGATTCCAGAAAAGACTAAACGGGCGTTCCTCGGTTGAATACCGGGAAACGCCCGTAGCTTCTTAAATTCGTTGCGCCGCAGCTTGGAGCGCTTCTGTGAACTTCGATGCTTAAAGCCATCCCTTCAAGCAATTCGATTAATTATTCAGCTTTCCTGCCATTTAGCTCGGTAGCTTGGAATGTAGTCCATTTCCCATTAACATACCTCCAAATGAACAGCCCTCCTTTTATCAACCAATCACAATAGATAGCTATCCATGTTGCAAACATCCCCATATCAAATAGGTATACCAAGATATAAGCGAACATAATTCTACAGCAAAACATAGTAATCATACTCACTAGCATGGGGTATTTTGCATCTCCAGCAGCCCGAAATACCGATGGAAGTGCATTGCCGAAAGGCCAAATCAATATCATGACAATCGCATGGCTCCACACAATCTCAGTAGTCCACTGCGTTGCTTCTACTGAAAAATTATAAATGCTCAGTATACTTGGGAACAAGGCTAAACTCACCACGGAACTCACAATCTGTGCCACAAAAATGATACCAAGTATCTTTTTCGTATAGTATCTAGCCTGTGTAAAATCTCCAGCACCTACACATCTGGAAATGACTATGGACATACCTAAACCAATGGCCATTCCAGGTAAAGCTTGCAATGAAGTAATCGTACTGCCAACCGAATTTGCAGCTATAGCAGCTGTTCCAAATGTAGATACCAAACTTAGTATCAACAATCGTCCAAAATAGAATATTCCATTTTCTATTCCATAAGGTACACCAATTCGCATGATCTGTTTAATCATCATTGAATTAAACTTATGCTTTACGGTTTTATTCAGATGAAGAATTTGCTTAGGATTTGTTAGATGAATTAGAATGCATACTGCAGCACCTATCCTGGAAATTAAAGTAGGAATAGCAATCCCTGCAATCCCCATATTGAACCCATATATGAACAAGACATTGCCCGCTATATTCAGAATGTTCATAGCCAGCATAATTTTCATAGGCAATTTGGAGTTGCCCATCGTTCTGAATATGGCAGCTCCAGCGTTATAGAGAGCTAAAAAAGGAATAGAAGCTCCGATGATCAATAAATAAGTGTTGGCATAGTTATATACCTCGTCGGTGATATTGCCAAAGAGAATATCTAAAATAAAGCTTTTAAAGAGATAAATAAAAATCATAATAACAAGCCCTGCTGCTCCAGCAAACCAAACTAATTGATTCGAGGCTTCTCTGGCCTGATTTTCCTGTTTTTTTCCGAGATATTGCCCTACAATCACTGTGCCACCCGTAGCTAAAGCTGCGAATAAACTTATTAACAGTAACATAATCATTTCGACTAAAGAAACTGCAGATACGGCTGACTCTCCTATAGAAGCTGCCATGATTGAATCTGACAATCCGATCAAAGATGCTAAAATTTGTTCAATAATTAACGGAATAAATATTTTCATTAAATCTTTATCCGTAAATAACAACGGGGTCGAAAATGGCATTTTCGATTTATTCATAGTTTCAACCTCATATTCTATTATTCACTACATAACTCTCAAGTCACTTTCTCCATTCATTGTAAATTCCTATCTGTATAATTACTAATACCTATGGTGTATTTTGTATCATGCCTAATATGTATCGTATAATCATCTGTGAATGATTTATCCGATGCATTATGAAAGGATGATAAGTTGTGGATATTCGGGTTTTAAAATACTTTTTAACTGTGGCTAAAGTAGGCAATATAACAAAAGCAGCAGAAATCCTTCATATTACGCAACCAACACTAAGCAGGCAGCTTATGGATCTTGAAGAAGAACTGGATACGCGTTTGTTGATACGAGGAAAAAGACAGATTACACTAACAGATAGCGGTCTCTTGTATCAGCAACGGGTAAAAGAGATCATTTCCCTCTTAGACAAGACAGAAAGAGATCTGGCAGAACAAAAGGATTTAATTGGTGGAGTAGTTTCTATTGGATGTGTGGAGTCCATTGTATCCAAAGCGTTGGCAGAAATTGTAGAGAAATTCTCTAACCGGCATCCTAGAGTACAATATGAACTGTATAGTGCAGATGGAGATGACATTAGAGA
This sequence comes from Paenibacillus xylanexedens, assembly GCF_001908275.1. Classification (NCBI taxonomy): domain Bacteria; kingdom Bacillati; phylum Bacillota; class Bacilli; order Caryophanales; family Paenibacillaceae; genus Paenibacillus; species Paenibacillus xylanexedens. The sequence goes on along the minus strand of NZ_CP018620.1, from coordinate 4,377,014 downwards.
AAAGCTTGATCGAGGAAATATCGATATTGGCATATTATTGGAACCCATTGAAACTGCAAAATATGACTATGTTCGATTACCCTATCCGGACAAGTGGGGCATTCTGATGAGACGAGATGATCCTCTTGCTCAGAAATCAACCATTGGGATTCAAGAAATACTTTCATTACCCTTAATTCCACCCCGTCGGACAATTGTGCAGAATGAGATTGCAAGTTGGCTTGGTGTGGAGAATGATCGTCTTACTATTTTTGCTTCCCATAATTTATTGACTAATGCGATGCAGTTGGTAGAACGGAAACTGGGGTATGCCATATGTGTAAGCGGATCATATACAATCCGGGAAAGTAATAGCACATGTTTTGTTCCCTTTGAACCTGAACGAATAACAAATCATGTACTCGCTTGGAAAAAGAATAGGATATTTAGCTCAGCTACCGCTCACTTTATTCAATTTATAAAGGATATCTATGGTTCATAATAAAAGTGCGCTTTACCTTTAGTGTGGTTATTCTTCAATAAAACAAGGACACGTTATTAACGTGTCCCCAAGATAACAAAAGGTTAAATTCTCAATGAGAGATTTGTTTTTTAGGAGTATACATATAAATTCTTAATAGGATAAACGCCAGGCTCAATATCAAAAATAACAGTCCACCTACTACAATGTACCGAAGCCCCATTCCTGATATAAACAACCCTCCGACAGTTGTTCCAATGGTTACGCCCAGGTTACCAGATGTTAGAAATAATCCATTCGCGAATTCAGGGGCTTCCGGAGCTGCTGACGTAATCCAATACTGACTAATATTGCTTGCGATTGCATACAGCACTCCCCATATAACAACAATAATGAACATAGGGACAGTGAATTGGCCCATAAAGAACAGGAAGATGTAGACTACTCCAAATACAAATGGATAGATCATTACGGACTTAATTGCATTTTTGGAAAGCAATCTTCCTCCTAATACGTTACCAAACAAACTGGCTGCACCAAATATAACTAACATTAGACTGAGGCCTTTCCCAGAAATATGAGTAATGGTCGCAAGATATTCGGCGAAGTAACTATACACTCCAGCCGTTGCTGCATTTACAAATATAACGGCAACAATAGATTGCCAAGTTATTGCTTTCTTCAATACACGTAGTTGAGATCCGTATGAAAGCCTTTCTCTGACAGGCATGGATGGAACAAATAGCAATACACCAATGAATGCTACTGCATTCACGATAGCAAAAAAAGTCATAGCAGCATCAATTGAAGCGATACTGGCAATAAAAGTTGTGATGGGTACACCTAGCACAATGCCAGCAGACACGCCCATAATGACTTTTGACACTGCTCTAGGGATCTCTTTCTCACTAACCGAACTAGCTGCTGCTGTCAGAGCGATCGAGATATAGACGGGATGTAAAAATGCCGGGATAACACGAGCAATTATTGCGAATGTAAAGTTTGTTGCAAATATAGAGAAAATGTTACTAATCACGAACACACCGAGTACAAGTAGCATTACCCCTCTGCGATTAAAACGCGAAAACACTAAAGGCAGAATGGGACCCGATATCGCAACTGCAAGTGCAAACAGACTTACTAGCAATCCTGCTTGAGACACGCTAACATTGAACTGTTCAGCAATTTGAGGCAATATCCCAATAACGCCCATTTCAGTATTTAAGATTCCGAAGACACCCAAAGTTAATATAAATATAAATAAATTATTTCGTTTAAACATGATTATTACCCCCACCGTTGCTCCATATTCTCTTTCTCATGCTGTACTCCGCCCAAGATGATATTCAAATGATTGAAACCAAACTCTCCTCCTTTTGGCTGTAATCATCTATTTTAATTTAAATTCACATTGAGGGCTTAATACTCATTTGTGTATTATTATATATAAATAAAATGTATCAACAACCACAAAACATCAGGATTCGTGCATTAATACACAACGCGACTCAAATTGTGAATTACTTTTCAAGAAAGTTAGGTGGATGTACATGCTTAAAGTGGACAGAAGAAGTTTGAAATCTCAAGAAGCTATCAAAAAAGCAGTGATAGAACTCATGTCTGAAAAAAGTTTTGATGACATTACGATTCAGGATATTGCTGATCAAGCTAATGTTAATCGTAGAACGATCTATCTGCATTACTTGGATAAGTACGATCTACTGGATAAGCTTATTGAAGAGCATATTGAGGAATTAAAGAGATTGTGTGAATTGGAAGCTGAAACGGATACATTAGAGGGTAGTGCAACATGGTTTTTATATTTTGAACAACATTATTCATTCTTTTCAGCAATGTTAACTAGTAAAGGAGCTCCTTTTTTCCGTAGCAGGTTCCTCGATTTTGTCACAGACGATATTAAGAATGGTTGGGATATGTCCGAGGGAAAAAAACAAGGAATAGATGAAGAGCTTCTTATTCAATTTATCTCACCAGCTTATGTAGGAATTGTAGAATGGTGGTTTATTAATGACATGCCCTATTCACCTCAAGTTATGGGAAAACAAGTGGGAATGTTATTGGAAAATAACCTCTCCTAAACAAAGATGATTCATTCCCAACTATAGTCTGATTTCTTCCAACGCAAAAAAAGGCAACCGAATCATTCCTGTTCGGTTGCCTTTGATTTAGATATAAAACTTTATATACCTTTACTTCTCCGATGGGAGTGGTGTAAAGAGCAGATTGACCGGCAGGTTGCTTCCTGGTGCGGCAGAGAATAGAATGGTCACGCTCTCTCCAGTTGAACCGGTGCGGTAAAGCACGCTTTGTTCACTTGAATTGGCAACCGCAACGTTACCTTCGGCAATCGATACCAACTGAGTGTTCACCAGAGCTACTCCGGAGTACTTCCCTCCACGAGGGTTAAAGGAGATAAGCGTACGTGGTGCAACATTGGTCAGCGTGATTTTGTACAATACGCCAAAATTACCCGCATTGGATGCGTCTGTGTATGCCATCGGATCTGTTCCTACCAGATTGGGATCGCTTGAATTGTCACCAAGTGGCAGACGGGCAGGTTTGATTCCCACGTGCTCATCGTACTTTATAACGCGAGTCGCATTCGGGTACGTACCCCGGTTGTGCACTCCGTCACGATCAAGCACAGGTAGCAATGGCAGAGCCTCGAACGGATCTTTATTTTCTTCCACCAGGATAACGTTATAGTCTAAGGAATAATCGCTATAAGCGTCCGAATAGAGAGAGATGACTTGTCCTTCTTTCATCGGCGTTTTATTAAGTTCGGTCAAAATGAGTTTGCTTTCTCCAGGTTGAAGGTACTCTTTCTTTTGATCCGCTCCAGTCTGAATCGACTTGAACCATTTATCAATAGACAATTTCCCAGCTACGGTAGCATAAGGTGTAGGTCCGGCGAAGCCCATATTCTGTTGTTCAAATACCGCTGGATTTGGATTGTTATTGGTTGCAATCACATACATTTTTACTCTTTTACCTGTATTGTTCACGTGATGAATCATGAAACGGGTCTGCCCTGAAGATGATTCTTTATATACAATGCCTTCCGTATTCACGGTTTCCGGACTGTTACTGCGGATCAGCAAACTTGGCTCATCCATGTACGTATAAGGCACTTTCTCCATCGTAGTCACTTCGCCGCCATTAAAGGTAAATTTCTGTCCTACTGGCGTGAAGAGTAAATTGAAGTCTGTAAATGAATATAATGTCTCATTCGTTATGGTGATGACTTTGGAGTACGTGTTCGTAGCGCCGTGATTGTCAGTAACCGTAAGTGTCACCGTTTTTGGACCCGGTTCAAAGAACGCAAGTGAATTGTTCTCCCATACTACTTTATCAATATTATTTTCGTCATCTGTACTTTGGTCTGTGTATGTTATTTTTTCGCCCATTTTATACTGTTCTTTATCCGTGGCGAACATGGCTACAGGAGGAAGATTAGGACTCAATACTTCAATCGTAGTTGAATAGGGATCGCTCCATTGACCATTGGAATCCTGTACTTGATATGAAATCGTATATGTACCTGCTTGATCAAATGAATCCTGGCGACCAGTCCAGCGTTCGTCAACGATATCCATTCCATTAGGTGAACTGGAAGAAGTCACGTAGTCTACTTGATCACCCGCAAAGATTTCCTTTTGGGAAATGGTAAAGCTTGCAACAGGTTTTGTATTAAGATTCAACACAACCGTTTTAGCCGACTGATTCACTTTATAGGTGATGTTCAGAGCTTGAGTAATGGAAGTTAACGGCACCATGAATGTACTTTTTTGCTGATAAGCAGGGCCTTTCATCGTTCTGGTCTCTCCATTTACCGTATAGTCCTTGCTGTTAGTTTTGAATCGGAGTTCATCTTCACCACTAATAATGATGGTTTCCTTGGTTTTGTTATCATATTTGACGCCATATCCCACACGGTCAACCAGCGCACGGATTGCAACATAGGATACACCGTTTTTTACAGCCATTGGCTGTCCAGCAAGATACGTTTTTCCATCCTGCTCCATTTTGTTGCTATTCATGTACAACGTCAGATTTCCACCTGCTACTGCAGGAGACGTCCCATCAACGGATGGTTGCTCTATCTGAGCAGGCGTAGCTGGCGTTTCAACCTTCTCAGGGGTTTCCTCTTGAACTAAAGGTTTCTCGCTCTCTGTTTTAGGTGTTGCCTCAGTGCCGGTTGAGGTTTGAGTGTCCTTGGCTTCAGTCGGCGGAGTATTGATAGATTTGTTATTGCTCTCCGTCTTCACTTCACGCTCTGCAATCGGCTGCTCTTGCTGTAACACCTCAACTGATTCTACATTGGCTGTGTTTACTGACGCGGTGTCACCTTGCGGTGCTGATTGCGCACTCACAGAACCGACTGCAAATGCTTGAAAAACGGCTAAAGCGGTAAAAATGGATAATTTCTTCTTCATATTCATGTGTTGTCTTTGGCTCCTTCTACTCTCTAGTAATGTATAACCCCTCAAAAAGTCATAGTATTAGACGCTAGATTTAGGAAAAAGTTTCTAATTGAATTGTAAATTATGGATTTTTGCGCAACTATTTTTTCAATGTTTGGTTATAAGTTCTTTGAATAAGAAGCGCCTATTGCATAATAGTCTTGATTTTGCACAAGATAATCCATGTCGTATTTTATAAAGAGGTGGATCAATGACCCCAACCAATCAGGCTTTCTCTGTATTAAAAATGAATATTTCTTATGTGGAACAGTCCCTCTACTGTACTGACGATTTGAAACAACAACAGCTTCTACTTAATGGTGTACAGAGTGTGCTTCTCTATATCGATTCACTTGTAGATCAGGAGATCATTCAAACACATGTCTTAACAGCACTGAATGGCCAAGCTCATTCGGAAATCTACCCATCGTTCACCACTTTAGAAAGTCGAAAAGATACGGATCTGCAACGTGGAATAGATTCACTTATTCAAGGGAAATGTCTTTACATAATCGACGGGCACCCGGAGTTTTACATTCTTTCTACCGAGAAAATGTATGTCCGAAGCACAACCGAACCGGAGAATGAAGGCGTTATTCGAGGGCCGCACAATGGATTCGTAGAGCAGCTTTCGGTTAATTTGAATCTGATCCGTAGACAAATTATTAGTCCATCCTTAATCGTTCGATATTTTAACGTCGGCGAGAAGACACATACCAAAATTGCAGTTGTATATCTTCAGGACTTGGCCAATCCGGAGTTAGTGAACGAAGTAAAAGAGCGAATTACGTCCATATCTTCAGATATGGTGCTCGCTCCAGGTTTTATTGAAGAGTTTATGGAGGATAACCCCTTCTCTCTGTTTCCCCAGCAGCTCAATACAGAAAGACCTGACCGGGTTATTGCCAACTTGATGGAAGGACGTGTCGCCATACTTGCGGAAGGAAGTCCTTCAGCTCTTATCGCTCCAGTTACGTTTTTTGCTTTTTATCAAAGTCCGGATGATTATCATGGTCGCTGGATTGTCAGTTCTTTTTTACGGTTAATTCGCATGATGAGTTTTGTCATTGCTTTTACATTACCTGCTGTTTATATTGCAACCATCTCTTTTCACTCCGCTATTTTACCGATCGAACTGGCACACACGATCAAGAAATCATTGCAGAACATCCCCTTTCCTGCACTTGTAGAGGCAATGTTGCTTGAATTGATCTTTGAAGTATTAAGAGAAGCCGGGGTCCGACTTCCCAGCCGAGTGGGCCAGACCATCGGCATCGTTGGCGGTTTGGTTATCGGAGATGCTATCGTTCGTGCGGGGCTTGTATCCTATACAATGATTATTGTGGTTTCACTAACCGCTATCTCGTCGTTTTTGGTGCCTTCGCATGAGATGAGTTCGGCAGTCCGTATTCTCCGCTTTCCAATGATGATTGGAGCGGCGCTTTTTGGATATATCGGCATCGCATTTGGTCTGGTGATTCTAACCATTCACCTCTGTAAGATGGAAAACTTCGGATCGCCTTATTTTGCTCCAGTGGCCCCTTTCCGATTAGCGGACATGAAGGATGTATGGATTCGATTTCCCATCTGGGCGCTTCGCGGGCGTCCTCATGATGCCCGCCCGCAGCGGCTGAATCAGCAGAAGTTCTCTAGGAGTTGGAAAAAACGTGAATAAGGAAACAACAATCACTCGGGGACAATTATTTTTGCTCATTATGAAATTTGAAATCGGTGTAGATATCTTGTCCCTCCCTTACCGTATACACCTTCTCTCTAAAGGCGGTGGGTGGATCTCTGTATTCCTTGGAGGGTTCCTGATCCAACTTGTCATATTGTTGTGCTGGCTTTTGATGCGAAGATTCCCGAGTTCATCCATTTATGACATTGTAACGCTGATTACGGGTAAATGGATTGGCAAATTGCTGATCATTGCCTACGTTGGATATTTCCTGTTAATGGGTACTTCTGTTCTGGTGAACGGTTACGGTGTGATTAACCGTTGGATGCTGCAGGATACGCCTCGATGGTCTATATTAGCCCTCTTCTTGTTCAGCAGTATCTATTTGGTTCGGCAAAAATTACGAATCATTGCCCGAGTACTTGTACTCATCTCCTTTTTGGTCTTGCCCATGATGGTATTGATCAGTTATGGACTCAAGGAAATCAATCTGTTATATCTTTTGCCTTTAACCGAAGCGGGATGGCCCAATATCATTAGTGGATCAACCGAAACATTAATGGCTATGTTCGGATTCGAGTTTTTTCTCGTTGTGTTTCCTATGGTTGAAGGTAGCAGCGGTGGCAAACTCAAGTCTGTTGCTTTAGCAAGTGCTGTAGTCGTGGTGTTGTATGCATTCACCGTGTTCATTTGTTCAACGGCGTTCAGTCCCCAGCAGCTTGACTTAATGCCTGAACCGGTCATATATCTGCTCCGCTCTATCCCACTCGGGACAATGGATCGGGCCGATTTCCTGTTCCTCCCTATCTGGTTAATATCCATTTTTGGGGCCATATGTGGCTATTACTATACGGCATCCTATGGTATAAGTTATCTCTTCAAACAAAAACACCATAAAAAAGCGGTGCCTTATGTCGTTCTTGCTTCTTGCATAATTGCCTATCTGCCACAACAGAAGGAAAAACTTGAGTTAATTAGTACGATAGCCAACAGATCGGCATACTTTTTTCTCATGATCCTGCCTCTGCTCCTGTTGGTCCTATCTTATATAATGAAACGAAAAGAGAAGATGATATGAGTAACCGGGGGAAAATCCTCATCCTGCTGCCCCTGCTCATGGTGATGACGGGATGTTGGGATCAGGATAGTTTAAAAGATGCAAGACTGGCTAATGCTTCGGCGTTTGACATCACCTCAGAGGGTGAAATTAAACAGACGCTTGAAATTGTCGATGATTCTGAGAGTCAACAAGGGAGCAGCGGTAATGAAGTCCACTCAGGCACCGGGAGATCCGTCCGTCAAAGTACAGATAGAATTCGCGCTAAAGTGACTGGTGATATCCGGTTTTTCAAATATGGGATGATCTTATACGGCAACAAACTCGCACAAAATGATATCTACCCCTACCTGGACGTCTTATATCGGGAACCCGATTACCCGACCTCACATGTGAAAATTGCGATTGTGGATGGCGATGCCGGAAATCTGTTACACCAAAAAAAAGTTGGCAGCATATTGATTGGTGATTTTATTACGAAAAAAATTAAGAGTCTGGAGGAATTATGTATTTTTCCGGAAATGACGTTAGAGACCCTTCTCCCTCCCATGCTGGATCCGGGACAGGATTTTACACTGCCCTATCTATATAAGGATGGAGAGGAGATTGATGCTCGGGGAATCGCCCTGTTTCATGGGCAAAGGTTCAATGGGAGTCTTACTACCGAACAGGCTCCTCTATACATTATTATGAGTGGGAAATGGAATAAAGCAGCGCGTTTTGTCAAAAAGGTCCACCCAGGGCCTTCCAACAACCCGCGGAACTATGTCACTTATGAAGCAAATATCGCACAAATTAAGCGCAAACTTGCGGTAAAGGTGGCAAGTGATAGCCAAATTGATGTGAACCTCCGTATCGAACTTCCAGTAACGATCGTTGAGTATGCAATGAATCATCTTCAGGAAAAAGACACAATTGAACGTCTGAACCGCAAGTTATCCGATGACATGACTCAGGACGCAGAACAAATTATCAAGACACTTCAGCAAAGTGGTTGTGATTCCTTTGGTATTGGCAGACATTTAATTGCCCATTACCCGGACTTATGGAAAAGCCTAAACTGGAATAAAGAATATGGCCAAGTTCGTTTTCACCCGGAAGTAAAGGTTACAATAGTCGGCAGTGGCGTTTTAAATTAATACATGCTGTCGTGCAATTGGGAAAGCTCTCTTCCATTTTGAAGAGAGCTTTTAACTGTTGACTTAAAAAGAAGGATTTGCTAATACTTTAGTCGTTAAGAAGCACGTCAGTGAAAAGTTTTATCGTACCTGGTTGAGTATAACATCGGCAGTGAAGCTGAGCTATAAAATAGGTGAAAGAAGACGTGATATTCCTTCTTTAAATTTTATAATAAGGGACCTATTTCTATAACGATCAGAAGTAAGTTCTGTACTTAACTGGCTATCTTGATGAAACAATTCTTGAAGTTGTTTCGCAACTCGCTCGTCATATACAATTGCATTCACCTCAAAATTCAACCTAAAGCTCCGGGAATCAATATTCATCGTCCCTACTGAAGCGACTTCTTCGTCTACTACAATGGTCTTTGCGTGTAAGAATCCATTATCATATAACAGAATCTTGGCTCCATAGTCCAATAATTCACCAGCGTACGCCCAAGTCGCCCAATATACAAACGGGTGATCGGGCTTATTGGGAATCATAATGCGCAGATCCACCCCGGATAGGAGTGCGATTTTACATGCATCCATAAAAGTGCTGTCAGGAATAAAGTAAGGCGTTTGAATATACACACTCTTTTTGGCATTTACTATAAGCTTGATGTACATATTCTTCAGGTGTTCCACCTGTGAGTTAGGACCACTAGACACAATCTGAACTGGACTTGAACCATCAAGCTTTGCTGTGTTGAAGGAGAATTGTTCGTAACTTACTTGATCCGATTTGCTGGCGTGTTTCCAATCCAAAATAAACCTTCCTTGAATATGATTAACGGCATCTCCGTGCATTTTAAAATGTGTATCACGCCAGTATCCAAACTTTTTATCCATGCCTAGATACTCATTCCCCAGATTAAATCCGCCAATATAAGCAATCTCCCCATCAATAATACAAAGTTTTCGATGATTTCGATTATTCATACGGAAATTTAATGGTCTAATCAGTGACGGGAAAAAGACCTCTACTTCTCCACCGGCAGAGATCAGTTCTCTGAAAAACTTCAATGAAAGTTTCTTTGAACCAATTTCGTCATAGAGAACTCGCACTTTTACGCCTTCTTTAGCTTTAATAGTTAATTCATCTCGTAATTTCTTCCCTAAGGAATCCGGTTGAATGATGTAATATTGGATGTTAATCTCTTTCTTGGCTTCCTTGATATCAGCAAATAAAGAATCAAATTTCTCTTGTCCATCATCGAAGATGAATATCTCATTGTCATTGGTTAGGATTGCATTGGATGAAGTGAGATTCAATTGAATCAGGTCAGCATATTTCATGAGCAGGGGGTTGTTTTCCTTACGTTGCTCCTTCAATGTCACTAACTGGTTCTCGACAATTAACTTTAGGGAGTTTCTCTCTTCAGCTGAAAGTCCGTAGAAATTTTTCTTTTTGAGGTTACGTCCCAGAAAGAGATAAACGATAAAACCTAAAATAGGAATGAAGTAAAATATCATGAGCCAGGCCCAAGTATAACCAATGTCTCTCCTTTCAAAAAACAAAAATACCGCTGAGAGTAATATGTTTATAATCATAACGAGCGAAAGTATCAGCGTGACCATACTGCTATATCTCCTGCCTTCCATTGACTTTATGTAAATAATAAAAAGCCGTCATCACAAAGAATATGATAACATACTTGAGGAAAACTAAATCTATTAAATGATAATCAATAGACATCGAACTAAAAAAAGAATCCACTTCCTATAAAAGAAGGGATTCTTTTGCATTGAATATTTATGCTTAAGTTAATTCCTTACAACAGGAACCCACATTTCACCATATACCACGCCGTTTTTCTCTCCCATTTCAACTGTTGTATTAGGACCGCCAACATAGGCATAATCCTTTTCTACGGGGAGGGCTTGACCAAAAGCAATGCCAGTAAGCATGTTACTGAGCGCATCAGCCGTCTCTGCTTCGCCTTTCACAACAAGGTATTCTCCCTTAGGAAATTGGATTACTCTCGTTGCTTCTGGCAGAGATTCTTCTGTCATGACACCAGCATAATGCATCATCTTGTTATTCACTGCTTCGTTCACAGCAAAAATGTATTCATTTGTTGCCAGGGACTTTAGTTTGTCCAGGCTTCCATCCTCTTTCACCGTGGACCAAAAATCCGCCTTCTCCTTGCTGATGCCAGCATAATCTGTGTAGTCGCTCTTAAGATCTGTTCCAATACCTAGTACGATGAAGCTTTCTTTCTCTTCGAAATGATAATTACTCATGGTTTACACCGTCCTCTTTAAATTTTCAATTGATTTGTGTTTTCACTTGATAGGTTTATAATAACCTTAAATCATGTCAGAATATGATACTGTTTAGGGGGCCCAATGAAAAAAGTTGAACGCATTAATATCATCACGCGGTATATCAATAACCGTGCCCACTTTACCATTTCTGAAATCATGCGAGAATTTAACATTTCTCGTTCAACAGCCATTCGAGATATCAGAGAAATTGAAGCCATGGGAATGCCTCTTGTCGCTGAAGTTGGGCGGGACGGAGGTTATTTTGTTATGAACAACTCCCTCCTGCCCACGGTCCGGTTTACCGATAATGAAATCAAAGCGTTATTCATTGCCTTTATGGCGACAAGAAATCAACAGCTTCCTTATCTGAAGAGTCGTCAATCTTTGGCTGAAAAATTATTGGGCCTTATCTCAGAAAATCAGCAAGATGACCTGGTGCATTTGAATCAAATATTGCTTTTTGAAGGGACCAATCCCCATAATCCAGACTTGCTTGATCTGTCAGACCTGCCTCACCCTACCTTGGAAAAACTCATCCAAATTCTTCTTATAGAACGTTATTTGTTAGTCACTGTTCAAGAAGAGAAGGAAACAAAGTCCTATCCCATTGTTCTCTTGCACCTTCATCATCAAAATGGCCATTGGATCATTGAAGGTTTTGACTTGGAGGAAGAAAAGAGACGAATCGTATCCGTTGACAACCTCATCCATGTCGAAGCATACCCGGCGAAAAAAAGACTGAGTACGAGAAAGATTGTTGAACAACTCAAAAGAAATACGCAGGAAGAAGTTATCAACCTTGTCCTGGAACTTGGTCCAAAGGCGATTGCGCAATTCAAAAAATACCATCCATTAAAGTTTTCCATTGCCTATACAAATCCATACCAAACTACGGCCCTCCTAAAGGCATTTATGAATATTCATAACTCAGAAGAATTAACCGAAATCACCAATTGGTTGCTTTTTTTAGGAGAAGATATCAAGGTGAAGGAGATTCCGGAAGAAGTCCTGAATGCTGTACAAGAGAGATTAAGCTTATACCAAATGAAGCAGTGAACAGCCCCCTCCTCCCTAGTCTCTCCACTTTTAACAACCTCTTACCGGAATTCAGGCTGAGGGTTCAGTACGGAAAACCAAAAAAAGCCGCTATTGCAGCGACTTGTAATGGAATCATATTCATTCATGTCTCACGCCAATGCTTGGTGTGCTGTTCCTTCCATACTAAAAGTCAGCATTAGACTGGGCATGATTAGGTGTATGCTGCGGGACGTTTTTAACGAGTAGAAAATAAGTAACAATCGCAATGATACTGGTCATTAATAAAGTGAGTCCTAACGGGACGGCAGTGTCCTCACCTGCGATACCGACCAGAGGAGCAACCAGTGCACCCAGAAGAAAAGGAACAACGCCGAGCAGTGCTGCTGCACTTCCGGCCATCTTAGCTTGACTCTCCATGGCAAGCGGGAATGCCGCTGTAGACGTAATGCCGATCGAGCATACGAAGAAGAACAATGGAATCACCAACGCGAAAAGTGGACCATGAGCCAGGGTTACGACCAAAGCAGCAACACTTGCTATTATAGCAAGCCATAGTCCCGATAATAGCAGCGTCTGCTCTGGGATACGTTTGGCCAATCGACCCACGATTTGAGATCCGATGATCAAGCTGATGCCGTTCGAAGCAAATAATATAGCAAATACAGTGGGTGTGACGCCATATATATTTTGGTAAATAAATGGTGTTCCCGCCACATAAGCAAAGACCCCTGCTGTCATGATTCCCTGTGCCAGCATGTAACCAACAAATTTGCGGTCACGCAGAAGCATTCTGTAATTACCCAATTGCTGTTTGAAGTCAGGAACTATACGTCTTTCGATAGGGTGTGTTTCTTTTAAGCTCCACTTTGTCATGATTAATAAGAAAATTCCCAAGAATGAAAGGCAGATAAACACGCCAATCCAGGTTGTGAATGAAAGAACCCCACTTCCCGCGATGGGTGCTGCCAGAGGCCCCAAATTCCCTACAAGCAACAGCAAAGAGAAAAATTTAGTGAGTTCATGTCCACTGTATAGATCTCTGGCTATCGCACGGGAAATGACAATTCCAGCTGAAGCTGCAAATCCTTGCGTGAAACGAAACAAAATTAATAGTCCGATATTCGGAGCAAAAGCACATGCCAAGGAACAAATAATATAGGCTGCCATACAGATCAACAATGGTCTACGTCTACCGTACGCGTCACTCAAAGGACCCATAACGAGTTGTCCTACACCCAGTCCTAATAAACAAGCAGTTAGGCTAAATTGTACAAGTGATGCCGTTGTATTCATATTTTGTGCAATCTCCGGAAAAGCCGGTAAATACATATCAATCGTAAATGGACCTAATGTAGAAAATAAACCTAGTAGTATTGCCAGTCCAAAAACATTCCAATTCGAGCTCTTCGCCATAATAAATAAAATCTCCAATTCCTCATATAATTTGCAAGCCTAATCGAGTATAAGACATAGAGTTAACTGTAGGTCAAGTCTTAAGACTATTAAAACCAAAAAAAGCCGCTTATTAAGCGACTTTGAATGGAAAACTATTTAAATTGTGTAACTCCCCCGGCCTGAACCCATGTGACTCATGATCATTTCGGCAGCTCGCTTGTAACCGCCAGCCTGCCTTAGAGATTCACCAATGAGGTAAGCCTGGCGTCTATAAAGTGAATTGTGTAGCACTTCTGTTAATGCCTCTCTCAAATTAGTTGCACTGAGGTTATGTTTATTTAAAGTAATACCCGCGCCGAGCTCCTGTACCCGATTGGCGACAAGAGGCTGATCCGATGTTAATGGAATCATCACCATCGGAACGTTGTAATATAACGCCTCACTTGTGCTGTTCATTCCAGCATGTGTAATAAAAACATCGGTATGCTGCAACATGTCCAACTGGGCAATGTATGGCTTGACGATAAAATTAGGAGGAACTTGATCCGCCAGTGGCGTCATGTCCGTGTATTTTCCTGAAGATAAAACAACATTCACGGGTAGATCCCCTAATGCTTCAAAGCAAAGCTGATAGAAATCCAAATTTTTATTTAAAATCGTACCCATAGCAATGTAGACCGTTTGCGGGTAACGTTCACGAAGCAACTCAAACGAGAAGGTGGGAGCATCTTGACGTGTTATGATCGAAGGACCCGTGAAAATAAAACGATCATCCAGCTTTTCTGCCTGCGGCTGAAAATAACGGCTGGTGTACACGAGCTTTAACTGACCTGCATGTGCTGGTATTTCTTCGATGGCTGGAATACTCACTTGAAACTCTTCGGCTAACTCCGTTGTTATCTTCATCGTAGCCTCATAAAGCTCCTTCGTCTCCGTCTCATTCAGAACTGAGCTAGACCCCAGAGGCTCCACAAAAGCAAAGGACGCAATCGAGCACACCGCAGGAATTCCCAGTTTTTCTGCAAGAATAGTCCCTCCCCATCCCATCAGGGAATCAAAGATCATATAATCAAACTTTTGATCCTCGATCACCTGCAGAACATTGGGGATGATCCTCCGGATTATACCGCTTACCATCATATAAATGAACTGATAAGGATGGTTGTATTCCTGGGGTTTCAACACCGGATCATGAGAGAAGGCATCTTGTGGAAATGGATAGGTAATGATCTGGGCACCGGTTTGTTCAATTCGGGAACGGTACTCCTCCGTGCACACATAGATGATTTCCTCACCATTGTTCGTCAACTGAGTAACTAATCCTAACGATGGATTCACATGTCCTTCAGCTGGAGTAATGACTACTAATACACGTGCCATCTTAACTACCTCCCAATGCAATTAGTCCCCCCGTTCTTCATGATGTATTAGCGACGCGGTAGTCATCCGTTACATAGATATGTTGTCTTTCACCTGGCTGATTGGATGATGTTCTTGATGAACGAGTTTGGTAATTCGTAGTGATGCCAAGAAACTTAACAAGACCCATAATAATTGCAGTGTTAACACGATTAAAACACCTGTCGATATGCCCCACTGTAACGTTTCGGACAAGGCAATCAGAGCGCCACCAACGCCAATGCTTACGCCCATATAGAAGGAATCCACAAATTGCAGATTCGCAGACATTTCGCCCTCTTTCCTGGGCAAGGCATGTTGTAAAGCAATGGCTGCCGTTGTAGGGTTGGCCAATCCAACACCGAACCCTGTAATCATTTGTGAGAGAAGGATGAGTATAATCCCGCCGTCCGTCAAAATAAGAGCCAGGATCACAAGTGCAGTTCCAACGATCATAATCCCAATGCCCGTCATGACCCTACCCTTTCGGGCACGACCTTGATCTCGTGCATCAAGCTTGGCTTGTAACCACGCTGCGGCGGACCAGCTCAGAGAACCTGCTGCTACAATGAGGCCAGCAAGGTCAGCTGATAATCCCTTCACTTCGGTTAGCGCCAAGATCACAAAACTTTCCGTTGTAAAATAACAAGCAACATATAGCCCTCTCGATACCAAAGTAGCAGGCAATCCTTTTTTTACCAAAAAAGTCCCTACTGGCAGCAATTTACGCATTGGTGTGATCATGACGACTAATCCAGCCAAAGTGAGTACTATGCCTCTCCAATCGGTTATCATACCAAGTCCTGTGAGTAACAGCCCCGTTCCAACCGCAAGCAGAATCGCATACATAATCTTTGAGTCGGTTGCTCGCGCTGGACCTGACAGATCTTGCTGAAGCTGCAAATTACGGAAAGAACGGAATGTGAGACTCAACGCTATTCCAATCAAGGGTAAAACGATCCAGAAAACATATCGCCACGAGATGTAGGAAGCTATAAGGCCTGCTGCATAAGGTCCGATTAAGGTAGGCAGGACAAATGCCATGGAGAATGCGGCCAGGATTTGAGTACGAAGTGTATCTGGATAATGTAACGTCACACAGGTATAAACACATGTGATCAGGGCCCCCGCTCCAAAACCTTGAAGGGCTCTTCCGGCAATAAGCATGTGCATATCGAAAGAAATAGCGGAGACCACAGTTCCTAATACAAAAACACTAAAAGATATCAGCATAGATGTAAAAACACCGCGCTTGTCAATCTGCTGACCCATAACCAAAGTTCCAATAAGCTGAGATAACAAAAATGCGCTGAAGATCCAACCGTATAAATGAATACCCTCTAAACTTTGTGCCATTTTCGCGGCAATCGTTGTGATAGCCAGTCCTTCAAAAGCTACGGTTGCCAGAACCAGCATAATGCCAATTGTAGGCGCCCTGTACTGAGCATCAAAAATCCCAATCTGATTGTTGTTTGTCTTCCACACCTCCATAATTTGATGGATATTATGGTAAAATAAACCTTTTTACTCCCTGAATATACATGAAGTGTTATACTTTGTAAAGTTAAATGTTTAAAAAGTAAGATCATGATTTAGAATAGGGTTCCCATGTTCAATAGGAGATTTTGCTTGATAATATGCCATGTTCATTACAGTCAATTTGGAGAAGTTCATCCTGCAGGATCCAGGCATCTGTTTTTTCAACAAAGAAATGAAATCCTCCAATGGATTGAATCAATGCGGGATCGACCGGTGTAGCACTCGCATTTATGCCAATTGTAAAAGCATCGGAGCCTCCTCCAACATATTTTGCATAAATCCTTACATATTGGTCTTCTTCCAATTCCCATTCATTCTTAAATGAATTGATCGCTTGATCAGATACTACAAATGAAATCATTGCTCTGCACTCCTTCCTTCATTAATCACATTTTTTTACTTCGCCACGATAATTGGCCATTCTGAAACTGGCCCCGCATCCACACGAAACTTTGGCATTTGGATTATTCATGGTGAATCCGCCTAACATTCCGCTCTCTTCATAGTCAATCTCAAGACCCTCAATATATGGAATACTGTTTGCGTGAACCAATATCTTAAATTGCTTTTTATTTAACACAATGTCTTCTTCTGCCTGCTGTTCATCCACGATAAGGGTATAAGATAAACCACTGCATCCCCCTTCATCAACGCCTACTCTAAGAAAGGCATTTTGGATATCCGCACTTGATAAGATCTCAACGATTTTGTCCGATGCTGTATCACTGACCTCAATGATCATCTTTATTCCTCCCGGTGGTATCATTTTGAAATTTGGTATCCCAGTCCATTAGACAGGGTATGAATGCTGCAAGAGCAGCTCCTTTTGGCGTAAGTTTATAAATAATTTGTGTAGGGCGTGTCCGTATTGTTCTTTTGACCAAATGATCATGTTGAAGACCCTTTAAACGTCTGGAGAGGATCATTTCGGAAATGGAAGGAATGTTATCGAATATTTCACCGAATCTCTTCGGGCCTTGAGACAGAGCACATAAAATATGGATCGTCCATTTCGTTCCGATGATGCGATAAGCTGTAAATAGTTTATTCGGGTCTTCAGTGAGCAATGGTCTGTACACCCACTTTCTTATTCATCCGCGTGGTGAGATCCGAGTGCTGGCAATGATACTCGTGACGATCAACAAGAGATGGAAACCCATGGCTACAATTAAGCCGGATTGAAGTGACATACCGCCAGCCTGACACACGACAAGGATGGAACCACCAATGCCGATCACTACCCCAGGTGTAAAAGAATCTGCAAATTGCAGATTTGCTGAGGTTTGGCCCACGCCTTCCTCCCCCGTTTGGGAAAATGCGACAACACCGCTAATCGGATGCGCCAATCCAATACCAACTCCTGCAATGATCTGACCAAGAACTGCGATGGTAACGGTCACAACAGGTACCCAAAATACGATGGCAATCCCTATGGCAAGCAGCAATACCCCAATAAAAATTCTCATATGACGTCCACGGCCCTGATCTGCCGCATCCCACCGTCCTTGCAGATACGCAATGATACACCAACTTAATGCAGCACTCGCGACAATTAATCCGGCTTGTGAAGGTGTAATTCCTTTCACATCGATTAGAGCTAATACCAGGAAATTCTGTGTGCTGGTATAGGCAGCGAAGAACAACCCACGTGTTGCCAGAATTGCTGGCATACCTCTTCGCAACGTAAGTGTTCCCTTCGGTAGTAATTTACGGAGCGGAAATAACATCAATATCAGGCCAATCACGACTAAAACAAATCCCATAATGCTCGGAAGCATACTTAAACCAACCAGGAAAATCCCTGTACCTAACGTTAAGAGTAACGCCATCCAAGTGGATGAAGATCCGCTATCCCCTTCCGTCTTCTGCACTTTTAATTTTCTAAAGGCAGGTAAACTAAGCAATGCTGAAACCACCAGCACAGGTAAGATCCCCCAGAAAACAAACCGCCAGGACCACTGATCTGCGATAACTCCTGCTACATATGGACCAAGCATGGACGGAAGAACATAGGCTGTACCAAATGCTCCAAGAATTTTGGCACGTAACTCATCCGGGTAACTTAACGATATAGCCGTATACACACAAGTCATCATAGCTCCGGCACCCAAACCCTGCAGGGCCCGTGATCCTATCATGGTATACATGTCGCCTGCGGTTGCGGCAGCGATCAGCCCTACGATAAACAACAGAAGTGCAAAAGTGAACGGTGCTGCAGGTCCTCTTTTATCAATGATTCGACCGACGACCAGCGTTCCGATAATCTGCGCAAGCAGATAGGTACTGAATATCCATCCGAACAGGCTAAGGCCGTTCAAGTCTCCAGCAATTGAAGGAGCAATGGTGGTGACGGATAAACCTTCGAATCCAACGGCCATCACTGACAAAATAATCCCTATGGTTAGTGCAAAATAACGCGGGCTGAAAATACTTTGATGATTAGACGACATGAAATGTGACCTCCAAGAAAATTGGTATGTATACATCGTATCCGGATACTTAGTAAACATTTTTGTTTATAATGTCTAAGCTACAGTTCGGCTTTGACTTTGTCAACATTTTTGTTTAAAATGTAGTTAGTCATGTAGATTCAGTTCGTCACAAGGAGGTGCACCATGAGCGGAAATCAAACCAAAAAAGATGTCTCGACCAGTACCCGGAGAGCAATTATTAATCTGTTAAAAGAGCGCGGGGGAATGGATGTTGTCACTCTCTCCTCTCAGTTTTCGTTATCCGGAATGGCTATTCGTCAACATCTGAATGCGCTAAAAGAAGAAGGATTGGTTACCACTGTGGAAGAGGCCCGTCCCATGGGTCGCCCCACCAAGCTATGGATATTAACTCCCGCGGCTAATCGTTTTTTTCCAAGTGGATATTCGGATTTATCCGTCAGCCTCATCAATTCGATGAAAGAAGCTTTTGGTACTGAAGGGCTGGACAAGCTGCTGGATGTTCGAAATAAAAATATGCAAGATCAATATCTTCAGCATCTTGGCGATTCATCAGGAGTCAGAGAGAGATTGGAGAAATTGGCCGAAATTCGCACCAATGAAGGTTATATGGCCGAGGTTAAGGAGCAGGATGATGGCAGTCTTCTATTTATTGAGAAGCATTGTCCGATCTGTGAAGCGGCCGCGGTATGTACCGGGTTATGCAAGAATGAGTTACATTTATTCAAAACAGTTCTAGGCGATAATGTTCATATTGAACGGGGAGAATACATTCTAGCCGGAGGAAGAAACTGCGTATACACCGTTAGGCAAAATAAGCCATGACCAAAAGAGCAACCTCATTGGAGATTGCTCTTTTGGTTTGGATTCTGAACTGATTAGAACGATGCAGATTTCTCTAAATTATCCTTCATTATACCCGTTATTTCTAACTCCTTCATAATCGTATGTACACGATTATGTAATTTTGAATTGACGTAGAGTATATTAAGAGTGTCGAAAATATACTCTAGGAGGCTACTGCCATGTCACAAAAAATCTGGATGAACCTGCCGGTGAAAGATGTTGTGCAATCCACTACCTTTTTCAATGAGATTGGATTCCATGGGGAGAATGTTGGCAGCGAGAGAGCCCAGCTTGTCATAGGCTCAACAACGATTCTCCTGTTTCCGGAAGCAACCTTCGAGAAATTTACAGGTGCCAAAACCGCAGATACTTCCCATAGCGCAGAAGTGATATTTTCCATTGGTGCTGACAGCAGAGAAGAAGTTGATGCTTTTATTAAAAAAGTCGAGTTAGCTGGAGGAACCATCTTTGGCAAGCCGGGTGAAATAGACGGCTGGATGTACGGCGCGGGATTTGCCGACCTGGACGGTCACCGCTGGAACCTGTTGTATATGGATGAGAGCAAAATTCCGAAAAACTAATATGAAAACGCCGGTCCGTGTTTAAGGTCACTGGCGTTTTTCTATAGTCTCTGTTGTCTCAGTATCATCTTCTTGAGTTACGAAACTCTTTTGGTGTTTTTTCCTCATGCTTTTTAAAAGACTGGATAAAGTGATTAACGTGATTAAAGCCCACTTTCTGAGCGATCTCGGTTATTGTATCATTCGTCGATACTAAGAGATCTTTACTCTTCTTAATCCGGTATTTGATTAGATACTCGTATGGCGTCATATGAGCCGTTTTCTTAAAACATCTGGTGCACTCTGAAATGCTCAAATGCGCGACATCAGCAATCTCACGAAGCGTAACCGGATGAGCATAATTTTGATGGATAAAACTGAGCATTAACTGAAGTCTTTCCTGCTGACGCTTCTCGCTTCTTGGGGTTTCCTCGGAAGGGATCAAAATGTTGGATATCAATACAAACCATAGTTGTACCGTTTTAATTGAGATTTCGTATTCCCATCCCCAGTTTTTCCGTGTATTAAACGTCTCTCTCATTTCCCAGAGCATATCCAATATCTGCTTTTCCCACTCCAACTCTCTTCTAATCACGAGCGAAACCAAAGAAGAATTCGTATAAGGAAGTACATAATTTTTTTCCATTGCACTGTCTACATGAAAGGCTAATAGCTTTTCGGGAAAATTGAAACTAACATATTCACCATCATGTGTCAGCTCTGTTGTGATATGAAGAATTCTCTTGTTGATCAGGATCGCCTGACCCGTTTCCAATGTATGATCAATTCCGTTAATTTGCATAACCAGTTTGCCTTTTGTGACTAAAGTGATCTGTAGATCTTCGTGCCAATGCAAATCGTTGAATCCTCTGCCTTCGGGGATGCTTGTATGACGTGTATGTGTGTACATGATATAGGGAAACGAAAGATCGGAATACAAAATATCCTCATAAAGTTGCTTCACCATTCTATGACGTTCCTTTCTTTGACGATATATCTATATTATATAGTGATTTAACTGCACGAAATTCACAAAAATAATGATATTATTATATCAAATCTTTAACTTATCACAATAGCCTGTGCACAGACGACCGGATAAGAACTTTGGAGGCTTATATGTGAAAGAAAATAAATCATCGCTGCTTTTTCATCCGTATGTATTGCTTTTTATCGCCATTTTGTCGGTATCCGTCTCTTCAATCATGATCAAATCTTCGGATACTCCGACCGCTATAGCCGGTATGTACAGGCTGTATATATCAGCCATTATTATGCTTCCGTTTATCCCCTGGAAAACGATCCGCTTATTAAAAATGGATTCAAGGGATTGGATCACAGTTTTTCTGGCTGGCCTGCTTCTTGGTCTATATTTTTTATTTTGGATGGAATCGCTGGTGTATACCTCGGTGGCTAGTTCCATGGTCATTCTGGCGCTGCAACCTTTGTTTGTGATGATCGGGTCATACTTTATGTTTAAGGAAAGAGCGAGTATACCTACCATTCTATGTTTGATTACCGCCCTGTTCGGTTCGGTGATCATCGCCTGGGGAGATATTGGCGTTTCAAGAGAGGCTTTGATCGGAGACGGTCTGTCACTAATAGGAACCATACTGGTGTCGGCTTATATGCTGGTGGGACAGAAAGTCAGTCGAAAAATCGACGCGAATATATATAGTGTTGTTGTCTTTATTATTGGCGGAAGTGTCCTGCTGTTCTACAGTTTATTGAATAACTTTTCGTTGACCCATTACGACTCATCCGATTGGATGTATTTCCTGCTACTTGCGATCATACCCACCATTTTTGGTCAGTACATTTTCAATCTGCTGCTCAAATCCATTGGTGCAACAACGGTTTCTGTAGGCATTATCGGTGAACCCGTTCTGGCCATTATGCTGGCTTATCTACTGTTGGGAGAAACCATCTCTGCTTTTCAATTCGTAGGCGGATTAATTACATTGTCAGGCATGCTGATGTACTTTGGGCTGAAATCTTACCATGTTCAACTGTCGAAGTTCCTGCGCTTTAATCGATTTAGGAAATTAGGATAATAAAGAAAGAAGTGAATTTAAAATGGCAACTTTTGATGATTTCTTAAAATTAGATCTGCGTGTCGGCACGGTCACCAAAGCTGATTTTTTTGCAAAAGCTAAAATCCCTGCTATCAAACTTGAAATTGATTTTGGACCAGAAATTGGATTAAAAACATCCAGTGCACAAATCACGAAAAGGTATTCATCCGAATCTATTATCGGAAGGCAGATTATAGGTGTAGTTAATTTCCCTCCCCGTCGTATAGCCGGATTCAATTCAGAAGTGTTGGTGCTTGGCGGGCTGCCCGAACAGGGAGATGTTGTTTTGTTGAAACCTGATTTCGAGCTACCAAATGGTACTTCGATTGGATGATAAGAAGAAACCCACTGGAGTTTTATACTCGGTGGGTTTCTTGTTTTAAAACATTAGTTCTATGTAGAACTAATATTTCTCCTACATGGTTGAGTTTAATCTACTCAGATCGTGGTGTTCTACTTTTCTACTTCTCATGTTCCTTTATCACTTGTTCGATCCCGAGCAAAATAAGCTTCAAGCCAAACTCGAAAGCTCCGTCGGTTCCCATCACCTCAAACAGACCATTCTTATACATCCTGCTGAAAAGTCCAGCTTCCTTCTCACTCATAGAATCCAGAAGGTGGATCATCTCTTCACCCCGAAGTGCTTCCTGGTCCTTAAGAACAGCAGAGATATTGCGCTGATGCTGATAATCGTCCAGAACGAAATAGAATACATAGTTCACAAGTGTGAGAACGGCCTGTAATTTCTGCTCTTGCTCTAGTGGTGTTGATTCCATGCAGAGCAACATGCGGTTGGTGAAGCGGATCATGTCCGGTTCATGGGGCAACGTCATCATCATGAGCTGTGTGGAGCACGGGTATCTACTGAGCACACTCCGTACCGTCACCGCAAGCCCCTCCATCTGCTCCTTCCAGTCCCCTTCAGTGTGAAACTCGTCCAGAATAATTTTCGATATCTGGTTGGCCAGACGCTGGTAGAGTGTCTGCTTGCTCTTGAAGTACCAGTATAGAGATGGAGCCTGAATCCCCAGTTTGTCTGCCAATCGTCTCATGCTGAATTTCTCGATGCCCTCTTCCGCCAAAAGCTCCCACGAAGTTTCCAAAATCTTATCTTCCGAAATCTGAGGCTGTTGTTTTTTCATCGGTATCCGCCCTTTTATCTAACAGTGTAAGTTTATGCTTTACAGGTTCATAAGTTCATGATAACATCTAACACTGTAAGGTTCAATCTAACGGTGTTAGATTAGATCAATATTAACGAAGAAAGTAGTGATCCACATGGATGCAGAAAACCTCCATTACTTTGAAAAAGCACCAATCGCCAAAGCCGTAGCTCACTTTGCTGTCCCAATGATGCTAGGCACGTCAATGAGTGTTATTTACTCCATCTTGAATACCTATTTCCTTGGCACACTGGGTAATACGGCAATGTTAACCGCACTCGCATTAACTTTACCTTTATTCGCGGTCATCATGGCCCTTGGTAATTTAATTGGTATAGGCAGCGGCACATTCATCTCCCGTTTGCTGGGAGAGAAAAAAGTAGATGATCTGAAGCATGTATCTTCATTTGCCTTTTACAGCAGTTTAGTTCTCGGAATTATTGTGATGGCCGTTGGGCTCCCGCTGATTGAACCAATCGTTCATGGGCTGGGGGCAACGCCAGAGTCCTTCGGATTTACGAAAGAGTATGTCACGATTATGCTTATGGGTTCACCCTTCGTCATCTTATTCTTCACCCTGGAGAATATCGTGCGCTCAGAAGGTTCAGCAATGACTTCTATGACCGGTATGATTCTCAGTGTTGTTATAAATATTATCCTCGATGCACTATTCATTTTTGTCTTCCATTGGGGCGTGGTTGGCGTTGCATCTGCTACCGTCATCTCCAACTTGGTTGCGAGTGCATTTTACGCTTACCATATGAGTTATAAGAGTCAATTCTTAACCGTCTCCCTGAAATGGTTCAAGGTGACCAAGGACATCCTGAGCAATGTGTTCAAAATCGGTGTTCCCGTCTTTGTTATGAGTGTCTTCTTGGGTGCAATGTCGCTTATTCTTAACCTTTTTCTTGTCGAATATGGGGATCAGGCCGTTGCGGGGTATGGAATCTCATCACGTTTATTGCAATTTCCTGAGTTTATTCTGATGGGTTTGTGCGAGGGAGTTGTGCCGTTGATTGCCTTCTCATTCACAGCGAACAAATTACGCATGAAACAAACGATTGGATTCACGATCAAAGCTATTTTGGGCTTAGCCGTCCTGTTCGGTGTTATCGTTTATCTGATCTCTGACCACTTGATTGGTTTATTTACGACTGACCCGCAATTAATTGAAATGGGTAGCTACATTCTTCATGTAACCTTCTTATCCTTGTTTATTACAGGAATGACTTCTTTGTTTATGGGGATCTTCCAAGCAACAGCCCAAGGAACCGCCGCGTTTGTTATGTCCATAATTCAAGGGATTACACTAATTCCTGTCTTGTATATCGCTAACCATATGAACGGCTTTCATGGAGTGATCTGGTCGCTCGTTATTGCGGATGCCGTGGCGTTCCTAGTTGGGGCCATTATGTTATATGTTTTGCGGACCAAATTGCAGCCGGATCTGGAACATTTGGCACAGTAGTTAACGTATAACACGCAAAAAGGCAGGATAAGGGCGCTCCCTGACCCTGCTCTTTCATTTCGAAATGACAATTATCTATCTGGTGATACGAAGAGATCGTAAACCGTCAGTTATAAGGAAGAAGCGGTCAACATATGTTCTATTTCATCCATATACCCATCCACTGTAATGCTTCTCGGAGCAAACAGAAATCGTAGTGATTGTTTCCATTCCGAGCCTGCAATAGAGGTTGGTAACATCGAATGTTCTGTATTAGAGAAGATTTTCACATGAAGCAAGGGAGATGGCTGAATTCCTTTACGGTATGCTTGCTCTGTATCAACAATGTCCACATTCACATCATCTTCTCCAAGCAGAAGTAGTACAGGGGTTTTGAAATGTTGCAAATCCGCTGTGGCATCTGAAGCAAAATTTTTCTTTATGAAGTTCCAGCGTTCTTTGGAAATCAGATCATGCTCTCGAGCAATCTTAGTGTACTCTTCATATGTGCCATGTTTCTTTAAAATCTCTTTAATCTGGTTTTCATAATCGACCTGATTTTGAATCTCCTCGGTGGAATGACCATCCTTCGCCATCTGGCTGCGTGTGTTGTATTCTCCCTGTTCCAACCAGTTTATCGCTGGTGATACCAAGATACTGAAGGCGAGATGTTCTTTCCCAGCAAGCTTAGGAATCACCCAGCCTGCTTGGCTGGCACCCCATACGCCTATTTTGGAATCATCAATGATGGATTGTTCTTTCGCCCATGCAATTGCTTGTTGTGCCTCCACAACACGATCATCCATGCTTTGATCTAGCCAGTTTCCCTCTGAACCCCCGATTCCCCGTTTATCTAGCGATAAGGATGCATACCCGATCGATGCCAGTCGCTCCCATAACGGTTTGTATCCCTCACCATGAGTAGAGTCTATCGGACCGTCACCGTGAATAAACAGCACTAGACCTAGCTTGCCTGAATGGTTTCTGGGTAATGTGAGCGTACCTGTTAACTTGCCCTGGGGTGATTGAATTTCAACGGATTGTTCCACCATGTCAAATTCACTTTGAGCGACTATGTACAGTCCTGCACCAACCATCAGTAAGATTGCCACAATAACTGAGATGTATCGTTTTTTCCAATTAAACATAACTATCTCCTTTGTAAATCATGTAATGCCATTGGTTTTCGCCTAAGAGCAGGCCGGTCAGAAAGCTGTTTGTACTATACTGCTTGCGAAATTGATAGCGTTCATATAACTGTATTGCTTGATGATTCTGACTTGCCACATGCAAGCTAAGAAATGACATTGATTTGGATTGCAACATATATTTCTGTGCCCATTGAAGTAACTGTGTACCAATTCCCTTGCCTTGGTGCTGTGGATGTACAACCAGATCTTCCACATAACATTCGCCTAATGTAGGAGTATGCTTCAGCAGATGTAAACCAGTTATTAACTGAAGCAGTTTCCACATGCCAACCCTATTGCACTGGCCCCACCAATGAGAATTGGCACGAACGCTTGTTATTGCTGCTCTGTTATCTGCTTCCTTCCATTTCAAGCACATG
This sequence comes from Paenibacillus xylanexedens, assembly GCF_001908275.1. Taxonomy (NCBI): domain Bacteria; kingdom Bacillati; phylum Bacillota; class Bacilli; order Caryophanales; family Paenibacillaceae; genus Paenibacillus; species Paenibacillus xylanexedens. Next base: position 4,350,423 of record NZ_CP018620.1, on the reverse strand, counting down.
GTGCCAACAATCTCCTCATTTTCACGAGCAATGACTCGAAGAGTACTTTGTTCCATGGGCGGATGATTAAGCAACTGTTCAAATACGTAAGCCAGATCAATTATGGACAATGAAGTGATCTTTTGAAATTTGTGTCCAAAACCATAAGCCATGAGTTCAGCAACAGTTTGATGAAACTGGGGACAAACGGGTTCTATCTTAATGGAAGTTGTCACTGTGTGCCTCCCCTACTCGATCATTTGTAACAATAGCTCATAATGAAGCTTTTCTGGTGTGAATAAAGATAAATAAGATTTCTCTACCATAATAAGTGGACCGTGATACGGATAGCCCTGGTGTTCTGCATAAGCATAAAATTCGTTGATATGTTCTTTGAGTTCAGCTTCAATTTGTACATATACATGACGAGAAAGGTATTTTCCTCTAGGCAAAACTAAATCGTTCGCTCCCTCCTTTTGTGTATAAATTCCTACGGTGTCCGTCTCGTCGTACGCATAATGGATGTCGGCTTCAAATAGATTGGGAATGTTTCCTTTATGTTGGGTCAGTTGCCTTGCTTGCAAGTACCCTTGCGCTTCCATATGGAACCACAGTGATAAGTGAATCTCCTCACGAGTAACAATATAATAAGTCACTTGATCCTCAAGCGGAATATGCTCTTTCTCATGCAACAACTTGCTGATAAGGTGCTTTGTGTGCTGAAGCTGAGTGATAGCTGCTTCCGTGTCTGCCAACGCTTGGCGAAATAATGATGTGATTTGAATGGTTGTCAGATTACTCAAACATTCCTTGATCATTTGAACAGACAGTCCCATTTTGCGAAGCAACAAAATATGAGATAGACGGTAAATTTCATCTACCCCATACATCCTGTATTGGTTTTCTGCTATATAAGCAGGGTTCAACACCCCTTTTTCTTCGAAGTATCGAATTTGATGTACAGAGACTTTCATCAGCTTTGCCAGCTCGCTAATCGTAATTTCATCACTCAACCAATTCACCACCTTTGCTGTTTTTCATATTACAAGCATAAACCTTAGGTCTGACCTAAGGTCAAGTCTTTATTTTAGTCTCTCCTGATAACAAAAAAACCACGGCACCAATTTTGGCACCGCAGTTTATTAATCAATCATGCTATTGAATTTGTTTCATGTAAGATTTGAATTCCTCGGCAATTTCTTTGTATTTCGTATGATGCAGGTAATGTGAACCTTCCATCGGGATCATTTTTCCCTGTGCGGATTGTTTCACTTGCTCCTCATGTAATGGAATCCACTGAGGATTTTGCTCGTTATTGGATTGAACGAAGAGCAGCATCGGCAGATCACGAGGGTAAGTGAGTTTTTCTCCATTTTTGAAATTGGAACCCAGATGTTTAAGCTCATCTACTAATGTCGGATTTGTCGAGACTTGATTCGAAATCAACTTCATCTGTTCTTTGGTATGTTCATCATAGTCAAGTGATGCATATGAATCACCACTCACTTTATTGAGTACTCTCATTAAGCCTGATTTTTGAAGGAATTTCATTAAGTTCAAAGGTAATTTAACATCCATGCCAGGTTGATTTGGAACACTGCTATCGATCCCGACAAAAGCAGAGACTTCATCCGGATACGTGTTCACATAAGTCGCCGCGTACAGTCCCGTGATGGAATGCCCCATCAGAATATAACGATCTATACCGAGCTGCTGTACAGCTTCATGAATTTCACTAACAATATTCTCGGTGGTTCTCTCCGTTTCGGTTTGGTCACTTAACCCATAACCAAAAGGCTCAATCGCCACAACTTTGTAATCAGAAGTTAATTCATCGATTAACAATTTGAAATCAAGTACTGGTGACGGTGTTCCTTGTCCGGGAAGTAACACGATGGTTTGTTCGCCGCTACCTTGAATGGATACATTCATATTCTTCCCATCAACATTGACATATTGGCCGTACGATTCGATTTTCTTTTTCTCTGCCCCATTACTTATCGTATGAACGACAAACGTGATGCCCATGAACAGCACCAGCGCGCCGACAATACCACCTATTATTTTCAACCATAAGTTCCGTTTTTTACGGCCCTTAGTCCCCGTTGTTGTTACATCCACTGCTTCTGCCATTTCCATCTTCTCCTGTCGTTTATATCTGTAGAGCCGCTCTTGCGACATAGGTATAGTGTAACCATGAAAGATGTCCCCTTCGTGACGGGAATATGAACGGAGTATGAACAAGTAAAAAAAGAGAGCTGCTTGTTGAGAGCAGTTCTCCATAGGATAAGACAGTTTTAGTGGTCCAGGAACACAAGCTGAATGAAGAACAATACCGCAAAAATGTAGAAGATTGGATGAACATCTTTACCTTTTCCACGAAGCAGCTTGAGTACCGGATAAAAGATGAAACCTACGCCGATGCCTGTCGCAATACTATGCGTCAATGGAGTAAGGATGATAATCAGGAAGGCAGGAAATGCTTCTTCGAGATCATCCCATTTGATTTTGCTGATAACGTTAATCATAAAGTATCCAACAATGATCAGTGCCGGAGAAGTGATCGCCGGAATGCTTGATATTACACTTACGATCGGTGTGAAGAACAACGTCAGCGCAAGCAGCACACTTACCGTTACAGCGGTCAGTCCCGTTCTTCCTCCTGCAGCTACCCCTGTGCTGGATTCGATGTAAGCCGATGTTGGACTTGTTCCGAGCAAAGCACCTGAGGTTGTTCCTACGGCATCTGCCAATAATGCGCCACGCGAGCGTGGAAATTTACCATCCTTAAGCAATCCTGCTTGTTCAGCAACGCCGAGCATCGTGCCCGTCGTATCAAACAGTGTGATCAACAAGAAGGTAAATATGATCGTATATAAACCATTCGAGAATACCCCTGCCAGATCCAGTTGCAAAGCCGTTGAAGCGAGGCCTTGCGGCATGGATACAATCGATTCAGGCATTTGGAATAGTCCCATGATCCAGGCAAGTATCGCTGTTACCACCATTCCGATGAACAGGTAACCTTTCACATTGTAAGCCATCAGCACAACGGTAATAATCAATCCGATAATAGTCAGATAAGCCATCGGCTCAGCCAAGTTTCCGATCGTAATCAAATTCGATTCTGAATCGGCAATAATCCCGGCATTTTGCAAACCTACCGTTGTAATAAACAATCCGATCCCTGCGGTTATGGCATGTTTTAAGCTAGCAGGAATTGCATCTAGCAACATGTAACGGAATGAAGTCAGTGATAAAATAATAAACAAAATCCCTGCTATGAATACGGCTCCCAGTGCAACCTGCCAAGATACGCCATATCCGGCAACTACGCTATAGGCAAAGAATGCATTCAGGCCCATACCCGGCGCGATGACGATTGGATAATTGGACCATATTCCCATAATCAGAGTTCCCACAATACTTGCAAGTACCGTTGCTATGAATACTCCGTTAAAGTCCATGCCTGTGCTGCTGAGTATTCCTGGGTTTACGATAACTATGTATACCATTGTGAAGAATGTTGTAACCCCTGCGATAATTTCTGTGGGGATAGTCGTGCCTCGTTCTTTAAGTTTGAACCATTTGTCCATGGTAAAGCCAGCCTCCAACTTTCAAATTATACTCCAAAGCTAAAAACAAAAAATCCTAATCTTCATATAGGATTGTAATATTGTCGCTCCTATATTCGTTGTTAGGATTTAAAGATTCAACAGCTAAGCTCTAAACTAAACATAAAGATACTCATATCTGTTTTCAACCTGAAGTCCATTTCGTATTTTAATTAAAATTACATGCAATGTCAATGAATTAACGATTTGTTCACAGTTATTTACGAACTATACAGACATTATATCTTGTGTTCATTCGTTTTTAGAATAGAGATGGAAAGATTGTCAAAAAATCCGATTCCAATATACCGGAATCGGATTCTTCATTATATAAAGAATTCAGAAGTTAATTGGCAGGACCCAGATTAATCAAGCTAACTTCGGACAATGAGACGGTTGTGTTGCCATCTTGCTCACCATCAATGTTACCCAGATCAAATGAAATTCGAGTATTCGCATAGCTGTCTTCTGTTGCATCAAATGTAAACGTGAACTCCTGTTCTTCTGGGGTCAAATCAACTCGTGCCCCAAAGAACCCATGCCATTCATAGTTGGCAGCTGCATCGACCCATCCAATCCCCAAACCCAATTTCCTGGACTTCTCCGCTTTGGCTTTAAACGTTAATTTATATTTAAAACCTTGCTGTATGCCGAATCCTTCATTGATGACTTGACGATCCCATGGATGCTGGCCTGCATAACCAATCTTGGTTTGAAGCTGTTGATTGCTAACTTGCATCTCAAGGTCCGCTGCATTACCATCCGCGTGGGTAAACCAACCTTCCTTACCTTTGGAGAAGTCTCCATTAGGAATAAGGTTAACATGAGCTGGCTGACCTCCTTGATCTGCATTCGGATTAACTTCATATAATTGCACGTTATTGATGTGAATCGAGTGTTCACCTGTAGATAGCGGATATCCTAATCCAAATGCAAGCAAAGCTGCCGAATCGGAGCTATCCCCCATAGTGAAGGTGTAAGTATATGACTTTTGATCTGCGGTTAATTCCACTTCTTCTTCAAAATACTTCACAAAATCCCCTGCATTCTGAGAAAGAACCGCTTGCATGGATTTAGGACTTGAAGCAGATGCCTCGAAGGTAAGTCGGTACGTTTTGTTTGCATCAAGTTTGATCTGCCCTTGTTGCAACAAAGCATCCCACCAATGTTCACTTGTACCAGGCAAATTAACCGTTAATCCTGCGCCCTCGTCATGTGAGGCTGTTAGATCATTAGGAATTAGCTCCCAATGATTCAGATCAGCTGTTAGCTCACTGTTCTGAATTTTGTTTTGTGAAATATCCACCCAACGTGTATTATAATCTGCTCCTTCAAAATTCACATAATAGGGTTTGCCTGCTGTCAAGTTAACCCCTGGAAAATACACCGTTTTATATGCTTGCCATCCACCCGTGTCTCCGAGACTCAGGTCTGATTGTGCAACGGTTGTCCCTTGTTCATCCTGAATGCTGAACTGAACCTTGGAATCACTTTTTCCACTTGCCATTCGGGCAGACAGAACATATACTCCGTCGTGAGCTACATCGATTTTATATTGCAGCAGATCTCCCTGATCCATGTAACTGACATGTTTTCCTCCTTCTACGGAGTCCTCCAGTTGTAAGCCCTGCATCATCCAGGCTTCGGTTGCAGGTACATGGGCGTAGCCATTCACTGACAGAGGTTTGCCGCGTTTCGTCAGACGAACATTGTCCACATATACCTTACCTTCAGAACTGCCGAATAACAGTCTTAACTCGGATTGTGCGATTGGTGCTCCATCTCCAATGATGATTTCTCCAGTGAATGTTTTCATTTCTTGGTTCAAGGAGAGGTTTTGCCCTTGATGAACCTGTACTGTATGCCCATTACTGCTGACAACATCAATGTCGATACTTCGCGGTGTGTCTGCCTTGGCATCTAAGGAGAAACCATACGTTGTATTCGCTTCCAGTTTCAAATCCGGTTGGTTCACCGAAACTTGTTGTGGGTCATTATTCGTTTGAGTAACATCAACAACCAGTTGACGCTCCATAATTGGGAATTTCGAAAAGTTATTTACACTTATATTGGCTGCCGCACTGTCCTGAATGCTGCTTGACCAGAATCCCAGACGCTCCTTGCCTTGATCGAATGTGCCATTGTAAATAAAGTTGCCATCAGGTAGCGCGTTTCGTTCGACAGTTAACGGATCAGCTTCACCCACCTCGATCAGCCTGACATTGGCAAACCAAACGGTTGTATCATCCAACCCCAGATTAAATTCGAATCTGGCATTGTTATCCGTGCCATCCCGCATATTGAAGGTATAGTCATAGGATTGCCAATCTGTCGTGAGTGCAAAGGTGTTATCACCCGAATAATTGGTCCAACTTTTTTCAAATTGATTCAGTTTGGACATGATTGTACGGTTAGCAGATGCTTTCGCATCAAATTGTATCTTGTACTTTTTGTTTTTCTTGATGTACATCGGCATCTGAGTCAGTTGAACCGAGTAGTTTTCAGTACCCGATGCATCAATGGTAACTTGTGCTGCTTTCCCTTTCTGCTCATCCGTTACAACTTTGACACTGCCAGCTCCATCAGCATTTGTGATGAATTTCCACTGAAGAGGCACTCCATTGTCTTCAGACCCTTCCGCAAAACGATCATTGTAGATTTGATTGCCATCGGTTTGTGGTTCCCGCTGTTGCGCAGGCTCGATGGGATTTGTTGTTACATCAGGCCATGTGTCTAGATTTTTGTAAGAATATACACGCACAAAATCAACATTCATCTTTTCGGAAGTGAAGTTGCTTTCAGGTGCCCCCGGCCAGTCTCCTCCAACTGCCAGATTCAGAATCAGATAGAATGGACGATCAAATGGTGCAGGGAACGTATAATACTCGGGTTGGCCCGCGGCCTTCGTTTGCCAGTTGGTCACTTCATGGTGCAGCTTACCATCCACATAGAAACGAATCATACCCGGCAACCATTCCACCTGGAAATCATGATAATCGTCAGTGAAAGTTTCTCCCTTCGGAAGAGTAAGACTTCCCTGATCATGTCCATGGGAGCCGTCAGGCTTCACACTGTCATAATGCAATGTGCTATATACCTTGTTATTACTCTCTTTGCCACCAATTAACTCCATAATATCGATTTCACCAGAGGCAGGCCATCCACCATAATGTGCTTCATCTGTTGGCATCATCCATATGGCAGGCCACATGCCTTTTTCAATCGGAAGCTTTGCACGTACAACTACTTTACCGTAGGTCCAGTCTCCTTTTCCCATGGAGATCAGTTTGCCAGAGCTGTAATCTTTACCGTTTTTCAGACCCTTTTTTGCTTCAATCTGCAACACGCTTCGTTTCTGATCTTTTGTAATACGAGTGTTATCCGGGCTGTAATATTGCATTTCATTGTTATAAACGAGTCCTGTATCCTGCACGGTCCATTTGGAAGCATCAATCGAAGGTCCGTTAAACTCATCATTCCAGACCAGCTCCCATTGATCATGCGGAATCGTTGTTGCTGGAACCGGTTTTTCGCCCGCAGGATTGCTTGGTGTTGATGGTGTAGACGGTGATTGCCCGTCTGGAGAAGATGGTGTGGGTGTACTTGTCACATTTGTTGAACCACCAGGCTGCGATGAAGCAGGTTGTTGGGTTTCATCCACCATGGATGTGCGCAATCCTTGTTTTACTTTCTCTCCGTTGATCACCACATCATCGGCATCTACACTCAATTTTTGGATCGTACCTTTGGTATCCATTCGAGTCTGACTCGCTTCTGCATGAATATTCATGGAATCAATCAGGCTGTTTGAAGAGATCTCCAGAATGGATTTCTGCTTTACATGCATCTCCTGAATGTTACTTTCTTCCGTAATGGAGATTCTGACGGGTTCCCCACGTTTGTCAACGACTACTCGATTCAGCTTGGAGTTGTTAATGTTGATGGAATGACTGCCTCCGCCTTTAATGATGACACTTCCTGTGACAGTTACGCCCTGAAGAACAACAGATCCTTCACCAATGCCTTCTGCCAGCAGCAGATTTCCATTAACAGTCATATTTTTCAACATGACATCCGTTGAATTAATAATCAAGTTGCCATCCACCCGGGACTCATATATACCAGGAGCACTTTTCACATCAGCAATCATCGCCGACAACATTGTTGCCGTCTCTGCTCGTGTAATCGGGGATTTGGGATTTAATTTACCTTGGAAGCCTTTAAGAATATTTTCGGTCACCAGATAGGTAAGCGCTTTCTTTGCATAACCGGAAATATCATCTGCATCCTGAAATTTCAATTGTTCACTTTCTTCATTTGTAACCGCTGAAAGTTGAAAAGCTCGATCTACCATAACCGCTGCATCTTGGCGTGTAATCGGTTGTTGTGGTGACAGATGTTCACGGTCTGTCCCTTCGATGATGCCAGAACCATTCGCTCGTACCATCACGTCATAGTACCAATCGTCTGAAGTCATATCCGCATATGAACCAGTCGCCGCATTACCGGTGAAACCAAAGGCCCGATCCAGAATCATCACGAATTCAGCTCGGCTAATGACCTGACTGGGCTTGAACGTACCGTCCGTATAACCTTTCAATAAATTCAAGTCTTGCAACCGTGTAACTGCAGATTGTGACCAATGCCCCGTCAGGTCTGTATAGGGAACAGAGAAGTGCAGGCTTTTCGCCTGCACATTTCCCACCTCCGCTTGACCCTGTACACTTTCTGCTCCAGCAGTTGCTGGATAAACGAGAGAAGCCATTAAACTCCATGCCACCATACATGCCAGTCCTTTTCTCATCCTTCTTCCTCCCTCAGCTCAGTTATCCTTGCATTTGCATAGCCTATTCCTTGACTGCTCCAATAACGATCCCCTTAACGAAGAAACGTTGTAAAAACGGGTATACCATCAGGATCGGAAGCGCGCCGATAAAGATCTGTGCTGCGCGTACGGTTCGCTGCGAGATATTCTCCAACATGGAAGGATCGACGTTGATTTTGCTGAGATCTTGCTGAACAATAATGGTCTGTAATAGAGAAGCAAGTGGATAATTTTTAATATCAGACATATAGATCATGCCGTCGAACCAGGAGTTCCACTGATACACCATCGTAAATAAGGACAAGGTTGCGATAGCTGGAAGTGAAAGCGGTACGTAGACCAGAATCAACGTTTTGATATGACCTGCTCCATCCAAATAAGCTGCTTCCTCAAGTTCTTTGGGCAGACCGCGGAAGAAGTTCATCATGAGAATAACGTTCCACACGGACAGTGCGCCAGGCAGAATAAGCGCCCAGATTGTATTCATCAAGCCAAGCTTCTGGATCAGAATGTAACTTGGAATCAAACCGCCGCTGAACAAAATGGTAAATACGAAAAACCACGTATATAAGGAGCGACCTTTAAAACTGATGTCTTCCTTCGACAACGGAAATGCGGTTAAGAGCATGATGACCATACCAATGATCGTCGCAATTACAGTCCGTTTAAGTGATACGATCAAGGAGTTGATGAAGTTTGAATTCCCGAATGTTTTTACATATGCGTCCGTTGTGAACCCGATGGGCCAGAAGGTAACCAGGTTTGATGATGCTGGCGCCATACTGCTGAATGAAACAGCCAATATATGAATAATTGGTAAAATGCAGAGTATCGATAATATCCCAAGAAAAGTATAGTTAGCGATGCTGAATATGCGGTATCCTTTTGTTTTATAATACAAGCCCTTTTCTCCTCTCTAGAAAACTCGATAATTAGCTAGTTTGTAAGCCATTCTGTAAGATATAACAATCAAAATGGTAGCAACCACAGATTTGAACAACCCTACTGCTGTGGCAAAACTCATCTTCCCGTTCAGAATCCCGAGTCGATATACAAAGGTGTCAATGATGTCGCCTTTGTCATACACAAGCGGATTGTACAAGTTGAATACCTGATCAAAACCGGCGTTCAGGATATTGCCGATAGAGAGTGTCATCAGCACGATTGTAATCGGCATTAATGCCGGAATCGTAATGTGTAGCGTCTGTTTAAATCGGTTGGCCCCATCCACCTCGGCAGCCTCGTAGAGTGCAGGATTAATTCCTGAGAGAGAAGCCAGAAATACGATCGTACCAAAACCAAATTCTTTCCACACATCACTGAGGATCAGCGTTATCCGGAACCATGTACCGTCTCCCAGGAAGAAGATCGGTTCTCCTCCAAAGGCTACGACAAGCTGGTTGACCATGCCGCCCTGAGGAGACAGGATATCGAGCAGAATACCACCGAGAATAACCCATGATAGGAAATGCGGTAGATACACAAGCGTTTGACTTACTCTCTTGAATGCCGTCAAGCGTACTTCATTGAGCAAAATGGCAAACAGGAATGGAGCGAATAGTCCTGCGATGATTTTGAAAAATGCAATGACCAGCGTATTCCAGATCACCTGACCTACGTCCGGATATAAGAATAAATATCGGAAATTGTCCCAACCCACCCATTTGGATTCAGAAAATCCCAAGTATGGTTTGAAATCCTGAAAAGCAATTACAATGCCGCCCATCGGTATGTACTGAAACACCAGTGCCAGCAATACAGCTGGAATGAGCATCATATGCAAGGTCCAGTTCCGTTGCATATTCCAGCGCTGTTTAACCCTGGTGGAGCGCCGTTTATGCGGCGTTTCTAACGTATGTTCCTTCACTCCTGCATCCCCCATGTTCTAAATTTTGTATTTTACAAGTCATCGTGAACTTGTATATTAAAATTATAGCAATGGAAATTTGTGATCTATATCCTAATATTGCAACAACGATATCAATATTTTAATAAGATTAAGGAGGTTGGACTTTGTTCACACGCTTGAATGTCTTTACCAAAATTACACTGTTGTTTGTGATGCTGCTTATTCTGGTGCTGTTTCTCTATACATACTCGAACCGGGAAAGCGTGCGTGTTATCGAACACGAGATTCAGAACAATACGATGAATCATCTCTCGACATTTGCTGATTCAGTAGAATCCAACATTTACCAACTGTCATTGTATGGGATGTCTATTGGGCAAGATTCGAGTATTCAGGAATATCAACGTCCCGACTACAAGGACATTCCCTATGAACGTGTGAAAGTTGGAAGTGCCATTCTGGAGAAGATGAATCTGTACAACGCAGCAAGCAAATGGCATTCGACCATCACACTATACTTCCCAAGGATGCAAAAAGTGATATCAACGGATTATTATGCTTACATTCCGTACAGGGATGATGAATTTAAGGAGCCTCTCTCGCAATCCTGGACCTATGCTGACAATCAGTTTATCTGGTACACTACCGATCCAACGACAGCGATGGCGAGACCTGGCAAAGCCAGATTGATTACCAAAATCAGTTTTCCAGTTCATCACTTAACTGCACTTCTTAATCAAAACAAGTTAAATAATAAAGGCGACCCGTTCATGTTCCATCCCGATTATGGATTAATCAGCAATAGTTCTGGAAAGGAGACCTTGAACGCAATCCTGCCTTCCCTGAAAGAAGCAAAACTGCAGGCCAGCGGTGGCTTCAGTACAACGTTGAACAAAACGGAATATTACGTCTCCTACATTCAATCCAAGAGCCTCGGCTGGTATTATATTGACTATGTGCCTATGCAGCAGATTTTGAAACCGATTACGAGCAGCCGGAATCTTTTTTACGCTTCAATTGCCGTTCTGATCGTGATGAGCGTTGTAGTATTATATACACTCTACCGAAGTGTACAGCTTCCACTCTTACAGTTGGTGAAAGGGACAAATCGCTTGTCCACCGGGGACTTTTCCGTTCGGCTTCATCATTCTGCACGCAATGAGTTCAGCTTGTTATTTGCACGTTTCAACATCATGGCTCAACGAATTCAAGAATTAATCGAGAATGTATATGAGGAGAAATTAAGAAGTCGGGAAGCCACGCTCAAACAGTTGCAATCGCAGATTAATCCGCATTTTCTATATAACTGTCTGTTCTATATCAAGAACATGGCCCGAATGAAAAATGAAAAGGCCGTAGTAGCCATGGCACTGAATCTGGGAGAGTATTACCGATACATAACCAGGTCCGAAAAGGATCAAGCCACGCTTCGTGAAGAGCTGACAATGGTCAAAAATTATTTGGAAATCCAGTCACTTCGTCTGGAACGGATGCATTTTACAATCGAAGTGCCCCATGATATTTTAGATAAAACGGTTCCCAGACTGACCCTGCAGCCTATCATTGAGAACGCTATCATTCATGGCTTGGAGCCCAAATCACAGAACGGTGAGATCAAAATTTATGCGGACTGCAAGGATGATGTATACACGATTACAGTGGAAGACAGCGGACTGGGCATGTCTGATGAACAACTTGAGGACTTGAAAAATAATCTTCACAAACCCCTTGATGAGAACATGGGTTGCGGTACATGGAACGTCCATCAGCGTTTATCATTTCTGTATGGTGATGGATCAGGACTTGCCTATGATCATTCTGCATTGGGTGGTGTAAAAGTTAACATCGTATGGCACGACAATACTAACAAGTAGGTGAAAGCCCCATGCTGCAAATATTACTCGTGGACGATGAACGTTCAGTTGTGGAGACCCTGTCAGAGACCATTCCGTGGGAAAGCTGCGGGATCGGCACGGTCCATGAAGCATTATCCGGCGCGGTAGCGTTGGAAATCATGGAAAACCACGACATTGACATTGTCATTACAGACATACGGATGCCCGAAATGTCGGGTATTGCACTTATTACAGCGATTCATGAAAAATGGCCCCAAGTACAGACGATCCTGTTATCAGGTCACGCAGATTTTGAATACGCAAAACAGGCTATTGCGCAGGAAAGCTTCGATTACTTGCTAAAACCGGTTAGCGATGAAGATCTCATCGAATCGGTCCAACGTCTCGTTCATCGAATTAAAGATAAATGGGAAGCTGCGGCTTCCCATCAGAGAGCCCTCCACGCCTTTCAGGATCATCTGCCGTTACTGCAATCCACGATGCTGCATGAGCTGTTGACAGGAAAAGTCTATGATCAGAAGACGCTGGAAAACAAGCTGGATCTGCTGGAGCTTCCCTACTTCGTTGGTGAGGATCTGGGCATGTTGATTATCCGTATGGAGAAACATCTATCCGATATGGCACACGGCGACCTGGCCCTAATGGAATATGCGATATGTAATATCATAAGTGAAGTGATGCATAATCATTTTCATATCTGGCACACACGAGACGTTCATGATTACATTGTTGTTCTCGTAAGCATGAAACATTCCACAACGATGAGTTATAGCAGGAGTGAGACGCCTCAGACATTGCTTGAGCAGTATGCTGCCCAGATTCAAACCAATGTTCAGTTATACCTGAAAGGTGCAATCTCCATTTCCGTCTCCAGTTGGGGCAAGTTTCCCCACGAAATTGGAGAACTCTATGAGCGAACGGTTATGTCCATGCGTAAACGGATGGGTCAGGTGCAAGGTTTGTTTGTCACCGCTTCCGATGAAACGGATGCCAACCCTCTACATACGATCAGGTCGCTGTATCAGCCACCAACGTTGATTAGCCTGCTCGAAGCTGGTCGCTTTGAGGATGTGGAACAGAAAATCGAGCACATTTTTGAGGAACTGCTGCATTCCAATGAACATCATGATATTGCCGAGTCAACCTTTGAGGTGTATTTTGCTATTGCGGGCGCGTTTGCGTACATCATTCATAAAAATGGCAAACAAATCTCTTCTTTGATACCAGCAGAGTCCTATCGTTACTTTCAAGCTCCCAGCTATTCCACTGCGCAGCAGCTACAGGACTGGTCCGTGCGTACACTTCATTACATACGAGATGATGCTGAACAAGAGCTTAGAGACAATCACAGCACCATTGTGCGCAGCGTCAAAAGTTTTGTCGACCTTCATCTGGCTGGAGATGTATCACTGCCTGCAATTGCCGACCATGTGCATCTGCACCCAGTCTACTTGTCCAAGGTATACAAGGCGGAGACAGGTGAAGCACTTACTGCCTATGTGTACCGGTTAAGAATGGAGAAAGCAGCCTATCATTTGCGAACATCAACCGCCAAAGTGTTTGAGATTGCAGAACTTGTCGGTTACAACAATACCGCATATTTCATCCGAGTTTTCAAGAAATTTTATGATCTTACACCGCAGGAATATCGGGAAAATCTGCCGGTTTAAGAGAGTACACAGACCAGACTTGACGTTCTGGTAATCTCTCCGCTTTCCCCTTCTCCATATCAAATACAAAAAGGCATTGCCGGAGATCTTCTCCTGCAATGCCTTTTTGGTGCTTATGTGGCTGCGATGATTCAATTCAGCCAGCGTCATCCTATTTTCCGCTTTTCACGGAATCATACCACTCGTTAACTTCTTTCGTAATCTGATCTCCACCTGAAGATTTCCACTTCTCAACAAATGAGTCGAACGCATCAACAGAGGTTTTGCCATATACAATTTGAGAGAAGGTATCCTTCTCCATCTTTGTCAAAATGTCATTGTTCATCTGCATTGTCATTGAAGGTGCACCGGTAAACATCTGATTGAACACGATATCTTTTTGATCCAAAACAATCTTGGCTGCATCAAGCATAGGTACTGGTACACCTGATTTGATTTTCTTCTCAAACGGTGTAGTTGCTTCTTCACCGCTTGCCAGCTTGGCAAGTGTTGTCATACTTAGATTGGGAATACGCGCTCCATCAAAAGTCAACGTGTACTTCTCGGGAGCATAACCCCCCGTAAGACTTGCATCGGTTGATGGTTTCCCATCTACCATAACCCAATCGTATCCTTCCGCAAATCCATGCTCAAACTCATCGCCCTCTTTAGGATTCGCATAGTGATCAAAGAGATAGTTCTGATAGGTGAAAAAGGCTTCCGGATTTTTCATGTCTTTGTTAATCAGAACTACGCCATTTCCGTTTGACGTACCATGTCTGCCTGCTTGACCGTTTGGACCTGAAGGGATTGGATACGCCTTGTATTCAGCCTCAGGATTGTTTTTCTTCACATCCTCCAGCGGCCATGATGGCATCCAGTGAGGACCGACCACAATACCTGCTTTTCCGGCAGTAAATTCTTCAGCTGCTTTTGTCTCATCATACACGCCGGCTTCTTCCGGGATATAACCTTTGCTCATCCAGCTCTGTAATTTGGCCAAAGCCTGCTTTGCACCAGGTGTAACGGAACCGTATTCAAGTTTTCCATCTGCCGTCAGATTCCATTGGTTTGGCATTGTACCATAAGCGCCAAATACCCACCCAGCTTCTGACATCCATGTGTTCAGCCAGTTCTTGAAGCCAATGGTGAGTCCGTAAGTGTCCTGCTTCCCATTGCCATCCGGATCTTGATTCGTAAACGTTTCCATAATGACTTCAAGATCATCTATAGTTTTAGGTGCTTCCAGATTGAATTTCTTCATCCAGTCTTCACGAATCCACATGACAGGATCACCATTATAGGAATAGTCCAGAATCGGAATACCGATCTTTTTGCCATCTTGCATGTATGGATACCATACGGAAGGATCTTCGTTTACGGCTGCTTTCCATGTGTCGCTGGCATATTTGTCAAACAATTCACCGGCATCGACAAATTTTCCGGACTCAATCAATTCACGCACCAGATTGAATTCGCCGCGATACGAAATAATGTCTGGCATGTCTGCATTAGAAGCCAGTGACAGGCGCAGTTTCGTCTCAAATGCATTATTGGTAGAAGGAGATATCCACTGGTTTTTCAACTCAATTCCGAGTTTCTCCTTAGCCCATTTGGTATGGACGTTGTTATCCTGATCCTCGCCTGGCTTAAACTTCACGTCTGGACCCCATGGTCGTAAATACGTAATGGATACTGGTGGATCATACTTTCCATTTTTGAGCTCCAACGTTGTCGCTGGTGTACTCGATTCTGTTTTCTTGTCGCTCCCGTTACTACACCCACTCAAGGCTGCAGATAGGGCCAATACACCGATCATGACCAAACTGCCTACTCGTCTCTTTTTACTTGTGTCCAACTTCGTTCCCCCAGTCTATGTAATGTTGCTTACAGGTTAATCATAATGAATGTTTGATATTTATGCCCATACTAATATTGCAACATTTATTGCATTAATTTAGGATATTGGATATTGAATACATATATTGAATAAATACAATTCCAGAATATAGAAAAAAAGCAGCCCCTAACGGCTGCTTCAGTCTGCTTAATTACTCGTATATTTGACCCAATCGTACTCTGCATAGAGCGGATTGGCACCGTTATAAGGACCGAGCCAGCTATCTACTCCTGTTCCATTCCAGAGGTTCATCATGATTTTTCCGGGTGTTTTAGGAATATCGCTGGTTGCCGTATGCTTCAATACCCCATCAACATACCATTTGATATGTCCCGGCTGCCAGTCAAATGCGTAAGTATGGAAGCCCTGGGATGCATCAAACCCTAGATTGATAATCTTCTCATGATTACCAACCCCATTGGTATAATAATTAAACTGAACTTTGGTTGTGTCTTTTCCTAAAAATTCGATATCAATCTCATCCCATTGGGTGCCATGTGCAGGGCCTGTGTATGTGAAAAATGAGGAAACTACACCTGTGTTCTTGGCAGGTTTCATACTGACTTCATACAAGCCGTACCCATACGTATTCGTGGTACGATACTCTCCGCAATCAAACTTGTTCTGTGCAGAGCTGGTCAAACCAAGCTTAAGCTTGCCGTCACTTGTAAAATTAACATTGTTAGCCCTCCACGTACAGTTAAACATGTTCCCATTGGAATACCCATCCGCTTTTTGCCACGTACTTGCGTTAAAATAGGTTAGAGGTTCCCAGAACACATAACCCGCGAAAGCGCTTACCGAAAAAAACAAAGAGATGACACCAGTTACCGCCAAAGTATACCAAGACTTCCTCTTCATCATACACCTCCATGAATGATTCCAACATGTATAATCAGCGCAATAATAGATAGCGCTTACATGGTTGGTATTTCCATTTTATCCGGAAGCATGGTGGTAAACTATAGCAAACTTTAAAGCAGAGATATTCAATTTTTAAGATCTTCGTTCTTGTATCTAATCATGTTATGTTAAGACTATGCCAGTTTCATACACGTAAGATGGATTGAATGAAGCGCCTGCCCTTCAGCATAGAAGGAATCAGGCGCTCCATGAAAACCATTTTTACATATATCTCAACATGTTTGTTAATTTATTCACCCTAAAAGGGTTTTATTTCGCACCAGCTTGTACCAAAATGTCTTCAATTTCTTTAAAACCATTATTCTTCGCATGACTGAGCGGTGATACGCCATCACGATCCGGTATGTTCACGTCTGCTCCATGATCAATGAGTAATTGTATCGTCTCCTGCTGCCGAGAATTGCCATCGTTAAGAATGATCGCTTCGAGTAGTGCTGTCCATCCCAATTGATTCACATGGTCCACATCCACCGAAGTTTGAGTGAGTAGTTCTTGCACTACATCCACATATCCATGCTCCGAAGCTGGAATAAGTGCTGTCCCTCCATATCGATTCGTTATCGCTGGGTCCGCTCCCGCCTCGATTGTCAGCTTCAAAATATCCAAGTATCCTTCAGCGCCAGCATACAGAAACGGGGTATTTTTCATATCGTCCTGTATACTCACATCTGCCCCCGCTTCAATTAACACTTTAGCCGATGTTAGATCATTATTGTAAGTTGCAATCATTGTAGCGGTTCGTCCACTCTGATCTTGAGCATTGATATTGGCGCCCGCTTGAATCATTTGTTCGATGCGTTCAGTATCGCTGTCCTCTACTGCCTTGAACAGCTGTTCATCTGCTGAAGTCACGGCCTTTTCCTCCACATTGGATTCATTTCTCACTTCAGGCACGCAACCTTGAACGATCAACATACTGCTTATCAGGACAACGATGATCAGCGATTTACTCATACTGCCTCCCTTACTCCAGTGTCAAGGTGACCGAAGAAGCGACACTCCAATCGCCAACTGGATTTATTGTATACGTAGTACCTGGAATCAACTTCCCATCATTCGTTATGTCGAATACACCCGTCACACCTTTTCGACTTGAATATTTATAAGTGGCTGTCAGAACATCCCCGCTTGGTGAAGTTAACGTTACACTTCGACCAGAGAACAGTTCATCCCCAGGGTCCTGGTCAAGTGTAACTTCAATGGATGTTTCGCTCACTGCTTGAGCACTTGCAACCACTAGTGGATCAAACGATTTCGCCGTAAATGAAGCATTTTCGATGTTGGCCCAATCCGAAGAAACCGTATATGTGACACCTGATTTCAGCGTTTGTCCCTCAGGCAAACGGAACTTCGGTTCTTGTTTACCGTCTGTGGATTGCGTGAACGGAACATATCTGGCAACGATAGGCTCGCCACCTTCTGGCGTAATTACAACTTGTCTTGCCTGCATGGAAGAGATGATCTGATACGTTTTGCCTCCTGCTTGCTCTTGATCATTCAGCACAAATGCATTAGCTCCTCGACCACCACTGTAAGCCGAAATGATGTAACCATAATCCACGACACTGTTCACTTGCAATGCTTCAATCTCGAATGTATCATTCGTTACTTGACTAACCGTTGTCATGTTTATTTTCGTACCACTGCCTTCAAAGGAACCAGCGTCTTGGCCTTTGTAAGTCAGGTTGTACACTTCACTAGCATCTTGTACGGACGTTGGAACGATGTAAGTCGCGATTGACCCTGTTTTCAAACGGGGCATATTGGTTAACGTCAACCTGCCACTAAACGCAAAGTCCGTTTGTGCCTTGGCAAAAGCTTCATTCGCTGCTGTCAGCGGCTTGTCAAAAGTTACAATTAACGTAATGGCATTCAGTGATCTAACGCTCTTGATTTGAGCTTGCTCCGAAGGAATAGCTTGGTGTGCAGTTTGCAACAGCACTGCTGTTTCGCCGCGCGTTGCTGTACCGTTCTCGGAGTAGAACTCGCTCATCCAATGGTGAACGGACTTTACATCACGTTGCATCGCTTTGGATACGACCTGTTCGAGTTCAGCATCCGACACTTGAGTTTGCGGATTGAATTGTCCATCGTTAGCCTGCATGATGCCAAGTTCAACAAGCTTTGACGCATATGGCGCATACCATGCATTCGGATTCACATCCGTCAATTCTACGGTTTCTCCCGTCTTGCTCTCCAAATTAAACGTTTTGAAAACCAATGAAGCTAACTCCGCACGGGTAATTGCTCGATGTTCACCCATAGATTGATCTGCATACCCGTTCATGATCCCCAAGCTATTCAGATCCTTGATAGCAGCTTCAATCTGTTGTTGGTTAGGCTGTGTGGTTGTTGCCGCAATGTTAGTAACGTATGTAGCTGCATGTACTTGATTCGCAGTTAACGGGAACACTGCTGTACCTAATGCAGTTATGGTTAGAAATGTAGCGATTTTGCGGGTTGTAGAATTCATGGTTGAATTCCTCCTCTATAGGTTGTAGTTGCCTGTATCTATAGAATAGAGGACAAAAAGAAACTCCCAAGGCTAAAGTTATTAACAAACTATAAACTGGCTCTAAATTTTCACGAAACTTATGCAGTAAACCGGTAGCCTGCACCCCAGACGGTTTCAATATACTCCGGATTTTTGGGGTCTGTCTCCAGCTTCCCCCGCAGTTTGCGAATATGGACGGTAACCGTTGCAATGTCTCCGGTGGAATCCATGCCCCAGATCCGCTCGAACAGATCTGATTTGCTGAATACACGGTTGGGATGACTCGCAAGAAATACAAGTAACTCGAATTCCTTGGTTGTAATCGCCACCTCTTCTCCATTAACAAAAACGCGGCGTGATCCTTTGTCAATGTGAAGCCCGCGAATGTGGATTTCATCCTGCTCAGTTGGTTTGTTTTTGCCAAGTAGTCTCTCGTATCGGGTCAAATGAGCCTTTGCTCGTGCAACCAACTCACTTGGGCTAAACGGTTTTGTAATAAAGTCATCCACTCCCAGATTAAACGTCCGGATCTTATCGATTTCTTCCTTTTTCGCAGAAACAACAAGGATGGGCACTTCCTTTACCTCGCGAATGCGCCTGCAACATTCGAAACCGTCCAGTCCCGGAAGCATCAGATCAACAATGATCAGATTATAGTCCCCCTCCAGTGCCTGCTTCAGACCTTCATCTCCAGTATGGCAGAGATCCACGGAAAATCCGTTGAGCTCAAAATAATCCCGTTCCAGTTCCGCAATCGTTGTTTCATCTTCAATGATCAAAATGTTTGCCATTACTCATTAGTCCCTCTCTTCACTCAGCCGTTTAAGCTTGATATATATGCTCGTGCCATCATTGGGCTGGCTTTCAGCCCAGATGAAGCCCCCATGTCCATCAATGATTTGGCGGGCAATTGCTAGCCCGAGCCCACTTCCGCCCGTTGAGGAATTGCGGGATTGTTCTGCACGATAGAAGCGTTCAAATATATAAGGTAGTGCCTCTTCAGGTATTCCCTTGCCATTATCTTTAAACGCCATCGTAATCCATTTCTCATCAGCTTGAAGTGTAATCTCGAATCGTTTGTGTTCATTCTCCATGTATTTGAGTGCATTATCCACCACATTAACAACGGTACGTTTTAACTTCTCCGGATCCACAGCAGCCATAGCGGGACCAGACACCTGGTTATTCCAATCCAGGGCAACACCTTTATCCTCCAGATCATATCTCAGCTCTTCAATGCTATCTTCAAGGAAATCAGCGAGATCAACTGTTTTGAATAGGAAAGGCTCTTGGTTCAAGTCGAGCTTGGAATACAAAAACAGCTCATCCACCAGCTTATCCATACTAACTGCTTTGGAGTGAATGATATTAACATAACTCTCCATTTTCTCTGGAGTATTAGCCACTCCGTCACGAATACCTTCAATATACCCTTTGATATTGGTAATCGGTGTACGGAGATCATGCGAAATGTTGGAGATAAGCTCTTTGCGGTTCACTTCGTCCTGCTGACGTAACGCATAGGAGAGCTGTAATTGATTCCGCATGCTCTCAAACGCTTCGCTGAGTTGACCAACCTCGTCATTAGAGTTTAGCTGAAGTTTAAAGGATAGATTACCATCTTTAATATGTTCGGCTGAACTTCGTAGTTGATTCAATGGTTTAATGAAGCTGCGCGTGATCCAGCGGAACAAGAGCAGATTTGCAATGATGAGAACGCCAATAAGCAGAAATGACATCACAGGCAGCAACTTGCGAGTAAGCTCCGCAAAGGGGCTTCTCTCACGAATGACAAAGATACTCCCCCGTTCCCCATCTGAATATTGAAAATCAAATTTTGCATACGCGTAAAATCGCTCACCAATATTGAAGGTGCTCCGAATCTGATAATTGTTAAGATCATAGGCAGGCAGTGCTTGCTTCAGTTCTGGCTGGTTGAAGGTCAGCGATTCGAAGATCTGACTATTCTCTCGTCTGATGTAGAGCCCGGACTTCTCAGCTCGAAGCTTCATATCATATTCACGCAGCAAAACCTTGTTCTGCAGGTCATCCGGGTCATTTTTGGCCAGAAACTTCATCTCTTGAAAGATCGATTCTCCCTGTTCAGTCAGGGGGTTGATCTGATAATGTACCTTGTATATATCACGGAAACTCTGTAGATCCCCTGTGGCCGCAATCGTATACAGACTTGCCGTAAGCAGGATGAACAGTAGACTTATAACAAGCATGCCCGTAAAGGACAGCAGCATTTTTATTCGAATTGACATGGGTTCCCCTTCTCAAGCAAACAATTGGATTAGTTAGTGCACATGTTAACACAAGATGGATTCTATTGCCCATATGTAAAAAAGAGCTTTCTTTTTCATTATATATGTTGACAGTGATAATCGTTATCAATAATGTTGGAGTAAGGTGCACAACGATTTATCTTAGAATGACCGGCAAACACTTTTGAAATGAGGTACGTAATGTGAAAGTAGACGTTAATCAGTTAGCAGCGCATTTTGCACACATTCCTTTTCAAGTCGAAGGAGTATATCGATATGCTAGAAATCCAGGGGTTCCCCAGGCTGACTATACCGATTCTTTTCCTGGATTTGTATTTCCTCTTACAGGAAAAATACAATTTCAATTTGATGGTACACCCTATATTTTTTCACCAGGAAAAGTTGTACATGGGGGCGCGAAAATGAAACTGGATCAAACCGTGTTTCATAGAACGGACTGGGAATACATCCTCGTTTTATACCGGATATGTAGTTCGGACCTCGAAGAGACAAGCTTTTCCCATCAGCATTTTGAATTATCAACGGGTCAATCCCCACGTCTGATTGAATTAATCACGCGTCTTTGGCATGTGTATAATCAGCGCGGAGGTATTTCAAAGTTTCAGACCGAGATGCTGTTTCGCGATGTACTGAATGAGACTTTAATATGTGTTGATCATAGGCAAAATAGTTGTGAATCAGATGTTTTATTCGAACGGGTCTCTACCTATATCCAAGAATACTATGATCAAAGTCTGACTGTCGCATCGCTTGCAGAACAAAATAACGTTAATCGAAATCGACTTTCCTACGTGTTTAGAAGACATGCAGGTATGGGTCCAGCAGAATATGTATTGAAATATCGTATAAACATGGCACAGCAAATGTTATTGGCAAGTGATGCGTCTGTACAACAGATAGCTGAGACCGTTGGCATTGCTGACCCCTTTTATTTTAGCAGAGTGTTCAAGAAACAATGTGGTATTTCTCCTACGGAGTATCGTCTGAAGTTCATCAATAATCCATCCTGATTTCAATAGGCATCCATGTTATACAAAAGCTTGGATCAGTATACTGAACATATAAGATTAATACACAGGAGGAATGACGATGCACTATCAAGCTATTAAATTAAATGAGGAATTTTCGAAATTAAACGATCTTTGGTCTCCGAAACTCATTGGTGAAATGAATGACTATCAATTTAAAATCGTTAAGATTGCTGGAGATTTTGAGTGGCATGTTCATGAGGAGACTGACAAGTTATTTTTTGTGCTCGAGGGGGAAATGATAATTGATTTTCGTGATGGGCAAGTGAAGATTTCCAAGGGCGAGATGTATATTGTGCCTAAAGGAGTCGAGATCAAACCTTCCGCCGAAAAGGAATGTCATATCATGTTGATGGAGCCTGGAAGCGAAGTAAACACTGGCGGGACTAAGGCCGAATAAGCATCAGTTATTGGAACCAGGATGTCAATTTGCAATATCAGAGAGCCGATAACCGCGTAATAGGGGTTATCGGCTCTGCGTCTGTACGACTAGCTCTTTGACATGCATTAATTGACATATATGAATCAGTAGTCTCTCGGTTATGTCACTTGTTGCTAGTCTTCTTGATCAATTCCACACCATCGTATGCCAGACTTTCCACACTTGTTGCCTTCTGCAGTATGTAATGATCAAAAAAGTTCTTCGCATAGTCTGTAACAATATTTCGCATCTCCATAGCATCCCGTTCGCCTCTGTGTTCCTCATTAACACTGGTAAACACGATGTCACAGTAATCTAAATGTGCAACACGATCAACTGAAAAATAATAGGTTTCCATGCTATTGTTAGCGCCAATAATCGCATTCATATTATAGTTAGGTTCACAAAACAGGAGCAAGAAAGGTTTCTTAAGATCGCTGTCAAGAAGGCCAAACGCACCGCTATCCAATCCAATCCCGCAGGCGAACCGCTCGTCATCCCGGCAAACCATCGCCGTCGTAGGCCCTCCATAAGAATGTCCGACTATACCCATGCCGATGTCAAGTAGCAATCTACCCTTAAAGATGGAATTCAGCTCTCCAGAGTCTAGTTTGTAAAGATAATCGGCTACATACCTTACATCTTCTGCCTGTGATTCACTATACTCTGTTATCTTGGAAAGTATCGGTAGTGCAAGCACGTTACGGCACATCTCAATGGCAGTTCCATCGTCAGGCCGCATCTCCATCTTACCAGCCAACGCCAGCATCTCCGGATCTTCACCAAACGCTGTAAGGACATCCGAAAAATCCTTGGATACATTAAACAGGCGCCCATCTTTACGTTTATACATCGTGCTATTCTGATGGCCGATGCTTACCACAACATACCCCATGCTTGCCAAGTCTGTACAGAGCACTGTACCCCATTCTGGAGAACCGCCTCCACCGCACACATAGAATAACACCGGATAGCGCTTTTCCTTCCCGGAGAGAGCAAGGTCGTCGTAACACTGGGTCTTGATATCTATAGAGAAAACATCCTTCAACGCAGTGACAAGTGGCTGCTCATTAAACATCTCGTAGACTTCAGGAAACATGTACGTTGATGTAGTCTTACCTTCGCTACTCTCGGACGGATAGTACACAAAAGCGGTCGGTTCTCTTTTGGAGTAATCTGATGCCGTGTACTCCAAATCCATCTGGGTTCGACCGACAGTATAGCCCCCAATTGGTTCTGGAAATGCGTCATAGGTTTTCATTTTCTTTCCCCCTTAAGATCGCTAACCATTTCAGAATATTTATGATCTTCAAGCAGCCCATGACCCATAAATTCAGCAAAGTACTTGCTGATCTTATGTTGCAGCTCAGAGTCCTTAATATCGAATTCTCTAAAAAACAAGATTAAATTAAGCTGCATTGACTCAAACATAAAAGAAATCAGGTCGTCGTCAACATCCGGTCGAAGATATCCATCAACCCTCATTCGGCGTAAAATGTCCTTGATCATGGGGAATGACTCGCCCTTTAACACATTCACATATACTTTCAGCAAAATGTCCTCGGGAATATATGAAAATGTTTTAGTCAGTTTAATTTCCAACTCATTCAGTGGCTCGGTCACCATGCCATTAACGTTACCAAATAAGCCAGTAAGGAAATAGCTGTAAAGGGAATCTTCATCACTGTTACTAAAATATGCAGCTCTTTTCTGGGTCACATTACGTATTAAGTGACAATAAAGGTCATCTTTGTCTTCAAAATACCGATAAAATGTTCCGGGGTGCATGGACAAACTATCCAAAACCATCTTCATAGTTATATCCTCGTAAAGATTATCAACAAAAAGCTGCATAGCGCTATTCGATATTTCCTCGCGCCTTGTTTCATCTAAACGAAAGAAAGTATTTTTTGGCATAGATTACTCCTTAATATGAAGTGTGAACTGATTCACACTATAACGATAATAAATTCACAAGTCAAGCCGTATTAAAATAGAGTGTTCACTCCATTCTCGCTATCATTCAGGCTGACCGGGAACAGCTTGAAACAAGAATTTGGTCCCTGATAACAAAAAAAAGCCGCTAAAATAACGACTTTTAATGGTACTCATTTACAACCCGAGATCATCAGCGAGTCCTTCAACACCTGTGAAGATGGAATCCCCGTAACCCCAGAAGTTGTTGAAATCAATAATGTAGATTTTTTTGTTTTTAACTGCGTTAATGTTTTGTACCTGTTTGTTGGCAAGCAGCTTTTCAATCGTCTGCTCAGGATCAATGCCACCTGCATACCTCGAAATAATCATTGCATCCGGATTAATCTCGATTAACTTCTCCAGGCTGAGTGTGCCAGTTTCATTAATCAGCATATTATGCATATTGATTAATGACATTGCACTTTCAATAAACGTATCACCATTTCCGTTGTAAATGCCAATGGTTCCATCACCATTATCCGAAAATGATGCATAGTTGATCGTCTCAGCGCTAGCTCGGGCCGACAAGGCATTTTCGCGTGCTTTAAGCGTCTCAATATATGCCGCTGCATTGGCTTGTACGTTGAATATCTCACCTAATTCAGTAATATCCTGATACAGACTATCTAACGATGCATCAGGAACACTGGTGCTTTGTACATACGTTTTAATCCCCATATCATTCAAGCTGCTTACTGTACCAACACCCCAATCCGCATCCTCAAACAATCCACCACGCCCTACAACCAGATCAGGCGTAGCGCCTATCGTCACTTCCTTACCTACATAGCCTTCAGCAAGCACAGGAATTTTTTTAAACTCATCAGCAATATCGTCAGGTACACTACCAAACAACGCAGCCACACCTACAAGTTTGTCTGTCAAACCAAGGCGAATCATCAGCTCGGCTGCACCTTGGGTATTGGCAACAACTCGTTCAGGTGCTTTATCGAAGGTTTGTTCTTTAGCCACCCATGTGCCGTTCTCTGTTGTATAATTTGAAACGGTTACCGGGTAAGTTGTTTCAGCAGGTGCTGAAGTCTCTGCATCCGATGTCTTCTCATCTGTTGCAACATTTTTCGCTGCTTGCTGCGAGTTATTGTTTGCCTGATCGCTACCATCACTATTATTGGAGCAGGCTGCAAGTACAACAACAAGTGCAGCAATAAAACAAAATAACATTCCTTTTTTAAAGCGTGTAGACATTTAATTCTCTCCCTTTTGAATCCTTAATTTTCTATTTATGCATTATGTAAAATAGTTATTGTCAGTATACAGCAAATGTCGAATCTCGTAAATGATAATTATAATCATTCTCAATTGACGAAAAAAGGACATTCTCCTCTCCGTTTTTTTCTTTTGCTTTCGTCATGAATAACCAAAAAAGCCGATCAATTTGTATCCATTGATCGGCTTTGCTTGATACTATTTATTCTCCAGTTGTTCTATATACTCTTACCATCCGCGGTTGGACATGCGATCTTCTGGAGCCAATTTAGAAATTTCGATCCCTTTCATCGGGGCACCCAAGTTTTTGGATACTTCGGCAATCAGTTTGTAATCCGTGTAATGTGTTGTCGCTTCAACGATTGCACGAGCGAATTTCTCAGGGCTATCGGATTTGAAAATACCTGATCCTACAAAAACACCGTCTGCTCCCAGGTGCATCATTAATGCTGCGTCAGCCGGAGTAGCTACACCGCCTGCTGCAAAGTTAACGACAGGAAGTTTGCCGTTTTCATGAACTTCGCGCAGTAATTCATAAGCTACACCCAGATTTTTTGCTTCAGCGTACAACTCGTCTTTGGACATGTTTTGCACTTTGCGGAGCTGGCTGTTAATTAGACGCATATGACGAACTGCCTCAACAATGTTGCCCGTTCCAGGCTCACCTTTTGTACGAATCATCGATGCACCCTCACCAATACGGCGAAGAGCTTCTCCCAAATCTTTGGCTCCACATACAAATGGTACAGTAAACTCATGTTTATCGATATGGAACACTTCGTCTGCAGGCGTAAGAACTTCACTTTCATCGAGATAGTCCACACCTAGGGATTCAAGCACTTTGGCTTCTATGTAATGACCGATACGTGCTTTAGCCATAACTGGGATAGATACAACCTTCATAACCTCTTCAACGATGGTAGGATCTGCCATACGAGCTACACCACCAGCTGCACGAATATCAGATGGTACCCGCTCAAGAGCCATAACAGCTGTTGCCCCTGCCGCCTCAGCGATTTTAGCTTGCTCTGCATTCATAACGTCCATGATGACGCCACCTTTTTGCATCTCAGCCATTCCTCTTTTTACACGATCTGTACCTGTTTGCATGATTGTAGTCCTCCTAATTAACTTTTGGGTGGTTTTCAATAAAGGCATCGCTCTAATCTATGATTTAGTATAGAATGAGAATGGTCATATAAAAAGATCCAATATTTTTGGTTTTTATTGTACCACTTCAATAATAACTCTGGAGGTCCTATGCAATTTCATGTAGCTTACAGTTCATATCTGAACCGAAAATATACGAAGATGAAAGCTCTATATCATGCCATTCGTGATGCAATTCATGAAGGTAATCTTATACATGGCGAGAAGTTACCCTCTACTCGAGAGTTAGCCGCGACGTATCACATTTCCAGAGGAACTGTGAATCAGGTCTATGATACGTTGACTGCTCAAGGTTACATTCATTCAGAGCATGGAAGAGGAACCTTTGTTGCTTACCAGTTGGATTTGAACAATAATGCGTCCACCGAGAAAGCTTGTACGCATCACTTATCCGCCTGGGGGAATCGTATTCAGCAGTTTGAACAGCAGTCGATTCAAAGAAATACACCAGCCAATGCTCATACACATGATTCCAGAATGAATAGCGACGAAGTAATTGACTTTAGCAAATATCAACCTGATTTCTCCAAGTTTCCTTACGATGAATGGAATAATCGATTGTATGCAGAGATAAGGCAGCGTGAGCATCACCTGAAAACAACCTCTGCTATGGTTAGTTCAACCGGGGATCCAAAATTGAGAGAAGCCATTGCTGCCTATCTGCGGAGGATGCGGGGCATTCAAGTTGATCCGGATCATATTGCAGTAACTGCAGGCTCCATGCAAGCTATAGCTCTACTCACTCAATTACTTGCAGATCCTGGGGATTATGTAGTGACAGAGAGTCCTTGTTATGTCGGGATTTCTAAAGCCATATTGGCTGCGGGTGCTAAGTTGATTGAAGCTAATCTCGATGGTCAGGGCGTTGTGCCCCAGGACTGGGAAGCACGTATGTTGTTTGTCACGCCGTCACGACAATTTCCTACTGGTGAAATGCTCAGTCTGGAACGCAGACAAACCTTGCTGGACTGGGCACAGCGAAATGATGCCATGATTGTTGAGGATGATTATGATAGTGAATTCCGATATCGCGGAATGCATGTTGAACCACTGAAAACACTCGATAAAGCAGGACGTGTAATCTACCTGGGTAGCTTTACCAAAACCTTGCCTTTAGAAGTACGACTTGGTTATGTGGTTCTTCCCCCTACCTTGGCTGACACCTTTAGAAAGGCACAAGCATTATACGAGCCAAGACCCGTCAACCTGATCGAACAACGGGCATTAGCTGCATTCATGACAAGCGGTCAATATGAGCGTCATCTGCGCAGAATGAATCGATTATACAGTCGGAAATTCCATCTGTTACTCAAACTTTTGAACAAGCAGCTCTCTATATGGTTTGATTGGGTGGAGAATGAAGCGGGTCTACACGTGTTTGGTTGGTGGCGAGGTAATGTGACCACTTATGAGGCCTTTAGGGAATCAGCTCGGTCACAAGGTGTGGTATACTCAGAAGTCAGCAGTTCAACGTCTGTTGGTACGAAGTATGGTATCTATTTGTCTTTTGCACATTTGTCAGATGAACAATTACAGGAAGGCGTATCCAGATTGAAAAATGCCGTTACAACTGCATTGTGAGGTAAATCGTCTCCAAAGTGAGTACAAGAAGATCATCATTCGGAAGAGGGGCGATCGTTATGAATTGGTTAAATGAACTTTATAAAATGAATAAGCAGGAACCGGACAAGGAAATCGAACGTTCTTTGGTTAACGCCATCTTCCGAATATATGACCGGTTCCCCCGAATTGGCCTTAGAGAGCGGATCGGACAGCAAGAAATGTCTCTCGATATCGCCGATGCTTATATCCATGGACATAACGCCATGATTGAAGCTGGTGTCGGAATTGGTAAGTCTTTTGCGTACCTGATCCCAAGTCTGCTCACAAATCAAATGTCTCAGAAACCAGTCATTATAGCTACCTCCTCCATACAGCTTTCGGAACAGATACATAAAGATTTAAGGATCATTGGTAGTCGGTTAGGATTCTCAACGGTTCGCTCCGTGGTGGGGAAAGGCATGGGTCAGTATGCTTGCCGAAGTAGAGCAGCGGAATGGATCAGTCTTGATGATGCAAACTCCTCCGTGTCTGCCCTTGCGCAGCGCATATTAGATTATGAAATTGATGAAAGAGCCGATATTAAAGCTGGAATTAGTGATGCCGAATGGTCCCACGTTTCCGTGAATGATTGCAAATTTGAACGTTGTCATTATAAAAATGCATGTTTGTTTTACGATATGAGAGCGAAATTGAATGCAAAAGCTCACGAGATTGATTTTATTATCGTGAACCAGGACTTGCTCATACGGGATTTAATGAAGAAAAAAGAAGGAACCAAGAGCATCATCTCGGAACAGCCTGCTCTGATCGTCATTGATGAAGCGCATAATCTGGAAACAAAAGTTCGAGATTCCAGAACACTCGAGTTCACTTATCGGGGAATCTGCCGCATTCTGGATACCACGGTGCAGCTTCTCACGAAGCAGTCCGGCGATAAAAGTCTCTTCTCACAATCCAAGTTCATTAAAAACTGCGCTGAGCGCATCTTCAAACAGGTAAACGCGGATTTGCTCGACCATGCCAAGCAGGATAACGACCGAATCAAAGTGTCGGAGATCAAAGGAATACCGTTAAACCAAGTCTTAAACGATTTAAAAGATCTCAGTCTGCGCCTTTCCATTTTGACCTCACGCCACGAGCGGGAGATCGATGACGCTTTTGAAGCCATCAACGGGCTTATTACCCTCATTAGTGTCTTATCTGAAATAGAGGACAACTATCTTTTATGGGCAAGCAGTCCCCTTAGAGTAACCACAATCAGCATCTGTCCCAAAGATATAAGCCAATTTCTGAAATACGCTTTATTTAATGGCAAGGTACCTGTAATCCTAACATCAGCAACACTGTGCCAAGGCGGGGATACGCTGGAGGAACAATATTCTTATATGACGCACTCCCTTGGTTATAAGGGAGATTTCCTAGAGCGCCAACCCTCCCCTTTTGACTACACCAACCATGCCATGATGTATATTTCGAACAAAGTTCCCTATTACCACCACGATCAGCGCGAAAACTATCTTGAAGCAGCGTACAACGAAGTGGTTCAACTCTGTAATCTAACTCAGGGAAGAACAATCGTCCTTTTTTCAGCAAAAGAGGACATGAAGTACATTCACAAAAAGCTGATCTCAAGGGCTAATGAATACACATGGGCAGTCCATGTTCAAAAAGAAGGATCTTCCCAGGACAGTGTCATCGCTGAATTCAGGAAAAGTAAAGGTGTACTCCTGGGTACTGGTGTATTCTGGGAAGGCGTGAATATCGAGGGTTCTGACCTGTCACAGGTCATTGTTTTCCGTCTGCCCTTCCCTGTTCCTTCAGATCCTGTTTATGAATATAAGGCATCTGTAACGGAGAATCCCTTTATGGAGGTGTTTGTACCGGACATGCTTCTTCGGTTACGCCAAGGAACTGGACGCTTGATTCGTAGTGAAACAGACCTTGGCATACTCAGCATACTTGACTCCCGTCTCAGTGTAGCGGCAAAAAAGAGTTATCGGGAACAGGTGCTGGACACGTTACCGTTCAAAAAAGTGACAGAGGATTTTGCGGTTTTGGATAAATTTGTGCAAATTAAGGGGATACGACGTACGGATTAGAAGTGGTATAATACGTAACCTTGAAAAACTGCCTAAATTACATGAAACGGCCCTTTCGCTCATAAAGCGGAGGGGCTCATTTCATGCTGTAGGATATATGCTACAATATATTCCAGATCTACGAATCCCAAAGGAGGCATTTACATGGTTGAAAGACCAACTAAAGAGGAATATGCAGCTTATTATGAGCTTGTTCCTGAAGGGAACATCATCGAACGCTTAGAGCTGCAAGCCAACATCATACCAACTTTACTCTCTTCATTGACAGAGGAGCAAGTAAATTATCGGTACGCCGAAGACAAATGGAGCGTGAAAGAGGTCATCGGCCACCTTTTGGATAACGAACGAATTATGAGCAGCCGATTGCTTCGCATCGCCAGAGGTGACCAAGCGAATCATCCCGGCTACGATCAGGACGTGCTTATGCAGAGCCATCCCTTCAATGCGTATACCGTAGCTGATTTGAATGAAGAATATGCTGTCACACGTCGCTCAACCATTCTTATGCTCCGTCGCCTCACCCCGGAAGCATGGCTCTGTAAAGGGATCGTCAGTGATAATCCTGCTTCAGCTCGATCGATTGCATTTGTTATGGCTGGACATGAGCTCCACCATTTATCCGTACTTCGCGATCGCTATTCGTTAGACTTGAAATTATAAAATTCATCCAAAAAGACTTTGAACCTGCATTCGCAGTAAGATCAAAGTCTTTTCTCATCAGTCGTTTTATCGTTCAAATTATCGTTCAAAATGAATCAGAAGTGTATCCTCTCCCAAAGATAACGTGGAATAATCATTCAAAATCGGAATGTCTTCATTGAATTCAATGGGCAGGACCACATAGCTGGATTGGAAGTAATCGGATCCGTTCCAGCGATCTGCAAAATACAGGTACTCCTCCGCTGATCGCTTCAGTACAAACGCTGGTTGCGTTTGGTACGTCGTTTCATCGCCAAAATCACTTAGCGTCCCCCATGGTCCATCCATCGTATAAGCCATCGCGTATTTCCCTTGATTGGGAGCCCAACCTGTGCAAAATGAGGTCACCATATAATACTTCCCGTTCCGCTTGAAGACAGCTGGTGCCTCCCGATACTCCCCTTGCCACAGCTTACCCACAAGACTTTCTACATTAAGATAATCCTCCTGCAGACGATAGATGTGCAGGTCTGCATTGTCTCTGGCAGCCGAAATAAAATATGCCGTCCCGTCATCGTCCTGAAAGAGCGTGCAGTCACGCGACATATACCCGTACGGATTAAAGCTGCCATGATACACGAAATGACTATCCGGAGAATCCGATGTGGCAATGGCGCATGCTGCATCGTTGTAATTATTACCATTCTCATAGTGAACCCAGAGGACGAACTTCTTTGTCACCGTGTTGAAAAGTACTTTAGGCCGTTCAAGATTCACCTTTCCACCTTTATCGTTCACTAGTGCAAGATTCGTCCGGACTCGAATGGGTGCAGCTGGCGTAGAGGTCGTTAAGATATGGTTTCGAAACTCCCAGTAGAATAGATCTTTGGAACGGTAACAACTAACATATATATCGTCCCTCCGATCTTCCCCATACCAGTAATAATAGTCGTCATGGAATAACATATGTCCACCATGGGCATGGATCGGCTGACCACTTGAGTCATTCCAGATGCCGCCATTGGTTAATTGATTATTCACACCGTTACCTCTCTTCTTTGAAGAACATCGTTAATTCGTGTCCGATCCAAATACCTTCACTTCCCAAAGTCTTGGCGTGTACCAATTGTTGGGGTTGTTATGAAGTGCCGCATTTTGCATGTTAATTCGTACGTATCTGGCAGCAGTGCTCGATAGCGTATCTGAGGTGAAACCGTAAGATGTGTTGTTGGTTCGATCCAGTGCTACGGTCCAGTTTACATTATCCGTGCTGGTCTCAATTTTGTATTTGTAAAATCCTTCGGAGCCTTTTTGCATCCACCAGGAGATTTGCACATTATTTAACTGTTGAACGGAGCCGAGGTCTACCTTCCACCAATGTGGCCAGGAACTGCCTGTGCCGATCCATTCGGTTTGATAGTTACCATCATTAGCATAACTTGCCGGATTTGTTCCAGTAGCCGTTTGGGCTGTTGCCGGTTTACCCTGAGACAGCAGTTTTCCATTCTGAACCGGAATTAGGACATCATCGCTTGTGTTGTACAGGACTTGATCAAAATAATCATAAAATGCGTAACCATCGGAGAACCACACAGGAAGAAGTCGTTCCTCCGTTGTTCCGTTTTGCGTACCTGCCCAGCCGAACATCCAGCGATACGCAACCATAACTACGTTGTTGCCCGTATCTGGCTTCACCCGCATAACGGAACCGGACTGCGCCGAGAAGGTTGACGTGTTGCCAATTGTCCGTAATTCAGACCAATTTCCGTCTATGCTATTTGCTGATGAATACAAGGGTATACTCGGGTACCAACCTGCCGCTTGGGAAGAGAACAAATAATAAATGCCATCTTTTTTGATCATCTTGGGCAGTTCCCTGTGTTGATTTTGATAAATAACAGAAACTTGGTGATCCACATCCAGCCAATCGGAGGTTAACTTATATAAGATGGTGTCCGAATTATTATTGGCGGTAGAGATCAGATAAGCCGAATCATCATCATCTTTGAAAATGGAGATATCCCGGGATTGGTTCCCTTCCGGTCGAAAGCTTTTGTGAAATGTAAAGTCTTCTCCAGGAGTGGCCGAAGCCACCGATACTCTGGCAAGTGTGTAGTCTGTACTGTTTTCATAGTGAGCCCAAAAAACGAATTTGTTTGTGGGCGCATGGTATAGAATATTAATCCCCTCAAATTTGGAGTTCGCCAGATCGGGATGATCCGTGTAGGACAGGACCACTTTGTCGTTACCGTAGGTGATATCATCTGTTGATGTCTGTTGAATCATTTCTCCAAATCCACCTGATGGCTTTTGAACAAAATTAAACCTGTAGTAGGTATCCCCAACTTTAAGTTCATTCGGGAGCATAAGCGTTGATTGCGTTGTGTTATCAAAAGTTGTGAGGTCTTCTGGAAGGCTGTAAGGGGTATATTCTGGCGAGACAGCGGAGGTTAACAAGGAAGTTCCGCCATATGCCTTCACTTGATACTTGTATGTGTTACCTATGTTGAGGTCATAATCATCCGTCGTTGTACCGGTTAAGGTCTGTAATAACGTATAAGGCGCATTGTTCTCGGATCTGTATAACTCGTATGCAGTCGCTCCCTGGACAGGTACCCAATGAATTTTGGCATTGGATACTTCGGATTCATTCTTCAGTACAAACAGTGTTGCAGCAATATGGGTCTCTTCACCAGCAGCGTGAACGGTTTGAGCTGAGGAGGTTAAATGAACTGTTAACAACATCAATGCAATGACGATAGCCATCCACGATTTACCTTTGATCATGTCTCATCATCTCCTTTTTTAGAAGACCAACCTTCCTGTTGCCGGAAGGCTGGTTCAGGTGAAACTAGACTTTATTTCAAATTCATCAGTGTCATTACATCCGTCTCGCTAGCTTGGTTGTACCATTCGTTAACTTCTTCGATCACGGTGTCTCCGCCTTTTTCATGCCACTGTTTCACAAAGGTATCAAATGCTTCAAGCGGCTCATTGCCATATATGATTTTGGTAAAAGTCTCTTGTTCCATGGTGGTCAACTGTTCCCACACATTTTGCATCGTTGGCGTTGGTGGACCGTTAAACTCATTTGGCAGTAAAACATCTCTGTTTTCATACGAAATCCGATATCCGTCCTGCGTTGTTTGATCTTTTGAAGCGCTCTGAATGAGGACACCCGTGTCGGCTTTAACTCCATTCGCCAGATCGTAGTACGATTGGCCAGGACCATCAACACTCGGTGTATTTTTGGTAAATGCCATTTTGCCAACGCCTTGCACAGCCTCTAATGGCGTATTAAATTTTGTTGGATCAAAAGTGACTTCATCGTTAACGATATCGTAATCGTATCCTTGAGCGTACCCGTATTTGAAATCCCCCGTGCTGAACGCCGCATCATACATTTTATCGTAGTACAGGAAGAAGGCTTCCATGTTCTGAAAATCCTTGTTAAACATGAACACACCATCGTTCAACTGGGCGGATTGATAGGTCTTATCACCATTCACGCCTTGAATGGTCGGATAAGCACTAATTTTTGCACCATCCACATTTTTCTCTACGTCCTTCACACTGTCGTACAGCCAAGGACGACCAATGATGATACCAGCTTTCCCCTCCGTAAAATCAGACAGTGCATCCCAGGCCCCTTGGGTGGCCAGTTCTTTGTTCAAGTACCCTTTTGCATACCAATCACGTAACTTGGCCAGTGCCTCTTTGTTGCCAGGAGCCACAGATCCATAGGTGAGTTTGCCGTTGTCGTTATGCCATTGTCTTGGAAGATGTTTGCCCGTGTATGCGCTGAATATCATGACCGGATCGCTGACCCAGCCCGTATTGTAGGAATCTTTACCTGAAAAAGTAAAGCCGTATGTGTCTTTCTTCCCGTTCCCATCTGGGTCCTCATTAGTGAACGCCACGATGACTTGTTCAAACTCATCAATCGTTGTTGGCGCTTCCAAGTTTAATCTGTCCAACCAGTCCTGGCGGATCAACATGACTTCGCCTTCCGTCAAATTCGGCGCAATCGCCATCCCGTAGACCTTGCCCTCCCTAACCACTGGATTGAAGGTGGTCGGGTATTGTTTGTATATTTCTTTTATCCGGTCAGGCATGTAGGTTGAGATGTCTTCCGTAATCTCCTTGACCTGCCCCGACTCGATCAGATCATTGACCAGCATGGTATCATAGACGGGCAGAACGTCTGGCAGCTTCTCGGAACCTGTCAGTGCCAGCCTCAGCTTGGTATTATATTGTGAAGCATCACCTCCCAGCAGGGTGGTTTGGATTTTGATACCCAGGTTTTGTTCGCCCCAGCGGGTCAATACATTGTCATTCAACGTCTCACCGTTGATGTACTTTCCAGCATTTTCATCCTGTTGTTTGGCGATGGTGATCGTAAACGGTGGATCATATTTTCCGTCCTTCAGCACTGATGCCGGTGCGGTCTCGGAAGCACTCTCCCCTTTGCTACAGCCAGCCACAAGAACAGCTGACAGCATAACCATACTTACCATTTTCCATAAATCAGTTCTTTTCTTCATGGAAACATGCCCCCTTCACTCATACTCAATTTGTTTTCTATATAAGTTCAACTAATTGCATATTTACACTGGTACTCCGATGACAGAACAACCTTCCGATCGCTGTTATCGTGTAAATTTTTAGTTGAACTTATATAGCGATCCAATTTTTCGTAATCCTAATTATTCTTTGACGGCTCCTAGTACAATTCCCTTCACGAAATAACGTTGTAAAAAAGGATAGACCAAAATGATCGGAAGCGTGCTTACAAAAATTTGGGCTGCCTTGATACTTTGTTCCGACATGGCTGCCACCTCAGACTGGCTCATCGCCATATTTTGCATATTGCTCTGCACAACGACCGTCTGTAAGAACGAAGCCAACGGATACTTACTTGCATCCGACATGTACAAAATCCCGTCAAACCAGGAGTTCCAGTGCCCTACCATAATGAACAAGGATACGGTCGCTATGCCAGGCAGAGATAATGGTAAATATATTTTGCTAAGAATTACGAAGAAGGACGCTCCGTCAATGAAAGCTGCTTCTTCCAGGGCTTTGGGAATCGTTTTGAAAAAATTGACGAGAAGAATCAAATTATAAGCACCGAAAGCTCCCGGTAACACAAGAGCCCAGATGGTATCCTTTAAACCAAGGGCTGTGATCAATATGTAAGAAGGTATCAATCCCCCCGAGAAGAGCATGGTAAAGATAAAAAACCACATGAGCACGTTGCGTCCCCTGAATTCCTTGGACAGGGCATATCCTGCACAGGTAAGAATAAACATACTGATCGTCGTACCCAATACGGTTCGAGTGATTGATGTCAGCATGGCACCGTTGAAATTAGAATTGTTGAACGTTTTGATATAGGCATCCACATTGAACCCGACCGGCCAAAATGAAACCATATTACCGCTAATGGCCGCTTTACTGCTTAGCGATTGTGCCAACAAATGAAGCAGTGGAAGAAAACACGCCAGACCCGCCAGTATCATGAACGCGTAATTAAAATAGGAGAATACTCTATAACCTGTCGTCTTATGGTACATGATCCCTCTCCCTCCTTGTTAAAATATTTTGTAATTGGCATACTTATAGGCCAGCCTGTAAGAGACAACGATCAAGATCAAGCTAATCCCCGATTTGAACAGTCCTACAGCTGTCCCGAAGCCGTATTGCCCGTTTAACAAGGATGAACGGTAAACATAGGTGTCAATGATATCTCCCGTACTGTAGACAAGCGGATTGTACAGATTAAAGACCTGATCAAAGCCGGCATCCAGAATATTGCCCAGACTCAGCGTAGAAATGACGATAATCATGGGCAACATGCTAGGCAAAGTTACGTATCGAATTTGCTGCCGGCGTGTGGCACCATCAATCTCGGCCGCTTCGTAATAAGAAGGATTAATTCCCGCAATGGTCGCCAGATAAACAATCATGCCAAAGCCAAAGCTCTTCCACACATCGCTGATCACAACCGTGAATCGAAACAGATCAGGATCTCCCAAGAAGTAAATGGGATCGTTCCCGAAAATCTGGGTCAAGATGTGGTTGATTCCTCCGTCTAATCCGAGAATATCAATCATCAACCCCGCGACCGTAACCCAAGACAAGAAATGCGGCAGATATACCAGTGTCTGTACACTTTTCTTAATGCCCATATTTCGGATCTCACTCAGCAGAATAGCCATGACGATCGGAACGATAATACCAACGATTATTTTGGAAACGGCAATGATCAGTGTATTAACAATCGCTTGTGTGGCTTCTTTATACTGGAAAATTCGTTCGAAATTATCTAACCCGATCCACCGTGAACCTGTGATGCCCAGCCATGGTTTGTAGTCCTGAAATGCCATGAGCAAACCTACCATCGGGCCATAAGAAAAGATGCAGACAAACACAAAAGCGGGAATACACAGTACATACAAAGGCCAGCTTTTCTTGAGTTCCTTTTTGAATGAAGTTCGCTGGGGAAGCTTTGTTTTTGTTTTTTTTGCGGATCTGGCGGGCACGATCTCGTTAATGTTGCATACCTCCTCTATGATGGCTCTTCGAAAGCGATCCTTGAAGATAAGCTTAACAAAAGCGCTTTCACTCCAAAATGCCAAAATTTCAAGATCATCACCCCACGCTGAACCATTTTAAAACCGCTTTCATTTATCGCGGATGCTGCCCTTCCGCTTTTCGAAGGTTTGGCTTATATTAAAGTTAATCCGATCTGGAGTTTGAACTTCTACGTTTGGCGATATGAAAGGAAACACATATGATCAGAAAAATGTATATGAAGCGATTCATCTATTTCTTTGTTTTTTTTCTGCTGCTGACGTTGAGTTTGTTTTTCGTGATGAACCGATTGAGCTCCAAGACACTTGAAGAAAATCTGATTGGTGCTTCCAAAAACCAGCTTGATTATGTGAAAGGCATATTAGACGGGATTATATACGAAGCTAACATGTACGGGGTTCAGTATGCGGCAGACAGTGATGTCCGATTTTATCAGAGGCATGTTATCGAGCTGAGCAA
The DNA here is from genome assembly GCF_001908275.1 of Paenibacillus xylanexedens. Taxonomy (NCBI): domain Bacteria; kingdom Bacillati; phylum Bacillota; class Bacilli; order Caryophanales; family Paenibacillaceae; genus Paenibacillus; species Paenibacillus xylanexedens. Next base: position 4,311,865 of record NZ_CP018620.1, on the reverse strand, counting down.
TTACGATTCCCAAATGAAAAAAAACGATATCGTGGATCGCTTGCGGCAAACGCTCCTTTCCAGTCGATCCATTGAATCGATCGGCATTTACTGGAAGACTGAAGAAGCGTTTCTCTCCACGAACAATACGCAGGAGGCAAGACTTCCGTTCAAGGATGTTCATGAGCGGGGATGGCAAATCGTCGGTAACAGCTTGTATTACTTTGCCCTCTACCCTTACATCCAGAAATCAGGACAAAATGAACCGACTCAGTACGTGGTTGGTGTAAAGCTGAATACCGATTATTTAAAAAGCCTGCTGAAAAAGGCCGTGAATAACGACAGCTCGAACGCTTTTTTTCTTTTTGACCCCCAGCAGTTATGGAGTGAGAAAGAAATCGACAACGATCTATTGAAAGCGGTTACTGAAATGATTTCGCCCCAGCCAGAAGTCACTTTAAAATATGATTATCATACCAATTCGGATGACTACTATGTTCTTTCGCGATATATTGAATCGATCGACGGCTACCTGATTACATATACACAGACGAACGATTTTCTGCAACCGCTTGACCGCAATCGCAAATTGTTCTTTGCCAGCATTTTAGCCGTGTTCACGCTTGGTCTGGTTGTGATCTTTACGTTTTATCGGAACTACTACCGTAATCTCCGTTTGTTGGAGAGAAAGTTTTCACAGGTCGAGCAAGGTAATCACAACACGCGGATCACCGAAAATACGGGCAAAGAGTTTTACAGCCTGTTCAGAAGTTTTAATCATATGGTTACCGAGATCCAGGATCTGTTTGTATCCTTGAAGACTGAAACGGAACTAAGACGAAGTGCGGAACTTCAACAACTCCAAGCTCAGATCAATCCTCATTTTTTGTACAACAGTTTGTTTTTCATCATGTCGGTGGCTCAGTTCTCACCTGATTCTGTCATGCGCATGAGCAAACATCTAGCTGAATATTATCGTTATTTAACCAAGTTGGACCGGCATGAAGTCACGCTGGAAAGCGAGCTTCAGTTTGCGGAACATTTCCTGATTATTATGGCTCTCAGCAAAAAAATGGAGTACAACATTGATCTGCCGCCGGAACTGTCTTCCCTTCCCCTCATGCCGCTGATCATCCAGCCAGTGGTTGAAAATGCGATTCAACATGGAATCGAAGGACAACAAGGTGCCCATCGGGTTACGATTGATGTAAAACAGACGGAGGCTGCGATAACGATCAAGGTCTCCGATGACGGAAAAGGTCTTTCGCTCGATGATATCCGCAGCCTGGAGGCTCGGCTTGAGAGTGATGCCCCGCCTGAAGGAATTAAAGGCGTAGGGCTCTGGAATGTAAATCAACGTCTGAAAAATACGTACGGTGAACTTAGCGGGTTACATTTTACTACTAATGATTGGGGCGGCTTGTCCGTCCTGCTGCTCATCAGCATTCCCGAGGTGAAAGGAGATAACTAATGCGATTATTAATTGTGGATGACGGACATTATGTCGTTGAGTATATGAAGCACTTGCTCGATTGGAACACCTTTGGCATTGATCAGATCGAGACGATGACCAATTCGATTGAAGCCCGAGAGATGTTGACTCAAAACCACATCGATATTCTGATCACTGACATACGAATGCCTGAGGTGTCCGGTATTGATCTGCTTCAACATATCCACCAACATAACTTGCCAACCAAAGTGATCATCCTTTCTGGCTACTCCGAGTTCGAATATGCGCAACAAGGAATCCGTTTAGGTGCGCTGGACTACTTGCTCAAACCTGTCGACAAAGATGATGTGGAGAAAGCCATGTCCAAAGCCATCAACAATATTACAAAGACTAAGCCCGCTCAATCTGTTGCATGGGAGAACTTCGATGGATTGGAGTATCTGCTTTCCTTGCTTGTTCACAATGAGACATTAAGGAAGCAATATGATGCGTATACTGAATTTTTAGGGCATCGTCGTATGTGCTGCTTCAAGCTGGAGGGTTTCACACAGGAACATGAGGATGCTATAAAACATGCTGTCGGAGACAAATTGGATCGTCTCGTGTGGGCTGCGGGAACGCGACTGTTCGGTCTTGTTCCGGAAGAAACTGCTGGGGAACTGATCATCAAACTGGAGCAATCGGTCGTGTCTCCTCCCGTTTCATTGACCGACCGAAACGTGACCCGGCAGATGTTCTACCGATTCTTTCTTAATGAGGACATACACTTAGAAGACTTCAATGGCATATTCAACCATTCTCCGTCATGCGGTGATTGGGAGTCGGCGGGAAATATCATTAAAAAATATGATCAAATCCATCTCCATAAGCAAAAAACAATCTTTCTCATGGAGACCATTCGATATGTATATCTGACGGATAAGGATCGCGATCCCTCTGAAACCGTGGAGTGGATATTCAACCAGTTACGCTATCCTGATGAACTATCCTCAACTCTCATGGATCGGGTCAATCGAATCAGAAACAACAAACAGATGTCGATTCAAACTATCGTTGACAAAGTACAAACGTATATCGAAGACCATCTGTCACATGGCCTTAGCCTGGATGAACTGGGGAAAGTTGCACATCTCCATCCTGTTTATTTTTCCAAACTATTCAAACAAGAAACGGGCGAAAATGTGTCAAATTACATTTCGAGGAAGAGGTTGGAGAAGGCTTCTCAATTGCTTCAAGATTCGGAACTCCGTGTAGCCGATATAGCGCAGATGGTTGGTTACCGAAAAAATCAATATTTTATCCAGTTGTTCAAAGTGGAATACGGAGTTACGCCTTACCAGTACCGGAGAAATATGATCCATCAATGACTTCGGTTGAATATATTACATAATTGATATGTCTAATGCAGTACCGAAAAAGCCCAACTTCCACTCTTCAGTTTAAAGAGTGAGTTGGGTCTTTGTAGTGCAATTAATGGGTTAAGTCGATCACCTTATCAAAGCAATATGAATCTCTGTCATAGCCGTTATGCTCATAAAAAGCATGGGCGTTGGTTCGCTTCATTCCGCTACATAAAATAATACTTGATATTCCCCGTTCTTTAGCATAATTTTCAGTCTGTCTTAGTAGTTTTGTACCTATCCCTCTATTTTGCAGCTCCCTTTTAACAGCAAGAGCTTGAATATGTAGATAACCAATTGGAACTCCTACGGATAATGCCTGTACAATAGTTACAAAACCGACCACATTATTTTCTATCAATGCGACAAATGTTTTGTAATTCCCGGCCTTATTCATCTCTTCCATAGTCACTCGGAAGTTTGCATCATTAACATTACGAATTTCAAGTACATCATTCCATAAAAGAACAACTTCAGCATAATCATCTGATATAATTTCTCGAATTTTAATATCCATACTAAACAACCTCCTCAAGATAAAATAATCGAACAATATCCCTATCCCTATCCCTCTATTTGTGTTAAGGTTCTCCGCGCTATGTGCAACGGCAAGTTATAGGGCCATCCTTTGTGGGGATGACCCTATAATAATCTAGATTTGTTCAGTTTTCATCTTCGTTAACGCCTGCATTTCGCTCGTATAAAAGCGTTATTTTTTCTTCACCGGTATCCAGATTTCTCCTGAAACATTCCCATGCCGTGCCATTCCATAATACATTTCGAAAGTAGGGCCCTCAACCTGTTCGTATTCAGATGTCGGAAACCACTCAGAATAGATTCGTTCCCATAGTTTTTGCATATCACACTGCGGCTCCGGGAAGACCGCCCACGTTAATGTTGGGATAGCAAGTTTTGTGAATCTCTCCGGAATCTCAAACCCCTTAGGTACATGATAACAGATCATGTATTTGAAAGATTCTTTAGTGTGATCATAAAGGGCGGCATGTAACATGGTATCACCAAAACGTCCCAATAAGTCGTTCATAAGATCAACGCTGCCATCATCATCACATTTTATACGGAATTGAGGAACTTCAGAGAAGGCTGTTTTCTGGTCTGCATTTATAATTCCATATACTCCAAACATCTCAAAAGAATCTCTTTGCTCAATACGGTAATTCATTTCGACATCCCCTTTTATTGAAATATGAAAGGACATTCGAGGATAGGCTTTCAGAGAAACGCCTGTATCACGCGCAGATGTAGGCATAATGCCATGAAGATTTTTAAAGGCCCGTGCAAACGCCTCCGGCGAATCATATCCATATTTCATGGCTACATCAATAACCTTTGAGCCTGTTGTCTGCAGTTCGAATGCCGCCAACGTCAACCGTCGACGTCGAATATACTCCGATAACGATACGCCAGTAATAAATGGAAACATTCTTTGAAAATGATAGGTAGAGCAACAGGCTCTCTGTGCGATTTTATCAAATGAAATAGTGTTTTCTAGATTTGTTTCGATATACTCCATGGCACTATTCATCCTGTCTAACCAATCCATCGTACTCCCTCCCTTCAAGGTAATTTTATGGGAAATAAATAATGAATACCTTGCAATTTCTGCACGAAAAAGTCAGTAAAAAACTTGCCGTTATTTATGATACGGTTCACCGGGTCATCACTGGAGTAATCAAAAACAGAGTTGACATGAGCGAATCATCTGGAAGTACGACGATGGGACTTGTTTTCCCGGCGTATCTTAATAGGACGCTAGCGCAATCCATATTGCGAAGTATATCGATAAAAAACTTTCCATTTATTGATACCACAAATTCTTCCCCACACATCTCTAATAGTGGAATTTCATTCTGAATATCTCCAACATCGGCTGTTTTGGACATTAGTTTTAATGTGTCTGTATTAGCTACTAATCTAATCACTTGTTCACTAGCCATCACAGTTACACATTCAACTGCTTTCAACAAACATGCTGTATCAACTGCGATTTCACACAAATAAGATTGAGGGATTACATTCTTTATGGATGGGAACGTTCCTTCAATAAGAGCAGACTCCACTTTCAGTCCAGTTGTCACGAATTTAACTCGATTATTACTCACTTCAATTTCAGTTGTGTCATCTGTTTTGTTTAATATTTTCGATAATTCATAGAGATTTTTTGCTGGAATAACAGCGTTCAAACTGTTGTGGGTAGCATCTTCTAAATGCAAAGCGCGGTATGCAAGCCGCACTCCATCTGTAGCAATTAGGTTTAGACGATCATTACTGCATTCCAAAGAAACTCCTGTTAATATGGGGCTCGTCTCGGACGTTGATGCTACGATTGCTAGCTGTTTAATAGTCAAACGAAGTAAGGTAGTATTAATGCGTAGTTTAGTAGAAGGGAACGCCTCTCCATCATCGTTGGAAGGGAATTCTGTAGGGTCCATTCCGCATAAACGTAATTGAGAATGACCGGATACAATCGAAAGAATCATTGGCTCTTTAATTTCAAGTATAACTTTGTCATGATTAAATTTACGAATAATATCGTGAAAATAACGCGATGGTATAACAATAGCCCCTGTTCTTTTTACAGTCAGAGAAACACCATCTTGAGCAATCATAGACTGTATCGTCATACTTGTATTACTTGCCGTAAAAGTAACGCCATCTGCACCTGCTTGAATATGTATTCCTTGAAGAATAGGTATTGAACTATTTGCTGCTACTGCCTTTATCACATATTGTATGGCATTCATAAGAGAATTTTTTGTTATCTCTACCAGCAAAGACCTCACCTACCTCGAATAAAAAAATTATTTTGTATAGAAGGACTCAATGATGTTACGTATAGCCTCCGAACGAGAAAGTTTATGCTCTGTGCAATGGTTTTCGATTTTTCCCCACATGTCCTCTGTTAGAGTTAAAGATATTTTTTTAGTCACACCTATACTCTTTCTCCCGGAACCTTCTCGCAGACCACCTCTCGAAAAGACAAAACCTAACTGGCCTTCTTTATTAGAGACACCAACTTTAATGTTATTGTTGTTCAATATAATAACACTCCCAAATTTTGATTTAGGTAACCTCATTCAAATGGATCTATACTCATCTTATCATAGCTCTATATAGATTTACAATATATTCAAATCGAACACTGAGAACAAGGAATGAAATGTAAAGATGGGACTACCTCAAAAGGAATTCCCTTCGCTTCAAGCGCTAACGAATCTACCGTACTCTATACGGCGACTTTTTAAGGAACGCAGCATGTAACGAACCTCATTAACTTTATTCCATCGTAAACCGCCTAAACATCATATAAATGGACCAACTCGATGAAATAACGTCTCTATGATTCGTTAGAATTCAAACCTATGCAAATGGGAGCAAATAGCGTGTGCTAGGGCGTTAGAACTGCATAATCCTGACAAAGGGCTGTACCCGGTCATGCTCATGACTCACAGGACAGCCCCAATAAAACAATTACCTATAGACACCTTTTTTATATACTCAACTGGACTTCGGGAATCGAAGTGTCGCTTTATGTTCGGGAAGAAAGAATCTTTTGGGGAACGACCACCAAATTTGAGTACTCGGTTGTTGTTCAAAATCGAATTATGATCCATCAATGAGAGCGAATAAATAACTTCATTAAATGGATATAAATCGGGTTGACCATGTAGCCATTCGGACTTACGGAATATCTCTTACCCGTGTCCAATCGTCGTATTTGTTCCATTTCCTTCTCATTCAACTCAAAGTCGAATATTTCATTGTTCTCTTTAATCCTTTGAGGATTCGATGATTTGGGGATGACAATAATTCCACGTTGCAAATGCCAGCGCAAAATGACTTGGGCAACCGACTTCTGATGGCAAAGGGCAATTGCCGCCAGCTCCGGATGCTCCAGCAGCGCTTTGCTTCCCTGCCCCAACGGTCCCCAAGCCTCATGCAGAATCCGATGCCGAACCATATAATCATGCACTCCGTGTTGCGGAAATTCCGGATGGGTCTCGATCTGATTTACCATCGGCGAAATCCGGGAATGCTTCTTCAGATGCTCCAGATGCCGGATCTCGAAATTGGCTACACCTATAACTTTGATTTTACCTGCGTCGTATAATTCTTCCATCGCCTTCCAGGCATTCACGTATTGAGGACCGGCAAAATGAATCAAATACATATCGAGATACGTTACGTTCAGCTTCTGGCAAGTCTGCTCGAACGCCTTTTTCGTTGCACGGTACTCCAGGTCTGTCGTCCATACCTTGGAGGTAATGAAGAACTCCTCCCTGGGAATGCCGCTATTTTGGATGACCCGACCTAGTGCCGCTTCATTACCGTAAATTTTGGCCGTATCGAAATGGCGATAACCCATTCGAATAGCCTCCTCGACAGTCCTCTCAAAAGTCCCCCTGTCTTTGATCTTATATAGGCCGAACCCGAGTTGAGGAATGTCCACTCCGTTTGCCGCTGCGACTGTCTGATTCATTCGCAACTCCCCCTCCCCATGTTTCCTAATTCTTGTTCCGAAGCTTGTTCTTCACATTGCGTTAGCAACTTTTCTATCTCGTTCACCAGGTTTTTCAATAATTTCAACTTGCTACCGGAGTCAAGGCTGTAATAGTTGAGAGTTCCTTCTTTACGAACACTTATTATCTGTGATTCTTTCAATATTTTCAGATGATGTGATACGGTCGGTCGGGAAAGGTGAGTTTTCATCCTGATCTCTCCTACGCGCATGCCGGGTTTTTGCGGCCCTTGAATCAAGGCTATGAGGATGGCTTGCCGAGTCTCGTCTCCGATCGCATTCAATACCTTCTGATTGTTCTTAAATTCGATAGCAATCGTTGTCGCAAGTTCCTGATTCAGGTAAATTATCCCCTTCCATTTAAAACGTGTAATACTTTTGTAGATACAGCCTATCACAATCTCGGATTCGGCTGTACATCGGGAAAGAAATTCAAGAACCTATTTTTCCCATGTCTTAAGACAAAGGATATATGTCCAGATGGAAACTGTTCCTATTTAATGCGTTAGTTGCCTCTCAGTTCTCCGAAAAAATGTGCTCCTAGTTATGATGCTGTTGAACATTAGCAAAAGAAGAAGCCCCCCAGACGAATGGAGTGGCTTCTATAAATTGAACTTATTTATTTTTCTGTGCAAGGATGATATAGATGGGTTGGTTAGCAACTTGTGTTGGTAAATGGATCGTATTAATAACTGAGAAACCTGCCTTTACAATTTCCTTTTCCATTTCCTTGGATGAAACTCTTGGACCAGTAGGCTTCGTCGACTCCTCTAATTCAATGCACACAAAGATCCCTTTGTCTTTCAATACTCTATGGATTTCAAGCAGTACGGACGAAAGAGGTTGAACTTCGTGTAACGATATGGAAGCAACGGCCTTTTCGAATCTTTCGTTCGCGAGTGGCATCTCTTTGAAATTTGCGGCAGTGGTTTCAATGTTGGTTATGCCTTTTTCCTTAGCTTTCACCTCTAGATACTGTAAAATATCAGCATCGTAATCCAATGCAACTACTCTTTTCACATAATTAGCAAAAGCAAAGCTTATATAACCTGTGCCAGCCCCAAGGTCTAATAGTTCGTCCTCTTTATTAAGCTGTATAAATTCAAATAACTCCTCTGCTGGGAACCTCTCGATATTCTCCAACTGCTCAATTTTTCTTTGTATCTTAGGATTCATTTTCATACTCCTCACCTAATTGTATTTGCCAGAGCATTTACGGTTCACTTGTTTGGAACTAAAATTGTAGATATAAATTGTCTTTAATGACTATAATATATAGAACAAAATTTGTAAATAACAAATATCCCTCCGATTCATATGGCGTAAAGCAAATCCCACAAGCCTATTGACTGCTGAGATTTAGAAAAACGGAATGTACACACATAAATCTTTTCCAGATTCGCTGAGTCGCTGCCCAAGTCAATAATCCCGGCAGATCAGGCTTAACTCTGTAATGTAGCAAACTCCTTCATTGCTTCCACCCCACTGGTTGATGCGATTGGAGGCGTATCAAAAGCAAAAGTTATCCATAATTATCTAATCGATCATTGGAATAAGTTCTTTTCCCTCAACCTTTGAGATAGGCAATTACATGAATAAAATAAAAAAAAGCCGCTGCTTTAGCGACTTTGAATGATATTATAAAACCAACGATTCAAACTCTTGAATACCTAATCTCCAGCAGAGTATTCCATGAAAAATATTTCCCTGAGTGCAGATCTTCTATTTCTTGAGAAAGTCTTTTAGTATGCGGCTTCATATAACATTGAGCTTTTTTTAAAATATCGGTATGCCCACCTAGATCATACAAGATTGTAGTAGATAACACTTGTACAATATAAAGGCTCGTTTGAGTTGCCATCCATTCAAAAAAATTGAAAAACTTCTCAATTTGTTCTGTGTCATCATTTTCACAAAGCAATCCTTCAACATAAGTAGCCACTTCATCACCAAAAAACACATGTCCTAGAAACTCTTGATTTAAATCCAAATGTTCTATGTAACAATCGTGGAATTCAGGAAAAAGTTCTAAGAATTGATTGATTAAAATGTCACTGTCCATTCTCAAACCTCCATACTCACTGTTCTTTTCGTTTAAAAAACATCTTGCCAACCATAAGTCCCATAGCGGTTGAGCAGATCAGATATCCAAAGAACAAGAAAAGTAAATAAACAACATGAAGATCTGCAGGAATCTGTTTCAAACCTTCAAACCAAGCAAAACGAAAAGGATAAAAGATAACTACCCATATGATCAGCAAGAAAAGAAGAAAATTAATAATTTTTAGCACAATAACGATCCTTTCAAGCCTGAGTGGAAAAAGTTGAATGTATATGCTACATCTATCATTTCGCATTACCTTACCACTGCCCGCACTATAATAGTTAGCTTATGTATTAGAGTTGATATGTTGAATCTATAAAACTACAAATTGTAACAGGAAACATTAGGGATATTTCTTATTCTTCAGTGAGTATAGCAAATAAAGGTAATATAAGCACACAAAATTAATTATGGTCATTCTTCGAGCTAGAACAAACTACCTACTTTTAGGGGCAATACCAGCGTAACTGACACCACCCGCAAACATATGGATAAAAATGCAATAACCCTCCTAGTCTGGAGAGTTCTTTTATGAGTGATAAATGTACCAATTGTGGCCTGTTTGTTAAACTAACGTTATCCGTTAGCGGAATGACCTTTTTTAATTTATGGTTGGTGAGGATGTCGATTCAGAACGGTATCCAAATTCATTACCTATATACAAATACAGGAAATATCAGTTTATAGACTCTGCCGAAATCGTCTCACACCCGTTGAATATCGCAAACTTTTGGAAACAACTGTTCAAGGCTGTTCGCAATTGCGTTGTTTGCTTCACACCGTTCTCGTACCAGATGTTTTTAAGAACGAGCGTTCCAGTTTTACGCTCCACGATTATCTCGGCCCGTCCAATGAAGCTTTCTCCATATAATAGAGGCAGCACATAATAGCCGAATTCTCGTTTGATTGCAGGCGTGTAAATCTCCCAGGTGTAATCGAAGCCAAACAATTTGTTGATCAGTTTTCTGTCCCATATGAAATTATCTAGAGGGGCAATAAGCTCACAACGCAATTTCTGCTCCTGATTTCTCAGAACGGCTTCAATAAGTGGTAAATCTTCCGCGAGGCAGTACAGCATATCCTTCATTTGTTCCACAGCAACAGCAACAATGCGATTTTCGTGTAATAGCTGGCGAAAAACCTCGGTGCGCTGTGCTGCTTTCAGCCCCCATATATTCAGCCATGCATCTGACGCACGATTCCATAAGAGACCAACAGAGCCGATTCGACGCAGTACCCGCCACTTATGATGCTCAAGCTCATCCTCCAGCGGTTCTGATGCATTCAGCAGATTTGGTTGTATGTACTTCTTGGCTATATCGTAATATTTACGGTTCCTTTTTTATGATGGATAATCAACTCACCCGTCGAATACATCTGTTCCAGCACCGATCGAGATGAATTGTTTCCACCGCTCCAGTGGATGGCTGATTGCCAAGAGAAATCCCCATCCAATTTTAAATCATCCGAACTTAGTGCACCGTGATTTTGGATATGAACCCGTACTTACGTAGTCAACGCTTCCATTTCGGGATAACGTTCGGCATGTTGCCTTGCGGCTTGCCTGTATCGCTCAAAATACGGCCAGTCCTCGACAGAGATAATGGCTAGGTTCTTGTCGGGATAATCGACAAGGCTTCTATCCTCATACAGCAACTCGGCGAGCATTCCCTTGGTAAATCCCTTGATTCGCGACTGTAGCACCAATTCGGCGTTTTTTCCGCAAACATCGATGGGGTCGTATTGAATGCAGCTGACCTGCCGAGCAAAGTCCAATACGCCCTGCTTTTCACTAAATTTATATTCGCCCAAAAGTCCATGCTTCAGCAATAGAAATTGCCGTGCCTGGCGGTTTGTTAATTGGATCATGTTTGCACCTACCTCTAATTTAAATGCAATACCGAACTCAAACCAATCAATCAGCCGCCTATTAAAGACTCTAACTTTGAGGAGCCACTACCAAGAAAGACATCTATTCGTTATTGCATTTCTTTTGTTGGACCCATCACGGGCGGTACTGGTAAGCCTGCTTGACGTAATAGCACCATCATTTGGCCGCGGTGATGTGTTTGGTGGTCAATTAAGAAACGTAATAATGAACCTTTTGTTGCAAGACTTTCTAAGCCTGTTTCTGTTAGCAAGTCCTCATTTGATAGCTTGGCTACCTCTTCCTTGACCGCCTCTGCTGCTTTTTCGTAAGCTGCTACAATTTCTCTTGCTGTCGCTGGAACTGGCTCATCTTGACCAATCATTGGTACAGTTAAACCTGCTAAATGACTAAAATAACCTGTTGTTTCTACTAAATGCCAGCCTAACCAACCTAGTGTACTATGCCCTTCAAAAATACTTTGTCCTAATTTGTCATCTGTTACGGCTTGTAATACTTGCAATGTTCCTTTCACAGCCACTGCCCATTCCTTTAAAAAATCATCCACTTGTCGATACATCCAAACTCCTCCTCTACCAACGTCTCTTGTATCATACAAAATATTTACTCAAAAGAAAAGGAAAAAACAAACATATGTTCTTGTCGAAAAATGCGTACAAAAAACATCTGTATCGGCTAAACTTAACTGTCCGTCCCCATTAATAAAATAAGTACCGAATTTATTTTTGTATACAGAACTTCGAGCTATTTGAGACTCTTATTATCTAAAATATACATTTTGATATACTTATTACAATTGAAAGTTCCTATACTGGCAGTACTTTAATTTCGGACTTGAAGCCCTTATCTAATACTTCAAGCCAGGAGTTACCTGAACCGCATCTTGTCACCTATTCGAGTAAAGAAGAAATCACAGCTGCCCTTAAGGAAGCGGGAATTAACAAGTTTCACTACATCGATGATCCGTGGTTTAACTTGCTTCCAGATGGTATTATTGAGGTTTTTGTGAAGCAACAAAATGTATATTTCAGTGATTCCCCTTAGTAGCAGATGAAACAGATAAGCTGTACTTTATGAAAAAGGAAGGATCCGACTGGCGTATCTTATCTGTTACAAATTAGTATCTTACAAAAAAAGAAGCCCTTTCTTTATCAGAACGAGCTTCTTTTTGCGTTTCACGATAACACTTATGCTTACTGGACACCAGGCGCGTTTTCATTCGCAGTTAAATTCGATCTTTTCTTCTTTCTGGGCTGCCCTTTCCAGGACAGATATGTCCAAATCCGTAGTAGGTACTCGACAGGACCATTGCTAAATTTCTTGAGATATAGCGGACTGAGCCACAATTGAATACCGTAGACAGCAAGCGCAATAATTGCTCCGATAAACACGCCAGCACTTCCAAACAGTCCCAGGCCATATCCATAGAAAATTGTTGTACAGATTACGCTCTGCATCAGATAATTCGTCAACGAGAGACGGCCGACCGCCTCGAACCTGCCCATCAGGCTGAAACGGCGGTTTCCAGCATACAACAGCGCGAATGCGTATATGTATCCGAGTGCAAGCAACGCTCCTCCAAGCGTCCCGCCGATTCCGATTCCGAGCCAACCTTCCGCACCCAATTGTGGTGCCAATACACCGTATGCTTTGAGTATCAAACCTACCGGAATCAATAATGATGCCCGGCGAAGATACATAGCTCGCATCGTTTGGGGATCGCTAAACGTGCCTATTCTGGCAGCGTGCATGCCGAGCAGGAACATCGGCACCGTCATAAGTGGTGCTAACATCAGGGCTATCAGGGCAAATGACAGCTCCAAATCCCCGCCGAATGGATCGCCGTTATTACTGAAATTCCTGATTTCCGCGTATGTGCCGTTGCCGTATACATCCTGACTTTGAATGATGTAGTTCTCCATATGAATGGACTCAATCGCCAGCGGGTTCATCGGATTAGATGCCGGGAGACCAAGTATGCCCGCTCCCATGAGTAGCAGTACCGCCCATATGAGCAGCGTTTTGGGCTTCCGATTAAGGAACATGAGCAAGAAGAAACCGAGTACACCATAAAATGCCAGGATATCCCCTTCCCACAGATAGATGATGTGCAGTAATCCGATTCCAAACAGTAGTAGAAAACGGCGTGCCAGATGACACTTTGGTCGTAAATCTCGTGATTTTAGGCTTTCCGAGAGCTTAACCATTCCAAAGCCAAACATAAATGCAAAAATCGGCATAAAACTTCCCACCACAGTGATCAGCAGGAATGAGAGGAAAGCCTGATCTGCTCCGCCAATCCCGAACAGTTGGGGCTTGCTCTGGCCATACATTCCATATTGGAAAGCCAGCATATTCGCCAGCACAATGCCGACCAGACTGAATCCACGCAGTCCATCAATGACTTGAACGCGCTTTTTTGATGTGCTCAATCAATCACCTCTGTCTATAACATAAAGATCAGATCTAAATATACGTTAAATCCTTCCATAATTTCAACATAAATTAATAAGCGAACGTTTATATTTTGATTTAATTTGACGTACCAATAAAATAAAAAAAGTCGCTAAATTTAGCGACTTTCAGTTTGAACACCTTAAAGAGTGACAATAATCGGACCATTTTTAGTAAGAATAATGGTATGTTCTATTTGAGCTACATAGCTGTTTTTAGTAACAAAGGTCCAGCCGTCTCCTGTTTGGTCTACTTCTTCTTCTGAAGTTGAGATAAATGGCTCGAATGCGATAACCATCCCTTCTTTTAACAATTCATCATCCGATGGATCATTATAATTATAGATGTGATCAGGTGCTTCGTGTATTCCACGTCCAACACCATGTCCTGTAAGGTTTTTGATAACCGTTAATTCATGCTGTCTGGCAGTTTGGAATACGGCCTTTCCGATTCCGCTTTTTTTGGAGCCCGGTTTTGCTTTTTTAAGACCTGCTTCAAATGCCAGTTTAACAACGTCGCATATTTTCGTTAACACTTCTTCACCTTCGCCTACGACAAACGAGATTCCCGTATCTGCAAAATAACTGTTCTTGGAGCCAGACACATCAATATTGACGATGTCCCCTTCTTGAATAACCCGGTCTCCCGGAATACCATGTGCCACTTCTTCATTAACACTAATACAAGTAAATCCCGGGAAATTATATTCACTTTTTGGAGCAGAAACTGCGCCAGCTTTCTCAAAAAGCTCTCCTGCCAAATCATCAAGCTCTTTAGTGGTTATGCCTGGGATGGTTCTTTGAACCAATTCATCTCTAATTGAAGCCACAATTTTGCCAATTTCCTTCAAGCCATTAAAATCTTCTTCTGTTCTTGCGATCATTTTTTCTACCTCACTATCTTTTATCACTAATTGATTACATAAGTATTTTTTTGATTGAACATTAGATAATCATATCCAAAGCAGCAAAGCTTCGCAACTTTTTTATCAAGTTCAAAGATCAAAATCCGATGAGTTCAAACCGTTTTGTTTTTAGTAGCACACAATGACGTGATCAATTGGAGATCGTAATTCGAAGGTCAGAAAAGAAAGCCTCTGTCCCGATGTCTACGAATAGACCGATATCTCCAGTGATTACTGTCGCTTTAGTCTTATCTATAGTTATACAATCGGTTTCATCAACATATGCTTTCAGATTCGAATCATCGATGACTAGCGTAAGATTAACCCACTCCCCAGGACCAATGTCTGCACCCGCTTCGAAACGACCATCCGGGTATTCCTCTCGCAGACGATTGAATTTCCAATCAGGGTATGCGAAATACTGAAGGGCACGTTTGTCATGAGGCGCCTCAGGTTGTGTCTTCAAGCCATTAAGCGGACGAATATAAACGGCTTCAAAGGCATCCGTATGGTCACTTATACGATATGCCAATCCTGCAAATCCGCGTGCATAAGCCGGAGCATCATCTCGTAACCTGCTTAATATGTCCACTGATAAAGTTCCATTCTTAAATTCGACAGGAATTTTCAAGAATGTCGGCATGTCGATGAAATCAACGTTGGGTTCCCCTTTGGATACCTCATCCGTTAACGTAACTCGTAATGTCTGACGACTACCCATTCGAACTGGGGTGGCAGTTACCGAGTGAGGTCGTGCTCCGTCTGGAATCGTCTCCAGATTGTAATGGATGATCCGATTGCTCATAACTTTTTCCTCCTCATTCATTAATGATTACGATTTTACCATTCGCGGTATTACTCTCCATGAACAGATGAGCCGCTGCTATTTCTTCAAGCTTGAACACTTTGGCAATGGGCGGGATAAGCGCATGGTCCTTGATATGATTAAACAGATTGACCAACACCGTTTCTTTAATAACTTCACTGGTAAAGGCGGTAAAGAAAACACCTGTCGGTATATCAACCAATGGTTCAAATGAATTAAGGGTCCATTCATTGCCTAAGATGCCTGACATGCATAAGATTCCTCGCTCCGAAACTAATTGCAAAGACTCCTTCAAGGTCACCGTTCCGATCAATTCCAGCGCCTTTTCTACGCCATTTGGAGCAATTTCAACTACTTTATTTGTAAAATGTTCATCATCCAGTATTGCGAAGTCCGCACCCGCCTGTTGAAGATAAGCCAGCTTTCCGCTGTCACGAGTGGTCGATATTACGGTGGCTCCTACGCTTTTGGCAAGCTGGAGGGCAGCCAGGCCAACGGAACTGGTCCCGCCACGAATGAGAAGCACTTCTCCCGTAGTTAATTGAAGACTTTCAAATAACGATGCGTATGCCGTGTAATACATTTCCGGAATGGCAGCGAGCGTAGTCCACTCCATTCCTTCAGGAATGAGATACACCTGCTCTGAAGGAATCAAAGCATACTCCGCATAGCTTCCATCAAATTCTCGCCCCAACCCTCCCATCAGAGAAGCAACATGCTGTCCTTTTTGGAATGTGCTATCCGATGCGTCCTCGATCTCCCCCACGCACTCAATACCAATGATCCGCGGAAATTGTACGGAGGGTGAGTGCCCCTGCCTTGTATACATTTCTGAGCGGTTAATACCAAATGCTCTGATTTTGATTAACACCCAGCCTGGTTTAACTTCGGGAATAGGAACCTCCTGTACGTTTAGTTCTTCAGGTGCACAGGCACCTTCCAGTACAACTGCCTTCATCACAATTTATCTCCCCGCTCCGATATAGATTCGTTTTTCCAACTGAATGAATAATGTATTTGTCGCTAGGGCAAGTCCTGCGGACAGGATGCTTCCCCATAGAATTTTATCGATATTCATGGTGCGTAAACCATCATATAAGATCGTCCCTAACCCGCCTGCGTTGATAAATGCAGCAATGGTCGCCATGCCAATCGTAGATACAGATGCAAGTCGCAGTCCTGTGAAAAGGGTTTGAATTGCCAAGGGTGCCCGAATCTGAATCAATATTTGCAAACGATTCATGCCCAACCCGGTAGCTGCCTCAATGATAGGTTGGTCCACATGATTCAAACCGGCGATAAAGTGGCGCAGAAGAATGTATTGATTATATAGAATCAGCACGATGATTGCCGTCGTTGTACCCAACCCCGTCACAGGAATCATGATAGTGAACAAAGCCAGGCTGGGGATGGAATACAGAATGGAAAAAACATAAATGAAAACGCGTGATACCCAGTCTGAAGTTAAGACTACGATGGTTAGAAGCACGGCAACAATAATGGAGATCAACATGGTTATGACCAGGATTTCCACATGCTCAAACAGTGCATTTCCCCACTTATCTGGATGTTTGATGGCATAGTCGATCATTCTAAGTCCTCCCAGAAACGTTCTTGCTCCCTTGAAGATTGAATAAGCGACGCTACGAATTCATCGGCAGGATGCTTAACGATTTCTTTTGGCGTATCAAACTGGCACACTTTACCTTGATTCATAATAATGACCCGGGTCCCCAACTTGAATGCTTCATTAATATCATGTGTCACGAACAGGAATGTCTTATTCGATCCTCTATGGATTTTCAATATTTCGTCCTGTAAATGGAGACGGGTAATCGCGTCCAAAGCGCCAAAAGGCTCGTCCAGAAGCATGATCGCAGGATTGGTCGCTAAAGCTCGGGCGAGTCCAATTCGCTGTTGTTGTCCTCCAGATAATTGGGAAGGATAGCGATGTTCATACGTCCGAGGGTCCAGTCCCACCAGATGCAGTAATTCGGAGACCCTCTGCTCAGTTTTCTCTTTACCCCATTTCAATAGACGAGGTACGGTAGCGATATTTTTCGCGATAGTCATATGCGGGAACAATCCAACCTGCTGGATGACGTAACCAATCTTTCTTCTTAGCATCACGGGATCTATAGCCGCAATATCTTCTCCAAACAGCTGAATGTTTCCTTGAGAAGGTTCATACAAGCGGTTTACCATTTTCAAAAGCGTTGTTTTTCCAGATCCAGAGGAGCCTAGTATCGTAATAAACTCCCCTTCTTCAATAGACAAATTCACATCATTAACTGCGTATTCATTGGATTTTGAATAAGTTTTACACACATGATGAAATTTGATGGCTGGTGGCCCCATATTACCATTACGTTTATTGGATGGATTCATAAAAGGCCTTTGCCACGTCTTCATATTCTTCTTGCTCGACATCCACTTTCGCATTAAGTGCTGTGATTGTGTCTGTGTCCAGTGCCGAACTAATCTTATTGATGACTTCAGCAATATCTGGATGTGCAGACAGTACTTCATCCCGGATGACAGGAGCCAAGTTGTACGGGGGCCATACTTGTTTGTCATCTTCCAATAGGATGTACTGATCTTTATTTACGAGTTGTCCTTCCGTCGTATACGCAGGTGCAACATCTGCCTCGTTATTTTTTAGTACTTCATATTTGAGACTATTGTCGTAGACTTTGGAGGATTTCCAGTTTAGTTTGCCATATACTTTTTCCAATGCCGGAATACCGTCTGCACGCTGATCCACTTCTCCTTGGGAGGCAAATCGAAGCTCGGTTGCATGCTTTTGCAAATCAGTAATCGTCTTGATCCCCAATTTTTCCGAGGCTTCTGCACGAATGACGAGTCCTGCTCCATCATTGGCTTTGGAATATTCCAGCCAGGTTAAGTTGAATTTTTTTTTATATTCTTCCTTCACTGTGGCATATACTTCATCCGGATCAGTCAATAAGTCCAGCTTCAGGATGGCTAACAAACCGGTGCCTGTGTATTCTGGGTACATATCGATATCTTGATTTACAATGGAAGAATGGATCACAGAACCCGTAATGTTAGGTACACGCTCTACTTGGTAACCAGCATCCTCCAAGGCCAAAGCGTAAAGCTCCCCCACAATCAGATTTTCAGTGAAATCTTTGGTGCCGATTCGAATCGATGTCTCTTTATTTTTTGAAGCCTGATTTTTTTGCTGACTACAGGCACTCAAAACAAGCGATAATACGATGATAAGAGAAGTTATGATATAGATTGTTTTCTTTTTGATTTTCATGTCGTTTCCTACCTTTGCAAAAATTGATATCGAAATAAAATTCGTTCAGATATATCAAGCAAAACTCCGATGAAGATGGCTAAGATTGCCACAGCTCCCCCGCCGATTAGAAGCAAATCCATTCGATTGAGTCCCAGACCGGTAAAAATGATTTCACCGAATCCCCCAGCTCCGATCTTGGCCGCCAAGGTGGCACTGGCGATAATTTCAATGGCAGCTGTTTTGATGCCTGTCAGAATGAGTGGTGCAGCAAGAGGGAACTTGATCTTCCACATCATTTGACGATCTGACATGCCCGCCCCTTGAGCAGATTCAAGAACGGATAGAGGAATATGATTCAACCCGGTAATGGTATTCATGAGTATAGGAGGTACCCCCAATAAGATTAACGCAATCAACGCTGGCTTCGTGCCAGTGCCCATCAACGGAATTAATAGAAGTAACACAGCCAGGCTAGGTACAATCCGCAAAATCTGAATGAGCGATACAATCCACTTTTCCGAGCGTTTGTATGTGATGGTTAGATATCCCAGTGTTATTCCGATCCATGCAGAACAAAGCAATGCCAGTAAACTGACCTGTATATGCTCTCGTCCCAGAGCGAAGAAAGCACGCCCATGATCTGAGAAATAGTTTACCAATTGCATCCACAAGCTTTCTTGCAATATGTTCCCTCCCTTCATTCAATTTGCTTTTCCCTCGACAGCTTTATAATATAAGCATTATAATCGTTTTGAAAGTAGGCACCTTTTTATTAGATAGGAACCAAAAAGTAACTATTGGAGGATTAGCTTAAATGTTTACCAAAAAAGAGTTGCCTGAATGCCCTGTAGCAACAACTGTTGGCTTAATAGGGAACAAGTGGAAATTACTTATCATGAGAGATCTTCTGAAAGGAACCCAACGGTTCGGTGAGCTTCGCAAAAGTATTCCGGAAATCAGTCAAAAGGTATTAACCGAAAATTTGCGTTCCATGGAAGGAGACGGTATCGTCATTCGCACCGTATATGCGGAGGTACCGCCCAGAGTTGAATACAGCTTGAGTGATTTAGGTAATACGCTGAGGCCCATCATTAGTGTGATGGAAACATGGGGAATAGATTATAAGAAGCTCAATGAGGATACTTCGACCGATACAGATAAATAGGATTACGGACAGTAAAAAACGAGCGCATCCATGTTTAGGATGCGCTCTGAACTAGCTGTTCATGGAGAAATCACTTTTGGCCCACTCCGCAACCCTTCGACTACTTTCTTCTTCCGATAAATCCTCAATCCGGGTAAGAATAGACCAGCGTACGCCAAAAGGGTCTAGTATACTTCCGAATCGATCACCAGACGCAAAGTTAATAATCTCTTCTCTTACTTTCGCCCCTCTGGATACGGCGGTTGCAATGGTTTCATCCACACTAATGACATAAATCCCTAAAGAATAACATGCATGATCTTGATCTGGGGGCAAAGCCAATTGATGTGCCGGGTTTGCAGCCCCCAGCTGCAAAAAACCATTTCCAAAATCTAATTCGGCATGAAGAATAATCGTATTACCATTTCCATCTGGATGCTCAGTGATATCCTTCACCCTTGCATTGAAAACAACTTTATAGAAATGGATTGCTGCAGAAGGATCCTTCACTGTTATAAATGGGGTAATCGATGTAACGCCGTTAGGTGTACCCTTCTTTGTATATTTTCCTGATACTGCCTTGTGTTTTGTCTGTTCACTCATATGTCTACTCCGCCTTCCTTCTCAGTAATCCGAGATTGTCATCATTATAAAACAACTTCACTGACATCTACTGTCAGTGAAGTTGTTAAAGTTGATAGTATTCCATTAACTCGGATACAACAGCAACAAGTCTGTCCTTCAAACGCTGTGGTTCGATGACTTGAATGGATTTCCCATAGGATAGGAGAAAATAGGGGACATATGTATCAATTGATTTTTCATCAAATAAAAAGATGGCTTGATTAGAAGTCCGCTCTTTCAGATAATGTCCCATAAACCAATGCAGCCCCAAGTCATCCAATGCCTCTGATCGGCCTTCGATAACCAAGGAAATTAACCCCTCTTTCCCTCCTACATCAGGTAACAAATTTTGCATAAATAATTCACGAGCAGAAAAAGATTCAGAACGCTTAAAGCGAAGCGAAGTAGGCTTGATTCGCAGAATACGATCTGCCCGAAAGCTGCGGAATTCATTTCTCAAGTGGCAAAACGCAATGGTATACCATTTATTATTCCAGTAAACCATTCCATACGGGTCTATTACTCTTTTTTTGGGTTGTTCATCACGGCTTCTGCGATAATTAATTTCAACAGAGCAATCATTAGCCACGGCTTGCTCCAATTCCGCCAAGATCGGCTGAACGGATGGGTCTCCCATACGATTGATAACGTTAAACCCGGCTAAATGACGACGAAGTGTGTTTTCCTGATCCTGATTTGTATACATTTTCAATTTGGATGTGGCATTGTCCAATGCCTCACTCAAAGGGTATCCAGCCTCTTTTGCAAACACAGCAGCTTGGAGAAGTGCCTTTTTTTCTTCCATATCGAATAACAAAGGTGCTTTAATATGCTGATTCAACAAACTATACCCGCCGTTGTGACCCGTATCGGAAATGATCGGTACTCCACTGGAACATAACGCATCAATATAACGATATACCGTTCTTATATTGATTTCTAACTTTTCGGACATTTGTTTTGCAGTTATTTTGGTGCCTGAATTCAGCATCCATAGAATCGCTAACATATTATCGTTCTTTGGCATAACCTACATCCTTATCTTCAGTTCATTATTGGATATCTCTACATTATATCAGTACAGCATATTTTACATAAAACAACTTCCTTGGGCGATACTACCTAGAAATATATTCTCCGGTTTGGAGCGAAGGCCAATGAAGCAATCCACATCTAATATTAATACCTCCGAGGTTATTATTGTAGTTATCAATTCAATACTCGGAGCTGGAATTCTAACACTCCCTCGCACAATTAGTAAAGCAGTAGGAACACCAGATGTATGGATTTCTGTCATTTTATCAGGATTAATTGTTACCACAATCAGCATCCTCCTTGTAACCTTGTGTCGTAGATTCCCCGGTAAAACGGTATTCGAATTTATACCCGAAATCACAGGTCAGTGGATTGCTTATCTATTGGGACTTTTAATTATCGTGTATTTTGTTGTTCTTTGTTCATTCGAAGTTAGAGTCATGGCCGAAATTACAAGTATGTACATCCTTGAGCGCACGCCTACTTGGGTCACCATTATGGTCAGTTTGTGGATTGGTATTTATATGTTAACGGGTGGTCTTAAGGTCATCATCCGCGTCTTTTCAATCGTGTTGCCCGTTACGCTTGTATTACTAGCGCTGGTTTTCCTTTTAAGCACCAAGATGTTTGAACTTAATAACCTCAGACCACTCCTGGGCGATGGATTCATGCCTGTGTTGAAAGGTCTTAAACCTTCGTGTCTCTCCTATTCTGGATATGAAGTGTTACTCATCATCACAGCTTACATGGTGGACGTGAAAGCAAGCAGTAAAGCTGCTATATACAGCATACTTAGTTGTACGATCATATATTTGGTCACGATTGTTACCGTTGTAGGAAACTTATCTTTGCCAGGAATTCAAACACGAATGTGGCCAACGTTCGACATGGTTCGAAGTTTTGAGATTGAGGGATTTCTATTTGAGCGATATGAATCGCTGTTCATTGTGTTTTGGCTGATGCAGATCTTTGCAACCTATGCTTTTAAACACTATTTTGCGGCAATCGGGGTCCGAGATTTGTTTCGTCTCAAAAATATTACGAGCATACAATTCGCGATGTTGCCAGTCTTGTATGTCATTGCTTACTTGCCTAAAAACTTGGAGGAAACGTTAGCTTTGGGTGATTTTCTCGGAAACTTGTCCATTTTCTTATTTGGCTTGTTACCACTGCTGCTGCTCATCATTAGTTTCATTCGCAAAAAAGGCGGGAAGCAGGCTTCTAGTGAAGCCCTTAAGGCAAGCTGAATTTTTGGTTCTTATTGTATGTAGACAGTACAAAAAAGAAAAAAAGCCGCTAAAATAGCGACTTTAATGGGAGTATATTTTCTTCATTATTTATTAAAAGTAACCTTTTCTGTACCGCCTTCAAAAATGATGGATGTGTCCCGCGGCTTCGATTCCGCAATTTTACGGCCGCCTCTGTAGGAATAAAGTACGCCGGCTTGTTTGCGAACAGCCTCATATTCGTTCTCTGCTTCAAGTACGATGAAGTTGGCAGGTTTACCTTCTTCAATACCGTACACATCCTCAATGTGTAACGTTCTTGCGCTGTTTTTCGTAATGAGGTCGATCGAATTCACGATCTGGTCGTAACCAAGCAACTGCGAAGCATGAATCCCCATGTGCAGTACTTGCAGCATGTTGCCTGTACCGAGCGGATACCAAGGATCAAAGATGTCATCATGACCGAAGCATACATTCAGACCTGCTTCCTGCAACTCTTTGACACGCGTCAGCCCTCTTCTCTTCGGATACGTGTCGAAGCGTCCTTGCAGGTGAATGTTAACCAGCGGATTGGAGACAAAGTTCAAATCGGCCATCTTCAGCAAACGGAACAACTTGTACGTATAAGCGTCATTGTATGACCCCATTGCTGTCGTGTGGCTTGCCGTTGTTCGTGAACCCAGTCCACGTTCGTAAGCTTCCTTGGCAACAACTTCTACGAAACGGGATTGCTCGTCATCGATTTCATCGCAATGGATATCGATAAGACGATCGTATTTTTCGGCCAGATCAAACGCAACTTTCATTGAATCAACGCCGTATTCCCGTGTGAATTCGAAGTGTGGAATGCCGCCGACCACGTCAACGCCCATTTTCAGCGACTCTTCCAGCAATTCTGCCCCGTTTGGATAAGAGTGAATGCCTTCCTGTGGAAAAGCAACAAGCTGGATGTCCATATATGGAGCCATTTCTTCTTTCACTTCAAGCATTGCTTTAACGGCAATTAAGCTTGGATCAGTAACGTCCACATGAGTCCGTACATGTTGGATACCCTGTGCCAATTGCCACTTCAGTGCCGTTTTAGACCGTGTTTTGACATCTTCATGTGTCAAGAAAGCCTTGCGCTCTGACCAGCGTTGGATGCCTTCGAACAGCGTTCCGCTTAGATTCCATTCCGGCTCACCTGCTGTGAGCGTTGTATCGAGATGAATATGCGGCTCAATGAACGGTGGCAGCACAAGCGATCCGTTGACATCCAGGATCTCTTCATTTTCGGTCGTTTCCAGCAATTGTGTGATTCGTTCGAACTTTCCGTCTTTCACAACGATATTCCATAGTCCTTCTTTACCCCGCAATTTTGCGTTCTGTATAATCATTTATTTTCCCCATTTCTTTGGATTCTTTCGCAGGAACAATCAGCATCAAGACGATATAGGCCACTGCTGTACCAAGCAGTGCGTTCAATGGTGTTACGCCAGGAGCCAGTTGGGCGAATGCCACGCCGATGGCCCATGCGACCATCGCTACCCAGTTTACATTTTTGAATGACATGTCAGCAAATGGCTTATAGTTTCTACGTTTTACAATGAAGTAATCTGCGATAATAATAGCCCCGATGGATGGTACCGCCGCGCCCAGTACGTTCAGGAAACTGACGAAGTTGTTGTACATCCACATGGCGAATACGGTACCCACAATGCCGTTTACGATGACGAAAAATTTCTTTGAGATTTTGGTGATGTTCGCAAAACCAAGACCCGAAGCGTACAGTGCATTATCGTTGGTCGTCCAGATATTAAGCCCCAGAACGATGATTGCCGGGATGATCAATCCTTGCAGGAACATGACCTCCGAGATATCAGCTAGGTTATAGGCCATTGCTCCAACTGCACCGAAGAGAAACATGAGTGAGTTACCCAGGAAAAATGCAATAACTGTTGCGGTAACTGCCTGTTTCGATGTTCGGGAAAACCGGGCAAAATCGGGTGTCAGCGTTCCGCCGCTTATGAATGATCCAATACAGATCGTTAATGCCGCCGCCGCGGTAAGCGACTGTGTTGGCGTGTATTCTAGCAACCCTTGCAGACCTCCCAGCGAACCTGCACCTTCGAACATGGAGTAACCACCGAGAATCGCAATCGCAGGAACCGCGATATATCCGAGAATGACGAGTGACTTCATACCAAAGATAGCTGATGCTGTCATGGCAAGTCCGAACACGATAATCAACAGGTACACATTCCAATCCATGGCTTTGGCGACCGGAATCGCGAACATGGCTACGCCTACTCCGAACCATCCGACCTGTGTGAAGCCTAGCAGGAATGAAGGTAGATACGACCCTTTTGCACCAAAAGCATATTTAGCGAGCAAATGTGTGGACAAGCCCGTTTTGGCGGCGATATGTGCCAGTGCCCCTGTGTAGATACCGAGCACCAGATTACCTGCAAGTACGATGCCAATAAACTCCATGAACGTCAAGCTTACTCCCAACGTGCCTCCTGCCAGCATGCTTGCAGAGAAGAAAGTGAAACCGAGCATGACGGATAACGTCTTCCAAAAGTGGTTTCTTTGTGATTTCGGCACAGCTTGCCATGAAAACTCTTGATCTTGTTTGCTCATCAGAATACCCCCAACGTAAAGTGTATCTGATACCAAAAAAAGCAGAAAAAAGAGGCTACTCGTCAAGTTATACACTGACAAGTAGCCTCTTTTTGCATCATAATCCGCGCGAAGACACAGAGCATCCTATTACGGAATATGCCCTGATTCTCGCGTGATTATGAAATCCGCTGCCCTTGCCAGCCTCTCTGGACTGAATTAAAGGTACCAGTATTCAATTACATTCTATTATTTTGGAAAAACCTGCAGTTGTCAATGTCATTATTATCCAAATGTTATTAATTCCTTATACAGCAAGCTGTTTTTGATCATTTCTCCTTAACCAGTGGCCTGGAATAAGCAAATAAATAATGTCGAGTTTATGATATGTGTTCAACAACTTCTGGTAATACCCTTTCATATTCCTTATACAAGACATAACGATTAACACCTCTGGAAGAGTTAAGTGCTTCATGCGCGTGCTGGATGGCGGTATCACGGTTGTTTGCTTTGACTTCAATACCCGCGAGCAATGTTGATCTCATCCACTGTTTTTTAATGGATTGAAGTCTTTCACGCGCATCTTCACTTTTCCCGTCTTCCAAGAGTAGAATAGTTTCGTAATATGTACGGTAGTCCGATAAGCCGATATGAGGTACAGCTTGCCGAATGGCGAACATATCCTTGCGATATAATCCGTAAGCTGCCTTAAACTGTGCTTGTGACGTTCTTCGCTTATATTTCTGCATAATTTGCTCCATAACTAGTTCTACCTCATCATCAAGTCTGTTTGCAAGAACATAAATAATGTATGTCCCAGGTGTATTTTGCTGCTTGGATAAAAAGGACGCTAAACGATCTATACGCTTATCGAATACTAAAGGATAAAAAACATGCTTAATAAACGCGATAAGAATGGTAACGACTACACCCCCTATTGTCCAAAATAGTGAATAGTCATTCCAGGTCATAAATAAAACAAAGACAAACACCGCCAAATAAAAGACGAATTCCCCCCAAGATTTCCTCATATGTATCTCCTTCGAATATAAAAATAACCAGCAAGTCTATATTATATCAAATTTAATTCCCCTTTTTGTATAATCTTAGGAAACAAAAATCACGAAGAATATTCTATCTGTCGCAAAATCAAGCCTGACTAGATTTACTGATACAACAAAAAAGCCGCTATATTAGCGACTTTCAGTTGAAATAATTGAATTTATTTTTGAACACTTAATAGTTCTTCAAAAGCTTTTATGTTCGTGTCAAAATCAGGAACGGTTTGAGTTTCTTCAGCAGATTTAACCAGTTTTACAACTAAATCATTATAAGGTGTCGCAATTCTCGTACCTTCTGCCCTGCTTGAAACAACTCCGTTAATGTAATCAATCTCCGTTTTGCGGTTCTTCTCCAGATCTTGAAGCATGCTTGCTTTGAGCAATCTGGAGGGCTCCATCACGTAACGTAGTGTTTTCACCCGTTCAGGGATTTCTTCTTCGCTGTTCAGTTCGAGTGAAGCGATGTCGAATCCATTCATTTTAACCAAGGTGACCCCATTGGCGCGAACAACTTTAATTGTCTCGTCCGCAATATGGGCTGCACTCACAATGCCGGCTTCATGATCAATAATGTCCCCATATTCACCATTCAATGCAGCCGATAAACCACTGAAGGCATTGTTGATCAACAATTTGGACCATTTGGTTCCAACCAGGTTATCGGAAATATGTGTTCCACCCACAAGATCCAACACCGATTTCACGCGCTGAATTCGTTCGGTGATTTCACCATTTAATTCGCCAATCTGAAAAGCGTACTGCTTAAATTGAGTGTACTCGGTAGTCAGACTTGATACACCTGGTTCAATGAACGTAGCGCCGAATTCAACGGAGCCAGCAATAACACGTTTTTCACCCACGATGGACGCCACTTTTTCTTCGGGAATCCCGTTCTGCAAGGAACACACCATACTGTCTTCATTCAAGAATGGAAGTAATTCCTGAAGGATGGAATCGTTGTAGAGTTGTTTGGTTAAAAGTAACACGAGGTCATATTGTCCTGATTTCTGATCAGGAGTAATTGCTTTTACTTTTGCCTGAAACTCTGTGGTACCCGTCACTTTAGCACCGGTCTGATTTAAAGCATCTACATGTTCTTGATATGCATCAATTAACTCAACGTCCAGTCCACCATCCGCAAGATATGCGCCTACGATGGTTCCCAAAGATCCTGCTCCTACAATTGCAATTCTCATTTTATTTTTCCTCCTTATTTTTCTTCCAGGTAGTTATATACAGGTTGTGCAGCGTTTAAGGTTAGGTTGGTAAGGATATGAGAAGCGGACACCACTTCCAACACAGGTAGATCTGCAAGAGGTGCCAACGCATGTTCGAACAATTGAAGCCGGGCAGGTCCTGTCCAAGCCTCCCTCACTTCGATGTCCGTAATTTGAGTACGGATCAGATCACATATTCTTAAATTCCCGGTATAGTCGGTAGCAATCTTAATCATAAAATTAGGTCGGCATATTTCACGTTTGGCGAACTCT
The DNA here is from genome assembly GCF_001908275.1 of Paenibacillus xylanexedens. Lineage (NCBI taxonomy): Bacteria > Bacillati > Bacillota > Bacilli > Caryophanales > Paenibacillaceae > Paenibacillus > Paenibacillus xylanexedens. Next base: position 4,283,868 of record NZ_CP018620.1, on the reverse strand, counting down.
TTATCCATCTCCACATGTTTATATCCCATCGTTGCCGTGGCTACACGCAGCGTTCCATAATCTAGTGTGCCAACAAGTGTATCCGAATCGGTATACAACTTGGGTGCACCCAGCTTTTTCGGATAGGCGGTGAGCTCTCGACCACTTGCAATCGCGGGGAAATTGTCTACGTACATCGAATGCACATAATCGCCTTCCTCCCCATTGAATTGCACAGGGATAACTTGTCCAGCTTCTGTATAAGCACCCAGCCCAGAAACATCCGGCATCCACATCACTTCGAATTTAACCAAAGGTTCCGTAATTTCCAGAGGTTCTGGTACGGCTGCCCGTAAAGCTTTTTCATCGGTCCGGTAAATAATATTCAAGTATTCACGATTCACGAATTTGTACGGTGGCATTGGGTATGCCGGAGCCGTTAGGGGTGTATTCAGATTTTTAGCTATGTTATTCACATCGATTTTCATCAAAGACACCTACCTTATGTTTTGGTTCTATATAAGTTGAACTCAAGATTATTTACACTGACACTACGATGACAGAACAACCTTCCAATCGCTGTTATCCCCAGATTTTTCGATTCCCTTTTTTAAGGGGAAAATCCGGGGATAAAGGCGAACGCTTCGCTTTTTCAGATTTTTTCTGTCCTCTCCGTTATTGTGTAAATGATTAGTTCAACTTATATAGTCAAGTTTTGTTTTATAAAATTTGATCTGTATCTCATAAAAAAATTCTACATCAATATTTAAATTTAATATAATACATAATAAGTACTATATATATTTATCAGAATAAATAAGGAGTGCAGATAAATGGAATTGCTTCAGCTCAAATACTTTCAGACCGTTGCCTATACTGAACATATCTCCAAGGCAGCTGCGCAATTGAATATTGCTCAACCTTCCCTAAGCTTAACGATTAAAAGACTTGAGGATGAACTGGGTACCCCCCTATTCCACAGGAGAGGAAGAAACATTCAATTGAATTCCTCAGGTGAGATTTTATTGAAGCATGTAAACCGGATTTTTATTGAAATTGAAAATGCAGAGATGGAGATTAAAGCGGAGGAACAGCAAATATCCAATACGATCAGGATCTCGATTACGAATACCCGATTCCTCACAGGTCTCATTAGTGACTATATCAACGGTTCCCCGGAAACCAAGCTTCATCAGGGTATTGGGACACGCAGTGAAATTATTACAGGATTGAAGAAAGGTGACATGCATCTGGGCATTACGGGGCATCCGATTCAGGATGAGGAGATTGAGAGTGTTGTTCTTGTTGAGGAGGACATTGTTCTTGTTGTGCCCACGGATCATGCATACGGCGGAGAGACAAGCATTTCATTAAGTGTTGTTGCAAATGAGCCCTTTATTTCTCTTGCTGATAATAAGGAGTACAGTCGGTTTACAACCATGCTCTGTGAAAAAGCAGGCTTCCTGCCCAATCATGCATTTGAGGTCGATTCTCATACCCTGCTTGAAATTATCAAGCTTAATCAGGGTGTGGTATTACTTCCTATCTCTGTATGTAGAACACTGGGGTTACGTTATGTAAAAATTGCTGATGAATCAGCGATATATCCAATTAGCCTATCCTGGGTCAAACAAAAATGGTTATCTCCTGCTGTAAGAGAATTTCGTGATTTTATTACTTCGTACTATGAAGACCATGCTGGCTTGTTTAAAGTGGAGTAGGATTTCTTGATAAATGATAAGACCACGTTAGCCCTTGAAGGAGCTGACGTGGTCTATTATCGTTCTCTATTCTTAGCTATACTGCAGTCTGTCCTTATACCAAACGTCCGGAATCATCTTACGCTCCAGTTCCAACAATTCATGGATGATCTTGTCCGCGTCACTGATGGAATTCACGAGTGGGTCAGTGAGCATCGCCCTTCTCAGCTTCTCGTAGCTCTGTTCGAGAACAGCTTCAACCGTAAGCTCATGCGTATCCAGTACAAGTTCTTGCATACCTCTAATTCCGCGCGGCATCTCGCCTACATGGAGTGGCTTCACCCCATCCATATCTACATCGCACAGTAGCTCCAGGAACGAATCGGTATTCATATTGGTTACCGCACCTTGATTGAGCGTATTGATGAAGAATTTTTTGCCCAAGTTCCCCACCATATTTTCGATGATGTCAGTCGCATGATCTGGTCCGAAGGTGCTCATATAATCGGGAATCGGGATGTTCCCTGCAAGAAAGTCATCCACCTGACGCCACATTTCGTCATGACGCTCATATCTGTCCTCTGTCTCCCAGATCGATAATGGCGGAATGGCGTCCGCAGTTTTGCCAAGACCCTGCCAATACCGAACGTATTCCTTCGTATGCGCCGTGCAAGTGGGAATGATTCCAAAAATATCATACAGTTCATAGGTAATTGCATCGTTAAAAAGAGCTTTTGCACCGCGATCACCACCGTTATTCTCATCACCTGCCAGCTTGCGCATGGCTTCTGCAATTGTGGGCATCACATTTTTTCCTTCATACTCGGCTTTGAGCAGCCAAGTGAAATGATTGACACCCGCGATACGAAAATCGAATTTCTGGTTGATCTCCTCAGTGAACTGGCTATTGTCTCCAATGATACCCGCTCTTACGGCGTAATAGGCTTTCTTATGCGGCATATGATGACTATCACACAGCGCAAACGATTTAAGCTTCGGAGCATAGCGATGTAATGCGATGCCATGAACGGTAGACGGGTTAATATAATTGATCACCCAAGCATCAGGACACAACTCCTCAATGTCTTTGGCGCATTCCATAATAACTGGCAGTTCCCGCATCGCGCGAAAGATTCCGCCCGGGCCAATCGTATCGCCGGAACACATGCGAATCCCATACTTTAGAGAAACCTGGCAGTCGATGCCCCGATATTTCACCGATTCTTCCGCAAAGCTGAGCACAACGAAGTCAGCTCCCGGCAGCACCTGTCTTCGATCCACTGAACCCTCAATCTTTAGGGATACATTGTTCTCCTTGGCGACCATTTCCGCTAGTTTTACCATTTTCGAGAGCCGTTCCTCGTCCGTATCCACCAAGGCCAGCGTTCCCTGATTCAAATATGGGGAGTGAACCATCTGCCAGATGGACTGACGACCGAAAAACAGGCTGCCCGCCCCAATAACAACCACCTTTGGATGTTGTGTACTTGTAGCATTCATCAATAACCCCTCCTCGTAACGATATAAGTTCATTATAGGGGAGTGGGCTGGAATCGGAATGTGTGATAGTTTTCAAAACATGTCATATCGTACGATAATTAACAAGAAGTAAAACCTTTGATATGATAGTTAAAAATAGAGGATGTCATAAAGTAGAGAGGAATGAGTTGGGTTAGATGCATGCAGGAACTATAAATATGAGTATAATCAATGAACTTTCGGAGTATATCACACTTCGCATGAGCTCTTATTTGGAACAAACGCACGACAGTAATTGGACGGAGCACAAGTCTCATTCCGATTATGATCTGTGGTTCATTACAGCAGGCTCCGTGCAGATTACCATCGATGGAATCGAGCATATGGCGAACCCGGGTGACGTCGTGTTTTTTTATCCGGATATGCCCTACACTGCTTCCACGACCGGAGAGTTGTGCCGATTCGTATACATGCACTTTGATTTCAGCATCGCTGAGCAGAAGCGGATTCTCGGCGAGTTTCAACTCCCGGGCATTGTACCTGGAAATCTGATTCAAGAGGAATCAACGCTCTTCACCTCGTCCTATCGAAGATTCAAGCAGAGCAGCGGCGCTTCCGCCAGTCCACTTTACTTGAAAGCCTCTCTGCTTCTCGTCATCGCCAAAATTTTGGAATTACATAGGCAAGGCCTGTATCACGGTGAGTTTCTGAAAGACCGAAAACCGAGGAAAATTGAAGGAAGTCTGGAGGTTCTGCAAAATGTCTTCCCATACGTGGATGCGAATCTGCATCGTGCCATCCGAGTTAACGAGCTTGCAGACATTGCTGGCGTCTCTGAGAAATATTTTATTTCGTTGTTTAAAAAAATTCTCGGTATAACACCTGGGCAGTATATCAATCAGATCAAAATGAACCGGGCCAGAGACTATCTGTACGAGAAAAAATATACGATCCAGCAAATTGCCGGATTTCTGGGTTATCCCGATCCCTTTACGTTCTCCAAAGCATTCAAAAAATTCTACAATGTGCCCCCTTCCAAATTTGAATAACATACCGCAGACAAACAAAGAGGCACCCGGTCGATCCGGCTGCCTCCACACTTGATGAATCCTTGGTTATTCAGGGTTTAGTTTACGTACAGGTCCCTTCAGCGTCCCTCATACTCAAACGGAGCTTCACTCGAATAAATGTCATCGAAAAATCCCTTATACGGTATATCCTCTTCCAGACATTTAATGAGATACAACAGCTCTTTGTCAACTTCCGGTTCTTCGCCAGCACGCTGCATTTCCTCAAATTGACCTAGAATAATTTCCAGAAGGGTGACTTGAATAAATAAAGGCAGCTTCTCCAACATCGAATCTTCGATCTTGGTCTCGGAAGTATATCCAGCGAGGGCAGTTTGGAAATACTCATCCATGAACTGTTTGCGTTTATCCGCATCCGGCTCAAATTGAACCCAGCCTACTCCGTGTGTCCATAGATCGGCCAGATCATACATATACCAACCGAAGCATGAATTATCGAAATCATACACGGTGATCTGTCCGGTATCAAAATCGATCGAGTAATTTCCATCGTTGTAATCAAAATGGATCATGCCGAATGTTTCCTGGTTTGTATCCAAACCTTGTAAGGTATTCAGGAGCTCAACCATCTTCTCTTTAAGCAAAGGGAATGATTCAGGTACCAAGTTATCGATATATTCACCGCTGTAATTGTCAATCAAATGATGCCGGCGATGGACGGGAGTGTACCCTTTCGATAGCTGATGTATTTTGCCCAGAATTTTGCCGCTACTATAATAGTATTCGGTAAGCGGAACCCCTTCACGATACTGATAATGGTTCTCTACCAGCAACTTTCCCTTGGCCTTCACAAACATACAGACAAAGAATGTATGCTCATCATAAGTGATCTCTTCTACCAGATGGCCCTTTTTCGAGTTGACCACATTCGAGACACTTGCACCGTGCTCAAACAGATACCGCACATACTCCAGCTCGGCAATGTAATCTTCCCGCTTTCTGTCAGGCAAAAAAGACACCCGTAGAATTAGCGATTCACGCCCCTCTCGCTCGCAAGTGTAAACAACATTCCGTCCACCCTCATGAGGCGGAATAAGCTGAATATTGTAACCCTCCAGATGAAACAGCTCGGGTACCAGCGCCAGTACATGCGTATTGCTAATGTTAACAGCTTCGTTAAAGTTAATTACGATCTCCTCCAGTAAACATTGTCGGGACAGTTTCCCGCATTGTAATGTCCACAAAAGGAATCCCTGTAACGCAAATATCCTTCTGTGAACCTAAAGCACAATCACCTTGTTAGACATTTGAAAACGCTCCTTTTTATTCAGATGGTTATATCTTAACCTTATTTTCCAGATTATTCTATTGCTTTTTCAACGCTGCAGCCTCGTAATAGTACCGAATCAAAATGTCCTGATCGTAGTTGCCGAACCCTTTCCCAAACAACGTGAGTCCGCCTCGACCGGGGACCCCTTCTTCCGGTCTTAATCCAAACGTCCAGTAAGTGGATGAATCCAGCTCCAGATCATGGATACGCACATCTGAGATGCGCTGGCTATCCATAAACGTCCCTTCTCCGTTAATACGCAGCACCTTCAGTACACCATACTGGTTGACGTCCAATTTCCACCATAGCGGTGTATGTTTTCCTTTCCGATCTCCAAAATCCCCTGGGCTTGTCCAGGTTCCGAGGTGATGACCATTAAGGGAGAAACGGATGTCGGAAGGCCAGTTTTCATTGACTTGAGGTGCTTCCGAACTGAGTTCGAGTGAAATTTCAATTTCCTGGAGATGCTGTTCTGTATTCAGATAATTGGGAATCTTATATTCCAGAAAACCTCGTGCCAACCAAAGAATACCCGCATTGACCCGATCCGGGTCCATAAAGCAGGCCGGAGTATCATATTGCCCAATCATTTGCGTCGTTGTTGCGATGCCACAGGTGGGCCAGGCTTCGTAATCCGTATACTGACCAACCGGAATCGAGACTTCATGGTAAGGAGCATCAACTGGTTCAGGGGAGAGATTGATAGTCATAAATTCTTGCAGAATAAAGCAGTATTTATACGTTCCACCGTTCTCACGCTTCATGCGGCTGCCTACGATACCTGCTTTCTGCAATTTGCTCACATGTGTACTAACGATGGCTTTGCTCAGATACAGCTCTTTGGCAAGCGCATTGATATGCATCTCCCTGTTTTGCAATAATAAGCGAACGATATTTAAACGTGCCTCGCTGGCGAGGGCCTCATAGATGATCAAGGACGAGGCATCGGTGCCAAGCATCATGAACTTCACTTCCCTATCTCTTCAGAATTCATATATTATCGATTTAGAATTCGTTATTTAGCGAATCCTTCTAAATAAACTTGCTCAACATAATAGCATTATGATACACATTAGATAACAAATCAATGATTTGATTTTGCTTTTATGCGAACTCAGCGTGAAATAAAGTTTATTACACAGTTAAAATTAATTCTATGGAGGTTTTCCCATTGCTTACATCCAAAATGCTTATTGATAAAGATTTTCAGATTGCTGAAGTAGATCCGCGTGTCTATGGTTCATTTATAGAACATCTGGGACGGGCCGTATACGGCGGTATTTATGATCCAGGTCACCCTACGGCAGATGCTCAAGGTTTCCGTCAGGATGCCATTGAAGCGATCAAGGCTCTGAATGTGCCAATTGTTCGTTATCCGGGCGGCAATTTCGTATCCGGTTACAATTGGGAGGACGGCGTTGGTCCGGTAGCAGAGCGTAAACGCAGACTTGAACTGGCATGGTGGACGATTGAAACAAATGCGGTAGGAACAAACGAATTTGCAGATTGGGCCAAACTGGTTGGAACCGAAGTGATGATGGCTGTAAATCTGGGTACTCGCGGCATTGATGCGGCCAGAAACCTGATCGAATACTGTAACCACCCATCTGGCACATACTGGAGTGATCTGCGTATCTCTCACGGTTACAAGGACCCGCATAAATTCAAAACCTGGTGTCTAGGCAACGAAATGGACGGCCCTTGGCAGATTGGTGCAATGACTGCATATGAATATGGCCGTATTGCCAATGAGACCGCTAAAGCGATGAAATGGGTAGACCCGGATATCGAGCTTGTGGCTTGCGGCAGTTCCAGCCGTGACATGAGTACATTTGCAGATTGGGAAGCAACCGTGCTGGATCTCACCTATGAAAATGTGGACTACTTGTCCCTGCATCAGTATTACAACAACAACAAAGACAACACGTATGACTTCCTGGCGACATCGCTGGATCTGGATCAATTTATTGATAGTGTGGCTTCAATCTGTGATTTTGTACAAGCCAAGAAACGCAGCAAAAAGAAATTAATGCTGTCTCTGGATGAATGGAATGTCTGGAAATCCATCGGCACAAGCCGTATGGAAGAACGGTGGCAGATTGCGCCTCCAGAGTTTGAAGATGTGTACACACATGAAGATGCACTAGCTGTGGGCTGTTATCTGATTACCATACTCAAGCACGCCGACCGTGTAAAAATGGCTTGCCTTGCTCAGTTAATTAACACCATTGCACCAATTATGACCGAGAATAACGGAGCGATCTGGTTCCAGACGACGTATTTCCCATTCATGCACGCATCCAACTTCGGTCGTGGTACGGTGTTGCGATCCATCACAACTTCACCTAAATATGATTCCAAAGACTTTACAGATGTGCCTTATCTCGAAGCGATCAGTGTGCATGATGAAGAGAACGGCACGATCACAATCTTTGCGGTGAACAGACATCTGGATGAGAAGTTGGAACTGAATGTGGATCTGCGTTCCTTCGGAGAAACCACATTTGTGGAGCATATCGTATTGGAGAACAACGACTTGAAAGCCACCAATACCAAAGAAAACCCACGTAACGTTGTTCCTCACAACGGCGGATATACAACGGTTGACCAGGGTAAAGTGCAAGCAGTCTTGAACAAAGCATCATGGAACGTGATTCGCCTCAAAACCAAACAGGCTTAATAAGAGCGGGATAGAGTTTTCTCCTACTCTGCAACATTAGCATTGTTTTTCGCACCGAGTGCAGCCCCCTGCGCGCGGTGCTTTTTGTTGTATGACAGTGGTCGGTCGAACTACATGGTATCAAAGTTAGATGTTAGACGCGTATTTGAAATCTCATTTTTTATTCCTCGCAACGAACGAATTTAACGAACACAGGAGAAGTTATGCTGCAGAATCAGCCCCTTTTTCACACTATATCTTACATTTTGCAGCGAATAGGGTTTGCCATGTTTGTTAGCATTTTAATGGCTTGATATTGACCCGAATAAGGTTTCTGAGGTTCGTTAGCACTGAGCAAGCATGCGAAATCGAGCTGGTTCGAACCTCATATACAGCATAAGCAAATAAGCCACCCTCCGTTTGGCATACGGAGAGCAGCTTGCAGTTAAGCATCTAGCGGAGAAGATAAGGAACAGACCAGATCAGAAAGAAATCAGATCACCCAACATACTAGCAATCCTTCCTTCCCAAATGCAACGAAGGTTGTGTTCTATTTCACGATTTTCATTTCAAGTATTATCCTTGTTGTGCTTCCTCTTCACCTTCGGTTTCAGCCTGAGCTGCCTGGCTTGCTGGAGTCATCAGCCCTTGAACTGCCCCCATAAATGGCTGAATCTGCTTAATCATGCCATACCCCATTTTGACCACAGGTGTAAACCGCTGGATCATGCCAAACAACCGCATACCCCCGCCTAACATACCTCCAATCGAGCCTGCACCGCCAAAGCCACCTAACAATGAGCCTAGCATAGGCATGAAAGAGGATACCTGGGCTTGCCTAGACGTTGAGCGAGACATCGACCGGGATCGTACTTGCGACTTACGTGTGCTGTTCACCCGTTTACGGTTTCGAGAGGATGCTGTTTTTCTCGTAGCCCCTGCTTTAGGTTTGGTTTTGCGAGCACTGCCTTCAGATGAGGGTGCTGTGATTGCGGCCTGAGTAAGCTTTCCGCCCCCGGTAAGCACTACGCCTTCGCTGTTAACGCCAGAGATGTACCCGACGTACGTCTCGCCATTATGAAGAGTCACGCAGACTGGGCGATCCTTGAGCCGTTTCACCCGGACGTGTATTTCATTGGTTTTAGCCATGGAATTCACCTCCACTTGACTTGATCTACTTCAGTCTACGCAATGGGTGGACGACTTGCCTGTGCGAATAACACATCCGTGCTGCCTGCGGATATTTAAAATCCCACCGGATCGAGGCTCATATCAATATTGATAATAATCCTTCGGTAAAAATGTGCTAATTCGATTTCTTGTTTTTCCTGTCTCAGATATGCTCGATATACATCTCATTCAAGATATGACCCATACGATATGTGTGCTCTGCCAATTCAGATTTCACATATGATTCAATATCAGTCTTTTCGATATTGTACACGACCTCCATTTCTTTAGAAAAAAGAAGGTGTCCCTCATTGATTTTCTGCTCCAACGAGGTTATTTGTTTGGGTTTCAGATCACCACCGAGCACCTGCTGAAGTGCTTGCACATATGTTTCAAGAGAACGGGCTCCGACAATTTTCATACCCTGGTTCTCTTCATTCACAATGATAATTGATGGGAAACCTCTAACGCCCAAACTAGCGACACTCTCAAAGTCTTCCTCTAATAACTCTTGTGCAGATTGCTCTGCAGCCGCCTCAACCACTTCTTTTCCATTCAAGCCCAGTTGATTGACGATATCCGTCAGCACATCATCTTCTCCAATATTTCGATTAAATACAAACACGGCTTCACGCGCACGTCTTAAGAAGTCCTGCTCTTTACCAGGGTGCGTACTCTGAATGACCTTAAATACGCGAGATGGCGGATAGGAAGAAAGTATTGGATTATCGTGCCATAAGGAACCGTCGATGGGCATGCGTGAATGTTCACCCACTTCCTTCCAATGCTCTGCAACGTCCGAAGGTTTCTGAATCCCGTTAGCGCCATCCGAGAAACCATTCCAGTTAGCCAGTAGCCCACCCATTTTAATTTGCAGCGTAAAATAATGACCGTATTCCTCAATAAACCGATGAAGCACAGGCTCAAGCGCCCAGCAGTGAGAGCAGATCGGATCTGTTGCGTAATAAAGAGTTATCCTTTTCTCAATGTGATTCAGATTGATTTCTTGCATCACCTCTTCTTCGCTCACACCACATACGCCTGTTTCCAGATCACACATCATAGATTCGTTACTCACGTGTATCCCGCCTTTATATTGTCTTATGAATTGATTTTCTTGTGTTAGTTTGATTATAATGTCTACAATCTTCTGAACAAGTACGATTCTTTTTCTGACTTAGTATCAAAAAGTATACTATTGGAGGGTATCAAGTGAAATACGACTTTAATTTCGATCAGTTATGTCCAGCGACTTATGCATTTCAGGTCATTGGAGGCAAGTGGAATCTTCCGATCCTGGCAATCCTCAGTGAAAATGACTGTATACGTTACAATGAATTAAAAAGAAGACTGCCTGGCATTACCGGAACGATGTTAACGAACTGTTTGAAAGATTTGATTCATTCCGGCATCGTGCATCGGGAGCAATATAACGAGGTGCCACCGAGAGTGGAGTATTCGCTCACAGAATCAGGCAAGGAATTGGTTCCTTTAATTGAATCCATGGTAATGTGGGGTCAGAAAAATATGAAAGCAGGCGTGAAGCAACAAGATATATAACTCCTGGCCTATTGTAACCCCTTATCATAGATGTTCATTATCTAATCGCTCTGCACAATTTGTTCAACGGCAAAAAGACTATTTCACTGGACCATCATGTCCTTTGAAATAGCCTTTCCTTTATAAATACAAGACGGCCGCTTGTTTACGACGTGTGCACATCTAACTATTCAGGTCGTCATCTTCCTCATTTCCTAAATACATAACCGTTTTTTCTCCCTCAACCAATCTAATGATCTGCTTTCGTAATTTTGCAGGAAATAAAGGTAGTTCGTATATATTTTTAATTTCGAGCCATTCAAATTCCACCTGATTTTCGTCACTTGGCAGAATAGAACTATCTTGGTCCATCAAACCTATGTACTCGCATAAAAAAACAAAATCTACACGATGAAGAGCTTCACCGTATACCCCTTCAATTACGAATTCCAGTGATAACGGTTCTACATCTATTCCGATTTCTTCCGCAACTTCACGCTTCACCGCATCCGTCAGGGTTTCACCTGCATTCTGGCTCCCACCAGGCAGAATGTAGATGACTTCATCATTATCATCCTGCTTCATTGCAAGCATTCTCCCGTCTTTAATGATCAATGCTTTTGCAGAATTTCTAATCTTTCTCTCCATTGCTAATCCCCCATATATATCTGTATCATGTTGTTGAAGGTTGATTCCATTTAACCTCACGATCTCCATGAAGAATATTTTAACACATACATCTAAACAAATTCTGAACAATCAAATCAACTCACTCTTGGCGACCTCCATGAAAGCAGCCATAGACGGAGAGATCCATTTTTCCCGATGCCAGAGCATTTGCGCAGAAAAGGATACATCTGATAAATCCCACGGCAGAGCAACCACTTCCCCTTCTCTCAACTCTTTCTTCAAAGCCATTTCAGGTAATAAAGCGATCCCTAGACCAGCCACAACACATTGTTTAATGGCTTCTACACTATGAAACTCCAGCTCTGTCAGAGCATCCACACCTTTCTTTGTTATGGATTGATCAAAATGAGTGCGATACGAACAGTTCTTTTCGGTCAGTAAAAAATGCTGTTTGTGGAAGTCATCGATGACCAACTCGTAACGCGATGCTAACATATGATCGGGAGAAACCACCATTTGAAAGGTCTCATCCTTTAAAAACTCTGACTGAAGGTCTTTGGAATTAATTGGCTCATCCAATACAAATACGACATCGGCATGCCCTTCTCTCAGACTCGATTTGAGCTCTTGCCCAGACAAGGGGCGGAACAATAACCGCACACCAGGATAGTCCGCTCGGAAGCGTTTGAACAAGGCTGGAAGAAGATATGCACACAGCACTTCGTCTGCTCCGATCACCACCGTTCCCGCCAATTCTCCGTGCTGACTGGATATGCACTTTGCTTCCTCTACATCGTTTAAAATCTTAGTGGCGTACGGCAGAAACTGTTGGCCAGCATCCGTTAACACGACCTTTTTGCCTAATCGATCCAGCAATTTCACCCCAAGCTCTTCTTCCAGCGATTTGATTTGCATGGTTATGGTAGACGGTACATAGCTCAATAATTCAGCAGTTTGACTAAAGCTGCAGGTCGATGCAAGCGTCCAAAAGGTTTTTAGCTGGCGTATTTCCATGAGTCAGGCACCTCCTAAGTTCAAAATAAATGAATGATATGTTCGATAACGTTTCGTTGAATTGATAATAGACGTATTGTAGAGTGAAATCAAGTTATTACTATTTTATAAGGAGAATCAATCTATGAACGATTATGAAACATATAACCTTGGAGATACATTACTTCAATCGGGACAACAGCTCCCTCAAGCCTTTATCGCTTACAAGACCTATGGAAACTTAAGCGCGGCAAAGGACAATGTTATTGTTGTCCCAACATGGTTTGCTGGAATTCACACAGATAATGAATGGTTAATTGGAACGGACAAAGCACTGGACCCCAGTCGCTATTTTATCGTTGTGCCCAATATGTTGGGTAACGGTTTATCTTCCTCTCCAAGTAATACCCCTGCCCCATATGATAAGAACAACTTCCCCCTCATCTCCATGTATGACAATGTGCGTGCCCAACATCAACTCATCACTCAAAAATTCGGTATCTCCAAAATCAAACTTGTTGTGGGCTGGTCTCTGGGAGCCATGCAGGTTTATCAATGGGGAACCAGTTATCCTGAGATGGTCGAGCGTATTGCCCCCTTTGGCGGAACGGCAAAGAGCAGACCCCATACACAGTTGGTATTCGAAGCAATGATCGCGGCGTTACAGGCAGATTCAAATTATGAAAATGGTAGATATGAACGCCCTCCGGTTGCCGGTCTCGCAGCGATGGGAAGAGCTTATGCTCCATGGGGGTTCTCGCAGGCGTACTATTTGGAGAAATTGTATCAATCTGAGGGTTACGACTCCTTGAAATCTTATGTAGAAGATTACTGGGATCAGGTATTTCTTCCCTTCGATGCTAACGACTTGATTACCATGTTGCGTACAGGAATCTATGGAGACATTAGCGATAATCCCGTAGATGACGGCAACTTCGAACAGGCGTTAAGCAAGATCACTGCTCCCGCACTCGTTATGCCAGGATCAAGTGACTTGTTTTTCACGCCAGAAGATAGTGTGTATGATGCTAAGCATATGCCAAACGCTGTGTATCAACCTATAGAGTCCAAGTGGGGACACTGCTTTGGAATCGGAGCAAACGAAGAGGATTCAATCGTTATCGATCGTCATCTAAAGCAATTTTTGGAGTCATGAGTAAAAAAAGAAGGAGCACAAAGTAAAAAAAGTGCACAAAGCTCATTATTCTTTTCTCCGCTACAACTCAAAAGTAAAAAAAGATACCGGTTCTCGTCAATAACCTTTATATCACGTTCCCCCTTTCTCGTTTAGAATATTTTCAAGTAAGCGTTATTGAAATATGACTGATAAGGGGGAAAAGAAATGAACAAGAAAACGAAAGCCTTAGTCTTGTCTGTGTGCATGTCAACCTTATTACTCGCAGCCTGTAGCAATGGAAGCGGTGCTGATAAAGGTTCAACAACGGACACGGATTCCAACGAGGCTGGAACGACAACCATTCATACCGTAACATCAGAATACACTTCTGCAAAATATCCAAAGGGCGACGATATCACCAACAATGTATGGATTAAGCGATACAAAGAGAAGTTTAATATCGATGTCAAAACAGACTGGGTTAGCGATGAGTACGATACAAAACTCAATTTGGCTATCGCATCGAACGATCTTCCTGACGTATTCAGAGTTAATCCATCACAATTGAGACAGTTAGTCGAAGCAGATATGGTCATGGACCTTTCCGAGGCCTTTGATCAACACGCTTCAGATCGTCTCAAAGGTTATATGGAAGCAGATGCAGACAGTTACGAATCTGGAAAGAAGGACGGTAAGCTGTACGGGATACCACAGATGCACTGGGGATTAATTGAACAACCAGACTTCATCTGGATTCGGAACGACTGGAAAGAAGAATTGGGACTCCAAGATCCGAAATCTGTGGAAGACATCAAAAATATCGCACTAAAATTCATGGAAAAGCACGGTGGTTATGGTATAGCGGTAGACCAATCCTTGGATTACCTCAACCTGCTCGCCATTGCATGGAATGCGCATCCGGATATGTGGATGGAGGATAGCAATGGAAAACTCGTGTACGGCTCCGTGCAGCCTGAGATGAAAAATGCGCTGGCTGAGTGGTCAGAATGGTACAAGCGAGGCATCATTGATCCGGAATTTGCAATCAAAGACTTTAATGCGATGAACGCGGATATCGTAGCCGGCAAAGTGGGAATGCAACCTTATTACCAATGGTGGGGTTATAATCCGGGTGTCGACACAGTATCCAATCTGGGTAAGGACGCTATCTTCTACCCTTATATCATCCCTACCGTTGATGGAAAAGAAGCCAAACAATCCATTTTCTTCGCCAACAACAATTATATCGTTATGAAAAAGGGATTCAAAAGCCCTGAAGAAGTAATCAAAATTTTGAACGACTATGCTTATATTGTGGATGAAGGCAATGGCAAGGAATCCACAGAAACGTTATCCGCCTTACTGGACAACGATATTGCCCATGTTGTTGGAGCGTTCCGTGTACTTAATCCGAATTCCGATTACGAGCAATTTGAGGCGGTCTCCGCTGCCCTCCAATCCAAGGATACCAGTGGACTCACGACTTCGGGAATGTGGCAAAAATATAACAACAGTGTTGAATTCATGGAGAATGCAACCCCAGGAGCAGTTGGTGATTATTTGCAACAAGGGGCTCCAAAGAATGCGTATGGTCTTGCCAAGAAAGTACTGGACAGCGAGAACTATACAAAGACGGCCCTATGGGGTGTTACGCCAGAAATACTTTCAAGCTACGGTACAACCTTGGATGATATCCTGACCGAAGGTTTCACCAAGATCATTATGGGTAGTGAAAGTATCGATTATTTCGATGTTATTGTCCAGAATTGGCTTGCAGCCGGAGGTGATAACGCAACCCAGGCAGTGAATGAAGCCTACGGGAAGAAATAATCTCGTTTGTCACAAAGACGGGATGAGGGTCATCTCTCCCCTTTATTTGATAGCGATTACATTTGGCGTACAAGGAACGGAGGAATATGTATGTTGAGAAAATGGAAGCAGCAGAGTCCTTACCATCTCATGTTGATTCCAAGCCTGGTCTTGGTCTTCATCTTTTGTTACATCCCTTTCTACGGACTTATTATTGCATTTCAGAAGTATAATCCGGGCCTTGGCTTCAACTCGCCATGGGTAGGATGGGATAATTTTACCCACATATTTAATCAGCCGAACTTCGTAAGAACGATCTGGAATACATTGTACATGTCTGTCTTCAAGATTATCGGTGGTATAATCGTGCCCGTGATTTTTGCATTACTGCTTAACGAGGTACTGCACAGTGGAATCAAACGTACATTTCAAACACTTGTCTACATTCCAAACTTCCTCTCTTGGGTCATTATGGCCGGCATCATGCTGGATATCCTTAGCTCCGACGGCATTATCAATACGTTTTTAGGTGTATTTGGTATTGCACCGATCTCCTTTCTTGGTACACCCTCTATTTTTCCTTGGACGATGATTGTGAGTGACATATGGAAAGGTTTTGGGTTTGGTACGGTTGTTTATTTGGCAGCCCTGACCAGTATTGATCCGGGACTTTACGAAGCCGCGGTGATCGACGGAGCCAAACGCTGGAAGCAAACCATCTACATTACATTGCCTCTCCTCATGCCAACCATTGTTTTAATGACCGTGCTTTCACTTGGAAACGTACTCAATGCTGGCTTTGACCAAATCTATAATCTCTACTCCCCTGTTGTCTATCAGACTGGTGATATTATTGATACCTATGTCTACCGTCTGGGAATTCAGCAGGCACAGTATTCGATTGGTACCGCTGTCGGGTTATTTAAATCGATCATTTCCAGTGTTCTCGTTGCTGTATCGTACATCCTAGCTTACAGAGTGGCTGGCTATCGTATCTTCTAAGAAGGAGGAACTCACATTATGATCTATGATAAAAGTATGAGCAGACGTGTATTTCTTATCATAAACTACACCATACTGCTTCTAATCTCTCTCCTATGTATCCTGCCGTTTATCAACTTGCTGGCTGTTTCATTCAGCAGCAGCGCAGCTGTATCTGCGGGGAGTGTTACGTTCTGGCCTGTGGAATTTACGACAAAAGCCTATGAATTTGCATTAACGGGAGGATCATTTTTCTCCTCTCTCTGGGTAGCCATTCAACGAACGGTTATCGGAACGTTGGTGAATCTGGTTCTGATCGTACTCACGGCTTATCCCCTCTCCAAATCAAAACAAAAATTGATGGGGCGTAATATCTATATGGGATTTTTCATAATAACCATGTTATTCAGTGGAGGATTAATTCCAACCTATCTCGTGGTCGTCAAAATGGGACTAATCGATTCCATATGGTCTCTGATCCTGCCTGGAGCTCTCCCCGTATTCAGTATGATTATCCTCATGAATTTCATTCGGGGGCTGCCCGAGGAAATTGAAGAATCAGCAATTATCGATGGTGCTGGGCCTGTACAGGTATTGCTTCGTATTCTACTCCCACTTCTCAAGCCCGCTCTCGCTACGGTTGGTTTGTTCAGCATCGTTGCCCACTGGAATTCGTGGTTCGATGGCATTATCTATATGAACAATCCAGACAATTATCCATTGCAAAGCTACCTCCAGACCCTCCTGCAAAGTTTTGAGCAAATCATGCTCAAATCTGGGTCAGATTATACGCAGCTGTTGTCCATGATGAACGCCAGAACGGGGCGCGCCGCTCAGATGTTCCTGGGTGCCATTCCGATTTTACTCGTGTATCCGTTTTTACAAAAATATTTCACCAAAGGTTTGGTGCTAGGTAGCGTCAAAGGGTGAACAAAAGGGCTTGCAGTTCATACTGCGAGCCCTTTGTTTATATCTAAACTTATTTTTATGATCGCTGTACCGCATTATGAGATGCATAAATGAAAGCATGAATGACTATTTGGCTTCTATGATGGCAGGCAGCAGAATGGAGAAAATGGTACCTTCACCCATTTTACTCTCCACCTGTATTCCATAAGGTTTACCAAAATGAAGCTGAATCCGCCGCTGCACATTATGCAATCCAATCCCATTCGTTCCCGTACTTGCACCGGGCTTCTCTTCCAATAGATTCTGCATCGTATGGTGATCCATACCAACACCATTATCGCAGATCTCGATCACAACTTCATCCAGCTGTGATTGAATCCGAATGGTGATGATTCCGTCTTCTTCCAGTTCGGCCAGACCATGAAAAATCGCATTCTCCACAATCGGCTGCAGGATCATTTTGGGCATGCGATAATTTAGCAGTCTATCCTCAATCTCGTATCTCATCTGAATACAATCGTAATACCTGACATTCTGGATCGTTACGTAATTCGTTATATTATCAAGTTCCTCACGAATGGTTACGAGGGTTCCATCGGATTTTGTTGCATAGCGGAGCATCGAGATTAGTGCATCGGTCATTTCCACGATTTTATCAGCCTGCTGCATTGAGGCAATCCATTTCACCGACCCCAGTGTGTTATACAGAAAATGAGGCTTGATCTGGTCATGGAGCGCACGCATCTCGGCCTTGGCTTTCTCTATTTCTTCCTGCTGCATCCGTTCGACCAACCGCTTCAATTCATGCGACATTCTGTTAAATCGAATGGATAAATGTCCAATCTCGTCTCTTGAGCCAATAGGTTCAACTTGTTCAAACTGACCTTTCTCGACTAGAGCGATATTCCGTAGCAGTTTTTTAATGGGAGTTGTGATCACGTGAGATAAAAAGATGGATATGACGGCAGCAAAAAGAACAATGACTATGGCAAGCGTCACCAGATTACGGCCCAATATTTTGCCATCAGCAGTCAGCTCATCCAAAGGCATATATAAGTAAGTTGTCCATTTTTGCTGACTAAGTGGACTGGTCACCACGACATTGAGTGATTCAGGCGGACGAACGTTGTCCCGGAACAGTGTCCCGATTAATCGTTCGTTAACGTTATATACGATCTTGTCATCCTCATCAACAATCATGAATCTGGAGCGTAGTCCTTCCTGCAAGTTTCGATTGACGATTTCAATGAATTTGATATCAATGCTGACAACGATCACGCCAAGCAGTTTTCCACTAGTCACATCATGAATTTTGCGAGCGTGTGACACTGCCAGTATTTTATTCTCCAATTGCTCGTCGATTCGTGTTGTGAGGGTAATGGTTCGATCCTTATCATGCATGAACTTTTTAAACCACAATTCGTTTGCTACTTTGAAGTTTGGATCAATGGGTTGATGTGGACTGACAAAAAGGTCTTGCCCCCCGTTCATATTGTAGAGGTAAATGGAGAATACGCGGTCTTTCATCATGATGTAATTCATCAGAATATTGTATGCGGCAATCTCATGTTGTTCATCACCCTCTCGCAGGAAATCCTGGATCGGAAAACTCCCTTCATGAGTCGCAGACAGATTGTCACTAAGCCCATTGCTGGCGAGCAGCGAAATTTTCTCAATCTCCTTGAGGAACTCGTCAATGCGAATATTCGTTTGTTTGGCCAGATCGTTTAGTAACGCTGTATAGTTCTGTGCCAATAACCGCTCTGAGGAGTAATACGAGTTGATTGTCATCACCAATACCGGAAGGATAATGACCGTCATACAGATCACCATAATTTTGTACTTGATTCGGAAGGGCCGAACATGCTTCATATGCTGCACCTCTATTCACCGATTACATTCATCCCTGCTGTAATTCTCGATATTCCTCAGGAGTGACACCTACCGATTTTTTGAAAATCTTACTGAAGTACGTGTAATTATGGTAGCCCACCTTTTCTGCGATTTCATACACTCTCATTCCTCTGCTCAATAGATACGCTTTGGCATGTTCAATTCGAACTCGGGTCAAGTACGTAATAAAGTTCTCTCCTCGTTCCTGTTTGAACACGCGGCTGAGATACGACGGATTCACACTGATTTGGCTAGCGATACTTTGCAGTGAGATATCTTCCGCATAATACTTGTCGATCAATTCAGTGGCGAGATCGGTGTAGGTGCTTTCCTGTTTGATTTGGGAATCGGTTTGGAAGTAATATGCAATATGAGCAAGCATATCTTCGTGGATATCCTCCCAATACTCTCCCTTTAGAACGATTTCATAGGGTGATTTTTCTGTTAAAGAAGGTGCACCTCTTTCTGTAGCTCGGGATAGATGGGAATGTATCGTTTCCATTACCATGATATATTGCTTGCGAATGCTATTCTCATCCGCTCGTAGCTGTTCCAGATTGGATCGGATTCCTTCAAGGAACTCTTCCGCCATTTTGTTGTCTTTGCTTACCCACAACTTCAACAAATCTCGTTCTTGTTGCGGGCTCAAAGCCCCCTTAACTTCATGTCGATCTGGGGATTGAACCATATCATCGTAATACAACACCTGGTTGCTTCCTGTGAAGAAACTCTGTTGTAGAGCCGTTTCTGCCTCTTGGCAGGCCTTCCTGATGTGAAGGAAACCGGAAGTCATTCTACTTACCCCAGCCGTGAGCGATAGATTCATAAAATCCTTGATCGAAGAAAGCAATTTATTACATAGTTTGTTCAAGTCGGCGTGTACAGATTTGCTTTCAGGAAGTACATTAACGATCACCCAATATTCAGAAGAACTTTCAACAAAAATCTCTTTCTCCCACTTCGATGGAATGATCTCTTCCATAATATTAAGAATCGAAAATCGGAGCAGCTTTTCCCCCTTCTCTACATATTTCCGCTTTGCATCCTCGTAATAATTCACGATGAACTTCATGACAACCAACTGGTCCGAACGTATACGAAAATGCAGTTCTTCCGCTTTGGTGACGATATCCTCCTCACTAATGAATCCGCTTACAATATCTTGGAAGAAACTATCCTTTAGATATCTTAGGCTCTTGGAATAGTCCTGTGTTATAGAGGGTGTGTTGGTTGGGTGAACATGTTCACTTTGCAGTTTCTGTCCAACAGTACTCAGGAGGTCAATAAGGGAGGATTCGGTGATCTCACTTTTAATCAAGTAATCTGAAGCGCCAAGTTTTAGCGCCTCTTTCACATAATGAAATTCGTCAAAATTACTCAGGATGACATACTTACAGGTTTTCAGTACGCAGGAGGCCTCTTGTATAAGCTGTAGCCCATCCATAATCGGCATCTTAATATCTGTAATAATTAGATCAGGCATCACTTCAAGCGCAAGGCTTAAGGCCTCTTTTCCATTTCCCGCCTCTCCAACAACATAGAAATTATACTCTTCCCAATTCAGCATGGAACGAATTCCAACCCGCATGAGCAATTCATCATCTACGATCATCAGTTTATACATACGTATCCCCCAACATGAACCATTTTTAGATATTTTACCATTAAACGAACTGTTGCAAAGATGTCTAGCGAACCTTATCGAATTGCGGGTATCATAAATAACACTTTTACAGAACATACGTTCCTGTTATAATCAGATTATCGTATTTGGTGTAACATAACATGCCCGCCTGGAAAGGATACATATCATGAATTTATACAAGTTTGAATTAACGGTGAACGGATATCTATTACGTGTTCATTTCAGTGCATCTGAAGAAAGTGGATTGAAATGGTGCAAACGAGTTGCTTCTGAATTCCAGAATAACGTTGCCAATCTGGAGATCAAGGTTGATATACATAAAAAGCAGAAACAAAAGCATGCACGGGAATATCACGGAAAGCCATATCTGTATGACAGGACACTAAGGAAAAAGCCGATTGCGAAGAAAAATAAAACGGCTGAATCATCTGCGGTTATGTAAAGGGGAATTAACATTGCTGCTTAACGAGTCTTCTCAATAGAAAGACAAAAAGACTAAAGAACGGATTACTGATGATAGCATCAGTGGCCGTTCTTTAGTCTTTATTGAAGTACTATCGACACCTTGAGTAGACTGAAATTCCTTTCACGCCCCGGCGTCTCCAATCATTTGTCGTTCAATTTGTTTCATTTCATAAAAATAGCCTTTTTGCTCCATTAGCTCGGAATAAGAACCCGATTCCACAATCTTGCCTTGGTCCATGACCACAATCCGATCCATCTCTTCCAATCCCGTCAGCCGATGGCAGATCAGGAGAAGTGTATCTTCGGCAGCTTGTGCCAGAAGATGCTGCAACACACGTTGCTCTGTGACGTAATCCAGCGAAGAAGTTGGTTCGTCCAGAAGCCATAACCGTCCTTTACGCAGCATCGCCCGTGCCAGAGCCAGCCGCTGTTTCTCACCATCCGACAGGTTCTCCCCTTTTTCATAAACCAAATCGCTCAACAACTTATTCGGCAGTTGTACTTGATCCAGCACAGCCGACAGTTGTTCATCCGAATGTCCTTCTCCATTCAGCAACAGGTTGTCCCGGATGGTTCCCCGGAAAAAATGACTTTGCTGCAACACAACATTTGCCCTTTGCCATATGCTCTCTTCATTCAGTTCCTTCACCGAAACATCGTTTAATCGTATATCGCCAGACGTTGGTGCACGCAGCTTGAGTAACAAATCGATAATCGTTGACTTGCCTGACCCGCTCGGCCCGACAATCGCTGTTTTGGAGCCTGCTGCAAGTTGCAGGGAGAGCTCCCTCAGCGCCGGTCTCCATTCCCCTTCATATTGGAAGTTAACACCGGATAGTTCAATCGAAACCGCCTGATCGGCTGAAACTTCACCGCTTGGCTGTACAGGTTGTACATCGGAGGTTGGTACCGTTTCCGCCAGTCGCTGAGCGGCGTGTTCGCTGTCCTGCTTATATAGAGGCAATATAGCCATTGCGGCAGCTTCTTCGAACACGGTCTGCGTGGCCAGGATCAGCATGGCGAGAAATACACCGGCAAATGCTCCATTCACAATTAAGAAAGCGCTGAGTGCTAGCACTCCCCATGTAACAAGATACGTCACAAAAACGTGCATGGACTGCCCGCGCAACAGGTGCGAAGCGGCTTGCCTCTGTTCCGTTGCCAATGCAGCGGAAGCCTGCTGAAGCTGCTGCTCACGCTGTTCCAATTGGCCGTATACTTTCAAATCCCTGAAACCATACAACACTTCGGTCACTTCCGTGGACAGCAAGGCCCGTTGCTGGCGGACACGTCCGTGTATTTTTCGCTGACCTAACAAGACAATACCTGGTACAACAAATGCCGTAATCAGCATACCTAGTACTAACAAACACGCAATCCAGATCGAAAAGGCCGAAGTGAACAGCATGGTAGCCAAAAACACCATAACGACCATGATGGGTGGATACGCGACCCGCAAAAAGTAATTTTGCAAGCTTTCCACATCACCCACGATCCGCGCAAGCAGATCCCCGCTTCGGTTTTTGTTCAATATACCTGGCGTTACCGGGATCAGTTTGGCAAAAAAGGACGTCCGCAAACGGCTCAGCATGGAGAATGTTGCCCTGTGCGAATACAAGCGTTCCCCGTAGCGACTTGCCGCTCGAAGGAAACCAAGTAGTTTGACCATGGAGGTGAGTACAATTAAGGTGTACAGCGGTGGCGCAAATACTGTTTGCGATATCATATAACCACTCGCGGAAAAGAGAGCTACCCCTGCTATGCCGGCGATAAATCCGCCCAATATCGAAAGCAAGATATCCTTGCGCTCCTGAATCATCGCTTTTGACAGAATCGTCAGCTCATTCATGCTAACCCTCCTTTCCGTTGTACATCAACCATCTCCGCATATTGAGGCAGGCGCGCCAGAAGTGCTTCATGATGTCCTGAATCCACTAATACCCCACTATCCATAAACAAAATGTTGTCCGCATGTTGAATTGTATATAAACGGTGTGCCACCGTAATCATCGTTGCCGTTTTGGCTAATGCCGCAATGGATTGTTGCAATACCCGCTCGGTGTGTAGATCCAGACCAACGGTGGGTTCGTCGAACAAAATGACGGATGGTCTCTTCAGAAAAGCACGTGCTAAGGCAAGTCTTTGCTTTTCCCCACCAGACAGCCCCCGGCCACCTTCACCAACAAATGTGTCCAGTCCCTGCTCCAATTGAGCGACAACGCCAGCAAGTCCTGCTTCCTCTGCCGCCTGCTCAATTTCAGCTCTGGAGACGTTCCGACCCGCGCCAATCGCGATATTTTCGGCAAATGTACCTGCAAAAATATACGGATGCTGTGTAATATAGCTAACACGTCCAAACCATGCAGCCTCATCATGTTGTGAAATCTCGCTTCCGTTAACCAGAACCGCTCCCGAATCTGGTTTCAGTAAACCGGCAATGAGATGAAGCAGCGTGGTTTTACCTGAGCCACTTTTGCCTACAATAGCAATCTGTTCTCCTGGTCCAATTGAGATCTGTCCTGTCTTAAGTCCAAAGGAATTAGGTGTGTACTGGAATCGGACATCGTTCAGTTCAATGGTTGGTGGCATTGTTATCGACTCTGTACGAGCTGTACGAAGCTCTTCCGTCCTTGCAATTGTATCGACATTGGTTAATACGCTTTGATCCGGTCCTTCTTCAGGCTTCGTTTGTGTGCTCTTGACACTAGTGTCCGCGAGCATCTGTTCCACCTTGCGAATGGCCCCCATACTGGTTCGCCCGCTGTGAAAAGCCGTTCCTGTATTCTTCAACAGACTGTAAAACTCAGGGACGAGTAACAACACGAGAAAGGCTGTGTGGAAGCTCATCGATTTGAAAACCAGTAATTGAATAGCCAGTTCAAGCGCGACAATACCAATGCTTAACATCACGATCGATTCCAGCATAAACGTATTTGTAAATGCAATCTTCAAAATGCCCATGGTGGCATCACGATACCCCAGACTGCTGCGTTCAATCTCCTGTTGCTGACGTTTAGCCCGTCCGAATATTTTCAACGTAACCAGCCCTTGAAGCGAATCCAGGAATGTACCGGAAAACTCGGCAAGTTGCGCGTATTTCTCTTCTGATTTGTTCTTTGTCTGGAGCCCAACCAGGATCATGAACAGCGGGATAAACGGTGCCGTAAACAGCATAATCCAGCCTGTGTTGGCGTGCTGCGTAAACGTAACAACCAGAATCAGAATCGGGATCATCGCAGCTTCCATCATTCGAGGCATATATTGACTGAAATAACTGTCAGCCTCATCCACAGCATCCAAAGCAACGCTGACCTTTCCTCCCGTCTGTCCACTCAGGGTTGAAGGCATGGAAGCGCGGGTCAGGTTCTGCAACACAGATGCTCGCATATTCGTCTTGGCGCGTGCTGCCATATGCAAGCCCACTTTCCCATTGCCATACGACAACAGTGAGCGTACAGCCATAACAACCAGTAATAGGACAAGCAACAGCATCACTGATGAAAAGGAAGCTTTCTCTACAAAGATTCGCTGGACTGCTTCAGCCACCAAGGTGGCCTGGCTTATAATAGCTACACCAAGGGCCAGCGAAATGATCGCAAGGAGAAGTCTTTTTTTTCGTTGTAAAGACATTTGCTGCGAGATCAGATTGGATTTGCCTCTCCTCTTCATTGAACGCTCCTCCTTTATTTTTTCCCTTTCACATAATCCGCATCAAACAGGAACAGTTTGAAGACCAGAATCAGAGAAGGAACTAACAGACACAGACCACCGATAAACACTACGACGAGTGCAAAGCCCATTGCAGGTGATGTGGCGCTGCTCTGAATGGTGATGTATGGATCGAGAATGTAAGGATATTGCCCAATCCCGTAAGCGAAAAAGGCTGTGAGAAATTGCAGCATGATGCATATAAAAGCTAATCCGTAACGTCGTCCGTTATATAACAGCCACATGGCAATCATGAAAAACGCAACGGAAAGCGCCAGCAGCCACCATAAATCCATCATATTTTGAAAATGACGCTCATTGTGTTGACCCAAATATATAAATGCAGTCAGCGCGAGAATAATGGTCGGTGTGCTCCAGAAAAAAGCATAGTTCCGCATCAGCTTCAATGCCGAATGGTCCTCTGCGCGAGAAGCGTAAAATGTGAGAAATGACCCACTAATGAACAATACGGACACGATCGCCAGTCCAACGATGCTCCACGATAATGGATTCGTAAATAGTGCCCAGTAATCCAGGGAAACGGTATCTCCCTGCTTCAAAATAAAGCCACCTTCAGACAGGGTCAGTGCCACTGACAATGACGCTGGAATAAGCAACCCTGTAGCTCCATATAAGAACAAATACACGATACTTTTTTTGGAACCATAATTTTCGAAAGCATAGAACGACCCACGAATGGCAAGTAAAATGACGGCAATACTTCCTGGAACAAGCAGCGCGGAGCCATAATAATAGGCCGTGTCCGGGAAAAATCCAACGATGCCAATATAGAAAAAGACAAAGAATACATTGGTGATCTCCCAGACCGGTGATAGATAACGGGAGATCAGACGATTAATCAGATGATCCTGCTTTGTCAGGCGTGCATAAAAGGCAAAGAAACCTGCTCCAAAATCAATGGAAGCTACAATAAGATAGCCGTACAAGAACAGCCAGAGTACCGAAATACCAATTAATTCATAACTCATCAGGCCTGATCCCCTTTCTTGGCTGATTGATCATGCTGCTCCTTCAACCATTTCTCCATCTCGAGTTCAGCAGGATTGTTATTGAACAACCGTCTCAGTACGACGACACACATAACGCCTAGCAGGATGTAGAGAAGCAAGAAGACGAAAAATAAAATTCTCACACTCGGTGAAGAAGTAGCGGCCTCTTCTACCCGCATATAACCTCGGATGATCCATGGTTGCCGCCCGATCTCTGCATAGAACCAACCCATCTCAACGGCCAGAAAAGCAAGCGGTGCACTCAGTGCAACCATACGTAGCATCCACTTGTTAAACTGATTACGTTTCTTCCAGAATACAAACAGGAAGTACAGACTTGATATAGCAAGCAGAGCGAATCCAATACCAGCCATTAGATCAAACAAATAATGCACAAGTAAGGGCGGGTGTTCATCTGGTGGAAATTCGTTCAGCCCGGTTACCTCGGCGTTAAAGTCTCCAAAGGCAAGGAAACTGAGCAGTTTCGGCAAATGAAGAGCGCCTATAATTTCATGTTCTGCATTCAGCCATCCCAAAAAAATCAAATCCGCTCCGCTTTCCGTCTCGAAATGCCACTCGGCAGCTGCGAGCTTCTCCGGCTGATGCTCAGCCAAAAACTTGGCAGACACATCTCCAGCTAAAGAATTTAACAAACTGAATACCAGCACAACGGCCATCATGAGATTCAAGCCTTTTTTGTGGTAGGCCGACACTCCTTTTCTCAGCATCGCAAAGGCTGCTATTCCTGCTAACAGAGCAGCTCCTGTCAGATAAGCCGAGCTTAATACATGGAACACTTTGGAGAACGTCGCTGTATTCAGCATCGCTTGCACGGGGTTCACTGCCATGAATTGACCTGCTTCCATGACAAAACCTTCAGGCTGGTTCATGAATCCGTTCACTGTTGTAATAAAAACAGCAGACATGCCTGCCCCGGCGACAATCGGAATAGTCAGCAACCAGTGGATATACGGATTTTTGAACCGATCCCACGTGTACAGATAAATGCCCAGGAATATTGCTTCAAAAAAGAATGCAAATACTTCCATAAATAGTGGCAGTGCAATGACATTCCCGGCCAGTTTCATAAAATTCGGCCATACCAAGGCCAACTGTAGTGAGATCGCTGTGCCTGTCACGACACCAACCGCTACAGAAATGACAAACCCTCTGGACCACCTCTTTGCCATAAGTATGTAATGGTGATCCTTCTTCCGAATGCCGATGAACTCTGCAATAGCAATCATCAAAGGTACGCCGACACCAAGCGTTGCAAAAATCACGTGGAACCCGAGCGTCAAACCAGTCACTAGCCTGCTCCATAAAACCGTATCAATAGCCATTCTTTGTGTTGCCTCCTTTCAAACTCTGTTCAATTTAGAAACATTCAATATCCGATTTGGCCAAGCTCAATGCAGAGTTGCGAAAAATTTCACAAAGTTAGGTATGACGATATCTTGCCACACCTATAATGCGTTTACTCCTGTAGGCCTCCGATAATAACAATCATTGGATGCCTATTAAAATCTGATATTGATGCACTTAAAGTACTAACGAAACCTATTAATCAAAATTATTATATCTTTATTTTTACCTAATTCAATCAAAGACACGTCTTCTACCCTAAACGTTCAAGAAAGGATCAACTCTTTCTGACAACTTGGTGAAAATCAAAAAATACACCCAATGGAGCTATTGATTCATTGGGTGTAAACGTGTTATTGCACGGAAGATTTTCTATTTTACTTTCTCCGGACTCACCGCACCTGCCTCGCGACGTACGCTCATGATGATCAGTGATGCAGCTAATACCGTAAGGATGATTCCAAGCATCTGAAATCCTGTCACATTGAATGTATCCCCCATAACAATTCCAATCAATAACGACGATAAAATGGTCCCCAGGTAGCGTGATGTATTAAAAATACCCGATGCCACTCCAATCATTTCTTTCGGTGTGCTTTTAAACAGTGCTGCTTGCATGCCGACCGCGTTTAGGCCGTTACTTATTCCAAATAAAGCTAAAGCAACAATGATTATGAAGATTGGAGAAGTTTCATTCATAACAACGATTAATATAGAGCCAAATGTCATTAAAGAAGCGGATACGATCAGAGCTGGCCGTGATCCTGATCTGTCAATCCAGCGCCCTGCGATCGGAGCAATAATGACTGAACATAACCCCAAAGCTAGCATGCTCATTCCTGTATGAACTTCGTTGAGATGACGTACCTGCTTCAAATACGTAGGAACTCCAAAAAAAAGTGCGTAAAACAGGATGTTCACCAGCATGTATTGCACATTCACCCAAGTCATCTCCGGATATGAGGCAAACGTTCGCAGAGGGATAAAAGGCGTGGCTGCTTTTAATTCATGTCGGAAGAACATGACGAGTGCGATTAACCCGATCCCCCCTGTCAGCAGATGCCATGTTGAAATATCTCCTGTGGAATTTACTGAAAGTAAACCGATGAGCAGAGTCACCAAAGCTACCGTAAACATCAGGATACCTGGTGTGTCAATTAACGCAAGCCATTGCCGAATGGACATGTGACCAGAGATAGACAGGGATTGCTCGTCCTTCGGGATTGTTTTCCAGGCGAACCAAAAACTCGCCAAGACAAACGGAATATTAACGAAGAATATGCTGTGCCAGTCCCACCAATGAATCAATACTCCACCAATAAAAGGTCCAATTGCAGCCGCTCCAGAAAGGAATATAGCCAAGGTGGACAAGGCGGAGGCTTGTTTTTCAGTCACGTTCATTCTGACAATCGCCATTCCGACGGCCACCATCATACTTGTGCCAAATGATTGAACAATCCGGAATACGATGAGCCACGAAAAACTGGGAGACCACGGAGCTAGCATGGACGATACAAAAACAATAACAAGACCCATGAGGAATATCTTCCTGCGGCCAAACAAATCACTACACTTGCCCATGACGGGTTGAGCGACTGCACTGGAAATGTAAAATGATAAAATAATCCACGAAACGGCTGTAAAATTAAGTTGATACACTTGTTGTAGCCTGGAGATTGCCACCGAAATCATGGAGGAATTCAACGGATTCAACATAATTCCGAGTCCAACAGCTAACATCAATCCTTTATTTCGAACGTTCATTGGTGCACCTCTCTCTCTTCTGCTGTTATCTTACTTGAACGTATTCATTTATTCCAACGCATTATATGTTATGATTTGATGAACTAGAAGGAATGAAGGAATGGTGCAAATGGAGCTTCTTCAACTAAAATATTTCCTGACGGTGGCCCGATGCGAACATGTTACGGAAGCTGCGGGAAAGCTGCATGTCACGCAATCCTCCCTGAGCAAAACGATACAACGATTAGAGGACGACCTTGGAGTCCCTTTATTTGATCGAATCGGGAGAAAGCTGCGACTAAACGACTTTGGAAGAACATTTCTTCAGCGAACTGAAAAAGCCTTATTTGAATTGGAACAAGGAAAACGGGAAATCGCTGACCTCTCCAACCCGGATCAGGGTACACTGCAATTGGCGGTGACTACGGCAAGCACATTGCCCGGCATACTGCGGGAATTCCGGAAAAACAAGCCGAATATTCAGTTCCATGTGCAAATGGTTTCGTTAGAAAACATGTCCAGACTCCTACATCGGGGCGAGGTGGACTTTTGTCTCTCCTCCCCTCCGATTCAAGGTGACGATATCGAATGTCAGATACTATATGACGACCCGATTGTAGTCGCTGTTCCTATGGCTCATCGATATGCAGACCGAAGCAGCATTCAATTAACCGAGCTTAAGGACGAGTGGTTTGTTGGGGTGAAGCAAGGGTATGGGGTTCGGGATATGGTGGATTCCGTATGTCAATCCGCTGGTTTCCTACCAAAGTATGTGTATGAAGGTGATGAGCCTGCAAGATTAACAGCCCTTGTGGAGGCGGAGATCGGTCTCGCGTTTATACCTAGCACAGCCAGAAACCCGCATGAGCGCATTAGATATCTTCAGGTAGAGGAACACCAGCTCGTTCGGGAAATCGCTCTACTTTCGCATAAAAACAGGTATATTTCCAAAGCCGCTTTAGAGTTTCGCAGTGTGGTTATGGACTATTTCAGTGCTATGCCATGAGCATAAATTCAATCCAAAGGAGTCCATTCGAACATCTGAAGTTCCACCGTATAGAAGCTCATATTAATGTGGATAATACCCCTTCAGTAAAGTTAGCTGAAAGCGTGGGTATGGAATTTGAATGTGTACGTAAAGGTTTCATACATGAAAATGATGAGTGGACCGATCATTTGGTTTATTACAAGAATTCTAATTAAATCTAATCCGACCGATAATCAAAAAAGCGAACAAAGCACTTGCGTGCCCTGTTCGCTCTTCTTCATGCATCCAGATTGCTGTCTTCGCCTTACTCGCCCAAGCTGTTCCAGAATGATTGGAACGCACCTTTCTCCACTTCCAGGAATGCCGGAACATTACCATAACGAACCAGAGCTTCTTCACCAAACAGAACCAGTGGGACCTGCGTTTTGTCTTCCAGCGTGAGATAGATGATCTTGCGATCTTCCTTGCCGTAGAGGTTCTCTTCCAGCTCCGGGCTCGTTGCGATCGGTTTGGCAGCATTTAGCGATGAGATAAAGCTGTCCAGTGCTTCATCCGCTGCTAACGGTTGAAGCTGCTGCAATCCATTGTTCCAGCTATTAAACGTCTCCCATTGCGCCGAGGCGATGTTGCCTTCGAGATGAAGCTTGCCGATCAGGTCGGCACCAGTACCAATAGTGATCCCGTTGTTCTTGTCGAATAACTGAGCATACACCTGACCATCGATCTCGGTGTAAGACATGATGCGGAAATCCTTGTCGTAGCCATTAACAGCATAGATGTCAGCTTCGCCAATGTTGGAAGCAAGCTCCGTATATTTATCTTGGCCGCTCAGCTCATCAATGCCGCCAGTGGTGGTACCCAGTTTATCCCCCCGCAGGTTGAGTGCATTTGCGCCTTCAAGCAATGTTGGGGACTGTGTATATACGCCTCCTCCATATACAACCAGTTGCATCATATCAGCCATCGCGCCTTTGCCCTGTGAACTCGGCAACTCCATCTTCGGAATCACGATCGGATCAAACGATGCGCCTGGAGTCACCGCTGCCACCTGTGGTGTTGGTGCGGCTGGTCCATTGAATTGTTGCCATACACTTGGCGCAGCCAATCCAATGCTGGCAGCGATAACAACACTTGCTGCAATGTATAGTGGTTTACGTTGACGTTTTGGTCCCTGATGTTGCGTGTTTAAGGATTGCTCTACCCGTTTTTTCATTTGCTCGTTTGTTTTCATATGATCCACCGCTTTCTTGTAGTTTTGTTTGAATTGTTCTTCGTTCATTACAGTTCCTCTCCTTCCAGCTCCAGTTTTAACAGCTGTCTTCCTCGTTTCAATCTCATTTTCACTGCTGATTCGCTAATCTCTAGGATCTCGCTGATTTCTCGGATCGGATAATCTTCGTAATAATACAGATGAACCACCGATCTATACTTGACGGGCAGTGACAGTACAAGTTCGATCAGCGCGTGATCTTCAGGGTTGTCTGTTGTAAGAGGATCGACTCCCTCCAACTTGACCTCCCGTTTGCGCCAGCCTCTGCCTAATAAGGATTTGCAATGATTGGTGATGACCCGAATCAACCATGCTTTTTGATGCTCCGCATCGTTGAACGTAGGGGCTTTTTCTATTAGTTTGATGAAGGTATCCTGAGTGGCTTCCTCCGCGTCTTCTCGTCTGCCGAGGTGCACCATGGCAATCCGGAACAGAGTATCCGCGTATGTCTCATAGACTTTCATCACATGATCGCCCAGCTGGGGCACTGATCGCTGCATGGTTGGTATGCCCTCCTTTATACCTCTAACACTCTTACGGACGGCATTTGGTCACATTTTGTTTTAGGATTTTTTTACTGGTCCATTTCATTCAAAATGCAAAAAAAGAAAGCAGCTCCATGAAAAGGAGTTGCTTTCTTCATCTTCGTCTTTATTTTCATATAAAATGCATATCGTTTCACCGATTAGAATTTCTTCTGTAAAAGCTCGATATTGTCTTCCAAACTGCTGTCCAAGCTTACGCCTACCTTCTGTAGTTTGTTTTGGTAATATGCTTTTACATCTTCCCACTTATAGTATGGATAGGTCTTTGTTTCGATCGGGAAGGCGATCTCTTCTTCATTTCTAAGCATTTTCACGAGAACATCCTTACCATTGGAATACAGAATCCATTGAATATTTGCTCCCATTGGTGAGATAACCGAGCCATTCCAGTTTTGGGTCACGTCCTGCGGTTTGTCGATACTCACATTAGCTCCGGCGATATCCAGGAATGAAGATAGTGGAATGATGGTTTCTGCGTGAGCAAAACGAAATATACCAGCCGTGTCTTTCTGCTGAATGGACTGGTCGGTAGACACGATCAACTCTTTGACCAGAGGTGCAATGATATTTTGCGGCAGATCCGTTGACGTTAAAGATGGACCTTTTTCATAGAAATCATTGATATTGTCAATGCTCTCGTACCACTTTAACTGATTAGCCGTGAAATACCGCCCGAATTCGAAATCACCTTCTCCTTTTATATTCGAAGAAATGATGTAGAGTTCATATAGATTAGAAGCAGCCTCGGTTGGGTTGCTGAGCTTCACTTTTCCCTTCTCATCTTTCAGTTCAAACTCTCCAGCGTTCAGCCGTTGATAGAAGTCATCAGAGAAAAATTGAAGAAGGACCTCTTTTGCATAACGCGTTCCAGTGCTCTGTGTGACATAATCCTCGTATAACTTAACCCAGTCTCCATCTTCTACGTACTCATTATACTTTGTCGCTAGGTCGTAGGGCCGTAGATAGGGGTCTTTCCCTTCTTCAAAAGCTGAAGCCAGAATGTCTACCTTGTTATCTCCCAAGCTTTCCTTTAACCCGTCAATAAACTGATCTCTGCTCTGCGGCGTTCGATCTTTGAAGGTTGCTTGTGCAATCACTTTTTTATCCGATGTAAATAGTTCTTTGAAATTCTGCCCAACCCTGGCCCCTATTCCTTTCAATTCTTCTCCACCCGTAGTGGATAACAATCCATAATGATCTTTTTCAACCTTCATCAGATTGCCAATTTCCTTCTTCAGCTCTTTGCCCAGATTAGTGATCTGCCCGTCCTTTTCAGCGATGTCGAGCAGTTCAAATAACGTCTTGTCGTACTTGGAACTGGATAGATGTCTGGAACCATGTCTCCCTATGTAGTTAATAAATATGGGTTCATATCCACTAGGAGCTTTTGTATAACTTGTTTCCTTAAAAGGATATGGTGTTTTGGTACCGCGGTATCCCTGCTGCTGATCATCCATTTTTTGTCCAACAAACACCGATTGGGTGTTGTTATCCCAGTCTACCTCTTGCCCCAAGGCTTCACCAATTGCTCTTGCAGGTACATAAGTAACCCCATTGTAGAGAAATGATTCGCCTTCCACCCTTTGTCCGTTCACAACCACATTAGCCGATTGTTCAGAAACTTCGATCATGCGTTTGGAGCCTGCGCCATATACGTCAAACACACTTACAGACGTTAAGATGGCGAGTGATGCTACTGAAATCCCGATTTTTTTGATCATCATATTGATTAGTTTTCTCCTTATTCCGCCTGATTTTGGTTTATTTTCCCTCATCATACTATAGGTGAGAAGTGTGTGCGCCGTATCCATCCTATGTTAATTAATTGTAAAAGAATACATATAAATATTGACGTAAAGTCTCATACGACAAAAAGAACCGCTCCTTAGCGACTCTGAATCAGCATAATAGGCTACCTTGCTCCGAGACACATGAACAAAATAGTTATCACATGTCTCGCATTATCATAGCGCCCTATATATTTTTATATCTATCCCTGACTCCGTCGGATGACCTTCTCCAATAAGTGCCTCACGGTTCAAGAAGGATAAGGCTTTGCTGTCTGTAATCATTTTGGGGGAAGTACGAAATAAAGCAGTTTTCAGCGTTTTATCAATATTTCCGTTATTTTCGATATAAATTTTGCAGGAATGGCCTGCGTTGTCGGTTCCTTGGAGCATGTATCTGGCCGATAGCGTATGCGGACCACCATTCTTCCCGATGATCTGCGTATCCACTCCTCCACCCAGCACAATTCCCTCAAAGTACTTTCCGGTTACGCTGCCTGTAAAAGTAATCATGACAACCGAATCATCTTCGCTATTCTGTAAATCAAATGATTCTTCGATGTTCACATGTACCGTAAACAATTCCTCTAATTTCACGTGTTCCCACCTCCGTATGAATTCAATTATAACTCTACTCATTAGACTGCTTCACTAAAAAAAAAGATTTACATATTTCCTTCAAATCATTTAAAATGGTTTACACAATGTAAAGGTTAACAAGTTGTAAATGAAGGGGTTAATGACGTACATGAGTACATTACCAAAATCAGTTCGCTTTCCACTGTTCATTCTGATGTTAAATCTGTTTATTGCTTTATTGGGGCAAGGGATGATCATCCCCATATTGCCGGAGTATTTGAAGCTTTTTCATGCGGGAGGCACAGTAGCAGGATTTTTAGTTGCCGCCTTTGGTGCTGCTCAATTCTTCTTTTCACCTCTCGGGGGACAACTGTCTGATCGATTTGGACGCAAAAAGTTGATCATCGCAGGTATGTTTCTGTCTGTCATTTCAGATATCATATTTGCGCTGTCGACGTCATTACCGTTCCTCTATGTCGCACGGTTTATCGGTGGAATCAGTCTTGGTTTAATGGTTCCTGCCAACCTCGCATACGTCGCCGATATTACAACGCCAGAGACACGTGCAAAAGGTATGGGCTATTTCGGCGCAGCTATGAATTTGGGGATGGTTCTCGGACCTGGTCTGGGCGGTCTCATCGCCGAGATGGGCATTCGCATGCCCTATTTCTTCGCAGCGGGTCTGGGACTGATTGCGGCCCTGATGACGCTGCTATTGCCTGAGACACTTCCCCCCGAGAAAAGAACGGTCTCCATCCGTCTTCAAAAAGGAGATCACTTGGGCAAGAAAATCTGGAGTTCTTTTAAAGTCCCCTATTTCAAATACTTGATTGTGTTGCTTGTCATGACCTTTGGTCTCATGAGTTATGAGACAGTATTCGCGCTTTTCGCAGAGCAAAAATACGGATTCGACGCTGCAACAATCTCCATCATTATTACTTTGGGCGCAATTATCGGTATCGTTGTGCAGATCTGGCTTTTGGATTGGTTCGTACAGAGAATAGGTGAAGTTAAGTTGATCCGTCTCTCCTTAATAATCACACCCATAGCTTTATTGTTAATGTTAATTAAGGTCAACCTTGTGTTTCTGTTGTTCGCTTCTGCGTTATTCTTTGCCTTTAATTCGTTTTTACGACCTTCGGTCAGCACGTTAATATCCAAAAATGCAGGAGATCGGCAAGGTTATGCATCGGGTCTGAATACTACATTTTCCAGTCTCGGCACGGTGATTGGGCCGCTGATCGCAGGACTATTGTTTGACAAAAACATAAACTTCCCGTATATTTTTGGTGCAATTATGCTGCTCGCTTCTCTCGGACTGACCTTGAACGCATTTCGTTCGAAGAAAGGACAATTGTATACAAGTGAATGAAAACTGGCATCAACAATTGGGAAATAAACATCGTGATGATTTGATTGCAGCAGGTAAGGAGCTTTTTTTGAAATATGGATTGCTCCAGGTGAAGATTAAGGATGTATGTACAAAAGCTGAACTTAGTAGAGTGACCTTTTATAAACATTTCCAGTCAATGGATGAACTTCTTCTAGCCATTCAGATGCAACTGATCGAACATTTAACGGATGAAGTTAGCCGTGCTTCAACGAAGGACTTGAACGGCCGGGAACAACTCACGGTTATGTTGAATGCATGGGTTGTTTATGCCGAGAATCATCCAGACTACATCCGGTTTATTCAATTGTTTGATATCAACTATGAGATGTATGATTTTAGCCCTGAATTAAGAGAAGAGTATGATAAGTTCAACCAGAACGGGAAAGAAAATCATTTCCTGATGGACGCTTTATCCCAAGGCGTTGTTGACGGCAGTATTAAGAATCCATCTCCTCCGCTGGATCTGGCTCAGTTTATCTTCACAACGATGATGGGCATGCTCCAGCGCATGGTAACTATTCGTGGTGCTCATGATAATTCATTGGATATGCGGATGACGGAGCAATTTGTGAAGATGCTGCTTCATTTTGTTTGTAGCGAAGAAATACCCGAGTGATGGCATGGTACATGGATCGATAAAACAAAAGTTTGAAATAAAAAACGGATTCCGTATGCTGGAATCCGTTTTTTTCTTCATTAATTAAGCGTTAATCCGTTAGTACGGGTAATTGTCCTCCAGCTTTCAGTTGACCAAGCAATACTTTGATCCCGGCAGACGTATTTGGCTCCTGCTTTCCATACACAGCAATTCCTGAGCGCACGTTCTGCAAATAGATCGTTTCGTAAGGGTTACCGAGAGACAACAGCGTGTATCGCTGATTACTCTTGTTCATCGCATTAATCAAGGTTTGATACTCACTCCAACCGAACTGGCTGGCCACATTGCGGAATTGGTAAGAAGCAAGAATGACATAATTGGCTTTGCCAATCGCCTGAAGTGTTTCATTCATGTTGCCTTGTCCAACAAGTGATATTTCAGTCTTTAACGACAGGTTATTAGCGGCTTGCAACAGTTGTTTCTCAAGCTGTTTCGCCTGTTCCTGCTCGGCTGCGACAATAACAACCCGGTCGCCTTGCTGAATTGGATCAGGAAGCACACCTTCGCGACTGCTGAGTACAGTGACCGCTCGCTCTGCGATTGTCTGCTCCACTGCTCGGTGCGCCTTCGATCCGATGATACCGTTAAGCTGAGTTAGCTTTTGCGCAAGAGTTTGACTGCGTTCAAACAAACCATATTTCGCTTTCATCTCCAAGATTCGTTTCACAGATGCATGTATGGTTTCATCCTTGATCGTTCCATTGTTCACCGCGTTTACCAGCGTTTGATGGGCCGCTACTGATTTTTTTGGCATAAGGATGATATCAACACCTGCAGAAACGGCGCGTTCTACCGATTGATTCTCCCCAAAATGCTCTGCAATTGCATTCATGGTAAAGGCATCCGACACAATGAGACCTTCGTATCCCAACTCTCCGCGAAGCAGTCCTGTCAGTACCTTTTTCGATAAGGTGGCAGGAATCGGCACACGTTCACCGTCCTTGAGGGAAGTAACATGTTCGTTGTCTATGGAAGGGAAAGCAATATGCGCGGTCATAATCATCTCTGCCCCATTTTCAATCGCAGCCCGAAACGGTTTTAATTCTACCGC
This sequence comes from Paenibacillus xylanexedens, assembly GCF_001908275.1. NCBI lineage: Bacteria > Bacillati > Bacillota > Bacilli > Caryophanales > Paenibacillaceae > Paenibacillus > Paenibacillus xylanexedens. The sequence goes on along the minus strand of NZ_CP018620.1, from coordinate 4,246,445 downwards.
ATCAAGCCGTTCTCGGTTATGGGCAAGCACAGGCATACCAAGATGGGAATCTACCGTTGTATCTCCATGTCCCGGAAAATGCTTAACTGCCGCCATCACCCCTGATTGCTGTAGCCCTTTTATTGTTGCCAGACCAAGCCGTGTTACCAAGTCCGCCTTCGAGCCAAACGACCGTATACCGATGATGGGGTTATCTGGATTGCTGTTGATGTCCAGCACTGGCCCAAAATTAATCTGCAGTCCCAGTGCCTTCAGCTCCTCCCCTGTCAGCTGACCAGCTGCTTCGGCTAGTGTTGCATCTCCAGTTGCGCCAAGCGCCATTTGACCTGGCAGGTTCGTACCGCCTGGTATTCGCTTAATAACGCCTCCTTCTTGGTCGATGCTAAGAAATAGAGGAATGTCACCTGCTTCTCTTTGTATATCATGTGTGAACGTTGTAAGCTGCGTCACGTCTACAATATTTTTGTCAAAAAGAATAAGTCCGCCCAAGTCCTGATCATGGATCGTGCGTTTCAGCCCCTCATTAACGGTCGTTGTCGCTTTACCATTCCATTCCCTAATGTCGGGCATAAGCATCTGACCAACTTGCTCGCTTACCGTCATATAGGATATCAGTTTGTCCCAATCTTGTGTCCGAATGGCCGCTTCACGTTCGAAGCGAATTACTCTCGCCATAAATACGGCATATTCAGCACGCGTGACAGCTTGATTCGGACGGAAGGTGGCATCTGAATAACCGCCGACCAAGCCGTTTGAACTCATAATAAGAATGGGTGCTGCTGCCCAATGCCTGTCCGTATCTGTCCATGCTGCGGGCTTCTTACCTTCCGCGAGTGAATATGCCCGTGTAAGGAAGGCCGCAGTCTCTGCGCGGCTAAGTGGTGCGTCCGGACGGAAAGTTCCGTTAGGAAAACCACTTGCAAGACCATTTTTAGCAGCTATCATGATTTCTCGATGGAAGGGGTGTGTAGTTGGAACATCCGAATAGGTTGTACCTTCCACTGCTCTTTGAAGCTGATCTGGATAAAGCTCGCGCACCATAAAAGTGACGGCTTGTGCCCTTGTCACAAGTGCCTCTGGCTTGAAGATCCCATTGCCGTATCCGGCTACTGTTCCCCGTTTCGCCATATACGTGATGCCATCCTCTGCCCACTTGGAATACTTTAGATCAACAAACGTTTCTTCCGCAGCTGCCGTTCCCACCCCTATAAGCATAGAGCCAACAACGGCACCAATAATCGTCATCCATTTTACATGCATTTGTTTCACTCCTGTTGTTATTCTATGGATGAATAGACGCTAATGCGGTATAGTTTGTTGCGTTTTCACAGATTCAATGAAGTTATACAGTTCATCACTACCCCTTCACGCCGCCAATCGTCATGCCCTGTACAAAGTATTTCTGTAAGAACGGATACACCATCAGAATAGGAACACTTGCAATAATGGTCATGGTCGCTCGAATCGAGGTTGGTGTGACCGCCGTTGCATTGCTCTCAGCAGACTGATAAGCATCACTTGCTGATGAAGTCGCTGAGGTCGTCGAAGTTTGCAGAATCTTCATCAATTCGTATTGCAATGTGCTTAATTCTTTATTGGAAGAGTTGTACAGGAATACATCGAACCAGGAATTCCATTGTCCCACAGCTACAAAGAGTGATACGGTTGCCATTGCGGGAATCGTTAGCGGCAGGACAACGCGGATAAATGTCGTGAACTCCCCTGCCCCGTCAATACGTGCTGACTCCAGAATGCCTTCAGGAAGACCTTCAATAAATGAACGGATGACAATCATATTGAAGACACCGATTACACCCGGAATGATATATACCCAGAAGGAACCAATCAATCCAAGGTCTCGAATCAGCAGATAACCGGGGATCAACCCCCCGCTGAAATACATGGTGAATACAAAAAACATCGTAACAAACTTGCGTAGCACAAACTCCTGACGACTAACCGTATACGCGAGCATGGCTGTACAGAAGACGGACACCACGGTTCCAATGATCGTACGCAGCGCCGAGATCAGAGTTGCGTGATAAATATCGGATTCGCCAAAAATGTATTTGTAGTTGTCCAGTGTCCATACACGAGGCCATAGATATATTCCACCCCGAATGGCATCGTTTGCATTATTGAAAGATACGGCAATCATATTAACAAAGGGATAGATCGTCACAATCATCAGACATACCATGAAGATGATGTTAAAAGTGTCAAACGCTCGATCCCCGGTGCTGCTATTCCGCAAGCGGGATGTGTTTCCTTTACGCATGGCATAGGCCTCCTTTTAGAATAGTCTGCTCTCTCCCATTTTTTTCGCTATATAGTTCGCTGAGAAAAGGAAGATGAAGCTGACCACCGTTTTGAATATGCCAGCTGCTGTACCTAAGGAAAAGTTCCCCATCCCTAATCCATATTTCAGTACAAAGATGTCCAGATTCTCCGAATAGTCCATATTCATCCCGTTACCCAGCAGATATTGCGGTTCGAATCCGGATTCAAGAATACTTCCCATGTTCATGATCAACAAGATCACAATAACCGGTTTCAAGCCAGGCAGGGTGATATATAACATCCGTTTGAAGCGACTGGCTCCATCAATCTCGGCAGCCTCATATTGCGCCGGATCAATTGCCGTAATTGCTGCCAGATAGATAATGGTGTTCCAACCGACATCTTTCCAGACCTCAGTTGCCCCCAGAATACCCCAGAAGTATTCTCCTTTCCCCATCCATAGTACCGGACTGTCAATCAGGTGAAGCTTCATCAGCAGCAGATTGATAATTCCGTCTGGTGACAGGACTGTTAATACAATGCTGGAAGCAACAACCCACGAGATAAAGTGAGGCAGATAACTGACGGTTTGCACAAAACGTTTAAATATGACATTTTTCAGCTCATTCAACAAGAGAGCCAGCGTAATTGCTGTCACAAATCCCAACACCAGTTTAATGGAACTCATAACGAGTGTATTTCGCAGCACCCGGTAGAAGGTATTGTCTTCAAATAACGTACTATAATGTTGCCAACCTACCCATTGCTGATCCGAGAAGGACCTTGCCGGTTTGAAATTCTGAAAAGCCATGGTCCATCCCCATAACGGCAGGTACTTGAAGATAAAAGCCCAGATGACAAAAGGAATACACATCCAGGCAAGCGTTCGTTGCTGCACAAGTCGCTTAAAGAACGAGTGTGCTCTGGTTCCCTTCGGACTCGAGGCTGGAGGCATCGAGTTAAGGGATACATTAGGTTTCTCCACGGTGAACCTGCTCCTTTCCTGTGCTGTTATTCATGCGAGGAGAAAGCCGGAGTTTATGCTCTGTCATCTTCTCCTGCGCATGTAACAGTTTGTTTTAAAGTGTTTGTTCAAAAGTCCGCTTTTGAACACGCACTTAAAGTGTTCGTATTACCATTTTCCTGCAACACGATCCTTCACAACGTTGGTAATGGTCGCTTCATAACCAGCTTTGTCCAATTTGTTCAATTCAGCCATGTAGGCATCCCACAGCTTATCAAAATTCGATGGTGCTCCCAAGATCATTTCCGGTAAGTATTTACGTTGCAGATCATCCGATTTGGTGGTGAAGATCTGTTCAGGTGATCCTTGCTCAAGGGCGATGGACCATGCGGGGAACCATGGCCGCTCTTCCGGTTTATTAAATAATTCACTAAAGGTTTGGATACCGTAGGCTTCAAGGAACTTCTTGTCTCCCTCGGTGTAAGATGCAGCGGCCACTTCCGGCTGGTTGCCAGGGCTATAAGCGTTACCATCGGTTAGTGTAGATTCACCGCCATATTTCGGCCAGTCTGTCCCAAAGTAGGTGAACCCGAATTTACGGCTGAGCTCCAGATCATCATGAGCCTTGCGTTGATCTTCATTTGCATAATAGAATCGGCCCTTTTCATCCACACTGTACGTCTCATCCTTGATTCCCCATTGCACCAGAACCTGATTCTCTTCCTTCAGCAAATTATCAAAATATTTGATGATACGAACAGGGTCTTTGGCATTCACCGAGATACCTGTTGCATAGTTGTTGACAAAGCCGGGAGGATCCACATACTGATCCTTGATTCCTTCATCAAACACAATCGGAAGTGGAGCGTAGCGCTTCTCATCAATGCCTGCCGAGAGCAGGTTTTTCGATGCATCCCCAATCTGCCAGCCATAATTGAAGTATCCTAACACACGACCCGAAGTCAGCTTGGCCAAGTACTGGTCTTTGTTCATCGTAAAGGATTCCGGATCAAGCATGCCTTGAGCATTGATCTCATTCAACTTCTGAATCCATTTTTTCTGGGCATCTGTACCCGCGACAACTTTTGCCTCATGGGTAGTCATGTCCACCATGACACTGCCATCGTTCGGATAACCGGCAAGATGCATCGCAGGATTTTGCAGTGTGAAGAAGTTATTAGCCACACCCGCAAGTGACACAAATCCGATTGTGTCTGCACCGTCGACAGTTGGATGTTTTTCCTTATAATCCTGAATTAGATCAAAATATTCATCCAGTGTAGTGATCTTGGGATAATCAAACTCTTTGAGCACAGATCGTTGAATCCAGAAAGCTCCTCCGCCCACATTTGGACTACCTGAATACTCACCCTGATTAGCCGTATAAGGCAGGGCATAGATTTTACCGTCTTCGGCATTTTTCATTTTATCGAAGTATGGTCCATACACCCTTTTGATATTAGGACCGTATTCCTCAATCAGATCATCCAGCGGAATATAGGCACCTGCATCCAGTAACTTGGACATCTCACCACTGGAGCTAATGACATCAGGATAGTCTCCACTGGCAATCATGACACCGGCTTTTGTAGCACTATCACCTACCAGATATTCCATCTTCCAGTCCACACCCGTCTGCTCTTGCAACGCTTTACCGATGGTAGTTTCGCTTGCCAGAACATCCTTCTTGCCTGGAGAGAACATGTAATACGAGAACGTGACTGGACTGTTCTCATCATCACCTGTGGCTGAAGGCGCTGATGACGAACTGTTCTGACTGCACCCAGCCAGCAAAGCTGTTAGTACTACAGCTAAACCCGCTGTTCTAAATTTTGGTTTTAACATGTGAATATTCCCCCGTTCCGTGTTTTCTCTTATGGATTACACTCACCATTTGCCAGCTACACGATCCTTAACTGCCTGTGTTATCGTAGCTTCGTATGTTTTCTTGTCGAGTTGATTCAATTGACTCATATATTCATTCCATGTGTTCTCGAAAGTGGAAGGCGAATCCATAATCATTTTGGGTAAATATTTCTTCTGGAGATCTTCTGCCTTGGTGATAAAAATCTGTTCAGGAGAGCCCTGCTCCAGTGCAATAGACCAAGCAGGAGACCAAGGACGCTCATCCGGTGTGCTGAATAGTTCTGTGAATGTCTCCACACCATATTTCTCTAACAACAGCTTGTCACCGTCCGTGTAACTAAAGGTAGCCACTTCTGGTTGGTTGCCCGGTCCATAGGCGTTGCCATCCTCCAGCACGGAGTTATTCCCGTAACGAGGCCAGCTGTAATTAAAATAGTCAAAGCCGAATTTACGACTTAATTCCGGATCTTCATGTGCCTTGCGTTGGTCATCATTTTCAAAGTAAAAGCGGCCCTCATCATTCACACTATACGTCTCGTTCTCAACACCCCATTGAACCAGAATCTGGTTTTCTTCCTTAAGCAAATTATCAAAATATTTAATAATTCGCACAGGATCTTTGGCATTTACGGTAATTCCGACACCGTAGTTATTCACAAAACCTGGCGGGTCCACATACTGGTCTTTGACACTGTCATCAAATACGATCGGTAGAGATACGTATCGTTTATCGTCAATACCAGCCTTCTTGAGGTTGTTCGTTGCGTCTCCAACTTGCCAGGAGTAACTGAAATATCCCAGTACCCGACCGGACGTCAACTTGGCGAGATACTGATCCTGGTTCATTGTGAAGGATTCTGGATCAAACATCCCCTGTGCGTTAACCTCGCTCAGCTTCTGAATCCATTGTTTCTGATAATCAGATCCGGCTACCAGTTTGGCTTCATGACTCTGCATATCCACCATCACACTGCCATCGTTTGGATAACCTGCCAGATGCATAGCCGGATTTAGCAGGGTGAAAAAGCTGCCCGATTCACCAGCAAGTGTGGCGAAGCCGATGGTTTCTTTTCCATCGATCTGCGGATGATTTTGCTTGTATTGCTCAATCAAGTCAAAATATTCGTCCAGCGTTTTGATCTTGGGATAGTTAAACTCTTTTAACACAGCACGCTGAATATAAAAGCCGGTCTGAAAATTAGGCTCTGACACATAACCGATGTTGGCAGTGTATGGCAAGAAGTATATCTTTCCATCCTCCTGTCTGAATTTGTCCATATAAGACCCGTATACCCGCTTGATGTTAGGCCCATATTGATCGATCAGTTCATCCAGCGGGATAAAAGATCCTGCATCCATCAATTTGGCCATTTCACCACTGGAGTCGATGATATCGGGGTAATCACCACTCGCAATCATCACACCTGCCTTAGTTGCACCGTCACCGACCAAATATTCCATCTTCCAGTCAACGCCTGTTTGTTCCTGTAGCTTCTTGCCAATGGTCGTGCTGCTTGCCAGAATGTCCTTCTTGCCACCGCCAAACGTGAAATATTTAAAGGTGACCGGGGTGTTGTCATTACTGTCAGGATAGGAGGCTTCCGGGCTGGCTTTATTACAACCTGCCAGGGTTACAGCCAGTAAAATGGCCAGACCTGTTATAATGTTTTTTTTTCTAAACATGTAGCAAATGCCCCCTTAAAGTATTGTTTGTGTCTTTAAGCCTTCTCAATATATCAAGATAGCGCTTTCAAAGTTACCCATGAAAGTGTACCTCCTACTTTGAAAAGTATATCCCTCGTATTTAGTCGCCTGGCATGGCTGATGGATTAAGTGGAAGCTTAATTTGGATATGCGTACCTTCTCCTTCCCATGTCTGGATGTCGAATGTAAAGTGATTTTTATAACAAAGTTTTAAGCGACTATACGCATTTTTCATGCCAACATGCTCTCCCATATCGGTGTTTTGATCCAGGTAACTTAACAACTCTTCTAATTTTGCTTGTGACATCCCTATACCGTTATCCGTTAGTCTGATATGGAGCTGTTCATTTTCCATTGAAACAAAGAGTTGAATGATGCCTACACCCGGAGATGACTCAATTCCATGAATACTTGCATTCTCAACAAAGGGAAGGATAACCATCTTGGGGATTCGGTACATCAGTACCGCAGGATCTGCCTCAATGGTATATTGGAGTTTTTCTCCAAAGCGGTATTTCTGAATTTGCAAAAAACTCTCGATGAGTTCCAATTCTTCCTTCACTGTCACATCATTCTGATTCCAACTAATCGACTTGCGAAACATCTTGGCCATGTTATGCACGATTTTGGCAGTCTCTTTCTCACCTTTGATGAGGCTCCGCATACGTACCGACTCCAGCGTATTAAACAAAAAATGTGGGTTGATCTGACTATGGAGCGCATGAAGTTGTGCTTCCTGCTGCTTCAACTCCAGGTCTTTCTTTTGGATGTCGGCGAGATATACCTCATGAATCAGGTTATGGATCGTCTCGGTCATTCGATTAAATTCCATCGTGAGTTGACCTATTTCATCTCTTGCATCTTCAGGCGGAATCGTCTGAAAATTCTGTGTTTTTACTTTTTTCATATGTTTTAGAATACGCACCAGCCTGACATGGATGGATCTGGACATAGCCGCGATGATAATAGAAGGCAGGACAAAATTAATGCAAGCCAGCCATACGACGAAGGAACGGGACTTCCGCACCTCCTTCAACACAATTTCTTCATCCATCACTCCATGCAGGGACCACCCTTCCAGATAGTTAATGCCTGTATACGTAAGTTCAAAGGGAATCATTTTGTTCGGAAACTGGATCTCGCTGTAACGTTTCCCTATCTGAGCTTCTTTTGCTGTGGGATCATTTGAAAATTGGATGTGTCCCCCCGGATCAAGAAGATACACTTTTCCATCAAATCCGCTGTTGTGGAAATACTGCTTGATCATATCCATATTCAGGTCAATTTTAAGTAACTGCTCTCTCCCCCCAGTGTCCAGATTGTCGAGCCTTTGAACCAGACTTAACATCTGATCCGATGAGATCAATGCCGGATAAGGGGCGGAGTATGCCTGAAATTGAACGTACCAGTCCGAGTTGCGGACATCGTCAGTTAAACGATCAATATAACCGGAAGATAAAATGGTAGAATTATCGGTATACACTTGATACCAGCGAATTCCCTGATTCATTTGACCGGAGAATTGCCCTTTTAGATAGGAATTATAAGCGTCAATATACTCAAAATGACTTTGAAATGAACGGGAGATGGTGTCGTTGAATACAGGGTCAGTATATAACGAATAAGAGAGGCCGACGCCCTGATCAATGGTTACCCGCAGATCGTTCTTCAGATTGTTCAGTGCCATGCCGGCATCACGAGTTTTCTGACTACGAATATTGGCGGATGTGACATTGTAGAACACCACATTGGTAACAACGATGGGAATAAATACAGATAAGACATACATGAGCAGTAGCTTATCTCGAAGCTTCATGTAATTCAGGTTCCATCTTGGCATTGTGCACCTCGCTGCTCATTTGCCATAAGGAGATTGCGATACTCTGTGGGCGATAACTTAACCAGTTTCTCAAACTGGGTTACAAAATAATCCGCATTCTGAAATCCTACACGTGCAGCAACCTCGTACATTCTCAGATCCGTCTGGCGCAATAACTTCTTCGCTTCATGAATCCGCAGGTTGAGCAGATAGTCATTGAAATATTGATTGTAGCTTTTGCGGAATAATCGCCCAAGATAAACGGGATTCATATAGAAGAGTGCAGCAATGCTTTTGAGATTGATGTTCTCGGTATAATTTGCATCAATATATCGTTTGATCTTGCTGATATCCCCTTTGGATCGTTCCATCCGCAGATGAGAGACATAATCCTCGGCTTCCTCCAGCGCGATGAGAAAAGCATTTTTCAATAGTCGTAAACTCCAACCTTCATGACTTTGTTGTGCCAGCTCCTTTAGCTGCTGTAGACCTTCATCATTACCACCCATTTCATGGACCACAGCGAGAATACCCGTTATATAACGCAAAAGAGAACCCGATACAGCTTGAGGAGAAAATCGATTCATATGAAACAATTTGAATTTCTCCTCTACAACCTTGTGATAAGCTGACCTATTCCCCTCTTCCAGGCTCAGAATTAATTGATCCACCTCGTCTTGGTATACATTAAAAACAAACAGCGGTTTGTCCTTGATCTCGGTATAACGTACGACACCACCAGTTTCAGCATATTTATGCTTGGCTGCTTCTTCAGCCGCCATAAGGGATTGTGGGACATCACCAATTTCTTTGACGAGTGTTCCTGCGTAAAGACCGATATCCAGGTTAAACCTTTTGCTCAGTGTTATATGAATATTATGCAGTTTATCCTGTAACGCCGAGCCCCCTTGATGATGATCAGGCCACAACAGTAATAAAGTAAACATTCCGCGTTGTTGCTCACTGATGAATATTTTGCATAAATTACTCTCCAGAGAATGTACTGCTTCACGTAGCTGTTCAATCGTAATTTTAATTGCATCTAATCCGGTCTGAAGTTCAATCAAAGTCATGAGCAGACTGGAGTTACGATTGATCCCAAGCATCTCGGCATATCGATGTTCATCCTCCTTCTGTACATGGCCTTTGATCACATCCTCCAGCATGATGTTACTGGCCTGTCCCTCAGCCAAAAGAATATGTTTTCTTTTATTGCAAATCAGATTAGCCGACTTCTGCAACGTCGCCGTCAGTTCTTCATCATCAATAGGCTTCAGGATATAGTCATGAACACCGTACCGGATTGCCTGCTGTGCATATTTGAAGTCATGATAACCACTGATGATAATGAACACAGGTTCCAGATGTGGCATTTTCTCTACGGCACGTATCAGTTCCAGTCCATCCAGAATTGGCATGCGGATATCTGTAATAATCACGTCTGGTTGCAGGCATTCAATCAGATTTAATGCCTCTGCACCGTTCTCTGCCTCTCCGATAATCTCCATATTAAGATCCATCCAATTTATGAGTTCATACAGCCCCTTTCGTACATACATCTCGTCATCTACCAGTAATACTTTTAACATCCTTGTGTCCCCTTTCCTCCAACGAAAATAAACCGCCGGTAGCATGTCTCCCTATCGGCGGCATCTAATATGGTGACTGTTGTAGTTATTGCATAATACATTCATTCATGTCGCGCATAATCCCAATAGTCGCCAACGAGGCCTTCAATGATCGATCCACTGGCCCATGGCATCAGGCAAAACCAGGTGCTGGCTGGCGTACCATCCGCATATTTTTCAGTGACCAGTCCTTCCGAATGACAGAAGCGTTCAGACATCCATCCTTTTTTGCCATAGCCGAATTCTTGATCATAACGATTATAGGTCTGACAACCCCACTCGATGGTATCCATCATACGTTGACGAACATAATTCTCGTCCCGCTGTCCAACATAATACAACAGCTCGTCCACTAGATTGCTGGACATGGGGTGAATATGCGGATTAGCTACAGAAGTAACACTTCCCCCGGAACTGGACCAGCCTAATGTACTGAGTGGCGGAATCTTAATAGGTGAGTTGTAACAAAATTTGAAGCTGAATTCATAACTGATCGCATCTCTCATGTGATCTAGATGCAGCTCGTCACCGGTCAACGCGTGCAGAAACCGAACAGCTTTGATGTAAGCCAGAATACCTTCCGAATCAACAGCTTTGTCCGCATCCAGCGGAGCGCCGTAACATTCCATATGTTGCACATAGGTATTGTAATAGTGGGCTTCACTGCGTCTGAGCTCATCCAGAGAAGATTCATCATGGGTTAACCAACTGTAATATGCCTTGGAAGCAAGACACCAGACTCCACTAAAAGCATCATATTCAAGACCTGCTCCGGTCCGCTCTGACAAAATGGTGGGGTATTCTCCATCCGTATTCTTCGTGCACTCCAGACGATCAAGTATTTGTTTGACGTAAGCAAGCCAATCATCGTGTCTCACATTACGAATGCGCTTCTCATAATCGTAGCTTTTCAGAATGTAGAACATCGCTTGAGCTACAAGGTAAGAGGAATGTCCTGGGGTACGCATACCGTCGAACCACCAGCCTTTAACACTCCATATCCCATCCTGATAGGCATCGTATGGAAGTCCGGATTCGGAATTCATGGCATTCTCGATAATATTGGTAATGCAGGATAACGCCTGCTGTCGCATAGGCTCATTATTCAGGCGCAGTGCGGCCATAAGCATTGGAGCAGCTATGGTCATACCATTTGTCCAACTGATTGAGATAATTTTGTTGTATCGGTAGCCATCAGTTTCAGCAGCATCTTCATATACAAATGTTGAATAATGACGATCCTCCGGAAGCCAGGCATATTCATAGATGGCATTGGACAAATCCGTTACCGTTGTCTGAATGTCACTTCCTTCTCTTGGTTTTTCGTGATACCTCCTATAGATTGTTTCCAGTGCAGGATTGATACCCAGTTCTGATTCAGACTCGTAGTTATATAGTTCAAGAGTGAGCCCAACTGATTCACCTGCCGCAAGTTCAAAACAATTTTCTCCAAGGGCAGCTCGCTCATGGACAAGTCTGGATTTGATAAATAACAACGGAGCATTCTCATATCCCAGCGTATATCCGACCGTACCCTTTTCAATAGAACATGTGAATCCCCCATATTGCACGAACGTTCCTTCCATTCCTGGATACCATTGCTGCTTCTGGTTTCCCGTATTGATCCAGTAGGGACTTGCGCTTAGACCAACAATCCGACCTTCATCATAGATAAGTGCAGCCGGATGAGACAGACGATCGCTTCGGACCATCCACCAGGGTGATGAAGGGCGAGAAGGACTGCCCTCCCTTAGTCTAGGGAACTCATTTGGGACATTCTGGGGTGCTTCGCCCCGGTTGCGGCCATACATAAATGCAGGCAAAAAAAACCTCGGATTCTTTTTGTCCAACGGCATTTCCACATGAATAACTCCTGTCCAGGCATTCTGTCCCTCGTTGTAAATCTGAATGTCGGCTTGCCATGGAGCTTCTGCACTGCCGTTTCCGCTTATTACTTTTACGTCAGCCTTGAGAGCATGCTTGTCCAATGCTGTGTACTCTACGGTGTCCTGCGCTCTACTTCGTGCCGTGAAAATCAGATCCATCTTTTCCTCCAATCGCGTTGTACACACCTGAGTGGAAACGCTTGCAATTATGTATCCATCATGCTAGGATGGTTACATTTTATAGGTTCACGTCTGCAATTTCATTGCACAAACGGCTATATTTATTGCGCGAAACGACAAGGAGGTCATATATCTGATATGAATGAGACTTCAGAATACCTGTTTGATCCAATCCAGAATGAGCTGTTGTACCTTCATCGCACCACCACGTATAATATGGGAACGTTTTATCATCGACATAATGCATATGAACTCTACTTATTTCTTCGTGGCAATGTAAACTTCTATATTGAGAACCGTTGTTACCATTTGCAACGTGGCGATCTGCTCGTTCTTAGCCCGGAGGAGATGCACCGTTCCTTTGCCTTGGACAAAAACGAATATGAGAGAATTACCATAAATCTGAAAAAGTCATATCTGAACCGCTTGTCTACTTCAAGCACCAACTTATCCGCATGTTTCGACTACCGTCCCAAGGGTAAGGGTAATATCGTACATCTTGAAGAGGAAGAGCTTCAACGAGTGCTGCAATTAGCTGGCGAGCTTGAACAGTGTCTCTCATCAAGTGACTATGGAGCGGATATTCTGGGGAATATTTTGATTACACAGCTACTCCTTCTAACGAATCTAACTTTTCAAAATACGGATTTTGTTGCAACGGATATTATGCCTAAACTAGTTCGAAACACGATGGATTACATTGAATGTAATCTGACGAGGCAACTGACGCTCGAACAATTGTCAGAGGCTATGTTCACGAATAGCAGCTATATTAGTCGACAATTCAAAAAGCATACCGGACTCACGATTCGAGAATACATTCTTAGTCGCCGTATAGAGCTGTCGAAATCTTATTTAATCGAAGGTTTAAGTATTACAGAGGCCTGTTATCAATCCGGTTTTGGAGATTATGCCAATTTTATTCGCAGCTTCACCAAGCAGGTAGGCACTTCACCTGGTAAGTACGTTAAATATGGAAGTCTTCTTTGAAACATTGTATTGAGCAAAAACACGCCAACTCTTGCCTAAATCTTATCTCAGCAAAAAAAGAGCGAATTCGCCCGGCAATTTTGTCAGCCGGTATTCGCTCAGGTAATCGGTAAATTCTTATTGATTATTCCAGTCGTATCCTTTTAGTTCAATTATTGAATTGGGGCCAGGAAAGGTTAATTCTATTTTTTGGTCCAGATAGGACACGGTTACTCTTGTTTCTTCAATAGAACGAATTCTGGTATTCAACAGACGACCATTTTCCCATTCCAGATCTATTTCAAATCCCCCACGAGCCCGAATACCACGAATATATCCTTTTGGCCAAGCTGCTGGCAAAGCAGGTAACAATCTGATTACTTCGTTATGACTCTGGAGAAGCATCTCTGCTATCCCTGCAGTACCTCCAAAGTTCCCATCAATTTGAAATGGAGGATGGTCACAAAACAGATTGGGTAACGTGGAGGAACGAAGAAGTTCCACTATGTTATCGTGTGCAAGTTCCGACTCCTCTAATCGTGCCCACATGTTGAGAATCCACGCCCGGCTCCATCCAGTGTGTCCACCACCGTGTTCCAGTCTTCTATCGAGTGTTACACGAGCTGCCTTGGCCAGGTCAGGCGTTGATTGCAACGTAATTTGCGTTCCAGGATGCAAAGCGAATAAATGGGAAATATGTCTGTGACCCGGTTCCAATTCATCATAATCGTTACTCCACTCTTGGATCTGGCCATGTTTGCCAATGGAGGTCTCCGGTATTTTGGTTAAAGCACTGCGGAGTACTTCTCCGAATTCCTGATCTTCTTGCAAGATCCGGGTACTTTCAATGCAACGCGTGAAGAGTTCTCTAATAATCTGATTGTCCATTGAAGCACCAAAACATAAAGCCCCCGACTCTCCATTATCTAATATATAGCGATTTTCCGGTGAGGACGAAGGACATATCACCCAATTG